>NZ_CANMVP010000023.1 GCF_947501385.1 uncultured Polaribacter sp.
TGCTCTTTCTCCTTTTTATTAATATCTATCTAATATAAATACTTTAATCCATATCCTTTTGCAAACATAGGATGACAAACGCTAAATTTTGAATGGTTCAATATATTTGTTCTATAAAACATTAAAAATATGACCTTAGATGGTAAAAACATAAAACTACGCGCGCTAGAACCAGAAGATTTAGAGTTTTTATACGAAATAGAAAACAATGAGTCTTTTTGGGAAGTAAGCCACACACAAACGCCTTTTTCTAAATACGTTTTAAAACAATATTTAGAAAATGCACATTTAGATCTTTTCGAAGCCAAACAATTGCGCCTACTAATTGAGGAAATATCTACAGAGAAACAAATTGGTATGATTGATCTTTTCGATTATAATCCGCAACATAAAAGAGCTGGAATCGGAATTTTAATTCATCCAGATTTTCAGCAAAAAGGTGTTGCTTTAGAAGCTTTATCTGTATTAATAGCGTATGCTTTCAGACATTTAAATTTGCATCAATTGTATGCAAACATCACTAGTGAGAATAAGAAAAGTATTGCTGTATTCACCAAAAAAAATTTTAAAAAAGTGGGTGTAAAAAAAGACTGGATTTTTTCTGATAGAAAATTTAAAGATGAAATACTATTTCAATTGATAAAAGAGTAACTTTACAGCCTTTTAAAATTTATACGATTGAACAAGAAAAATATATTTAGAATTGTAGCTGCTCTTTTTTTAGTGGCTTGTATGATTGGTTTTACTTTATACCAAAGAATTTTTTCCGACAATGTTCTTAAAGATGGCGAAATCTTTATCGGAAAGTCAGATACTATGGCGCAATTAGATGCGAAAATAGCTCCTTTTTTAGAAGATTTTAATTCTTTTACATGGGTTAAAAGTCAGAAAAAATTTAAGAGTACAGAAGCAGGCAGGTACCTTATAAAAAAAGGCATGTCTAATAATGACATTGTAAATATGCTTAGAATTGGAAGGCAAACCCCTTTAAAAGTTTCTTTCAACAATCAAGACACTTTAGAAAAATTTGTAGAGAGAATTGCAGAACAATTAGAAACAGATTCAATTTCTTTGATGAATGCTTTCAAAAATGAAAAATTTCTAAAAGAGAATGATTTAACAGAGAAATCTGTTTTACAAATATTCATTCCAAATACCTATGAGTTTTATTGGACGGTTTCAGCAGAAGATTTTAGAACAAAAATGCTGGTTGCCTATAAAAGATTTTGGAACAAGAGCCGGTTAGAAAAAGCAAAAAAATTAAATCTATCAAAAGATGAAGTAATTATTTTAGCCTCTATTGTTCAAAAAGAAACTGCACAAAAATCTGAAAAACCTACAGTGGCTGGTTTGTATTTAAATAGGTTAAAAAAAGGCTGGCCGCTGCAAGCAGACCCAACAGTAATATATGTAATCAAAGAACAAAAAGGGCAAGATTATGTAGTAAAAAGAGTATTAAATGTAGATTTAGAAATTAACTCTCCTTATAATACCTATAAAAATACAGGGTTGCCTCCTACGCTAATTTCTATGCCAGATCAAATAACAATAGATGCTGTTTTAAATGCAGAAGACCATGACTATTATTATATGTGTGTAAATGTAGAGAAATTAGGTTATCATGCATTTGCTAAAACCTTAGCACAACACAATAGAAATGCCGTTAAATATCATAATTGGTTAAATGATCAAGGGGTTAATAGGTAGAAGTTGGAAGATAGAAGTTGGAAGTTGGAAGTTGGAAGTTGGAAGTTGGAAGTTGGAAGTTGGAAGTTGGAAGTTGGAAGTTGGAAGTTGGAAGTTAAAATAACACAATCAAATGATCATTATAAAAAGTAAAAAAAACATATTTTTATATGTGTTTTTTTTTAGTACACTCATTTTACAAGCACAAGCATCTTCATTTTTAAAAAAATCTGATACTTTACATACCAAAAGAAGAAACGCAATCATTATAACTAAGAGTGTTTTAACAACTGGAACACTATTAGCGCTCGATCAACTTTGGTATAAAGATTATGAACGTTCTAGTTTTCATTTTACGAATGACAATGCAGAATGGAAACAAATGGATAAAGTTGGTCATTTGATGACTTCGTATCATCTAGGTAAACTTGGTATGGAAGCTTTGGATTGGGCTGGAATTTCAAAAAAAAATCAATTAATTTATGGCGCAACCTATGGTTTTGCTTTTTTAACAGCTGTTGAAGTTTTAGACGGTTTTTCTAAAGAATGGGGCGCTTCACCTGGAGATATTTTAGCAAATGCTGCAGGAACTGGTTTATTAGTTGGTCAGGAAATTTTATGGAATGAGCAAAGAATTACCCTTAAATATTCCTTTCATCAGACCAACTTTGCCAAACAAAGACCAAATACATTGGGTGAAAATTTTATTCAACAGACTTTAAAAGATTATAATGGGCAAACCTATTGGATTTCTGCAAACATCTGAGCTTTTAACAAAGAAAGTAGTTTCCCTAAATGGTTAAATATTGCTTTTGGTTATGGCGCTGAGGGAATGTTGTATGGAGAAACAAAAGCTGCTAACCCTGTGTCGAAAGATCCTTACCGGCAATTTTATGTAAGTTTAGATTTAGATTTGACAAAAATTAGTACAAATTCGAAATTCCTACAAACCGTCTTTTCTGTTGTCAATTTCATAAAGATTCCAGCTCCAACACTCGAAATTAACACCAAAGGACAAATAAAATTTCATTATTTGTATTTTTAGATAAATTTAACATATTGATAATCAGGAAGTTTTAAAATGTATTGTAACTTTGCAACCGCAAAACAGAAAAATACAATTTATCAAAAATAAAATACTTTTACTAAGTCTCGTTTTACTTTTTATCAATGCAACTTCAATTGATAAAAAAGATATTTCAAAATCAGAAACGGTTTCGAAAACAAAAACAAATTTTCCTAAATTTATAGGAAATGACCTTCTTTACTTAAAGAGAGATTTTGTTGCTTTTAAAGAAGCTGTTGCTTTTAAAGAATCGCAAGGAAAATATACGGTTGTAAATACTTTAGGATATTTAGGGAAATACCAATTTGGTCGCACAACTTTACAAAGATTTCGAATTTACAATACACAAGCATTTTTAAAAAATCCTGAATTACAAGAAAAAGCCTTTGTCGCTTTATGTAAAGTGAACAAATGGATTTTAAGAAAAGACATACAACGTTCTGTTGGTAAAAATATAAATGGAATTAAAATTACCGAATCTGGTATTCTAGCAGCTGCGCATTTAAGTGGTGCAGGAAATGTAAAGAAATTCTTACGAAGTAATGGTTCTCAACATTTTGCAGATGCTTATGGCGCAACCATCCAATCTTATTTAAGAAAATTTGGTGATTACGATGTTTCTAATATTGTAGCAAATAAAAATGCAAGAGTTTAGAAGATTTTAAATAAGAACTCTTTTATTTATGAATAGTTGCTTTTTATGAATTTCTATTTCTATAGGATTGTTAAAATAAGTGAAACCTCCGTTTACTTCTGAATTATAAAAATTGCAGGTTTTTTATGTAAATCTGGTGTTTGATGTTTCCAATCTTCCATCGATAATGTTTTTATAAATTCTGAAGACAGCGTAATGTCTGCAGCAATGCATAAATTGGTGGATGGTGTTAAGGTTGCTTTTAAATCTGCAAACATCTTTTCGTTTCTATAAGGCGTTTCTATAAAAATTTGAGATTGATTTTTATCCTTAGATAATTTCTCTAAATCTTTAATAGCTTTTTTTCTGTCTGATTTATCAATTGGTAAATAGCCATTAAAAGCAAAGTTTTGTCCGTTCATACCAGAACTCATCATTGCCATTAAAATAGAACTTGGCCCAACCAAAGGTACCACTTGAATGTTATTTTCATGCGCCAACTTTACAATACTTGCTCCAGGATCTGCAACCGCTGGTACGCCAGCTTCTGAAAGTAAACCTACATGTATTCCTTCTTTACAAATATCTAAATATGTACTGGTTTCGATATCTTCAGCATATTTATCTAAAGACATTAAGTGTAAAGAGGATTGTGATTTTTTGGGTGAAATTTTTTTGATAAATTTTCTCGCAGACTTTTCACTTTCTACAATATAATAATCAATTTCTTCAACTACCTTTTTTACTGACAAAGGCATGACCTCTAAAGGTTCTGTATCTCCTAAAGTTGTGGGAATTAAATAGAGTTTGCCAATCATGATTTTTATTTTTAGACTCGAATCTTTATCAATTTTCACTGATAAAACATACATTATTTATTTTCTGATAAAATTATTTGCAATAATATCACAAGCTTCGTTTAGCATTTTATAAACTTTTTCGAAACCTTGACTTTCGCCATAATAAGGATCTGGAACTGAAAAATTTTGATCTGGCTGTGTTTCGTTCAGAACCATTTTTACCTTTTGATGCTCTTCTGTGTTTCTAGCTAACAAAATAATATGTTGATAATTGCTATCATCCATTGCATAAATAACATCAAAATTATCAAAATCTTTTACCGTAAACTTTCTTGCTTTTTGAGTTGTAATATCAATGCCGTATTTTCTAGCAACTTCAACAGAGCGTTCATCGGGAAGATTCCCTACATGATACGCAGCTGTTCCTGCTGAATCTACAAAAACTGCATCTGTACTCACTTTCGATTGCAAAATACCTTCTGCTAGTGGCGAACGACAAATATTCCCCAAGCAAACCATCAATACTTTTTTCATCAAAAAAAAATTTGAGCTTTTTAAGCGTCCGTTTAGAATGTTAACTTCTTAGTTAAGTCGTCAACGTATTTTCTAAATTGTTTGTCGGTTTCTGTTAGATTGTCTACTGTTTTACAAGCATGTAAAACGGTGGCATGATCTCTTTGCCCAATTTGATTCCCTATACTTGCCAAAGAAGTCTTTGTTAATCTTTTTGCAAAGAACATGGCCAATTGTCTCGCTTGTACAATATGACGTTTTCTGGTTTTAGATTGTAAAGTAGCAACATCCATATCAAAATATTTAGAAACTTCTTTCTGAATATAATCAATTGAGACTTCTTTCTTTGTATTCTTTACAAACTTATCTACAATCTGTTTTGCCAATTCTAAAGAGAATTCTCTTCTATTAAAAGAGGCTTGTGCAATCATAGAAATAATAACACCTTCTAATTCTCTAACGTTAGATTTTATATTTTTAGCAATATATTCTACAATATCTTCTGGCATTTCAACACCGTCTCTAAACAATTTGTTTTGTAAGATAGAAATTCTAGTTTCGTAATCTGGTGCTTGTAATTCTGCAGACAATCCCCATTTAAAACGAGATAACAAACGCTGTTCTATGTCTTGCATATCTACAGGTGCTTTGTCTGAAGTTAAAATTACTTGCTTTCCATTTTGATGTAAATGGTTAAAAATATGGAAGAAAACATCTTGTGTTCCTGCTTTTCCTGATAAGAACTGAACATCATCAATAATTAACACATCGATCATTTGATAAAAATGAATAAAATCATTTCTGGTGTTCGATTTTACGGAATCTATAAATTGTTGTGTAAATTTTTCCGAAGAAATATACAACACAGTTTTATCTGGATATTTGTCTTTAATATCTACCCCAATTGCATGTGATAGATGCGTTTTTCCTAAACCTACTCCACCATAAATTAATAACGGATTAAAAGAAGTTCCTCCTGGTTTGTTTGCAACTGCCATACCAGCAGAACGCGCCAACCTATTAGAATCTCCTTCTATAAAGTTTACAAAATTATAGTTCGGGTTTAGTTGAGATTCAATTTTTACTTTTTGCAATCCTGGAATTACAAACGGATTTCTTAATTCTCTTTTATTTGATTCTAAAGGAACGGTAACTCTTTGAGGTTTTAAGGGATCTCTATTTGAGCTAGGAATTTTAACAATTTGCGGTCTATTGCTGCTGTAATTGTTTTCCATTTTTACATCGTAAATCAATTTGGCATCATTTCCTAGTTGTCTTACCAATGCAACTCTTAATAATTTAATGTAATGTTCTTCTAACCATTCGTAGAAAAATTTACTTGGCACCTGAATCGTTAATGCCTCTCCTGAAAGTTTTACAGGTTTGATAGGTTCAAACCAAGTTTTATATGCTTGTGGTTTAATATTGTCTTTGATAAAAGACAAACAATCATTCCAAACAGAGTCAGCAGTTAAAGTCATTTATTGTTATGGTACTATTTTGAGTTATTAAATCGGATATCACAGCGTTTTTTATCCACTTCCTTAGGTTATACAAAAGTGTGAATAAAATTCAGTATAAAAAAATCAATTTGCTATTGATTATTAATTATTTTTTACGTAAAATGCTTCTCTAAATTCTGTCTACAAAAATTGAAAAAATCATCAACAAAAACTAGAATTCGATATTCTGAAACTGATCAAATGGGCATTGTCTATCATGGCAACTACGCACAATTTTTTGAACTCGGTAGAACAGAATGGTTACGTTCTTTAGGGGTTACTTACAAAGATATGGAAATCAGCGGAATAATGCTACCTGTAATTTCGTTAAAATGCAATTTTATAAAACCGGCGTTGTATGATGATGTTTTAACCATAACTACTTTTCTTAAAAAAAAGCCGATGGTTAAGATTGAATTTGATTATGAAATTAAAAATCAAGAAAATGAATTAATTTGCACAGGAAATTCTGTGTTGGCTTTTATGAAAATGAAAACGATGAAACCCACTCGTTGTCCAGATTATTTGTTGAAAAGTTTAGGATTCGATTAAATAGCTGATTTTTTTATTCTACCTACTACAAGTAATCCAATTCCGAGACCAATTAATAATGCAGAGATAAAATCATTTTCTAATGTAAATTGAATAATAATTCCAATTACTAATGCCATTAAACCTATAATTCTTACTTTATTCATGTTTTTTAAGTCTTAGTGCGTTCCGCATTGAATGCCAATGTTAACACTGAGATGTGTCGTTTCAATGATTTATATAAGTAGTTAGCGAAGTTATAAGGAAATACCTTTAGAATCAAATTAAATACTACTCCAATTTCTTCACCTCTACCTTATATCAATTTTCAAAAATTTTAAAAATACTTTTTGCATCATTTTTGAATGACTTTTCATTAACTCATCAATTTTCTTACTTTCACCCATTGTTTTAACATATCTCTTGCATCTTGCGCTGGATACCCTAACACCGTTTTACCTGCCTCTACGTCTGCTATAACGCCAGAACCAGCACCAACTGTTGCACCAGAATGTATGGTGGTATGGTCTTTAATAGATGCGCTGCCGCCAATCATAACTCCGTCACCTAACGTAACAGAGCCCGCCAATCCACTATGTCCTGCCATGATACAAGAACGTCCCATGACACTATTGTGTGCAATTTGTACTAAATTGTCAATCTTGCAACCATCGCCAATAATGGTGGCACTAAATTTTGCTCTATCTACACAAGAATTTGCGCCTATTTCAACAAAATGCCCAATAATAACATTTCCTATTTGAGGAATTTTAACCAAACCATTCCCATCTGCACTTGGTCTGTAACCAAAACCATCTGCCCCAATGCTTACGTTTGTATGAAAAATACAATTGCTGCCAATAATACAACGTTCTCGAATAACAGTACCAGACCAAACAATCGTATTATCACCAATAATGGTTTCATCAAACACACAAACATTTGGATATAAAGTTACCTCTTTTCCTAGTTCGACGTTCTTACCCACATAACAATTTGGACCAATTTTACAACCTTTTCCAATGATAGCTGTTTCGTGTATTACAGCTGTTGGGTGAATATCTGTATCAAAAACTGGAGGCGGAGGATTAAAAAGTTCTAATATTTTAGCCATTGCCAAATCGACATTACTGACTATAATAAAGGCACGATTTTCTCCTGGCTCAATCTTACAACTAATATTTACCAAAGCAGCACAAGCTTTAGAATCTGACCAAAACTTTGTATATTTATTACTTCCTATAAAAGTAATTTGATTTTTATTTGCTTTTTTTATTTCTTCTGGACCGTTAATTTTTCCTGTAGTAATCCCTATCAACTTTCCGTTTAAAATATTGTTGATTTCACTAATTGTATAAGACGTCATTTCCGCTTTTATTTTTTGTAAATCTAATAGAAAAAATTAACTACAAAATATTTTGAGATTAAAATCAAAAGAAAATTATTTATTTTACAATTAAAAACCAACTAATTAACTTAACATCAACTTTATACAGGTTGTCAAAAATTCCAAAAATACTTTTTGCATCATTTTTTCTGACGGAAATAATATATTGGCAATCCATTTCTAATTTTTGTTGGTACTTTCAATATTTTTCTATCTTACTCACAAAGTCAAGCACAAAATATTTAACAGCATCCCAATTAGTATATTCATGGTCTTTAGAAGTGTTCGTGTTCCCACCTTGTTTTTTTGCAATCATTCTCATAATTAATCGTCTAAAATAATCGTATTTGGTATACTTTATTGCACCTGCAATATGATTGATTTCTCTTGCCTGCCAGCCTGTTTGTTTTAAAAATTTCTCAGCAATGGCATTGGCCTCCTTATGTTCCTCATCAATATCAGATGCAACTGCCAAGCATACAGAAAAAAATGCGGAAGGCTTTTTATTAAGTATATCTTTATTTTGCAAAACATACTCATAAATAGAACTTTGATATTTGTGCATGTGTATTGAACTTCCAATCAAAGCAACATCAAAATCATCTGGTTTAGGAGGTTCTTCTGTTGCATCCGCAATTACCACTTTATGATTTTCATCTTGAAGGATATCTTCCATAAATCGGGCAATTTTACGAGTTTGCCCTTCACTTGTGCCATAAATAATAAGTATTTTCATTTTATAATTTTATGTAGTCTCAATAGTGGTTTTCTCTTAATAATAAAGGCGACAAAAATCCAAAACCCGATAGAAAGAAGGGCATAATAAATAAAAAGAGAGATACCTAACTGAGAGATATTGAAGATAAAAAATGTGAATGTTGTTAACGTTGCATGTAAAATTATGGGAGGAATTAAACTGAGTGATTTATCATAAAGCCAAACGATAAGTATACGTACAGGTATTAAACCTGCATAATGGAAAAACAAACCAGGTAAAAATATTGATACATCTAAATTGCCCAAACGATCACCAGATCCCCAAAAAACAGGAAGAAAATGCCATGCTCCCCAAAATACACCAATGATTAAACCGGTCTTTAATACGCCATATTTTTCTCTTAGTTTAGGAGTTGCAAAACCAGACCATCCTAATTCCTCAAAGAGCCCACCACCGATTATTCCGTAAGCTAATCCACTTAAAATGAGTGTTAATTTATCATCTGCAGTAATAATGTCTGGAATGTATACTTTTGAAAATTGATACAAAATAAGAAGAGAAATAACTGAAAGTAATGGTACGACAAATAGAGCTATTAGATATGTTGAACTTCTTAAGCGCCATTTCATCAACTTTTTAAACAACTCGCTAAATTCCGTTTTGCCTTTGGTTAGACCAATCATAATAAAACCCGCAATACTAGGCCCTAATAAATATGGAATCATTGCAATTGGAAGCCATTCATCAAATTGTTCTTTGGCGGCAGGAAGTCCTGTTTGGTTTGTAATAATCAAAATTCCGCTCCAAGAAATCATAAATGTCAAAGTAAAAAAGAGTGCAACAGAGTTTTTTTTTATGTATTCTCTCATAATTATCTACAACCATTTTGTCTATTAAACATATCGTTTCGTAGGTGTTAATTCTTCTTTACCAAAAATAAAATGATTGGATATTCTTTAAAATGATAATTATCATCTTAGCTATTAAAATCTCGGTGCCTCTTTAAATACAATTCAACTTAAAGCCAAGTTAGTATGATGTCACTTTAATAATTTCTATTAAAATCAAGCTGCATTTTACTCCAACTTCTTAATGAAAACCTTATACAGGTTGTCAAAAATCTTAAAAATACTTTTTGCATCCTTTTTTCTGACGGAAATAATATATTGGCAATCCATTTCTAATGTCTGACTGACGATTTCAATATTTTTCTCTTTGATGATTCTCATAACGGCGTTCATCAAATCGTAATTAAACGTCAGTTTGTATTGAACATTAATTGTCTTTTCTAAAATGGCTGAAGCTTCTAAAGAAAGTTGAGCAGACCTTTTATACGCTGAAATTAAACCACCAACACCTAGTTTTGTTCCGCCAAAGTAACGCACAGAAACAATTAAAATATTGGTGACTTCAAATGATTGGATTTGACCATAAATGGGCAAGCCTGCAGAATTGTTAGGTTCGCCATCATCATTTGCTCTGTATTGAGTTTTTTCAATGCCTATTTGATAGGCATAACAAAAATGACGTGCAGTATGATGTTTTTTTTTAAGCTCTTCTAATTTCTCTTTAACATCCTCTTCAGACAACACAGGAAAAGCATATCCAAAAAATTTGCTTCCTTTTTCTTTAAAAAGGGTTTCCTCAGATGGTTTTTCAATGGTTTTATAGGCGTCTTCTTTCATTTAAGCAATTTAACCATTTCTTTTACAAAATGGTTAAATTTAAAAGATTGACCACATAAAAATATAGAAAGCATTGTTAATTGTTTAAATATTTTAATTTAAAACTTTAAAAATAAACCACTCTATTAGCAGACTAAAAGTCTGCCTCGTGAAATTCGCTAAATTCAATCAAATTAGGTGAATCAATTAGTGAATTCGTGGCTAAAACATTTATAGAAACTAAAGTAACTTCAATAAAATTGCAGGGTTTTAACCTTTAACTAGATAATAAAATTAAGCAATAGTTACCAATACAATTCCTAAAACAGCCAAAGCGACTCCGATTTTATTTTTGAAACTGAATTTTTCTTTAAATAACAACAAACCAACCAAAGTAGATACAATTACAATTGCCACATTATTTATGGTAAATAGCGTTGAACTTTCAAAATTTTTGTTCTGTAATGCTTTTATCAAAAAAATGATAGAAAAATAATTTGGAACTCCTAAAATGATTCCTGCAATTATATTTTTCAAACCAAAAGGCGTTCGTTTTTTTATAGACTTGATGACTAAAATAATAAAAGCAAAAATAGCCGCAATACCGAATAAACTCCCAGAAAAAATAGAAATATCTTCATCTAAAACATGATTTGTCTGCACGTATTTTAATAAAGTATCTATAGTTCCTGAACCCAAAAATAATAAAATGGGAAACATTAAGGTGCCTTTTTTTTCTGATTTCTCTTCTTTTACAGAAGATAGATATACCGCAACCAACGCGATCACAATACCTACTATTTTTAAGAATGTGACCGATTCATTGTATAAAATAATTCCAAAAAAAACAGGAACTACCACAGACATTTTACCTGCAATAGAAGTTACAGAAACTCCATTTTTTTGAGCCGTCATTGCCATTACAAAAAAGATAGATACAAACAGTGCTCCTAGAATTAACGCGCCAGAAAACCAAGGTTCTAAATAGATTTCATTTATTGGTATTTGCCTTTCTGCCAATAAAAAGCCCATAGAAAATGCAACAATATAGTTTACAAAGATTGCTTTTAAAACGTCTATTTTATAGATACCAAAATATTTAAATATGACAAATAATCCTGTTGAAAAAAGGACACTTAGGAGTAGAAAGATCAAAATAAAGGGCTGTTTTTTGTGAATAGTTGTGTTACATCATCTTTTAACGGATTCAGGTTCCAAACGTGAATGTCCACTAATTTTGCTGCATCTGTGTTTTCTTTGGTATCATCTATAAACAGTGTTTCTTCAGCTTTTAAACTGTTTTCATGTAACACAAATTTGTAAATATCATGATTGGGTTTTCTCATTTTTATTTCATGAGATAGATAAAATTGCTCAAAACAATTTTTAAAGGCATTGTACAATGGCATTCCCCAATTGTCTTGAATCCAAGAAATATGCAGATCATTTGTATTGCTTAACAAAAACAACCTATACTTTTTAGATGCGGCCAATTCTTGAATAAATTTGAATCGACTTTTTGGAAAATCTACTAAAATAGAATTCCATGCTTTTATTATTTTTTCTGGAGAAATTGCTAATTTTTTCTCAAAAAAAAGTAAAAATTTTTCTGTAGAAATCAACCCCATTTCATATTGATGTAAAATTGGATAGATTTCTTCAGACTCTTGAAAAATATTTAGGTTTTGTAGTTCTTTAGCAAACCGTTTTTTATCTAAATTGATAAAAATGTCTCCAAAATCGAAGATGATATTTTTAATCATTTCTATATTTTTTTAAAACATTACTTTGGATGTTTTCTACGGTGTAATTTTTATTGATTTTCGGTGACTTTATGCCCGTTTTAAAAGTATTTTCTCCGACAAAAACTAAGGCTTCGTCCCATAAATCTTCATCTATAAACGTTTGTAATGTTTGTGCCCCACCTTCCACAATTAAAGATTGAATATTGTGTTTTTGCAACACATCACATATTTGTTGTGCCAGATTTTCTGAAAAATCTATGGCTTCAAAAATCACAGAATTTCTTGATTCTTTGTGCACTATTTTGGTTTCCGTAATTACTATCGTTTTTACACTTCCATCTAAAACATTTGCCGTTTTAGGAATTCGTAACGTTCTGTCTAAAACAACTCTTACAGGATTTTCTCCCGTCCAAGATCTTACATTCAATTTTGGGTTGTCTGCCAACGCCGTATTTGTTCCTACTAAAATTGCATGTTCTTTGCTTCGTAATTTGTGCACCAATTGTTGTGAATATTGATTTGAAATCCAAATGGGTTCACCCTGAAGTTCTTTCTGAACTTTATTAAAACCTGAAACAAATTCAGGATACAGAAAGCCATCCTTTGTTTCTGCCCATTTTAAAATAATAAAGGGCCTGTTTTTTTCTTGAACCGTAAAAAAACGTTTGTGATGTACTTTACATTCATCCTCTAAAACCCCCACAATTAAATCAATTTCTGCGTTTCTTAAACGTTCAATTCCTTTTCCAGCAACCAAACTATTAGAATCTACAGTACCAATTACAACTTGTTTCAATCTATGTTGCACAATTAAATCTGCACAAGGTGGTGTTTTACCAAAATGGGCACAAGGTTCTAAAGTTACATAAATAGTAGCTTCATTTAAAACAGTTTTATTCTTTACAGCGTTAATCGCATTTACCTCTGCATGATTTCCACCATAAGGCGAAGTAAACCCTTCTCCAATAATTTTATTTTGATGTACAATTACTGCGCCAACTGCAGGATTTGGACGCGAAGTCCCGAATCCGTTTTTGGCAATTTGCAAACAACGCTGTATGTAAAATTCGTGATTGATAGCTTAAAATTTTATTTTTAATTCTTGTGTTTTATCAATTAAAAACTCTTTTTTAAACCCAAAGACTATATATTCTAAATTCCCTTTAATTCTAACATTTACTTTGTTGGTAATTAAAGAATTTATCAAACCTCCTAAAAGACCATCTTTATTAGAAGTTAAAAGGTTTTTAGTAGGAATATGCGCTATTAAAGGAATAGAAAACTCATCTCTTGCAGGTACCTTAAATTCATCTGAAAATACCTGTGCCACTTCTGCCCCATTTACAAGAACTTTAATTTCATCTGTAGAAATTTTTCCACCAACATCATTGGGGTTTTCAAAAAAAGCGTCTGCTTTTAACTTTATAGTGTCTGCAGCATAACTAACTATTGTTATGTTGTCTACTTTTATAAAAATAGGTTCTTTTTGAACAGAACAACTATTCATTAATAAAACGAATATCAAAAAATATACTGCATTTTTCATCAAAAAAAATTAAAAAATTAGGTAACTTGCTCCTGCAAAAATACAGTAATAAATGACACATGAGGATTTTATCATTAGAGAAATAAAACCTGAAGATAATAAAGAGCTTTCTGAAGTAATTAGAAGTGTTATTTTAGAGATGGGTGCCCCAAAAATTGGTACAGCTTATGAAGATAAAGCTACAGATAAAATGTTTGAAAACTACCAAAAAGAAAACGTCGCTTATTTTGTAGTAGTGCATCAAAATAAAATTGTGGGTGGTGCGGGCATTGCAAAGTTAGATAATTGTGATGATAATGTCTGTGAACTTCAAAAAATGTATTTTTTGCCAATGGCGAGAGGAAAGGGTTTGGGCACTAAATTAATTTCTAAATGCTTAAGCAAAGCAAAAGAATTTGGTTTTGAAAGTTGTTATTTAGAAACCATGCCGTATATGGAAGCTGCTCAAAAATTATATAAAAGAAATGGTTTTTTAAATATAGAAAAACCCTTAGGAAATACTGGCCACTACTCATGCAATGTGTGGATGCTTAAAAAAATTTAAAAACATATTATTTTGATTTACTATATACTTTCAGGAGTCCATTTGATTTTATTCGGTTGGGCTTTTTATAACATTTTATACTTTGGAATAAAACCCTCTAAGTCTTTAAGCTGGATTCTTATTTGCTTCTTTTTTCCATTTATTGGGGTTTTTACTTTTTTACTTTTCGGTATCAATCGAAGGAAAATTAAATTTTTAGAATTAAAAGAAACAAAGAAAAGAAAGAAATATATTAAAAGTACTTTTAAAAATACAGAGAATCAACATACAGATAAGCTAGAAAGCAGAAAAGCAGAAAAAATATCGAATCTTATTTACAATAACACTGGCATTCCTCTAGAAGTTCATAATAAAGTTCAGGTTTTAAAAAATGGGAAAGAAGCTTTCGACGTTCTTTTTGAAGCCATAAAAAACGCAAAAGAATTCATCCACCTACAATATTATATTATTGAAGAAGGAAAAATACTTACTGAATTATTAGAAATCATAAGACAGAAGAGAAAAGAAAATGTAGAAGTTAAAATTTTGTACGATGCCATTGGAAGTTTTCATCTAAAAAGTAAAATAAAAAAAGAATTGAAAGAAATTGGTGTAGAAATACACCCAGAATTACCCTTAAGTTATGGTAATTTTATATTTACGCTTAATTATAGAAACCACAGAAAAATTTGTGTTATCGATAATAAAATTGGTTTTACAGGTGGTGTAAATATTACAGATGAATATATAAATGATGACGATTTTTTAGGAATTTGGCAAGATGCTCATATAAAAATTGAAGGAGATGCTGTAGCCAATTTGCATAAGTCTTTTTTAAAAGATTATTACTATGCAACAGAAATAGACTTAGGTAAAGAAGAAAGATATACTAAGGTTCATAAAGCAGCTAGTGATAAAAAGATTCATATTGTTTCTAGTGGTCCAGATTATGAACAATCTGTAGTAATGCAACAATATTTAAGCTTTATCAATTTAGCTGAAAAAAGTATTTGTGTCTTAAACCCTTATTTTGTGCCAACTTTCCCTATTCTAGAAGCTTTTAAAATTGCCGCATTAAGTGGTGTAAAAGTGACTTTATTATTGCCAGAAAAAAGCGATTCTAAAGTAGCAACTTACAGCATGTATTCTTACTTTGAAAGCTTGTTAAAAGCTGGTGTGGAGATTTATTTAAGAGAAGATTTTGCGCATAGTAAAGTAATTTTTATTGATGATAAAATTACTTCTATAGGTTCTACTAATTTTGACTGTAGAAGTTTTGAGCATAATTATGAATTGAATGCCATAATTTTTGACAAAGAAATAACTTCAGAAGTTAGAGAAGAATTCAATTTAAGAAAAGAAAAAGCCAACAAAATAGATCTAGATGAATTTTTAGACAGATCTAATAAGCAAAAAACATTAGAACGTTTGTGTCGTTTTTTCAGCCCTTTATTGTAGATTTTATGACGCTCAAAAATTTTAAGCTATTTCTTAATCAAGAACTTTTAAAAAACTATCCAAAAACAGAAATTGATTCACTTTTCTTTATTCTTGTTGAAGAAAAACTCAACCTTAAAAGAATAGATACTGTATTAGCACCAAATTTTTTAATTTCTAATGAAAATTTATTTGATTTAAAAAATAGTATTCAACGCTTAAAAAAAGAAGAACCTATTCAATATATTTTAGGAAAAACAGAATTTTATGGTTTGCCGTTTATTGTTGATGAAAATACTTTAATACCAAGACCAGAAACTGAAGAATTGGTAGCGTGGATTTTATTAGAAATTAAAAAGCTAAGAAGTAAGAAAACAGATCTTAATTCGGCTAAGAGCGAAGAAAAAGTTTTATCTATTTTAGATATAGGTACAGGAACGGGCTGTATACCTATTTCTTTAGCTAAAAACACAAACAATACAAAAATTTCAGCCATTGATATTTCTACTGAAGCTCTAAAAATTGCGAAACAAAATACAGTTTTAAATAAAGTTGAAGTTGAATTTATTGAATTAGATATTTTACAGACAGAAAATCTAAATAAAATGGCTGTTCGAGCGCAGTCAAGAACCTCTTTAAATAATAAATTCGACATTATTGTCTCTAACCCACCTTACGTTAGAGAGCTAGAAAAAGTAGAAATCAAAAACAACGTTTTAAGAAACGAACCCCATTTAGCATTGTTTGTAACTGATGAAAATCCTTTAATTTTCTACAATAAAATTGCAGATTTAGCCAAACAGCATCTTTCTAAAAACGGACTGTTATTCTTTGAAATCAACCAATATTTAGGAAAAGAAACAGAGTTAATGTTGCAAGAAAAAGGGTTCAAAAATATTGAATTGAAGAAAGATTTATTTGGAAATGATAGAATGATTAGGAGTACGTATTAATACCTGTTTTTAACAAAATATGTGGAAATTAAATTTATTTCACATAATTTTACATGTATCAACTAACCTAAACTTTTTTTCGATGTGTAATTTTAAACAATTTTTCAGTGCTCTTCATATATTGATATTTAAAAATTACCAATCATTATTCAAACAGTTATAAAAGCATACCAGCTTGCATACCATTGTTTAAATAATTTCATGTAATTTACCCTTTTTATGCCTTCAATTATAAAACGAATATGGCTGCTGCCGTGTATTACTTTATTTTTTATTTTCATTTCTTTAAAAACAGCAGGACAAAAAAATATAGAAAAAGAAATAAGTTTTACTAATTATAACATTTCTTACCTCAAAGACAATAATTATAAGATTAATGATATTATTAATTCTTATACATTTATAAAACTTCCTAAAAGCAATAGTTTAGGAAAGAAAAATGGTGTCTATTGGATGAAGTTGAATGTTAGAAATTCTACATCATCGGAACTTATTGCTTACATACCAACACATAATATAGATAGAATAGACGTTTACAACCACTCGAATAATACTACAGATTTTATCACATCTACGGGTAATAGTATATTGAAAAATGATTTGGCTATTTCCTATAAATTTCCTGCTTTTAAAATTCTACAAAATAAAAAAATTCAAAGTACTTATTACTTAAAAGTTATTTTTCCTAAAGAAGCAAACTTTCCTCTTAAAATTTTATATAAAAAAGATTTTTTATCATATGTGATGGAAAAGAAAACAATAAATAGTTTGTATTACGGAACTGCAATAGCTGTAATTATATTAAACTTTTTTTTCTTCTTTAAATTTAGAGATAAAATCTATTTATATTATTTACTATTTCTTACTTCCCTAACATTCAATTTTTTATTGTACGATGGTTCATTAATAGGATATTTTAGAGGGAATGATACGTACTATAAATTGGAATTTTTAATTCACATTTCTAATGAAATTTGGTTTTTACTTTTTTCAGTTAAATTTTTAGACTTACATAAAAGACGACCTGTATTTACCAAAATAATATATTTATTCCCTATAACGGTATTACTTTTGTATGCCTGCTATTCTATAACAAATAAATTTATTTTTATTGCAATTGCAGATGCAGTGGGTATTTCTCTATTTCCAATATTGTGGATATTTGGTATTTATTATTTAAAAAAAATACCTTCTGCAAGATTTTATGTTCTAGGATATTTACTAATTATTCCTTTTTCAGTTTACTTTATTTTAGGGTATCCATTTGGATATTGGGAAGTTTTTGGAGATATGAATATTGTAAAAATTGCAAGCTGGCTAGATATGATTGTTTTTACCTATGCGATTAGCAATAAAATGAAAAACAAAATAGAACAAGAGCATAAAAACACAAAACAGCTTCAAAAACATATACGAGATAAAACTTCTAAAATAGATGGAAATTATTTTAAAACGGATTCATATTTAGCATTTTTAAAAGTAAACGACATCTCAAATAAACCACTTACCCTAAGAGAGGTTGAAATTCTAAGATATTTAAATGAAGATTTAAATAACAACCAAATTGCAGAAAAATTATTTATCTCTACCAACACCGTAAAGTATCATATTCGAAATATCTATTCTAAGATAAGTGTAAAAAACAGAAAAGAATTAAAAGAAAAAACCTACAATTTAAACACCTTAAAACCAGTTACTTATTTTTAAGGGTAGGAAAAACTACCCCCTAATTTCGATTGTAATTCATTTGTTTTCATCAATTTTACTGCTGGTAAAGTATGTTTAGAAATCAGTTTTTACAAAGGGGGGGTATTAATACCTGATTTTACAAAATTATTATAAAAACGTTGTTTTTCAACCTACTTTTACCACTTAACTAACCAAACTTTTTTACAATGAAAAAAAAATCATTACTCAAAAAGGGTCTGTCTTTGCCCTTTATTAAAAGACATGTACCAACAGTATTTTTTTTAAGTTTTGTCTTATTTTGCTCAAGCTTTAGTTTTGCGCAATCTAATATAGAAACACTTAAAAACTGGACAGCTCTAGAAGAAGCATCATTTCATTATGACGTTTCTTATAGTGTTGTAAAATGCTCCACTAATTCTAATGCAACCATTTTAATAAATGCTTTTAATGAAGATGGTACAAATCCTAAAGTAGGATTTACATTAGACTTTTCTGATAATAAGAACAACACCGCTCAAATTGTAGTAGCTCCTTTTGCTTCAAAATTAGGAGACATGTTTATTGCTTCTTGTAGTTCTAGCGAACATTCAAATTTAAAATTTGATTTTCCAGCAAACATAGAATTAGCTTCTATGAAGATTAAAATAACGTATCAAACAGAATAATGAAAAAAATATTATCAATAATAGTAATGATGGTCTGCTTGGGAGTAAGTGGAACATCAATTGCACAGTGTAACGATAGACCTATAATTAACGATTTTTCACCTAAAACAGGTTTTATAGGAAGTACGGTAACCATTACAGGTGCCAACTTTGATGCTACGCCTGCAAACAATCAGGTGTTTTTTGGAGCAACACAGGCTACAATTGTTGCTTCTTCTTTTGGAACTTTAGAAGTTAGAGTGCCAGAAGGAAGCACTACTGCTTTAATAAGTGTAAAGAACAACTGTAATTTAACAGCGTATTCTAAAACACATTTTAACGGAATTTTTTGTCCTACACCTTTAACGGCTACTTCATATCAAAATACTTCGCAAGAGTTAACAGGTATTTATGGTGCCTACAACATGCTTTCGCAAGACATGGATAATGATGGCAAGCCTGAAGTAATTTCTGCAGCCAATGGCGGAGGTATTACCATTGCTACTAATAATAGTACACCTGGTACTATTAACTTTGGAAGATATAACAATGGTTCAACTGGAGGCGCAGCACAATCTATTGCAGTAGCAGATTTTGATGGTGATGGTCTTAAAGACATAGTAACTAATAGTGCTATCATGAGAAACACAAGCACTGGTGTTGGAAATGTTGGTCTACTTTATGTTACAGATAGTAGATTAGTTTCTAACTATCAAGTTGGAGCGGGTGATTTTAATAATGATGGAAAAATTGATATCATTGGAGAAAATGGAAATACTGTTTGGATAGCTTTCAATACAAGTACTGGACCAGGAAATTTTAATTTTACAGCTAGACAAGTTGTTCAAAATGTAGGATCTAGATGTACTGGAATTCAAGTTGCAGATATTGATGGAGATGGGAAAACAGATTTTATAGCTTCTCAAGGAGGTGCTAACAGAGCGGTTTCTATAAGAAACACTACAGCTAATGGTAGCTTAACTGCTAGTTTTGAAAGTCCAGAATACTGGTCTTCAGATCCAACAGGAGCAGGAACATTTCCTTACAGAGCAATGATTGCAGATTTTGATAAAGATGGAAGAATAGATTTTACCTCTTGTAATTATACAGGAGCTACTAATACTGCAATTTGGAGAAATACTTCAACAGTTGGTAATATTTCTTTTGCAACAACAGTAAATATTCCTTCTCCTGTAAATAACTACAGAATTGGAGTTGGAGATGTAGATGGTGATGGATATCCAGATATTGTTACGAAATCTTTAGGAGTAAATGTGTTTTCTGTATATAGAAATACTACAAGCTCAGCTGGAACACCAAGTTTTGCTGCAAGATTCGATTATTCTTCTTCTAATAGAGCTGAAGTTTCGGGTATTGTTATTGGAGATTTAGACGGAGATTTTGTTCCAGATATTGCAACTTCAGGCATTAGTAGTAACACCATTCGTTTTCATAGAAACACAGGCGCGCAAAATGATGTTACGCCACCAACGGTTTCTTGTAGAAATATAATTGTAGCATTAAGTCCAGCAGGAACTGTAACAATTACAACAGAAATGATAGATAATGGTTCTGGAGATGCCTGTGGTATTGAATCTTTAGTTCTGTCTGAAACAACTTTTACTTGTGCTAATATTGGTGAAAACACCGTTACTTTAACTGCCACAGATGGTGCAGGAAATCAATCTACTTGTACAGCAATAGTTAACGTACAACCTGCTGCTATTATTGTAGCGGGTCAAAGTACCGTTTGTCAAGGAGAAACTGTAGAGATGAATGCAAATGATGGTGACTCTTACCAGTGGAAAAAAGACGGTGCAGTGATTACAAATGCAACAAATCAAAACTATATTGCAACGGCAACAGGAAACTATACAGTGATTGTTACAAACGCAGGTGGTTGTTCAGGTGAATCTATAGCAACACCAGTTGTAGTTAATGAAAATCCAACAGTAGATATTTCTCCAAGTGGTAATGCATTTCTATGTCCGCCTAATGGATCTTCTACTTTAACAGCTACAGAGTCTTCTATCTATCAATGGATGAAAGATGGGGTTGATATACCAAATGCAACACAACAATCTTATGAAGCAACCACCGTTGGTAATTATAGTGTTCGTGTAATCGATTTATTTGGTTGTTCTGCTATTTCTGATGCGACTATAATCACTGCAAATCCTGCAGAATTAGAAGTTTCTGGTAACGGAGATTATGGTAATGCTTTACCAAATCAAGATTATACCAAAACAATTACAATTAGCAATACTGGTTCTGGTAATTTAGATATTACAAATCTTCAAGTTAGCGGAAATGATGCAAGTGCATTTGCATTAAGTGGTTTTGCTGCTCCAGGTTTTATTGCCCCAGGAAACTCTGCTACGATAGAGGTAATATTTAATGCACCTAACATTACATCATATGCTGCATTCTTGAGTTTCAATTCTAATGACTGTAATCAAGGTTTTGTATCCTTACCTTTAACCGCAGAAATTACTTGTGAAAAAGCAGCGATAACTTCTACTTTAAACAATCTTGATGTATTTACAGATGCTGGTTTATGTACTGCTCTTATAAATTATGAAGTTATTTCAGAAGGGAATCCTACTCCGACCTTAACCTATATATTAACAGGAGCAACTATTGGTTCTGGAAGTGGAACAGGATCTGGCTTAATTTACAATTCAGGAACTACAACTATTTCTGTTACGACTGAAAATGCTTGTGGTATAGAAACTAAAGATTTCGTACTTACTGTAATAGACAATCAAGCACCAACTGTATTTGCTCAAAATCTTACAATTGAATTGGATTCGGCAGGGAATGCTTCTATTACTCCAGAAGCTATAAATAACGGATCTTTTGATAATTGTGCAATAAGCTCAATAACGGTTTCTCCAAACCAGTTTACATGTGCAGATTATGGAGATAATGAAGTTACGTTAACAGTTAATGACATCTACGGAAACTCAAACAGCGCCCAAGCAACTGTAACTGTTACAGATGGCTCAAGTCAAACTACTTTTAATCAGGCAGATTATGTGAATATTGGAAATTCCTCTTATTTAGGGAATTCTACATATAAATTAACGAGCGCTGTAAATGGTCAATTTGGAGGAGTTTGGTATCAAAACAAATTAAATCTTTCATCTGATTTCGAATTAGATTTTGATATTTATTTAGGAAATAAAGATTTCGGTGCAGATGGTATGGCTTTTGTTCTTCAACCTTTAAGCACCAATCAAGGTTCATCTGGTGGTGGTTTAGGATACTTAGGAATAAACCCTTCTTTGGCTGTAGAATTTGATACTTATAGAAATACAAGTGATCCATATCAAGACCATGTAGCACTTACTAAAAATGGAGATACAAATCATTCTACAAGCAACAACCTTTCGGGTCCTCATGTTGTTTCTAATCTAGAAAATGGAGCTTATCATAATGTAAAAATATCTTGGAAAAAAGATACGAATAGCTTTAAAGTAGTTTTCCAAGGAAATACTATTATTAACTATACAGGAGATATTATAAACACTATTTTCTCAGGTAATAGTGGTGTCTTTTGGGGCTTTACAGCAGCAACTGGTGGTCTTAATAATGAACACAGAGTTAAAATAAACACTGTTGATTTTATAGAAGAAGTAACCGTTTCAGAAGAATCAATTACTCCTGCTACCTGTTCAGATTCATTAAATGGCGCAATTGAGATAAACATTTCTTCAAATAGTCCGTGTATTACGTACAGTTGGAGTAATGGAGAAACAACTCAAGATATTGCAAACTTAAACCCAGGAGACTATACGGTTACTGTAAGTAAACCAGGAGGAACAAATATTACACAAACTTTTACAGTTCCTGGAGATACATTAGCTCCAAATGTAATCACTCAAAATATTGTTGTTGATTTAGATGCTTCTGGTAACATTTCTATTAGTCCAGAGATGATTAACAATGGTTCTACAGATGCTTGTGGTATTCAATCTCTTGCTTTAAATATCAACACTTTTAGTTGTGCTAACGTAGGTGTAAATGAAGTGCTCTTAACAGCTACCGATGTAAACGGAAACGTTGCTTCTCAAACAGCAATAGTAACTGTAAACGATGTAACCGCACCAATAGTGGTTACCAATGACATTTCTTTAGATTTAGATGCAAACGGATATGTAACCATTACACCAGAAATGATCAACAATGGTTCTTCTGATGCCTGTGGCATCAAAACACTTTCTTTAAACGCTGAATCTTTTAGTTGTTCGAATGTTGGTGTAAATGAAGTAATTTTAACGGTTGAAGATGTTAATGGAAACAAAGCTTCTTTAACTGCAAATGTAACGGTAAACGATGTGACCAATCCAACGGTTATTACACAAGCTGTTGCGGTAACACTTGCAAATGGCGAAGCTACAATTTCTACTCAGGATGTAGATGGCGGAACTTTTGACAACTGTACCTTTGCATTAGCTTTAGACAACGATCGTTTTACCTGTAATGATATCGGTGAGAATCTAGTAACATTAACCGCTACAGATGCTTCTGGTAATACTGCTGCAATGTCGGCAATTGTTACTGTTATTGGAGATATTCCTACGGTAAGTATCAATGATTTCTATGCTGTAAATACGCAGAAAGTAAATACTATTTTCTTAGGCTTTGCCGAAACAGTAAACCTATCTACAGTTGTTTCTGGAGGAACTGGTTTTACTTATCAGTGGACAACTTCTTCTGGAGAGCTTGTTTCTAACGAAGCAAATCCTAGTATTATGCCAGAAGTAAGTACCTATTACAATGTAACGGTTACCAATTCAAATGGTTGTTCTGCTAGTACCTCTTTATACGTTTGTGTCATTGATGCAAGAGGTTTTGATAGAAAGGGAAGACCCAACGGAAAAGTGGTGGTTTGTCATCATACAAGTGGTAAAAAAGGAACCAAACATGTAGAAATTGTTATTAGTAAGAATGCTGTAATGAAGCACTTAACACTACACGGTGTTGATACAGATCATGCAGATTCTTTAGGTGCATGTACTGCAACTTGTGTAGGTGGTGGTGCAAATGCAAAAGGAGATACCAAATCTAGTGTTGCTACAGTGCCTTCTTTAAATGATAATTTGTCTATTTATCCGAATCCTTCAAACGGTATTTTTGATATTAGATTGACTGCTGTTAGTTTAGACACAAACATCTTTCTTTTTGATACTACTGGTAAACTTATAGAACGCAAATTTATCTCTAAAGAGGAGAGTTCAGATAATATTGTAACCATTGGTAATTTTAACTTATCGTCTGGTTTGTATATCTTAAAAATAATAACTAAAAATGAAACGGTTAGTAAAAAATTAATCATCACTAAAGATTAAAAATTAATTACTATTTATTCTAAAAGGAGCTCTCATAGAGCTCCTTTTTTTATTTAATTTTATGAATAATTAATTCTTAATTTATCTATTTTTGCCAAATGGTTAAAGAAATTCAACTTCGGGTAAATTTAATAGAAGAACGTAAAGAAGATACGCTCTTATTCAAAGCTTCTAAGCAGTTAGGCATTGATAAAAAAGAAATTTCCGCAGTAAAAGTTCTACGAAAATCGATTGATGCTCGTAAAAAAGACATCATCTTTAATTATAAAGTTGCTGTCTATATAAATGAGCAAATTCCAGAAAAATCTGATTATACTTTTAGATACAAAGATGTTTCTAATGCCAAAGAAATTCATATTATTGGTTTCGGACCAGCTGGAATGTATGCGGCATTACGCTGTATAGAATTAGGATACAAACCCATTATTTTAGAACGTGGCAAAAATGTGCAAGAAAGACGTAGAGATATAAAAGCCATCAATCAAGATCATATTGTAAATGAAGATTCTAACTATTGCTTTGGTGAAGGTGGTGCTGGAACCTATTCTGATGGAAAATTATATACACGCTCATTAAAACGTGGCGATGTTAGAAGAATTTTCGAAAACTTAGTCTTTCACGGTGCAACAGAACAAATTTTAATTGATGCACATCCGCATATTGGAACCAATAAACTGCCAAAAATTATTCAGAATATTCGTGAAAATATTTTAAAATTTGGTGGAGAAATACATTTTGAAACCAAGGTTATCGATTTTGTTATAAACCATCATAAATTACAAGCTATTCAACTCCAAAATGGAGCAGAAATGACGGTAAATGCTGTCATTTTAGCAACAGGACATTCTGCCAGAGATATTTACGAATTACTACATAAAAAAGAAATTAGAATCAAAGCAAAATCTTTTGCAATGGGCGTTCGAGTAGAACATCCACAAGAAATTATAGATCAGATACAATACAATTGTACTGGCGAGAGAGATGAATTATTACCAGCAGCAGCCTATAGCTTGGTGCATCAAGTAAATAATAGAGGTGTCTATTCTTTTTGCATGTGTCCTGGTGGCTTTATTGTGCCTGCAGCCACAGCAAGTGGTGAAGTTGTTGTTAACGGAATGTCACCTTCTCGAAGAAATAACAAATTTGCAAATTCAGGTATTGTTGTTGAATTGGATATTGATAAAGACTTTAAAAAATACGATCATTTTGGCGAATTAAGAGGACTTGAGTTTCAAAAAGACTTAGAAAAAATTGCCTATTTTGCTGGAGGAAGAACACAAACGGCACCTGCACAAAGATTGGTAGATTTTGTAGATGGAAAAATTTCAACAGACTTAAATGAAACTTCGTATCAACCTGGATTAAATTCCGCTCCACTACACTCACTTTTACCAAAAATTATTGGTAGCAGATTGCGAAAAGGATTTGTTGGTTTCGGACAAAAAATGCATGGTTATTTTACCAATGAAGCGAATATTGTGGGGGTAGAATCGAGAACGTCATCTCCTATAAATATTCCAAGAAAAGAAGACTTAGAACACATACAAATTGAAGGTTTATTTCCTTGTGGTGAAGGTGGTGGTTATGCGGGTGGTATTGTCTCTGCTGCAATGGATGGTGAACGTTGTGCGGAAGCAGCGATTTCAAAATTATAAAACTTTTGTACTGCTAATTCAGTAACTATCTATAACTTTACAAGAATTTAAAGTTTATCAATGAAAATTACTATTGGTCGTTCAGACAAAGCAGATTTTCCAGAATTATCACTTTTAGAGATTGATGTGAAAATAGATTCTGGCGCGTATACCTCTTCTATACACTGCTCTAACATTAAAGAAATAACGGTAAACGGAGAGCCATTAATACAATTCACCTTATTAGATCCAGAGCATGCTTTTTATAATAATAAAGAGTTTACTTTTAAAAATTATGCGTCTAAAATTGTAAAAAGTTCAAATGGTATTTCTGAAAAACGTTTTATGATTCATACAGAAATATTTATTTTCAATCAAACGTTTCCTATTTATTTAACTTTAAGCGAGCGTAAAGACATGAAATTTCCTATCTTACTTGGAAGAAAATTTCTAAACAAAAAGTTCATAATCGATACGGTTAAGAAAAATTTATCACATAAATTAAAAAATAAAAATAAATGAAAATTGTAATTTTATCTAGAAATCCAAAATTGTATTCAACAAGTAGATTGGTGGAAGCTGCTGAAAAACGTGGACATGAGGTACTAGTGGTAGATCATTTAAAATGCAATATCGAAATTGAAAAAAGAGCGCCAAAGATATTTTATAAAGGAGAATATTTAGATGATATCGATGCCATTATTCCAAGAATTGGAGCTTCTGTTACTTTTTATGGTACTGCGGTAATTCGTCAATTTGAAATGATGAAAGTTTTTACCGCCGTTTCTTCCATAGCTTTGGTAAGATCTAGAGATAAATTAAGCAGTTTACAAATTTTAGCAAGAGCTGGTGTTGGCTTACCAAAAACAGTATTTACTAACTATACAAAAGACGTAGAACATGTTATTGAATCTGTGGGAGGCACTCCTTTAGTTTTAAAACTTCTAGAAGGAACCCAAGGTTTGGGTGTTGTTTTAGCGGAAACTCAAAATGCTGCGACTTCTGTATTAGAAGCCTTTAATGGTTTGGGTGCAAGAGTAATTGCGCAAGAATTTATTAAAGAAGCTGGTGGCGCAGACATTAGAGCTTTTGTGGTTGATGGAAAGGTAATTGGTGCCATGAAACGTCAAGGAAAAGAAGGAGAATTCCGTTCGAACTTGCACAGAGGTGGAAATGCAAATATCATAGAATTAACAGACGAAGAGGAAAAAACAGCTTTAAAAGCTACAAAAGCCATGGGCTTAGGTGTTGCAGGCGTTGACATGTTACAATCTTCTAAAGGACCTTTAGTTCTAGAGGTGAATTCTTCTCCTGGTTTAGAAGGAATCGAAACAGCTACAGGAAAAAATATTGCAAAAGAAATTATCCGTTATTTAGAATTAAATGTCGAATAAACCATTTAGCATTTTAGGAAAAGAAATTCCTGAAGGAAAACGTACCGTTTTAGATCTAAAAGTAGCCAAGTTGCATACAAGAACTACGGTAAATGTTCCTGTAATTATAGAACGTTCTTCAAATCCTGGTCCAGTTGTTTTATTATTGGCAGGTATTCATGGTGATGAAACCAATGGTGTGGGTATTATTCGAGAGATTATCGATCTGGGAATTAATAAGCCACAAAACGGCACCATTATTTGTATTCCAGTATTCAATATTTTTGGCTATTTAATTCAAACCAGAGAATTTCCTGATGGTCGAGATTTAAATAGAATGTTTCCAGGCTCTTCCAACGGTTCTCTGGCAAGCCAATTTGCCTACCAATTTACCAAAGAAATTGCACCCATTGTAGATTATGTAATTGATTTTCATACAGGTGGTGGTGAGCGTGATAATATTGCCCAAATTAGATGCAATAAAGACGATGAAAAAGCACTAGAATTGGCTAAGGTTTTTAACCCACCAATGATTGTTTTTTCTAATAATATTACAAAATCTCTTAGAGATACCTTGCATAAAATGGGGAAAACCATTTTACTATTTGAAGGAGGAAAATCGAAAGAATTGAACCCTACAATTATTAGCGAAGGTGTCAACGGAACAAAAAATGTTCTAATTCGTTTAGGTGTTATAGAGGGAAAAATAAGTGTAAGAGCAACACCTGTTTTTGTAAATAAAGCAAAATGGTTAAGAGCGTCTTATTCTGGAATGTTTAAAGTAATGGCCAAAAACGGAACGTTTGTAAAGAAAAGAGAAGTTTTAGGCGTCATTCAAGATCCTTTTGGTGAATTTAAAAAGAAAATTTATGCGCCAGAAGATTGTCATATTTTTTGCATTAATAAAACACCTATTGTAAATAAAGGAGATGCTTTATTTCATATTAGTTTGGAAGAGTAAAAATGATTTGGCAGTAGCATTTCTTATGGTTAGTTTAGCCAAAATAAAAATCAAATAGCTATGAAAAAAATCGTTTTATTTACCTTATTACTGTTTACTGTCATCAGTTTTTCTCAATCTAAAAAAAACGTTAACTACGATAAATTATCAAATCCAAATCCCAAAAATGATTTATCTACATATTTAGATGATTTGGTTCCAAATAAGTATTTGAAAAAAGCACGATTTCAGAAAAATAGTAAAAATATAATACTCTATTTCAATGTTAATAAAGAGCATAAGCCCTTTAAAATTTCTCTTTCAGCTTATCAGCCATCAGACTTATATAATTCAATTAAAAATGCTTTTAAAGATTATCCTTTAGAGAGATTAAGCATTGAAAATTTTGACCGAAAGAATAGATATTCTTTACAAATAATCTCAAAGAAAGGTAGGCGAAACATCTTTAATACAAGAAGAAACACCCGCAGTTTTTAATTCATGTGAAGATTTAGATTACTTTGAAGATATTAAAACTTGTCTAAAAGATGAAGTTGAAAAACACTTTTATCATTCACTAGATTTTTCTAAATTAAGTAAAAAAGAGACATTGCTTTTTGTTCAATTTGCAATAAATAAAAATGGTGAATTGGTAAATAAGAAATCTAGAGTCCCTGATGGGTTTATAAATGAAATTGAAAAAACCTTAAACTCTTTTCCAATTGTCAACAAGGTGGCAACTTTTAATAATGATAAAATTGAATCTCTTTATAGTTTCTCTATTAGAATTAAAAATGATGAAAAACCAGTCTATAAAGAGAGATTTTCCACTATAAAAAAAATAACAAAACCAACAAGAGACAATCTGTTTTCAACGTATTTATCTAAAAATTTACCTGAAGAAATTATCAAAAAAGCAGACTTAAATAGAATAAATAGTAGATTATCTATCAATTTCGAACTTGATAAAAATAATAGACCTTTTAATCTTAAATCTAATTCAAGGTCTGAAGAATTAGAAAATAAAATTTTTACGCTTTTTAAAAAGTACCCTACAAATAAATTTAACATTACAGATAGCAGCAATTTTAATAATTATGGTTTACAAATCCTTTCTTTCGAGGATAATGAAAGTAAAATTAATACGAGTACAACGTTGAGCTCTGAAAAACCTCCAATTTTTCCAGGTTGTGAGAATTCAATTAATATTAAAGAATTGAAAAATTGTTTTAGCAAAGGTGTTCAAATGCATTTTTCTAGAAAATTTGATGCTAGTTTACCAAATAGACTTGGTTTGAGCAAAGGAAAAAAAAGAGTTTTTATTGGTTTTAAAATTGATAGAAATGGAGATATAAACGATGTAAAAGTTAGAGCGCCACATCCTGCAATTACTGCTGAAGTGAAGAGAGTAATGTATGAGCTACCTAAGATTATTGCTGGTAAACAAACAGGAATAAATGTAGGCATAAACTACAATATTCCTTTTACTTTAATGGTAGATTAGTAATTCTACTAAATAAGATCGGCAAAATTATCCTACACTCTCAAAATGTAAATAAATCTTAAATATAACATTCCCATAGTATTTCAGTTGAATAACATTTTTGTCTCTGAAAATTTTTTCTATAATTTCAATCTTAAATTATTGAAAAAATTTACAATTTCCCTATGTCTGTTGTATCAGGTTTTCATTTAAAAAATAGAAATCTTCCTGAAAAATTGTCATTACATAAGGTAAATAAAGAATTATTTATGAAAAAAAGTCATTTTTAATTAATCACAAATGACTAACTGTCAGCTGTATACGTTTGGCATTTCATTTGTTTATCATTTTCAAAAATAAATGTTTAACTTTTAAAAATAATTATTATGACGCTTGTTAGATATCAAGACAGATTACCAAATTTTTTAGACAGATTTTTTAGTAATGATTTTGAAGGGTGGAATCGAAACAACTATTCAAATACAAACACTACGCTACCATCTGTAAATATTAAAGAAAATACAGATGCATTTTTTGTAGAGGTTGCTGCACCTGGTTTTGAAAAATCAGATTTTAAAATTGAACTAAATAACGATTTGTTAACTATTTCTTCAGAAAAACAAATAGAAAATGAAGTTAAGGATGATGAACGAATTTCAAAACAAGAATTTAGTTATCAATCATTTACACGTTCTTTTACCCTTCCTGAATTAGTTGAAGATGATAAAATTTCCGCTACTTACGAAAATGGCATTCTATCTCTTACAATTCCTAAGAAAGAAGAGGCAAAACCAAAGCCTATAAAGCAGATTAAAATTAAGTAATTGAATGTTTTAACCTAGGTGGCTAATTTTGCCACCTAGGTTTCTTAGGATTTACCTAACTTAAAAATTAGAAATTATGAAACATATAATCTTTATAATGTTTTCTGTTTTTTTTCTGGTTAGTTGTAATGCACAAACAAAAAAAGATTTAGATAAAAAACAAACCGAAAACGCAAAGCATAAGATTGAACCTAAAATTGATTATAAGGTGAACAAAGAATATGATGAAAACGGAAATCTCATCAGATTAGATTCTACCTATACCTATTATTATTCTAACATAGATACAGATGCGATGCTGAATGATAGTATTTTTAAAAAATTTAACAGACATTTTAATAGGAACAGTGCATGGAATCATTCACTCTTTAATGATTTTTTTAAACAAGATAGTTCTTTTAAAAACAACTTTTTTAAAGAAGATTTTTTTAGAGGAGATTTTGACAGAAATCAAGAAATTATAAACAGAATGTTACAAAAAATGGATTCTTTAAAAAATAAATTCTTTCTAGAACAGTTTCCGTTAGAAGAAAAAAAGAAAAAGTCAAAAGAAGATAACTAACCTATTTTACAATGTTTTATCTAAAATGCTCACCTCATTAAAAGCTGAGCATTTTTTTTATAAAACGCTTTTAAACAATAAAAAAAGTTTTTATGGAATATGTAGACTATTATAAATTGCTTGGAATTAATAAGAGCGCCTCAGAAAAAGAAATTAAGAAAGCTTATAGAAAATTGGCTCGTAAATACCATCCAGATGTAAATCTTAATAACAAAGAAGCAGAAAAGAAATTTAAGCAAATTAATGAGGCAAACGAAGTGCTAAGCAATCCTGAAAATCGAAAAAAATACGATGCTTATGGTGAAAATTGGCAGCATGCAGAAGAATTTAAAAAAGCAAAAGAACAACAAAAGCAACAAAACTATTCTTATAAAGGAGGTCAGCAAACCCATAATCCTTTTAATGAAGAAGATTTTTCCGATTTCTTTAGTGCTATGTTTGGTGATGGTTTTCAGCAAAAAAACACTAGAAGAGGTGGTTTTAAAGGGAGAGATTACAATGCCCAATTGCAGTTAAACTTAACAGACATTCTTGCCTCAAAAAAGCACACATTAACTGTAAATAACAAAAATATACGTCTTACCATTCCTGCAGGTATAGAAAATAGACAAGTTATAAAAATTAAAAATCAAGGAGAAAAAGTTGCAAATGGCGGGATAAATGGAGATTTATACATCGAATTTAACATCGTAAACAACACACCTTTTAGAAGAGATAAAAACAATCTTTATGTAACAGTAGATTTAGATGTATACAAAGCTATTCTAGGAGGAGATTTGATAATTACTACCATTGATAATAAAAAATTGAAATTGCAAATAAAACCAGAAACACAAACAGATACGCAGGTTAAATTAAAAGGAAAAGGAATGCCCATTTATAAAAAAGAAGGGCAATTTGGAGATTTATTTGTAAAATTTAAAATAAAAACACCTACAAACTTAACCTCCAAAGAAAAAGAATTATTTACACAGTTATCTAAATTAAGATAGATTATGACAACTATAGCAGTTAAACAGTTTTGTAAGTACTACAATATTCCTTCGAGTTTTATCGAATCATTATCTAGTGTTGAGTTGATTGAGATCATAGAAATCAAAAATTCTAAACATGTACGAATAAATGATATTCAACAAATTGAAAAAATGATGAGATTACATTATGATTTAAATGTAAATTTCGAAGCTTTAGACGTTATAAATCATTTAACATCTCAGATACATTCATTGCAACAAGAATTAATTGAATTGAAAAATAAAATTGATTTTTATCAATAAATATACACTAATTATAAAATATCAAAAATTATTCATTTTTTAAAATAACATTCCGCTAAGTTTTTACTTTAGTTTTCCGCATTCAAAAGCATTGACAAAACTTTCCGAAAACACAATTCAAAAATTCGCTAAAAAAGGTACATTTGCAACTATGCGAATAGATATTATTTCAGTAGCTCCAGATTTATTAGAAAGTCCGTTTAACCATTCAATTGTAAAACGTGCTAAAGAAAAAGGTTTGGCAGAAATTATAATTCACGATTTACGTTCTTACGGTTTAGGAAACTACAAACAAATAGATGATACACAGTTTGGTGGCGGCGCAGGAATGGTCATGATGATTGAACCCATTGCAAACTGTATTCGGAAATTACAAGCAGAACGCGTTTATGATGAAGTGATCTATATGACTCCAGATGCAAAAACATTGAATCAATCTACCGCAAATACACTTTCATTAAAAGAAAATATTTTAATTCTTACAGGACATTACAAAGGTGTAGACCAAAGAATTAGAGATCTATTTATCACCAAAGAAATTTCTATTGGAGATTATGTTTTAACTGGTGGTGAATTGGCTGCTGCGGTTTTGGTAGATGCAATTGTACGTTTGATTCCCGGTGTTATTGGCGATGAACAGTCTGCTTTGACAGATTCTTTTCAAGACAACTTATTATCTCCTCCTGTATATACGAGACCCTCAGATTTTGAAGGAAACAAAGTTCCAGAGATATTATTGACTGGAAATTTCCCTAAAATTGACGATTGGCGAAGTGATCAAGCCTTCGAAAGAACAAAAAATATTAGACCAGATTTGCTAGAAGATGAGTAGTATTCAAAAAATTACATCTTATTATAAAACCAACAAAGCAATTACCTGGGTTTTAGGTTTTCAAATATTTAGATTGCTATTGCTTCCGTTTATGGGGCTAATGCCGCAAGATGCATACTACTATTTATACGGACAAAATTTATCGCTCTCCTATTTTGATCATCCAGGGATGATTGGTTACATTTTAAGAGCATTTACAGATACTTTTGGGCAAACTGTTTTTGTTGTAAAGTTTGCAGACTTTACCATTACCTCTTTAACCATCCTAAGTTTTTACAAACTTTCTTGTTATTTTTTATCTAAAAACAGACAACACAAAGCATTCATTCTATTTGCTTCTACTATTTTTGTTTCTATTCTATCTTTTAATTCCACGCCAGATGTACCTTTATTACTATTCTGGACCTTGAGCTTAATTTGTTTGTACAAAGCAATTTTTGAAGAAAAAAAATGGTTTTGGATTTTAGGCGGAATTGCTATGGGGCTTGCATTCAACAGTAAATACACCGCCATTTTATTACAAATTGGTTTGTTTGCATTTTTATTATTCTCTAATAAATATAGAAAACTACTATTTTCTCCTTGGTTATGGGTTTCAATTATTATTTCGGTTGCAATTACATTTCCCGTTTGGTATTGGAACTATAAAAATGAATTTGCCTCCTTTGTATTTCAATCTTCTGCAAGAACAAATTCTATTAGTAAGTTCGAAATTTCTCCTAAAAATTTCTTTGGTGCCATTGGGCATCAACTCTTTTTATTATTGCCTATTTTATTTTTGGTCATTGTTACATTCACATTTAAATACATTAAAAGAGCTGTATTGAAGTTTAAACTTCCACAATCAAAAACACTATTCTTGTTAGCCTTTTTTGTTCCTACTTTTGTTGGGTTTTTCCTTATCACTCCTATTTATTGGGTAAAATTAAATTGGATGATGCCTTCTTATATTTCAGGAATTATCCTCGCAGGAATGTTTATCAGTAAAAAATTATTGAAAATTCAAATTATAATATCGATTGTTTTTCATGTATTAGTAGGTCTTCAAGTTATGTTCTATTTGGTACCTATTAAAAGTGATGATACTTGGGTTGGCTGGAAAGAATTGGCTTTAGAAACCGAAAAGTTACAAGAAAAATATACCAACACTTTTGTGTTTTCTAATGATAATTACAAAACAACTGCCTGTTTAAATTTTTTTATGGATGACAAAGTGTATGCTCAAAACATTATAGGTTTACCAGCATTGCATTTCGATTATTTAGGCGATAACTTAGCAACCTTAAAAGGAAAAAACGCATTGTTTATAGATTCTGATAAGCGTTTTAGAGATGCGGACAAAAAAGGAGAGGTGAATCCTTTACTGACCTCATACTTTAAAAAAGTAACTGAATTAGCGCCAATTATCATCAAAATAAACAGTAAAGAAGCAAGAAAATTTTGGGTTTTCTATTGTATTGATTATCAACCTAAAAAATAATTGATTTTAGTTTTATCAACTAAAAAAAAGTACTATTTTTGCACACGCTAAATTAACCTCTGACGAAAAAATCGTGAACGTTGCTTTACAAAAAATTATAAATATTTAATATGGAAGCTTTAATAAAATTTGTTCAAGACGAATTTGTAACAAAAAAAGAATTTGCAGAATTTGCAGCTGGTGATACAATTACTGTATACTACGAAATTAAAGAGGGAGAAAAAGTAAGAACTCAGTTTTTTAGAGGAGTTGTGATACAAAGAAGAGGCGCTGGTCTTTCTGAAACTTTTACAATCAGAAAAATGTCTGGTACTGTAGGTGTTGAAAGAATTTTTCCTGTAAACTTACCTTCTATTCAAAAAATTGAAGTTAATAAAAGAGGAAAAGTACGTAGAGCACGTATTTTCTACTTTAGAGGTCTTACTGGTAAAAAAGCTAGAATTACTGAAAAAAGAAGATAATTCTTCAATTTATAAAAAATTAAAAGGCGCTGTATGTATTACAGCGCCTTTTTTAATTAACAAATGTTCATAACCTAAGTTAATATAATGTTGATTTATAATTAGTTAAATGTTTTGTAGATTTATAAAACGTATATATATTGCAATTGTATTTACAAAGTAGTTAAACTGATTGGTCTTCAAAAGCTAAAAAGAAATTATCAGTAAATTCATAAAGTAACGTTCTTTATATATTGGTTGTCAAATAATTAAAAATACAAAGTAGAAGAATTCGTGGTAAAAAACTTTTTTTTTGAACATATTTGATTTTAGGAAACAAGCAATAGAAACATTGATAAAAATCTTCAAAAAGCAGCATGCTTTTTTAAAATTAAGAATGTTTCAAAACAAGAAATAGTTAGTATAATTTCATTCGAAAGAAAGAAATATAAGTGTATTCTTATGTATTCTGTAGCAATGCAGACTAGTTTCGAAACTATTTCAAAGAAGCCATATCATAGCAAGAAATTGTTAGATATGGCTTTTATTTTAAACTTCTACGAAATCGATTTCAAAAATTATCGAAAATGCAATAAAACCCTTCAATTAATAGCATTTTACCAATAATAATACCAACTATAATTCTTAAATTTGCTCGCTTTCCTAAAAATGATTCTTCATTAAAAAGCAATCCTATTTGTACAATTACCTAAAATTCAATTTACATGAGCAAAATAGCTAAAATAATATATACAAAAACAGACGAAGCACCTGCTTTGGCAACGCGTTCTTTTTTACCCATTGTTAAAGCTTTTACAAAATCTTCTAACATAGAAATTGAAGTAAAAGACATCTCATTAGCTTCGAGAATTTTGGCTAATTTTTCTGATTATTTAAAAGAAGATCAAAAAGTAGAAGACGCTTTGGCGCAACTAGGAGATTTGGCAAAACAACCAGACACAAATATTATAAAGTTACCAAATATTAGTGCATCTGTACCGCAATTAAATGAAGCTATTAGTGAATTACAGTCTTTGGGCTATGCAATTCCGAATTATCCTGAAGAAGCAACTACAGACGAGGACAAAGCTGTTTTAGCATTGTACAACAAAGTAAAAGGCTCTGCTGTAAACCCTGTTTTACGTGAAGGAAATTCAGATAGAAGAGCGCCAAAAGCGGTAAAAAATTATGCCCGTAAAAATCCACATGCTATGGGTGCTTGGTCTGCAGATTCTAAAACACATGTAGCTACCATGACATCAGGTGATTTTGCACACAATGAAAAATCTATAACTACCAAAGAGGCAACTACGATAAGTATTCACCACATTGCAAAAAATGGAACCAAAATAGTTTTAAAAGAATCTTTAGACTTATTGGAAGGAGAAATTATTGATGCGACTGTAATGAGTAAAAAAGCATTAATTGACTTTTTAGAAGAGCAGTATGAAGATGCTTTAGACAAAAGCGTATTGTTTTCTTTGCACATGAAAGCAACCATGATGAAAGTTTCTGATCCCATTATATTTGGCCATGCTGTTCGTGTATTCTTTAAAGATTTGTTTAAAAAACATGGCAAATCGTTTGAAACAATTGGAGTTGACGTCAATAACGGATTGGGTAATTTACTAGAAAAATTAAGTGAATTATCAGAAGAAAAACGCAAAGAAATTAGAGAAGACATTAGATTTGCTATGGATCATGGACCAGATTTGGCAATGGTAAATAGTGAAAGAGGTATTACCAATTTACATGTACCAAGTGATGTAATTATAGATGCTTCTATGCCAGCAATGATTAGAACTTCTGGCCAAATGTATAATGCCGATGGTAAATTACAAGACACCAAAGCAATAATTCCTGATAGCTCCTACGCGGGCATTTATACTGCCACCATCGATTTTTGTAAAAAAAATGGTGCTTTTGATCCTACAACAATGGGTACTGTGCCAAATGTTGGTTTAATGGCGCAAAAAGCGGAGGAATATGGTTCTCATGATAAAACTTTTGAAATCTCTGAAAACGGTAAGGTAGTCGTTTTAGATGCTGATGGAAATACATTAATAACCCACACAGTAGAAACTGGTGACATTTGGAGAATGTGCCAAACAAAAGATGCCCCAGTACAAGATTGGGTAAAGTTAGCAGTAACTAGAGCAAGCGCTTCTAAAATGCCTGCAATCTTTTGGTTAGATAAAAACAGAGCACACGATGCTGAAATCATTAAAAAAGTAAATGCATATTTACCAAATCATAATACTACTGGCTTAGATATTCAAATTTTATCACCAATAGATGCAACTCATTTTACGTTAGATCGAATTAAAAAAGGAGAAGATACCATATCTGTTTCAGGAAACGTTTTACGCGATTATTTAACAGATTTATTCCCTATTTTAGAATTAGGTACTTCAGCAAAAATGCTGTCTATTGTTCCTTTAATGAATGGTGGTGGTTTGTTTGAAACGGGTGCTGGTGGTTCTGCTCCTAAACATGTGCAACAATTCTTAGAAGAAAACCATTTACGTTGGGATTCTTTAGGTGAATTTTTAGCATTAGCCGTTTCGTTAGAACATTTAGGAAGGTCAAACAACAACGAAAAAGCATTGGTTTTAGCGGAAACATTAGACGATGCTACAGACACCTTTTTAGACCATATGAAATCACCTTCTAGAAAAGTGGGTGAGTTAGACAATAGAGGAAGTCATTTTTACATCGCTTTGTATTGGTCACAAGCTTTAGCTAGCCAAACTAAGAATGAAGAATTAAAATCAGCCTTCACAAAATTAGCGAACGATTTAGCAGCTAATGAAAGTAAAGTCATAAAAGAATTGAATGCAATTCAAGGTTCTGCTGTTGAGATTGGGGGCTATTATCAACCCAACAATGCGTTAGCTAATAAAGCAATGAGACCTAATATTACTTTAAATTCATTATTAGAAGGTTTCTAGTTGTAAAATTTTCATAAAACATTAACATAAAGAGTGCTAGCTAGCACTCTTTTTTATTTAGATTTGGTTTTGTATCAAACCAACGCAACATGACTAAGAAAAAAATTACTCTAATTGCTGTAATAGCGCTCATTTTAATATTCGCTACTTACAGCTATTTTTCACCATCTTCAGATGGTAAAGTGTATCTCACAACCAAAGTTAAAAAAGGAAATTTTGTAAGTGAAGTTGTTACCTCTGGTGAAGCCCAATCTACCAGTTTAAAAAAAATTAATGGTCCAGAAAATCTAAGAAAATTTAAACTGAGAGAAATAAAAATTCAAGATTTAGTTGCAGAAGGCACCATTGTAAAAAAGGGTGAATATGTTGGTAGACTTGATCCTTCGGGAGTAAATGAGCAAGTTATAGATGCAAGATTAAATTTAGAAGCAGCCGTTTCTAAATACACACAAGAACAATTAGACACTACCTTATCTTTAAAACAAGAACGTAATTCTTTAAAAGATTTAGGCTTTAGTATGGAAGAAACGAAGTTAGAATTAAAGCAATCTATTTATGAACCACCTGCAACGATTAGAAAATTAGAAATTCAGTTTGAAAAACTTGAAAGAGATTATAGAGAAAAGCAAGAAAATTATAAAATTAAGAAGAGACAAGCCAATGCCAGAATGGTGGAAGTAGGTACAAAAGTCTCGAAAATTAGAAAAGAATTAAACAATCTTTTAGATTTATTAAAATCGTTCACCATCTATTCAAACGGAAACGGAATGATCACTTATGTGAGAGAATGGAATGGAGTGAAGAAAAAAGTAGGCTCTTCTATTAGTCCTTGGGATCCTTCTATTGCTAGTTTACCAGATTTAACTAAAATGGAATCTAAAACCTACGCAAACGAGGTAGATATTAGAAGAATTAAAAAAGGGCTCACCGTAAAAGTAGGTTTTGATGCTTTTCCTGATGTTGAATTAGATGGTATTGTAACTGATGTTGCGAATGTTGGTGAAAAGAAAAGGGGTTCGGATATTAAAGTGTTTCAAGTATTAATTAAGTTGAATGAAACTGATAATAATATCAGACCCGGAATGACCACCTCAAACAGAATTTTAACCTTTCAAAGAAAAGATGTTTTAAGCATACCTTTAGAAGCGGTTTTTTCTAAAGATTCTATAACGTATGTGTACACCAAAACTGGTTTCTCCATCAATAAAAAACAAGTAAAAATTGGCGATTCAAATAACGACGCTGTAATTATTGAAAAAGGTTTATCTGAATCTGATGAAGTTTATTTAAACAAACCAGAAGGACAAGACAAAACGAGAATAGCAAAACTAAATTAACTTTTCTATGTTTAACAAAATTTATATAGAAAAGCTAAAATCTAATTTTAGTGAAGCTGTACGTGTAATAGCCACCAATAAAATTAGAACACTCCTTACTTCTTTAGGTATTATTTTTGGTGTTGCCGCTGTAATTACAATGCTAGCCATTGGTAGTGGTGCAGAAAAAGAAATTTTAGCACAATTAGAATTAGTAGGCGTAAATAATATCGTAATTACTCCCATTTCTGATGAAAAATCTGACAGCAACTCCGATGAGGAATCTGAAGATGGGGCTGCAGAATCGAATCGTTTTTCTAAAGGATTAGACTTATTGGATGCAAAAAGTATTCAAAAATATATCCCTTCTGTAAAAATTGTGAGTCCCGAAATAATCTTAGAAACCTATGTAATTAAAAAAGGAAGACAAAGTCCCGTAAAATTAATTGGCGTTTCTAAAGAATATTTTGAAACCTCTAACATCGATATAGAAAGTGGAAAAAACTTTTCTTTACCGCAATCTGAAAATGCATTACCCGTTTGTATTATTGGTAAGAAAATTGAGAAAAAACTTTTTACTGGAGAAAGTGCCATTGGAAAAAGAATCAAAGTGAAAGATGTTTGGTTGCAAGTAATTGGTGTCATTGAAGAAAAATTTATTTCAGATACTGCGCAAGAAAACTTAGGGATTAGAGATATGAATCAAGATATTTATATTCCATTACAAACCTTTTTAGTTCGTTATAAAGACAGAAAAATTATTAGTGACGAACCCTTAGATTTTAGTGGAGGTGGGATGATTATTATTGGAGGCCAACAACAAGGTCCAAAAAAGAGAATTCCCAGAGGTAATTACCATCAAATAGACAAACTTATTGTACAAGTTAATGACTCAAAAGAGTTAAACGCAACTGCAGATGTATTGAGTAGAATGTTAAAAAGAAGACATAACAATAGGTTAGATTTTGAAATTTCTATTCCTATTCAATTGCTAAAACAACAACAAAAAACCAAACAAATTTTCAACATCGTTTTAAGTATTATTGCAGGTATTTCTCTACTCATTGGTGGTATTGGTATTATGAACATTATGTTGGCATCTGTTTTAGAAAGAACAAAAGAAATTGGCATTATTAGAGCCATAGGTGCAACCCAAGAAGATGTAATTCTTCAATTTTTAACAGAATCTGTATTGGTAAGCATTGGTGGTGGTATTATTGGAATTGCTTTGGGTATTATTGCCTCCTATATCTTAGAAATTACCACAGGTATTGAAACGATATTATCTTTAAGTTCTATTTTACTAGCATTTTTTGTAGCAACACTAATTGGTTTGGTTTTTGGAATTGCTCCTGCAAGATCTGCTGCAAGTAAAAGTCCTATTGAAGCTATTAGACATGAATAAAACTATGAAAAAAATAATTATATCTCTTTGTTTTCTAATAACAGGAATTACTTTAGGACAAGAAAAACAATTTATTACCTTAGATCAGGCAATAGCAATAGCGCAAGAAAAATCTCCTGATTATAAAGCGTTATTAAATCAAAATCAGGCAAGTTATTGGCGTTATAGAAACTACAAAGCAAGTTTTTTACCACAATTAAGATTAGATGCAACGCTACCACAATATTCTAACTCTATAAACAGAATTACAAATGATGAAGGAGAAGATATATTTGTACAAACCAACCAATCTCGTTTAGAAGGGGTTTTATCTTTAAATCAGAATGTAGCACTTACTGGGGGTACCTTATCTTTTAGTTCTCAATTAGAACGTGTAGATTTATTTTCTAATGATGCCACAAGGTTTGCAGTGGTTCCTTTTTCTATAAACTATAGGCAAAACTCTCTATTTTACAATGAGTTTAAATGGGATAAAAAAATAGAGCCTTTACTTTATGAAGAAGCAAAAAGGGAATTTATAGAAAACATGGAGCAAATTTCTTTAAATACAGCTAGAAGATATTTTGCGCTGTTAAAAGCGCAAATGCAAACTAAAATTGCAGCGTCGAATTTATCGAATCAAGACACGTTATTTCAAATCGCAAAAGGAAGATTTAAAATGGGGAAAATTGCAGAAAACGATTTACTTCAAATTGAATTATCTGTACTAAACTCAAAAAACAATGTGACTACCAATGAAATTTCTCTAAAAAGAAGCTCTCAAAATCTGGCTCGTTATTTAGAATTAGAAACAGAGAATATTTCTTTAAATATTCCGAAGGAATTATCAACTTTTACAGTAACTGTAGAAAAAGCTTTAGAAGAAGCAAATTCAAATAGAAAAGCAGTAATAGAATTTCGTAGAAAACGTATACAGGCAGAAAAAGAAGTAGCAGAAGTGAGAGGTAGTAATAGACTGCAAGTAAGATTGAACGCAAATTTTGGTGTATCTCAACAAGGAAGCGTTTTTAATGATTTGTTTATGGATTATAACCAACAACAAAGAGTTACCATTTCTGTGGGTATTCCTATTTTAGATTGGGGCGTTTCTAAATCTCGAAGAAAATTAGTGGAAGCAAACAAAGATCTGATAAATACAAATGTAGAACAGGATGAACAAGAGTTTGAGCAAGAGATATACTTACACGTTTTAAATTGGCAAAACCAGCGAAACTTTTTAGAAACTGCTCAAAAAGCGCAAGAAATTGCGATAAAAAGATATGACATCACGAAGAAAAGATTCATTTTAGGAAAAATAACAATTACAGATTTAAACATCGCTTTGCAGGAAAAGGATAATTCTGTACTTCGATATTTAAATTCTTTAGAACAATTCTGGGTAGATTATTACACCTTAAGAAGATTAACCTTGTATGATTTTATGAAAAACAGAAAAATTGAAGTGAATGATATTATTTACGATTAAGACCTTATTTTAAAATACTTTTAACGTTTTTTTAGCACTTTAGAGTTGTACTTTTGTTGCAATTATCTACTTAATAATTAAACAAAAATGCGATACTTTAAAAAATTGTTTCTGATATTTTTTCTGATGAGTTTTACCCTATTTGCTCAAGAAAAGATAACCCTTAGTGGAACTGTTTATGACGATGCTAACAATGAAACTTTAATAGGAGTTTCTGTTTATTTTCCTGAACTAAACTCTGGTACAACTACCAATCAATATGGTTTTTACTCCATCACAATTCCTAAAGGAAACTACAACATACAAGTTAGTTATTTAGGATATTCAACAATTATTGAATCTTTAGAACTTCTAGAAAAAACAACAAAAAACTATAAGCTGAAAGAAGCATCTGAAAGTTTAGATGAAATTATTATAGAAAGTAATATTGAAAAGTTAAATATTAGAACGCCACAAATGAGCGTTAACAGACTAACTTCTGCTACCATAAAACAAATTCCGGTGGTTTTAGGAGAAGCCGATATTATAAAATCTTTAATTTTGTTACCAGGAGTTACAAGTGCAGGTGAAGGCGCATCTGGCTTTAATGTTCGAGGTGGTGCTGCAGATCAGAATTTAATCTTATTAGACGAAGCAATTGTTTTCAATTCATCCCATTTATTCGGATTTTTCTCCGTTTTTAATCCCGATGTAATTAAAGATGTAAAATTATACAAAGGAGGCATTCCTGCAAAATACGGCGGAAGATTGTCTTCTGTGTTAGACATTTATCAAAAAGAAGGAAACAGTAAAGACTTTAATATTACAGGTGGTATTGGTTTGGTTTCTTCAAGATTGTTAATTGAAGGTCCTTTAGAAAAAGAAAAAAGTTCATTTTTAGTGGGTGGTAGAGCTTCTTATGCGCATTTATTTTTACCGCTTTTCGACAATGATAATAAGGCCTATTTTTATGATTTAAATAGTAAAATAAATTACCGCTTTAATGATCGTAATAATTTATTTCTATCTACGTATTTTGGAAAGGATGTTTTTGGAATTAGCGACAATTTTGTGAATAAATACGGAAACACCGTTGTAAATTTACGTTGGAATCATCTTTTTTCTGATAAACTATTCTCTAATTTATCTTTAATTTATTCAGATTATTTCTATGGATTAATTTTAGACTTTGTAGGTTTTGAATGGGATTCTGGTATTACCAACTTCAATCTTAAATACGATTTTAATCACTATATAAGTGAGAATATAAAATTAAGTTATGGCGTTAACAATATTTACATCAAATTTAATCCAGGAGAAATTATTCCCAATAGAGAAGATTCGGGGATTGTTTCAGAAAAATTAATTGATAAATATGCCAATGAATTTGCAGCTTATATAGATGTAGAACATAAAATTAGCGACAATTTTAGATTGCAATATGGTGTAAGATTTAGCAATTTTACGCGTTTGGGTCAAGATGAATTAAACGTTTACGACAACAATGAAGCCGTTATTTATAATGATGAGTTTAAAAAATACGAATCTGCAGAAGCAATAGGCACAGAAAACTATAAAAGAAGTGATGTAATTAGCAGTTTCAACAACTTCGAGCCAAGAATTTCTATGTCTTATATTTTAGATGATAATACATCAATTAAAGCAAGTTATAATAGAATGGTGCAATACTTACACCTGCTTTCTAACACTGCCTCTCCTACTCCATTAGATGTTTGGACACCAAGTGGCAAATACGTAAAACCGCAATTATTAGATCAATATGCAGTTGGTTATTTTAAATCTTTTAAAGATGGAAAATATACGTTAGAAACAGAAGCTTTTTACAAAGACATTCAGAATAGAATCGATTATATAAATGGTGCCAATTTAATTGCTAATAACCAAATTGAAACTGTAATTTTAAACGGAAAAGCAAGAGCGTATGGTTTAGAAGTACTGCTTAAAAAGAACGAAGGAGACTTTCAAGGATGGATCGCGTATACACTTTCGCGCTCTGAACAATTAACCGAAGGTAGAAATGCAAACGAACCAGGAATTAATAATGGCGAATGGTACAGCACTCCTTTTGATAAAACACATGATTTTTCTGTAAACGCTAGTTATAAATTGAACAAAAAATGGAAATTCAATAGTAATTTTGTTTTTCAAACTGGGCAACCTGCAAATTACCCAGTTGGGCAATATGAAGTGCAAGGCTTAAATGTGCCAATTTATGATGATGATAGAAGAAATGCAGACAGGTTACCTGCATATCACAGAGTTGATATTTCTGCAACCTTAACGCCAACAAAAAATAAAAACAGAAGATGGCAAGGTGAATGGGTTTTTGGTATTTACAATTTATATGGAAGACAAAATGCAGCTTCTTTAGCCTTTAGACAGAACCAAGAAACCTTTAGAAATGAAGCTGTACAAACCTCTATTTTTGGTATTGTACCTTCTGTAACTTACAATTTTAAATTTTAACAATGGGCTTACGCCCATTGCTGCTAAAAATATAATAATGAAAAATATAAAAATATTCTCTATTTTATTTATATTACTTTTTGCTAATTGCGAAAAAGTTGTAGATGTAGATGTGCCATCAATAGCACCAAAATTAATTGTTGATGCTTCTTTTGAGGTTTTGTTTGATCAAAACCCTATTGTTGCCAATACAATCGTTAAATTAAGGTTATCTGCAGATTATTTTGAGGATAATATTCCTAGCGTTTCTAATGCTGTTGTTTTTTTAACAAATCTATCAGACAATACCATTATTAATTTTACGGATACAAATTCTGATGGAAATTTTACACCTATAATTTCTTTTATTCCTGAAGATGATATTGTGTATGAATTGACAGTTCTCTATGAAAATGAAACCTACAAAGGAAAAGCAACGAAGATAAAATCTCCTCCTTTTACAAGTGTTATTCAAGGAGATGAAACGCTTTTTTCTGGTGAAGAAATAGAAGTAAAAGTTGCTTTTAAAGATGATAAAAGTACTGAAAACTATTACTTATTTGATTTTACAAACAATTTATTCTTAGCATTAGAAGATCGTTTTTTTAATGGTACAGATTATAACTTTTCTTTTTTCTATCAAGAAGATGAAATTGAAGTTCCCACCAATGTTACTGTAAAAATGTCTGGTATAACCAAAGAATATTTTACCTATTATAGAATTTTACTAGATCAAAGTGGTACAACTGGCGGTGGCCCTTTTCAATCTGTACCTTCCTCTTTGCTAGGAAACATGATAAACACAACAAATGAAGCGAATTTCCCTTTAGGCTATTTTCATATTTCTGAAACAGATACCTTTAATATAGATTTGATAGAGAAAAATTAAAACTTCACTTTAATTCAACATTCAAAATATAAAAAAACAGTATTTTTGAACGATGAATTTTATAAAAACCACAGAGCAAGATTCTAAGTACAATCATCTAGAAAAGATGTCTGTTAAGGAATTATTGACACATATTAATACAGAAGACAAAACAGTACCTTTAGCAGTAGAAAAATGCTTACCTCAAATAACACTATTAACAACAAATATTGTTAGAAATTTAAAAAATGGAGGAAGACTTTTCTATATTGGTGCAGGTACTTCAGGTAGGTTAGGAATTCTAGATGCTTCTGAATGTCCGCCAACTTTTGGTGTTCCTCATGATTTGGTTGTGGCTATTATTGCGGGCGGAGATCTTGCTATTCGAAACGCAGTTGAATTTGCAGAGGATTCTAAGACACAAGGCTGGTTAGATTTACAAAAGTATCATGTTTCAGAAAAAGATGTTGTTATAGGTATTGCTGCTTCTGGTACCACACCATATGTAATTGCTGCCTTAGAAAAGTGTAATGAAAGTAATATTATTACTGGCTGTATTGCTTGTAATAAAAATAGTCCTTTAGCAACGGTTTCTCAATTTCCTGTAGAAGTTGTGGTTGGATCAGAATTTGTAACAGGAAGCTCTAGAATGAAAGCAGGAACTGCTCAAAAATTAGTGCTAAATATGATTTCTACAGCCACAATGATTCAGTTAGGAAAAGTGAAAGGAAATAAAATGGTAGACATGCAATTGTCTAATAATAAGCTGGTAGAAAGAGGACAGAAAATCTTATCAAAAGAACTAAATATTGACACAACGCAAGCTTCTAGCCTTTTAGAAAAATATGGCAATGTTAGAAATGCCATCGAAAACCACAAAAGATGAGTACAAACGTAAATTTATTAGGAAAAGGTTTAAAATATTTATCTCTTTTAGTTTTTTTATTTATTGCTTCACCAATAACGCTTACCATGGGTTTTAAAGCCTTAAAAAAGTTTGAAAACACGTCTAAAGAATACCTATCGTATATTCTTTTATTGGCTGCAAGTATTCTCGTTATATTTACTATTTATGTTGCTTTTAAAACATTTAAAATCTTATTAGAAGCCATTTTTAATAATTGATGCCAATGCAAAATTCTGACGGAATTATCATCATCCTTTCCTATCCAGATACTATTGTAAGACCCGCTTACTGGGAAACTTTAAGTAATGTTTGGCCCAAAATTGGTATTGGCGGAAAGCATGCTATTCAAGCAGGTCACGCTGCTTTATTGTTAATTCAAAAAGGAAATTCTGAAATTAATTATTTTGATTTCGGACGGTATATAACAACGTATGGGAACGGGCGTGTTCGATCGAAAGAAACAGATCCAGAATTAAAAATTGCTATTGCTGCAACATTTAAAAATAAAGAATTATCGAACCTAAAAGAAATTTTACTTTGGATAGAAAAACACCCTAATAAAACACATGGTGCTGGAAGATTGGTGGCAAGTGTTCATGAAGAAATCGATTTTAATAAAGCTCAAAAATTTATTCATCAGTTTGTAGAAAAAAAAGAAATTCCTTACGGTGTCTTTTTAAAAAACGGTTCTAATTGCGCACGGTTTGTCACAGATAGTATCATTGCATCTTCAAAAAATAAGAAGATTGCTTCCCTCTTAAAAAAATCGAATTTATTTACACCAAGTCCTATAGGCAATGTAATTAGAGGAAACACCAACAATTTAATTTATACGGTCTACAATCAGAAAATTACTCAATATAAAAACAGATCTATCGTAAAAGAATACAAAGCTTCCTTTTTAAATAAATTTGATACAGAGCCCAATTTAATCGGTACAGAATTGCCAAACTTAGCCGTTTTTCAGTTAGAAAATGGCACTTGGTTAGGTGGCATTGGAAGTGGTGCTTGGTTTAAAATTGAAAGCAAAATAACAGAAAAAAACTATACTATTGAAAGGTTCACATCGGACGGAGAAAAAGATTTTGAAGGTATATTTTCAATCATTGAAACAGGTTTTAATAATTTACAAAACTATGATTTTATACATCCAACAAATTGTAAAGAGGCGTATATCAAACAAGACCAACAGGTTTTTTCTTTTCATAAAATATAATTTTCTAAACATAATTTTGTCTTTCAATTTTCTTTTTCGAGAAAATTAAAAAAGAAAAGAAAAAGTTTTAACTCAATCCGTTTTATTGTTAGCCTTAATAAGCTAAATAATTCAATTATAACTTTCAAAAACATAAATTTGTAGAAATTAAGAAACCAATATGAAAAAAATAATATTTATAACTTTTTTAGTGGCTTTATTTTTCAATTCGAAAACCAATGCACAAGAAAAAACTACTGAAGAAGTGAAACAATTAATAGATACTTACAAGAGAGATATTAGAGGGCCGTATTATAGAATTAAATGGTTTTGTAAAGATGGTAGTATTAGAGATCCAAAAGACCCTTGTCCAGATGCCATTGGTGGTGGAATTCAACATGCCTCTTTTAAAGGTTCTGCTTTAGATTTAAGAAAAAGTAATCATTTATTTTTTGCTGAAATTTTAGCGAGTACAAATATTGAAGATTTTTTAGATGCTGATCATAATTTTAGCAGATTGAAACAATACCAAATAGGCCAATACTTAGCAAATGTAGATGATGGTTGGGTTTTAAGAAAAGGACAATTCTACAGGGGTTCCATTCAATCTGAAGATGAAGAAGCTTGGGGAAAAGAATTCTTCGAGAAAGTTTTAAAAAATGATGATTTTTTAAATGCAAACTATTATTTGGTAAGACAGTCTTTAAAAGACATTCCTCATAATGGTGATTCTAACATTGCGCAATTAATGAGAAGTGAATCTAAAGTTTTGGCTGAAGAGATTTCTGATTTTATGGACATACGAATTAAAATTCATGGAAATCCGCAAAAATCTGACATTTACTTAGTGCAGAATTACATGAAAAAAAATGCATCTAAAATTTCTGCAAAAGATAAAAAGGCATTTGATAAACTCTTAAATACTATGAAAGAGTTTTACGCACCTTTAAATTATAAAACAATTGCTGAAGACATTGCTAAAATTAAAGATTCAAAAGGCATTCTTAATGGTTTAAAAGATTTTGTAAATGAAGACAAAACTAGTTTATCTTCCAAAGAAATTGTGATTAGGCTTACAGACAATTTAGAATCCTTAAGACAAAACATTACGCTTTTTAAAAATGGAAAAGACCGTTTACATCTTTTAGACTTAACAAATCAGTTAGAGAAGATTTTATTGATTGAAACTCAAAATTGGAATCCTGATACTTTAGCCGAAACAATTCTAAAAGTACAAACTTTAACGTGTGCGTCTTTTGCCACTGGTTTAATTGAAGCTTGGGAGTACGAAATTGTAAAACCTGTTTTTTCTAATACCTTAAAAAATGAAAAAACTACTTTAGGAGAATTAAATTCTTTGGTGGCAAGTGCAAGAAGAATTGTAGAGTGGAGTACTTCTTTGGTAAAAGCGAATTATCAAGAAGATGTAAATGAGTATGCGGCTTTTGAATCTTTAGCCTATGGTTTTATAGATGATAGAATTAGAAATTCTATTACCCTTAATTTGGGTGAAACCGTTAGTAAATTAAATGGTTTTGCTGCAAAAATCTCGAACATCAACAACAATGTCATGAACATTAGCAACCAAGGCGCTATCAGAGGTTTAAATCCTGGGTATGCTTTTGGTAAATTAATTGTGGTAGATGGAAATCCTGATGCAGTAGAAGTAAATAAAAACAACATTTATATTTTTCAAAAACCACCATCTGACCTAAAGCCGGTTGCAGGAATTATGACCGTTTCTGAAGGAAATTTAGTTTCTCACGTACAATTGTTAGCTAGAAATTTAGGAATTCCAAATGCCGCATTGTCAAGTGACAATTTAAAATCATTAGAAAAATATAGCAATAGAAATGTTTTTTATGCGGTTTCTAGTAAAGGAAATGTTATTTTAAAATTAGAAAATGACATGACTGCCGAAGAAGTAAAATTGTTCGATAAGAAAGAAAGAACAAAAAATATGATTAGAGTACCCACTGACAAATTAAAGTTAGACGTCTCTAAAATCATAAATATGAGAGATGTAAAAGCAACCGATTCGGGGATTTTATGTGGGCCAAAAGCAGCAAATTTAGGAGAATTGAAAAATCTTTTCCCTACCAAAGTTGTTGAAGGTCTTATTATTCCTTTCGGAATTTTTAGAACACACATGAACAAACAAATGCCCAATAAAAACAAAACCTATTGGGAGTTTTTAAATAGTACTTTTTCGAAGGCGGAAGCTTTAAAAGCAAATAATACTTCTGATGAGCAAATAGAAAAATTCTTAATTTCTTCTTTAAAAGAATTGCACGCAGCGATGTTAAACATCAACTTAGATCGTAGTTTTACTGAAGATTTAAAAAGCAGTTTCAAATCTGTATTTGGAGATAGAATTGGGAATGTTCCTGTCTTTTTAAGAAGTGATACCAATATGGAGGATTTGAAAGAATTTACTGGAGCTGGTTTAAACCTTACGCTTTTCAATATCTTAAAAGAAGAAAAAATTATTCAAGGAATCAAACAAGTTTGGGCTTCTGCATACACAGAAAGAAGTTTTAAATGGAGACAAAAATACTTACTGAATCCAGAAAATGTATATCCTTCTATATTAATTATACCAAGTGTAGATGTAGATTATTCTGGTGTTATGATTACAAAAGGAATTAATCAAGGTTCAGAAAACGATTTAACTGTTGCTTTTAGTAGAGGAGCTGGTGGTGCTGTAGATGGACAATCTGCAGAAACCAGATTAATTACTTCAGAGACAAGCTATTTGTTAAGTCCTGCAAGACAAGCAGATTATATTCGTTTGCCAGCCTCAGGAAGTACAAAAAAATATTATACTACTTTTAATAATCCTATTTTAAATGAAGGAAATATAAATGAAATTAGAGAGTTAGCTACTGAAATTAGAAATAAAATTGGTTCAAAATCTTTGGAAGACCAACACGCGCATGATGTTGAGTTTGGTTTTAAAGACAACAAACTTTGGTTGTTTCAAATAAGACCATTTGTTGAAAATAAGCAAGCTAAAAGTTCTGATTATTTAAACTCTATTGCACCAAAAGTAAAAAATAACACAAAAATAAAATTAACGGAAAGAATATAAAAATATGAAAGGAAAATATATAGTATTAGGAATTTTAATCATTGCATCTTTAGGTTTTATGAAATATCCGATAGACGGCTATGATAGCACTGGAATCGCAAGATTGTATCAACTAAGACAATTTCAACGAGACAGTGTTCGCTATACAAGAATACCTGCAGGAGCTTTTAAAAAGCTTTCTGATATAAAATTAAATCTTCTAGATAGAAAGAAAGACAGCGTAGCGGATTTATTAGTTGCTGACAACGATTTTGAAAGAAAATTAAAAAGAATAATGCCTTCTGGTGCGTATTCTGTAGCTATTATGGATATGAGTAATCCTGAAAAACTAAGATATGCAGCACATAGAGAAAATGTGGGTTATCAACCAGGAAGTGTTGGTAAAATAGCTGTTTTATTAGCGGTAATGGATCAGTTGGCAAAACTATGTCCAGATTGGGATGAAAGAGCTGCCTATTTAAAGAATATTAGAGTAACTTCTAGATATTGGGGAACAGGAGATCATCATACAATTCCTGTGTACGACATAGAAACAGACAAATTGGTAAAAAGAACAGTTCGTGCAAGTGATGAATTTTCGTTATACGAATGGTTAGACCACATGGTTTCTGTGAGTAATAATGGCGCAGCTAGCGTTCTGTATAGAGAGGCGATGTTAATGGCTGCTTTTGGGCAGGAGTACTTCTTTTTAGATGCAGAAAAAGCGGAGCAATATTTTGAAGATACCCCAAGAGATTCTTTAACAAATTTATCTCACAGAGTTGTGAATCAACCCTTAAGAGATTTAGGAATTGAAGAAAATGAATGGAAATTAGGTGGTTTTTTCACTAGAGGTTCTGGAAGACATTTGAGTAGAAAAGGAGGTAGTATTGGAACGCCAAAAGGTTTGATGAAATTTTTAGCACAATTAGAACAAGGAAAAGTAATTGATAAAGCGGCAAGCTTAGAAATGAAAAGATTGTTATACTTAACAGATAGAAGAATCCGTTACGCCTATTCTAAAAGATTAGACAGTGCAGCTGTGTATTTTAAATCTGGTAGTTATTACAAATGTGATCGAAATAAAAACCCGAATTGTTCTAGTTATGCGGGTAACGTTTTCAATTATATGAACTCTGTTATTATTGTAGAGCATGACAATGGTATTAAATATATTGTTTGTTTAATGTCTAACGTTTTAAACAAAAATTCTGCGGGTGCACACATGTATTTGGCAAGCAAAATAGACGACATTATTAATAGTGATGCAAATGTGAGGAAACTAGAAATTAAAGAGGAAGAGTATACGCTAGATGACGGTGGTGATAATTAATGATTGTTTGTAATAAACAAGTGATAGGTTTTTGTTGCTATTTCTTTCACTTCGCTATTTTTAAACTTTTTTAAAGGTAAAACAATTGAAATATAATTCTTGTTTTTAGATACTTGTAGGTATTTAAGAACAAGAATTTTTAGTTGGGTACCTCCCATTCTCATAATTCTTTGTAAATATTTCTTTTCAGTCAATACTTTAAGCGCTATAACGGGCGAATTCAACTTGTCATCTACAATATAATTCTCTACAACAGGTAGTACCATCATTTTAATTTTACTTTGAAGAATGTTATCCAAAAATTCTAAAGAGTTTACTTTAGCCTCTCTAATTTCACTCTGTATGCCAATATAGGTCATATTGATATCTTCTTCATTGTAAATTAAACTCAATAAGTTGAAGATACATTTTAAATTGTACTCTAGCACTTTTTCTAAAGCAGTCATCATGTCTTTTCTTGCTTCATAAACATTCTGATCAGATGCATCTTCTTCTTTAGATAAGTCCTCATTAATAATGTGTTGTATCGAATTGATAATTTCTAGGGTATTTTTATAGTAACTACTTTCTCTAAATATTTGATTTTTAATAACTCTTGTACTGATGTATAATTGATGATTACTTTTCTTTAATTTTTTTAATGATTTTGATGATTCTAGTCTTGTAACTGCATTTTTACTTTTTAACAAACGCATTAAAATTCTTACGGCTTCCTCATTATTAAAAGACTCAATTACTTTTGGTATAAATTTTCTAATGGAAGGTTTAAGCTGATTATTCTTATCAATTTTTAAAATGATTTCAATAATTTTTGGACCATAGCTTTTAAGTGCTTTTATCGCTCTTTTTCTATGCGTTTTAGACTCTAATAACGCTAACAAATCGTTTATAAAAACCTCATCTGAAGAAATTCCAGCAGCAGTTGTTGCAAATTTTACAACATAATTTACATTACTTTTCAGGTGGATATTTATATATTTATAATATTTTATAAGTCTTGTATAGGCAATACTCATTAATAAACCCGCTAGCAGCTCTTTTTTAGCATCTACATCATCTGAAGTCAAAATATACATTCTTTGCTCTAATCTTTCTACTAAATTGTATTTTTCACCTAGTTTAGCATTGTTAGAGCTTTGTTTCGCTAGTGTTAGTAGTGCACCATTTGCGATGTATTCATTTTGGTTGTCTAAATATTTATTAAAAAAAGATTCATCTGTAATGGGAGAATGTGCTAATATATAATCTAAAGCTATGTAGACCAAAACATCGTCTTTCTCATGAACCAACGTCTCTACTTTGTCTAAAATATCTAGATCTTCAAAAGAATCTAAGTAATCAATAGCTTCTGTTTTCACTTTATTAGAAGGGTGGTCTAACAATTTAATAATTTTAGTATTAAAAGAGGTTTCCTTATAATCTTTTAAGCGATCTAATATGCTTAAAATAGAAGCTTCATCGCCATTTTCTAAAATATTTTTAACATCTGCAATGGTATTTTCTGTCTTTTTATTTTTTTCTGAATTTGCTTCAAAAGTTAATGTCTTTTGAATATTTGTTTTAAAAGAATTAAAATAGGCTTCACGCAGACGGTAAATTAATAAGATCCAAATAAAAGTAAACAACAATACAATTACAGTAATGTAAGAAGAGTCTAAATCTAATCTCTTTATTAAAAAGATTAATAAAAAACCCGCAAAACCAGTTGCAATACTATCTACAGCAACATCTATATAAGATTTTGCTTGATTTTTAACTAACAACGGAATTGGCATGATAGACAATTCTACAGCGGCTTTATTCAAAGATTGTTTCGCACTGCCATCAATTCCTTTTATCAATATTAAAACCCATAATTCTGGAAATGTTAAAAATAGCAAACTCCCAAACGCAATAGTTAATGGAAGAATTAATAAGGTTGAAGAAACCCCTATTCTAGTTAAAATTTTATTGGTAAGAAATAATTGTATTACAAGCGCAACAACATTAAATGTTGAAAACCAGAATCCAAAAAAAGCAGCCAATTCATCAGAATCTGGAATGGCTTCATAAGCAAAAGCACTAAATTGAAAATCTACTAGTTTTGCTACAATAACTCCAATTCCTGTAATTAAGGCAATGTATGTTAAGTGTTTCGATTTTGCAATCAAACGTAAAGAAGAACTTTCTAAATTTTCTTGATCTGCAATTACTTGTTTTCGTTTAAAAGAGTTTAAAAATTTAATTTTTAAATTATAAACACTTTTTAAAATAGGAATACAAAGTAAAATTAACAATGCAGCAAGAAAGATAGCATATTCGTTTCCAAAGCTGGTAGCGATGATACTTGTTAAGTACCCACCAAATATTCCGCCTGCAATAGCTCCTGCGCCAATAAAACCAAAATTTCTTTTGGCTTCTCTGGCATTAAAAACCATGTTCGCAAACAACCAAAATTGTGAAGTTGCTACTACAGCAAATAAGGATATAAATACATAGTAGAAATAAAGTACCCAACTACTAATAATATCATGTCTTAATACCAAGCTTAAAGCAACAAAAGCCAAACTAAATATGACTAAAGAAATTACAGTAACTTTTACAAGAGAAAATTTTCTGATGGCTCTATTATAAAAATAGGTTGTTAGTACAGCCACACCAGCCACTAAAAGATAACCAAATGGCAAGTTATCTGCACCCAATTGAGATACAAAAAGTGCATTTACAGTGGGTTTTACAATAAGTAAAACCGTAATAATTATAAAAATATATAATAGCATTAAAAAAGAGATGCCTATCTCATCATCTCTTAGTCCAAATGTTTTTGTAATAATCTTTCTCACAGCTTATTTCATAAATAGAACTATAAAGAACGGGCTTTTTTTAATACCTTTTCTAAAGGTCTCACTAAATTTCTAATAATTTGTTCACCATAATCATTATCAATTAAAGCTACAATAATATATTTTCTTTTTGGACCCCAAACCAATGCAGAGTCTGAATGGTAATTTCTCCAAGAACCAGACTTTCTATAAACCGTTGCTTTGGGTGCAATAATGTCTAAAGTATTTACAAACTTATGATGCAACTTAGGATCTTTCATAATATCTAACATTTCTTTAGAACGTTCTGTACTAATTAAGTTTCCTAATGCCAATTGGTAATAAAAACTACAAACCTGTCTTGTTGTAGCCGCATGACTTAGACCTTTCATAGGATCTGGACTTCTTTTTCCTGCAGCTGCATATCTTTTACCAACCCAAAGACCACCACCAACTTCTTCATCGTATAGTTTATTTTTTGGAGCTCGTAAAACTTCTTCAATTTTTTTATACCCAAGTCTATCAATCATTCTCGTAGATGCCTGATTGTTCGATTTACTGATCATTAAGCGTAAATCTTTTTTAATTTCATCGGTATACTCCATTTCACCATTTTCTATGGCATCCATAGCCGCTAAAAGAATGGCAATTTTTGGTAAACTTGCAGCATACATCATAAAATTATCATTCATTCCTGCATACTTAAAATTTAAAGGATCACTTAAATCTACAATACCAATAGACATTTGTCTTCCTGCTACAAGGCGTTTCCATTTTTTATTAGAATTTATTTGTTTGGTTAAGATATCTTTTAATTCAGCATTTTCAATTTCTGCAATTGGGTCTATATCATCTACGTGACTTATAGGCAACCCATTTTGTCCGTAAACGACCCCAGAAAATACTAGAAAAGTTAATATTAAAAAATGTTCTTTAATTTTTTTAAAATGCATATTTATTTTTTTGTCAATCATAGTATATAATATACAAAATATGTGCCAGTAAACAAATTATAGTTGTTAATATTATCTAAACCTAGCATTAATTTCTTACTTTTATTGGTGTTGTAGGGTTAAAACCAAAGTTTGTGTTTGGTAATTCAATACCTAATTGATAAATCAAATAACCAATACTAGCGTAATGATGTGTTGTATGACTTTGGGTTTGCATTAAAACCGCAGCAAGTGTATAATTTGCCGTTTCAATTCCTTGCCCTAAATCATCAGAGACTTTAACTATTTTATTAAAATCTTCTTTTTTAATTTTATAAAGTTGAAAAATGATTGTTTCGAAATATGCGATGCCTATAGTCGTTTTTAATTCCACTAGCTCATTTCTATCTCTTATAGAAAAATCTATTGCTTTATTTTCTAGTCCTTTAAAAATACAAGAAAACACATCTAAAACATGACGTATATGACAGCCTATACTTGAATAATAAGGTGCTACTGATCTATCTGAATATTCTTCGTCACTAATACTTTTTAATAATTGAATTCCTTTCTCTAAATTCTGGGCAATCGTTTCAATCATGTAATTTATTTTGGAATAATGGTCGTAAAATATGCTTCTAAATTACGAGTTCTTTCTGAATTTTAAAAATTTTATAATCAAATGACACACAACTTCTTACACATTAATAGTTAAGCATTAGTAGTACTATGTAAACAAATCTTTACTTTTTTGGCACGCTCTTTGAAAATACTACAACAAATGCGGAAGCCGAAAAGCAATTAGAGTAGGCAAAACCCTTAAACCATATATTATGAAAAAAGGTGTACTTATATTATTAGGAATGTTCATGATGGTTTCTACTGTTGAAGCCAAAAATGGCGAAAATTTATCAAACAACATTAGGGTTCACCATTCTTATAACAATTCTGTTAACTTCTTAGAAAGAGGAATTGAATTTTTTATTTTTACGAATGGTGATTTTGATTTTAACAGCAATTATAACGATACATATTATGACTTTAACGGAGTACGTACAAGAAGAAATGGCGTAACCATAGATAGAGATTATAGAGGTAGAATAAGACGTGTTGGTTCTGTATTTATTAACTATGATTTTAGAGGAAACGTCTCTAGAGTAGGTTCTGTTTACATGCGATATTTTGGAAATAGACTTACAAATGTTGGAAACTTAAATATATCCTACAACAGATGGGGAGATCCTGTGTTTTATGGAAATGTAAGAGATAATTTTTACAATCACAACGGCATTAGAATCAACCTAAATTTAGGAACTATTTGGAACTATAACCATGCGTATTTTTTTAATAATGATTTTAGAAGAAACTATACACAATTTAGAGAAGATCGTAATTTTTTCTATTACAAAGCAAATAGAAATGCGAAGATTGGAAAACGATCTCAAATTCTAAAAAGAAGAAAACAAACTTCTGTAAATAGAAATAACAGTAACACTAAACGTAGTATTAAATCTTATAGAAAATCTGAAGCTAAAAGAAACCTTGATGCAAATACTAGAAGAAATTCAGAGGTAAGAAAAAATAGCGATGCAAGTACTAGAAGAAATTCAAATACGAATGTTAGAAGAACTACAGACAAGAATACAAAAAGAACTTCTGTAACTCGAAATAATGAAAATGCGAAAGCACCTACTAGAATTAAAAGAACAGTAGGAGCAAATACTAGAAAGAACACCAATTCTAATGTAAAAAGAACTACAAATAATAATACAAAAAGAACTTCTGTAACAAGAAGTAGAGAAAATGTGAAAATTCCTTCTAGAGTTAAAAGAAAAGTTGACAATAAAAAAAGAGTAAATACAGTTTCTAAAACTAAAAGAAGAAGTTAAAATAGGTATTAATACCTATATATAAAACTTTGATTCTTAGTAAATTTGAAACTCATTATTTAAATTTTTTGTTAACTAACTAGATTTAATTTTGACTGGAAAAGTAAAAGTTAAAAGCCCCATTTTAGAATGGGGTTTTTTATGTTTTAATCTTTTTTATTTTCTAATTTACAAATAGTTCTACCTACATTCTCTGCTTTCTTTTTAGTGATCTTTTTAATTTTAGATTTGCATTTTTTAATACCACTACAATCTTTTTTTAAGTGATATTTTTTGCTCGATTTACTAGTACAAATAAAAACTTCTTTTTCTTTTATTTGAAAAGCGGTCAGCACAAATAAGAGTGAGAAAATTAAGAGTAGGTTTTTCATAGGTTAAGTTATTTGATTTCAAATATAAACTTTCTAATTATTTAGTTCGTAGAAATCTATAATTTTTAAAAGTTGCTCTTCGTATTTGTAAATCTCATCGATCGATTTGATAGTAATTTTTGTTTCTTTTTTATTTTCATCAAAAATCCCTAAATATTTATTACTAGTATTTAAATGCAATCTGCATAATGGTTTTCTATTATTATCATCTAAAAGAATTCCAAAATAAGATTGTGTATCTCTATGTGTAATTCTTTCTACGGGCAATTTTCTTCTTAAAATAGCCACAATTATTCTGTAACCATCTAATTCCTCTTCTGTAGTAACTATTTTAGTTTCTTCAACAGTATCATCAATAATATCTTTTTGCTGTTTTTCTGATTCTTTGTTTAAAGCAGAATTTAAGCGATCATTCACCTTCTCTCCTATTATTTGATTAAAGGCTTTATGAACCAATTCGGTAAACTCGTCCATTACCTTTTCTGTTAAGCGCCCAGAATAAACCTTGGTTGCAAAAAGTCTAGAAAATTCAAAAGAGGGCTTTGTCAGTTCTTCTGAAATGCATTTCTTGATTTCTTTGGTATATTTAAGGGAACTTGCATTGTCTACAATTTTATTAACGTCAAAATTAGATTTATGAAATTTTAGTATTTCGTGGATATCAGTGTCTTTTACTTTGGTAATATCAAACTCTAAAAATGGTTTTTCATCCATTTTATTGGTTTGTTCTAAATCTGTATAAAAACGATATTGAATTCCGTTTGTGAGTAAAGAAAAACGCGTTTTAGTCACATGGAAATACCTAAATAACTGCGAGTTATGATTGTCTAAAGATTCTTTCCAGTTCTTACATTCTATGATTAAAATTGGGTCATTATCTTGAAAAATAGCATAATCTACTTTTTCTCCTTTTTTTAAGCCCAAATCTGCAGTAAATTCTGGCACAACTTCAGTTGGATTAAAAGAATCGTATCCCAAAGCATGAATAAAAGGCAGTACAAAGGCATGTTTGGTAGATTCTTCAGTTTCAATTTTATCTTTTAGCAACGTAATTTTGTCTGCGATTGCTTTTATTTTGTTTTGGAATTCCATGGATTATATTTTAACCCAAACTTAATTGTATTTAAAAACAAAACCTTACGGGAATCCGTAAGATTTAAAATTATACGTTTTTAATATTTTATTTATGTTGATAACAATGCCCTCCACCTTTTACTTTCCGTTTACAGGATTTTCCAGATTTGATTTTTGCGCCACAAAGCGTTGTTTTACTTTTAGAAGAAGAAGTTGTTCTACTATTCTCTTTTTTATTTTGACCAGTGTGCTGATAACAATAACCGTTCGCTATTTTTGTTACATGTTTGCATCTTGTGCCCTTTTTAGTGAAACCTTTACATCTAACAGATGTAGATATACCAACAGCTTTATCTGTAAAATTAAGAGTATTTATTAAATCTTTAATTTTTGGTGGTTTACAAATTTTACAAGGAGTTAATTTAAATTTAGAAATATCCTTTTTGCCTAATAGTTTCTTTGAAACATTTTCTACCATTCTGCAAGAAGCCAAATGGTATTTTTTTCCTGAAGGAGTTTTATACACATTTTGAGCTTTCAAATGAAAACTCATTAGAACAAAACCAATAATTAAAAAATATTTCATAGTGAAATTAGTTCATGTAATAATACAATAAATTACTGCAAAGCAAAACCTTACGAAAATTTGTAAGGTTTTAAAATAATACTCCTTCTTTCTTATATTGAACTCTTAAAGTATTTTACTCGCTAAATACTTTTGAACTTCATATACATTTATACTTTTATTAAATTTCTTACTCACCGACGGTATATTTTCACTAGAAATCCAGATTTTTAATTCTGCATCTAAATCAAATGTCCCTGAAGTTTCCAAAGAAAATCTTGATATGCTTTTATAAGGCATCGATTTATATTCAATTTTACTTCCTGTTAATCCTTGAATATCCACAAGTATCAAACGCTTATTTGTAAACATAAAAATATCTCTAAAAAGTTTAAAGCCTAATTCAATCTCTTCATCATCTATTAATAATCTTTTATATTTTTCATTTAATTTTTCTGTTGAAATTTCACTTGCATTCCCCAATAATTGATTGAATAATCCCATTATGTTTTTTATTTAAAATTCATTAATTCACTATCTTTTTTTGGTTCTAAACCCCAATAAGTATATTCAGATGCTCCATCATACCATCTATATCTCGCTTGTTTAAATCTGTATAATTTAAGCACCTCTGATATTTTATTGTGAAAATCTTCTTTATTTGCATTATTCGCAAATATTCCTCCTGCAAAATTTATATATTTTTTACCTCTTCCGTTTACTCTAACTTTAATATTACTTCTCCATAATTCTTTTCCAAATATTTTTCCATAATTAGCTCTCAATTTAGGAAATTCTATTTTCTGGAGTTTAACAACCCTTCTTTTCAAGTCAGCTGTTAGCTTTTTAATATCTTTTGATTCGTACTTTTCACTTTCTTCAATTATATTCGCCCAAGCTCCAAATAACACCAACTCTAGCTGTATTGAATCAATTGAACCTCTGTAAGAAGAAAAATCAACTCCTTTTTTAATAGATGAAATTTCTCTTTCAAGTTGTTCTTTTTGGTTTAATATATTTGCCTCTCTCTCAACTTTTTCAAATTCTAGTTTTTTATTTTCTTTTTCCTCTTCTTGTATCGTAATTAAACTATCGGCTTTATTTATAATTTTTCTAGCCTTGCTGTAAAGACTATCTGATTCTTTTATTTGAGAAAGATTTAACTTTGCCTTTAAATATTTTCCATTATCAAGATAATTTCTAGATTCCATAATTTTATCTATATTAGTTTGACTTGGAATCGTAATTACAAAGAAAATCCATAAAATAAAATTAATTACAAACCAAAACCCAAAAACTTTTAACCTTGTGGGATTTTTACTCCATCTCAAAATAAACAAAGGATTAATCATTCCGATAATAAGAAAAATAAACGCTACTCCAATCAGTAAAAAAAATAATACAGCTAAAAACATATTTATATTTTTGAAATATCATCAAAACTAACTCATCAAAACAAAAAAAGTTTACGGAAACCCGTAGTCTACAAATAATAACAAAATTATTATTTTTAAATTAAACCAAAATCTTTGGCAATAGCCACTAAATGCGTAGGATTATTCGCATTAAAATGTTCTTTTAAAAATTTTAATCTTTTTTCTACAGCACTCACACTAGAAGGTGTTATTCCTTTTTCTTTTAATTTATCACTAATTGCTTCTTGTAAAAACCCTTTAGACAGATATTCAATCAATAAAGTATCATATGCTGTAATTTCAATCGCCTTTTTAGGATGAATGGCTTCTCTTAAGTCTTCTGAAATATAAAAATCTTCTTTAGCATAGATGTGTTCTATTGCTTTTTTCAATTCTTTTTGCCCGTTTCTATTCTTCCAAACATATCCATTAATTTGTAAGTTTTTATATAAATTCTGAATTCTAAATGGTTTGTCTTCCACAGAGAAAACAATTATTTTTAAATCAGGGAAATCTTCTCTAACTTTTTCGATTAATGCTTCTCCTGAAGTTATGTCTTGTTTGTGATGATCTGCTACAAAGGACAAATCAGAGATCAATAAGTCGTAAGGTTTTTCTTCTAGCTTTCCTTTTTTTAATTTTAACAATGCTTCATCGCAATAAGAAACATGTGCAATTTCAGAAATCTGCATTTCTTCTAAAGTAGCTTTCAACCCACTGTTTATAATATCGAAATCTTCAGCAATTAAAACTTTTTGAAACATGTTTATTTTTTAAAACGGATTGTTATTTTACAACCTTTTATTGGTTGCTGTTCAAAATTAAGAGTTCCGCCAATAGATTTTATACGGGTTTCCATATTTTTAAGTCCGTTTTTTAAAACTACAGTAGAATTTGCAAAACCTACTCCGTTATCTGTGTAAACAATCTCGTTAAACTTTTTTATTTTTTTGCAAGAAATCAATACTAAAGAAGCCTTACTATGCTTTTTCATATTTACAAAAAGCTCATTAAAAACTCTATACAGTTCAACTTGCGTCTCTTCTTTTAAAGTATTTAATTCTAAAATCGGCACATCTTTTAGAATAATTTTACAAGTATAAGAATTATAACTAGTTATCAATCCTTTAAAATAACTTTCAAATTTAGCCCCTGTTTCTATAGCATCGTTTTCATGAGAAATTTTACGAGTTTGTAAGTATATTTTATCTAAATCGTTTACAACTTCTTCTGTTTCAAATTTTGGATTTAGAACTTTTGTAATCACATTATAAATACCATTTCCTAATTCGTCATGTAATCTTTTTGCAATTCTAGTTTCCGTCTTATAGTTTTCCTGTAAGATTCGCTTTTTGTGCTGTTGTTTTCTTCTATGGATATAAAAAATAAAAACAGAAGTAAGTAAAATTACAAGTATTAAAATATTCTTCTTTTGACTATTTTCTTGTTCGGCAATCAATTTATTTTCAGTCGCTAGGTTTTTAAACTTTAGCTTTTGCTTTTCTTCCTCTTCGTAATTGTACTTAATTTTGGCGAATTTGTATTGCCTTTGGGTATTTGCCTTTTGAAGAGAATCTCTTAAACGAATACTTTCTTGATAATATTTAATTGATTTTTGAGGTTTTTGAAGTGCTACAATTTTGTCTATAGATTCTAATTGACCTGTAACGCTTTTTTGGTTTTTGGAGATTTGATAAGCTTTTTCAGCATAAAATAAAGATTGATTTTTATTTATTTTTTTATAATAATCTGATAAATGAGAATAGCTTGCAATTAATCCGTAATTATCTTTTTCATTTTTTCTGATTTCTTCAGCTAATAACAAATCTTTTAAAATGTTTTCTTTTGAATTATTTAACCACTTTATATGAGCTAAATTATCTATTATTCTTGCCTTCGTTTTTTGGATTTTAATTGAATCTTTTAAGAGATTTTCTAAAATTGAAATTGATTTATAATAATCTTTTAAGTCTTTATAAGTTACAGAAAGATTGCTCCAATATAAAATTTTTGAACTTTTCTTTCCTGAAAAATTAATAGCTTTTGTATAATATGAAATAGCATCTTTATATAAAAAACGTTTTTTTGAATTAATCGCTAAACAGTTATAAGCAGAAGCAATAGTATTTATTCTTTTACCGTTTAAATATTTTATCGATTCTACAGCTATTGAATCACTTGCTGAATAACTTCCAAAATCTGATTCTATTATAGCTATATTTAATAAAATTCTACCAAGTTGAGCACTATCTTTTTGCTGATGATATAAATGTTTTGATTTATTGTAATAATAAAAAGCACTGTCTTTAAAATTTAATTTTCTTTGAAATTCTGCAATTTTAGAAAATGATTTTGCTTGCTGATTTATATTTCCATCTTTTAATCCTTTTGCAAGTAATTTTCTAGAATAAAATAAAGCTTTATTATGATTGTTTCGTTTACTATAAAAGCTAACTTTTTTATAAATACTATCATAAGGAATTTGATGCTCTTTATTTTGGAATGAAAAAGTAGTTGTCTTTAAAAATAAAATTGCAAAAAAGAGGAATAAAGTTTTAACTTTCATTCCTCTAAAATACTATAATTATTTGTTTGAAGAATTAACTTCCTCCACCTGTTGTTTCTGGGTCATCATCGTCATCATCTGGATCCTGACCTTCCTCTCCTTCCGTTGCTAAAATCTCCAACTTTTCAGTATCATCTTCTAACTCTGTACAAGATGTAAAAACTCCGTTTGCAAATAATATTGCCAATGCTAAAAATACTTTTTTCATAATTTGTTCTTTTAAAAATTAAAAAAAGTGTTGCTGTCCGAATGTTTGATTCAGATATTATTGTTGCCAGCAACACATTAAAATTTAAAAGAGTCTCGAGCCTCTTTAATGGGAAGTTGTAGAGATTAAAAAGTGATATTCGATTGTTTTTCCCAATGCAATAAAACATCACTATTCTTTCTCTGTGTAGAAATAATTCTCTGCTATTTTTTTTAGAGAACTAATACTTCTGCAAATATCGGAAGTGATTTAAACTTAGCATTAGTCAAGGTTTAGACAGTTTTTTACCAGCTATAATTTGTCTAATTTTAAACATTTTTAACTACAGTATGTCTAAAATGTCTACTTTTGGACAAACAACTAACTAGCTATGATTAAAGTACTTATTACTGATTTTTTTAATGAGATTGAAAAAAGAGAATTAAAGAAGAATAAAAATGCAATAGCCACTTTTTGGGTAGAAGAACTTCAAGAAGCTAATTTTAATGACAGAAATTATGTGAGTATCAAAAAGGCAACCCGCTTGTATGATAAATATGTTGAAGGAAGAGAAAATGTAATTGTTAAAGAGCCTAATAAATATCTTTTAGACTTTATGTCTCAATATGTAATTGATAAAGATTTTGACTATTATAAATCTACAAAAGAACCAACCATTAGATCAGTAGATCTAATTAATGAGCCAAATAAACCAGAAGTTCCTAAAAAACCAAAAGATAAAACGTTTAAAGAAAAATATAAAAAACCCATCGCAGGTATTTCAATTTCATTGATTTTTCTTGCAGTATTTTTAATTTACAAATACAATAATACTAATTCAGGAAATTGTATTGTTTGGAACGAAAATCATTTCGAAACTTCCTCTTGTAAGGCTAAAAATGCCATTAATAATAGCTTTTACACTATTAATATTGATCAATTCAAAAAGGTTGAAGTAGATGAAGAAACAACTTTTTTTGAAAACGGAAAAGCAATTATTTGGTATGGAAAATCAAGATCAAAAAAAATGGAATTTTTTACAAGTAGAGGAATTCATCCAGAAACCTTAAAAGAACTTGATCCTGTAACTGAGTACATTATTAATAAATATGTTTTTACAGCAAAAGAAAATAAAACTATTCTACAGTAAAAGTGTTTTTTTTCATTTCGAAAGAAGAATGAGAAAAAATCTCATTTAATTATAGAAATTTTAATTATAAGATTCCTGCCTTTGCAGGAATGATAAAAAAAAAGCAGCTAAAAATTTTAGCTGCTTTTGTCTTTTTAAAAAAATCAATTGAATCTTATAGAAGATTATCGAATCAACTTTTTATATTTGATTCGTTTTGGCATTAAATCTCCACCCAAACGGTTCTTTTTATTTTCTTCATAATCAGAGAAAGAACCTTCAAAGAAATAGACTTCACTATTTCCTTCAAAAGCCAAAATATGTGTACAAACCCTGTCTAAAAACCATCTATCGTGACTAATTACTACGGCACAACCTGCAAAGTTTTCTAAACCTTCTTCTAAGGCTCTTAACGTATTTACATCTAAATCGTTTGTAGGTTCATCTAAAAGCAGCACATTTCCTTCTTCTTTTAAAGTCATTGCCAAATGCAACCTATTTCTTTCTCCACCAGAAAGTGTATTTACCTTCTTGTTCTGCTCACTTCCAGAAAAATTAAATCTACTTAAATAGGCACGAGAGTTTACTTGCTTTCCTCCCATCATCACCAAATCTTGACCGTCAGAAAAGTTTTCCCAAATTGTTTTTTCAGGATTTATATTAGAATGCGCCTGATCTACATAGGCTATTTTAGCCGTTTCACCAACATTAAAGCTTCCTGCATCTGGAGCTTCTTCACCCATAATCATTTTAAAAATTGTGGTTTTACCTGCACCGTTGGGTCCAATAATCCCTACAATTCCAGCTTGAGGAAGATTAAATTCAAGGTTTTCATACAATAATTTATCTCCGAAAGCTTTAGAAACACCCTTTGCTTCTATCACATTGGTTCCTAATCTTGGTCCATTCGGAATATAAATTTCTAGTTTTTCGTCAACCTGTTTTTGGTCTTGACTCATTAACTTATCATAATTCTTTAAACGCGCTTTTTGTTTGGTCTGTCTTCCTTTTGCTCCTTGACGCACCCATTCTAATTCACGTTCTAACGTTTTTTGACGTTTAGAAGCTGTTTTACTTTCTTTCGCCATTCTTTGAGATTTTTGATCTAACCAGGAAGAGTAATTTCCTTTCCAAGGAATTCCTTCACCTCTGTCTAACTCTAAAATCCAACCTGCAACATTATCTAAAAAATATCTATCATGAGTTACAGCGATTACCGTTCCTTTGTATTGTGCTAAATGATGCTCTAACCAATGTACAGATTCTGCATCTAAGTGATTGGTTGGCTCATCTAATAATAAGATTTCTGGTTCTTGTAAAAGCAATCTACACAGCGCAACTCTACGTTTTTCTCCACCAGAAAGCACGCCAATCTTCTTATCAGAATCTGGTGTTCTTAAGGCATCCATGGCAATTTCTAATTTGGTGTCTAATTCCCAAGCATTTGCAGCATCAATTTTATCTTGAAGCTCTGCTTGCTGATTCATTAGTTTTTCCATCTTATCTGCATCAGAATAGATTTCTTCCAAACCAAACATGTCGTTAATTTTGTTGTATTCATCTAAAATGGCAACGGTTTCTGCAACACCTTCTTTTACAACTTCTAAAACCGTTTTTTCTGGGTCTAGTTGTGGCTCTTGTTCTAAATAACCAACATTATATCCTGGAGCAAAAGTTACATCTCCTTGAAAATTCTTCTCTACCCCAGCAATTATTTTTAGTAAGGTAGATTTTCCTGATCCGTTTAAACCAAGAATTCCAATTTTTGCTCCGTAGAAAAAACTTAAATAAATATCTTTTAAAACCTGCTTCCCTGTAGATTGATAGGTCTTGGAAAGCTTATTCATGGAAAAAATTACTTTTTTATCATCACTCATATTCTATTTTTTTACATTTTATTTTTTAATCAAAAACTGCTATTTAAAAACACTTTTATTTAAATTCTATACTCTCCCTTTCAATGCATTAAAAACCCAGGCAATTGCAAAGAAACCTATACCAACCGCAGCAAAACCCCAACCAGCAACATCATCATATCTAAAAGCACCTAAAGCAATTAGACTTAGTCCTACCAAAATCATTATAAAAGTTGCCCAAGCAAGCACGGTATTTTTATTCATTCCCATAATTCATCTCTATTAGTTAATGTGATCGACAAATATCGTTAATTTATTTTGCTTGTTCAAGTCTTAAAATCGCAAAAAAATATTTAACTTGTAACATATTTGTTTTAGAAGTCGTCTTTATGATATGAAACACTTCCTTTTCTTACTTTCGTTCGTGTTTTTAAGCAACTTTACTTTTGCTGAAAACCCTCCAATACGGCTATTTCCAAAAATTCCATTGTATTTTTCGAAGGCTGAATGCATCAATGAGTTTACCACAAGAATTCCTTTTAAACTGGTTGATAGGTTATTAGTAGTAGAAGGAAGTTTAAAAAATCAAAAAGGAAATTTTATTATCGATACAGGCTCGGAAGCTTTTATTTTAAACAAGGTTCATTTTAAAACGTATGGATTCAATTATGTCAAAAAAGGAGAAACTTCTGGCGTTTTAAATACCATTGAAAATCCGATTGAAAAAAGAATTAATAACTTTTCTTTAGAGACATTACATTTAAAAAACAAAGATTCTGATATTATCGATTTATCTCATATTGAGAAAAGCAAGAAGATAAAATTATTGGGCATTATTGGTTTTGATATTCTAAAAGATTATGAAATTTTTATCGATTTATATCTAAATCAAATTACCTTAACAAAGACGGATAAAACAGGAAAAAAACTAAGCAAAAATAAGTATCTTGAAACGATTACAGATAGTATTAATTTTTCGCTAAAAAACCATACCATTGTAATTGATGCCTTTGTAAATAAAGAAAAATTAAAATTTGGTTTAGATACAGGTGCAGAATTTAACCAGCTAAGTTCTAAAGTTCATAAAAAAGTTTTGAAGCATTTTTATCCCAAGAAAAGAATACAACTCATGGGGGCAAGTTCTAAGAAAATTGAAGTATTATATGGAAATTTACACAGAGTTAAATTGAATGATAAAAATTATTTTGGCCCTATGAAAACCATCATTACCAATCTAAAAAACATGAACAAAGCATTTGGCACAAAACTAGATGGTATTTTAGGGCACGATTTTTTTGCTCAAAAGCGTGTTATTATGAACTATAAAAAAGAAAAAATCTATTTTATAAAATACCCAATAATTAGATAGTGAAATTAAAAATACTACATATCATACTACTTTTTTCAATTTGTATTTCTTTCTACGGATATGCGCAAGAAAAAACCATACAAGGATATAAGATTGAAGGAGAAACTATTGTTTTTACTTTCGACAAAAGAGATTACGAAGTGGTTACAAATGACAAAAATCAGCAAAGAATAGACTTTGATGATTTTGATATTAAAAGTGTTTTTGTCTCTGGTAATTTCAACAAATGGTCTCGAAAAAATTGGAGAATGAAAAAAGTGGATACCAATTTGTACCAACTTAGAAAGAAAATTGCTGATTTTGATGATGATTTTAATTGGGAATTTAAATTCATCATCAACAATTCACTTTGGGCAGAAATCACCGAAAATGCACTGAACATAACGGCCGCTAAAACCTGGTTTGGTAAAAGGTTAAATACCTATAATTTTAAAATTCTACCGATTTTAATTTCTGAAAAAGGAAATTCGAAATTCTTTTTAAAAGGATTTAAAAATGCGGAAAAAGTAATTTTAGCTGGTACCTTTAATAATTGGAATGAACATTTGTATCAAATGATCAAGACTGATGAAGGTTGGAAATTAAACCTTCAGCTAAAACCAAATTGTTATCAATATAAATTTATTGTAGATGGTGAATGGATGGAAGATCCTGCTAATAAAAACAAAGTGCTTAATGAACATAACAGTTTCAATTCTATACTAGACATACAAAAGGAAACTACATTTCTTTTAGACGGTTTTACAGATGCAGAGAAAGTAATACTTGCAGGTTCCTTTAATAATTGGTCCGAAAACGCTTATCGTATGATTAGAACAGAAAATGGATGGAAATACACCACAAAATTAACGGGAGGCAAACATCATTATAAATTTATTGTTGATGGAAACTGGAAATTAGATCCGAAAAATTCTGTTAAAGAATATGATGGAGGAGGAAATGTAAATTCAGTAAAAATGATCAAATAAGCATTAGAACCTTCTACCGCCCATTCCTCCTTGTCCGTTTCTTCGACTATTCATGTTTGAAGGAGGGTTATTTTGACTTTTAGGACGTTCTGGAAGCAATTTTCTTTTTGTTGCTTTTTGATACTTTAACCATTTTTTAAATTGTTTTTTAGATAAGTTTTCTTCTAAATTACTATTTAAGCTTTTCTCATAAACTACAATGCTATCTCTAATAGGTAAAATGGTAGCTTCAATTTTTTTTCTCACCTCTAAAGCTAAGTCTCTATTTTTATACAATTGCTCTCCTAACGTATTGATAGTAAGTTCTAGTTCTTGTAATTTTGCAGAATTTAAAAATGATATATTTTTAACTTTATCATTATAATTTCTAAGCGCTTTGGTCATCTTATTTTTAGTAAGATCATTCTTCACCTTTATTTTCTCAGGTGCTTCAAGTAAATCGTAGTAAAAAATATTAGCGGCATTTTTCGCATTGTATTTTGGCATTTTTGGCGCTTCTTGACCAACAGAACAATAACTTATAAATAATACAATGACAATAATTAGATTTTTCATTTTTTTTAAGATATAATTTACAAAAATATAAAAAGAATTATAATATAGCGGCTAATTTACTACCTTGTTCTATAGCTCTTTTTGCATCTAGCTCTCCTGCAAAATCCGCGCCACCAATTACGTGCACATTTTTCCCTGCATCTAACAGCGGTTGATACAGTTCTTTAAAGGGTGTTTGACCCGCGCAAATAACGATATTATCGACTTCTAATATTTTATTTTCTTCATTTTGAACATAATGTAAACCTTGATCGTCTATTTTTGTGTAAGAAACTTTACCTATAAACTGAACTTTTTTCTTTTTCAAAGTAGATCTATGAATCCAACCTGTAGTTTTACCAAGATTTCCTCCAAATTTTCCTGCACTTCTTTTAAACATAAAAATTTCTCTAGCAGAAGCTTCGTAAGAAGGCTTTATACCCTCAATTCCGCTTCTTGCCTGTAATGACTTATCGATTCCCCATTCTTTTAACCAAGCATCGATATCTAGTGCAGTAGATGTACCTTTATGAGATAAGTATTCAGAAACGTCGAAACCAATTCCGCCAGCTCCAATTACCGCAACTCTTTTTCCAACTGGTTTTTTGTGTTTTAAAACATCTATATAACTCAATACTTTTTCATGATCAATTCCTTCGATTTTTAACTCTCTTGGTTGTATGCCTGTTGCAATCACAATTTCGTCGAAATCTGAGGTTTGTAAATCAGCTACAGCAACTTTTGTATTTACTTTTACAGTTACATTGTGCAACTCAATTTGCTTATTAAAATAACGCAACGTTTCATAAAACTCTTCTTTTCCAGGAATCTGTTTTGCCATATTAAATTGACCTCCAATTGTTGCATCTGCATCAAATAACGTTACTTGATGACCTCTTTGTGCTGCAATGGTAGCTGCAGACAATCCTGCAGGACCCGCACCAACAACGGCTACTTTTTTCTGATGATCGGTTAATTTATAAATCAATTCTGTTTCATGGCAAGCCCGTGGATTTACCAAACAACTTGCTACTTTTTGTTTAAAAACATGATCTAAACATGCTTGATTACAACCAATACAGGTATTTATTTCATCGGCTCTTTCTTCTTTGGCTTTATGTACCCATTCTGGATCTGCCAAAAATGGTCTTGCCATCGAAATCATATCTGCATCGCCATCTGCCAAAACTTTTTCCGCAGTTTCAGGCATATTTATTCTATTGGATGTTATCAAAGGAATAGAAAGTTCTTCTTTCATTTTTTTGGTAACCCAAGTAAACGCTGCTCTTGGAACCGAAGTTGCAATGGTTGGTATTCTAGATTCATGCCATCCAATACCTGTATTTATAATTGTTGCACCTGCCTTTTCAATTTCTTTTCCCAATTGCACAACTTCTTCCCAAGAACTTCCGTTTTCTACCAAATCTAACATAGAAAGTCTATAGATAATAATAAATTCCTTACCCACAGCTGCTCTGGTTTGTTTTACCAATTCAATAGGCAAACGCATTCTATTCTCATAATCGCCACCCCAAGCATCATTTCTTTTGTTGGTTCTTTTTGCAATAAATTGGTTGATGAGATATCCTTCAGATCCCATAATTTCAACACCATCATATCCAGCAATTTTAGAAAGCTTTGCAGAATTTACAAAATCTTTAATGGTTCTCTTTATGCCCGATTCTTTTAATTTAAAAGGTGTAAATCTGTTTATTGGAGCTTTAATTTTAGACGGTGCTACGTTGAAAGGATGATAGCCATAACGACCTGCATGTAAGATCTGCATACATATCTTACCACCTTCCTTATGCACTGCTGCTGTTATTTTTTGATGATGTTTTGCATGCTTTTTAGTTGACATTCTTGCCGCAAAAGGTCCTGTCCAACCTTGTATATTTGGCGCAATACCACCGGTTACAATTAAGCCAACTCCTCCTTTTGCTCTTTCAGCATAATAAGCAGCAATTCTATCAATTCCATTTTTTTCTTCTTCTAAACCTGTATGCATAGAACCCATTAAAATCCTATTCTTTAAAGTAGTAAAACCTAAATCTAAAGGTTCAAAAATGTGTTTGTATTTCATGTTTATTTGGAATTATTTTATTATGCACGCATAACATATGGCAAGATATGTCTATTTTATTTAAAAAATAAATATGCTTTCTAAGAATCTAAACAATTTATAAATAGTTAGCGCTTTTTCTTAAACAAGTCAAAGAATATTTTGATAGGAGTAATGAAGCATTCGTTATTAAAATACCTTTGACTTATATATATATGTCTTATAAAAATACAGAATAAATGACCAAAGAAAAAAATATAACTACAATTAATCCGGCTACGAATGAAAAGATAGCAACGTATCATTTTATGACAAATGCAGCAATGAATGTTGCGATAGACAATTGTCAAGAAGCATTTTTAGATTGGAAACATCAATCGTTAAAAGAACGTGCAAAAGTTATAAAATCTATAGGGAAAAAGTTATCTGAATATAAAGAAGAGTTGTCGAAATTAATGACTCAAGAAATGGGCAAATTGTTGTCTCAGAGTAATGACGAAGTAGATTTATGTGCTGGAATTTGCAAATACACCGCAAAAACAGGAAAAAAGGGCTTAAAAGATGAAAAAAGAAAATTATCAAAAGGCGGAAAGGGAATTATTACCTATTCTCCTATTGGAATTGTTTATGGAATCCAACCTTGGAACTATCCGTCTTACCAAGTAATTAGATATGCGATTGTAAATTTAATGGCAGGAAATGCTGTTTTATTAAAACATGCTGAAAATGTGACAGGTACAGGAAAACTTTTAGAAAAAATTTTCATGGAAGCTGGTTTGCCAGAACACTTGTTTAAAGTTCTAATCATTGAACATGAACAATCTGATAAAGTCATCGAAAATAAATTAATAAGAGGCGTTACTTTAACAGGAAGCTCAAGCGCAGGAAGAAAGGTAGGAGAAAAAGCCACTTCAGCATTAAAAAAAGTTGTACTAGAATTGGGTAGTAACGATGCCTATATTGTTTTAGAAGATGCTGATATAGAAGATGCTGTTGAAAAATGTGTAAAAGGTAGAATTTATAATAATGGAGAAACCTGTATTGCTGCAAAAAGATTTGTGGTTGTAGATGCCGTATATGAAGAGTTTAAAACAGCTTTTGTAAAAGCAATGAAAGCTGTTAAAGTTGGAGATCCTATGGATGATGCGTATGATATGGGCCCAATGGCAAGAGAAGATTTAAGAGAAACTTTACATGAACAAGTTGAAGAAAGTGTAAAAAAAGGAGCAAAGATTTTATGCGGTGGAAAAATACCTAAAGGAAATGGCTTCTATTATCCAGTCACCATTCTAGCAAATATTAAATCAGGACAGCCTGCGTATGATGATGAACTTTTTGGACCCGTTGCATCATTAATTAAAGCAAAAGATGCAGATGATGCGATGCGAATTGCGAATGATAGTAAATTTGGTTTAGGTGGTGGGATTTTTTCTAAAGATGAAGAAAAAGCTACAAAATTAGCACAAGAATATTTTGATACCGGCATGGTATTTATCAATTCTTTTGGAACTTCAGATCCTGCGATGCCTTTTGGAGGTGTAAAAGATTCAGGTTTTGGAAGAGAACATGGTGGTTTCGGAATCAAGGAATTTGTAAATATAAAATCTGTTATTCTAAGTAATTCATAAAGAATAGAAATTTGAAATTAAAACCTGTTTAGTAAATAACTAAACAGGTTTTTTTTGCGCTATATTTAAGACTTAGTGTCTACATAATATCTTAAATATATGTATAATTTTATAAGTTCAATTTATAATAACTTAAGATTTTGCAATTTAAAAATAACAAAATCTCCTTCGTCTAAGTCATCAAGAATTTCTGAATAAGTAATTTCAAAAGCTCTATTTTTAAATTCTACTGACTTTAAATTGAAATTTTTTAAAATTTTAGGATTGATCTGGTCAAAATCAATAATATCATCATTTTCTAAATGAAATACATATCCACCTTGAATGTAACCAACATAACTACCGTTGATAGTAATAAATTCTTTAGCATTATAGTTATTCATATTTTTAATATTTAAAAATCATCAAAATTGCTTGGGTCAAAAGTTATTTCATCATCTGAATAATCTTCCATTGTTTGTTCTAGTTTGATACTAATCTTCACCAAATAAATAGTGTCATCAGTTTTAACCTCAACTGCATTAATGGTTTCTGATTTAGAATTTTGAAACTTAATGATATCCTCATATTCATATCCTTCAGGATATTTTTCTATTAATAAATCTAAAATATCTTTGGTTATCTTTGAATAATCGACTATAACTCTTTTCATAATTACATTTTTAACAGGTAAGCAAAGATTAGTGGGGCAACAATAGTAGCATCACTTTCTATAATAAATTTAGGCGTATCTATAGCTAATTTTCCCCAAGTAATTTTTTCATTGGGTACAGCTCCTGAGTACGAACCATAACTTGTGGTAGCGTCTGAAATTTGACAAAAATAACTCCAAAAAGGAGTATCCTCTCTTTCCATATCTTGATACAACATTGGTACTACACATATGGGGAAATCTCCAGCAATTCCCCCACCAATTTGGAAGAATCCAATTCCATTATTTGAATTATCTGTATACCAATCTGCTAAAAAAGTCATATATTCTATACCAGACTTCATCGTTGACGCCTTTAAATCGCCTTTAAGTACATAAGATGCAAAAATGTTTCCCATGGTAGAATCTTCCCAACCTGGCACAACCATAGGTAAGTTTTTTTGAGCTGCTGCATACATCCAAGAATCTTTTAAATCTATCTCATAATATTCTTCTAAAACTCCTGACAATAAAAGCTGATACATATATTCGTGTGGAAAAAACCGCTCTTGATAATCTTCAGCGTCTTTCCAAATTTTAAAAATGTGTTTTTGCAAACGTCTAAACGCTTCATCTTCTGGAATGCAAGTATCTGTAACTCTATTTAAACCTTTTAATAATAAATCCCATTCGTCTTGTGGTGTTAAATCTCTATAATTAGGTACACGTTTGTAATGAGAATGTGCCACTAGATTCATAATATCTTCCTCAAGATTTGCACCTGTACAAGAAATACTATGTACTTTGTCTTGACGAATCATTTCTGCGAAAATTTTCCCTATTTCTGCTGTACTCATAGCACCAGCTAATGATACTAGTATTTTAGAACCTTGTTCTAACTGGGTCTCATAACTCTTTGCAGCGTCTACTAATGAAGCGGCATTGAAATGTAAAAAATACTTTTCTATGAATTCAGATATGGGTTGTCTATTCGTATTGATCATTGTCTTTAAATTTAGAAAGTTTATCAAAATGAGAATTCTTCTCAACACTATAGTCTTCATCTTCTTCTATATCTGAAGAAAATTTATAACTTAACATTTTATAATATAATTTTGCCGCTAAAAAGTCAGATGATTTTTCTTGTGGATTTGGGCAAAGCTCAACCATATCAAAACCTACTACATTGCGTTCGGTAAAAACCTTCTTTAAAAAGGTTAAAGTTTCATAGTAAAATAACCCCCCTGGTTCTGGTGTGCCTGTACTTGGCATAATTGAAGGATCTAAGGCATCTAAATCAAAAGTGATAAAAATATTGCCCGTAAGTTGGTCTATAACGTCGTCCATCCAATATTCATTTTCTGCCATATCGTGCGCAAAAAAGACTTTATCTGCATTCATTACTCTTTTTTCAGAGATATCCATACTTCTGATACCAACTTGCACCAAATTAGTAGTTTCATTAGCTTCGTAAACAGCACAAGCATGATTGTATTTAGAACCTTCGTACTCTTTTCTTAAATCTGCGTGTGCATCTATATGGAGCACCGTTAAATTGTTAAAACATTCATTAAATGCTCTAATGGTTCCAATAGAAATGGAATGTTCTCCTCCAAAAATAGTGACAAATTTATTTTTGTTAATGTATTTTTTCACTTCGAAATGAACTGCTTCTACCATTTTTTCAGGTGAGGAATTTTCAGCTATATAGTTCGTTAAATGGATTCCTTGTTTGTATACTTCACTATTGGTTTCAATATCATACAATTCCATATTTTCTGATGCTTTTAAAAATGCTTCAGGACCTCTGTCTGAACCTTTTTGCCATGTACTTGTTTCATCGTAAGGCACTCTTAATAAAACTATTTTTGCAGTTTCTAATTGTGCATAATTTTCAGGGATTCCTGCGTATGTTCTATTTTTTTTCATATCCTAAAATTGAGAGTAATTCTTCGCTTTTTTGTTGCGCTTTAAATAACTTGGTTGTGAATTTTCCTTTTTTATTTTTACTAATTAATATGTGTTTTGGATGTGGTATTAAGCAATGCTGTAAACCACCAAAACCTCCGATAGTTTCTTGATATGCACCTGTGTTAAAAAAACCTATATATAAAGGTTTATCTTTTTCATAAATAGGTAAATAAATGGCATTTATGTGTTGTTCTGAGTTGTAATAATCATCACTATCACAAGTTAAACCACCTAATAAAACACGTTCATACTGTCGATTCCATTTATTTATAGGAAGCATGATAAAACGTCTGTTAATTGCCCATGAATCTGGTAATGTGGTAATAAAAGAAGAGTCAATCATATTCCAGCGTTCTCTATCATTTTGCTTTTTTTGATACAAAACCTCATAAATAGCACCACCAGCTTCACCCACGGTAAAGTTTCCAAATTCAGTAAAAATATCTGGCATATCTACTTCAGCTTCATCGCATGAAGTTTTTATTTGATTGATAATTTCATCAATCAAATATTGATAATCGTACTCAAAAGCCAACGAATTTTTAATTGGAAAACCTCCTCCAATATTTAAACTATTTAGTGTTGGACACACTTTTTTTAATTTGATATAAAGGCTAATGCATTTTAGCAGTTCATTCCAATAATAGGCATTATCTCTAATACCTGTATTGATAAAAAAATGAAGCATTTTTAAATCTACTTGCGGGTTTTCTGCGATTTCTCTTTCATAAAATGAAACGATATTTTTATATCCAATTCCTAGACGAGAGGTGTAGAATTCAAACTTTGGTTCTTCTTCTGAAGCAATACGAATTCCTATTTTAAACCTGCTTTTTGTTTCTTCTAAAATAAGGTTGAGCTCTTCGTAATTATCAATTATAGGAATGCAATTTTCATGTCCTCCATCAATTAAATTTGCAATATTGGTAATGTATTGATCACGCTTAAATCCATTGCATAAGATATATGCTTTGTCACTTAATTTCCCTTCTTCCTTTATTGATTTTACAATATCAATATCAAAAGCAGATGAAGTTTCTATATGAATGTTATTCTGTAACGCTTCTTCTAAAATAAATTTAAAGTGTGAACTTTTTGTACAGTATGCAAAGTGATATTTTCCTTGATAACCCTGTTCATTAATAGCTTTTTGAAACCAACTTTTGGCTCGATTTATATTTTCTGTAATTTTAGGTAAATAGGTAAATTTTAGTGGTGTTCCATACTGCTCAATTAATGCTGTCAAGTCAATGTTATGAAAAAATAAATTCCCATTGTTAGTATGAAATTCCTCCTGCGGAAAATCAAACGTTTGTTCTATTAAATCTTTGTATTTTGTATTCATTTTATATCAATAAAAATTATAAACAAAAACCTGTTTGCCATCTTATAGCAAGGTTTTAAATAACCTAAATTGAAATAAATACTAAACGCGAAATTCTAAAAAAACACCTCGAAGTCTGAGGTTTTGTAATGTACTTAATAGCAATAAGCTGGAAAATAGCGTAATTTTTCTGTTGCATTTCTTAAATGCTTTACAATCTTTTTTATTCCATAAAAAATTGTTCCCAGAATAAGTGAAACCAAACATTTGACTTATTATAACTAAACCAAAAGTAATATTTTTTTTTAAAATAGAAATACTCAAGATTGATTAAAATCTTGAGTATTTTGAATATTTTTTTGCCTATAAAAAATCAAAGCACTTGATTTGCTATTTTTTAAATGTAAGGAACATCAATTACCAAGAGTTTACTTGACGAATTTGCTGTGATAGAAGCTTTATTAGCTGCTGTAATTCCCACAGCATCTCTTCTTTCTAGAGTGACATCATCGATTGCGACTTTTCCTTCAATTAGAAAGAAATAAGCAGCGTTTTTCAACATATATTCAGCTGTAAAGCCTTCCTCTAAATCTATCATAGAAATAAAGGCTTGCTGATTGATTGGTAAAGAACCCTCAACTTGATTTCTTCTGGGTGAAACTAATGTTTGGAATCGATTTTTCCTTCCAACCGCCTCAAACATTTTTTGATTGTAATACGGAGTTCCATTTTCTATTTCAGGGATGATCCAAAGTTGTAAAAAATTAACAGCATCTGTACTACTATCGTTAAATTCTGAGTGCGACACACCTGTTCCAGCACTCATTACTTGCACCTCTCCTACTTCGATAGAGCGTTTATTATTTAGACTATCTTTGTGAGACAACGCTCCAGAAAGTGGAATCGAAATAATTTCCATATTCTTGTGAGGATGTGTCCCAAAACCCATTTTTGGTTGTACAAGATCATCATTTAAAACACGTAACATTCCAAAATTCATTCTTTCTGGATTTTGATAACTCGCAAAACTAAAAGTATGGTACGATTTTAACCAACCATGATTTGCTGCTCCTCTTGTATTCGCTCTGTGAATTGTTTTTTTCATAATTTTTAATTTAGCAAGGGAGCATGCTCCCTTGTTGATGATTATTAAATTCCTACCATCGCAGAAATGACAGCGGGCTTTAGGAAGCATATTCTAATATAAATATCCCATTTTACCTTGTTGAAAATCGCGCATAGCTTCTAAAATTTCAGTTTGCGTATTCATTACATAAGGTCCATATTGCGTTACTTTTTCATTGATAGGCGCTCCTGATAAAATTAATAGTGTGCTTTTTGCTTTTGCTTCGAAATGAATGGTACTTCCATCTTGATGGAATGTAATCATTTGGTTTTTTCCTTTCTGTAAAACTTCAGAATTGTTTACCAAAACTTCACCTTCTAATAGATAAATTAAAGATTGATGATTTGCTGGAATTTCTATTTCTAGCTGTCCATTTTCATCAGCAATTGCTGTAAAAACATTTACTTCGGTTTGCGTTTTTATCAATCCTGATTCCGGGAACTGTTTCCCTGCAATTATATTTAATTGCACTTTTTTATCTTTAGAAATAATCTTCGGAATTTGTGCATCTTCTAAATGTTGATAATTAGGGGTCATCATTTTATCTTTTGCAGGAAGATTTAACCACAACTGAATTCCTTCTAATTCTCCTCCTTTTTTTACAAAGGCTTTGGTTGGTGCTTCTGCGTGAATAATTCCACGTCCAGCAGTTGTCCATTGTACTCCCCCTGCTTTTACAACCATCTCATTTCCTAAAGAATCTCTATGCAATTGTTCTCCTTTAAAAAGCAAGGTTATCGGTTCGAAACCTCTGTGAGGATGTGGCCCTAAATCAAACGGATTGTTAAATTCTGAAATGGCATACGGTCCATAATGATGTAGTAATACAAACGGATCTACATTTTCTATTGCTTGCGTTGGCAAGGGTTGACGCAATTTTATAGGCCCCATATTTACAAAGGGACTGGCTACTTTATGTTGAATTGATTTTAGTTTTTTCATTATTTATTGATTTTTTGATTTAATACCTACAAGGTTAAAAAAGAAACCTTGCAGGAAAAAAATACCAATTTATTTCCCAGGGAGAATACTTTAACAAATTTTTTTATCTAATTTTATCTAACAAATTACTTAATACAGTTGCTTCTTCCTCTGTTAAATTATCTAAAAAAGAAAGGTTTTTATTATCATCTATGGTTGATAACAAATCTAAACCAGCTTTAGAAATTTTCACATACACGACTCTTCTGTCATTTTCACAACGCTCTCTTTCTATCAAATGTTTGTCGCAAAGTTTGTCCATTAAGCGGGTTGCATTTGGTGCTCTTTCAATCATTCTGTCTTTTACAACTTGCACTTTTACGCTTTCTTTTGCTCCGCGTAAAATTCTTAATATATTGTATTGTTGCGGGGAAATGCTATAGGGTTTAAAGAAGTCATTCTCCTTACTATTCAACCAATTGGAAGTATACTTAATATTAATTAATGCTTTCAATTTTGTACTTGTAAATTTAGAATTAATGTCTTTAGAAATGTCTCCCATATTGTAGTATTCAGTATTCAATATTCAGTATTCAGTATTCAGTATTCAGTATTCAGTATTCAGTATTCAGTATTCAGTATTCAGTATTCAGTATTCAG
>NZ_CANMVP010000024.1 GCF_947501385.1 uncultured Polaribacter sp.
GTAGCTACATCAAAACAAAAATATATAGAAAATTATCAACCAAATATTTGTTTTTAAGCACAGTTCATTCCTGCGAAGGCAGGAATCTATACTTGGCTTTCTATGGATTCCTGCCTTCGCAGGAATGACAAACCAAAATTAACAATTTAAATCAGACCCTTCAGGGTTTGAAACCCTTTTGGGGTTAAAATATTTACATTTCAAAAATCCCATCATCCGTAAAACAAAAGTTTTTACATTTTTTTAAACTTTGCCTGGTATTTAAACCCGTAAATAAACTAAACGCTGGTAAAATCAATTGATTTTCTGTGACCTGAAAACAAGGTAATTTAATACGTTGTCTGCCCTTTCCTTTGATAAAAACTCCTGGATGAATATGTCCTGAAATCGTAAAAAATGCATCGGTTGGTACAACGGCATCGTGCACAAATTTTAGAGAATTTAGATTTAGTTCAGAAGTAAAAACTTCAATATTAAATTGCTCGTAGATACGATTACTTAATCGATCGTGGTTTCCCTTGATCAGCTGTAATTTTAAGTTTTTGAATTGTAAAAGCCAGTCTTTAAATTCGTCTAAATCTGTATTGTATTCTGCGTGAAATAAATCGCCAACAATAATTAAATTGACGGGTTTAAAATGAAGAATTAACTGTTTTAGTCGCTCTAAATCTGTGGTTAACACATTTTTCGGAATCGGAATGCCGCTTTTTTGAAAATGCGCAGATTTCCCAATATGCAAATCACTTAAAATTAAGCTTTTTTGAGTTTCCCAAAAAATAACTCGCTGATTTGTAAGCTCTAAAATTTCACCTTTGTAATGAATCTTTTTAGAAATAATCACCATCGGTTTTATCATCTCAAGGCTTGCTTTTGAATGCGTTCTATTCGTTTGCCTAAATCTTCATTACTCATGGTTCCGCGCAAACTATCTACTTTTAAAGGAAAGCTCAAAGGTGTAAAATTCTTTGCTCTTTTCAAAATAATTTTACTTTCAGAAATTCTTTGAAAAGCAGCTTGTAAACGTACTTTTTCCAATTCATAATCAAAAACTTCATTATAGGCTTGTTTCAATAATAAATTATTTGGTTCAAAATCACTTAAAACTCTAAAAATTAATCCAGAAGAAGATTGTAAACTTTTATTTGTTTTCCGATTTCCAGGTTGTGTTTGTATCACCAAACCTGCAACTACGGCAATATCTCTAAATTTTCGAGAAGCCATTTCACTTGCATTGATACTTGCTGTTACATCTTGAATTAAATTTTCTTTCGAGAAAATTTCAGCAATATTCTCTTCATTCAATGGAATTTCTTGATCGCTTAATAACTCAAAACCATAATCGTTCATCGCAATGGTAAAGGTTCTTTTTTCAATCTGGCTAATTCTATAGGCGATTAAAGACGCCATAATTTCGTGCACCAATCTCCCTTCAAAAGGATAGGCAAACAAATGAAAACCTTCTTTGGTTTCGATCATTTCTACCAAAAACTCATCATGTCTTGGAATGTGAGAATTCGCTTCCTGCCTTTTTAATAACGGATGTAAAAACTTCAACTCTCTTTCTCTATTGTTCGGCGTTAAAGCATCACTTAGTTTTAGTCGTAAAAAATGCGTTAAATAAGAAGTCAATGGCAATCTCCCTCCATTCCAACTGGGTGTAATGGCTTTTTTGGCTTTGCTACGTTTTACCAAAACCGTCATGTCTTTTATTTGTTTCATCTCCAGCACTTTTCCGCCTAAAATAAAAGCATCACCTTTTTTTAATTTTGAAATAAAATACTCTTCTACCATTCCAATATATCCGCCAGAAAAGAATTTTACAAATAGCATTACTTCACTTACAATAACGCCAATATTCATTCTGTGCATCATGGCAATTCTTCTGCTTTTCACACGGTAAAAACCATCTTCTTCTAACACCACTTTATGAAATTCTTCGTACGCTTTTAGCGTATTTCCACCTTGTGTGATAAAATGAATGCACCAATTAAATTCTTCTTTTGTTAAATAGTGAAACGCATGAATTTCTTTGATAAACTCAAAGGTCTCTTCCGCTTTAAAACCTTCTCCAACTGCCAATGTTACTAAAAACTGAACCAAAACATCGTAGGTTAAAACATAGGGAGTTCTAGCTTCTATTTCGTTTTGTTTTACGGCTTCTTTTACGGCTGCAACTTCTATTAATTGCAACGAATGTGTGGGAACTGCATAAATTTTAGAGCGCTCAAAAGGCGAATGTCCACTTCTTCCTGCACGCTGCATAAAACGTGCAATTCCTTTGGCAGATCCAATTTGAATTACACAATCTACAGGCTTAAAATCGACACCTAAATCTAAAGAAGAGGTACAAACAACTGCTTTTAATTGTCCTTTAGAAATTGCTTCTTCAATCCAATTCCGTTGTACTTTATCAATAGAACCATGATGAATGGCAATTTGCCCAATTAAATCTGGTGCTGAATCGATAATAATTTGATACCACAGTTCACTCTGATTTCTCGTGTTTGTAAAAATTAACGTAGTGGTATTTTCGTAAATAATCGGAATTATTTTTGAACTCATTTTCTTCCCTAAATGACCAGCCCAAGACAATTCTTCAACCTCATCTGGCAACAAAGAAATAATATCGATTTTCTTTTTCTCTTTTGCCCGAATCATCGTGGTTTTTACATCATAAGGAATTAAGACATTTTTGGCTTCTTCCAAATTTCCGATGGTTGCAGAAATTCCCCAAATTCTAGTTTTTGGTGATAGATTTCTGATTCTCGCAATCGCAATTTCTGTAATTACGCCACGTTTTGAGCCTAACAATTCGTGCCATTCATCGACAGCAATACAGTTTACATTTTTAAACCAACGTGAATTCTTTTTTTGCGAAAATAATAAATGAAGTGTTTCTGGTGTTGTTAAAATCACATCTGGCATTGAACGTTCTTGACGCCTTCTATCTTTGGTTGGTGTGTCTCCATTTCTAACCTCAACCGTCCAATCTAATCCAATTTCTTCGACCGCCGTATTCATGGCTTTTGCTAAATCTTTTGCCAAAGAACGCAACGGACTTACCCAAATGAGCTTGAGTCCTTTTTTATAATGTTGCTGATTGTTAAAATAATCGATCACAACTGCTAAAAAGACAGAAAAAGTCTTCCCAAAACCTGTTGGTGCGACGACCATTCCGCTAAAATTGTTATGGTAACGTTCCCAAGTTTGAGACTGAAAACTAAAAGGCATTTGGTCTTTATCCGCCATCCAGTTTTCTATGATTTTATAACCTTGTGATTGTTTAAAGTTGCTCAATAAAATAGCTATTTGTTGTTGGTTTATTCTTGTCTTTAATTGCATCCTGCTTCAGCAGGATGTTAATTTTTGTACAATATATTAATGGCTTTAGCCAAAATTTATATTCATTATTTTTTAAATTATTTTGATGTTTTGGCTAAAGTCAATTTTGATTTTTAATATTTTACAATGGGTTGAAACCCATTGCTATTGAAAATTTTGTTTAATTTAACTCGCATCAATTAATGCTTTAACGGACTCTATCGTATCAATATCTTTAACGGTTTTATCTCTTCGCCAACGTTTCATTCTTGGAAAACGCAAAGCAACTCCGCTTTTATGTCTCTTGCTGTAGGCAATTCCTTCAAATGCAATTTCGAAAACTAGTTCTGCTTTAACGGTTCTAACAGGACCAAATTTTTCAATCGCATTTTTATTTACCCATTTTGAAATCTCTGTAATTTCTACATCTGTTAAACCTGAATATGCTTTTGCAACCGTTACTAATTTATCTTCTTTTCTAACAGCAAACGTATAATCTGTGTATTTAGAACTTCTTCTTCCACTTCCTTTTTGTGCATAAATCATTACGGCATCAATTGTTAACGGATCTACTTTCCATTTCCACCAATCGCCTTTTTTTCTTCCAACATGATAAATGGATGATTTTTTCTTCAACATTAAACCTTCACTATTAAAACTTCTTGCGGCGTTTCTCAATGCATCTAATTCGTCCCAATTATTAAAGTTGATGACTTCTGATAATTTTAAAATATCGCTGGTATTTTGTTCGAATAAATTTTCTAATTTAGAACGTCTTTCTTCCATTGAAGATCTACGTAAATCTACATCATCTACTTCTAAAATATCGTAAATATACAAACCTACAGGAACGTCTTCTAATAATTTTTTAGTAACATTTTTACGATTCAATCTTTTTTGTAAATCGTTAAAAAGTAGTACTGTACTATCTTTTATCGCTAAAATCTCTCCATCAATTACAAAACTACCTACTAATTGAGAAACCGCAGCTACCAATTCTGGAAATTGTTCAGTAACCAGTTCTTCTCCTCGAGACCAAATAAAAACCTCCTCTTTTCTTTTAATGATTTGCCCACGAATTCCATCCCATTTATACTCTACTTGCCATTCGTTTGTTTCGCCTAAATCTTCCAATTCTTTTTCTAATGAATATGCCAAACAAAAAGGATAGGGTTTCGAATTGTCATAATTAATATGTTCTCCATTTAACAAATCATCAAACGAAATGGTATTTGGCGTCCAGTTTCCAATAATACTGTGCATTAATTGGTTTGCATCAATGCCTGATAATTTTGCAAGTGCATTTACCAAGGTTTTTTTAGAAACCCCGATTCGAAAACTTCCGCCGATTAACTTATTAAAAATTAATCTTTCTTGCGCTTCTAATCCATTCCAAGATTCAAGCACATATTCCTTTTTTTCTTCGTCTGATTTTGGTTTTAAATCGCTAAGTTCATCGATCCAAATATGCAAGGGTTTTTCTATCGTATGTTCTGGGTTTGGTAATAACAATGCCAAAGTTTCTCCCAAATCGCCAACGGAACTATAGCTTTCTAAAAATAACCATTCTGGTAGTTTGGTAATTTCCATAACCCAACTCTTCATTAAATTAGATTTTACAGGTCGTGATGGTCTTTTTCCCGTAAATAGAGCGATTAACCACAATTTATCTTTGTCTGGGGCGATTTTAAAATAATCGACCAAGGCATCGATTTTTGCATTGGTTTTATTGGTGATTTCAATTGCGCTGATTAAATTTGAGAAGTCTTTCATAATTATGCAGTTTCGGTTTTAACTTCTTCGCTTTGTGCCAATTCATCTTCACCAAACTCCGTTTTTAATTCATGCGCCTCGATTCCAATTTCATTCAAATATTTAGAAAATACGGCTTGAGAACCATGAGTTACATATACTTTTTCTGCTTCTGTAGCTTTTACAGCGGCTAACAAACCATCCCAATCTGCGTGATCGCTAATGGCAAAACCTGCATCAACTCCTTTCCAACGTCTATTTCCACGAATGTGCATCCAACCAGAACAAATAGCGGTTGCCGCATTTGGAATTTTCTTCAACAGTTTAGAACCTAATAACCCTGGAGGCATGATGACTATTTTATTTTGAAGGTCTGCTTTTTTAAAATCATATTTTAACAATGTGGTCTCTGGAAGTTCAATTCCTGAACCTGAAATTGCAGTGTTCAAATTATGTATCGCAGTATGCACATAAACATCATCTACACCTTCAATTAACTTCATAATTCGTTGTGCTTTCCCTAAGCTATACCCTAAAAAAACACTGGTTCTATTGTTTTTTTGATTTTGCAACACCCAATTTTGCAGTTCAGTCTGCAGTTCTTTTTCTTCTTTCCATTTGTAAATGGGTAAGCCAAAGGTACTTTCTGTAATAAATTCGTGGCATTTTACAGGTTCATAAGGTGTAGAAATAAAATCGGGTTGTGTTTTATAATCACCCGAAAAAACAACCACAAAACCTTTGTATTCTAATCGAATTTGAGCGGAACCAATTACATGACCTGCAGGAAAAAAACGCACTTGCACACCGTTGATATTTTTTGGTTCATTGTATCCCAAACTTTCTATTGAAATATCTTGCCCAATTCTATGTTTTATAATTGCTTTTGAATCATTATGACATAGATAATGTTTATTGCCAGGTCTTGAATGATCTGCATGTCCATGAGAAATAACTGCATAATCTACAGGATACCAGGGGTCTAAATAAAAGTTTCCAGGAATACAATAAATTCCTTTTTTTGTAAATTTTATGAGTTTCATAGCATGGAATGATTTTGCAAAAATAATGGATTACAAGTTTATTGCAATCCATTATATCAAATTAACTTTAAGTATGTGAGTGATTAGTTTTTTGAATTCACCATCCAACTAATTCCGTATTTATCTGAGCATCTTCCAAAAAAGCCCCATTCTCTCTCTCTAAATTCATGATGCACAATTCCGCTTTCAGATAAATTTTTAAAAACATCTTCTGCTTCTTCTTTATCATTAAAATCGGCACTCATGTGTATTTGGTTTCCATTATTTATAGGAGTGTCTGGAGTAGCATCATAAGCCATAAAATGAACTCCTTTACCTTTTAGCTCTGCATGTTGCAACTTATCTCTAAAAGAAGAAGGTACATCCATTTTTTTATCTTTATACGTCACTCTATTTTTTACATCTGCATTAAATAATTCCCCGTAAAAGTTTAGTGCTTCTTGACAGTTTCCATTAAATGCTAAATAAGCTTGTAATTTCATTTTTTAAATTTTTTAAGTTTATATTCTGTTTGTCTACAAAAATAGCCCTTGAAAAAAGTATTCTTTTGCTTATTTACAATTTATGATGACGCTATCGATAAAAGTTTACATTAATTTTTTATTTTTTTGAAACATCTTCTACAATCCAACTTTCAATGGTTTCTTTTTTAGAAGAATGTAAAACAGAAATATCTCCTGTGGCTTCAAAAATTACCGCTTTTACTTCAGAAAGTTTTATCACATTTGCTTCTCTTAATTTTGCTCTCAAATCTCCTTCAGTCACCTTGGCTTTTTTTAAATTATTCCATAGGATTTCTTCACCAATCATTAAAAATAAAGGATCATTGTCTACTGCATTTCTAAAAAACTGATATTTTCTAAAATAAGCTGTTATTCCTTGTAGGATATAAATGAAAGTTAAACCAAAAACACCTTCTAACAAAGAAACAGATTTAGAAAGCAATGTAGAAGCTATGATTGAACCAATGGCGATTGTACAAGCGAAATCGAAACTAGACATTTTAGAGAAGCTACGTTTTCCAAAAATTTTAGTCAGTAAAATGACGGTAGTATAAATACCTAAAGTAGATACAAATATAAATTTGAGTGTTTCTAAATTGGTGAATATCCATTCTTTCATAATTTCTTGTTTTTTTGATACAAAGTATATCAATTTTATAAATATAAAAATACATATTATAATGCGTACAAAAAGTGCTTATTTTATTTTAAAAAAGTAGAAATGTAAGAGAAATTGACCACTTAACTTTAAAATGCTGTGAAACAAAATTAGGAGTAATTAAAATTTTATATCTTTGTAGGTAGATATGAAAAAAGTATTCCATAAAATAACATCAATATTTATGGCATTTGTAGTATTATGCTCTACGATGTCATTTACAATAGATATGCATTATTGTGGAGATACTTTAGTAGAAACGGCTGTTTTCAAAAAAGCTAAAGGTTGTGGAATGGAAATGCGGATTCCTACAAGTGAAGATTGCGCTATTACTAAAAAGAACTGTTGTAATGATAAGCAGTTAGTAGTTGATGGTCAAGACGAATTACAATTACAAATTGATAAGATTTCTTTTGAACAACACGTATTTATTGCTTCATTTGTTTATACCTACATTAATCTTTTTGAAAATTTAGACAAAAATGTTTCTTCTTACGAAGCATACAAACCACCACTCGTCATAAGGGACATCTACAAGATTGACGAGAATTATTTAATTTGATTTTAAACAATAGACTGTGTTATCCTATGACTGTGATGTTATAAGGATAATTCTCTGTATTCGGTGTTTTTCTAGCACCATTGTCTAATTGTTTAATTATCAAAGCTAATGCTCAATAAAAGCATCAAATTTTTAATAGAAAATAAACTTGTAGCGGTTTTGCTATTAGTTCTATTTGTGGGTTGGGGAATCGTAAATGCACCTTTTAATTGGGATACCGGATTTTTACCAAGCGATCCTGTAGCCGTAGATGCCATTCCAGATATTGGTGAAAACCAACAAATTGTATTTACCAAATGGGAGGGGCGTTCACCACAAGATATTGAAGACCAAATTACGTATCCTCTAACCACTTCCCTATTGGGAATTCCAGGAGTAAAAACCATTCGTAGTTCTTCTATGTTTGGCTTTTCAAGCATCTATATTATCTTTGAAGAGGATATTGAGTTTTACTGGAGTCGTAGTCGTATTCTCGAAAAACTGAACTCCTTACCAAACGGATTGTTACCAGAAGGCGTCAATCCTGCTTTAGGACCCGATGCCACGGGTTTAGGACAAATCTTTTGGTACACTTTAGAAGGTCGTGATGAAAAAGGAAATATTACAGGTGGTTGGGACTTGCAAGAATTGCGAAGCATTCAAGATTATTATGTAAAATATGCGGTGTCTTCTGCAAGTGGTGTATCTGAAGTGGCGTCCATTGGCGGTTATGTTCAGGAATATCAAGTTGATGTGAATCCAGAGCTGATGCGACAGTACAACATTAATTTAAGTCAAGTTGTTAAAGCAGTCAAGGAAAGCAACAAAGACATAGGCGCACAAACTTTAGAAATTAACCAAGTTGAATATCTAGTACGTGGTTTAGGCTATGTAAAATCGATTGAGGACATCGAAAATGCAGTTGTCACTTCTGAAGATTATACATCCATAAGAATTAAAGATATTGGAAAGGTATCTTTAGGTCCTGCAACTCGTAGAGGCATATTAGACAAAGAAGGTGCAGAAGTTGTTGGTGCTGTAGTTGTTGCACGTTATGGTGCAAACCCGATGGAAGTCATCAACAATGTGAAAGAAAAAATCAAGGAATTAAGTGCAGGCTTGCCTACAAAAGTATTAAAAGATGGCAGAACTTCACAAGTAACCATAGTCCCTTTTTATGACAGAACAACCCTTATTAAAGAAACATTAGGCACTTTAAATGAAGCCTTAACATTAGAAATTTTAATTACCATTTTAGTTATCATTGTAATGGTATTTAATTTACGCGTCTCAGTACTAATCTCAGGATTATTGCCCGTAGCTGTTTTAATGGTTTTTATTGCAATGAAACTCTTTGGCGTTGATGCGAATATTGTTGCCTTATCTGGAATTGCTATTGCTATTGGTACCATGGTCGATGTAGGCGTCATACTATCAGAAAACATCATCAGACATCTCGATGAAGAAAAGGAAAAGCAAGTTGTCGTTCCGACAGAACGAGGAACGAGTGACGAGGAATCTCACCATGAGATTCTTCCTTCCGTTCAGAATGAAAAACGTTCTATAAACGAAATCGTTTACAATGCAACTATAGAAGTTTCTGGTGCTATTGTAACCGCAGTAATGACAACGATTATTAGTTTCATTCCAGTCTTTACAATGATTGGCGCAGAAGGAAAACTATTCCGTCCCTTAGCATTTACAAAAACATTTGCCTTAACAGCATCTTTGATTGTTGCACTTTTCTTAATTCCGCCGTTTGCAGCCTTTTTATTCAGAAGAAAAAGCATTAAAAAGAGTTTTAGTTACATTTTAAATGCAGCTTTAATTTTAGCTGGAATACTAGCAATCATATATGGTTATTGGTTAGGGATTATGTTAATTGCTTTTGGAATTATAAATCTTCATAGATCTTTAAATTTTCTTCCCTTTGGGAAGATGCCGAAGGCAGATGGGATCATTTCAGTATTGGCAATTGTATTTCTTCTGGCAGCATATTGGAGACCTTTGGGTATAGACAAAAGCATTTTTTGGAATCTTATTTTTGTAAGCATTATTTGTTTCGGATTGTTAGGTGTCTTTACATTATTCAGAACCTATTATACTCGTATTTTAAGATGGTGTTTAGACAATAAGCTGTTGTTCTTATCTCTTCCAACAGCAATTGTTATTGCTGGTTTTTTCGTTATGAAAAATACAGGCAAAGAATTTATGCCCTCCTTAAATGAAGGTTCTTTTCTATTGATGCCAACTTCGATGCCCCATTCTGGTGTAGAAGAAAACAAAAGAATTTTACAACAATTAGATATGGCAGTTGCCAGTATTCCAGAAATTAAAACCGTTGTGGGTAAAGCAGGTAGAACAGAATCTGCTCTAGATCCTGCGCCATTGTCGATGTATGAAAATATCATTCTGTACAAACCAGAATATATGTTGAATGAACATGGAGAACGACAACGTTATAAAGTGAATGAAGATGGTTTGTTTGAATTGAAAGATGGTCGTTTGGTGCAAAATGAAAATATAGTTGTCGGTTCGAGCGCAGTCGAGAACAAAACGGCTAGCATCTCGACTGAGCCTGTCTTGAGCACAGTCGAAAGGCTCGATGTGACAAACAATCAATTAATTGAAGACAACGACGGCGAATTCTATCGCAATTGGCGACCCGAAATTAAATCGCCAGATGACATTTGGAATGAAATCATAAGAGTTACCAAACTCCCAGGAGTTACCTCTGCACCAAAGTTACAACCTATTGAAACCAGGTTGGTAATGCTTCAAACAGGCATGCGAGCGCCTATGGGAATTAAGGTAAAAGGCCAAGACTTAAAACAAATTGAAGATTTTGGAGTACAATTAGAAACTATTTTAAAACAAGTGGAAGGTGTGAAACAAGAGGCCGTTTTTGCAGACCGTATTGTTGGGAAACCTTATTTACTAATTGATATTGATAGGGAGAAAATTGCACGTTATGCCATTTCTATACAAGAGGTACAAGATGTCTTAAAAGTGGCTGTTGGCGGAATGGTTTTAACGCAAACCGTTGAAGGGCGTGAACGCTATGGCATTCGTGTTCGTTATCCAAGAGAATTACGAGGAAATCCATCAGATTTAAAACAAATCTATATTCCTGTAGCAAAAGGCAGTCCTATTCCATTAAGTGAATTGGCAACCATTCGTTATGAACAAGGTCCACAAGTCATAAAAAGTGAAGATACTTTTTTAGTAGGTTATGTACTCTTTGACAAATTAGATGGCTTTGCAGAAGTAAGTGTTGTTGAAAACGCACAAGCACTGATTCAAGGAAAAATAGACAATGGCGAATTAATTGTACCAAAAGGAATCAATTACAAGTTTACAGGAACCTACGAAAACCAATTAAGGGCAGAAAAAACATTGTCTGTTGTTGTGCCATTGGCTTTAGCAATTATCTTTTTAATTCTGTATTTCCAATTTCGCTCGGTAGCCACGTCTTTAATGGTATTTACAGGAATCGCCGTAGCCTTTGCTGGTGGTTTTATAATGATCTGGTTGTATGGTCAAGATTGGTTTTTGAACTTTAACTTCTTTGGCGAAAACCTTCGAAACTTGTTCCAAATGCACCCAATTAATTTGAGTGTGGCAGTTTGGGTTGGGTTTATTGCTCTTTTCGGAATTGCAACAGACGATGGTGTGGTAATGGCAACCTATCTAACCCAAACGTTTGATAGAAACATGCCAGAAAACAAGAAAGAAATTAGAGCATCGATTGTTGAAGCTGGGGAAAAACGTATTAGGCCCTGTTTAATGACAACAGCTACTACCATATTGGCATTGCTACCCATATTAACCTCCACAGGACGCGGAAGTGACATTATGATTCCGATGGCAATCCCTAGTTTTGGTGGAATGTTAATCGCATTAATTACTTTATTTGTGGTTCCTGTATTGTATAGTTGGAAAGCAGAGATGGCGGTTAGAAGTTAGATGTTAGAAATTGGAAGTTGGAAGTTGGAAGTTTAAAAGAAAAATTATGATAAAATCATATAAAGATTTAACAGTACATAAAGAGGCTTTCTCTTTAGCTATGGATATTTTCTGGCGCACCAGAAAATTCCCAGAGGAAGAAGTGTATTCGCTCACTTCACAAATTGTGCGTTCATCACGCTTTGTTTCTGCTAACATGAGTGAAGGTTGGGAAAAACGGATGTATGAAGCTGTTTTTAAACAGCAACTTGTTACTGCATTAGGCTCTAATTCAGAAACTCAAGATTGGTTAGATTATGCACTGGAATGCAAATATATAGATAAGAAAGAGTATGTGGATTTTTCTAAAAAAAATGACAAAATAGGAAAAATGCTGACCAAATTATATCAAAATTGGAAAAGTTATGAGTAGTTTTAATCAAGTAAAGTATGTAAATATTTCAATAATATTTAAGAAGCAAAAGTGGTCGGGGATGTTCAATCTTCCAGCTTCTAGCTTCCAATTTCTATTGACCTTCATCATTTTGATTGCTGCAACTTCTACAGTTTCCCAAAACCTAAATGATTATATAGAAACATCTATAAAAAACAGTCCAGAAATTCAAAAATTCGAATTACAATATAAGAGAGCTTTTGAAAAAGTAAACGAAGCGAATACGATTCCGAATACCGAATTTGGTGTTGGTTATTTTGTTAGCGAACCCGAAACCCGAACAGGAGCGCAGCGCTTTAAAGTATCTGTAAAACAGATGTTGCCTTGGTTTGGTAATATTACTGCTAGAGAAAACTATATCGCTTCATTGGCTGATGCTACATATGAAGACATCGTAATTGCGAAACGAAAATTAATGGCTTCTCTATCGCAATCGTACTATAATCTATATGCTAATAAAGCAAAACAAGAGGTTTTAATTGACAATATTCAACTACTTGAAACTTATGAAACATTGGCATTAACCTCGCTGGAAGTGGGAAAAGCATCAGCGGTTGATGTATTGCGATTGCAAATGCGTCAGAATGAACTAGAACAGTTAAAACAAGTTTTAATACAGCAGTATTTGGCAGAACAAACCAACTTTAATAAATTATTAAATCGCGATAAAGATTTACAAGTTGCTGTTGTTAGAGAGTTAACAATTCCTTCAGAAGACTTTGAAATTAATACTAAAAACCTAGCATTGCACCCTGAATTACTGAAGTACGACAAACTGTATCAATCTGTAACACAATCTGAATTGTTGAATCAAAAAGAAAGCAGTCCGATGATTGGTTTTGGATTAGATTACATCAATGTTGCACAGCGACCAAATATGGATTTTAGCGACAACGGAAAAGATATTGTAATGCCAATGGTTTCTCTTTCCATTCCTATTTTTAATAACAAATACAAATCTCAAACAAAACAAAATAAATTGCAACAAGAAGAGATTGAAGCACAGAAACAAGAACGTTTCAACACACTAGAGACACGTCTTTACAAAGCAATAAACGATCGAATTTCTGCAAGAATAAGTTACAAAATTCAAACTAAAAATTTAAAGCAAGCTGAAAACGCGGAGGAAATCTTACTAAAAAGTTATGAAACAGGAACCATTGATTTTAATGATGTCTTAGATATTCAAGAGTTACAATTAAAGTTTCAAATGAATCAAATTGAGGCAGTAAAATCTTACTATGTACAAACTTTAAGAATTAACTATTTAACCAATTAGCTATGGTAAATACATTACTTATCAAAAATATGGTTTGCAATCGTTGTACTACAATTGTTAAACAGTTATTTAATAACGAAGGGATTGAAGTTCAAACTATTCAACTAGGAAAGGTTGAAATTAAAGAAGATTCTAACATAGATATAATAAAGCTCGAAAAATCTTTAAATGCACAAGGATTTGAATTAATTACTAATTCATCTGATGTATTGGTCGAAAGAATTAAAATATTTTTAATTCAAGAAATTGAGAAAGGCAACACAAACAATTTATTTCCAAAACTAGCTAAAAATTTAGGAAAAACAGATTCAGTATTAAGTAAGCTTTTTAGTAAATATGAAGGTGTCACTCTTGAAAAATATTGTATCAATTTAAAAATTGAAAAAGTAAAAGAACAGATTGAGTTAAATCAATTGAATTTTTCAGAAATAGCGTATAGTCTTAATTATAAGAACAGTAGTCATTTGGCAAAACAGTTTAAAATTGTTACAGGAATGTCAATGACCCAATACAAGAACTCCCAAGATGGGAATAGAATACCCTTAGATAAAATTGTATAAAAATTGAACCCAATTAGAAAAACAAATTTTATGAAGCTAATGTAATTTAGTGGGTTGATATTAAAATTTATAAAAATGAAACACACCTTTCACATACACGGAATGACTTGCAATGGCTGTCGCAGTCATGTAGAAAAAACGCTATCAGAAGTAGCAGGGGTTTCTAAATCGTCTGTCAATTTAGAAAAAGCAACAGCAACCATTGAAATGGAATCCCATATTCCTATTGAAACCTTTCAAGAAGCTTTAAAAAATGATGGTGGACGATATAGTATTCACAAAAATCCCCACCCAGCCTCCCCAAAGAGGAGAAGTCAGGATGTTAAAAAACATACGAGTAAGAAAAGCCCCCTTGGGGGGTTGGGGGCTTCTTTCTATTGCCCAATGCATTGTGAAGGCGAAAAAACCTACGATAAAGCTGGGGACTGCCCAGTTTGTGGAATGGATTTAGTGGAAGAACAAAACCTATCGACCACTACTGTAGAACAATGGACCTGCCCAATGCATCCGGAAGTTATAAAAGATGAATCTGGATCTTGTCCTATTTGCGGTATGGATTTAGTACCTATGGAAGCAGATAGTTCTGCCGAAGAAAAAACCTATAAAAAATTATCGAAAAAATTTTGGATAGCCGTTGCTTTCACTTTGCCTATTTTCATAATAGCTATGAGTGAAATGATTTCCAATAACCCATTATACGATCTCCTAGAACAAAAACAGTGGAACTGGATTCAGTTTGTATTGTCTATTCCTGTGGTATTTTATGCCACTTGGATGTTTTTCGAACGTGCTTATAAAAGCATCAAAACATGGAATCTAAATATGTTTACCTTGATAGGGATTGGTGCAGGAGTTGCTTGGTTGTTTAGTGTTTTCGGAATGCTTTTCCCTGATGTTTTCCCAATTCAATTTAAAACTGAAACTGGTGCTGTACATGTTTATTTTGAAGCAGCAACCGTTATTCTAACGCTTGTTTTAATGGGGCAACTTTTAGAAGCACGTGCACATAGTAAAACAAATTCTGCTGTAAAAGAGTTATTAAAACTGGCACCTAACAAAGCTATCAAAGTAGTTAACGGTGAAGAAATTGAAGTGAGTATTGACGCTATAGAGTTGAACGACATTCTAAAAGTAAAACCAGGTGATAAAATTCCTGTAGACGGTAGTATCACAGAAGGTGAAACCACCATCGATGAATCTATGATTACTGGAGAACCTATTCCTGTAAATAAAGCAGTAGATGATAAAGTAAGTAGTGGCACCATCAATGGAAATCAATCTTTCTTAATGAAAGCTGAAAAAGTAGGTTCAGATACACTACTTTCTCAAATTATTCACATGGTAAATGATGCAAGTAGAAGTCGCGCACCCATTCAGAAATTAGCAGACGAAGTATCAGGTTATTTTGTACCAGTTGTGGTTTTAATTTCTATCATAACATTTATTGTTTGGGCAATTTGGGGGCCAGAACCCGCTTATGTATATGCGTTGGTAAATGCTATTGCAGTGTTAATTATTGCCTGTCCTTGTGCATTAGGCTTGGCAACACCAATGTCTGTAATGGTAGGTGTTGGTAAAGGAGCACAAAATGGTGTATTGATCAAAAACGCCGAAGCACTTGAAAAAATGAACAAGGTAGATACCTTAATTATTGATAAAACTGGTACCATTACTGAAGGAAAACCAACTGTTGAAAAGGTAGGTTCTTTCAATGCTCTTTTTAATGAAAGTACCATATTGCAATACATCGTATCACTAAATACAAATAGTGAACATCCATTAGCAGAGGCGACTGTAAAGTATGGAAAAGAACAAAATGCAGAAATTATAAAATCTGATTCTTTTTCAGCAGTTACAGGTAAAGGTGTAGAAGCTACAATTCACAACAAAGAAATAGCCTTAGGAAACCCTAAAATGATGGAATATGCAAATGCGAAGATTTCTTCAGAAATGGAAGAAACAGCATTGTCTTTTCAAAAACAAGGCAAAACTGTCTCTTTTTTAGCCATTGACAAATCTGTTGTTGGTTATGTCGTAATCGGTGATAAAATTAAAGAAACAAGTGCAAAAGCCATCAAAGAATTGCAAGACAGAGGCATTGCAGTAATCATGTTAACTGGCGATAATAAAAACACAGCACAAGCAGTAGCATCAGCACTAAACCTTGCTGATTTTAAAGCGAGCATGTTACCTCAAGACAAGCTTAAAGAAGTAGAAAAACTGCAAGCAAAAGGAAATGTAGTCGCCATGGCTGGAGACGGAATAAATGATGCACCAGCATTAGCAAAAAGTGATATTGGTATTGCCATGGGAACAGGAACTGATGTTGCCATAGAAAGTGCTATGATTACCTTAGTAAAAGGTGATTTACACGGTATTGTAAAGGCGCATAATTTGAGTAAAAAAGTAATGAAAAATATCAAGCAAAACCTGTTTTTTGCATTGATTTATAACACCCTTGGCGTTCCAATAGCAGCTGGCTTACTATTTCCTTTTTTCGGAATTTTACTATCACCGATGATTGCTGCATTAGCAATGAGTTTTAGCTCAGTCTCTGTGATTGCCAATGCATTACGATTAAGAACACAATCTATTAACTAATCAATAAAAACAAATGAAACAAAGCATATTATTTTTATGTATTCTCATTTTAATGTCTTGCAAAGACGCTAAAAAAGAAGTTCAAGACAAAACACAACAAACAGAAATTGAACAAAAAACAACAAGCCCAATAACAGGTAAAAAGAAGCCCTTAAGTCCACATTCCTCAACCATGGCTATGATTGGTGATGCACATATTCATATCGATTATTCGTCACCAGGTGTAAGAGATCGTATCATTTTTGGTGGATTGGTTGGCTATAGCAAGGTATGGCAAGCTGGAGCGCATAATGCTACTTGGATAGAAACCAACAAAGAGCTAACTATTGCGGGAGAAGTATTACCCGCTGGGAAATATGGTTTTTTTACCATCCCATCAAAAGAAGATTGGACGGTGATGATAAACAAAAATTGGGAACAACACGGTAAAGATGAATATGATGAAAAAGACGATGTGATTCGCTTTAAAGTTACCCCCAAAATTTCAGAAAATATTCAAGAACATTTAGCTTATAAAGTAACTAAAACTAGTGAAAATTCAGGTACCATAAGTATGACTTGGGAAAAAGTACATATTGAATTTCCGTTTACTGTAAATTAATTAAAAAAAAATAATATTAACTCGAGAACAATCAAAATTATGAATGCAAAAGAACACACAAACAACAAAGAAGGAATGAGCAATTACACAAAATTCTTTTTAATGCTAGGCACATCCTTTATAGCGATGTACATTACCATGTATTTAAATACCTATGCCTTTGATCATGTCTACTTTAGTTTAACACGATTTTATATGGTATGCTTAGGTATTTCAGCTATGGCGGTAATTATGTTACTATTTATGTTGAATATGTACCAAGATAAAAAGAAAAACATAGCTATATTAATAGGCAGCTTTGTACTTTTTATAGCTGCTTTAGGTTTAGTACGTGATCAGAAATCTACAGTAGGAGATGTTTTATGGATGGAAGCAATGATTCCGCACCACTCTATCGCCATTTTAACTAGTGAACGTGCAGATATCAAAGACCCAGAAGTTAAAAAACTAGCAAACGATATCATTAAAGCACAACGTAAAGAAATTGAAGAAATGAAAGCAATGATCAAGCGTTTAGAAAATTAAAAGTAGTTTTTGGGCGCTCGAGCGGGCCTGCCTGACGGTAAGGTAGGCTGTTACAATCTTTTGCTCGTACCTCACAAAAGGATTTTCACTACTATCCCTAGCGCAAAAGTACAAGTTAACCTGCAAGGTATCGCTGACGAAAAAAGTTGCCTTGTAAGTTTCAAATAAAATTAAGTAAGATGAAAAAATATATTATTTTTGCAGTACTATTAGCTGTCGGACTATTCTTTGGATGGATGATTTTTGGAGGTTCTTCTACAAGTGATGATGAACATAGCCATACTGAAATTTCTAAAACAAATCAAATGTGGACCTGCTCTATGCATCCTCAGATTATGCAACCAGAACCTGGTGATTGCCCTATTTGTGGAATGGACTTAATACCAGCAGCAAGCAGTGCTGAAGGCTTATTAGCAGATCAATTCAAGCTTAGTAAAAATGCGATGGCATTGGCAAACATTCAAACATCTATTATCGGGAATGGTCAAATAGCAAATAACGCTATTAAATTATCTGGTAAAATTGTAGAAAATGAAGAAGCCAATACAGTTCAAGTCAGTTATTTTTCTGGAAGAATCGAACGTCTTTATATTAATTTTACAGGTGAAAAAGTAAGAAAAGGACAAGTATTGGCAACCGTTTATTCGCCAGAGTTATATGCTGCTCAACAAGAATTAATTACAGCAGCTTCTTTAAAAGAATCGCAACCTGCACTATACAAAGCAATTCGTAATAAATTAAAATTATGGAAGCTCTCTGAAAATCAAATCAATCAGATCGAAACATCAGGAAAAGTAAAAGAAAACTTCCCTATATATGCAACAGTTTCAGGTACCGTTTCAGAAAAATTAGTAGCACAAGGCCAAGCTATCAAACAAGGGCAACCCTTGCTTAAAATTGCAAATCTAAATACGGTTTGGGCAAATTTCGACGTGTATGAAAATCAAATCAACTTATTTAAAAAAGGACAAGAAGTAACGGTCACAACAAACGCATATCCGAATACAAAATTTGAAGGAACGGTAGATTTTATTGACCCAATATTAGACAGCAGCACAAGAACCGTAAAATTAAGAGTTGTATTGAATAATAAAAATGATACTTTTAAACCAGGAATGTTTGTTGAAGGTAAAATTAAAGGAATCTCTTCAAGTAAAGAGCAATTCTTAAGCGTTCCTTCATCAGCGGTTTTATGGACAGGGAAACGTTCTGTTGTATACATCAAAACAAATTCTACACAACCTACTTTTGAAATGCGCGAAATTACCTTAGGCAATCAAATTGGCGACTATTATGAAGTTTTAGAAGGTCTAAATAATGGCGCTGAAATTGTAACCAATGGAACTTTCACGGTAGATGCCGCAGCACAATTACAAGGTAAGAAATCGATGATGAACAAAGAGGGTGGTAAAGTTATGACGGGGCACGAAGGTCATTTAGGTATGGAAACAAAATCACCAAATGCCAATGAAAATAACTTAAAAACCAATAAAAGAATTGAAGTATCGAGCGATTTTCAAAATCAATTGAAATTAGTTTTTAATGAGTATATCCAATTAAAAGATGCTCTGGTAAAAGATGACTCCGTAAAAGGAATAACAGCAGCAAAAAAACTCTTGAATACTTTATCTAAAGTTGATATGAAGTTGTTATCTGATGATAAAGCACACAACCATTGGATGCCATTCGAAAAAGGAATAAAAACAGCAGCAACAGCCATTTCAAATACTTCAGCTATAGCTACACAAAGAGATCATTTTAAAAATCTTTCCTCCAATTTTATTGAAACACTTCAAGTATTCGGAATCAATGAAACAGTTTTTGTAGAATTTTGTCCAATGGCAGATAATAACAAAGGCGCGTATTGGTTGAGTAAAGAAGAAAAGGTAATCAACCCCTATTATGGTGAAGCTATGCTTACCTGTGGAGAAGTAAAACAAGTCATAAAATAATCACTAAATTGGTAAACCATTTTGGATTTGAACTCCATAGTTTGAACAAGAAAATAATTTTTTTTAGAGAATTGCATGTCAGAAATAACAACATGCTCTTAACACTTATAGAAATTAAAACGGAATTACAAAATTTTTAACCTTTAACTAAATCATAAAAAATGAAGAAAATAATTTTAAGTATCGCTGTCATCGTAGCGGCAACTTTTACAAGCTGTAAAAACGAAACAAAAAAAGAAAAAGAATCTACAACTGAAGTATCTAAAAAAATGGAGATAACAGATACTTCTTTTGGTGTAAGAGGTAACTGTGGAATGTGTAAAAATACCATCGAAAAAGCTGCAAATACTGTTGAAGGAGTCACCAATGCAACTTGGGATGTTGATCAAAAGAACATCGCTATTTCTTATGATGCTCATAAAACAAATGCCATGGAAATTCATACAGCAATTGCGGCATCTGGCTATGATACCGAAAAAGTTGCAGGAAATGAGGAAGCCTATAAAAACTTACCTGCTTGTTGTAAATATGATCATGAAATGATGATGAATCAGTCTGGAGAAATGAACTAAAGTGAATGTATATGTTATCATTTACAATTTCTAATTGAGAAAAAGTCAACACAAATAACTAAAAAAGTAAAAACTCCTAGCAAATTAAATTTTGTTAGGAGTTTTTTGTTGGCCTACAAGGACTCGAACCTTGAATGTCGGTACCAAAAACCGGTGTGTTACCAATTACACCATAGGCCAATGCTTCTTAGCGGATGCAAATTTAATGCAATCTTTCAATTCCACAAACATTTTTAAATAAAATTTTACTTTAACAAATTTTTATGAACATTTCCTTACGCAATAAAAGACTTAACAAGCTATTTATTCATAATTATTGTTAAATTCGCTCAGATATTATTATGTAATTTTATGACATTAGCAAACTTTAAGAAATGGAACATCATTTTAGGATGGATCACATTTGCAATTGCTTTAATAACCTATTCTTTAACAATTGAGCCAACAGTTAGTGCTTGGGATGTTGGCGAATACATTTCTACAGCAGTAAAACTAGAAGTTGGGCATCCTCCAGGAGCACCACTCTTTCAAATGTTAGGCGCATTTTTTGCGATGTTTACTTCAGATGTTTCTGAAATTGCAAAAATGGTGAACTTTATGTCTGCTTTGGCAAGTGCATTTACCATTTTGTTTATGTTTTGGACAATTACCAATTTGGGTGAAAAATTAGCCTTAAAATCAGCTAAAATTACAGCAGGAAGTTATATCGCAATTTTAGGAAGCAGTATTGTAGGCTCTTTAGCATACGCCTTTTCAGATAGTTTCTGGTTTAGCGCTGTAGAAGGCGAAGTGTACGCCATGTCTTCATTTTTAATGGCCATTTTATTTTGGTTAGGGTTAAAATGGGAAAGTGAAATTACAACCCCAAGAGGAAACAAATGGTTAATTCTTATCAGTTTTGTAGTGGGCTTGTCTTTTGGCGTTCACATACTTTCATTACTAGTAATACCCGCCATTGTAATGCTCTATTTCTTTAAAACGTATAAAGAAATTAATCTAAAAACTACAGCAATCGCAACAGTTTTGTCTGTACTTGTTTTAGCTTTTGTATTTAAGTTTTTATTCCCTTTTACTTTAAAATTCTTTAGTGCTTCAGAATTATTTTTTATAAATACCGTTGGTTTGCCATTTAATTCTGGAAGTATTATTGCCGGAATTATTTTAATAGCACTGTTTTTCTTCGGATTAAAATACACGCGAAAACAAAACAAAATACATACCAACACCTTAATTCTATCTGTATTATTTATCATGATTGGTTTTTCTTCTTGGATGATGTTGCCAATTAGAGCCAATGCAAATACTACAATTAACGAAAACAATCCTTCTAGTGCGCGTGAATTGTTAGCGTATTATGAACGTGAACAGTATGGAGATGCCAATGTTTTTTACGACACTTATTATTCTAATTCTTTTGAAAGAACACAAAAAACTGAAAAAGATGAATACGGAAATAGTATAGGTGTTTTTAAAGACGAAAAACCTAAATACGAAAAGAAAAACGGAAAATACATCATCGTAAATAAATATAAAAACGCGATTCCTGTTTATACGGATAAACACAAAGGATTTATTCCAAGAATGGTAGATCCTGCTTCAGAAAAAATGTACAAAGCAATTGCCGGAATTCCATCAGGGAGTAAACGACGACCTTCTTTTGCAGAGAATTTAAAGTTTATGTTTAGTTTTCAGTTTGGATATATGTACGGACGTTATTTTATGTGGAATTTTGCAGGAAGACAAAATGATATTCAAGGAAGGTTAGATATTTTTAACGGAAACTGGATTAGCGGAATTGACTTTATAGACGAAGTAAGATTAGGATCTCAAAAACAATTACCAACACAAGTTTTAGAAAATAAAGGGCGAAATAAATATTACTTTTTACCTTTAATTTTGGGGATTATTGGATTAGTTTTTCAAATAAAGTGGGACAAAGAGAATTTCTTTACTCTCTTTTTATTCTTCGCATTTACAGGTTTTGCTATTATATTCTATACAAACCCAAAACCTTTTGAGCCAAGAGAACGAGATTATGCCATTGTGGGTAGTTTTTACATTTTTGCCATTTGGATTGGCTTTGGAGTGCTAGCACTCTATGAATTCTTAAAGAATTACGCTAATAAGAAAACAGTCGCAATTGTAGTTTCTGTCATTTCATTATTAGCGGTTCCTACGTTAATGGCTTCTCAAAACTGGGACGATCATGACAGGTCTAACAGATTTACCACACGTTTAAATGCACAGGCATATTTAGAAAGTGCGGATCAGAATGCCATTATGTTCACTATTGGAGATAATGACACGTTCCCACTTTGGTACATGCAAGAAGTAGAAGGTATTAGAACCGATTTAAAATTGGTCAACACCAGTTTATTTGCTACAGATTGGTATATAGACCAAATGAAGCGTGCCACTTATAATGCACCTCCAATTCCTTCTCAATTAACACACGACCAATATAAATACGGCAGTTTAGATATTGCCTATCATATAGAACACCCAAGATTTAAAGATTCTATCATAGAAATTAAAGATTTTATGCGTTGGATTTCTTCAGACAATGAGGCTACATATTATATTGATGAGGAAAATAATATCAAAGAAAAATTTTACCCAACCAATAGAATTCGAATTCCTGTAAACAGAGAAAATGTTTTAAAAAACGGTATTGTTGCACAAAAAGATGCCGATAAAATTGTGCCGTATATAGATATTACAATTGACGACAGAGGCATTACAAAAAACCGAATTCTGATGTTAGATATTTTAGCAAATAACGATTGGGAAAGACCTATTTATTTTACAGGCGGTGCAAATGCAGATGAAGAATATATTTGGTTAAAAGACTATTTACAATTAGATGGTTTGGCTTTTAAATTAGTGCCCATACTTACCCCCTCAAAATACATAGACCAAAGTGGTAAAAAGCGTGAGGTTAGTCTTTTTGATATTGGTAGAATAGATGCTGAAAAAATGTATACAAACATTCAGAAATTAGAATGGAAAAACATCAATAGCGGCAACATCTATTTAGATGAACAAACCAAAAGAAATGCAATTTCTTTACGAAACAGTTTAATGCGCTTGTCTGAAGCATTTGCCAAAGAAGGAGATACCATTAAAGCAGTAGAAGTATTAGATTTATCTTTAGACAAAATGCCTATAGAGAAATTTGATCATTACAGCCTGTCTTTAGGATATCCTGAAATGTATTATAGTTTAGGGAAACATAAAAAAGCAGAAGAAACAGCAAATACCCTAGTTCGATTAATCAAAGAGAAATTAATTTGGTTGAGTACTTTTGATAAAAATAACAGCGATGTTGTTTTTGATGAAATTGATACTTCTTTGTACATGTTTAAAAATCTTATAGATCAAGTTGAACGAGGCAGTAATAATAAAGATTATGTTTCTAAAATTCAGAATGAATTTATGGATACAATTAAGCTTTTCGACCATTTAATACCAGATGAAGAATAAGTTTTTATGAAAGTCTATTCCCCCGGAACGCCCGATATTATGATGAGATTTTTCTCAAAATATATTTGGCGTTTTTCTATGGATAAAAAAGAAATTTACCTCACTTTTGATGATGGTCCAACACCAGAAATAACCTCTTTTGTTTTAAACGAATTGCAAAAATACAAGGCAAAAGCTACCTTTTTTTGTATTGGAAAAAATATAGAAAATAATCCAGCAATTTTTAATAGAATTCTGGTGGATGAACATGCTGTTGGCAATCATACTCAAAATCACTTAAACGGTTGGAAAAGTGACACTTCTAGGTATATGAATGATTTTTTAAAGTGTGATAAAACAATTACACGATTCAACAATAAAACAATACAACAGCAAATTTTTAGACCTCCTTATGGAAAAATAAAAAAATCGCAAGCAACAGCTTTGTTAAATAAGGGCTATAAAATTATTATGTGGGATGTTTTATCCGCAGACTTTGATACCAGTATTTCTAAAGAAAAATGCTTGCAAAATGTTTTAAAAAACACTAAAAACGGAAGCATCATCGTGTTTCATGACAGTGTAAAAGCTTCTGAAAAGCTGCGATTTGTGTTGCCGAAAGTGTTAGAAGAATACGCTAAAAAAGGATTTCAATTTAAGGCAATTCATTAAAAATTTTCGTGCAGTTTGTAATTTCTGCGCGGGCAGGAATCTAAAATTTCTTCTACTGAAAGTAACAATATTTTAAAAGCTGAATATTTTAAAGGCAAGTAAACAGTGAAATTACTGTTTAAAATTTTCTTTTTATGGATTCCTGTTTTCACAGGAATAACATAATTTTTTTAATGAGTGCTGTCTTTTAGAAACCTACCTGCCGCAGTCAGTGAACTTTTTTTGAGCCTTTCGTAACCTTTGTTTCATATTTCAACCAAAAAGCATTTTGATTTCAATAATGCCCAAGATAAATTACAAGGAACTAGTTTCTAAAAAAATTAAACATATTGTTGCACCAAACCAATTAAAGTATTTGCGTCTTGAAAACCTGTTTGGCGCCACTTCATTTCTCCATTTTTATAGATCATAAAAGTTGGGTTTCCTTTTACCCGCAAAGCATCTGCAAGAATTTCGTTTTTATTGATGTCTATTTTAATAACTTTAGCGCTATCACCCAAAGCAGCTGCAACACTTCTAAGCGTTTCTACAGTATTCTCAGCATCTTCCCAGTCTGTATAGAAGTCTATAAGAACGGGTTTTTCAACACTAATTAATTCGCCAAATTTTGTCATAACATAAAGTTTTAGAGGAAAAACGTAAAAATTATTCAATCGTTACTTAACAAATATAAGAAATCTATTTGAATTGTCTGATTATCAGCCTTTTTTCAATTCTATCACTGTAATTTCTGGCCAAATACCAACTCTACCAGGAAATGCATGGTAACCAAAGCCTCTGTTTACATTAATATATCTACCTGCTTCTTCGTACAAACCTGCCCATTGTTTATACACATATTTAGAAGGACTCCATTTTAACCACCCTGGAATTTCGATACCCATTTGCAAACCATGTGTATGTCCGCTTAAAGTTAGGTGATAATTAAAGTTGTCTTGTTTTACTTGATATTCCCAATGACTTGGGTCATGAGACATTAAAATTTTAAAATCTTTTTGATTTACACCTGCCGAAGCGCGCTGCAAATCTCCTGCTTGGTTAAATCCTTTCCCCCAATTTTCTACGCCAAGAAGTGCAATTTTTTGTCCGTCTTTTTCTAAATAACGGTGTTCATCCAATAACAAATCGAAGCCAATTTTTTTATGAACATCTTTTACTTGTTGAAAATTTTTGACCTTGTCTTCAGGTGTTTTCCAATCCATATAATCACCATAATCATGATTTCCAAGAATGGCATATTTTCCTTCTTTGGCTTCTAGTTTATCGAAAACATCAATCCAATTATCCATTTCATCTGCTTTGTTGTTTACAATATCTCCAGTAAATAACATAATATCAGATTTTTGTTGATTGATTAAATCGACACCATATTTAATCTTCTCTTTATTGGTAAAACTACCTGAATGAATATCTGATATTTGTGTGATGGTAAAACCATCAAAAGCTTCGGGTAAATCTTTAAAAGTTAACTGGTATTTTAAAACTTTGTAATTGTACTTTCCGTAAATAATTCCGTAGATAAAAGAGGCAAATGGTATGGCAGCCAAACCTAATGCAAGTTGAGAAATAAATTTTCTTCTTCCTACCAAAGGTTTTGTTTCTCCTGAGGAAATTGCAGAAATTAGTTTTAACACCCATCGATACATATCTTCTCCAAACAATACTAAAATGATCACCAACTTCGGAATAGAAACGGTTAACATTAAACCCATTGCCATTTGAAATTGGGGTGTTTGCCCATTACTTTTATCATACGTTAAAACGGTAAGAAAAAAGTACACGTAAGCAGCAACACTAGCTGCTAGAAAAGAAAAACGCATTAGTTTGCTTTTAGAAATGGTTCTAAAGGCCTGAAAAGTATATATTTCTACAACAACTATTAAAACTAAGAAAACGATAAGAGGAATGAACCAACGAGGCATAAAATATTTTTTTTGCGAATTTACCTCTTTTAAAAGTGTATGGATTTCATTTTTAGAAGACTTTAACAAAAAACTCCCAAAATGGGAGTTTTTTCACTACGCATTATGGTTATTTTCTTTTGAAAATTCTTAAACTTCAATTGCTTCTTTTTCCTTGAGTTCTTTTACAAGGTTGAGTGCATCTGGAATTACATCACTACATAAGACAATTAAAGCGCCTTTTTCGGCATTTTCAATCGCATACAAAATAGCTTCTCTTTCTGATGGAATGATCTTAATATTCTTATTTGGGTTTTTCCTAATAATGCCATCTTTTAGCATTTTAATCAACTCTTCTTCGGTTTTACCACGTAAATTTTTGTCTTGACGAATAATAATTTCATCGAACATGTCTGCCGCAATACCACCCATTTCATTATTATCTTCTACTCTTCGATCTCCAATTCCTGCAATAATCCCAACTTTTACCGAAGCTTCTATATTGTCTGTAAATTGTTTTAAAGCTTTCATTCCTGATGGATTATGCGCATAATCTAACAATATTTGGAAGTTTTTAAACTGAAATAAATTCAATCTTCCTGGAGTTTGAGAAGGAGACGGAATAAAAGTTTCTAAAGCCGCTTTCATATCTTCGATACTAATTCCTTGTACATGTGCTGCCAAAACTGCTCCCAATACATTCTGAATCATAAACGTTGCCTTTCCACCATAGGTTAATGGAATATGCTCAGCTTTCATCAATCTCATTTTCCACTCACCTCTACAAATTGTTACATATCCGTTTTCGTAAATTGCTGTAATTCCGTTTAAACGTTGCATGGCTTTTATACGAGGATTATTTTCATCCAAAGAAAATAAAGCAACATTACATTTTAAATCGCGTCTCATATCATAGACCAAATCATCATCAGCATTCAAAATTGCATACCCTTCTGGCAGGACAGTTTCTGGAACTACCGCCTTTACACGTGCTAACTGTTCTATAGTATTGATCCCTTTTAAACCCAAATGGTCTGACGCAACATTGGTTACAATGGCAATATCACACTTTTTAAATCCTAAACCTGCTCTTAACAAACCTCCTCTTGCACATTCTAACACGGCAAAATTTACGGTAGGATCTTTCAATACAAATTCGGCACTTTGTGGCCCAGTACAATCACCCGTCATTAATAAACGATTCTGAACATACACACCATCACTAGTAGTATAGCCAACACGATATCCCTTCATTTTAGCGATGTGCGCAACCAATCTTGTGGTGGTAGTTTTTCCGTTGGTACCCGAAACAGCAATAATCGGAATTCTACCTGTATCGCCATTATTTGGAAATAATTTATCAATTACGGGCGCAGCAACATTTCTTGGCAAGCCAGAGGTTGGTGCTAAATGCATTCTAAAACCTGGACCTGCGTTTACTTCTAAAACTGCACCTCCGGTTTCTGACAGCGGTTTTGAAATATCTGAAGTCATAATGTCTATACCACAAATATCTAAATCGATGATTTTTGAAATTCTTTCTACCATAGAAACATTTGCTGGATGCACAATATCTGTAACATCCTCTGCAGTGCCTCCTGTACTTAAATTTGCGGTGTCTTTTAAAATTAATTTTTCTCCTTTTGTTAAGACGGAATTTAAGGTATAACCCGCATCTTGAATGATGGTTTTTGTCAAATCATTGATCACGATTTGCGTTAATACTTTTTCATGACCATAGCCTCTTCTTGGATCTTTGTTAACTTCTTTAATCAACCTCTCTACCGAAGCTTCCCCATCACCAATAACATGCGCTGGCGTTCTTTTTGCTGCAGCAACCAAAATATTGTTAATTACTAGCAATCTATAATCTTCTCCGACAATATGTTTCTCAACAATGATAATTCCGTTTTTAGAACTTTCTTTCGCTTGATTGAAAGCAATTAAAGCATCTTCATAATTTTGAATATCTACAGTAATTCCGCGTCCGTGATTTCCGTCCACAGGTTTTATCACCAAAGGATAACCCACATAGCTACAGGCATCTTCTAAACTACTTTCTCTACGAATAATATCTCCTCTTGGCACTTCTATTTCTGCTTGCTCTAACAAATATTTAGTATCTTCTTTATCGCAAGCTAACTCTACCCCAATACTACTTGTCTCACTCGTTACAGTGGCTTGAATTCTTTTCTGATTAGCACCATATCCTAATTGACAAAGTGAATATTTGTTCAAACGAATCCAAGGAATTCCTCTGGCTTCTGCTTCTGCTATAATAGAAGCTGTACTTGGTCCTAATCTCGATTCTTCTCGTAATTCACGCATTCTTTGAATGTCGTAATTCAGATCATAATCTTCCGCAGCAATGAGCGCTTCACAAATTTCTACAGCAGCTTTTGCTGCATATCTCCCTACATTTTCTTCGATATATGAAAAAACTACATTATAGACGCCTTCTTCACCATAATCTCTCGTTCTCCCAAAACCCGTATCCATACCTGCAATGGTTTGAATTTCTAAAGCAATATGTTCAATAACATGTCCCATCCATGTGCCTTCGTCTACTCGCATAAAAAAACCGCCTTCACAAGCTTCAGAACATCTGTGCGAAAACATGCTTGGAAACATTGTTTTTAAGCGCTCTGAAAAACCAGGAACTTTATTGGTTGGAAATTCTTCCATTTTTTCCAAGTCTAACACCATAACAATTAATTTATGACGTCTTATTGACCAATAATTTGGACCTCTCATTGCATTTATACTAACAATTTTCATGTATTATTGATTTTTATTTAATGAATTTGAATATAAGACTCTAAATATAGATAAAATTCAAGATACTATTCGTGAATTTAAAATTATATTTGTCGATTATATTCCTATAAAAATTAGCCGTGTCTCAACTATTTTAATTTTACTTTTGCAATTAGGTTTTTGAATATGAACATGAAATTAAAAATATGGATACAATAAAAGGTACTTTAATTCCTATTGGTGGCAATGAGGACAAGGGAATGCAAGCTGATAAGCTTTATACACTAGACTTTATTGATGAAGGTATTTTATTTCGTGTGGTGGAAGAAGCTGGAGGAATTGATGCAAACATTGTTGTAATTCCTACCGCGTCGAGTATTCCTGTTGAAATTGGTGATAATTATATGGAGGCTTTTACAAAATTAGGCTGTAAAAATGTGACTGTTTTAGACATTAGAAAGCAAGAAGATGCTGAAGAAGCACACGCAATAGACTTGATTAAAAAAGCAAATTGTGTGATGTTTTCTGGAGGAAATCAATCTAAAATTACTAAAAAAATTGGAGGTTCTACCATTCATGAAATTCTAATAGATCGTTATAGAAATGAAAAAGGCTTTGTAATTGCAGGCACAAGTGCTGGTGCAATGGTAATGTCTAATGAAATGATTGCTGGCGGCAGCGCAACAGAATCCTTTAAAAAAGGAGCTGTAAAAATGTTTAAAGGACTGGGCTTGATTCCGCAATTAATTTTTGATACCCATTTTATCAAACGTGGAAGATTTGGAAGAATCGCAGAAGCTGTAGCTATGTTTCCAGAGTTAATTGGAATTGGATTGGCGGAAGACACTGGAATCATCATAAAAAAAGGAAATTTACATGTAATTGGCTCTGGAATGGTGCTTGTTTTTGACGGACGAAAACTCACACACAACAACCAAAGAATCTTAGAAAAAGGGACACCAATGTCGCTTACAAATCTAAAAACACATGTACTTTCTAACGGTGATCAGTTTAATATTAAAAAGAAAAAAGTAAAAGTTTTACCTTTAGATAAAGAGTTTATTTAAAATCCCATTCTGTCTTTCATACATCTTTCCCAAAGGGAAAGAACCTACAACTATTATTTTTATTGATAATTTTAATTAAGTTATGATTTTTTCAATCCGTGAAAATCTGTGAAATCTGTGTCACTTTTTTTAAAGAACCTTACTTGTAAATAGAAATTTCCTCTTTTCCATTTGAAGTTTTAAAAGCACGATACATTCCTTCTGTATTAAAAGGCATTGCAATATTTCCATTTTTATCAACCGCAATTAAGCCACCATCGCCACCAATTTCTAAAATTCTTTTATGAATTACTTCGTTAGCTGCTACTTCTAAAGACAAATCTTTATGTTCCATTAAACACGCTACATCATAGGCAACAACGCCACGAATAAAAAACTCGCCACTTCCAGTACAAGAAATTGCACAGGTTTTATTATTGGCATAATTTCCTGCGCCAATCATTGGTGAATCTCCTACTCTACCAAATTTTTTATTAGTCATACCGCCTGTTGAAGTTGCCGCGGCAATATTTCCTTTTGTATCACAAGCAACCGCGCCTACTGTTCCAAATTTACTGTCTTTTTTTGTGGAGTGATCTAGCTGAAAACTGTCTGTATCTTTTATTTCTAACCATTGCTTATGACGCAATTCGTCATAAAAGTAAGAGGTATCTTCAATTGTATAATCGTTCATTTTTGCAAATTGCATGGCGCCTTCTCCCGCTAAAAAAACGTGTTCGCTTTTTTCCATCACATCTTTTGCTAACGAAATAGGATTCTTAATACCAGTGATTAAAGAAACAGCACCAGCATTCAGCGTTTTTCCATCCATAATAGCAGCGTCCATCTCGTGGGTTTCATCTGCTGTAAAGACAGCTCCTTTTCCTGCATTGAATAAATGTGAATCTTCTAAAATAGTCACCGCTTTTTCAACAGCATTAATGGAAGTTCCGCCATTTTCTAAAACGGAATACCCAGCTTCTAATGCCAATTTTAACCCCAATGTATATGCGGCTTCTAATTCCGCAGTCATCATTCCTTTTACTAAAGTTCCTGCGCCACCATGAATGGCGATTGAAAAGTTATTCATTATCTAAATTTTGAGTAAAAATACGGCTTAATTAAATTATATGGCAATAAAAAAGACTTCTCGATACGATTCCGCTAAAAAGCGAAATCACTACCATTGACGTAGCTTGTAAGTTACTGTTTTACAAATTATTAATATATGTCTGGTCGAGCGCAGTCGAGACCTTCTTTAACCTCTCGACTGCGCTCGAGGAGACATTACGTCATTCCAATCGCTTGATAAAAATTTTTTTCTCGGGTCTCGGAGTGAGAGTAAGAGGTATTTTAAAATTTCTAAATATAAACTTAAAAACGCATAAGTTTTTGTAATTTTATAACTTCAATATTTTTAACATGTCAGACCAAAAAAGACTTTTTTTAGTTGATGCTTATGCATTAATTTTCCGTGGATATTACGCTTTTATAAAAAACCCAAGAATCAATTCTAAAGGTTTAGACACCTCTGCAATTATGGGGTTTATGAATTCATTGTTAGATGTAATAAAACGTGAAAGACCAGATCACTTAGCCGTTTGTTTTGATAAAGGAGGCAGTGCAGACAGAGTAGAAATGTTTGAAGCGTATAAAGCCAACAGAGACGCTACACCAGAAGCCATTAAATTAGCCATTCCATACATTCAAGATATCTTAAAAGCCATGCACATTCCTATTATGGTGAAGGAAGGTTTTGAAGCAGATGATGTTATTGGAACACTTTCCAAACAAGCAGAAAAGGAAGGATATAAAACTTTTATGGTAACACCAGATAAAGATTTTGCACAGTTAGTTTCTGAAAACATTTTTATGTACAAACCACGTTTTGGTGGGGGTTATGATATTTGGGGAGTTCCTGAAGTACTCGCAAAGTTTGAAGTGACAGATCCGTTGCAAGTCATCGATTTTTTAGGGATGATGGGAGATGCTTCTGATAACATTCCAGGCTTACCTGGCGTTGGAGAAAAAACTGCCAAAAAGTTTTTAGCAGCCTATGGTTCTATGGAAAATTTGTTGGCAAATACCCATGAGCTAAAAGGAAAAATGAAAGAAAAAGTAGAAGCTGCCAAAGAACTGGGCTTACTTTCTAAGAAGTTGGCAACAATTATGCTAGATGTTCCTGTGACTTTTAACGCGAAAGATTTTACATTAGACCAACCAGATATCGAAAAAGTTACCACCCTTTTTAACGAATTGGAATTTAGAAATTTATTAACAAATTTCTTAAAGACATTTTCTGAAACAAGGGACTTAAGTCCCTTGCAAAGCAAAGAATCTGAACAAAAAATAAAATCAAAAAAAGCACCTTCAAATGTAGAAGGTCAATTCGATTTGTTCGCAGCACCAGGAACAGGAAGCGTTACTGAAGCTGAAGTTGCATCAGGATTTAAAACGATTGAAAATACAAATCATTTTTATCAACATATCGATTCGCCTTTCTCTAGAAAACTATTGATGAGAAAGCTAATGCAACAAACTTCGGTTTGTTTTGACACAGAAACAACTGGTTTAAAAGCGTTGGAAGTTGAATTGATCGGAATTGCTTTTTCGTATGAAGTTGGAAAAGGATATTATGTGTCGTTTCCAGAAGACCAAGAAGAGACAACAAAAATTTTAGAAGAATTCAGACCCTTTTTTGAAAGTGAAATTGAAAAGATTGGTCATAACTTAAAATATGATATCAAAGTATTGTCAAATTATCAAATGCCTGTAAAAGGGAAATTTTTTGACACGATGATTGCGCATTACCTGATCAATCCAGACATGCGCCATAATATGGATATTTTGGCAGAAACCTATTTAAATTATCAACCCGTTTCTATTACAGAATTGATTGGTAAAAAAGGAAAAAACCAGCTTTCTATGCGCGTTGTTCCTATTGCAGATCAAACAGAATATGCTGTGGAAGATGCAGACATTACATTTCAACTAAAACAACTTTTTACGGGCGAATTAGAAGCTGGAAATGTAACCAAACTTTTTAATGAGATTGAGTTGCCTTTGGTATCTGTTTTAACAGCGATGGAAATTGAAGGGATCAATATAAATTCAGATTTCTTAAAGGAACTTTCTGTTGCGTTAACGGATGATATCAGCAGATTAGAAAAAAATATTTACGAGCAAGCCGGTGAAGAATTTAATATTGCTTCCCCAAAACAATTAGGAATTGTGTTGTTTGAAAATATGCAATTGGTAGAGAAACCTAAAAAAACGAAAACAGGGCAATATGCAACCGGAGAAGATATTCTTTCCTATTTGGCAAAAGACCATCAAATTATTAGAGACATTCAAGAATATCGTCAATATAAAAAATTACAAAGTACCTATGTAGATGCATTGCCGAATGAAATCAACCCAAAAACAGGGAGAATTCATACACAATATATGCAGGCTGTTGCAGCTACCGGAAGATTGAGTTCGAACAATCCGAATTTACAAAACATCCCGATTAGAACAGAACGTGGACGTGAGGTTCGAAAAGCGTTTATTCCGAAAGATGAAAATTATGTGTTGTTAGCAGCAGATTATTCTCAAATTGAATTGCGAATTATTGCAGCTTTAAGTGCAGAAGAAACCATGATCAATGCGTTTAAAAATGGAGAAGATATTCATGCTTCCACCGCTTCTAAAGTGTTTAATGTTCCTTTAGATAAAGTTACACGCGAACAACGTAGCAATGCAAAAACAGTTAATTTCGGAATCATTTACGGGGTTTCTGCATTCGGATTGAGCAATCAAACTGATTTAAGCAGAAGCGAAGCCAAAGAACTCATTGATACCTATTATGAAACCTATCCAAAATTAAAAGCATATATGTCTTCACAAGTAGATTTTGCTAGAGAACATGGGTATGTAGCAACTGTTTTAAACAGACGTAGGTATTTAAAAGACATCAATTCTAGAAATGCAATGGTAAGAAGTGGCGCAGAAAGAAATGCAGTAAATGCACCCATACAAGGTTCTGCTGCAGACATTATCAAGTTAGCCATGATTCATATTCACAATAGATTTGAGAAAGAAAATTTTAAATCGAAGATGTTATTACAAGTGCACGATGAATTGGTCTTTGACGCGCATAAAGACGAACTGGAAATTATAAAACCTATCATTAAGCACGAAATGGAAAATGCTTTTAAAATGGCTGTTCCTTTAGATGTAGAAATGGATACTGGAATGAACTGGCTAGAGGCGCATTAATAGAAACATATGAAATTAGATTACATCGAAAATTACAATGGTCTTAAAGAAAATATTGTAAGGTTATTCAATTTTGATAAAGCAAAAGCAATTCAATTTAGAGATGTACTACACGATACAATTATTGCTAAAAAACAAAAATTAGACTTATCTCAAATAGATTTTATAGACACCAGCAATTACAATTTAATTTTGGGTTGTTTACTTCTGATGAAGGAATTCTAACCAAAGACAACCAAACCTTTTTCTGCGTGTTAACTTTAGAAGGTTTTACGAATATGACAAAACTTTTAGAGCCTTTTTGTCAAAAAGAATCAAAAGGCTACCAATATTTATACGACATTGATAACCCTACAGATTTGTTGTTTTCTCCAACAGCTAGTTTTATTGAATCATAAGTAGATTTCATAAAAATAAAAGAGAAAAAGTTTTTAGATAGTTGTTTTTTTTATAAATTGAAGTTAGAATTGGCAAAATTTAACTGATAATGCATTAAAAACGTAATGATGAAACATTTAAAACTACTAATTATTCTTCTTGTATTAGGTTCTTGTTCTAAAAATATATATCAAATATCAACAAAAGCGTATAACAAAAAAGCTAAAACTCTAGGAGCATCTCTTAGTCGAATTAAGCAAGACACTGTAAACAACAGATTAACCAATCTTGTAAAATCTCAAAACTTCAATTTAAGAAAACCAAACCTAATTGTAATTCATCATACAGCCCAAGACAGTTGTCAACAGACGTATAGAACCTTTGCTTTAAAACGCACACAAGTAAGTTCGCATTATGTGATTTGTGATGACGGAACGGTGACACAAATGCTAAACGATTTGTTAAGAGGTTGGCATGCAGGTAATGGAAGTTGGGGAAAAAACACCGATATAAATAGCACTTCTATAGGAATTGAATTAGACAATAATGGCAAAGAACCTTTTTCCTATGCTCAAATTAACAGCCTAATCTTCTTGCTTCAAAAACTAACAGAAAAGTATAAAATACCAGCTCAAAATATCGTGGGTCATTCAGACATTGCACCTGGAAGAAAAGTAGATCCTAGCGCATTATTTCCTTGGAAAGCATTGGCAGAAAGCGGTCTCGGAATTTGGTACGATGAAGAAAAACTAAAAACAGTAGTACTTCCATTGGACTTCAATGTAGATTTTGCATTAAAATATATGGGGTACAATACCAAAAGTCTCAAAAACGCGATCTATTCTTTTAAGCTTCGTTTTAATGCCGAAGAAGTTTCACATGAATTCACAGAAAAAGATAAAAAAATATTGTTTTTATTGATGGATGAAATTTGAAATTATTTTTTAAATCAAAACATCTCGATACGATTTTGTAGAAAAACAAAATCACTCGATGTGACAGTGCGTAATTTCAATTCAGTGAATTTATGAGAAATAAATAATTTTTATAGAGGTCAGTAGTTAAATACATACTAAATTAAAGTTTTAAAACACTGTTTATTAGATGTTTGAATTATTCGTTATTGTCCGTTCGAGACCCGAGAAAAATTTTTATCAAACGATTAGAATGACGTTAAATAAATGATTGTAAGCATGTCTGTTCGAGCATTGCCAAAATCAAAATGTATTTTGATTGAAGGTAGCTTGCGAAGCAAATCGAGAACTGTTAATTTACTTAAAATCATATAATTAAACAAACACGTCAATGGTAACATTACTAAAATGAAAATGTATTTTCATTGAAAGTAGCTAGCAAAGCTATCGAGAACTATTGGTCTGCTTTATATAGGTTTCGACTGCTTCCGAAATTTCGGGACAACCAGACATAGTTAGTTACTTATTGTTTTTAATAAGTAACTAACTACTGGCCTCTAAATTTGTATTGAGAACCTATTAAAAAAATGAAAAACCAATTCCAAAGGAAACGCTATCCAATCGATCATTCTTAAAACCAGCGATGCCTTTTCTATGAAAATCTATTCTAAAAACAGTATTCCATCTTTCCTCTCCTGCAATTTGAAATCCCACTCCTATTCCGTAATAATTTCCATCAGGATAGCTCAAAGAAGGCGTCCACATTTTACCATACCTCACTTCTACAAAGTGTGTACTATCATCTTTTTCGGTGATGTTGTATTTTAAAGCTCCATATGCTGGAAAAGCGCTTACTGCATAATTCCAGTGCAAATCATAACCTCCATTCAAACTAACTGCAAGTCTTTTTTTAAACTCGTAACCAAAACCAATTCTAAAAAATAATGCCGATGGTTCAATAAAAGTGCCACCATCCTCTGAATTTGCTTCATAATCTTCATTAATTCCCAAAGTAAAATTTCCATCTATTGAAAAAAAAGGTTTCACTGTTTTTTCTTGAGAATTGGTTGCTAATGCTAAAAATAGTATGGAAAAGAATAGAAATTTCTTCATTCAGAAAGGTTGTTTTTAATTCTCTTTCCTGCACCAAAAACTATTCCGCTTTTTTAGTTTTGTTTACATCTATTTGAATCGTTCCATTTTCAATAGATAAATTGAATCATCAATCAGCCATTATTTTTTAATAAAAAAAATCTGCTTAAATTTATGCTTGCTAAAAATGAATCCTTACCAATTTTATCTTTGAAGTTATGAAAGACCCAAGATTTCCAGAATTAAACTACAACCAAATTAAAAAATTAAAAAAATTTGGTACTCAAGAAAACTATAAAACCCAAACAAAAGTATTTGCTTTGGGCGATAATATCTATGACTTCTTTGTTATTTTGGAGGGAGAAATAATCATTGAAGATCCATACAACAACACCTCTATAGTAACTCATAAAAAGTATGAATTCACAGGCGATAGCGGCATGCTTTCTAACAGATCTGCACAATTTAATGCGATGGCACAACCAAACAGCAAATTGTTGAGAATAAAACCAGACAAACTCAAAGAAGCGATTACGCAAAATAGTGACATTAGTGATGTGCTGTTAAATGCATTTTTGTTGCGACAAGAAACCGTTTTAAATGAAATTTCTGGTGGTATCAAATTGGTGGGTTCTGGAAACTCCAATCAAACCTATAAAATTAGAGATTTTTTAGAGAAAAATCATATTTGGTATACTTTTATTGATGTAGATGCACAAGAAGAAGCAGTCGATTTATTAGATCATTTTGGTTTACATAAAACAGATTTACCACTTTTAATTAATAGCGATTCTAAAGTTTGTAAAAATCCGTCTTTAGAGCAACTGGCAAGATACAGTGGTGTTTTAATGGATTTTGAAGACAAAATTTTTGATGTTCTAATTATTGGTGCAGGACCTTCTGGTTTAGCGGCAAGTGTGTATGCAGCTTCAGAAGGTTTAAGCGTTGTTACTATTGACAGTGAAGCACCTGGTGGACAGGCTGGAAAGAGCTCTAAAATAGAAAACTATTTAGGTTTTCCAACAGGAATTTCTGGAACAGATTTAGCCAACAGAGCGTATGTACAAGCACAAAAATTTGGCTGTAATATTTCCATTCCGCACTGTGCAAAAAATTTGAGTTATTCTCCAGAATATTTTACGGTTTGTGCCACAAATGATAAAATAATCAAATCGAAATCTATCATTATTGCAACCGGAGCGGCCTACAGAAAATTGCCTTTAGACAATGTAGAAAAATTTGAAGGTTGTGGTATTTATTATTCTGCTACAGGAATGGACGTTTCTAATTGTAAAGACCAAGAAGTGGTTATTATTGGTGGAGGAAATTCTGCTGGACAAGCAGCCATGTTTTTATCAATTTCAGCTAAAAAAGTTCATATGGTAATTCGTGGTAATGATTTAGGCGCAAAAATGAGTAGTTATTTAGTAAAACGAATTGAAGCGTCTGCTAAAATAAAAGTTCATAAAAATACCGAAGTTTGTGAATTATTTGGCGATCATCATTTAGAAAAAATCTGTTTGCAAACCAATAATAAAACCATAGAAATGGAAACCTCTAATCTTTTCTCTTTTATTGGCGCACAACCCAATACAACATGGATGGACGATATGGTAGTTACTGATGAAAAAGGTTTTGTTTGTACAGGAGAATTATTAATGAAAGAAAATTTAACAGATTGTAAAATTTACAAACAAAGAGATCCGCAATCTTTAGAAGCGAGTATTCCTGGTATTTTTGCTGTGGGCGATGTAAGAAAAAATTCTGTAAAACGTGTTGCTTCTGCCGTTGGTGAAGGTTCTATGGCAGTAAGTCAAGTGCATCATTATTTAGCTCAATTAGAATAGTTTAAAGTTATTAGAAATCAATTTTATATGTAGTTTTGCAATCGAACTTATGAGCATCATTTCTAAAGACATACAAAAAGCAATACAATTATTAACTGACGAGCAATTGGTAGCCATTCCTACTGAAACGGTTTATGGTTTGGCAGGAAATATTTATAGCGAAAAAGCAATAAAAAGTATTTTCTCTACAAAGAAACGTCCGTTTTTTAATCCGTTAATCGTACATATTTCTTCTATAGATGTATTAGCTACTATCGTAGCTCACATTCCTAAAAAAGCGAAATTGTTAGCAACTACTTTTTGGCCAGGTGCTATGACATTGGTATTGAAAAAGAATGCAAAGATTCCTGATTTAATTACTGCGGGAAAAGATACGGTGGCTGTTCGTGTACCAAATCACCCTGTAACTTTAGCATTGTTAAAACAATTGCCTTTTCCTTTGGCAGCACCAAGTGCAAATCCTTTTGGAAGCATCAGCCCTACAAAACCAGTACATGTAGCAAATTATTTTAAGAATGACATTCAAATGGTTTTAGATGGTGGCGCTTGTAAAAATGGCATTGAATCTACCATTATTGGTTTTGAAAATGAGGAACCCGTTATTTACAGATTGGGTGCTTTGGCTTTGGAAGATATCGAGGCGGTTGTTGGAAAAATTTCCATCAAAAACAAGAAAGAAAATAGCCCCGATGCTCCTGGAATGCTTGCAAGACACTATGCGCCTGCAACAAAAACCTTTTTGGTGGATGATGTTAGTTTAGAGGTGAAAAATCATCCAAAGAAAAAAATTGGTGTTTTAGTTTTTAAGACCTCTTTGAATAATAAAAATCTAACAGAAATTATTCTATCTGAAAACAATTCAATGCAAGAAGCGGCATCGAAACTATATACTTCTTTGCACGTTTTAGACACTTTAAATTTAGATGTAATTATTGCTGAACGTTTTCCTGATAGCGGTTTAGGAAAATCTATCAACGATCGATTGCAACGTGCAACTTTTAGTTTGTAAGCAAAAAAAAGGATAACATTTAAGCTATCCTTTTTGAAGTCTATTGTATATAAATTATGATTTTTTATACTTTGCAATTGTTTCATTCAACTCTTCACGTAAATCATCAAACTTTTCAATTAACTCTTCTAAGTTTTGCTTTACGTTTTTCATTGGCTCATCTTTCTCTTTCAATAATTTTCTATATTCTTCTTGAACATCATCAACATCTTCCATTACCTCTTCATTTCTTAACCATACAGGAATAGAATTTCCTAAGTTAGCAATGGTACCGTTTAAATTTTCGATACGTTGTGTAGTTGTATTTAATTCTAAATTTTCAATGTCTCTTAATTCTTTATTAGCGATGTTAAATCCATCCCAATCATCAAAAGATAAATCTCCGTAGACATCTACATTATAACTTCCATATTGACCATCGGCTATTTTAACTTTCATTTTTTTCGCTTCAATGCTCATTTCAGTCGTATTCGTATCTGAAGAATTCATATCCGTTTTTTTCTCTTTAGCCTTGTCACAAGAAACAAATAGTAAACTTGCAATTGCCAATACTGTTGTAAATTTTTTTATGGTTTTCATGATATCTGTTTTAAAATTCGGTACAAAATTATAGAAATTTGAAAAAATTAATTGACTCAGATAGGTTTATTATTAACTCTTAACAAAATCATCTATTTTAAAAGTTTTAAATAAATTCTTTGTCTTTTTTTCTTTTTAAGGTAGTATTTTACAAAAAAATCTAAAGGAGGCAGCGCCAATGAGAAATTTTTTAGATTAAAAAATCAGTCTGATTTTATTCATGATTTTTCCTTTAAGAGCATATTTAGATGACATTGCAAAACAGTTAGTCTGTTACAAACACTTGAAAATGCGAAAATTATTTGGGGAGTTATCTAAAAAAATGATAATTTAATACAAGACTAAAGATGCAGTTTTATTTTTTCTTCTACAAATGAATCAACATCATTAAAATTTAAATAAAACCCTGTGTTTTTCTTTAATATAGATTTAAGCGTCTCATTATTTTTCCATAATAAAACTCTTCCATTTAAAACATCCGCTCCAGAGTAGACAAGAATATAACTTATAAATAAATCTTTTTCTAGCGGTTTAACTCTAATGGAAAATTGTGAAAAAGAGCTGTTTTTTTCTGAAAACTCAGATATTAAATAGTTTTCTGTTTTATTAAGTCTTCCTATTCCTTTAAAACTGTTGTTGTTGATTTTTAATTCTAATTCGCCAAGATTGTTATGTATTTTAAAGTATATAGGAATCAGATAGTTGTTTTCACTAAGATAAAAGCCAAAATATTCTCCCACTAAAAAGTTAACAATTTCTAAACGATTAACAGAAACAGATAAATCTGAATCTTTATGCGGTAAAATATTTTCTACCTCCATACGCTGAGAATATAAGTAATGATGAAATATTGGATTTATATCTTTCGATTTCACCTTTAAATCCTGCTCTTCTTTGTCTTGTACTTGCTCAAAAATCAGTTTACCAATTACTGGGCTATTACTTCTGTTAAAACCACAATAAGCCCCCAATAGAACTGGTTTTGACTGCATATTATTACCATAAAATAGATTTACAAAACATTCTTTATTTAAACTTGAATTTTCCTTACTGAAATAAAATGATAAAGCACTTTCGCCTGTGGGTACACATTTTCCGAAATACGTATAAAATGTGGGTTCTAAATTTCTTTCCCAATATAAAATTTCCCATGAAGCTGTTTTCATTTTATAAATAGTAAACTTCGATTTTATATAATATTGTCTATCCTCTACATAATATCCTACGTAATACAATACATCTATATCACTGGATGTATTTTCAAAATTACTTCCTTTCTCATCTTCTTTTACTTCTGCGCTAATAAAAGTAGAATTATTTAAATATTCACTATACGAGTTATATCCTGCGGCAAGTAGTAAAAGCGATAAATAATCTCTCCTTAATTTGGTGTATTTACTATTGCCTCTATCTACTTCTCTTATTTTATTGTATAAATACTTTCCATTTATCCACTGACCTGTTATCTCCGTTATAAATCCTTTTAAACTTGGATGCTCGTCATTATAATCTCCAAATCCATATAACTGGAATATAGTCAGCGTTTTTATTTCTATGGAATAATGGTTAGAGAAAATAGTCAAAAGCTCCTTGTGAAGCCCAAGGATTAAACCATTAGATACCTGAATTCCTCTACTATTCATAATTATAAATTATCTGTATGTTCCCAAAAATACATTTATTCCAGTTAAATTCCTATTATAAACAAATAACATTAAAATAACAGGAATAGTGGAATTAATGAGTATGTATTTGTAAAATTGCCTAACTAATTTAAAATACATACACATGAAAAATCTAATTTTAACCTTATTTTGCATGACAACTTTACTTGCATTTGGACAAAATTCAAAAGATATTGGCGGTAAAATTTTCGATGAAACAGGAAACTCTTTACCTGGAGCAAGTATTGTAGAAAAAGGCAATGCGGCTAATGGTGTTACTTCTGATTTTAATGGTGATTTTATTATTAAGGTAGCTAACGATGCTACAGAGATTATCGTTTCTTATTTAGGTTATCAAACTAAAACAGTTAAAATAACGAGTGATAATTTAACGATCGTTTTAAAGCCCGAAGCAAATCAATTAGATGTTGTAACCATTAAAGGTTTTTCGTCTGTATCGAGTAAGGCGCGTGTTAGAGCACAAGCCATTCAAAGTTTACCAGAAACTACAGTTGCAGTAAATGCAGCTACAATTGAGGCAAGTGGTATAGACAATATTCAATCCTTTACCTCACAAATATCAAATGTTACCTTTACCGAAGCACAACAGCCTGGCATAAATTTTTTAACGGTGCGTGGTATTTCTCAAATTAGAAATGCAGAATCACCTGTGGCCGTTGTTATCGATGGGATGACCTTGCCAGATGCCAGTGCCATGAACATGTCTTTGTACGATATTGAATTATTAGAATTTGTAAAAGGACCACAAGGAACACTGTACGGTAAAAATGCTATTGCAGGTGCTATAAATATTGTTACCAAAGACCCAACTAATAAAAACAAAACGAAAGTAATGCTTAATGCTGGTAATGGCGGATTATTTGGAGCTGGAATATCTTCTTCTGGAGCTTTTGTTAAAAGTAAATTATACTATAGTGTTAATGCTAGATATAACAAGTTTGATGGTTTAATTAACAACACCTTTTTAAATCAGAAAGTAGATTTTTCAAATGAGTATAATATTAGAGCTAAATTAAAATATAGATTTAACCCACGTTGGTCTGCCACTTTTGTACAAGATAATTTTAAAGTGGAAGCAGGTGGTAATTATTACGTAACCAAAACGGATATTTTTGACCCTTCAATTCCTGTGCTTGCGGACGATGATTATTCCAGCGAGCCCTTTGGCGATATATTAGGAGATTCGGAATTATCAAATTCGTTGAGTAGCTTTAAGCTAGAAGGAGCATTGGAAAAAGCAAAATTTCAATCTGTTACCTCCTTTAATGCCACAAGACGTTATTATATAGGTGAAAATGATTATTCACAATATGCGTTTAGTAAAGTATCGCAACAATCAGATTCAGACACCTTTAGTCAAGAGTTTAGATTGACTTCAAATTCTAGTGAAGACACTAAATTAAATTACACGGTAGGAACATTATATCAAAATAGCAACCGCTACTTGAATACCTCTACTTTTCTCAATAGAACGTATTATGAAGGCGGCTTTGTAGATGCATCTGCGGAAAATGCAAATTACAGCACTGATCCGTTGGTAGGGAATGATGATGATAATACCATACAGACCTTAGCCGGTTTTGGTTTTGTGGATTATAAATTAGCAGATAAGTTTACGGTATCTGCTGGGGTTCGTGTCGATTATGATAAACTCACCAATGAGTCTCGTATTTCTAATACTTCAATAGAAAACGACATAACCGTATGGCAACCAAAATTCTCATTGGCGTATGAATTTTCTAAAACAGTTTTAGGGTATGCTAACTATGGACGTGGGTATAGAAGTGGAGGTTTTAATTCTGACGAAACTGTAAAATTTGGTAAGACTTATGAGCCAGAATTCACAAATAACTATGAAATTGGCTTAAAGACAAGTTTCTTAAACAATAGAATTATTTTCAATAATGCTTTTTACATTATTGATTTTGAAAATCAGCAACAATACACCTTTATTCCGGTAACGCCAGCCGTATTAGGAATTTACAATTTTGAGGAATCTAGAATTTCAGGATTTGAAACGGAACTAAAATTCAGAGCCACCAATAATCTTGATTTCTTTGCAAGTTTAGGATTCAATGATGGTGAGATAAAAAAAGGAAAATACAACAGATTAACCAATGCGGCAGCCTTCGATTACGAAACACATGAAGAAGTAGACGTGAGCGGAAATACGTCTCCTTTTACTATAGAAAGCACGTTTCAAATTGGTGCCAATGCTAATTTTGAATTGGCAGAAAAATCAACATTGGGTTTCCATGTTAATGTAGATAGCAGAGGGACACAATATTGGGATCCGTTGGAAGAATACCAACAAGATCCATATACTTTAGTAAATGCAAGAGTCAATTTAAAGCTAAATAAATTCGGGGTAACGGTATGGTCCAATAATATTTTTGACACCAAATTCAATACAGAGTTTTTTCCAACGGCAGAATTTGGTTTTAGCAATTTAAGATTTCCAAATACACCGACCACAGTAGGTATTGACCTTTCTTATACCTTTTAAAAACAATAAAATAATTTGATTTTAATTTTTCCTCCTACCTGAATTTAGGTAGGAAGGGTAGTTAACTCATTTCTAAATCTGAAAAAAATGAAAGTCAATTGTAACATAATAAGATTCCACAAATGTGGAGAGTTAGACGTATTAAACATAGAAAACATAACCCTAGAAGACCCAATCAATGATGAAGTCTTATTCAAGGTTGATGCCTTCGCACTTAACAGAGCCGATGTACTGCATTACCAAGGTTTCCATACGACGTTGCCAGATTTCCCTTCACGTATTGGGTCAGAAGCGACAGGTGAAGTTGTAAAAATTGGCGACAAAGTAACCGATTTTAAAGTTGGTGATAGGGTAACTTCAATACCATTTAATACTTCAAAATATGGGGTGCAGGGAGAATATGCGGTCGTACCTCAAGACTACTTGACTAAGGCGCCAGAAAATTTAACCACAGAAGAAGCTTGCTCTATTTGGATGCAATATTCTACAGCTTATTTTGCCTTATTTCATATTGGCAGCGTAAAAAAAGGAGATTACGTTTTTATTCCAGCCATTTCTAGTTCAGCTGGGTATGGTTGTTTTGAACTAGCAAGAGATGCAGGAGCTACCGTTATAGGTTCTACTAGGACAAGCGTCAAAAAAGAGGAACTCGAACAACTTGGGATACATCATCTAATCGTAACAAAAGAAGAAAACGTCAAAAAAAGATTGATGGAAATCACTAAAGGCAAAGGCGTAAGTTTTGTGTACGATCCTGTAGCAGGCGCTTTTTGTGATGAATATTTAGAAGCCTTATCAACAGGAGCCGTTGTAATCATTTACGGATTATTAGACCCAAACCCAACACTATTTCCACTTGTGCCATTAATTAGGAAAAAAGCCATAATGGATGCCTATTCTCAATTCACCCATGTAGAAAACATCGACAAACTAAACGAATGCAAGGGGTATGTTTTAGAACGCATTGAAAAAGGAGCGCTAAAACCAATCGTGAGTAAAGTTTTTGATTTTAAAGATTACAAAAAAGCCTATGAATATATGCTTTCCAATCAGCAAGTAGGAAAAATTGTAGTTCGGGTAAATAATAAATAAATTATTAAAATACATGAGAGTAGCAACAGATATAGGAGGAACTTTTACAGACCTTGTTTTCTTTGATTACGATAGCGTAACTAAAGAAGTTAGAAAGGTTGAAGTATCTAAATCCAGCACAACACCGGGCGAATTTGAAAAAGGAATCTTAAACGCTATAGAAAAAATAGATTTAGATTTAACTACCATTGATTTTTTTGCTCACGGTACAACAGTGGTCATCAATGCCATCACAGAACGGAAGGGTTCTAAAACGGCGTTGATCACAACCGAAGGATTTCGGGATGTTCTAGAGATTGCTAGAGGTACACGCCCAGATTTGTACAATTTCAACTTTAAAAAAGAAGAACCGTTTGTTGCCCGTTATTTAAGACAAGAGGTAAAGGAACGCATCAATTATCTTGGCGAAATCATCACACCGTTAGACGAATCATCAGTAGATAAACATATCGGCAAATTTATAAAAGAAGGTGTCGAAGCAATTGCTATTTGCTTTTTACACGGTTATAAAAATCCAGTTCACGAGAAACAATTGGCAACCTACATTCGTACTAAATATCCTCAATTCGAAGTCATAACTTCGCATGAAGTTACTAGAGAATGGCGAGAATATGAACGTACAAGTTCTACAGTTTTATCAGCTTATGTAAAACCAATCGCAACCAAGTATTTAAATAATTTAACGCATCACCTACAAAAATTAGGGTATAAAAATAATCTTTACATAATGCAGTCCAACGGTGGTATTACCACCGTTGGAGATGTAAAGGCAAATCCAATTACCTTAATTGAATCGGGTCCAGCAAGCGGTATGCTTGGAGGGGTGGTACTGGGAAGAACTATTGGGAAAGAAAATTTATTGGTACTTGACATTGGAGGTACAACAGCAAAATGTTCTCTGATTGAAAACGGAATCCCAAAAATTATAACCACTTATAATATTGAAAAAACAAAAACCCAAGCTGGCTTCCCTATACTTACACCCGTAATAGATATTGTAGAAATTGGTAACGGTGGCGGCAGTATTGCTTGGTTAGACGATGGTGGCAAAATGCGTGTGGGTCCAAAAAGTGCAGCTGCAAATCCTGGTCCTTCATCCTATGGAAAAGGTGGCACGAGTTTTACCACAACAGATGCTAATGTAGTCTGCAACCGTATTCATAAAGATTACTTTTTGGGGGGCGAATTAAAACCAGATTTAAATAGTCTAAAAAATGCAGCAAAACCACTTTGTGACGAATTGGATATGACAATGGAAGAAATGGCACGCGGCGTAATTCGTGTTGCCAATTCGAATATGGTAAACGCTTTAAAAAGTGTATCCGTAAACAAAGGCTATGACCCAAGAGATTTTTCTTTAGTCGTTATTGGTGGCGGTGGTCCAATGCACGGTGCATATTTAGGTGAAGAATTGCAAATGCCAGAAATCATTGTGCCCTTAAATGCAGGCGTATTTTCAGCTTTCGGAATGTTAATGTCAGATTTAAGGCGAGATTACATCCGTACAGATGTTATGCGTTTAAATGTTGCTAATTTTTCAACCTTAAAAGACGTCTTTCATGACATGAGAAATGAAGCCATAAAAGCCTATGAAATAGATTTGTATCAAAAAGAAGACATTCAATTTGAATACTTTTTAGATCTCCGTTATGATGGTCAGGAACACTCTGTGAAGCTGATGCTGCCTGATTTAAACCATTTAAAAATGGATGAGATTGAAACTAATTTTCATCAACTGCATAAAAAGAGATACGCATTTAATCTAAAAGAGACCAAAATTGAAATTGTTAACTATCATTTGGTAGCAGAGGTTATTGTAAATAAGCCCGTTATAGGAAAAGTTGAGTCAAAAGGCAGTACTATAGAAGATGCATTAATTGCCACTGAAAAAGTGGATTTTGATGAGTCTGGTATTCATGATAGTAAGTTTTATGATAGAGATAAATTAGACCCAGGCATGACGATTGAAGGTCCTGCAATTATTGTAGAACAATCCACATCAACCGTTGTGCCCCCAAAGCATCAATTTAAAATTGATGACTATGCAAACATTATTATCAATAAAATAAAGTAGCCATGAGTTTAAATAAATTTACATCAGATATTATTCAGGATTCATTAATATCCATTGGTGAAGCTATGTTTGAAACGATTCAACGTACCAGCATGAGTCCTATAATCTATGAGGCGTTGGACTACGCTGTAGGAATTACAGACGGAGAAGGACGATTGTTGGCACAAGGAAACGGAGTAATTACGTTTTTAGCAGCAATGAGCCTTGTAGTAGAAGAAACATTAGAGCGTTTTAATGATGACAATCCTATAAAAGAAGGAGACGTTATTATTGCAAACACGCCTTATGTAGGTGGTGGAACACATTTATCTGATATTGCGATTATTACACCTATTTTTTATAAAGGAGAACGTGTTGCTTTTACAGTAAATAAAGCACATTGGACAGATATTGGAGGAACAAACCCTGGCTCTGTATCTACCGTTTCAACAGAAATTTATCAAGAAGGGATGCATTTTCCTTTTATAAAAATTAAGGATGAAGGCAAACTAAATAATGCCATTATTCAAATGATTGAAGCCAACGTTCGTTTACCAAAAAGTACTTTAGGCGATTTATTTTCAGGAATAGCTGCAAATGATGTTGGTGCAGAAAGAATTATAAAACTGATTGAAAAATATGGTTTAGATGCTTACAAAGAAGCGGCAGAAGAATTCATGGAATACGGCGAACGTATTAGCTTAAAAGAGTTGCAAAAAATTCCGAATGGTGTATATGAAAATACAGGCTGGATAGAAAACGATGGTTTTGGTAACGGTCCTTTCCCTTTAAAATTAAAAATTATCATTTCTAACGAAAATATGATTTGTGACTTTACAGGTTCTCACGAGCAATTAAAAGGCCCTTTAAATTTGTCGAGAACTGGTTTAGAAACCGCTGTAAGAGCTGCATTTAAATCGATAACAACACCAACATTACCAGCAAATAATGGTTCTTTTAAACATGTGAAATTAATTTGTCCAGACAATACATTGGTCAGCGCAAGCTCGCCTGCACCTACTTCTGTATATTATGAAGTGTTTTTAGCAGCCATAGATTTATTGTTAAAAACATTAGGTCCTATTGTGCCAGAAAAATTACCAGCAGGTCATTTTAGATCAGTTTGTGTAACCTATATTTCTGGAGTTCATCCTGTTACAAAAGAGTTTTATGTACAAGCAGAACCACTTTCCGGTGGTTGGGGCGCATGTGCCTATCATGATGGAAATCGCGGACAATTCTCGTATGCACATGGCGAATCCTATAACATTCCAGCAGAAACCAGAGAACGCAAATATGGTGTACTTGTAGAAGAATATGCTTTTCATAATGAAGGTGGTGGTTATGGCGAGTTTCAAGGTGGAAACGGACAATATTTAACTTTTAAAATTCTCTCTGAGGAAGCCTTTTTAACAGGAGCATTTTTAGGATATTCCATTCCAACTTGGGGATTAAAAGAAGGTAAAGAAGGGAGTTACAATTATTTTACCGTGATAAGAACCGATGGTACAGAAGAAGAATATAACATTGTAACCAATGTAAAACTAAATAAAGGCGACAAAGTAAAATTGGTAACAGCAACTGGCGGTGGTTATGGAAATCCTAAAGACAGACCGTTAGCGAAAATTCAAAATGACATAAAAAACGGTTTTATTACCAAAGAGCAAGCGTTGGAGCATTATCCTGCAATGATTGAAGCTTAATTCAAAAAAACTATGGAAGTACTCCCATTAACGTATCCCGAAAAAGAGTATTTAAAATACCTCATTCAAAAACAAGAAGAAGGTGTTGCTGTAGATTGTGGTTCGGTAGTTTTAAAAAAAGGACAAGTACTCCCGTTTAAAACGCTCGACTCGCATGAAATCACTTATTTAGTTTTAGGTAAATTAAGAGTTTTAACTAATAATGGGAACGAAAAAATAATGAATCAAGGCGATTTAATCTATTTAAATAAAGACGAAATCCGAAAAACAGAAACATTAGAAGACAGTAAAATTCTTTTCTTCTTGTTCAAGAAAACTGATTAAATCATAAAAAACCAATCAAAATGGAACAAACTACTAACACAAATAAAACGGTAGATTCAGCTTCAAAATCTATTCCGTTAAACGAAAGACAAGCTTGGCATATTCCAGCTTTCATTTTTGGAGGATTAGAATTCTGTATTCCTGTATTACTAATTGGCGGAATTCTAATTGGTAATTTTAGCTTGTTAGAGATTGTTGGCATTTTAATGGTTGCATTGGTTTTTTTCCAATGGATAGGAAACGCTGTTCAAGGATATATTGGCGCTAAAACAGGTTTAACATCGTCTGGTTTAGCAGCGCTGAGTTTTGGAAAAGAGCAATCACGAATTATCGTTGGAATCGTCATTTTAGCGTTAACTTTAGGTTGGTGGGCCATACAAACCTCTGTTGCCGCAGATGCGTTTAGCGCATTAGTCGGCATCAATAAAAGAGAGGATGTATTCTTATACATTGTAAGTACAGCTGGTATTGGATTGCTATTTGCTATTCCGTCCATCATAGGCTACGCTTCTATTAAATGGGTAGATTATGTGGCAATTCCCGCAGGTTTATTATTAGTTACGGTAGCACTTTATTTATCCATAAATAATATGGGTTGGGAAAAAATAGCAAGCTGGAATCCAGAAGGTTCCATGTCTTTTATCGAAGCAATTAATTTAGTAATTAGCATTAACGTGGCACAATGGTTAATTGCGCCAGATTACACCCGATTTGCAAAACCCACTTGGAGAGATAATATTTTAATTCCGTTGGGAATTATCATCGTTGGTTTTCCACTTTTTTTAGTCGGAGCAGTAATGTCTATGGGAACAGGAAATTCAGATATTGTGCAAGTGATGCAAGAACTCGGCTTTCCTGCTTGGGGTTTTGTAGTGCTTTGGGTGGCTACTTGGACCAGTCAATTGGTTAGTAATTACACTGGAGGCTTGGTTTTATGTAATATGTTTAATCTAAATGATGATAAAAGTCGTAAAATAATGACACTCGTTTTTGCTATCGTTGGAATCATTTTATCCTTATTAGGCATCATGGATCAGTTTGTAAATTTCTTATATTCAATAGCATTAATCGTTCCTGTAATCGCAGGCGTTATCATGGCACATTTCTTTTTTGTTGATAAAAGGGAAGTGACTACAAATCAATCTTGGAATTGGTTAGCAACCATAAGCATTTTGGTAGGTCTTTTGGTTGGCTATGTTACACAATACGAAATAAAGATAGGTTTTCCTGCTGTACAATCGTTGCTTATTTCTGGAGCTTTATATGCACTTTTAACTAACTTAAAGAAAACAAAATTAAGTGAATAAAATATTTGATAATACCGAAATTGCGCTGGCGCTGAAATCTGATTCAGAATTAAACAGAGCCTTATTTTTATTCGAAATGATAAAGAAAGCGCCATTAGTTAAAATTGGAGCAGCAGTTACAAATTTTGCTTTAAAAGCAAAATTACCCGTAAAAAAGTTAATTAGAGCTACCGTTTTCGATCATTTCTGTGGAGGCATCGATGAAGAAGATTGCCAGGGCATCATTAAAAAAATGCACACTAAAAATGTGCATACAGTTTTGGATTATTCGGTGGAAGGCAAAGAAGAAGAAAAACAATTTGATGAGACACTTCAAAAAATAGTAACAATTCTAGAGTTTGCTAAAAAAGATGAAGCCATTCCGTTTGTTGTATTTAAACCCACAGGTTTTGGACGATTTAAAATTTATCAAAAAATCACCAAAAAAGATCCTTTAAGTGAGGGCGAAAAAGTTGAATGGGAAGCTATAAAAGAACGTTTTGAAAAGGTTTGCAAAACAGCAAATACGTATAATATTCCCGTTTTAATTGATGCCGAAGAAAGCTGGATGCAAGTTGCTGCAGATGCACTTATTGAAGACATGATGGAAAAATACAACACAAAAGACGTTATTATTTTTAATACACTACAAGCATATCGTTGGGACAGATTAGATTATTTAAAAAATTTACATCAAAGAGCAAAAGCCAAAGGATTTAAAATTGGCATGAAACTAGTTAGAGGAGCTTATATGGAAAAAGAGCGAGAAAGGGCTTTAAAAAACAATTACAAAGACCCAATTTGCAAAGACAAAAAGACAACTGATAACTTATACAATGAAGTTTTAAATTATATATTAGATAATTTAGAAGACATAGAACTCTTCGCAGGAACACATAACGAAGAAAGCTCTTATTTACTGATGGACATCATGAAAACCAAAGGAATTTCTGAAAATGATAAAAGAATTTGGTTCGGACAATTGTATGGCATGAGTGATAATATTAGTTATAATTTATCTGAATTAGGCTACAATGTTGCAAAATATCTTCCGTTTGGTCCCGTAAAAGATGTGATGCCTTATTTAATTAGACGCGCGGAAGAAAACACGTCTGTCGCTGGACAAACATCAAGAGAATTATCCATTATTAAAAACGAAAGAGCAAGAAGAAAATCAAAAAACGTACACTAACTCAAATCTTATTTTAAATAGTTTTTACAGAAAGGTTAAAAAGCAATGACAAATTTAGAGAAGATTCTAAAGTAAAAACTTCGAAAAGACTTTTTGCAAGTTATCGCACAAATCGATACGTTGCTTTGATTAAAAAAGTGTCTTGGGCAGGAATATCAAAAACCTGATTATTGATGCTTTCTCTTAAAGAATTTTCTGAACTTTGTATTCCTGAAGAACCTCTTGCCCAAACAAAAAACAATTCAGAACCTGGAATATATTCCCATCTTACCACTAAATTGGTTTGCAATTGTACAAAAGAAAAATCGGGTTTTTCGAAAGTATAGTCTGTGTTGCTATTTAAATTTTCATCAATTAAAAAAGCTTCATCACCATTCGCATTTACACCAAAGGAAATCTGATTTTCATTATATACATTTACACGATCGTTGATTGAACTTGCGGTAGGATTGTTTACAAAATTAAAATCAGAATATCTTCCTCTAGAAATAAAGGGTTGTCCGTAAAACTGAACAGAAAAATTAGGGTTCAAACTATAATTTAGCCTTAGCGTTGTAGACCAAGTATCGTTTTTAATATTTCCTAAGATGTATCTTTTTAAGTTTCCAAAATCTGTGGTTGTTACATACTGTGTTTTATCTTCGGTTTTTTCTAATTCATTATCTAAAGACATGCTAAAAGAATCGAAAGGTTGGTAATTCATTCTAAAAACATATCTGTTTCTAGTAAAAACTTCTTCATCGCTTCGAACAGCAACATAACCTAATGTAAAACTAAATTTCTTACTTCTGTCTGAACCGAAAAACCCATACATATAGCGATCATCTGCTGCTCGCCAACGAGGACCACCTCTTAAAAAAGCATTTCTATGAATTTGGCTACTTGCTCCCATTCCTACTTCTGTCCACCAATTATTTTTCCAGTTTACATTTCCTTCCAATTCGTAGCGCACTCTATTTAAGTTTCCACCAAAATCATATCTACTAGATTGTTCTAAGTTTATTCTTATATCTCTATAAATTCCTTTAGGAACTTGCCATAAATATCTTCCTTCTACAAACTGAATCATTTCATCTGTTTGACGTAAAAATCCAACATCATTCAATTCTAATTCTGGAGAACGCCAGACAAAACCACCGTTGTAACGCCAATTTCCACCACCTTGTTTACCTGCTTCTATTCTACCACCTGTTCCTGTTAAAGAAGTTCTTGTTTGGTTAACTGCTACATGACTTGCGTCTGTTCTTTGAAACAATCTTGTGATAGAACGCTGCGTATTTTCTATAGCCTCTTCACTTCCAGAAACACGACTCATAATTGCATTTCCTTCTACATAGAATTCTCTTTTGCGCCAAGTGTGTCTAAAATCGATTCCTCCTGTATATGCTGCTTTGTGTAATTCAGTAAAATTACCATCTAAATTTCTATTGGTAGCTGTAAAAATTCCGCCTAAATAAGAATTTCTTTCATTAAAATCTTTTTGAGCTCTCACCACAAAATAATTGGTTAAAGGTTCTACAATTTCTTCTCTAGTATCTTCATCGGTTTGTTTTATTTCTGCGAATTCGTTGGCAGTAACACTTTCTAAAAGCCCAATAGACCAACCGTTTTTGGTTTTTCCAGAGAATTTTGCAGCACCTAAAATAGTTGAGTTTTGTGGTACCTCTGCAAATTCACCAGTTGCTAAATTTGCATTTCTATGCGGGTTTCTACCAATTCTTCTGCTATAAAAAAGATTATCACTTCCATTGGCAAATTCAAAATCGAAAATATTTTTATTTTCTACAAAAAACGGACGTTGTTCTTGAAAAAATATTTGAAAACCGTCTAATGCAATCGCTCCAGGATCTGCTTCTACTTGTCCGAAATCTGGATTGATCGTTAAGTCTAAAGTTAAATCATTAGTAATCCCAATTTTTGCATCCAGACCTCCATTGATTTTAAAATCGCTTCCATCTCTATATGGGTTTCCAGTTTCTGCTGGATAACTATCATATTGCAATACTGTAAAAGGCTGAATTTCTAATTGTTTTTGTGATTTTAAATTTACCAAACCGTGTAGTTCTCCTGCTTCACTAATAAAACCTGCTTGATCATTGGGAATTCTTTGCCATAAAGAACGTTCTTGCAATCTAAAAATAGTTCTATTGATATTAAAACCCCAAATTTGCTCATTATCATCACCAAAGCGCAATTGACTAAAGGGTATTTTCATTTCTGCGGTCCAACCTTTCTCATCTACATTGGCATTTGTATACCAAATTGGGTTCCAACTTTCATCCCAGTTATTTCCATTTTGGGTTGCTATCTCTTCGCCTTTAACACCAGCAGCTGTGGTAGTAAACACAAAAGCAGTTCTTTTATCGTGATAACTATCTATGATTACATTTACGCGATCACCAGCAAAACCGTCTCTTCTACTTAATCTTTGTTGAATTAAGCCGGGATCCTTATCTAATGCTCTAATTGCAACATATAAGAACTTCGCATCATACATTACCTTAAATTTTGTTTGGTGCGTTGGTGGTGTTCCTTCATCTGGTGTTTTTTCAGTAAAATCTGAGGACCATGGAACAACATCCCAGGCATCTTCAGAAATTAAGCCATCAATTACAGGTGTTTTTACTAATTTTTTTGTGGTGTAAATTCGCTTTAAAACTTTATTTAATTGTGCTTCTTGAGCAGTAATATGAAATGAAAAAAAAGTACTAAAAACTAGTATTGAAAGTATAAATCTCATTGAATTTTGGGTCGTTTATTTTTTTTGAAAACAGCGTCTAAAAATGCGCTGTAGCATTACAACAAAAGTACTTTTCTCTTTTCTTAACTTTATGTTAATTATTCATTCAAAAAAGCATTCTGATAATTTCAAAAAAATAAATCTAAAACACTATTTGTCAATCAAATAAATAGCATTACATTTGCACTCCTTTTTTAAGGAAAATATAAATTATTAATCAATACCACTTAAACTTCAAAATAACTGTAATAAAACGTTCTTTTATTCCTTTCTATTTCAGAATAAAAAAAACCATAGCAAATGCTATGATTGATTTTTCTTCATCATATAAAGAAAAAAATCATCATTTTATTTTACAGCCATTTTCAAAGTATAATTGGTATAACAAAAACTAATCGTGTAATTATGAACACATTAAGTTACAAAACAGTATCAGCAAACAGCGCTACCGTAAACAAGGAGTGGGTTTTGGTTGATGCGGACGGGCAAACGTTGGGTCGTCTATCTTCTATTATAGCAAAGCTAATTAGAGGTAAGTATAAACCAAACTTTACTCCGCACGTAGATTGTGGAGACAACGTGGTTGTTATCAACGCAGAAAAAATTGTTTTATCTGGAAACAAATGGAGAGACAAATCTTACATTCGTCACACAGGGTATCCAGGAGGACAAAGATCGTTAACTGCAACAGAAATGTTTGAGAAAGATCCTACAAGATTAATCGAAAAAGCAGTAAAAGGAATGTTACCTAAAAACACTTTAGGAGCGGCTTTGTACAGAAACTTGTATGTATATGCAGGTACTGAGCACAAACAAGATGGGCAAACGCCTAAAGCTATTAACCTTAACGATTTAATATAATGGATACAGTTCACAAAATAGGTAGAAGAAAAACTGCTGTTGCTCGTATTTATCTTACTGATGGAAAAGGGGACATTACAGTAAACAAAAAAGACTATAAAAGTTATTTTACAACAGGTACTTTACAGTATAAAGTTCAGCAACCATTAATGTTAACAGAAAACTTAGAGTCTTATGACATTAAGGTAAATGTTTATGGTGGTGGTGTAACAGGACAAGCAGAAGCAATTCGTTTAGCAATTACCAGAGCATTGGTATCTATTAACGAAGAGCACAGATTAGTGTTGAAACCAGAAGGATTATTAACGCGTGATCCAAGAATGGTAGAACGTAAGAAATTCGGTCAGAAAAAAGCACGTAAAAAATTCCAATTCTCGAAACGTTAATATATTTTGTTTCTTCTTTCCATGTCTCCTTGAGCGGAGTCGAAAGGTTTATACAAATTTCACATCGAGAACTGTTATTATTACACAAAATTAATAGGAAACAGTTTAGCATCTAAATATATAAGACTCTTATAAAGACTACTTATATATTGATTTCAAAACAGAACGTAAACACATTTAGAAAAATGGCAAATATAAATATTCAAGAATTATTAGATAACGGTGTACATTTCGGACACCTTACTAGAAAATGGAACCCTAACATGGCTCCATATATTTATACAGAACGTAATGGTGTACACATCATCGATTTGTATAAAACGGCTGCAAAAATAGAAGAAACTTCAGAAGCTTTAAAAAAGATTGCGAACTCTGGACGTAAAATTTTATTTGTTGCTACAAAAAAACAAGCAAAAGACATTGTTTCTGAAAAAGCGAAAGCGGTAAGCATGCCTTACATTACAGAAAGATGGCCTGGAGGTATGTTAACCAACTTTGTTACTATTAGAAAAGCTGTTAAGAAAATGGCTCAGATAGATAGAATGAAGACAGATGGTTCTTTTGATGCCTTATCTAAAAGAGAAAAATTACAAATCAATAGACAACGAGAAAAATTAGAAAAGAATTTAGGTTCTATTTCAGACATGACTCGTTTACCTGGTGCGTTATTTATTGTAGATATTAAAAAAGAACACATTGCTGTAGCAGAAGCTCAAAAATTAAATATTCCAATTTTTGCAATGGTAGATACGAATTCAGACCCAAGACAGGTAGATTTCATCATTCCAGCAAATGACGATGCTTCTAAGTCTATAGACAAGGTATTGTCTTTTGTAACCGATGCAATTGCAGAAGGTTTGTCTGATAGAAAATCTGACAAAGCAGACAAGGAAAAAACAAAAGAAGAAAAAGTAGCTAAACAAGAGGCAGCTCCTGCAAAAGAAGAAACTCCTAAAAAGGAAGCAGTGAAAGCTGAAACTCCTAATTTAGAAGAAGCTGTAGTAAATACTACTGAAGGAACTACAACACCGGCAGAGGCTAAAGCAGAAGAAAAAGCTGAAGAAAAAAAATAATTTTAATAATCATTTAGAAACAATTGTTTCTAACAAAAATAGTAGGTGACATGGTAAAAGTAAGTGCTGCTGATGTTAAAAAATTAAGAGAAGCAACTGGTGCTGGTATGATGGACTGTAAAAAGGCATTAGTAGAAGCAGAAGGTAACTTCGAACAAGCAATTGATGTTTTACGTAAAAAAGGTCAAAAAATTGCTGCAAAAAGAGCTGATAGAGAATCTACAGAAGGTGTTGCAGTCACAAAAATTAATGCAGATAAAACTGCAGGTGTTGCTATTGTTTTAGCTTGTGAAACAGATTTTGTTGGTAAAAATGAATCTTTCGTAGCTTTAGGAGGACAATTTGCAGACATCGCTTTAAATTTTGACAGTAAAGAAGCTTTCTTAGCGGCAGATTTTGGAGGAATGACTGTTGCTGATAAACTCGTTGAACAAACGGGTGTAATTGGTGAAAAGTTAGAAATTACAGCTTTTGAAAAAGTGGAAGCTGCGTATGTTGGTGCATATACTCACATAGGTAAAATTGCTGCTTTAGTAGGATTATCTGCCGTTGTAGACAATGCAGAAACTTTAGCGAAAGATTTAGCAATGCAAGTAGCTTCTATGGGAGCCACTACATTATCTTATAAAGATTTTGACCCTGCATTTGTTACTGCGGAAACAGAAGCTAGAATTGCTGTTATTGAAAAAGATAATATCGAGTTAGGGAGATTAGGAAAAACGTTGAAAAATGTTCCTCAATATATTTCTATGTCTCAATTATCTGATGCTATTTTAGCAAAAGCTGAAGAAGCAGCCAAAGCAGAGTTAAAAGCGGAAGGGAAACCAGCACAAATTTGGGATAGAATCTTACCAGGTAAAATGGAACGTTTTATTGCAGATAATACAACTTTAGATATGGAGCAGTGTCTTTTAGACCAGACTTTTATTAAAGATGAAAAGAAGAATGTTGCGCAATATGTAAAAACTTATGGTGATGTTGAAGTAACAACTTTTAAAAGAGTTACTTTAGGATAAAACAATTCTAATTATTATAACTAAAACCTCGATTTCAAATATTTGAAATTGAGGTTTTTTTATTGAAAAAACTTTAAGCTCATTAAATAAAAAATAAAGCTCAAAAAATAGGTTTTACGAGCTTAAAAAGATTAAATTTATCCTCTAATTGAGCTTAAAATGAATAACCAAAGAGAATTAACTATTATTAATATTCTAAAAACTAATAAATCATTATCATCTAAAGAAATATTTGATAACCTTGCATTAGAGATTAGTTATGCTACCCTAAAAAGAATTTTAACAAAGTTACAATTAGAAAATACCATTGCAACTATTGGTAAAGGAAAAGCAACAAAATACAGCATTTCCCCTGCTTATGAATTATTACAACCCATTAATTTAGATGATTACTATAAGAAAGAAATTGATGATAGAGATATTAAAGAAAAATTCAATTTAAAAGTTATTACAGAAACCTTAAATGCACATCCTATTTTTACAAAAATTGAATTAGAAAAATTACAAAACCTTCAAAACATTTACACAAATAATGTAAGGCAACTTTCTGAATCAGAATACAAAAAAGAATTAGATAGATTAGCGATAGACTTAAGCTGGAAATCTTCTCAAATAGAAGGAAACACTTATTCTTTATTAGAAACAGAAAGATTACTAAAAGATAAAGAAACTGCTTCTGGTAAAACGAAAGAAGAAGCTATAATGTTACTAAATCATAAAGATGCGTTAGATTTTATTATAGAAAACCCAGGTTATTTACATCCTCTAGCCGTATCAAAAATTGAGGATATTCATAGCTTACTAATTAAAGAACTTGACGTTCAAAAGAATATAAGAAAAAGAAGAGTGGGTATTTCTGGCACAAATTACCGTCCGCTAGATAATGAGTTTCAAATTTCAGAAGCACTTAAATGTGCTTGTAGCTTAATAAACGCTAAAGAAAATGTCTTTGAAAAAGCACTTTTAACACTTGTATTAATCTCTTACATACAACCTTTTATGGATGGCAATAAACGGACTGCAAGAATAGTGAGTAATGCCATTTTGATGAATAAAAATTATTGCCCATTATCATTTAGAACTGTTGACGCCATTGATTACAAGAAAGCGATGCTTTTATTCTACGAACAAAATAATATTTCTAGTTTTAAAGAAATATTTATAGCCCAATTTGAGTTTGCTGTAAATACTTATTTTTGAAAGATTTCCTTTAGGATAAAACATTATTTTAAAACCTAGTATTTAAGCTGAATTCATTTCAGTAAATCTGTGATGTTTTTTTTATTGAATTTACAATCTAAAATTTTTCATTCAATAAAAAATAGTGCTTTTAGGTATTATTATGACCATAAGTTATAACTTACAGTCATTACAAAGGCTAAAAGTTATGATTAAGCGAATACTTTCACAAACATTATTAGAAAAATTTGGCAAAGGAAAAGCCATTTTATTAAATAGGTCCACGACAAGTTGGTAAAACCACACTTATTTACAATCTTTTAGAAAATCAACAATTTCTTTTTTTAAATGGTGATGATCCTATCGTAAGAACTCTTTTAGAAAATGCCAATACACAACAAATTAATAATATAATTGCAGAGAATAAAATTGTTTTTATTGATGAAGCGCAACGTATCGAAAATATTGGCATCACTTTAAAACTAATTACAGATCAATTTAAAGATTTGCAATTAATAGTAAGTGGTTCTTCGGCATTTGAGCTAAATAATTTAATTAATGAACCTTTAACAGGAAGAAAGTGGGAATATCACTTATACCCTATTTCTTGGGAAGAATTTGAAAACGAATTTGGCTATGTAAAATCTGAACAAGAACTAGAACTTCGCTTACGATTTGGTATGTTCCCAGATGTTATAAATAATAAAGGGGAAGAAAATGAGGTTTTAAATGAACTTGTTACCAGTTATTTATACAAAGATATACTAGCTTTTGGAGGTATTAGAAAACCAGAAATTCTAGAAAAGTTATTAAAAGCATTGGCTTTACAAGTAGGTAGCGAAGTAAATTACAAAGAACTTTCTCGATTAATTGGCGTTAGTAAAAATACTATAAACAGTTATATAGATTTATTAGCAAAAGGCTACGTAATTTTTAAACTGCCTAACTTCAGTAAAAATTTGAGAACCGAAATTAGAACCAACCAAAAAATATATTTTTATGATAATGGGGTTAGGAATGCCATTATTGGCAATTTTAATCCTTTAGATTTAAGAATAGATGTTGGCTTATTATGGGAAAACTTTTTAATATCAGAACGACTTAAAAAAAATGACTATTACAAATTAAAGGCAACTCCTTTTTTTTGGCGAACATAACAACAACAAGAAATAGATTTTATTGAAGAAACTAGCAGTAATTTAAAAGCATTTGAGTTTAAATGGAAAGCAAGCACAAAGATAAAAATTCCTAAAACGTTTACGAATACTTACAATACTGATGTGAAAATTATTGATCAAAATAATTTTAGAGAGTTTGTAAAATAAGTAAAAATACTCGCTCGATTTCTAAATCTTAACGGTAAAAGCTTAGTTATAATAGTAAGTACAAAGATAAGTCCAAAACCTATTAAATTTGGAATTCAAAATGGATTGATAATTTACTAGGTAAGTTCACAAATTTACAAGATTTTTTATTTTATCAAAAAAAGAAAATCAAAAAAAAAACGTAGTTTTGCACAACTTTGTTTCTACAAAAGTGGAAATCTAAAAAATCAAGGAAACCAGATGCAATACAAAAGAATTCTTTTAAAATTAAGCGGAGAAGCTTTAATGGGCGAAAGACAATACGGAATTGATCCAAAACGTTTGGCTGAGTACGCAAAAGAAATAAAAGAAGTCGTAGAAAAAGGGGTAGAAGTTGCTATTGTAATTGGTGGTGGAAATATCTTTAGAGGCGTTGCAGGTGCTGCAAATGGTATGGATCGTGTGCAAGGAGATCATATGGGTATGTTGGCCACTTGTATCAACGGTTTGGCATTGCAGAGCGCCTTAGAAGACGAAGATGTAGATACACGCTTACAAACCGCTTTAGAAATTAAAGAAGTTGCAGAACCTTATATTAAAAGAAAAGCAATTCGCCATTTAGAAAAAGGAAGAGTTGTTATTTTTGGTGCTGGAACAGGAAACCCCTATTTTACAACAGATACCGCAGCCGTGTTAAGAGCTATTGAAGTAAATGCAGATGCTATTTTAAAAGGAACCCGTGTAGACGGAATTTACAATGTAGATCCAGAAAAAGATAAAAATGCTGTAAAGTTTGAAACGATTACTTTTAAAGACGTGATTAAAAAAGGTTTAAAAGTAATGGATATGACGGCATTTACATTGAGTGAAGAAAATAAATTACCAATTATTGTGTTTGATATGAACACAGACGGCAACCTATTAAAATTGGTTTCTGGAGAAAAAATTGGTACTATTGTTGATATTTAATTGCACAAAGTTTCTCTAAAGTATTTACTTTTGAGTTTCTTATAAAAATAAAAATGTCATTCCTGTGAAATTGATACTCAAATTGATTGGGTAACAGGAATCTAAAAATCTTTAAAAATATACTGAAGATGAACGAAGAAATCGAATTCATATTAGACACAGCTAAAGAAGCAATGGACAGTGCCATTACTCATTTAGAAAAAGAATTACGCTCTATTAGAGCTGGTAGAGCAACGCCTGCAATGTTAGGAACCGTAATGGTAGATTATTATGGTTCTCAAACACCATTAAGCCAGGTTGCCAATGTAAATACGCCAGATCCAAGAACGCTAAGCATTCAACCTTGGGAAAAAGGCATGTTGCAAAACATCGAAAAAGCAATTCAAATAGCGAACCTAGGCTTAAACCCCATGAACAATGGTGATTTGATCATGATTAACGTACCACCGTTAACAGAAGAAAGAAGAATTGGTTTGGCAAAACAAGCAAAAGCAGAAGCTGAACATGCTAAAGTTGGAATTAGAAATGCGCGTAAAGATGCAAACAACGAAATCAAAAAAATAGATATTTCTGACGATATGAAAAAAATTGCAGAAGATGACGTTCAAAAACTAACAGACTCTTTTGTAAAAAAAACAGAAGATATTCTTTCTATAAAAGAAAAAGAGATTATGACCGTTTAAATAAAATGGCGAAATTAGAATTGAAAAGGGTGTTTTATAAACACTCTTTTTTTGTTGAAATCACTTCTACAATTTAGCTATCTTTGTAGAAATTTTTTGAATGAATTTCTGGACAAAAGTTGCTGGTATTATTTTAAGAAACCGCTACTTGGTTTTATTAATAATTGCCGTTATTACAGGTTTATTAGCATCGCAGATGAAGTATATGAAATTCTCATATACCGAAGCAAATCTACTTCCAGAAGATCACATTGCGAATGTAGAATACAATAAGTTTTTAGAGATTTTTGGTGAAGAAGGCAATTTAGTAATTCTTGGCGTTAAAGATCCCAGCGTTTTTACACCGCAAAAATTTAACGCTTGGAACAAGTTAGTTGAACAATTTGACGAAAGAGAAGAAATAGATTTTACCATTTCTATAGCCGATGTTCAAAAACTAAAAGCAGATAGAAAAAATAGAAAATTTGTTCTAGAACCCTTATACGAGAAAAACCCTACCACTTCAGAAGAAGTACAAGCCATAAAAAAACAACTTTTTGAAAAGCTTCCTTTTTACGATAATTTATTATTTAACAAAGAAACAGGAACTTTACAAACCGCTATTTACATTAAAAAAGAAATTATAAATACGCCAAAACGTAGAGATTTTATTTTTGATGTTTTAACTCCTGCTATAAAAAAATTCGAAGAAGAAAACAACTTAGATGTTCGTGTTTCTGGAATGCCCTATATTAGGACTTTAAATGCACAAAATATTCAAGATGAAATTCTACTCTTTGTAGTTGGTGCCTTAGGAATTACCGCACTTATTTTCTTCTTCTTTTTCCGTTCTTTTAGAGCCACTTTTATTACCCTTTTAGTAGTAATGATTGGTGTTGTTTGGGCCTTTGGGTTTATTGGTTTGTTCCGCTATGAAATTACAGTTCTATCTGCTTTAATACCACCTTTAATTATTGTAATTGGTGTCCCAAATGCGGTTTTCTTGATTAATAAATATCAACAAGAAATAAAAAAACATGGGCAACAAGCCAAAGCGCTACAACGAGTTATTTCTAAAATTGGAAACGCCACTTTAATGACCAACATTACAACCGCATCTGGTTTTGCAACCTTTGTTTTTGTAAAAAGCGATTTATTACGTGAATTCGGAATTTTAGCTTCTGTAAACATCATCAGTATTTTTATTTTGGCATTGTTAATCGTTCCGATTATTTATAGTTTTATGCCACTTCCAAAGAAAAAGCATTTGAGTCATCTTGAAAAAAGATGGATCGAAAATGTAGTAGATTGGATGGAAAAAATGGTCAGAAACCAAAGAATTACTATTTATTTTGCAACCGTTTTAGTCATTGTTTTAAGCATCATTGGCGTTTATAAAATAAAAGTTTCTGGGAGTTTAATCGAAGACATGCCCAAACAAATGGATTTCTATAAAGACATTAAATTCTTTGAAAGAGAGTTTGGTGGTATTATGCCTTTAGAAATTTTAATTGACACAAAAAAAGACAAAGGTGTTATGAAGCTTTCCACTTTAAAAAAGATGGAAAAGTTAAATGAAGCCATAGAAACTTTTCCTGAATTATCGAAACCAATTTCGGTTGTAAATCTTGTTAAATACTCGAAACAAGCTTATTATAAGGGGAATCCTAAATACTATCAATTACCCACAAATCAAGAACAAGGCTATATTTTTTCCTATACTAAAAATTCAAATAATGATGCTGGCATGCTAAAAACCTTTGTAGATGCTACAGGACGTTATGCAAGAATTACCACATTTATGAAAGATATTGGTACCGATAAAATGGATATCATTCAAGAACGATTAAAAGCCGTAATTGCGAAAGAATTTCCTTCAGATACATATAATGTTTCTCTAACTGGAAAAGCATTGGTTTTTATAAAAGGAACCAATTATTTGATTAATAATTTAGTCATTTCTTTGTCTTTAGCTATTTTCTTAATTGCCATATTTATGGCATGGATGTTTAGATCGCCACAAATGATTCTAATTTCTTTGGTTCCGAATATGCTTCCGTTATTAATCACTGCAGGTTTGATGGGCTTTTTAAATATTCCTATAAAACCATCCACAATATTGGTGTTTAGTATCGCCTTTGGTATTTCAGTAGATGATACCATTCACTTTTTAGCAAAATACAGACAGGAATTAATTGCGAATAAATGGAAAATAAAACCCTCTGTTTATGCAGCTTTAAGAGAAACGGGCGTAAGTATGTTTTATACTTCTATTGTTTTATTCTTCGGGTTTTTAGTATTTACGCTTTCTAGTTTTGGAGGTACCATTGCATTGGGTGGCTTAGTGTCTGTAACCTTATTACTAGCAATGGTTTCTAACTTATTATTATTGCCTTCGCTCTTATTAACCTTTGAGAAAAAGATAGCCAATAAAAAAGTATTTAAAGAACCAGCGATGAAAATTTTTCCGCCTAAAGAAGATGATTTAGAAAAATAAATATTGGACATTTCCGCACTTTAATTGCGGAAATGTCCAATATTTAAAGTATTTTTGAGATATGATTCAAAGAGAAATAACTAAAACATTGCTTGAGGTGAGTAATTATTATTCTGTAATAACTGTTACTGGACCTAGACAATCAGGAAAAACAACCTTAATAAAAAGTGTTTTTAATCAATTACCCTATTTTTTATTAGAAAATCCAGAAACTAGAAAAAGAGTATTTGATGATCCAAAAGGCTTTTTAGAAAATTTACCTAAAGGAGCAATATTAGATGAAGCTCAAAATGTACCTGAACTATTTTCATACATACAAGGTATTGTTGACGATAATAGAGATATTCTTTTTGTACTTTCCGGATCTCAAAATTTTTTATTATTAGATAAAATAAAACAGACTTTAGCGGGAAGAACAGCTATTATAAAATTATTACCTTTTTCAAATCAAGAATTAAAAAATACTAATTATTGGCAAAATAAACCTTTAGAATTTGTTTATAAAGGAATGTATCCGAGTATTTACGATAGAAATATTCCGCCAAAAATATTTTATGGAAACTACATACAAACATATATAGAAAGGGATGTAGGTTCTATTAGAAATATTGGAAATCTTACAAGTTTCACTAATTTTTTGAGTTTATGTGCAGGTAGAGTTGGGCAAATTTTAAATTTAGATTCCTTAGCCTCAGATGCAGGAATAGCTCCAAATACAGCAAGAGATTGGTTGTCAATTCTAGAAGCAACTTATATTGTTCATCTCTTAAAACCTCATTATAAAAATTTTAATAAACGGTTGATAAAACGTCCCAAATTATATTTTTATGATACAGGTTTGGCGTGTAATTTATTGCAAATTAAAAGTATAGCAGAATTACAAGTTCATTTTGCAAAAGGAAATTTATTTGAGAATTATATTATAAATGAACTCCTGAAAAATAAATTAAACAAAGGTCAAATGTCAAATTTATATTTTTGGAGAGATAAACACGGTAAAGAAATAGATTGTGTTGTAGAAAAAGCAAATTCAATGATTCCTATCGAAATAAAATCGAGTGTAACCTATCAAAAAGAGCATTTTAAAAACATGACTTATTGGAATAAGCTGGCAGACAATCCCAAAGAAAATGGATATTTGGTTTATGCTGGTACAAATGATGATGTTTTACCTTATGGGAATTTAATAAGCTGGAAGAATTTGGATGCAATTGATTTGAACTAATTTTTTATCTAAGAATTTTTAAATACAAACTCAGATTGCTGTATATAATTTTATAAAATACAGAACAAATTATAGCAAAAAAAGTATCTTTACTCTTTTAAAAAAGACGATTTTCGAATACAATATATTTAATAATGATGGTGAAAAGTAACGTAGCAGAAATCTTAAAATCAGGTACCGTTTTACAAGAAATAATCCTAAAAGGCTGGGTTAGAACCTTTAGAAGTAATCGTTTTGTTGCTTTAAATGACGGTTCTACAATTAACAACATACAATGTGTGATCGATTTTGAAAACACATCAGAAGATACTTTAAAAAGAATTACTACAGGAGCAGCAATTGCTGTAAAAGGAATTTTAGCGGAAAGCCAAGGAAAAGGACAGTCTGTAGAAGTTCAGGTTTCTGAAATAGAAATTTTGGGGGATTCTAATCCAGATGAATATCCTATTCAACCCAAAAAACACAGTTTTGAATTTTTAAGAGAAAATGCACACTTACGTGTAAGAACAAATACATTTAGTGCGGTTATGAGAGTGCGTTCTAAGCTTTCTTTTGCGGTACATAAATACTTTCAAGACAATGGTTTTAATTATGTGAATACGCCAATTGTTACAGGTTCAGATGCAGAAGGTGCTGGTGAAATGTTTCGAGTTACTTCTTTTGAAGATAATAAAGCGCCAGTAACAGAAGATGGTAAAATAGATTATGCGAAAGATTTCTTCGGAAAAGAAACCAACTTAACCGTTTCTGGTCAATTAGAGGCAGAAGCCTATGCAATGGCTTTAGGAAAAGTTTATACTTTTGGGCCGACATTTAGAGCAGAAAATTCAAATACAACACGTCACTTAGCAGAATTCTGGATGATAGAGCCCGAAGTTGCTTTTATGGATTTAGATGGCAATATGGATTTGGCAGAAGATTTTATAAAAGCTGTTTTAAGTTATGTGCTAGAAAACTGTAAAGAAGATTTAGCCTTTTTAGACCAACGTTTTACACAAGAAGAAAAAACAAAACCACAATTACAAAGAAGTGAAATGAGTTTGTTAGAAAAACTCAAATTTGTGGCTGAAAATAATTTTAAAAGAGTTTCTTATACAGAAGCAATAGACATTCTTAGAAACTCTAAACCTAATAAAAAGAAGAAATTTCAATATCCTATTCATGAATGGGGCGCAGATTTACAATCTGAACACGAACGTTTTTTGGTTGAAAAACATTTCAAATGTCCCGTAATTTTGTTCGATTATCCAGCAGATATTAAAGCATTTTACATGCGTTTAAATGAAGATGGAAAAACCGTAAGAGCCATGGATGTTTTATTTCCTGGAATTGGAGAAATGGTAGGTGGCGCGCAACGTGAAGAGCGTTATGACGTTTTAATTGAAAAAATGAAAGCCATGAATATTGATAAAAAAGAACTTTGGTGGTATTTAGATTTACGTAAATTTGGTACAGCTGTGCATTCTGGTTTTGGTTTAGGTTTTGAAAGATTGGTACAATTTACAACAGGTATGGGAAATATTAGAGACGTAATTCCGTTTCCAAGAACACCACAAAACGCAGAATTTTAATCAGATTTTTGTATCTTTAAAAATATGCTAAAACAAAGTTTACATTACAAGCTCTTACAAAAATTATCTCCTCAACAAATTCAGTTGATGAAGTTGATTCAATTGCCTACGCAAGCTTTTGAAGAGCGTTTAAAACAAGAGATTGAAGAAAACCCAGCTTTAGATACCGGAAAAGACGATTCTGAATCTATAGATGATGATTTATCGAATGAGTTTGATGATGAAACAGGAAATGAAAAAATTGAAGCTGAAGACATCAATATAGACGAATATTTAAGTGATGATGAGGTACCAAGCTACAAAACGCAAGCAAACAATTATTCTGCAGACGACGAAGAAAAAAATGTACCCTATGCCGCAGGAACAAGTTTTCATCAATCTTTAAAAAACCAACTAAATACATTTCGTTTAGACGAAGAAGAAAGCGCAATTGCAGAGTTCTTAGTGGGAAGTATAGACGATAGCGGCTATATAAGAAGAGATATTATCGACTTAGTAGACGACTTGGCTTTTACAGCTAATGTATTTACAACAGAAGAAAAAGTAATCGCTGTACTTAAAAAAGTGGTACATACTTTAGATCCTTTAGGTGTTGGAGCCAGAGATTTAAAAGAATGTTTAATCATTCAATTAAAATCGAAAGAAAAAACAAAATACAGAAGTTTATCTATAGATATTTTAGAAGGTGCTTTTGATCATTTTGTAAAAAAACACTACAAAAAACTTCAGGAAAAATTTAATATTTCTGAAGATGAGTTGAAAGAAGTAAACAAAGAAATTTCTAAATTAAATCCTAAACCAGGGAGTTCTTATGCGGGGAATAATAAAATTGCAGAACAAATTGTACCCGATTTTTCAATAAAAATTATTGATGGCGAATTAGATTTGACATTAAACTCTAGAAATGCACCTGAATTGCATATTTCTAGAGAATATAATAACATGCTAAAAGGATATCAAGAATCGAATGTGAAAACAAAATCTCAGAAAGATGCTGTATTTTTTATCAAGCAAAAGCTAGATGCTGCAAAATGGTTTATAGATGCCATTAGACAACGCCAGCAAACGCTTTTAGTAACCATGAATACCATTATGCATTATCAATATGATTATTTTTTATCTGGTGATGAGCGCAAGTTAAAACCCATGATCTTAAAAGACATTGCAGATCAAATTAACATGGATGTTTCTACAGTTTCTAGAGTTGCCAATAGTAAATTTGTATCTACACCTTATGGTACCAAATTAATCAAAGAGTTCTTTTCTGAATCTATGAAAAATGATCAAGGTGAAGATGTTTCAACCAAAGAAATTAAGAAAATTTTAGAAACCGTTATTATTGAAGAAAATAAAAAGAAACCGCTTACCGATGAAAAATTAGCGGCAATTTTAAAGGAAAAAGGATATCCAATTGCTAGAAGAACTATTGCAAAGTATAGAGAACAATTAGACTTACCAGTGGCAAGATTAAGAAAAGAAATTTAGTGAATCAATTTTATAAAACCATATCTGTAGTTCTACATCCTATTGTTATTCCTACTATTGGTGTTATCTTATATTTCTTATTACTCCCAAACAATTATGCAAGCAAACAAAAATTAACTTTAATAAGTCTGGTTTTTGTAACGACTTATTTAATTCCGTTATTGATTTTAATCTTGTTTAAGAAATTAAAACTGATTAAAAATTTTTACGCGGAAACCATTAAAGAAAGAAAAATACCAATTGCAATTATGATTGTATTGTTCTATCTCTTGGGCAACACTTTAGCAAATATTAATGAAATTAAAGATATTGGCTTGTTATTTTATGCTACTTGTTTAGGGCTTGTTTTTGTCTATTTGTTATTTATTTTCAAGATAAAAACAAGTATTCATCTGCTTTCTTTAGGAATCTCTACCGGTTTTTATTTGGTATTAGGTCATAAATATTCACATCCATTTATTGCTGTAGTTGTTATTACTATCTTATTAGCTGGTGTTTTAGCAAATGCAAGATTGCATTTAAAAGCGCACACTTCAATAGAGGTATATTTAGGTTATTTTTTAGGATTTCTTTCTCCTTTTTTTGTGTACTATTTTCTATAAGAAATAGAAAATCAAGCCGAATTTTAAAATTTTAGTCTCTACAGCTTCTCCATTCATGGTTCCATTTTTAAATATTGGAGACAATCCGTAGAAAATATTTATATTAAATTCATCATATCCTGCAGAAAGCGTTAAACCATATTGCAGTTTATTATAATCTGTAACATTTGAATACTTAAATACGGTTGCATCAGCATCTACATATTGAAAGGTATTCTTTAAGTTGTAAATAAATTTTACTCCTGAATAGACACGCCAAAAATTATATTCTTTTGCGGTAGATGTTCTCCATCTGAACTCTAGAGGAAATTCTAAATTGTAGGCTTTAAAAACGTTTTCTGAGATAGCATTGCCGTTGCTAAACACAGTGTTATTATTAATTTCATCTACTTTTAATTCGTGATTAAAATAATCATACCCAATTCCAACTCCGGCAGCTAAGGAAATTGTACCCTGTCTATTTAAAATAATGTCTTTTATAAATCCGCCAGATAAAGCATATGAAAAATTACTTTTTTTTATCGAAGAAGGCTGATTATCAAATTGGCTGAAAGAAACAGACAGGTATATTTGATCGTCTGCATATCTATCGCCAATTTTCAAAGAGTCTTTCTGTGAAAAAACAACCAAAGAAATCATCAAAAAAAACCATGAAATAAATTTATTTCTCATACTATTAATAACGGGATATAAAGATACAATATTTCATTCTTTACAAATCTAATATTTAGAGCAAAAAAAAAGGATAATTCATAATGAATTATCCTTTATAAATTAATACTATTAAAAATTAATTTCCGTCACCTTTTGAAGCAGAGTAACTAATTTTAAGAGCATTTACATCTCTTAATTTTAACCTAATATCTGTAATGGTACCTACATTAGATTCAATATCTGCTTTTATAGAGGTTGTCATAAAAGGTACTTCCGCCTCAGACACTTTAGATCTCTCATTAATAATAAAAGCCGGCACATCATCTGCCGTTGCAATCTTATCATTTAATTGAATTCTATTGTAGCTGTCTCCGTACTTTATATCTTTTGCTTTCCCAACATATATAGTACTCACCAAGCTTTTGTGTTCTAATTTTTTAACTTCCGTTGCAGAAGGCAATCTAGGATTTTCTACCTGCAATTCAGTTTCTCTCATGGTTGTTGTAACCATAAAGAAAAATAACAACATAAAAACGATGTCTGGTAAAGAAGCAGTATTTACAGCTGGCATTCCTTTTTTCTTTTTTCTAAATTTAGACATATTGTTGTTTTTTTAAATTAATTAGAAGACGTTGGTTCTGCATCAGAAATAATCTGAGGATAGGCAGTTTTTATATCTTCCACTTTTTTCTTTAAAGCTTCGTTATTCCTATCATCTTTATAAGCTTCTTCTAACTTATCAAAAGACATTCCGTAACGTTCTTGAGAAAGTCTGTTACGCAATACAGTATACGCTCTTAACAATTCATTTTGAACTTTTAAATACGTACCATATTCTGTTCCTCTATCACTTTGTACAGAAATAATTGCTTTGTTAGGATGATCTGAAGAACTCTCACTTCGCTCACCTTTACAATAGGTACAAGGTCCCGTTTTAACACCTTCTTCAATTTTACCTTCTCCTCCACCGTTATCTATAAATGCGATTGCAGCATCTTTTAGATCTTCAATCTCCATTCTTTCGCCTTCAACTTGCAACTCATTTCTAAAGTTTAAGTTTACCTCAAAAATATTTTTTTCTTTGATAATTGGTGGAACGTAATCTTCAGGTGGTTTCTCTGATAACTTTTTAGAAATACCCGAATCTACATTCATCGTGGTAGTTACTAAAAAGAAAATTAATAGCAAGAAGGCAATATCTGCCATAGAACCTGCATTAATTTCTGGATTCTCTCTTCTTGCCATAGTTTTATGATTTTACTAATCCTTTTAATAAATCGTATACAAAAAATAAGGAAGCTATGGCACCGAGTATAAGACTGTACCAAATTCCTGTCCCTACCCATTTATTGATAGTAGAGCCTGCATCACCACCTTCTAATACAACACCTTGTGTATCTACAACTGCATTTGTATCAGCCATAAAATAAGCAATGATTAAAATTACTCCTAAAACACCAAGACCTAATAAAGTCTTTTTAAGATCCTGAGGATTTCTAATCAAACTCCACAATGATAATACAACAGTAATTGCAACTGCTGCGTAAAACAAAAATGTAGAGTAATAAATTATTGGACTAATTACTTTATTCTGAAGTGCTGTATCAGTTTCAATTGCCTCTGCATCTTCCATAAAAATTCTTATGAAAAGGAATGCACCAATTAAAGCGATGACAGCAATTAAAATACTTAAAATTTTATTGCTTTTCATCTTTTTTTATTTTTTATACTTTACTAATAAATCAATCAATTGAATAGAAGCTTCTTCCATACTATTTACAATACTATCGATTTTAGAAACGATATAATTATAAAAAATCTGTAAGATAATTGCTACAATTAAACCAAATACCGTTGTTAATAAGGCTACTTTAATACCTACTGCTACAACTCCTGGAGAAATATCATTTGCCACAGCAATTGCATCAAATGCTCCAATCATACCAATTACCGTACCCATGAAACCAAGCATTGGTGCCAAAGCAATAAATAAAGATAACCAAGATACATTCTTCTCTAAAAGTCCCATTTGAACTCCTCCATAAGAAACTACTGCTTTTTCTGCAGCTTCTACACCTTCGTCTATTCTATCTAAACCTTGATAAAAAATTGATGCAACAGGTCCTTTAGAGTTTCTACAAACTTCTTTTGCAGCTTCTATACCACCAGAACTTAAAGCATCATCTACATTTGCTACTAATTTCTTAGTATTTGTAGTGGCCATGTTTAAATAAATAATTCTTTCAATTGCAATGGCTAAACCTAATATTAAGGCTACCAATACAATTCCCATAAATTCTGGGCCACCTTCAATAAAACGTTGTTTTAATTCTTGGTGAAAAGTTTTTGATTCTTCAGCTGCTTCTTGTGCGAAAGTTGATTGAATAGCTCCAAAAAACATTAATCCTGTTACAGATAGGACATTTACTACTTTTTTCATCTTTGTTATAATTAGTTTTTAATAGTTAATGGGTTAAAGATATAAATTTTCATCTCAAATAAACAAAATGTTTACCATTTTATTGAAATATAAAATTCCCTCCCAATTTTATCTTTTTTAAAATAGAGTGGCAAGAAACAAAAAAATTACTGCCCCTCAAAAAAATTACCTCTATTTCCCGTAAAAATAATGTTTTTTTTAATAGTTCTGTAATTTTAATAAAAAACTATTTTATTGTAATTTCTCCTCGTAAAGATTTTTGAAAGTAATTTTTAAAATGATCAACAGACAAATCTTCACTTAGCAAATACATTAATTTAGCCACAGCAGATTCTGTAGTAATATCTTCACCTCCAATAACACCAACTTCTTTTAAACCAACACTCGTATCATAATGCCCCAAAATAACACTTCCTCCAGAGCACTGTGTTACATTTATAATTTTTATTCCTTTTTGTATTGCGTCATCTATAAGGTTTAAAAACCAAGCTTCATTTGGTGCATTTCCAGAACCATAAGTTTCTAAAACAATTCCTTTTAAGTTTTCAATACCTAAAATGGCTTTTACCACAGTAGCAGTAATTCCTGGAAATAATTTTAACACTAAAATGTCTGTCACTAGTTTTTTGCGAATTATTAATTTCTTGTTTCTATTTTTAGTTTTATACAATAAAGCTTCATTAAAATTTAAATGAACACCACTTTCTGCCAATGCCGGATAATTCATAGATGCAAAAGCTTCAAAATGTTCTGCACTAATTTTTGTAGTTCTGTTCGCTCTGTATAATTTATACTCAAAATACAAACAAACTTCAGAAATAACTGGTCTTTGATCTTTTCTAGCGGAAGCAATTTCTATAGAAGTAATTAGATTTTCTTTAGCGTCTGTTCTTATATGACCTATCGGTAGCTGAGAACCCGTAAAAATAATGGGTTTCTGTAAATTCTCTATCATAAAACTGATTGCAGAAGACGTATAAGACATCGTATCTGAACCTGTTAACACCACAAAACCATCAAATTGAGTATAATTCTTTTCTATAATTTCAACAATATCTACATAGTATTTAGTATCCATATTAGACGAGTCTATTGGCACATCAAATGAAACACTTGTTATCTCACAATTTAGCTGCTCTAATTCTGGTATTTTCTCTAATATTCTACTAAAATCAAATGCCTTCAAAGCATTTGTTTTATAATCTTTAACCATACCAATAGTACCACCAGTATAGATTATTAAGATTGTTGGTTTGTTTGCCATTTTGTCATTTTTTTTTCCATTTTACAAAACGGAATACTTTATGTTGTAAATTTATCAAACAAAAATGAAATAGAATTTTAAAACATTAAAAATTATGATCGGATTTTATATTTTAATTGGTGTCATCTCTTTGGTGAGTATGCTAGTTAGTAGTAAATTAAAAAGTAAATTTAAAAAATACGCTAAAGTTGAACTTAGAAACGGAATGAGTGGAGCTGAAATTGCAGAAAAAATGTTGGCTGATAATGGTATTTTTGATGTAAAAGTAATCTCTACACCAGGAATGCTAACAGATCATTACAACCCTAAAAATAAAACAGTGAATCTTAGTGAAGGGGTTTACAACCAAAGAAATGCCGCAGCCGCAGCTGTTGCCGCCCATGAATGCGGACATGCAGTACAGCATGCAACGGCCTATAGTTATTTAACAATGCGTTCTAAATTAGTACCTGTGGTGAGTGTTACTTCTAAATTTTCTCAATGGCTAGTTATTGGAGGTTTAATTTTAGGAGCTGCTTCTGGCGCCTCCGGAATTGGCTTTTACATTGCGGTTGCAGGATTAATTTTTATGGGACTTGCAACACTTTTTAGCTTTATAACCTTACCTGTAGAATATGATGCCAGTAATAGAGCTTTGGCTTGGTTAAAAAATAAAAATATGGTTTCTCAACAAGAATTAGCAGGTGCAACAGATGCATTAAAATGGGCTGCAAGAACTTACTTAGTGGCTGCTTTAGGTTCTCTAGCAATGTTATTGTATTGGGGAATGAAAATTTTAGGTAGCAGAGACTAGTGCCTTAGGCACTTTTTGTATCTCACTCTTATGAAATAAAAAATTAGAAATACTCTTGATACATTCGGGAGTATTTTTTTTGATACAACTTTTTCCAAACTAAAAGCGTCTCGTTTTTATAGAAAAAGAATCGCTTCAAAGGAAATTTATCCCAGTTCGACAGATTTTGATTTTTCTACAGTCACAAAATAGGAGTTTTTATAGTGTTCTAAAAAAATAATCTTTAGCTTTTTTTAAATAATATTTTTCATCAAATTGGAAGTAAAGAAAAATAACGAAGAATTTTACTAACACAGCAGGTTTTAATAAGTAGTTGGAGAATTAATTTGAATTATTTTGTCATCCTATGTTTGCAAAAGGATATGGATTAAAGTATTTATATTAGATAGATATTAATAAAAAGGAGAAAGAG
>NZ_CANMVP010000025.1 GCF_947501385.1 uncultured Polaribacter sp.
TTGATTTTGGCAATGCTACCATTGACGTAGCTTGTAAGTTACTGTTTTACAAATTATTAATATATGTCTGGTCGAGCATTGCCGAGAAGCAAAATGTATTTTGCGCCGAAGGTAGCTAGCGAAGCTATCGAGACCTTCTTTAACCTCTCGATAGCTTCGCTAGGTACTCTCAATGAAAATGTCTTTTCATTTCAGTAATGCTCGAGGAGACATTACGTCATTCCAACCGCTTGATAAAAATTTTTCTCGGGTCTCGAACTGACATTTTGGAATACATTTAACTCAAAATGCACAACGGTTTATAGAAATACAAATATGTAGGCAATAGTTAATGGTCGCGTCAAAATAAGCGAAACAAAAAAGAGGCCGTCTAAAAATAGTTTAGACGACCTCTTTTAATAAATTTATTCTTTACTTAGGTATCTATAGACCCCAAAACACGTTTCATAAAAGTATTTAAGGCTTCTTTTTTTGGAGTACCCTGTTTTACCATCTTATCAACTTCCAATGCTCCGTACATATTAGAAATCAATTCACCAATAACGTCTAGTTCTTCATCTTTTAAAGACGGTACTTCCGTTAGTGCCTCTAAAGTTGCAATGGTTTCTAAAATATAATCTTGATCGTTTTCTTCAATAAAACCAGTTAAATGCTTAATGACGGGTAACTTCATATTACACTATTTCATTTACCAAGTCCTTCAAGACATCAAACTTATTTGTTTGTGTTTGATTTTTCTTTTCGCCATTTACAAAAATTGCAAACGTTGGTAGATTACTTACATCTGCCAATTTTCTGCTTTCAGGAAATTTTTCAGCATCTACAATTACAAATTTTACATCGTCTAATTCATTTGCTAATTTTTTAAACTTTGGTTTCATAATTCTACAATTACCACACCAAGTAGCGGAATATTGCACTACTACTTTTTCATTTCCTGAAACAATTATTTGTAAATTATCTTCTGTTAATTCTTGTACCATTTTAACTATGAATTTTAAATTATGAATTACAAATTTACTATTTGTAATTCATAATTCGTAATTAATTTATTAATGTGTTGCTAAATAGGCTGCTGTTCCTTTTGCATTGGCAGACATGGCTTCTTTACCTTCTTCCCAGTTTGCAGGACAAACTTCACCATGAGACTGTACATGTGAATATGCATCAATTAAACGTAAAAATTCATGTACATTTCTACCCACTGGCATGTGATTAACACCTTCATGAAATACAGTTCCTTCTTCATCAATTAAATAGGTAGCTCTATAGGTTACATTATCTCCTTCTACTTGAATGGTTTGTGAAACTTCATCAAAAGTTTCATTTGAGATATCTAAAATACCTAAGATAGATGATAAGTTTCTATTACTATCTGCTATAATTGGATAGGTAACACCTTCAATTCCACCATGATCTTTAGAAGTACTTAACCATGCAAAATGAACCTCTGGCGTATCACAAGAAGCACCAATTACAATCGTGTTTCTTTTTTCAAACTCTCCTAAAGCGGCTTGGAAAGCATGCAATTCTGTGGGACACACAAATGTAAAATCTTTTGGATACCAAAATAACAATACTTTCTTTTTACTATTTACTGCTTCTTCTAAAATGTTTAATTTAAAAGTATCGCCCATTTCATTCATTGCGTCTACATTTAAATCTGGAAATTTTTTACCAACTAATGTTGCCATATTGTATAAATTTATAATGATTATTTTATTTTTTTCTGGTGCAAAGATAGAAAGGAGATAAAAGAATAAGAAAAAAAAATGATGGGAAGAGTTTATCTTTCCATCAGATTTATTTATAGTTTTTAATATTTAAAATAGCTTTATACTATTCTTAAAAATTACTTCTCTTCGCCTTTGTCTTCATTGTTTTCTTTGTGAATTAAAGGATGATCTTCCTTACCCAAACCCACAATTTTTATAATACTAGAAACGGTATTAAATAACATCAATACAACACTAATTAGACCACCACTTAGCACTGCAGAAATAATTAAACTAATATAATAAATATACGTATACCAAGCAGTTGGAACGTTATCTGCCTGAGTAACGGGAATGTTTAACAGTTGAAACGCAATAATAGCAGTCACAAAAACAATGGTGTCTATTTTTGCTATTAATAAAACATGTTTGTAATGGTCTTTATTTAATTTAGATTTTGAACTCGAGCTAATACTTAATAAAGTAAGCAAGAGTGCTAAAATTGTTGCTGATGCCAATGCTATGGTATTACACAACATATTAGTACCAGATATGGAAGACTCTATCAATTCTTTAGCTTCGTAACCGCTGATACTACCTAAAGAATAAGCTCCTAGTCCCATGATAATGGTAGAAATTATTCCTCCTAAAAAAGCTCTTTTATTGTATGCTGTAAGTTTTATCATTCTTAATTTATTTACTAGCAAATAGTTTTACATCGTTTGCAGAAACAATATTTTCTCCTAAAATTATTAAGCGTTCTACCACATTTCTTAGTTCTCTTATATTCCCTGTCCAATTATACTTTTGAAGCAATGCTATGGCGCTCTCTGAAAATGTTTTTTCTGACATACCTTGTTCTACCGATATTTTTTTAGCGAAAAAATCAACCAATAATGGAATGTCTTCCCTTCGATCATTTAACGCGGGTACTTTTATTAAAATAACGGCCAATCTGTGGTATAAATCTTCTCTAAACCTACCTTCTGCAATCTCTTTTTGAAGATTTTTGTTGGTGGCAGCTACTACTCTAACATTCACTTTGATGTCTTTATCTGAACCCACTCTAGAAATACTGCTTTCTTGAAGCGCACGTAGTACCTTTGCTTGTGCAGAAAGACTCATGTCTCCAATCTCATCTAGAAAAATGGTTCCACCATTGGCTGCTTCAAATTTTCCTGCTCTGTCTTTATTTGCACCCGTAAAAGAACCTTTTACATGACCAAACAATTCACTCTCTATCAATTCAGAAGGGATTGCTGCACAATTCACTTCAATCATAGGTGCTTTATGGCGATCTGATTTTTCATGCAACCAATGCGCAACTAATTCTTTACCTGTTCCGTTAGGGCCCGTAATTAAAACTCTTGCATCTGTTGCTGCCACTTTTTCAATCATGTCTTTGATATGAGAAATAGCCTCACTATCTCCAATCATTTCATAGCTTTTACTCACTTTTTTCTTCAGCCTTTTATTTTCTACTACCAACACTTTTTTCTCTAAAGCATTTCTTACGGTGTTTAAAAGTCGGTTTAAATCTGGCGGTTTAGAAATATAATCGAAGGCGCCTAAACGCATTGTATTCACTGCGGTATCTAAATCTCCATGACCAGAGATCATGACAATGGGTATTTCTGGCTTCATCTTCTTCGCTTTCTCTAACACCTCAACACCATCCATCTTTGGCATTTTAATATCACATAAAACCAAATCGTAATCGTTATTTTTTATCATTTCAATACCTAACAAACCATCTTCTGCTTCTTCAACTTTATAGGCATCATTTTCCTCTGAAATAATTTTCTTCAGAACTCTTCTAATGGCTGCTTCGTCTTCTATTATGAGTATTTTTGACATTATATTTTAAATTTAATTCCTGTTCGTAAATAAAATGCATTTATATTATCTAATGTAAATACATTGTCTCTGTCTTTGTTTCTTAGAACGTTATTCAATCTTAATGTATAACCACCGTAAGTATACCAAACCAAATGTTTTGTAAATTGATATTCATAGCCTAAGCCGGCTACAATAAGAGATAAAGAAATATTATCAACTTGATCTCCGTTAACTGTTTCAGGTCTTTGTAAATGCGCAAAATAACCATCTAAACCCACAAAAGATTGCAAATTTTTCTCTGGACTAAAAGCATATTTCAGATTCATTTTTGGAACACCCACGGTGTATGACCACTTCTCATTCATTTGTCTAAAGTAACTTATTAGTGGAAGTGGAAACGGGATTCCTGCGGTGGTATTGTAAGTCAAACCTAAAATTAAGCGGTAAGGTTTTGCGATGTCTTTGGCTTTGGTTCTGTCTTTTATAAAAAAAACACCACCGTTTAGAAAGAAATCATCTTTCGTTAATTTTTTATTTAAAGTAGATGCTAACCTGGGAGAAATGCTATAGGCAACTCTCCATATATCATTCATTTTATAAGTGTAAGCGAAGTTTAAATCGATAACGGTAATGGTTTCTAAAAAGGAAGTATTAAATGGATACTTATCATTTAAGTTTAAAAAAATTCGATTGTATTCACCACCTACTACAAAATAACTGTCTTCTTTTACTTCAATAGGATAATTTACCAATGCCCTGATTCTTGTATACTGGTCTTCTGAATTGTTTTTAGGAATAAAGGAATATTCTAATCTTGCTAAATCTGTTAATTGTGCATTTAAGAAATAACTCACAAAAAATACAATCCCTAAAAGACATTTCTTCATTTTCTAAATTTTAATTATTCCTTTTCTTTTCTTTTACTTATCAATTTCAATCCTGATTCCTTATCTGAATACACATGCACATCTCTTTGAGGGAAAGGAATGGTAACATTGTTATCTCTAAAAGCTTTATCTATTGCAAAACGTAAATCACTTTGTACAAATCTTGTTTCAAAACTATCATTTAAAGAAAATACCAATTTAAAATTTAAAGAACTGTCTGCAAAATCTGTAAACAACACTTTTGGTTCTGGGATTTTTAAAATTTTATCCTGATCTTTTGTGGTTTTTAATAAAATTTCCTTCACTAAATTTACATCACTTCCATAAGAAACTCCTACAGTTACAGATTCTCTAGTTTCTGTTCCGTTTTCGGTCCAATTAAACAAAATATTGGTTAAATATAAATGATTCGGAATTACCAATACCTTATTATCTATCGTTACAGCTCTTGTTGTTCTTAATCTGATGTCTAAAACACGACCTACTTTTCCTTCTAGTTCTATAATATCACCTACATGAACGGATTGATCTACTAAAATAAATATTCCAGATATAATATCTTGAAACAATGTTTGCAATGCCAAACCAACACCAATTAAAAGTGCTGCAGAAGCTGCAAAAACTGCCGTTACATTCACTCCAGCAGAATGCATTCCTATTAAAAAAATAACTAAAAAAACAAACCATCTGATGTAACTAAAAACCGTTACAAATTTTTGCTTGTCGTTTACAGGCATTTTTCTTGTTAAAAACCTCCGTGCAAATTTAAGTATGATAGCAGATAAGATTAACGCAATAGCAATAAATAGTAACCCTTTTACAGTGATGCTAATATCATCTGAAAGCTCAAAAGGATAGTCTAAGATAGAATTTGCTTCTTCGACAATTGCTTCTTTTACTTGCTCTATTTTATCTTGCATTTTCTAATATTTTAACCATTTATATAAGTCTTTATAAGTAGCTTTTTTACCATACATTAAAATACCTACTCTATAGATTTTTGCTGCCAACCAAACCATAAATACAAAGGTAACCAATAATAATGCCATTGAAATTGCTAATTCTGTCCAAGAAACCCCAAATGGGACTCTCATTAACATTACAATAGGACTCGTAAAAGGAATGTAAGAAAATAGCACTGCTACAGCACCATGAGGAGCATTCATAACCGTTGCAAAACCAACATAAACCCCTAAAATTAAAGGCAACATAATTGGCAACATAAATTGTTGCGTGTCTGTTTCATTATCTACTGCTGCGCCTACCGCTGCAAACAGCGAACTGTACAACATAAAACCTCCTAAAAAATAAAAGATAAAAAGTACAAATAATTTTAGAATTGGCAATCTTAATATTTCTTGAATTATTAATTGCATTTTATCTCCGCTACTTGCATTTTTAACGGCGTCTAATTGTTCTGAAGAAACAGAATTCGCTTGCATTTCAGAAACATCTACACCAAAAACAGCCGAAACAACACTTAAAATTACAAAAAGTAAAATTCCCCAGATAAAAAACTGAAGCAAGCCTGCAGAAGCATTTCCAATAATTTTACCCAACATTAACTGAAATGGTTTTACTGATGAAACTATGATTTCTATGATTCTGCTTGTTTTTTCCTCAATAACGCTTCGCATCACAGAAGTTCCATAAATCATTACAAACATCATGAGTAAATAGCCCGCAATGGCACCTACGCCAATTTTTAAACCGTTTATTAATTTGGAGGATTCTTCGCCAGAGAAATTAAACATTTTTATGTCTGTGTTAATTTTTGAAGCTTTTATTTGTTCTAAATCAATACCCAAATTGGTCAATTTTTTATTTCGAAGTTTTGTTTCCACTTTGTTTTCTAAAGTATTCATTAGAGACAATCCTGGTGAGTCTTTAGAATAAAATTCTACGGCGCTTGCAAGTATTTCTAAACTATCTTTCTTCGGAATATATAAAACCCCATAATAGCTTCCTTCTTCAACATGTTTCTTTGTTTCTATGATTCCTAAAGCGGTAAAATCTGTATATTTTATAGATTCAGTATCTTCAAAATCTGTTTTCTCAAACAAACCAGAATTATCTACATACACGATGTCCTTCGCTTTTTCATCATTTTTTCGCATTAGAAAAACAACTAAAGTAATCATACCTACCATAATTAACGGACTTAAAAAAGTCATCACTATAAATGATTTGTTCCGAACCTTCGCAACAAATTCTCTATGAATAATTAATTTTAACTTACTCATACTTAATTGTTTTTATGGATTGCTTGAATAAAAATATCATTTGCACTAGGTATCAATTCTACAAAATGCTGTACTTCTCCTCTACTGGTTAAAAAAGTTAACAAATCGTTAGCGCTGCTATTTTCATTTAATTGGACGTTTAAAGCTAAACCTTTATGTAACAATTTAAAATCTGCAGGAGTCACCTTAAAGTTTTCTTTTAAAGCATCTTCTACTTCTTTAGGATTTGCTGTTTTTAAACCTACTTGAAACGTATTTGTTTTAAACGCACGCTTGATATCTTCTAACTTTCCATCTAAAATTTTATTCGATTTATTGATCAATGCAATTTCATCACACATTTCTTCTACAGATTCCATTCTATGCGTAGAAAAAATAATGGTTGCGCCATTGTCTCTTAATTGTAAAATTTCATTGGCAATTAATTGTGCATTTATAGGGTCGAAACCAGAAAAAGGCTCATCAAAAATTAACAATTTAGGATTGTGCATTACCGTAACAATAAATTGTACTTTTTGTGCCATTCCTTTAGAAAGTGCTTCGATTTTTTTGCCCCACCAAGCAGAAATATCAAATTTATCAAACCAATAGTGCAATCTTTTTTTTGCTTCGGCTTTACTCAATCCTTTTAACTGTGCCAAATACAACGCTTGTTCCCCCACTTTCATAGATTTATACAAACCCCGTTCTTCTGGCAAATAGCCTATTTGCTCTATATGATGTGCTGCTAATTTTTCGCCATCTAAAATTATCGAACCAGCATCTGGCAACGTTATTTGATTGATTATTCTAATTAAAGACGTTTTTCCGGCACCATTGGGTCCTAACAAACCATAAACACTGCCTTTAGGTATGTGAATGGTAACATCATTTAAAGCAGTAAAATCGCCATACTTTTTTACTACATTATTTATTTCTAATAAATTTTTCATTAATTTTTGGTTGATTTCTTTTGAATAACGAATAAATACAAACTTACATATTTTAAAGGTATTTATAACTTTTAAGATGAGGAGCTTCCACTTTAAAATTCTGTTAAAATTTACTATGCACGCATAACTTTTTTGTAATTTACTATGCATGCATAATAAATTTTACTATATTTGAACCAATGAACAAACACAAATCCATAGATCATCAACTTAGAGCAACCTGGCAAGCGGTTGCTAAAATGTACAATGAACAAGCATTGACACATAACAGCACCATGTCTACAGCTTTTGTTTTATTGAATATTGACAAAGAAAATGGAACTCCTTCTACAGCTTTAGGTCCTTTAATGGGCATGGAGCCAACCAGTCTTTCTAGAATTTTAAAAAGTATGGAAGACAAAGGTGCAATCTGTAGAGAGAAAAATCCTGATGATGGTAGAAGTGTAATTATTAAATTGACAGAATATGGAAAAGAAATGCGGAAAGTTTCTAGAGGGCATGTGATTCAGTTTAATGAAACCATCATTAATAACATTACAGAAAGAGATTTAGAAGGTTTTTTTAATGTAACCACAACCATCAATAAATTAATTGCTGCAAAAGAAATTTTTATGGAAGTAAATAATAAAGCGGTATAAAATAATAAACAAATGACTAGAAGAATTAAAAAAGTAGCAATTATTGGTTCCGGAATTATGGGAAGTGGTATTGCTTGTCATTTTGCTAATATTGGTGTTGAAGTTCTTTTATTGGACATTGTTCCAAGAGAATTAACAGCCAAAGAAAAAGCAAAGGGATTAACGTTAGAAGACAAGGTTGTTCGTAATCGTTTAGTTAACGATGCATTAACGGCCTCTTTAAAATCAAAACCATCACCCATTTACAACCAAAAATTTGCAAGCAGAATTACCACGGGTAATTTAGAGGATGATATTGCAAAAGTAAAAGATGTAGATTGGATTATGGAAGTTGTGGTTGAAAGACTAGACATCAAAAAAATAGTTTTTGAGAAATTAGAAAAACATAGAACTCCAGGAACTATTATTTCTTCGAATACTTCAGGAATTCCTATTCAATTTATGAATGAAGGAAGAAGCGAAGATTTTCAAAAGCATTTTGCAGTAACACACTTTTTTAATCCACCTAGGTATTTAAAATTGTTTGAAGTGGTTCCAGGACCTGATTGTACACAAGAAGTTACCGATTTCTTAATGATGTATGGTGAGAAATTCTTAGGAAAAACTTCAGTTTTAGCAAAAGATACTCCTGCATTTATAGGAAATAGAATCGGAATTTTTGGAATTCAGTCTTTGTTTCATCAAGTAAAAGAATTAGGTTTAACGGTAGAAGAAGTAGATAAATTAACGGGACCCGTAATTGGTCGCCCAAAATCTGCTACGTTTAGAACGGTTGATGTTGTTGGTTTAGACACCTTGGTACATGTTGCCAATGGAATCTATGAGAACTGTCCTAATGACGAAGCACATGAATTGTTTAAACTACCAGGTTTCATCAATACCATGATGGAAAACAAATGGTTAGGAAGCAAAACAGGACAAGGTTTTTACAAAAAAACGGTGAATGCTGAAGGAAAAAAGGAAATTTTAGCCTTAGATTTAGATACGATGGAATACCGTCCTTCTAAAAAAGCAAAATTTGCAACCTTAGAATTGACAAAAACAATAGACAAACCCATCGATAGATTTAAAATATTAATTGGCGGAAAAGATAAAGCTGGTGAATTCTACAGAAAGAATTTTGCAGCCATGTTTGCCTATGTTCAAAATAGAATTCCAGAAATTTCTGACGAATTGTATAAAATTGACGATGCTATGAAAGCTGGTTTCGGTTGGGAAAATGGCCCTTTCGAAATTTGGGATGCCGTGGGTATCGAAAAAGGTATCGAACTAATGAAAGCAGAAGGGGCAGAACCTGCCACTTGGATAACAGAAATGTTAGCCTCTGGTGCAACCTCTTTTTATTCTGTAAAAGAAGGAGCCACTCATTATTATGACATTCCTTCGAAATCTCATACAAAAAAACCGGGTCAAGACGGATTTATTATTTTAGACAATATTAGAAAATCAAACGAAGTGTTTAAAAACTCTGGTGTTGTGATTGAAGATATTGGTGACGGAATTTTAAATATCGAGTTCCAGTCTAAAATGAATACGATTGGTGGTGATGTTCTTGCAGGTATTAATAAGGGAATAGATTTAGCTGAAAAAGACTTTCAAGGTTTGGTGGTTGGTAATCAAGCAGCAAATTTCTCTGTCGGAGCAAATATCGGTATGATTTTTATGATGGCTGTAGAGCAAGAATATGATGAATTAAATTATGCCATCAAATATTTCCAAGACACCATGATGCGCATGCGTTATTCTTCCATACCCACTATTTCTGCTCCTCATGGAATGGCTTTAGGTGGTGGTTGTGAAATTTCTTTACATGCAGACAAAGTGGTTGCAGCAGCAGAAACTTATATGGGATTAGTAGAATTTGGTGTTGGTGTAATTCCTGGTGGTGGTGGTTCTAAAGAAATGGCTTTAAGAGCATCAGATTCTTTTCACAAAGGAGATGTAGAATTAAATATTTTACAAGAAAACTTCTTAACCATTGGTATGGCAAAAGTTTCTACTTCTGCTTATGAAGCATTCGATTTAGGCTTGCTTCAAAAAGGAAAAGATGTAGTGGTTGTAAATAAAGACAGACAAATTGCCACTGCAAAAGCACACGCAAAAATCATGGCAGAAAGTGGGTATACACAACCTGCAACTCGTAAAGATGTAAAAGTGTTAGGGAAACAAGCTTTAGGTATGTTTTTAGTAGGAACAGATGCTATGGAACATTCTAAATACATATCAGAACACGACCAAAAAATTGCTAATAAACTAGCTTATGTAATGGCCGGAGGAGATTTATCTGAACCTACAATGGTTACAGAACAGTATTTATTAGACTTGGAAAGAGAAGCGTTTTTATCTTTATGTACAGAACGTAAAACGTTGGAAAGAATTCAGGCGATGTTAAAGACTGGGAAACCGCTTCGTAACTAAAATAAGAAACTAGATTTTAGAGAATTAGAAATTAGACTAAAAATGGGACGGCATAATTTTAAAAAGTTAAAAGTTTGGCAAGAAGGAATTATCCTTGTGGGAGATAGTTATAGTTTGACTAAATCTTTTCCAGATGTTGAAAGATTTAATTTGATTAGTCAAATGAATAGATGTGCAGTCTCAATTCCTTCAAACATTGCAGAAGGTTCTAGTAAGAGTACAGATAGACATTTTAAAAAATACCTTGAAACTAGTTTAGGTTCTGCTTTTGAATGGGAAACTCAATTAATTGTCTCCTTCAATGAAAATTATTTGGATAAAGATAAGTTTGATATGTTAGAAAATAAAATTAATCAAATTCAAAAAATGTTAGGAAAGTTTATTGATAATCTTGGAGACTAAAAAAAATAATTAGGATATAGAATATAGACCCGTAAAGCCTAGATAAAAAATTTTAAAATGTAAATAAAGAGAAGAAGTCTAATTTCTAGTCATCTAGATTCTAATTTCTCTTTCATAACAAAATAATAAAAGATTATGAGCAAAACAGCATACATAGTAAAAGCATACAGAACTGCAGTTGCGAAAGCGCCAAAAGGTGTTTTTCGTTTTAAACGTGCAGATGAGTTGGGGGCAGAAACCATTCAACATATGATGAAAGAATTACCAAATTTAGACGTAAAGCGTATTGATGATGTAATTGTTGGTAATGCCATGCCAGAAGGTTCTCAAGGACTAAACATGGCGCGTTTTATTTCTTTAATAGGTTTAAATTCTGTGGATGTTCCAGGAGTAACCGTCAATCGTTTTTGTTCTTCAGGAATTGAAACAATTGCAATGGCTGCTGCTAAAATTCAAGCAGGAATGGCAGAATGTATCATTGCTGGTGGAGCAGAGAGTATGAGTTCTGTACCAATGACAGGTTTTAGACCAGAATTAAACTATGACACGATTAAGGATGGTCATGCAGATTATTACTGGGGAATGGGAAATACGGCAGAAGCTGTAGCAAATCAATTTAAGGTTTCTAGAAAAGATCAAGATGAATTTGCCTACAATTCTCATGTAAAAGCCTTGAGAGCGCAAGCAGAAAATCGTTTTCAAGATCAGATTGTCCCTATTGAAGTTGAACAAACATATCTAGACGCAAATGGAAAAAAAGCAACCAAAAAATATACGGTAACTAAAGATGAAGGACCTAGAGCTGGAACTTCAACTGCGGTATTAAACAAATTACGTCCGGTTTTTGCTGCTGGTGGAAGTGTAACGGCAGGAAATTCATCACAAATGAGTGATGGTGCAGCTTTTGTAATGGTAATGAGCGAAGAAATGGTCAAAGAATTAAATTTAGAGCCTATTGCAAGAGTCGTTAATTATGCTGCTGCAGGTGTAGAACCTAGAATTATGGGAATTGGTCCTGTTGCTGCAATTCCGAAAGTTTTAAAACAAGCAGGATTGAAACAAAGTGACATTGAATTGATAGAGTTGAACGAAGCATTTGCTTCTCAATCTCTAGCAGTAATGCGCGAATTAGATCTAAACCAAGACATTGTAAATGTAAATGGTGGTGCCATTGCACTAGGACATCCTTTAGGTTGTACAGGAGCAAAATTATCTGTGCAATTATTTGATGAAATGCGCAAAAGAGACCTAAAAAATAAATACGGAATGGTAACCATGTGTGTTGGTACAGGACAAGGTGCTGCGGGTGTGTTTGAGTTTTTAAGTTAAAATCCCATCTAAATCTTCCCAAAGGGAAGACTTTGAGCAAGTTTGTGAAAAAAAATAAATAATATATTAATTTTATCCCTGCGAAACCCTCGGCAGGATAATTTCCCCCTTTGTTGGGGGACAGGGGGCTTTAAAATGGCAGAATTATTAAGAGGTGGTCAATTTCTTGTAAAAGAAACAAACTGTGAAGACGTTTTTACTCCAGAAGATTTTACTGAGGAGCAACAAATGATGAAAGAAGCTGTGATGGAATTTAATGATCGTGAAATCATTCCTCACAAAGCTCGTTTTGAAGCAAAAGATTATGCATTAACAGAAGAAGTAATGCGTAAAGCAGGTGAACTAGGCTTTTTAGGTGTTGCTGTGCCAGAGGAATTTGGTGGCTTAGGAATGGGATTCGTTTCTACCATGTTAACTTGTGATTATATATCAAGCGGAACTGGTTCTTTTAGTACTGCTTTTGGTGCACATACAGGAATTGGAACCATGCCAATTACCTTATATGGTACACAAGAACAAAAAGAAAAATACGTTCCTAAATTGGCTACCGGTGAATGGTTTGGAGCCTATTGTTTAACAGAACCAGGTGCAGGGTCTGATGCAAATTCAGGAAAAACAACTGCAGAATTGTCTGGTGATGGAAAATCATACAAGATTAATGGTCAAAAAATGTGGATTTCGAACGCAGGTTTTTGTCGTTTAATGATTGTTTTTGCACGTATTGAAAATGATAAAAACATTACAGGTTTTATTGTTGAATATGACAAAGACAATCCGAACGGAATTACCATGGGTGAAGAAGAACATAAATTGGGGATTAGAGCTTCTTCTACCAGACAAGTGTTTTTTAATGATACCGTAGTTTCTGCTGACAATATGTTGGCTGGACGTGGAGAAGGTTTTAAAATCGCCATGAACGCTTTAAATGTGGGTCGTATTAAATTGGCTGCAGCTTGTTTAGATTCTCAAAGAAGAGTAATAACACACGCAGTAAAATACGCGACAGAACGTAGACAATTTAAAACCCCTATTGCAGATTTTGGTGCCATTAAAGTAAAGTTAGCAGAAATGACAACAGATGCTTATGTTGGTGAATCTGCATCTTATAGAGCTGCAAAAGATATCGAAGATAGAATTGCTTTAAGAGTTGCCGCTGGAAACACACATCAAGAAGCAGAATTAAAAGGTGTAGAAGAATATGCAATTGAATGTTCTATTCTAAAAGTTGCCGTTTCTGAAGACATTCAAAATTGTGCAGATGAGGGAATTCAGATTTTTGGTGGCATGGGCTTTTCTGAAGAAACGCCAATGGAATCTGCTTGGAGAGATGCAAGAATTGCTAGAATTTACGAAGGAACAAACGAAATTAACAGAATGCTTTCTGTAGGTATGTTGATCAAAAAAGCCATGAAAGGTCATGTTGATTTATTAGGTCCTGCTACAAAAGTACAGGAAGAATTAATGGGCATTCCTTCTTTTGAGACGCCAGATTATTCTGAATTATTTTCAGAAGAAAAGCACATGATTGAGAAACTGAAAAAGACATTCTTAATGGTAGCGGGTGCAGCACTTCAGAAATATGGTGCAGACATGGAAAAACATCAACAGTTGTTAATTGCAGCTGCAGATATCTTAATTGAAATCTATATGGCAGAATCAGCAATTTTAAGAACAGAGAAAAATGCAAAACGTTCTGGTGAAGCTTCTCAATCTGTACAAATTGCAATGTCTAAATTGTATTTATATCATGCAGTAGATAAGATTGAAGAAAAAGGAAAAGAAAGTATTATTTCTTTTGCTGAAGGCGATGAACAACGTATGTTATTAACGGGATTAAAACGTTTTACAAAATATGTGAATTATCCAGATATTGTAGATTTACGGAATGAAATAGCTGAAAAAGTAAAAGCAGAAAATAAATACTGCTTCTAAAGATATTTAAAAAATTCTTAGAATATAAAAGTTTTAAGAATTAGTTGTTTGTTTGAAAGACCATCCGAAAAGATGGTCTTTTTTGTTGCCAAACATCTAATAATATTTATTTTTTCCTTCATATTATTGTAATTTAGACTTTTTAAACACCATCTTTATATGCAACTTTCTCTTAAAATAATGCTTCCATTAATAGCAACTTCCATATTGTTGGTTTTTTGCAACAATAATAATTCAGAAAAATCGACGCGTAATCTTTCAAAAGATATTCAGAAATTACAAAAACACCCAAAATTTAATGCATACTGGTATCAAGGAAAGGCAGAAATTACCTCTTATAAACTATCTCAAAATAGATATGGAGAAATACATGAAGGAACAGCCGTAAACATCTACGTTACAGAAGACTTTCTGCCAGAAAAACAAGTAAAAGCAGACAACAGAAACGAAAACAATGTTCCTATTTTAAAATTGAATAGTACCAAAAAATACGTAACAGGCATTTATCCTTATGCTTTAATGACAAGTACCTTCTCTCCTATCGATACAAATCAACAAGCAATAAAAATTTCTTTTTCAGCACAAGAATGGTGTGGGAATACATTTGTGCAACTAAATAATAGAAATCAATTTGAGATTGATTTTCATTCTTATTTTGAAAGCAATGCAGACAGAGAATTGTCTCTTGAGAAAAATGTTTTAGAAAATGAACTTTGGAATCTATTGCGAATCAACCCAAAAAATTTACCTACTGGAAATTTAGAAATCATTCCATCTTTTGAATTTTTAGCGCTCAACCATCAAAAAATAAAAGCGTATAAAGCTGAAGTTTCTTTAAAAGAAAAAGATGATTTTATAGTGTATACTATAAATTATCCTGAGTTGAAAAGAATGTTAGTTATTAAAGTAACAAAAGAATTTCCTTTTACCATTGAAAGTTGGGAAGAAACTATAACGCAAAGAGGTAAAATATTGACGACCAAAGCAGCAAAAATAAACACCATACAATCTGCTTACTGGAGTAAAAATGGTGTTACAGATACCAAAGAACGTAAATTATTAGGATTGTAAAATCCTGTTTTAAATAAAAATCAAAATGAAAACCAAAGGCTTATTTATTTTTGCGATCACTTTATCAATGCTTAGTTGTGCTCCAAAAAAAATGGAAATCAATGAAGAAATGCTTTTAGAAAGTATTGAAATACTAGCTCATGATTCTTTAGAAGGCAGAGGATTCTCAAAACCTGGTAATTATAAAGCACAACAATTTATTGCCAATAAATTTGAAGAAATTGGTTTAGAAACTGTCATTGGAAATAAATTTATTCAAGAATTTCCATATACGTTTTCAGGAAAACGAAGACACAGCATGTTTCCTGTAAAAAATGCAAACGAAGATTTTTCTAATGTACAAGATACCACGGTTATTGGAGGAAATGTAGTTGGAAAAATTTCAGGAAAAATTAAAAATACCATTGTTATTACTGGTCATTTAGATCATTTAGGAATCAAGAATGGAAAAATTTATAATGGCGCAGATGATGACGCTTCAGGCACAGCCGCTTTATTTGCCATTGCTGAATACTTTCACAAAAAAAACCCAAAACACACCTTGGTTTTTGCTGCTGTAGATGCAGAAGAGATTGGTTCTTTGGGCGCAGATTATTTCTTGAAAAATGATCCTAAAAAAGATAACATTGTCTTAAATATTAATATGGATATGATTGCACATAATGATTCTCTACAATTGTATGCATCTGGCTTGTATCATTATCCACAGTTAAAAGAACCGTTAGAGAATATAAATTCGCCAATTACTTTACTTTTTGGTCATGATGACCCAAACAATAAAAAACAAGAGGATTGGACGTTTTCTTCAGATCACAGAATTTTTCACAAAGAGAAAATTCCGTTTATTTATTTTGGTGTAGAGGATCATAAAGATTATCACAAACCCACAGATACTTTTAAAAACATCAATCAATCTTTTTATATAGATGCTGTAAAATTGATTATTCAGGCTATTGAAAATTTTGATACTTCTTTATAGTAGAATTGCATACATTTAACTCATCAATATCATAACAAAAATCAAACTTTAAACCTATTTTTAAATATTTAATTCAATGAAAAACACCATTACAAAAGGCTTTATCTTATCAGGAATCTCAAATATTGTTGCTGTTTTACTACTATCAAGATTTTTTACCAACGAATTCATTCCAAAGTATGACAATGTAGTGATGTCTAATTTTGGGCTGCTCATGATTGTTGTTTGGGGGTTTGCTTATATTTCTGTAGCCAAAGATTATGCAAAAGTAAAATGGTTGGTTGCTGTTTTTGCTGTTGAAAAACTAATTTATGGTATTATTTGGATAATTTGGAGATTAGAAAATGATGTTTCGGCTATTTTTAACGAAGACATGATGGCTGGAATCTTTTATGCGATCTATGGTTTAAATGATCTTCTTTTCTTTTTATTCTTTACCTATGTTTTTGTAAAACTGTCTAAAAAATAAATTGAATTAAAGTAAAAAACAAAGAGCTAATCTCTTTTTTATCAGTACTTTTGCACGCAATTTGAAAATACAGAAATGAAGCGTATCAAAGAATATAAAAAACTTTTTAAAGTAGAAGGTCCAATTAACTTAAAGGAATTGAAAACTACCTATAGAGGTTTGGTAAAAGAATGGCATCCAGATAAATTTCAGGATGAAGAAAAAAAAGCGGAAGCAGAAACCGTAAGTACAAAAATTATAGATGGGTATCACTTTTTGGTAAGTATTGCTCCAGAAACTAAAGCAGCGAACTTAGAGGCTTATAAAACGACCATTACAGAGTTTCAAGTTGCAGATTGGCATCATAAAAGTATGTTGTTAGAAGTTACTTTTACGGATGGTAATACGTATGAATATTTTGGAGTTAGCAAAATTCTTTTTGGGAAATTTGTAAATGCAAAATCGATGAACAATTTCGGTAAAAGAAATATATTTAATTCTTTTACCTACAGAAAATCTAAAAAAGCTTCAGTAATGGCTTAATAATATTTTATTTTAAAAAGATTGAAAAATGTTGAAAATCAAAATTCTTATCAATCATTTTTATCTATCAAAATTTAGAACTAAAAAAAAGAGATTTCATTTCTGAAATCTCTTTTTAATATAATTTTACAATAGAAAACTATTCTAAAGCACCTAAATAACGTTCTGCATCTAAGGCTGCCATACAGCCTGTTCCTGCTGCAGTAACTGCCTGTCTGTATTCTTTATCTTGAATGTCACCAGCTGCAAAAACACCAGGCATGTTCGTCTTCGTAGTTTTTCCTTTGGTAATTAAATACCCAGTTTCGTCCATTTCTAAAACACCTTTAAACAATTCTGAGTTTGGTGTGTGACCAATGGCTATAAAAACACCAGTTACATCAATATTAAACTTTTCTTTGGTTAAATTATTAACAGCTCTTACACCTTCTACTACATTGGTTCCTAAAACCTCATCTACTTCAGTATTATACAATACTTCAATATTTTTAGTTTTATTAACTCTATGTTGCATTGCTTTTGATGCTTTCATATAATCCTTACGCACCAGAATAGTAACTTTCCTACATATATTTGCTAAATACGTAGCTTCTTCTGCAGCAGTATCTCCAGCTCCAACAACTACAACATCTTGTCCTTTGTAGAAGAAGCCATCACAGGTTGCACAAGCAGAAACACCTCCACCAATCAAGCGCATTTCGCTTTCTAAACCTAAATACTTTGCGGTTGCACCCGTAGAAATAATTACGGTAGCAGCTTCAATTTCTTTTGTTTCATCTACAATTACCTTGTGTTTGCCACCAATTTCTGGATTTAATTCTACTTTTGTAGCCAAACCAAAACGCACTTCTGTTCCAAAACGTTCTGCTTGTTTTTTTAAATCTTCCATCATTGCAGGACCATCTGTACCTTCTGCATAACCCGGAAAATTATCTACCTCTGTAGTGGTTGTTAATTGACCACCCATTTGCATTCCCGTATACATTATTGGTTTCATATCTGCTCTGGCTGCATAAATTGCAGCAGTATAACCTGCAGGACCAGAACCAATAATTAAACATTTTATTTTTTCGACATTTTCTGACATAATTGGTATTGAAAAATTAGATGACAAATCTAAATTTTTAGATTTATTTATACCGTCTTTTAGTATGAATAATTGTAATTAGTTAATAACAAAAATTTATAGATGTTTTTTAAAGATTTTTCTAGTTTTTGGAAATAGCTGCTACTTCTTTCTCTGTGATCATTTTAATGTTCTTATTTCCCCAAGAATTTCTGATATAATTCATCACATCTGCAACTTCATCATTCTCCAATCCTAAAGGAGACATTACTTGGTTATACTGTATATCGTTTACAACGATTTCTCCTTGCATTCCATATTTTATAGCTTTGATACTCTCAACTTCTTTTTCCATTAAATAATCTGAATTTGCTAAAGGCGGATACACCTTTGGAACTCCTTTTCCATTAGGCAAATGACAGGTTACACACATATCTAAATACACTTCTTTTCCTTTTTTTATACTTTCTGCTAATGGCGATTGTGTATGACTAATAACTTTTATTTTATTTTCTAACATTGCCACTGATTTTTCTTTTTTGTGATCACATGAAATGATAAGCAAACCAATAGCTAAAAAAACAATTTCTTTTTTCATCTTTACTTCGGATTTATTTTTACAATTCCTAAATTTTCGATTCCAGCATACAAATAGCCATCATTTCCTTGCTCAATCGAACGAACTCTTCCTATATTTTCTAAAATTTTTTCTTCTTTGATTACTTTTCCATCTTTTAACGTACAATTTGCAATGTATTTAAATTTTAAAGAACCAATAAAAACGTTTCCTTTCCACTTCGGATATGTATCAGAATTTACAAAAGCCATTCCGCTTGGCGCAATCGATGGATCCCAATAATGTAAAGGTTGCTCCATACCTTCTTTAGCAGTTATATCAGTAAAACTTGTGCCCGAATAATTGACTCCATAACTAATTACTGGCCAACCATAATTCTTTCCTCTGTGAATAATATTGATTTCATCGCCTCCCTTTGGGCCGTGTTCGTGCGTCCAGATTTCTCCTGTAAACGGATTGGTTTCCATGCCTTGCGGATTTCTATGTCCGTAACTAAAAATAGCTTTTTTTGCATTTTCTTGATTTACAAAAGGATTGTCCGCAGGAATTGTTCCGTCATCATTCAAACGATAAATTTTACCACAATCTCTAGTAATATCTTGCGGATTTTCATCTCTATTACCACGATCTCCAATACTAAAATAAATATGATTTGCTGCATCAAAAGCAATTCTAGAACCAAAATGTTGCCCTTTTCTACTGTTTGGTTCGGCTTTATACAACACTTTTTGATCAGAAAGTTGATGGTCTTTAAAAACGGCACGCATCAGCGAAGTATTTGCTCCTTTTTCTTCGCCTTCTGAGGATGCGTAGGTAAAATAAATAAAGTTGTTTGTTTTAAAATTTGGATGCAGTTCAATGTCCATCAAACCGCCTTGACCACGAACAGTAACTTCGGGCATTCCTGCAACCATGGTCTTTTTCCCGTCCTTATAGTGAATTAATTCTCCTGATTTTTCGGTAATTAAAATGGAATTATCGGGTAAAAACGTAAAACCCCAAGGGTTCTCTAGTGCTGGTACAATCAACTCGTAGTCTGAACTATCTTGAGCAATCACGGCACAAGAATAGTAGGAAATGATTACTAAAAAAAGGGATATATATTTCATGAATTTTTATTTATCAGTTTAAAAATACATCAAAAAATATAATTTATGCGAATTCCTGCATAAAAGTTTATAGGATTTCCAGGGTAATAATATCTTGGTGCATTGCCTCCAAAACTTGATGCATTTATTAGAATTTGAGAAGCATAGGCTTCATCAAAGATATTATTTACACCGAAAAAGGTGTTAAACTGTAGCTTTTTAGTAAGGTTTTTTCTATACCCAATCTTCAAATTGGTCACCTTATAGCTATCAGAAAAAAGAGAATTACTATCTGTAACGGGCATACTTCCTACATATTGAAAATTAATATTTCCGTAAAATCCAAGCATTGAATTGAAATCAATTCCAGCATTAAAAACATCTTTAGGTACACCTGTTAAATCGTTTCCAGAGAAATCATCGGTATCATCAATAAATTCTTTAAAGATAAAATTGTTACGTGTATAGTTTATAAATGTGTTTATTGTTACATTTTCTTTCTGCAACCATTTATAGTTGATTGCTAATTCTAATCCATCATGTTGTGTTTTACCCGCATTAATACCTACAAATTCATCTTGTGCTGTTCTTCTTGAAACTAGAAGATTCTTAATACTTAAACGGTAGATTGCTACATTGTATTGAAACTTATTATTGAAGAATTCGCCTCGTGAGCCAACTTCAAAGTTCCAGCCTGTTTCTGGTTTTAAACTGGTATTTATTTGTCCGTCTGGCAACAATGTTTCATTCAGAGAAATAGGCGAAAAGCCATGACTAACACTTGCAAAAACACTCATATCTTCTGAAAATAAATGAGATAACCCAAATTTAGGCGATACAATATTCTTAAATTTGAAGCTACCAGATTGATCTGGATTATCTGCTGAAACTTGAAACTGATCTTCTAAATCATAAGATGTTTCATTTATATTTAAACCTGCGGAAAATGTTGTTTTTTCTGAAAATTCATAATTAGTTTCAAAAAACAGGTTGTAATACTTCCTATTTTCTTTAAAGTTTGAGATTCGATCACCCTTAACACTTCCTATTCCTACAGGAGAATCTTCATGTAAATTTTCGAATGTTTCGTATTTGTAGCTGTCTTTAAAAAGTTCGCCACCAATAGTCCAGTTTAGTGTTTTACTGAATAGCTTCGTATTTCCTAAAAATCGACTTCTCATCCCAAAAGCAAAGATATTTTCTTTTAAAATATTAAAAGGTCTCGGTTCATAGGCATCTCTAAAAGAGCTAAAAATGCTTGTAACCAGTTTTAAACTAGTAGTATAATCATGATTCCACGTTGCACCAAAAACACCTCTTTTAGCATCTTCAAAACCTTGCGCTTGTTTCCAAGTAAAAGCTGCACTTTTTGGATTGTTTAAATATATTGCTTCATTAATAGAACTGGGAATAAATGCTTTTAAATCGACAAAACTTGCTAAAAATGAGACCTCGTCCTTTTCGCTTAAAAAGTGATTCGAATTAATGGTAAAAGTTTGCCTATCGTATTGGTTATTATCACGATAACCATCGCTATGTGTATTGCTATAAACTGCTCTAAAACTATTTTTAGAGGTTCCGTGATTCAAGTTTAGAATCTGCTTATTTAATCCAAAAGAGCCAATTAATAATTCTCCGTTGATACTAGACTGATTTAAAAAACCATTTTGTGGTGTGATGTGAATAACACCTCCAAGACCAGCTCCGTAAATACTTGATGCTGCTCCTTTAATAATTTCAAAACGTGAAATTGAAGCCAATTCAAAATCTTCTATGGTGGTTTCTCCGCTTCCGTTAGTTAGCGGAATATCTTTAAAGTAAGCTCTAATTTTAGAAGTCCCAAACAAGTTTCTAGCACCAATTCCTCTAATGGTAATTCGGTTTGTATTGAGCGCGCCGCTTTGCATAAAAACCCCTGATGCTCTATTTAATATTGGAGCAAAATCTGTATTATTTGAACGTTGTAGGTCTTCAGAAGAAATAATACTAATAGCAGCTGTAGCTTTTTTTAGTTTTTTAGGAATATGATTTGTGGTGATAATAACTTCATGTAATTCTGACGGATTTATCTCTAATTGAATAATATAAAATTGGTGATTTTTTAACTCAACAATCTTATCTATATAGCCTTTCCTTTTAAATAAGTAACTATCAGAATTTAAAACTTCGAAAGTACCATCTATATTGGAAGTAGTGTTTTCTTTAGAAGTTAAATTTATTATTTGAGTAATAGGTAATGGAGTTCCGTTATTACTATCTACTATTTTTCCTTTAATTTTTGATTGACAAAACCCTGTAAAAGTAATACTGAAAAAAATAAAAAAAAGTATTCGTGGTTGCACCATATTAGCTTAAAAAATGAATTGCTAAATTAGCACTTTTCAACAATATTTTTTTCAATTATAATTAGAAAACAAATAAAAAAAAGTATATTTGCAACCCGTTACAAATAAATATTTCGGGGTGTAGCGTAGCCCGGTCATCGCGCCTCGTTTGGGACGAGGAGGTCGCAGGTTCGAATCCTGCCACCCCGACTAAAATGAATACCAAAGAAAACTAAAACCTTGTAAATCGTATGATTTACAAGGTTTTATGGTTTTTGAGTTATCATAAGAATTGAATTAACATGGTTTAATTCGGTTCACAATTCGGTTCACAGTTTTAAAACACAAAAAGTGTGAACCGAATAGATACTTAAAATTCTGTAATTGAAATAGTTGATTTGACTTTCGTCTTGAATGAATGTTTAATTAAAGACGACAACTATGCAATCACAATCCACCTTCAGTTTATCATTTTGGGTAAACGCAACAAGAGCAAAAAACAACCAAGTTTCTGTTTATGGCAGAATAACTGTTAATGGCAAACGAGCAAATATCAGTTTAAAACGAAAAGTAGTTTTATCCGAATGGGATTCTAATAAAGGTAAAGCAAGAGGTAATAAACAAGAATCTCGATTACTCAACAGATATTTAGACCTGGTTAAAAACAGAATTTACGAAGCTCATGATGAACTAGTAAAAGAAAAAGTCTTTATCTGTGCTCAATCTATTAAAGCTCGTTTTTTAGGCGAAGACAACGAAGAGTATTCTTTATTAACATTAGTAGATTATCATAATACACAAATGAGCGAATCATTAAGTTATGGTACTTTAAAGAACTACTTCACTACTCAAAAATATATCAAGTTATTCTTAACAAAAAAAAGAAAAACTCAAGACGTGTATTTATCACAACTAACATTTCGTTTTTTGGTTGATTTTGAAAAGTTTTTACGTTCCCATGTTCCAGAGGACCATCAAAAGAAAATGGAAAATAATACAGTTATGAAGCATATCCAACGACTTCGAAAAATGGTAACATTAGCCTATAAAATGGAATGGATCGATAAAGATCCTTTCATAAAATTTAAACCAACCTATATCAAGAATGAGCGTGAGTTTTTAAGAGAAGATGAGCTGCAAGATATCATTGAAAAAGAATTTGAAATTGAAAGATTGAATCTAGTAAAGGATTTATTCATTTTCAGTTGTTATACAGGCTTATCATATATAGATGTAATGAATCTCAACGAAGATAATATTGCAATTGGTATTGATGGTGGGCGATGGATTATTACTAACAGACAAAAAACACATAACAAAGTAAAAATTCCAATACTATCAATTGCAGAAGAATTGATTAAAAAATACAAAGGACATATCAAAGCCAATAAAACTAAAACCTTGTTCCCAAATATTTCAAATCAAAAATTAAACGCCTACTTAAAGGAAATAGCAGATGTATGTGGTTTAAAAAAAAGTCTTACATTTCACATGGCTAGACATACTTTTGCAACGACAGTTACATTAAGTAATGGGGTTCCAATTGAAACAGTATCAAAATTACTAGGGCATTCAAAAATTGCAACAACACAAATTTATGCAAGGGTAATTGAAAGAAAAGTTAGTCAGGATATTGGATTGCTTAAGGCAAAATTGAATATAAAGAAAAGTACGATGAAAAAGATTAATTAATATGTTTATTGCCAAAATCGTTTAGAGTTTTTAAAAGGTTTCCTAACTCTTTTGCTTCTTCATGTATTTTATAAAACACCTTTGGAGGAAAGTCATTAAATTCTATTCGTTCAATAATATTATTTTCTTCTAGTTGTTTTAATTGTTCCAACAAAACTTTTTTAGAAACACGGGGAATACAGCGCCATAATTCAATAAACCGTATTTCTTTTTCATTGAATAGATGATGCAAAATCAGGGGTTTCCATTTACCCGAAAGTAAATCTAAACTTCGCTTTACTCCGCAATTTTCAAACTCCTTATAATTCATAATTGTTTTTTTTAAGTAGGTTACTTAAAGGTAAACCTCTTTAAGAATACATAACGTGTCACTAATTTAGTGAATATAAATTATTCATAAAAAACAAACACTATGGAAGTTCAATTATGGCGAAATGCAACAGTACTACTAGATATAAAAAACATAAAGTTTTTAATAGATCCTATGCTAGGGAAAAAATCTTCGTTTGGGATTTTTCCTTGGACTCAGGACAATAGACCGAATCCCTTAGTAGATTTACCGTTTGATACAAAAGAGTTAGACAATTATTTAGCAAGCATAGATGCGGTTGTAGTAACCCATCTTCATCCAGACCATTGGGATAAAGCGGCTATAGAGCGTTTAGATAAAAACCTGCCTATTATTTGCCCTATTGCTATTGCAGAAACGATTGCAAACTATGGCTTTAAAAATGTTATAGAGGTTTTTAGAAATTTAAATTTCAATGAAGTTACTATTTCTCTTACTTCTGGATTACACGGTAAGGGTGAAATAGAAGAAAAGATGGGGACTGTAAATGGCTTTATGTTTTCTTCTCAAGATGAACAAATATATTTTGCCGGAGATACTGTTTTATGTGAGGAAGTTATAAATACTTTAAAGCTTTATAAACCAGAAATAGTAGTTGTTGCGGGTGGGGCTGCAACTTTTGAAATTGGAGCCCCAGTAACTATGTCCGCTAATGAAATTGTTAAGATTTGTAAATTATTTCCAAAAACTCAAGTAGTCATTACACACTTAGAATCTATAAGTCCTTGCATAGAAAATAGAACAACTATATCAAAAATTATTAAGAGAGAGGGTGTCCATTTACAATGTGTTATTCCTAACGATGGAGAGGGTATTCAATTCTAATTAAAGATCGATTAAGCTATATTTTTTACAATATATTCCATAAGGGTAATATCCAAATTTCTGTGCTGGATTGGTAGATCTATTGTGTCACTTGTTTTATACTCTTCTATAACATTAAAATTAAATTTTTTATAAAACTCGATTATTGCTTTGTTTTTGGTCCAAGTATCAATTCTTATAGAGTTAAGATTACGGCTAATAGAATAATCGATAGCCCAGTTTAAAACTTTATTAAATTGATTTTGACCCTTAAAATTAGGGTTTACAACAACCCTATGTAAATATAGAGAAGTTCCTTTTTCTTTTTCTCGCCAAATAAGTGGGTCAGAAAACATTATACCAAATGCACATAGTATATTTGAGTCTTCAATAATTTTATAGTGTTTCCCCTCAATTATTTCATTTTTTAAATGATTAATATCAATAGCTTCCCATCCGAAGTAGTTATTTCTCTTTTGGTACTCTATTGCTTTTTTGTACATCCAAGAAATAGTATCTAAATCTTCAATTAAAGTTTGTTTAATGTGGTACATTTAAATTATTGAAATACTTAGACCATGGTCCTATTTGTTCTTTATATTGAAAGGCCATAACTCTTGAAATTTGGGAAAGATGAGACAAATCATGTACTGCCCATGTACTTATCTGCTGTACAAGAGTAACTTTTCCAAATTCTGGGTGGATAGCTTCTTTTAAAAAATCGTCATGTTTTAAGTTTTGCGATTTTAAAAAAATTAAACTTTCATTACGCATTTTTTTAAAGATTTCACATAATAATTCTATTGGTTGTTGGTTGTTAGATTTCTTAAGTCTCTCAAAGCGATGGTAAGTTTTATTTAAATCAGTAGAAAGAATAATTTTTATTCTTGGTATCCAATTTGTTTTTTCAGCTTCAATTAAATGTTCGACTATTTGATATGTAGACCAAGTGTTTATGCCTTCATTAAAATTTGTCCAGTTTGTACTTTTATTTTTCGTCAATGCAATTAAAATATCAGGTGTGCTTTCAATAATTTCAAGGCATTCATCCAGTTTAAAACTATTATTATTCATAAAATTTATTAATTTAAAAATTTATTAATCAATTTATTGGTTGAGAATATTTATTACCGAAGCTCATAACTTAAATATTCAATTGGGTTGTTGGGGAGGTTAATTTTTCCGTTAGTTTTAAAACCAAGTTTTAGAAGTAGTTTTTGTGAAGCTAAATTAATTGGAGTTGTGATTGCTTTAATAGACTTAATTTTAAAATCATTAAAGCAAATTGAAATTATTTTTTTTGAAGCTTCAAATGCAAAACCCATACTTTCAAACTCAGGTTTTAAGGCAAAACCAATATCAATACCATCTATGCCATCTCTATCATACAAGCCACAAGTTCCAATTTTTTTGTTGTCAATTTGTCTTATTAATGTGTAAGTACTAAAACCAAGTCTGTTTTGTTGTGAAATAATATGCTTTTCAATGTAATTTTCAGCGTCTTCTATGGTTTTTATTCCTTTATCGCCTATATACCTTATCCATGAAGGTGTGTTAAATAACTCAAAAATAAATTTACTATCCTTTTGGTTAGTAGGCCTCAGAATAAGTCTGTCAGTTTTATAAATATTATGTGAATTTTTCATAAGGAATATTATTTTTTGTTAAAAGTTTCAAATGCATCATAAACAGCAAGATGCAACGTATCACCATGATTCTGGTTTTCAAAATATTTAAAAGAAACGTCTAGGCTTGGGGTTTTGATTTGATAATTAAGCAATTTGCTATATAGTGAGTAAGCTAATTTTTCCATGACAGCCCCTTCTTTCCCAACCGCTATGTAAACTTTTTTTTCATTTAGAGAATCACAAAGTTCAACTTTTAAGAGAGACTCATTATCCCACCATAAACTCGGGCTTACAATAATGTAATTGTCAAAAAGATCAGGTTTCTTGAAAACAACTTCCGTTAATAATAAACCACCAAGTGATTGTCCTATAATGGTGCTAGTTGCTGAAGTTCTGTAAGTATCTTCAATAATTGGTTTTAGTTCGTTTTCAATAAAATCTATAAACCTTTCAGATCCTCCTGATGTAGAGAATTCAATCATATCTAATTCGTGTTTAGATGGAAATGTAAAGTCCCGTTTTCTATCAATATTTGAAATACCGACAACAATTGATTCAGGAATAATATTAATCCAAGAAAATGAGCAAAATTGCACTAAACCAGAAATGTGTATAAAATCTTCATTTAAAGATCCGTCAAGCAAGTAAATCACTGGATATTGTTTTGTGCTACTTGTGTTGTAGCTACTAGGTAGATATATGTTTAAGAGCCTTGTCTCATCTAAAATATTAGAGTGGATTTTCAATTGCTCACCTATAGTTAATTTGTCTTTATTGATTGTTTGACTATTAACAGTTATTAATCCAATAAAAAAAATAAGTATAAATATTTTAGTAGTCATAATATGAGTGTTTATTAAGGTGATATTTATGGGTGTATCATTCCATGACCAAAAAGATTATTCGGACATGTTTTAAGGCCATAATTTTTATAAAATGCTTCTTTATTGGGCATTACTATTGTACAAACAGTGGATAGCTTTGAAGTTTTTTTGTTTATATACATTATAATGTTTTCCATAATTAAACGGCCTATTTTTTTGCCTTGCATCAACGAAGGAACCATTACATCAGAAATGTAGAAATATAAAACCCCATCGCCTAAAACTCTTCCAAAGCCTATGAGTTGATTTGAACTGTATATAGAAATACTATATAAGCTATATTTAAGGCTTTGCTTTGATTTAACTTCAGAAACTTTACCGAAACCACATGCTTGTCTAAGTCTTGAGTAGTCATTAGGAGATGGTAAGCTATATTTTATAATATAATTTGACATATTGAGAAGACGGGGCTTTAAGAATTAATTGAGATTTAAAATATGGTCTATAATACTGTTAACATGAATTTCGGTAGTATCAAAAACAGGAAAGCTAAATCCTTCTTTTGGAATAATTAATGGCAATTCAGTACAGCCTAAAACAATACCATTAGCACCTTTTTTTATTAGATTATTAGATATATGTATTAATTTTTTTTTCGATGATTTATTTATAATTCCTTTACCCAATTCATTCTTTATAATATGCTGAATTTCGTCGATGTCTTCTCTTTTGCTTGGAATTAAAACCTCAATGCCATACCTTTTTAGAGTGTTCCTGTAAAAATTCATTCCCATGGTGTATTTAGTCCCTAAAAGACCAATTTTAGTGTAGTTTGAGGTGTTTATAAATTTCGCAGTGGCTTCAATAATATCAATAATAGGAGTTCTTAATTTTGAGCGTAGTTTCTCTAAATATAGGTGTGCAGTATTTGCACATAGAACGATGTAATCAATATTATTTTGCTCAAGTTTTATACAGGCATCTAGAATGATATCAAATGAGTTGATCCAACCTTTATTTTGAACATCATTAAAGTTTAATGAATATATAATACATTCCGCAGAGTTTAAACCGCCCATTCTTTCATTAATCCCCAAATTAAGTAATTCATAATATTTTAATGTAGAAGTCCAGCTTATTCCACCAACAAGACCAATTTTTTTTAAACGCATATTTTTGTAGTTTAGTTATTACTTATAATTTTTAATAATGTTGTTAATGGTTTTAAGAACTAGTGATTTATCAGAGCTTTTGTTAATCAATGAAGCTATTGCAATACCGTAAACACCTGCATCAAGAAGTGGTTTTATGTCGTTTATTTTAATACCACCAATGATTAGAATAGGAATATAACTAGTGAATGATTTTTTTAAAACTTCAGTCATTTTAGCTATTTCATCTAAAGAAAGAAATGTTTTAATCTCAGGTTTAGTGTGTGTGGGTTTAAATGTGCCAACACCAATATAATCAACGATACCGTTATTTTGGTGAAGCTTAGCTTCAGCCATGTTATATGCCGTAGCGCCAATAATTTTATTGGTACCTAGAAAGGCTCTAGCTGTTATATGATCAGCGTCTTCATTGCCTAAGTGAACACCATCAGCATTCAGTTCAGCTGCTATATCTAGGTGATCGTTAATGATGAAATTTACATTAAACTTTTTGCATATTTTTTGTGTTTCAAGAGCTATGTTATAAATCTCATTTTTATCCAAATGCTTTAGTCGTAGTTGTACTAATTCAACACCAGCTTTACAAGCTTCAAAAGCTAATTCTTGATGTGTTTTACCAGGAATATCTTGGGTAATATAATGTACTTTAGGAATGTAGTTCATATCTTAAAATTTAAGTGATTCCAAGTAAAGAATTACTACTTTGCATGTACTCTATAAGGTGTTCTTTAGCTTTTTTATAAGCTTCATCTAATTCTAAACCTATGGTTAAATTTGCCGCAATACCAGCAGAAAGTATACAGCCTGTACCATGTTTATCTAGCCCATTTAATCGTGTTTGTTTAAAAATAAATTTTTGTTTTTTCCACCATAATATGTCAATAACACTTCTAGAATTTTTTATTGCAGATTTGTATAAAACCGAAATAGAGTTAGGAAATGTATCTAACGAATGATTTTTACCCCATAACGAAATGTATTCATATTGGTTGGGTGTAACAATATCAATGCAGTTAATTACTTTATTTAAACTATAGGTATCATTATTTTTCCAAAAGTTAAAACCGCTAGTGCTTTTTATTATTGGATCCCATAAAACTTTAATATGCGGATTGTAAAACCGTAACAAATCTATTAACCAAATTAAGGTTTCTAAATTTTGTATAATACCTATCTTGGCAACAGATATCTTGTGTTTTTTAAATAAAATATCCACTTGTTTCTTTATTTCCATTCTAGATATCCATTTTACTTCTGTTATTTCAGTCTCATTTTGAGCAGTTATAGCACTTAAAATCCCAAAACCATAAACATTAAAGTGTTTAAAAGTCTTTATATCAGCTAATATGCCTGCGCCCGCTGAAGGGTCAAACCCAGCAATCGATAATACTTTTGGTTGCTTCATAAGTAAATTGATGATCCTTTTTTTGTGAATTCTTTAGCCTTTTTCTTTAAGCCTTCTTCAATCACTTCAGTTTCTGTAGCTGTTTTTTTATTGGCCAGTTCCCGTATCTCCTGTGTGATTTTCATCGAACAGAATTTAGGGCCGCACATACTACAGAAATGAGCAATCTTCGCCCCTTCTGCTGGTAAAGTCTCATCGTGATATTCACGAGCTCTATAGGGATCCAGTGAAAGATTGAATTGATCTTCCCATCGAAACTCGAACCTTGCTTTACTTAATGCATTATCCCTATATTGGGCAGATGGAAAACCTTTTGCCAAATCTGCTGCGTGGGCTGCTATTTTGTAGGCAATCAATCCATCCTTTACGTCTTCTTTATTTGGCAAGCCTAAATGTTCTTTAGGGGTTACATAACAAAGCATGGCAGTACCGAACCAACCAATCAAGGCAGCTCCAATAGCGCTGGTAATATGATCATATCCAGGAGCAATATCCGTAGTAAGTGGACCTAACGTGTAAAAAGGGGCTTCGTGAGTAAGTTCCAATTGCTTATCCACATTTTCTTTAATCAACTGCATAGGAACATGTCCTGGGCCTTCAATCATTACCTGAACATCATATTTCCAAGCGATTTTAGTGAGTTCTCCTAAGGTTTTCAATTCAGCAAACTGTGCTTTATCATTGGCATCTGCAATACTACCTGGGCGAAGACCATCACCCAATGAAATGGAAACATCGTATTTATTCAATATTTCGCATAGTTCAGAAAAATGGGTGTAAATAAAATTTTCTTTATGATGTGCCAAACACCATTTGGCCATGATGCTTCCACCTCGAGAAACAATACCTGTAAGTCGTGTGGCGGTAAGTGGAATATATTTTAATAGCACACCAGCATGCAATGTAACATAGTCCACGCCTTGTTCCGCATGTTCTATTAGGGTATCACGAAAAAGCTCCCAAGTTAACGCTTCGGGATTTCCATTGACTTTTTCCAACGCTTGATAAATAGGCACAGTACCCAATGGCACAGGGCAATTTCGTATAATCCATTCTCGTGTTTCGTGGATGTTCTCTCCTGTGGATAAATCCATAATGCAATCAGCTCCCCAACGACAAGCCCATACCGCTTTTTCAACTTCTTCTGCAATAGAAGATGTCACTACGGAGTTTCCGATATTAGCATTCACTTTAGTAAGGAAGTTACGTCCAATTATCATAGGTTCTAATTCAGGATGATTAATATTGGCAGGAATGATAGCACGACCTTTAGCCACTTCATCCCGAACAAATTCTGGAGTAATTTTTTGAGGAATATTTGCGCCCCAACTATTTCCAGAATGCTGCTTGTAATCATCCATCATTAGGCTTTCTCGTATTGCTATGTACTCCATTTCTGGAGTAACTATACCTTGTTTTGCATAATACATTTGGGTATGGGCCGATTTTATAGAGCGTTTCGGTTTTCGAATATTTGGAAATCGCAACGTATCCAAAGTAGTATCCTTTAAACGTATATTCCCATATTTAGAGGATGGTTGTGAAAGTTCTATGAGATTCTTGTCTTTTGCCAACCACTCCCTAACATCGGCAAGCCCTTGAGTTAAATCAATAGTTGCTTTTGGATCCGTATATGGACCACTGGTATCATAAAGGAATACTTCTGGATTTGTGGTATTTTTTTCTGTCCCATTTATGGTCGTTTTATCTTGCTTTACGCCTCTAAAAGGAATTTTTAAGCCTATATCAGTAACTACATAGTGTTTTTTCGAATTGGGAAAAGGTTCTCTTGAAATATGTTGTTTATAATCGCCTGAAACCGTATCTTTTTTGTCCATTTGTTTTTTTAACAAAAGTCATTAAATCACTATAAGTAAGATAGTACAAGTTGGACATTAGACTAAAATGTCCAACTTATACTATTAAAAATAGTGTGTTTTAACGTAATTTGTTGTTTATGTAAAATCAAAAAATATAATGGCTATATATATAATTGGAGCAGGAGCAATTGGTAAAGCATTGGCTGTTTGCTTAACAAGACATGGTAGAGACGTTCATCTTATTCGCGGACGTGTTGATGATGGTAGTTCGTATAGTGAAAAAATAACATTGAAACTTAAATCAGGGCAAGAGTTGACAACGGATATAAGGTTCAATTCTTTGCGTAACTTCACTGACTTAAATAATGGTCTGGTTGTATTAACCAATAAATCTTTTGGTAATAAGGATCTTGCTAAAAAGTTAAAAAGCAAAGCTGTTAATTCTCCAATAGTTATCTTGCAGAATGGTTTAGGTATAGAAAGATCATTTATCGAGCATGATTTTCAAGAGATTTATAGATGCGTACTTTTTGCAACTAGTCAAAATATTTCAAAAAATGAAGTAAGTTATAAACCTGTAGCGGAATCTCCCATTGGTATAATCAGGCAAAATAATACAGTTTTAGACACAATTGTAAAAGAAATAGATACACCAGAATTTAGATTTATTGCTGAAAAAAAAATCGATAAAACAATATGGAAAAAGGTGATTGCAAATTGTGTGTTTAATTCCATATGTCCTTTATTGGATGTGGATAATGGGATTTTCCATAGAAATACTGAAGTCTTTTCCCTAGCGAGGAAAATTATTAAAGAATGTGTGCTCATAGCAAATAAACAGGGAATTGAGTTAGAAGTTAAAGAGGTTGAAGAACAGGTGATTTCCATCAGTCAAATGTCAGACGGTCAGTTTATTTCCACATTACAGGACATTCAGAATAAAAGGGAAACAGAAATAGACACCCTAAATTTTGAGATCTTTAGGTTAGCGAAAAAAATGAATTTAGAAGCACAAGTAAAAGAAACCAAGTTGTTGGGCGAGTTAGTGAAACTTAAATCAGAATTAAGCAGATAAATAATGTACCAAGTTTATGCACCACCAAAGCATTTAAATCATTTGATTAGATATTATTGGTTACTTGATTTAAATAAAAAAGAACACCACGTAAAGGAGTATATTTTTGCATATCCTTATGTAAACTGGGTATTTACGCTTGGTACACCCTATACAGTTAAAGATAAACAGAAAGGAATTCTAGTAATCAAAGATACCCGAATTCTAGGACCAAGAACTAATTTTGCAGAATATGTACACCCCGAAGGTAATATAGCATTTGGCGTTACATTTCAATTTGGAAGTACGCGACCTCTTTTTAGGGAAGACACAAATACATTAACTAACAAAATCATATTACAAGATGACATCTTACCTAATTACAATTGGCTGACACCTTTTTTTGAAGATGTACAATTAGATGTTTTTATGAACGCATTTAGTAATCAAATGGAAAAAAATTCCAGTGAACGTGATAGTAAAGGACAGCTATTATGGAGGCAATTTATAGCACTTATAACCCAAGGAGCTAATTACGCAACATCATCTAGCCAAATGGCAAAAGCACTTAAAATTACACAAAGGCACTTGCAAAGAATAACCATGCAGTTTTCAGGCTTATCACCTAAACAAGTGCAGTCAATGATGCGATGTAGGTTAGCTATAAAGCATATTAGCAAAACTGGATTTACACCAGACTTTTTTCACTATGGTTTTTATGATCAAAATCATTTTATTAAAGAGGTGAAAAAATGGTCAGGACACACCCCAAAAGCACTTTTATCCTTACTAAACTAAATATTTATTCAAAATTAAATTAGTTATTTTAAAGAGAGACCTGGTTTCTTTTTAAAGGTTTGTGTCTAATGATGTAAAAGAGTGGTTTGATAGACTGTAGTTTTTAAACTGTTTGAAAATCAAATTAATATCAAAAGAATTGAACCAAAACATAAAGTCCCAAATTAAAAACGTACTTACAACCTACAAAGAAAATATTCTAATAATAGAAAAATCCGATTTATCTGTAGTAGTAAATTCTTCAAAAGGCATCCAAATATCTAGAGATTGCTTGCAGCAATTGCGTTTGATAGTAAGGGATAACCAATTTAATTCCATTCAAGAAGAAATAGATTTTTTTAAGGAACAAAAACCTTTTGTATATGGTAGGCTAAAGTTTTTTGTGAAAATTCATAAAAGTGTTCTAGAAAGACCCAAAACATCTATTGAAAGGCAGCGAAAATACATAAATGAACAGTTAGATGAAATAGATAGACGAAGGAAATCATATCTTGACTTTGAAAAATATTATTTACAAAAAGAAAGTAAACTAGATAAGTATTACTTTGTTAGAGGAAGGGATTCTTATGAACTTATTTCCGATACATCTCATTATTATACAGATCCCGAATTTTCTACAAGTCATGATAATATAGTCGCTAGAATTATTGCCTCCGAGCTATTAATAAACCACTATAATTCTGAACTTAATTATTTGAGAAGAAAAGAACTTCAGCCTTTAAAAACAAGCCCTACTATAAGTCCATTAGAAAATTTGTCATGGACAGCAAGTAAAACAGATCTGGTAGAGCTTATATATGCATTGCAGGCATCTGGAGCCATTCAAAATGGAAATGTAGAAATTAAATTAATGGCAACGATTTGCGAAAAGATGTTTTCAATAAACTTAGGTAATTTTTATAGAACATATTTAGAGATAAGAGAACGTAAAATGGATAGGAGTCGTTTTCTTAAGCATCTTAAAGATAGTCTTAATCAAAAGATGGAAAACGATGATCAACAATACTGATTGTTTTGTTAAAATATTTCCCAACCCATTCCCAACTTGGGAATAAACCTCATCAATTCACTTCATATTTGCCAAACGAAAGTCAAATCAAGACAAAAGAAACCTTTTGTCGCAGTCCCCACGAAAGTGGGGATCTTTTGATTTTAACTTATTAATCTAAAATCGTTTACTATGGCAGCAACAATTATTACTACAGAAGATCTTCGTGAATTTAAAGAAGAATTACTAGAAGACATCAAAGCAATTATGAACCATCAATCAGGTTTTGCACCCAAAAAGTGGCTCAAGTCACCAGAAGTTAGAGACCTATTGAGCATCTCACCAGGAACATTACAAAATCTTCGAATTAACGGAACATTACCCTATACCAAAGTTGGAGGTGTTATCTATTACGACTACGAAGAAATCTTAAAAGTAATGGAAGAAAACCGCATTCATAATAAGTTCTAGTTCCAACGAAAGTGGGAATCTCATAAATATAAACTAAAACGTACTTCGAGTGATTTTGTCTCACAAAATTGTATCGAGAAGTCAACTTATGCAAAAAGTAAATTACATACTACACCTTAAAGGTGTATTTATTCAATTCTCTAAAGACAACCGTTTAAACCCAACACACATAAGTCTATATGTGGCATTATTTCAAATTTGGAATAACAACCGATTTTTAGAAGAATTCTATATCAATCGCGAAGAAGTGATGAGTTTTTCAAAGATAGGTTCTAAATCAACATATCATAAATGTATCAAAGAGTTGAACCATTGGAAATATATCATTTATTATCCATCACATAATCCATTCAAGGGGAGTAAAATTAAGATGTTCAATTTTGAGACAAGCTCTAAACAAGTAGAGGACTCATACAGTCCTAAAAATGGACAAGCACTGGTATCTATTAATAAACATATACAAACAAATAAAAACATTAATAAACTTGACCAGCCAAAAAATGAAATAGAAGTCATTAATTTTTTTAAAAAAGAAAATTGGCCAATAATTGAAGCTCAAAAATTCTACAATCATTATCAAGGTATTGGATGGAAAGTAGGTGGTAAAACAAAAATTGTCAATTGGCAAGCAACAGCTCGTAATTGGATGCTTAAATCTAAAGAAATTAAAAGTAAAGAAACACCAAGTGCAGTTAGCCAAAATCAAGACAACCTCAAGACTAGCAAAAATAAAAATTACAATGAACCTCTCTAACCGTCATTGCGAGGAGTAAAATGACGCGGCAATCTCATCAAAAGAACTATGAACACCCAACCACCACATATCATTATTGAAAAAGGCGTAGAGTACCACCTAGGCACACTCCAAGGCGACACCATCCAATACGACTTCCAAAAGATCCTAATCTATCTGGATCATAAAGGCAAAATGTTGTTCGGTAAAAACTTTAAGATTTATGAAGAAGATGAGGTGGTGCTTTACAAATTATGTATTTATTTTATTAGAGATTTTGAAGCATGCAAAAAGTTAGAGATAGATCCGAACAAAGGCATTTTATTATCAGGACCTGTAGGTTGTGGTAAGACCAGTTTAATGAAACTGTTAAGGTATGTTGTACCACACCATAAACCTTACGAACTAATTCCAGCAAGAAATATTACGTTTACTTTCAATAACATTGGGTATAAAATAATTGAAGAATATGGCAATAGTAGTTTTTATTGCTTTGATGATTTAGGTGTAGAAACAACAGGTCGTCATTTTGGTAAAGATTGTAACGTAATGGGCGAAATTCTTTTATCTCGTTATGATTTATTTATAAAAACTTGTCACCCGGAGCACAGTCGAGGGGTCAAAACTCACGCAACAACAAATCTAAATGCTCAAGAATTAGAAGATAGATATGGTAATCGTGTACGCTCTCGCATGAGACAACTCTTTAATTTAATAGCTTTTGATAAGGAAAGTGTAGATAAGAGAAATTAATTACATCAAAATAAATTAATCTTTGGCAAATATTATGTAATTTGCCAAAGATTAATTAAGAACTTAACACTTTGATTAATACAATAAAAGATAAAATAGAATCTTATTTTAAAGAACAATCAACCATTTCAAAAGAGAAATTGGTGAATTGTATGGTATTAGATTTTCCTGAACTCAAACAAAGCACTATAAACGTGTATTTGTCACGTTTAAAAAAGGAAGGACTTATTAAAAATCCCTCAAGAGGCATGTATGCATTAAAAGAAAAAAAGACATACAGTCCTGTTGTAGATAATTCTTTAAAACGCTTGTTCAATAAAATAAAAAAAGACTATCCATTTGTCGAGTTTTGTATTTGGGACACCAAATGGTTAAATGAATTTATGAGGCATCAGCCATTTAAATGTTATACGGTTCTAGAATTAGACAAAGATGTTACAGAAGCTGTCTTTCACGCATTAAAAGAACAAGGAAAGCAAGTCTATATAGAACCAGATGCAGAAACATTCAATCTGTATATCAACAATAGTGAAGATGTTATTATTTTAAAGCATTTAATATCAGAAGCACCATTGCAAGAAATAAATAAAATAACGCTGCCAACGCTGGAGAAATTATTAGTTGATATGACTATTGATACCAAACTATACGCAGCACAACAAAGTGAAATAGAGTTTGTTTACGCTTCTGCATTTGAAAACTATGGGGTAAATAAAAATAAAATGAAGCGGTATGCATACAGACGAAATAGAGAAAATGAAGTAGAAAATTTAACCAATTTAACTTTGGCAGAAATATAATTTTAACTACGGTTTTAAAAAAATAAACTAACAAATGATTGATACTAATCAATTAGATATTGAGGAAAAAATAAAAAAAATTCCACACTTACTAAAGTATATGGGATCAAAACGTGAAATATTAGACTTTGTTACAGACTCGGTTGGTTCACTTAATGTTCAATCTGAATGGCTTTGCGATTTGTTTAGTGGTACTGGTGTCGTAGGGGGCACTTTTAAAGATGAATACAAGGTGCACGCTAATGATGTACAATCTTATGCTTCTGTTTTATCACATACGTATTTACTTAATTTAAAAGGCCAACTTACCATTGACTGTTTAGATGAAATCAAAAACAAAGTAAATACTCTAGTATCAGATTATTACAATAGATTTCAGAAATTAAATTTTAATTATGATGATATAAATACTTTTAAAAAATTACAAAAAATAGAAAAAGCACAACAAGCTCTTATTTCGGAAGATTTCGATATTGGCTTTCACTTATTTACCAAATATTATTCAGGAACTTATTGGTCATACGATCAATGTGTTTGGATTGACTCTATAAGAGCAGTTGCTGAACAGTATAAATCAAAACCTCAGTATTATCCTATTTTATCATCTTTAATATTTGCAATGTCATATGTTTCTCAAAGCACTGGTCACTATGCTCAATACAGAGATGTAACTGAAGATAATATGAAAGATATTTTAAGTTATCGGAATAGAGATATCTGGGTTTATTTTGAAAGGAAATTTATAGAATTAATTAAAAACGTAAATGGTAAGTCTCAAGATTTCAGAGTTACAACTTTAGACTATGTTGATTGTCTTAGAATAATAGAAGAAGACTCAATCGTTTATTCTGATCCGCCATACCAGTCTGTTCATTATTCAAGATTTTACCATGCTATTGAAACTTTGGTAAAATATGATTATCCTAATATTAGTTTCAAAGGAAGGTATCGTGATGATAGACATCAATCACCTTTTTGCAAGAAAACGACTGTAAAACAAGCTTTTAGCTTAATGTTTGAAGGAGTAAATATAAAAAAATCTCATTTAGCTCTAAGCTATTCAGATACTGGGATGATTGATCTAGATACGATTATAAATATTTCGAAAAATAGTCTTAAAGGGTATACAAATGATATACTAACTAAGAATCATACTCATAGTAAAATGGGGAGATCTGATGAAAAAAATCAAGAAGTAAAGGAATACATTATTCTATTTAAACGTAATTAAAATGCCAGAATTAAAAAAAATTAATTGCTCGTGGACTAAGTTTGATGTTGTTCAAGTCATAAAAATTGCAGCAGAAGATAAATTGAAACAAATTTACGAATCAAAAGAAGATATTAATGCTAGTGTTCTAAAATCATTTGTTGGTGTCGATAGTTTAGAAGATGAATTTCCAGAGTATTGGATCAAAATGAAAAATTATCCAAAGCAGCTTAGGATTTTTGCTCTTATGTCTGCAATATTTACTCATGAAAAAAACATTAAAGATTTTGCCAATAAATTTACTGATGGTAAAATGAGAGGTGTTTTAATTGTTGTACCAGGTAATAAACAAAGCACCAATTTAAGAAGAGGTTTGATCGTTTCTGGCGCATCATTGCAAAATTATGAAAAGGCGAAAGAAGTCCCTTATGATCTATCTGCTCTTTTTGAAGAAGGAGAAGTTGGTTTATTATTTAGAAAATTACTAGAACAGAGAATTTTAAAAATTGGTCATACTTTTGAAGATATTGACACACAAAATAAGTTTTTAAAAGTTTGCTATAATTATCAATTTCATAAAGTTTTAAGTTTAACAAGAGATCAGTTTAAAAAGTGGCTTGGCGGTCAATCACTTAATCAAGAAGAAGATATTTTCAATTTCAGTCAATTAAAGGTATACAAAAAAATACCGATGATTAAAATGAATCAATGGCTTAACGAGTGGGATGATGTAAATTATAATACTGAGGAATTAAGAAGAAAACCTCAGCCGGTTGCTTATTTATTTTCTATAGACGCCAGAGTTTTAAAGAAACTTGCAGATGTTCACAGAAGAAAAGCTGATAAGCCCAGAGAAGAAGATAAACACGTGCAAAGGAATTTGAATGAGAGTAGAGTTGATGAAATAAATTCTTATATAGAAGGTGGCTTTCCTTGGTCTACACTTTCAGCCAGCGAAAAGATTTCTTATGAAAATCAAAAATTAAAAATGCCAGGATTCTTACCTACTGCCATTATTGCAAATATTATAGGTCCTGGAGAGAAAAGAAATAGTAGAATAATAAACGATGCTGATCTTTTAAAGATTAGTGATGAAAAGACTGGTTCGGCTACTCTAAATATTCCAGAACAAGTTTTTTCTGGAGATTGGAATCCAGAGCTTAAACCTATAGAAATTATAGATGGGCAACATAGACTTTGGGCTTTTGATGAAGATGATCCTTTAAGTGGTAATTTTGAGTTACCAGTAGTAGCATATTATAATCTAGATAGGGCTTGGCAGGCATATTTGTTTTACACAATTAACATTAAACCAGTAAAAATTAATACTAGCTTAGGTTATGACTTGTATCCATTGTTACGTACACAGGAATGGTTAGAGAATAGTAAAGAAGGTTTATTAGCATATAGAGAAACAAGATCTCAAGAAATGGTTGAAGCTTTGTGGAATTATCCTGAGAGTCCTTGGTTTCATCGAATTAACATGATTGGAGAAAGTGGTGGACCAACAATGAGTCAAGCGGCTTTTATAAGAACATTATCTAACTCTTTTTTCAAGAAAAGGGATGGGCTTTTTAGTAGTAATCTTACAAACAATGAAGTTCTACCTTGGTCAAGAACTCAGCAAGCAGCATTTTTAATCCTTTTATGGACAGAATTTGCAAATGCAGTTTCTGATAGTAATAGTCAATGGGTTGAGGCTATACGAAGTGAAGATCGACAGTTAAATATTTATGAAGAATCTGCAAAATGGGATATAGGCTTTTTAAGTAAAAATAGTTTTTTATCAAGAGATCAAGGTGTTAGAGGCTTCTCTACATTTGCAAACGATTTCTTTTTTATTGCTGCTAGTTATAACGATTTTGACTTTGACGATTTTGATTATCAAGAAGATGATAATAAGTCTATAACTAAAGAGGAAGTTAGTTTGGCTATTGATTACTTCAAGAGCCAAAAAATAGATATATATAATTTAATGAAAGAGTTTTGCGTCATTGCTTCTGGTGTTGACTGGAGAACACCTTCTGCTAATTTTTCTAACGAAGATGAAAAAACAAGTCAAATGAGATTTAGAGGTAGCGGTGGCTATTCCCAGTTCTGGAAAGTATTATTAGAGGAATTTAAAAAATCTAAAGATAGTAATATTCAAAAATACGTTAGCCAATTAGACTCTTAATCTATGAATTATTCACAATTAGTACATAGTACAGATCCTAGTCTTGTTGTTGATGGTATGAATATTATTAAAGCAAATCATTTGGCTAATAATAACTTTCTTCCTGATACAAACCCTCTAAAATTTAACTCACAAAGTGCTATAGAAGCTCATTTTAATAATTCACGACCTATAGCAATAAATGATGTAAAATCCTTTATGGCAACTTCAGTCATTTCTCATTGTTTTGACGGATGGCTTTATCTAAGTCACGCAGTTGATAGCCTATTAAAAGGAGACAAAGGTATTGCAATACATTTAGCTTATTACGCTGAACTTAGAGGAACCTTATCATTTTTAGCTCGTCAAGGTATTTCAGTTCACAACCGTAAGTGCTTTGGGATCAATAATACAGGAATACTACAAAGTACAAATGCTGGTGGTACGCACGTTGCTGCTTGGAATTATTTGAAAGAGTGGACCAATTCGACAGCATTAGATAGAAGTTCTTTACTGAAGTCTTTTACTGTCAATGGTAAAAATTTAGGAGATTGGGTTAATCATGTCCAATTTCCCATATCACAATCTCTTGCTAGTCATTATACTTTAGAATGGATGAAAGAATGGAGTTTTGATATTCAAAATTATGAAAATGATAAAAACTTCAGAAATATAGTTACGTACCAACCTCAAAGGTTAGTAAATAATGGTCAAATCGATTTTAATAAAAAATTTGCAGGAATAGCAAATATATGGAAGTTTATAGAACCTAGCGGGTCGGATAAATTTGCTTTATTAGATAAATATTTATTCTCAATATTATTTAAAAAAATTCATAATAATCCGGGAATATCTGGTTCTGGAATAACTCTAGAAGGTCTAACTGATCAAACATTTACTGCTGCTGGTTTAAATCAAGATCCTTCAATTAGAGCGATAATGGCATCCGGTATAAATAATTCAATTTTGAGTTATGCTAAAGACCAGGCAATATCTCAACCGAATGGAGAGTTAATGCCATTAAATATAATATCAAGAGCTATGCTAATGTTAAGAATATCAAGTGGATGCGCATTTGACTTAATGAATTCTGCTGGTATTAATAAAGGTAATATAGATTTTTATTTGAATAGTTTAGGTAATAATAGTGGTTATTGGAAAGGAGCTACACCAACAAATTTTCAAAATCTATGGGGAGATGTAAATGAGTCAATAACTTTTATTGACGAATTACTGCAAGAGGGCGACGATATAATTTTAAGTGAATTGTACAAAGATTGGGCATCTGAACTTCATTATTTCAAACAAATTAGTAGAGCAAGTTTTTGGGGTTCTTGCGCATAAAACATGAGGACAACATTGTTTATTGGTGCTGGTTTCTCAAAGTGGTCTTGCAATTTACCGCTTGTTAATGGTTTATTTGATTTTGATATTTCAATCCTTAAGTAAATTATATTTCAGTAATTCAAATTTCCCCACAAACTAAAACTTAGTTTTCTCGTTCCTCAAAAGCTTCTGTCTTTTGGTTTGTTCCGCTATCCAACGCGCATGTAGTTTTTGGTTGCCAACGCTCACACAGCACATTGCTTATTTTGCTTAAAGTATTATATTCATAATTGTCTAATCAAAAAAGCAAAGAGCTGTTCCCAACGCTCACACCAAAAACTACCCAAAGCTATGTTACATAATGCGCAGTTATAGTAGCATTCATTTAGTTTCTGTACTATAACGCCATTATGTAAAATATCCGCTCACCAGCCGCCAATTCAGAACTGACATTGGAATTTAGAACACACAATTTTTCCATCTTTTCCCCACCACCCATTTCAACGGTGTAGGTTACAGCAATTATTAATGTTTTGCCTTGTGTCTGCGGTAGGATGCATTACATTCGCTCAATCGCTTACTAGGGAATCGCTCTTTCCATTTATCCACCTCAACACCGCGCATAAAAAAAGAGCATTTTTTAGAAAATGCCCTTTATTTATCTTTCCAACCGCTTAACATCAATAATCACTTCCACCTACGACACTTTGCCCCGTTAAGTAAGTCGTTCATATCTTGTTTCTAAAATACCTTTGTAAGCAGTTTTCATATCATCCGATAAAAAGGAATTATCAATCCATTTTATAGCTTTAGATTTATTTTTGAGCATACGCTTAAAAACACCTTGTATTTGTCTATCAGTTAATCCAAGTCCTTGACCTAAATGCTCAAAATGGGCTTTTTTAAATTTTCGCTTTTTCCCTTCAAGGGTGAGTGCCAATTCTTCAGTATCTTCAGGAAGAACAATAGACACATTTAACAAATCATATGCAGGAGCTAATATCCAACCTGAAGGGCTTTCTATCATGGAAAAGTTTTTCAAATGCATATCATTGTTTCCCGTGAGAAAACTAAAGATAGCCAATTCAAAATAGAAGATTTTATCCAACAAAGTATTATTAGAATAATTGTCCAAGGCTTTACCAACTTTTTCCATGGAACTTTTATACTTATCAAAAGCTTCCGTTATTTGAAACATATCCAACATATGGATTTTCTTTCCTTTTTCAGTCCTATCGATACGTTTGGTAACATAAGACAATTCACCCGAAGACAATTTTATCAAACTAGAGGGAACAACCCGTATGCCAAAAGCTTCCGCAATCCGCATAGTCAAATGTTCGTTCTCTGGCATTTCCGGAAATTGATGGGATGGTGGTTTAAATATATACTGGCCACCAAGTGCACCAACAACAGTTAACCGTGTGTCGGCTTGTTCTTGCGTTTCTTTTATCAAGGACATTGATAATTTAGGTTGCACACCTGGTACAGCAACACTGCGCTCAACAACACTCTTTGCCAATTCTGCCATTTGGTCTATAGTGTATGGGATTATTGGAGGTGTTGTAGTGCCAAAGAATTCCATAGAACATTTTTCATGAAAATCAGTTTCATTTTCAAGTGGCTCATAACAATATAAACATCTATTCTTCATGGTTATCAGTTTTAGGTACAACGCTTACTGCCCCAATACAATTCTGGCAACAGGCCAATAATAATCCCATACGATCATTTCGGTTTATTTTCCAGTTTTTTGATGCTATATCCAATAACCAACCTTCAGGGATCAAACCTTCAAAAAAAGGAAATAGTTTATTATCAGTATAAGCTTCTTTCCTAACAGGCATGGTAAACGTTATAAATTCAAAAGGATGGGTTTCTATATAAGTTGCATCGTACTGAAAAACATAATCACCTTCGTCAGTTTCGGTAATAGTTCCTGCCAAATAATCTTTATAATATACGTTACCTTGTCTCATTGTTCAATGCTTTACTATTTACAGGGGCTAACTCATGCCCAAACATAGCAAGAACAAGATTAACCTTTTCCATATTAAGCTTGGTCTTACCTTGTTCTATTTTTCGTACCACAGTTAAAGCAACACCAGCTCTGTCGGCAAACTCTTCTTGTGTGAGCCCAACTTCTTTTCTTCGTTCTTTAACAAATTCTGCTAATGATTTCATCTTATATTTATATTATGATTATATGCTTTTACATATAATTTTAAGCAAATATACATAATTATATGCTTTTACATATAATTTAAATAAAAAAGACGCAATTATATGCTTTTGCATATAAAATTAGGGATAGGTTTTAAAATTAAGTGAAGAGGTTAAGTATAAGAAAGCCCAGAAAGATACTGGGCTTATATTTACATTTTAAGATTTTTAATAAACTTAACAATGGATTTGAACAACATCGAGGCAATAAAACTGACCAAAGCCCCAACAAATGCCAAAACAATAGTGGTAACCAAATCCTCAACACCAATATTAACAATTGATGAAAAGAAAGTACCGCCAATAATGGCAGATTTGGTGTTATAATCCATCGTCATTCTCATCAGTTTCTGTGTTTTTATCATCGGTAACTACGGCTTGACTTACTGCGGTGGCCACAGTACCAGCAACAGTCATATAAGTAGCAATGGTTACCACAATGGCAGGCATACTAATCGGTGCAGCTATGATAGCACCACCTGCAGTAGCCAATGCAATACCGATATTTCGTAAAGTCTTGAAAAATTTGGGAGTTGGTTTTTTATAACGTTCTACAATGTTCATAATTCTGTGATTTAATAGTTAATAAAATAGGTTCTTTTCGGTCTTTAGCTTGATACACCAAAGACAACAGTTTTTGCATAGCATTTTTAGAGTAAATACCCTTTCCTATACCACTCAAATAAGTTACTGGAGCAATACACCCTTGAAGCTCTTTTAAAGCATCATTCGCAGGATGGAAGAGAATAAAACTTCTACCTTTTACAGCCTTCAAAATCAAATGATGCTTAAACCGTTTGGAAAAACGTGGTTCAACTTCATAAATACCTTCAGGAATACAGGAAATGTTTCGCTTGTTGTCGTTCCAGGGCAATTCTATGGTATAACAAAGGAATCTATCAGAATTAAAGAGAGTACCATTGGTACCCTCTTTAAAATAGGCTCTATGCAGCACTAATTCCATACTTACGGTGTATCTACAATAACAATAGCCAAAGCGTTGTAAGCACCGTTCTTAAGCTCGTACATTTGTCCGTTTACCTCTTGGTAAAACTCAACACCAAGTACCTGAACAACAGGAAGCGTTGAGTTAGCAGTCAATGAAGCTGTTAAGGCAATGGCAGCAGTATCAGCAGCTGTGTATGGAAGAATTGCAGTCTCATCATTTTCAAATGTTGAGGTTTCATTTTCGAAATCCAGTTCAGAAGCACCCATTACCACTTTAAAATGTGTAGTTCCTGTAGGAGCAGCAATTCTCAAAGTTGGTGAGAATGGGTCAAGGTTTAAAGTAGCATCTCCAGTCACTCGGTCAAATGCATTCACAAATGGAGCAAATAAAGTTGTTCCTAATTTTCCGTTGAGGTTGAACTCAAAACCTGATAATAAGTTAAAATCACCATCAGTTAAAGTTCTCAACCCTCTCTCATTAACGGCATCAGTTTTAATGATAGCCAAGAGATCCTTGGTTAATCGACTTGTTACACGCTTATCTTTCGCATTTTGCAACAGGATCCGAATAGCGTTTCTTAATAGTTTACCACCTTTACCAGCACGTCCAAATTCAGACCCATTTTCACGCGTTCTTTGAAACGCAGGATCATTCGCAATACGGTTGGCATCAACACCTCCTTTTTCGCGAGCTAGATGTCCATCAGTTGTTTTGTAAAAGGAAATACCACCTATAGTTCCTTTTAGTTTAATAATTCCAGTTTGTTTTGCCATAATAATTCGTTTTTTGATTAGTATTTCAAATCACGTAACTTTATGGCTTGCAATAAAAAAGTAGATTCCGTTTTTGGTCATCCATTCCGATACAACCAAAAACGTCATTAAAATATTGATAACACTATCGTGTTGTCAACATTTTAACAACGCATCATCACCATCATCATAAATTAATTAAGTTTGTTTAATACATAGATAAAGCATACATAAAGTATCATGAATCAGAAAAGAGCTTGTATATATCCAAAAGACATTCAGCGAATCACAGGACGAAGTGAACGTTATGGTCGTAAGCTTTTAAATGATATTAAAAACTACTTCGGGAAAGAATCCTACCAATTTATCACAATAAAAGAATTCGTTTAATATAGTGGAATAGAAGAAGAAATTGTCAATAAATATTTAATAGATTAATCATAATATTTGATGCGAATTGACTGGTTTTAATGAAGTTAAAAGCGTAAATTTGTTGTAAGACGTTCAGATAAAAAATACTATTTCAAACTAACAAATAGGTCAACAATTCGGTTCACACTGTTTTAGTCTATTTCGTAAAGTATTGATTTTACTGCATAGTGGCGGTTTAGTTATCATCCTGCCACCCCGACAACTTTAAGTATTAAATTAGTGCAAAACCTTGGTAATCTAACGATTATCAAGGTTTTGTGGTTTTTAGACAATCATAAAATTTGATTGAATTTAAACAAACAAGTGACCTATTCGGTTACCTAATTAGCAAAAGCAAAAAAAGGTAACCGAATTATATTGATTTGACTTTCGTATTAAATAATTGTTTAACAAATTTAATTATGAAAAATTATGAAAACTTCCACCACCTTCAGTATACTGTTTTGGTTAAAACAATCCAAAGCTAAAAACGGTAAAGCACCATTGTACGCAAGACTTACAGTAAGTGGACAAAGAGCTGAAATCAGTTTAAAAAGAAAAATTAAAATTACAAATTGGAATGCTACAAAAAACCGTGTAAAAGGGACAAACCAAGAAGCAAGAACAATCAATGAATATTTAAACCAAGTTCAAAAAGGAATTATTCAATCTAAAAACGAATTAACACTTGAAAATAAATACATCACTTCTCAAGCAATCAAGTCAAGATATCTAAAAGAAGATGAACAAAACCATACGTTGAATGATATTATCAAATATCATAATGAAGATATGGTTAATAAGTTAAAATGGGGAACACAGAAAAACTATTTTACTACTCAAAAATATATTTCAAAATTTCTTAAGAAATATTTTAACACATCAGACATCTACTTAAAGCAATTGGATTATAACTTCATTTTAAAATTTGAAAAATTTTTAAGAGAGTATCAACCATTAGACCATCAAAAAAAGATGGGAAATAATTCAGTGATGAAACATATTGAAAGATTTCGTAAAATGATAACGCTTTAGTTTAAATTAGAATGGATTGACAGAGATCCTTTTATTAATTTTAAATCAAAATTCGAAAAAGTAGAACGTGGTTATTTAACAGTAGTAGAATTAGAAACTATTGAAGAAAAGCAATTTTCAATTCCTAGACTTCAATTAGTAAAGGATTTATTCATTTTCTCTAGTTACTCAGGTTTAAGTTATATTGATGTAATTAATTTAACTGAAGATAATATTAATTTTGGTATTGATGGTGAATTATGGATTGTCAAAAAAAGAGAAAAAACAAATAAGTTGCTAAGAATACCTATTCTATCAAAAGCAAAAAAGTTAATCGATAAATACAAAGTAAATCCAAAATCAGAAATAAACGGAACTATTTTTCCAAAGATTTCTAATCAAAAATTGAATTCATATTTAAAAGAAGTAGCAGATATTTGTTTAATAAAAAAGAACCTTACTTTTCATCTGGCACGTCATACTTTTGCAACGACTGTTACATTAACTAATGGTGTGCCTATTGAAACCGTATCTCAATTATTAGGGCATTCAAGAATTTCTACCACTCAAATTTATGCGAAAGTTATTGAAAGAAAAGTGAGTGATGATATGACTCTATTAAAAGAAAAATTGAAACTTAAAAAAGTTAATTAATTCTAATAGAGTTAATTCTTTTTTGATACTTAAGTTTTAGTAAAGATTTTTTTAATTTTATGATGCTACTATTTTACATATAATTTTAATATCATTGTAAATAAATTTTTGTTTAACAAATGACTAAAAAAATCTTATTTTTCATTAATCTACTTTTCTTTTTATGTTTTCATACTATAGCGCAACAAAACGAACTTTCCTATTCAAAAAAAATCACTATATCCCAAGGTTTAGCTCATAATGGAGTAACTTGTATTCTTAAAGATAGTAAAGGTTTTATTTGGATTGGTACTTACGAAGGAATTAATAAATATGATGGATATAAGCTTACCACTTATAAAAACACTTTAGATAGCGAGTTACTTTCTAGTAACAGAGTAAGAGCATTGACTGAAGATACAAAACAGAATTTATGGATTGGCACTGATGAAGGAATTACAATCTACAACACTTCTAGTGAAAAATTCACACAAATTTACCCTAAAGAATCAATATCAAAGGAAAAAAAAGGAGTTATAGTAAGAAAAATTTTAGTCAAAAAAAATAAAATTTACTGTTTAACTGAAGGAAGAGGTATTTTACTTTTTGATCAGAATTACAAGTTATTAAATCAATTTGTTCCTGTAACCGAAAAGCAAGGTGATTTAATTTTTTTTGATGCTAAAGAATTATATGATGAGAATATTTTATTTTCTACTTCTCAAGGATTACTTTTTTTTGATAATAAAAAGAATAGTTTTCGAAACGTTTTAGAATCAGAGATTGATTTTTCAAGTTCTATACTTGCAGTTAATGATTCTATTTTTATAACTACTATTTCAAAAGGAGCTGTGTTTTTTTCTTTGAACAAAAAGAAAAAAACATTTCAAACTATAAAACATGTTTTAAAAGATTATCAATTTAATAGTTCTTTAATTGACGCTAAAGGAAATTTATGGTTAGGTACTTTAAATAAAGGAATTATACAAATAGAAAATATCCATCAAAAAATAGCTCTCAATAACGTAAAACCATTCGCTAGAAAAGTTTTTACAGATGATCTAGATAGGTTAAGGATAAGCACATTATTCTCTTCTTCAATTAGCATTTGGGTTGGTTCTTTTAATGAAGGTTTATATCAATTTGATATAAAAGAAAACCCATTCAAAAAATACAATAAAGAAAATAACGATAAATATGGTTTAGTTTCTTATAATATAACAGGTATATCTGCATTAGATGAATCTAGAGTTTTTGTTACAGCTGCTAAAGGAGGTATAGGGCTTTTTAATACAAGAAAGAATGTATTTGAACCATTACCTTTTGATATTCCATCAGAATATAAACTAAACGTTTCTAATGTTTTTGTAGATAGTAGAAAAGCAATTTGGTTAAAAATAGGGAAGTTAGGCTTATACCGTGTAAAACAAGGGAGTAAAAGTTTGATTAAAATAAATAATCAAATTTTGAATGAAAATTTAGCGGTATTTTACAGAACATTTTCAGAAGATAGATATGGAAATATATGGATTGGAAGCGACTCTGAAGTTATTAAGATTTCTATTAATAATTTTAACGAAATTAAAAATGTAGAATTATTAAATAAAAATAATTTTTTTAAAAAGGATAAAATATCACTTATAAGAGTTGTTTATCCAGATCCAATTAAAAATGTTGTTTGGATAGGAACTGATTCAGACGGGCTTTTTAAAGTCGAAAATAATGAAGAAACCAAACTAAACGAAGCATTAGTCAAAAAAATTACTACAAACACAGAGAATAAAAAATCATTAACAAGTAACTTTATAACATCAATATTAAGATTACCTAATAATGAGTTATGGATTGGAACAGAAAATGGTGGTGTTTGCAAAGTTGTAGAGAAAAAAGATAGTTTTGAATTTATATCGTTTTCAGAAAAAAATGGTTTATCAAATAACGTAGTTAAGAGTATTCAGTATGATACCAATAATAGTTTGTGGATTTCTACGAATATTGGTTTAAATAATTTTGATTTAAAAACAAATGTTTTTAGAAAGTTTAATTTATCAGACGGATTACCTTTTGAAGACTTTTGGTACCCTTCTGAAAAATTAGGAAACGGCATATTTTTATTTTCTGGATTAGATGGATTTTGTTATTTTAATTCAAATAAAATAAGTGCTAAAGAAAAACTACCAATTGTATTGTTAGAAAATTTTAAGCTTTTTAACAACAAAGTATATCCAAGCGACACAATTCATAACAGAATATTATTTGATAAAGACTTCTCTGAATTAAGCCAATTAAATCTAAAATACAACGAAAATGTGTTTTCTTTAGATATTGTTAGTTTGCATTTTTCTAATCCAAAAAATCATTTAATAAGATATAAATTATATCCAATTAATGAAAATTGGGTAACCTTACCTTCAAACAGAAATACTATAAATTATAGTGGTTTGCAACCGGGTGAATATGAATTAAGTTACAAAGCATCTAACTCTTTAAATGAATGGACACCTACCAAAAAAATTAAAATTAATATTACACCTCCTTTTTGGAAAACAAATTGGGCTTATTTTATTTACTTTCTCTCAGTAATTATTTTATTATATCTAGTAATAAAAATTATAACTAAAATACAATCTTTAAATCATAAAGTAGCTATCGAAAAATTAGAAATAAATTCTGTTAAAGAATTAAATGAATCTAAATTACGTTTCTTTTCAAATATCTCTCATGAAATAAAAACACCTTTAACATTAATCTCTAGTCCTTTGGGTGTTCTATTAAATAGATATAAAAATAATTTAGACGTCTCTGAAAAATTAGTTCTCATAAAGCGTCAAACAAAAAAAATTAGACAATTGGTAAATCAAGCTAATGATTTCAGAAGAGCTGAAGCTAATTTATTAAAAATGAACTACTCTCGTTTTAATTTTAATGATTTCATACAAGAAGTAACAGACGACTTTATGTTTCTTGCAAGTAAAGACGAAAAAAACTTTGAACTCATTGCTAAAAATAAAAATATTATTGTTTCTGCTGATAAAGATAAATTAGAAAAAATAATAAATAATTTAATTAATAATGCTTTTAAATACACAAGAGCAAATGATATAATTAAAATTGAATTTAGTTGTAATGAAAAAGATCTAGATATTACTGTAAGTGATACCGGGATTGGTATAGATGAAGAAGACTTAAAACATGTTTTTGAGCGTTTTTATCAATCTAAAACAATGCAACAAGAACATATTTCTGGTTCTGGTATTGGCCTTGCATTCTCTAAAAAGCTGGTTGAAATGCACTATGGTTATATAAATGCTAAAAGTACTTTAAACGAAGGTACTTCTATACAGATACAATTACCGATAGTAAAACAACAAACTGGCGGAGATGAAATTTTAGAGAAAAAAAAGATAGAACTTCCAGAAGAAAAGGAAATTTTATTAGATAAACAAGCCTTAAAAAAAGAAGAATTAGATTTTGTTGAAGTAAATAAAGAATTTTCTGAAGCATTGATTTTTTACGCAGAAGACAATTTAGAGATGAGACTTTATGTTTCTGATATTTTGTCTAAATATTTTAATGTAAAAGTTTTTAGAAATGGACAAGAGTGTTTAGATGCTCTTGAAGATAATTGGCCAGATTTGATAATTAGTGATGTGCAGATGCCAATTTTAGATGGATTAGATTTATGTATTGCAATAAAGTCTGATTTGAAAACCAGCCATATTCCTGTAATTCTATTAACAGCACTCACTAATATAGAAGACCACATAAAAGGTTTAAGAGATGGCGCAGATGCATATATCAAAAAGCCATTTAGCGTAAAGCGTTTAATTGCGAATGTTGAAGCACTTTTAGATAACAGAAAAAAATTAAGAGAAAGATATCAAGTAGGCATTCCATTAACTAAAGAAAATAATAAAAATAACAGAAATGATAATGCATTTTTAGAGAAGTTATATAGCATTATGGAAGACAATCTAGATAATCAAAATTTTGATATTAATACTTTAGCTAAAGAATTGTATTTGAATAGAACTCATTTTTATCAAAAAGTAAAAGTATTAACCAATAAAACTCCTTTTGAACTTATAAAAATCTATCGTTTACAAAGAGCTGCGAAATTTTTGTCTCAAGATAAGCTTTCTGTAAATGAAGTTTTCTTAATGACAGGATTTAAAAGTAGAACACACTTTACTAAAATATTTAAAGAGAAATATAATGTGTCTCCAAGTAAGTATGCCAATGAAGTTGAAAAAAAATTTGAAAGCTAAAAAAACATACCATAAATGCTGTAATTAAAAAACTAAATAAGTTGTTTAAAATACATACGTACTTATAACAACATACTTTTTATTTAGAAATACAGAAAAATAGAATAAGCTTGTTTTCTTTGATATTAATTAAACATTAACTAGCTTATTATGAAAAAAAAGATACTTAAAGGGATAGCTTTATTCTTTATTACTTTTCTAACTTTCCATGTAAAATCACAAAATGCTACATTTAACAACAATGATGGAGATAATCTCTGGAGCAATACTGCTAATTGGGATACAGGAAGTCTACCAACAGGTGTTGCTACAATTAATACAAATGTAATTCTAGACGGTGATTATACAATCACTAAATTAGAAACATCAAACGGTGTAGCAACAGACATTACAATTTCTGGAACTAACACTCTAACAATTTCTGATAATGCAAACCCATATCTTCATAATAAGTTAAACGGAATTTTAACTATTAATTGCAATTTAGAAGTACAAGTTACAAATCAAAGTTTAGATGCTAGGTTTTTAGATGATAATAAAATTATTTTTGGAGGCAACAGCACTATAATCTTAACAGAAGCAACTAAAATTAGAAATTTTAGTCAAAATCCTTTAGAGTTAAATGGTACTTTAATTGGCTCAAAAAACATAATAGTTTCTAATGCAACAGGAAATGCGCAAGCTGGTGGTATTACTTTTGGTAATACTGCAGATAATTCTAATTTTACTGGTAATATTTTAGATTTTACAGAAGATATCGTATCAAATATTGTAGCGCCAAACGTATTTACTTCAACCGATGCGGTAATTCAGTTTAGTGGTGTTGGTGGTTCATTAACCTTAAACGGAGAAAATACAATGTTAGGAAGTATCTCTAGATTAGGAGCAAACAATGGGCAACCTACAATAAATTTTAATGCAAATCAAAACAATATGAAAGCATTGACTTTAATAGGCACAAGTGCAGGAAATGCTTTAGCTTTAAATATAAATACAGCTGTAAGCAAAATTATATTTAATGATTTAGATCTAAATACGGGCGCTAATGATGGTATATTAAATATCATAGGTTTTAGAGACGATGTTTTAAAATTTGGTGTAATATTAACTCAAGACCAATTAGATGCAATACAGATTGATGGTGTTGCAACTGCAGGATTTCTATCTCAAAGAGCTAACGGTTATATTGTAAAAACAACTACGTTAAGTGTAACTAAAAATAATTTAGAAAATGCTTCAATATATCCAAATCCGGTAAGAAATAATTTATACATAAATAGTCCAAAAAATAGCAAAATTACACTCTACAATACCTTAGGTTCAAAAATAAAGTCGATTATAAATTCTTCTGGAAGTACTACAATAGAAGTAGATAATCTAACTAAAGGTGTTTACATTATTAGAATAAATGCCGATGAAAAAGTAAAAACTAGTCGTGCAATTATTAACTAATTATTTACTTAACTCTCACAAAATAAATTCTAGAATAAAAATAAACGTCTCTATTATGAAAAAAAATAATTTTAAATATTTGTTTTTAATACTACCACTATTCTTTAGTTGTTTTACTACAAATTGTCAAGTTGAAAACTTTAATAAAAATGCTTGGAGTTTTGAACCAACATCTGGAATCACCTATATAAGTAATCCAACTTCACACCCTAAAAAACCAGGACCAGGAAATATTGTTGAAGCATTCACACAAATAAATAAAAATAATAGTAAAAGCAAGGAAAGTTTTTTTTATCAATCTTCAGAGCAATCATATACAGGAAAACAAAGCCTGTTAGCAGACTTTAATGAGTTAAAAGCTACTCCAAAATTGCAAAGTTTTAGACCAAATAAGAAAAATAAAAATATTGGAAATTTTGATATTAAATCTACGGGTACCTATAAAGCATCCATTTGGGTTTACATGACCACTTTAAAGAAAGGTAAAATAAGATTCAATTTGGGAAAAGGTGGCTATAAAAATGTAAATTTTGATTTTGATTTTGATTTAAGTACCGTAACAAAAGTAAATACTTGAACTAAAATTTCTGTTGAAAAAAATATGGAAGAAGGTGCTAAACTTTGGGCTACTGTCTATTTTGTTGCTCCTTTTCCCAAAAACTCAAAAATATATATCGACGATTTCACGATAGAAAAACAACCAAAATAACTATTAATAAACTTAAATATTATGAAAATAAATAAACTTAAAAAAATCATTTTCCTTATCTTATTTACATTTAGTATTTGTCAAGTCAGTAGTCAAGTGACTGATTTTAATATAGATACTTGGGGTTTTGAGCAAACCTCTGGTATTGAATATGTAAATAATTCTTCTAGCTTTCCAGATGCTCCTGGACCAGGAAATATTGTGGAGGCAATGACGCAATTAGTGAGTGGAAGTACAACAAATATTTTTATACAGTCAAGTGACGCTGCTCACAATAGTTCACAAAGTATGTTAGCAGATTTTAATGTCTTAACAGACAGTCCAAAACTACAGAGCTTTAGACCTTCTGGAGCTAACGATCTTATAGGTAATTTTACCACAGGTTCAACAGGGGTTTACAAAGCTTCAATCTGGATTTATATGGATGCTTTACAATCTGGAACAGTAAGATTTAAAGTGAATATTGGTAGCATAACTGCTGTAAACTTTGATTTTGATTTAAGTACAGTCACAAAAGTAAATACTTGGACTAAAATTTCAGTAGAGGAAAGTTTGCAAGCAGGAACCAACTTATTTGCAGAAGTAACTTTTATAAATTCAGTAACATTAATAGCTTCAACAACGAAAGTATATTTAGATGATTTTAAGTTAGAGAAAGTAACCACAGAAACCTGGACTGGTACAACTGATTCAGATTGGTTTACAACTACAAATTGGGATACAGGAACTATCCCAACAGAAGCATCAACAGTAGTAATACCTAGCGCTCCTGCAAATCAACCAGAAATTACAACAGATAGAGGTGCTGTTGCAAATAATTTAACAGCAGATAGTGGTGCAAGTTTAATAGTAGAAAACGGAAGTTCTTTACGTGTAGGAAATACTGCTTCTGGAGATATTACCTACAACGTAAATGTCGCAGATACCAATTGGCATTTAATTTCTTCTCCTGTTGATGGTGAGCAATATGATAATACTTGGATTGCAAATAATAATATTCTTGCAAGTACAACTCCAGGAAAAACAGATAATAGAGCAATTGCTACATACAACAATACAGTTGCTTCTAATAATTGGGATTATTTTAGTGCCAATCCAGGCACACCAGTAACTTTCGGATCGGGTATTGGCTATTCTTTAAAAAGAATAACTGTAGGAAACTACACATTTACAGGAACGTTTCCTACTTCTAATGTAACTCCTACTATTTCACAAAACTCAAGTAACTGGAATTTAGTAGGAAATCCTTTTCCGTCTTTCTTAAATATTTCAAATTTAATAACGGCAAACACCACAAATTTATCTCCTGCAAATCAAGCAATATATGTTTGGAACGGAACATCGTATCAATCATTAACAACAGGATACCTACAACCAGGACAGGCTTTTTTTATAAATTCTAATGTTGCTTCTGGAGCTTTAGAAATATCAGAAGGTTTACAGAGTCACGAAACTGGAGTTACATTTTACAGGACTAATAACACAGAGCAAAGAATTGTTTTAAATATTTCTGATGGAGAAACATTAAAATCTACCGAAATTAATTACATAAAAAATAAAACTATTGGTTTGGATCCAAGATTTGATATTGGTCTATTTGATGGAGTCACATCAGATTTAAAATTATATTCTATTTTAGTTAGTAATGATAATGAAAATGCTTTTGAAAAACAGGCATTACCAAATGCTAGCTTTGAAGACTTAATAATACCGATTGGAGTGAAAGCAAAAGAAGGAAAAGAAATTACTTTTTCTGCAACAATTTCTAACTTACCTGAAGGAATTGAGTTGTTTTTAGAAGATAGAATTGAAAATATTTTTATAAAATTAGATGAAAATAATACTTTTAAAACTACGCTTTCTTCAGATTCAGATGTTGTTGATAGATTCTTTTTACACACTTCTCAAAGATCATTAAGTATAAATGAACCAATTTTTTCAACCAGTATTTCAATCTATCAATCAGATAGTTCTACATTAAAAATGACTGGTTTACCAGAAGGCGATTCAACCGTTCTAGTTTATGATATTTTTGGAAGACAAATAGTAAAGAACTCTTTTACCTCAAGCAATACCAAAGAAATTAAATTACCAAACTTTACTACTGGGATTTATTTGGTAAAATTAAATACTGTAGAAGGTACAACTACAAAAAAAATAGTTTTAAGATAATCTAAAAGAATAAAGATGAAAAAACAAATAGGTAAAACTCAAAATAGAATTGAAGAAATTTCTAGAAAAGATGCATTAAAAAAAATAGGAAATTACAGTAAATATATTGGCTTAACTGCATTGGGCACTTATTTAATATTAAGTCCACAAAAAGCACAAGCTCAAAGTCCTGAAGCACCTGGAACAGGCTTTTAAAAAGGGTTATTCAGAAATTAAAAAAGCATTGTTTTCTTTAAACAATGCTTTTTTTAAATATTCCATCTTACTGCAATGTAAAAAGGATTAAAAAACCACAAAATAATTAAGTAATAAAAGTTTGTTCTTAATTTATGTATTATGATTTCAAAAAGGAAAGTTTTAAGATGATGAAAGAAAATAAAATTAAAAATACCATATTTCTAATTCTAATATCACTTTTTATATTTGGCTGCTCTAGTTCAACAAAAGGTGATAAAAAAATCAATAACAAACCAAATATAATATTATTTGTTACAGACGATCATGGTTTAGATGCTTTAGGAGCATATGGTAACAAAGTAATAAAAACCCCAAATTTAGATAAGCTAGCTTCAGAAGGAATCACGTTTTCTAATGCCTATTGCACAAGTGCAAGTTGCACTGCAAGTAGATCTGTAATTCTCTCTGGAAAGTTTGGTCATGCTACAGGATCTTATGGACACTCACATAGTTATCATCACTTCAGCACGTATAGTAATGAAACTTCGCTACCAATTATTATGGAGAAGTATGGTTACCAAACAGCAAGAATTGGAAAATACCATATAGCCCCAGAAAAAGTATATCATTTTAATACAATTTTAGAAGCAGATCCAAGAAATACAATCGAAATGGCTGAAAAAAGCAAACCAATACTAAATTCTGAAAAACCATTTTTCTTATATTTTTGTACAGATGACCCACACAGAGGAAAATCTACAAATCCTAAAAAATGGAATGCTCCTAATAGTTTTGGAAATAAAAAAGAAGGTTATAAGGGTACAAAACAAATCACTTATAAACCCAATGAAGTTTTAGTCCCATCTTTTTTATCTGACACTAAAGAAACAAGAGAAGAAATTGCAGAATATTACCAAAGTGTATCTAGAGTAGATCAAGGTTTTGGTAAGTTAATGAAGCTTCTTAAAGAATCTGGAAAAGCAGAAAACACAATTGTAATTTATATTTCTGATAATGGAATGGCTTTCCCTGGCGCAAAAACAACGGTTTACGAACCAGGAATTAAACTCCCCTGTATTATAAAGGACCCAACAAGAGATCTAAAAGGAATTACAAATAAAGCATTAATTTCTTGGGTAGATTTAACACCAACAATTTTAGATATGGCAAAAATTGATTATAATAAAGCTAAATTTCATGGAGAATCTTTCAATTCAATTTTAGAGAAAACAAATCCAAAAGGTTGGGATGAAATTTATGCCTCACATACATTCCATGAAGTTACAATGTATTACCCAATGAGAGTCGTTAGAAATAAAAACTATAAATTAATTTGGAATATTTCTTGGCGTCAAGAATATCCTTTTGCATCAGATTTGCTAGAATCTTCCTCATGGCAAAGCATTCAAAGAAATAATCTAACAAATTTTGGAAATAAAAAAATTAATAATTTTCTATTTAGACCACAATTTGAATTATATGATCTAAAGAAAGATCCTAATGAATTGAATAACTTGGCATCAGAAAAAGAATTTGAAACAGTTTTTATCTCTTTGAAAAGTAAGTTAAAAGAATTTCAAATAAATACAAACGATCCTTGGAAAATTATTTGGGATAAAAATCCTCTGTAAAAAACTTAGATACAAAGTTTATTTTTTGATTCAAAAAAACACTTATTTCCCAAACAATACATTTTATAAATGTAGAACTACATTTACAATCGTACTTTTAAATTTATTTGTAGTAAATTAATTTAATTTCAACATTACTTCTATGAAAAAATTTTTATTGATAATAATACTAATCTCGTTAAGTACTAACTCTCAAAATGATACTTCAAAACCAAATGTAGTTTTCATTATGGTGGATGACCTAAATGATTGGGTTGGTGCTTTTGGAGGAAATCCACAAGCCAAAACACCTAATATAGATGAATTAGCAGCAAAAAGTACTATTTTTAAAAATGCATATGCGCCAGCTCCTTTATGTAATCCATCTAGAACCAGTATTTTAACAGGGTACAGACCTTCTACAACCGGCGTTTATGGAAATTCTGAAATATTTAGAACTGTAAAAGGTTTTGAAAATACAGTCACTCTTCCACAATATTTTGAGAAAAACGGCTATAAAACTGCCGCTGCAGGAAAAATATTTCATAGTCCAAGAGGTGGTTATGGAGAACCTAAAGCAGGAAGTGATCCTGGTTCTTTTCAACAAGAAAAAAGAGGAGGAATTGGAACGAACTATCCACCAAAAGACAAACAAAATAAGAATAGTTTAAACCTAAAAAAATACGGAGTTAAAGGATATTTCTCTAGGGCTTTTGACTGGTTTGAATTAGAAAGTGAGTTTAAAGAAAATGCAGACTATCAATCTGCAAACTATGGTGCAAATTTTTTAAAAGAAAATCATAACGACCCTTTTTTTCTTGCAATTGGTGTTTTTAGACCCCATTTACCTTGGTATGCTCCAAAAGAATTTTTTGATTTATACAAAACAGAGGATATTAAAATTCCTAAAACGCTAAAAACAGATTTAGATGATGTTGGCAAAGTGGGAAATAGAATAGTCAAAAAAAATGTACACCAATCTATCTTAGATAATGGAAAATGGAAAGAAGCTGTTAGAGCATATTTAGCTAATATTTCTTTTGCAGATGCTTGCATTGGTCATTTATTAAATGCACTACAAAATAGTAAATATGCAGACAACACCATTATTGTTTTAATGGGAGATCATGGATGGCATTTAGGAGAAAAAGAACATTGGTCCAAAAATGTATTGTGGGAACGTTCTGTAAAAACACCTTTATTAATTTTTGATCCAAGGGATGGCAAACCAAAAGTAAGCACATCTATAGTTTCATTATTAGACGTCTACCCTACTCTTTTAGAAATGACTAATCTTCCAAAAAATAATAAATTAGAAGGAAAAAGTATTTATAGCATTTTAAAAAATCCTGAAAAAAAAATAAATGAGTTTATATTAACTTCTAAAAATGATGGTATTCATTCTTTAAGAAGCGAACATTACAGATATATAGTTTATAAAAATGGATTTGAAGAATTATATGATCACAGAAAAGATCCTAATGAGTGGAATAATATTGCTAAAAATTCTTCAGAAAAAAAAGTACTACAAGAGTTTAGAAAAGAATTAAAAACACTTTTAAAATAATTAATACCCATTTTATAATATGATGAAGATAACATTAAAAACTTGGGGTATTTTCCTCTTAATTTTTTTTAGTTTATTTAAACTAAATGCTCAAGATTTACAAAACAGCGCTGTTTCAAAAATTAAAGATTTAAGAAAACTTATAAAGAAAGCTGAGCAAAAAAACATTAACGTTTTAAAAGAAGAAACCACCATAAGAACAGCAGAAATATTCTTAAAATTTGCTGCTTGGGATGAAAAAAATATCAATAAAAATGAGCAGTTTTACATAAAGGTAAAAGGTGATTTTAAAACAAATGCAGCCAAATTAGCTAAAGATTTGCCAAACTTCGAACGGAAAGAAATCAATATAATGCTAGATAAAGCCATTAATGAATTACAATCTCTTGTTGATGGTAAAATCTTTAGACAATCAAGTGTAAAAATCGATTGGAGCAAAATAACGCTAGAAAATGATCATTTATCTTTAAACAACAAGCCAATTTTTATAAATGACTACACTTGGAAACCAAAAACCAAGGAATTAACAGAATTTCATGGCGATATTGATGGTTTTTACATCGCTCCAACTTATGTGGTAAACCAAAATGGAAAAGTAAGGCCTAATGTTTTAGAGAATATAGAAAATAAACCAAATTCAACTCCTGGTTTTGTTTTTTTAAATCACAAGAGAGTTCCAAAATGGTCAGAAAAAGTATATGGACCAAATTTTAGTATGCGCAAAAACACCTATATTGGTTATGATATTGACAATCCTGGAGGAAGAAAATTACAAAGCGATTTATTTAGTGAAATAGTTCCTAGAATCGCTGAAAAAAAATTTAGTCAATTAGGTTATATGCTGTGTAACGAACCACACTTTTTTACACAAGCAGATGCTACAAAAAATAAATTACCTTGGGCTTCTGGTTCAGTATCTAAATATTCTATTCAAAAATTTAGATTTTGGTTACAACAAAAACATCAAAATATAAGCGCTCTTAATTCACTTTGGGAAACAAATTTTATCAATTTTAAAGATGTTGAAATTGAAATTCCTATTGATATCAGTTTACAAGGAAAACCAATTTGGTTTGATTGGATGTCTTTCAATATGGATAGAGTTACCGATTGGTTTCAATTTTTAAAATCAGAAATTACAAGACATGATGCTAATGCAAAAGTCCATGTTAAAGTAATGCCAGTTTTATGGACAAATAATAAAAGAAGTCATGGAATAGATTTAGAAGCAATAACAGAATTAAGTGGAATTGTAGGTAATGATTCTGGTGCAGAACACAAATTTATTTGGGGAAAACCACATGAATGGGATAAAACCTACGCTTTTGATTGGAGAGAACTTTGTATGGGATTTGATTTTATGAAATCTGTAAGTCCAAATAAAATCAACTTAAATTCAGAATTACACTATTTATCAACCATAAAATCAAGAGATTTATATTTAGATCCAAACTATGCAAGAGCCACTTTCTGGCTGGCACATAGTTATGGTATGGATGCAAGTGTAATTTGGTATTGGCCTAGAAAAGCAAATGGAGAGGTAAAACCATCATCAGATTTAAATGGTTATGGTGGTTCTGTTACGCAACAACCAAGAGTTACCAATGAAGTTGCTATGACTTTAATAGACTTAAATTCTAATGCAGAAGAAATTCTAAAAATGCAAAGACAGCGAAAACCTATCCGTCTTTTTTATTCTAAAACTACTGCAATTAATGAAAAAAAATATATGGATACTCTTTTTGGTTTGTATGAATCTTTACATTTTGAAGGAACTTCTTTAGGGTTTGTTACCAAGAACATAATTGAAAAGCAAGACTCCAAAAATTGGGATGTTGTACTGGTTTACAACACACCATTTGTTACAAATGATGAGGTAAAATCTCTTCAAAATTATTTAAATGCTGGAGGAACTGTAATTATTGATGATAAAAGTTTATTAAAAAATGAGTACGGTTTAACATCTTTAGCTTTAGATGAAAGTAAAGGGACATTGATAAAATTAAATTCAATTACTGAAATTAAGGAAAAAACGTTAGCTATTTTAAAAGAGAAAAAGTCGCTTCCAGAAATAAAAATTGAAGAAGAAAACGAAATTGGTAAAAAGGGCTGTATTTGGAAAGTGGTAAAAAACGAAAAGGGAAATCAAGTATTGTCTATTGTAAATGTTGGAAAATCTAATGCAAAACTTAAAATTTATTTAAATGAAAATACTTCTTTTGTTTGTAAAGATGTTATTAACGGAATTGCTGTTTCATCAACTCCTATTTTAAAACCTAATGAAGTTTATTTTGTAGAAGTAATAAAAAATTAAATAGCTAAAATAATTAGATAGGAAATAAAAATACTATTAAGAAAAGAGAAAACGTAAGTGGTCTAAACTCCATTAAATAAGTTTTTCATTATGAAACAATTATCTATCAAAAATCTATTTACTGTTAGTTTAATGCTGGGATTATTTTTAATCTATAAAACAAATGGGCAAAAAAACAAAGCTAATAAACCTGATAGCGTAATTCAGTTTCCTAATATTCTCAATTATAAAACAATTGTATGCGATTTTCATCAGCATACCGTATTTTCTGATGGCGAAGTTTGGCCAAATATAAGAGTTTTAGAAGCACAAAAAGATGGTTTGGATGCTATTTCTATGACAGATCATATAGAATATTTGCCTCATAAAAAAGATGTTCTTTTTGTTGATAAAAATAGATCTTATGAAATTGCAAAAAAAGCATCAAAAAACACAGATGTTATAGTAGTAAGAGGAGCTGAAATAACAAAAAGATTACCTTTTGGTCACGCTAATGCAATTTTTTTGAAAGATGGAAATAAATTGGTAAATGATGATATAACTGCGGTACTAGAGGAAGTTAAAAAACAAGATGCTTTTGTGTTTTGGAATCATCCAAGTTGGGTAATACATAAAAAAGATGGTGTTGCAAAATTAAGAGAAATTCATCTTGAGTTATTAGAAAAAGGATTGTTAAATGGTATAGAAATAGTCAACAACACTACCTATTCAGAAGGTGCTTTTCAAATGGCAATTGATCATAATCTTACTATAATTGGTGCCTCTGATATTCATAGTTTAGTTGATTGGAAATATAACATAAACGAAGGTGAACATAGACCAGTAACTTTAGTTTTTGCAAAAGAAAAAACGGAAGAATCAATAAAGCAAGCTTTATTTGATAGAAGAACTGCAGTTTGGTTTAAAAATACTTTGATAGGAGATGTTACCTATATAGTTCCGCTAATCAAAGAGTCTTTAAAAATAGTTAATATTGAAAACTACAGGAAAAGTCATCTTGTGTTATCAATTTCTATTGAAAATAAGTCTGATGTAAATTACATACTAAAAAATAAATCTGAATTTAATTTACATTCGCATGCTGATATTCTTACCATAAATGCACATATGACTACTATTATCCAAGTAAAAACATTAAAACAACTGACAGAGTTTGATTTAAAATTCAAAGTTTTAAACACTTTAATTGCTCCAAAAAAGCATCCAAGTGTTACTTTCAAGATCAAGGTTGAAAATAAAAAATAGGCTAAAAAATTGCCAAATTTTATTGATAAAAATGATGCGTTAATTTGATGAAGCAACAGACAGTCAAAACTAATTATTTATAAACATTACTATTGAAAAGTTTTCTTCATTTCAGAAAAAAAGTTGACAATTATAATTGGTTTATCTATATCATTATATCTTTTTCAGATAATTTTTAAAAATACTATTTTATTTATTTTCAGACACATAAGATTTATTTAAAGCGAAGTATTTATAATTTTAAAAGAATAATTTAATAGTACTAAATTAAAAATCTTATAATTATGAAAACAAATTTTACTATTTCAATCAAAAAAATTAAAAACTTAAAAACGAATCCATTTTGGCAAAATTTTGAAAATTTTTTTACCATTCTCATATTATTTATTTCATCAATAAACCTTGTAGCACAAGATGAAGCAACCTATTACACACAGTTTGATTGGGTTGACACAGAAACTCTAAATGTTACCAATAAATTAGATAATACTGGATACATTAATGGAGATGATAGCTCTAAACTACAAGCGTTAATAGACGCAGGAACGAATCTAACAAACGGAGTAAAAAAAGGAAGGAGAATTCAAATCACTGCAGGAAATTATTATTTTAAGAATATAAAATTAAGATCAAACATACATTTAAGAATTAATCCTGGTGCCAAAATATTTATTGCAAACCCAGTTGATAGTATTCGATTAAATTTATTTTTACTCGGTCAAGATAATTTTGCAGACGGTAGAATTAGAAATGTAAGCATTACCTCTACATCAGCAACTAGTAGGTATGCAATTGATTTTAGACCCAATAATGTAAATGAAGCTACTGCATTTAAAATCGGTAATATTGAAAATTTCAAAATTTCAGGAATTAACATAAGAGATAAAAGAACAAAATATCAGGCTATTGGTTTAGCACCAGCATTAGGTATTACCTCAAACAATAATGAACGTCCAATAAAAGGATTAATTAAAGATATTAAGCATTTTGATGCAGATTATGGTTTTGGACTAGTACAAATACATAGTGGAAAAAATATTTTCTTTAAAAATTTAGAAAGTATAGGGGGTACAACATTAAGAGTTGAAACTGATTATAGAGATGGAGTTAATGAAGCACAAAATGTAATTGTAGAAGATATTGTTGGTAGAAACATTACTTGTGAAAGGGGAAATAGTGCAGTAACACTATCTCCACATGAGCGCAATAATGGGAAGGTAGATATTCGAAACATTACAGCCAAAAATTGTGGTTGGGCAGTTAGAATAGAAAACTCTTTTGAGGAAATCCCAGGGGTTAAGGAAAGAGGTGAATTTGGACCTGGTACCATTATAAAAAATGTAAACGTAACTTATGGTTGGGGTGCTGTAGTTAAAAAATCTCATCTGTCTAAATTCACCTGTACTCAAAGTGGTCCTAATCAATTCACAGGATATACAATAGAAGATCAACCTTTATTTGATATTGTAATTTCTGGAAGCACTCGCTATAAAGGACAATCTATTGCTGGTGCACTTTATGATGCAGATTACGATGACAACGTGAATTTTACTCCAAGTACTGATATTACAGTTGTACCAAATGGATTTACTAAACCAAACGTAATTACTGAACCTGTAAATTGTAGTAGTAAAACATTAACTTCAAAAGCAATAAATAACGATAGGTCTCAATTTACAGTTTATCCTAATCCTGCTGAAAGAGAAATTAACCTAACTACTGATGGTAAAATTAAAAATATACAAATTTTTGATCTCAGTGGAAGGCAAATTATTTCACATCAACCATCAATTGACAATGAAGCATCTATAGACGTTAGTCAAATGAAAAAAGGAATGTATGTAATACAAACAGTTTTAGAATCTGGTAAAAAAATCACCTCTAAGTTTGTGAAAAAATAGATTTAATTATTATATCTTTTATCAATTAGATAAATTTAAAAATCTCAAATAAATAATTTATTTGAGATTTTTTTGTAGAAATAACCAAAAATAATTTAAGCTATTTTTTATTTTTATTACAATTAAACCAATCGTCTTTTTGATTGTTGTAATCTTTGATAAAAATGTGTCTTCCTTTTAATTCAGATTGACCGTTTAAAATGGTTATTTCATTTTTATCAAACTGAAATTTATAATTCGTTTTATCTATTACAGCCGCTATTGAAGGTCCAATGTAGGTTTTATTCCCTTCAAATATGTTGGGGTTCAACATTATTTTATTTCTTAATTCACAAGGCATATAATAATTAAAATGCTTGGGTTTTAGTTGTGCATTTTTATCAGTGAACTTTACATTAACGTTGGTAATTTTACTTTCTGAACTAAAGCTTCCATTACGTAATGTAATCCCTTTTTTTGCTGCAGCTTTTGCATCCCATTTATCTATATATCCTTTTTCAATTCTTACAGCAAAACCACTACCTATCGAAGTTACATCATCAACTATTACTTTTCCGTTTTTAACAAAGTGAGGAGAAAGCATTACAGCACAATTTCCATTTTCTGATATAATGTTTTTTCCGTAAATCTCATCTGAAATCGTAAATTTTGAATCGTCTAGTAACGTGTAATTGTGTGTTTCCACTCTTAACGTTGCTCCTCCTAAACCATATAAATTTTTTGAGTTAGTCATTTAATTTCCGTATATTTAAGTCAATAAAACTAGGATAATGGAACAATTTGAAGGACAAGATAT
>NZ_CANMVP010000026.1 GCF_947501385.1 uncultured Polaribacter sp.
AAGAAATTTCATCATCATAATCAGCTTTGTTTTTAAGTATACTTTTATTCCATAAATATAAGATTACAAATCTAAAGGCGGCAGTCAGGTTTCCAGCTTTCCGTTATATCTTTTTATGCTGAATTTATTTCAACATCTCGCGCTATTAAAACAAGTAATATAATAATCTGTAACAGGTACTGAATCGAGTTTAGCATAAAAAGGATGTCACTTCTCCCGAAACTTCGTGATAGGGCTAAACATGTTTGCCAGTTTCAGACATTACTGAAATTATGAGCTTATAAAATAGACAGATCCTTCAGGTTTCTAAAACCTTAAGGGTCTTTTCTGTTCTATAATTCCAACCCATAAAGGGTTTTAAACCCTTTATGGGTTATCGCTTTCAAACATTTTAATTCATAAATTCGTCACAATTTTTACAGCAACACTATGATCTCAATGCACCTACACGGTGATTTTTTCAGAAACTTAAAAAGTTTAATCGTGTAATTGTGTAAACGTTTACACAATTACACGATTAAACAATAGTAAAAGAATCCCTATCATTTAAAAACCCTAACTTCTTTCTTGTAGTTTCTTGTTTGTCTTTAAAAAGAATTGCACGTACAATTCCGACTTCGTTTTTCTTTAAATTAGAAAGTTCTTCACCCAAATAATCTACAAGCAAAGAATTGCCCGAATATTCATAACCATTCGCATCTTTTCCAGTTCTATTTACTCCAACAACATAACTCATATTTTCAACGGCACGTGCTTTTAAAAGTGTATCCCAAGCTTTAATTCTAGTTACAGGCCAATTTGCCATATAAATTAAAAGATCGTAATTTTCAGTGTTTCTAGACCAAACAGGAAAACGTAAGTCGTAACAAATTAACGGACAGATTTTCCATCCTTTATAATGAATCAACAACTTTTCTTTTCCAGCAGTATATACTTTATCTTCACCAGCCAATGTAAAAGAATGTCTTTTGTTATAGGTTTTAAGTTCTCCTGAAGGAAAAACAAAAACCAATCTATTATAGTATTTTATGTCTCCTTGAGCGCTATTGAAGGATTCTTTAATGACCAAACTGCCACAAATAGCTGTCTGCTTTTCAAAAGCCATTTTTTGCATCCAAGAAACCGAAAAACCATCCATTTTTTCTGCAACCTTTTCAGGATGCATCGTAAAACCCGTTGCAAACATTTCTGGAAGTATAATTAAATCAATTTTAGAAGCTAAATTTTTTATTTTTTCTTCAAAAAAAGCACTATTCTGTTTAGGATTCTCCCAAACCAAATCTGCTTGAATTCCAACAATATTTAATTCGTTTTGCATATTTAGGCGATAAAAATTTAAAGATCCATTACTCAAAAATAAGATAAAAATTGTAATTTGGTTCTTTCATTAAAACCTCTCGAGTTGCGTTCGAGCAGATATTAATTTTTATATGTCTGGTCGAGCGCAGTCGAGACCTAACTTTTTCTATGCAATCCTTTATTTCAGATACTTTAGATTTCATTTTAAAGACCACAAAGTCATTTGAAAATGTAGTGTTTATATTGCCTTCGCAAAGAGCAAAAGTATTTTTAAAACAAACTTTAAAAGATAAAATTTCTGTCGGATTTTTACCAGAAACGCTAAATATAGAGCAGTTTGTACAACAAGTTTCAGGAATCGAAAAAGCAGATAGCATTCAATTGTTATTTCATTTTTATACCATCTATAAAAGTTTAGAAAAAAATCCAGATTCTTTTGATACTTTTTCTTCTTGGGCATTTACAGTTTTGCAAGATTTTAATGAAATTGACCAACATTTAATAGATACCAAAGAGATTTTTGTGTACTTAAGAGATATTCAACGTTTAAAAAAATGGTCTGTTACAGGTACTTTTCAGGAAACAGAATTTATGAAAGATCATTATTCTTTTTTAGAAAAGTTGAATAGTTTTTATACGCCTTTGTATCAGTTTTTGCTAAATAAAAAGATAGGCTATCAAGGTTTAATGTATAGAGAAGCTTGCCATAATATTGATGGGTATATTCAAAAAAATGCACATAAAAAATTCTTTTTTATTGGTTTCAATGCATTAAATAAAGCTGAGGAATTTTTGTTTCAAAAAGTATTAGAAACTGAAAATTCAGATATTTATTGGGATTTAGATGAGATATTTTTCAACTCCAATCATCAAGCAGGAACTTTTATAAGAAAGTATAAAAAGGAATGGAAATATTACGAAAAGAACCCTCTAAAAACATTGAGCAATTCTTTTGCTACACCAAAAAACATTCAAGTAATTGGTGCTTCTAAGAATACGACTCAAATAAAATATGCTGGTGAGATTTTAGAAAAATTTTCAGATTTTAAAAATACAGCACTTATTTTAGCAGATGAAACATTGTTGCCAATTACACTAAATTCGCTTCCAAAAAACATCAACGCAATCAATATTACCATGGGATATCCTTTAAAAGACATTCCTACAACTAGTTTGTTGTTTTCTATTTTTCAGTTGTTTGTATCTCAAGAGAAATTGCAAAAAACACTGGCAAATGAATTTTACCATAAAGATGTGGTTCGCTTTTTAAAACACCAATCTATTTATAAACTATTGTCTAAAAATAAAAATGCTACTGTTGATGATTTTACGGAAGAAATTGGAAAAGAAAATCATATTTTCATCAGTAAAAAACAATTCGAAAATTTATTAAAAAATACTGACGAAGCCATTCAACAAGTAATTTTTTCAATTTTTAGTCCGTACACATCCATCAATGAATTTATAGAAAGAATTCTAAACTTAATCAATATCTTAAAAGAAGATGTAACAGCTTTAGAAAAAGAATATTTATTTCGTTTTCACACTGCTTTTACACAGTTGAAAACATTGCAAACGGAATACGAATATTTTACAGATTTAAAAACATTGTCTTTATTTTTTAAACAATTAATAGCTTCAGAAACCTTGTCTTTTCAAGGAGAACCCTTAAAAGGTTTGCAATTAATGGGAATGTTAGAAACCCGTGTTTTAGATTTCGAAAATATTATTTTAACCTCTACTAATGAAGGTGTTTTACCTGCAAGTTCTCAACAAAATTCATTCATTCCTTTTGATGTGAAAGTTGCATTTGGACTGCCAACATATAGAGAAAAAGATGCTATTTTTTCATATCACTTTTTTAGGTTATTGCAAAGAGCAAAAAATGTTTTTATCTTATACAATACAGAACATGATGTTTTTGGAAGCGGAGAAAAAAGTAGGTTTGTGACGCAATTAGAAATGATGAGAGCAGATATTGTTCAGAAAATAATAGCGCCAAAAGTAATTTCTGACAAAACGGAACTTAAAGAAATTAGTAAAACGGAAGCAACTTTTGACCGATTGAAAGAATTGGCTGCAAAAGGAATTTCACCCTCTGCATTGACCAATTATTTGCACAATCCTGTTTCGTTTTACAAACAAAAAATTTTAAGAATAAAAGAATTTGACGATGTAGAAGAAACCGTTGCTTATAATACTTTAGGTACTGTAGTTCATGAGACTTTAGATGAATTATATACTCCTTTTGTAGGGAAATTTCTGTCTGTAGAAATGATTGCTCAAATGGAAGCAGTCGCAAAAGATTTAGTGGTAAAACATTTTAAAATTCATTTTAAAAATGGCAATTTGGCAACTGGAAAAAATCGTTTAATTTTTGAGGTGGGCAATAGATTTGTGTCTAATTTTTTATCCAAAGAAAAAACGTTGCTAAAAGATAAAAACAACCAATTAAAAATTATTGCTACAGAAGAAAATTTATCCGCAGAAATACAAATCGAAGGCATTGATTTTCCTATAAAATTGCATGGTCAGGTAGATAGAGTTGATGAGTTAAATGGCGTTTTAAGAATTATAGATTATAAAACAGGGATGGTAACTGGTACTAATTTACGCGTTCCAGCATTCGAAAATTTACGAGACGAAAAATATTTAAAAGCAATTCAGGTTTTATTATATGCGTACTTGTTTACAAAAAGTAAAAACTATAGGTTCAGTCAGCCTTTAGAAGCCGGAATTTATTCGTTTAAAAATCTAAACAGTGGTTTTTTGGCCATCAATTTTTCTTCTAATTACAGACAACCAGATTTAGAAATTACAGAAGAAAAATTAGAAGAATTTATAACAACAATCAAAAGCTATATCAAAGAAATTTACAATCCAAAAATTGATTTTATGGAGCCTGCTGATTTGAGGTATTAGCGATTTTTCAATGAATTCTAATTTATAAAAACAAATCTAAGCGATAATAGTCGAGAGTTAAAAGTAAGAAACTTGTAGGTTTCGACTCCGCTCAACCTAACATAAAATACTATTTTCCCTTTAAAACCAACAAAGGTACTTTAGAGTAAAATTCTTCTTTTAAGATGGTGTTTTTCTCCCAAAGTTTTTTAAAGAAACCTCTTTTACGTCTAAATACACACAACATATCTGGATTGTGTGTTTTGATGTGTTCTAAAACACCTTGAAACGTTGTCGCATTTTCAGTAAACGTTAGTGTACCCTGAATCTCTTTTAAGTCTTTATGAAGTACAAGGTCTTCTTCTGTATAATTGGGTGTTTTAACTAAGAGTAAATGTACTTTCGCTTTAAATTTATCAATTATAAACTGTAATGGTTTTAAAACAGTTTTGCTTTTTACAATTCCAGATTTAAACGCCATTAATATATTAGAAACAGGTGCGTAGGTATAGCCATCAGGAACAGCTAACAAAGGCACATTTGTTTGTTTTACTAAACTTCCTGCGGTTCTCCCTAAAAAAAGTTCTTCTTTAATAGAGTTGCTTTTTGCACCCACAATGATAAGATCTATTCCTAATTCATTATCAATTGCCTCTACACTATCTACCACACTACCTTTGGCAGAAATTAATTTGATGACCACATTTTTTCTATCACAAGCATTTACCATGGTTTTTAAATACAGGTTTGTTTCGCGCTCAATAATAGCATCAACATTTATCATGGTTCCTGCTTTAGCGTGTGAACTGTAGGCTCTAAAAACAAAGATATTCGCATGAATATCTTCCGCGAAATCAATAGCGTATTGCAAGGTGTTTTTTGCACTTTCTGTAGATCCAATAGGTACTAAAATATGTTTCATCATGATAAATTTTAACGGTGCAAAGTTAGTTAATTTTCAGAGAATCTGTTCTTTTTCCATTTTTTAGATATGTACATTTGCAAAAAATAGTTTTTTTTGAACACAAACATTCGTTTTAAGAACATCAACAGACTAGCAATTCCCGCCTTAATTGCAGGTATTGCAGAACCCGTTTTATCTATTACAGATACCGCAATTATTGGCAATATAGATAGCAATGCTACAGAAAGTTTGGCAGCTGTTGGTATTGTAGGCGCATTTATTTCGATGTTGGTTTGGGTTTTTGGACAAACGAGAAGTGCCATTTCATCTATAATTTCTCAATATGTAGGCGCTAATAAATTAGAAGAAGTAAAAACATTACCAGCACAAGCAATTGCTATTGTTCTTTTGGTGAGTATATTCGTTTTAGCAATTTCATATCCTTTTTCTAGGCAGATTTTTCAATTTTACAATGCTTCAGGAGAAATTTTAGACTATTGTATTACTTATTTTAATATCAGAATTTTTGGTTTTCCGTTTTCATTATTAGTTTTTGCCATTTTTGGAACATTTAGAGGCCTGCAAAATACCTATTATCCAATGATCATTGCTATTGTTGGTGCCTCATTAAATATTGTTTTAGACATTGCTTTTGTTTACGGAATAGAAGGGTTTATTCCTGCTATGAATATCGAAGGAGCTGCCTACGCAAGTGTTATTGCTCAAGTATCGATGGCAGTTATTGCCGTTGTTTTGTTGTTGAAGAAGACCAGTATTTCCTTAAAAATAGTATTTCCTGTACATGCTGAAATTCCAAAATTGCTAGAAATGATTGGCAATCTATTTGTAAGAACCATTGCCTTGAATGTCGCTTTATATTTTGCAACTTCTTATGCAACGGGTTATGGTAAAGAATACATTGCAGCGTATACCATCAGTTTAAATATTTGGTTGTTAGGCGCATTTATGATCGATGGGTATTCTAGTGCTGGAAATATTTTATCGGGTAAATTATTGGGCGCAAAAGATTATAAATCTCTACTAACATTAAGTACTAAACTTTTTAAATATGGCGTTGTTGCTGGAACAGGTATCGCTTTATTAGGTTTGTTATTTTACGATTCAATTGGAAGAGTTTTTACCAAAGAAGTACTTGTTTTAGAACAGTTTTACACTGTTTTTTGGATTGTTTTGATCACACAACCTTTAAACGCAATTACCTTTATTTTTGATGGAATGTTTAAAGGAATGGGAGAAATGAAATATCTAAGAAACTTATTAGTTTTGGCAACAGGTATTGTTTTTATTCCGACTTTATTGATTTTTGATTATTTCGATTATAAATTAATTGCTATTTGGATTGCCTTTACACTTTGGATTCTTGCAAGAGGCTTGCCTTTGGTTTTTAAATTTAGAAGTACTTTTTTGCCACTTGCAAATGATGTAAAGAGTTAAAATGTCATTTTGACGTTGGAAAGAATCTCAAAATATAACATAATTTTATAGATTTCTCATTAGCTTTTCTTTTGTATTACCAAAATTAAAATGCTTTTTGATGGAAAGTATCTAACGAAATTTACGAAAGCATCAAAAAGGCTCATTTCAAAATGACATATTTCGAATTAAACCTTATTTTTACAAAAAGAACATTTCTATGACCACAACAAGACAAAACGGAAGTCTTTATACAGCTATTCAAAATAAAATTGCAACCATTGAATTCGGACATCCTGCAAGTAATTCTTTTCCAAGTGAATTATTAGCAAGATTAACAAGTGAAATCATTTCTGTTGGAAATAATGATGATGTTTCTGTAATTATTTTAAAATCTGAAGGAGAAAAAGCTTTTTGCGCAGGAGCATCTTTTGATGAGTTGGTCGCAATTTCAAACCTAGAAGAAGGAAAACAGTTTTTCTCAGGTTTTGCAAACGTAATTAATGCAATGAGAACTTGTGGGAAGTTAATCATTGGTAGAATTCAAGGAAAAGCAGTTGGTGGTGGAGTAGGTTTAGCGGCAGCTTGCGATTATGTGTTGGCGACAGAAAATGCAGCCATAAAACTATCTGAATTTACCATTGGTATCGGCCCTTTTGTAATAGAACCCGCAGTAACTCGAAAAGTTAGAGTTTCAGGAACTGCAGAACTAACTTTAGACGCTAGCAATTGGAAAAATGCCTATTGGGCAAAAGAAAAAGGTTTGTATGCAAAAGTGTTTGGATCCTTAAAAGAGTTGGACGAAGAAGTTGTATTGCTTTCAGAAAAACTGGCCTCTTACAATCCTACTGCTTTGTCAGAAATGAAAAAAGTCTTATGGAAAGGAACACAAAATTGGAACGATTTATTAGCAGAAAGAGCTAAAATTTCAGGTACGTTGGTCTTGTCTGACTTCACCAAAAAAGCATTAGAAAATTTTAAAAAATAATACGAATGAAAATCATTTCAACAAATATTGGCGAACGCAAAGAAGTCGATTGGAAAGGTAAAAAAGTAGCAACAGGTATTTTTAAATTTCCTGTTTCTAACTCTATTTTTTTGGATATTGAAGATGTAAGAGGTGATGAGATTTCAGATAGAAAATACCATGGAGGAATACTGCAGGCAATCTATGGATATTCATTAAAACATTATGATTTTTTCAAAACAGATTATCCGAATTTAGATTGGCAACACGGCATGTTTGGAGAGAATTTAACAATAGATGATTTAGATGAAACCAAAATTCATCAAGGAGATACATTTAAAGTCGGTGAGACTGTTTTAGAAGCGACTGTGCAAAGAAACCCTTGTTATAAATTAGGAATTCGTTTTAACGATATAAAAATCCTAAAACAATTCTGGAATACTACTTTTTGCGGCGTATATTTTAAAGTTTTACAGACAGGTTTTGTAAAAGTTGGTGATGAATTTACACTAATAAAAAGTTGTCCAAAAAACCCAACAATTGCAGATTTGTATGTTGCTAAAAGAATTGAAAAAAATATGTAATGAAGTCTGTCATTGCTCTGAAAACAGGAATCTATATTTCATTTTTAACCCATACTATAAGTTTTTTAAAAAGCGATCTTTCCTCTTTTTCAAAAATTCCTTTTCCAAATTATTCGTCACTTTATCTAAAGCAAGGTCAATATATTTTAGAGCCTCTTTTTTCTTGTTGATTTTTGCAAAATAATCTGCTTTTGCGCCATAAAATAAATACGCACGTTGTGCTAAATCTTGTGGATGTATTTGTTTAAAATAATAGTTGGCTTTTACATATTTTTTATTTTGAATGCAGACTACCGCCATTGTTAATAAATGAAAGGCTGAAGGTTGTAATTCGTGCAAACGCTTATACCAATGTAAAATTTTATCCCAGTTTGTTTGCTCAAAATTAGGCGCTTTTATATGTTCTGCAACAATGGCAGCTTCATAATGATAGGTAGAAAATTCGTCACTTTCAACAGCTTTATGCATCATCGTATTTCCTAATTGAATTAGTGGAAAAGACCATTTATTTCTGTCTTGATTTTTTAAATCTAACAACTGGTTTTCAGTATTAATTTTTGAATCTAGTCTTGCGGAATGAAAACACATCAAAGCAAACAAAGCATAACTAGATGAAATTTGAGTATGCTTATTTTTTAACAAAATCTTACACAAGCGAATGGCTTCTCCACACAATTCTTTTCTTATTAAAATTTCTTTTTTATTAGAGTGAAAACCTTCATTAAAAATAAGATAGATAACATTTAAAACACGCTCAATTCTTTGAGAGAGTTCTTTCCCTTGTGGAATTTTAAAGGCTAAATTTGTTTTTTTAATGGTATTTCTGGCCCTTAGCAATCGTTTTTTAATTGTTTCCTCTTTCATTAATAAGGCTGAAGCAATTTCTTTGATACTAAAACCAGCAATTGTTTTTAAAGCAAATGTAATTTGATCTTTTGAATCTAATTTTGGATGACAAGCAGTAAAAATCATCCGAAGTTGAGCGTCTTCAATTTCACTTTCTAAAAAAAGTTCTTTTATTGTAATTGCAGCAATTCCTTTTTCTATTTCTGCAAGGTGTTTCTGTTCTGATTTTAGCTTTCTGAAGATATCTAAAATTCGGTTTTTAGCAACTTTGGTTAACCAAGCTTCAGGGTTTTCTGGTTGTTCTTTTCGCCAAAGAATACTGGCTTTTAAAAAAGTATCTTGTACTGCATCTTCAATAATTTCCAGATTTGAGAGTCCAAAATAGCGTGTTAAAACAGCAACCATCTTTCCACTATGATGGCGAAAAAGATGGTCTATGAGTTTTGTTTCCATTAATGATCAAATACCATTATCTCGCGAATTTCAACAGTTCCTCCCAAATCGTAATCAGGAAAATCTTTTGCGATTTCTTGAACTGCACTAAAATCTTTTGCTTCCACAGTATAATAACCACCAACAATTTCTTTTACTTCTGCAGAGGTTAAATCTGTTACTGTTCTTTCTTTGCCAGCAATACGTCTTATTTGTGGTGTTAAAGCTTCACCACCTCTTAAAATTCCTGCTGCTTCCATTTTTTGTCCCCAAGAAAACCATTTTCCCATTCTGTGTTGCATTTCTTCTGGAGAAAGTCCTAAATCGGTGTAATCGGCACCAATAAAAATCATCATAAATTGTTTCATAATTTAAAATTTTTAAGTTTTATATGATTAAGACGTTTATCAAAATTAAAAAGAGGACACTTTTTTACTCTTTTCAATTCAGTTAAAGATATAAAATAAAAAAAATAGTTGTTTTGTAGTACAACTGTTTTCAATCAAATAATTAAGAAGACTTTAAAGGTTACTCATTTAGCGCTTTTTGAAACTCTTTTTCAAAATAGGGTAAAATGTCATCTGTCCATTTTTTGTTTAGCGCTGTTTTAGCATATACAACAGCTTTATCATATTTTACTTGGTTTTTTTCTGAAATTGCTTTTTCAAACTTACCAGATGTTAAAAAGTACATTAATATTTCAACATCTGTTTTGCCATAAAGATCTACATATTTCTTTTGGTTTTTTAATGTAATGTTTGCAATGGTATCAGAAACGTCTCGAGCAAAGTATAATAATGGCGAAAAGTATTCTTCTGATAAAATATCTTTCTTAGAATTAAAATATGCATGTAATTCTGATGGATTTACCTTCGTATTTGTTCGATTTACATAATCAACATAAAAATTTGGATATTGAGTCACATCAATTGTATTAGAATAGCCTACTATTATTTTGCTTGCTTTATTTAACTCGATACTTTCATTTGCAAATTTTAATACATTTTCACTTAATGATTGAAAATCTTCTCCTGGAAAACCATACTTTCTATTTAAAACAAATCCTTTTTTGTTAAGTACTAGCCCCGTAGGATAACTACTTACATGGTGTTTTTTAGATAAGTGGAAAATAGTATCATTTTCTGCATTGTACTTTAACAATATAAAGTCTTTTTTAAAGATGTTTTTGATGGAGTCGTTTTGAAAAACCCATTTATCTAATTTTTTGCAGGGTGCACACCAAGTTGTATAAAAGTCAATAAAAATTAGTTTATCTTCTTTAGAAGCTATTTTTAATGCCTCTTTATAGTCTTGGTCAATTGCGATTAGATTTTGATGTTCAATTGTAATGTTACTTTTTTTGCATCCGAATACAACAAGAGTAATTGCTATGAGTTTGATGAAATTTTTATTAATTTTCATTTTTTTCAACTTTGGTTGGTTCTTAATTTTAGAACCTTTAATTTATAAAAAGGTTACATTTTTAAGTTGAAAAAATAGTTAGAGAAGCGTCTTTTTGTTTTAGAAACTAAACAGTTTCTTCTTTTTTATGTAAAAAACGAGTGAGTTTCATAGAAAGATCTAGCAAAATAATTTTTGCATTTCCATTTCTTTCTATATGATACATCGCATCATTTAATTCTTTTTCTATTTCTAGAATATTTCCTGAATGTACAAAAGGTGCAAATTTAGAAAGGTCAAAACCCGTTTTTGTTTCCATAAAAACCAACTGATCTGACTGATAGTTGAGTAACAAAGCTTGTCTAAAAAACTGCAAACAATATTCTAAAAAACGTTTTTGAGTTTCACGTCCGGTTTTGGCAATAGTTTCAGACCAAGCAACTAATTGTTGCACAACAGAAGCATTTCCTTTGGCTTTAAATGCGGTTCTAATCCATGCAATAAACCATTCTTCGAAAACATTATCTGCAGCATCGTTGTGTAATATATGAACCGCTTTGTTATAATTTCCTGCTGCTTGATGCGCAATTTTAGCAGCTTCATTTTCAGAACAATTTTCTCTTTCAACCAAAGCATTTGCAATATCTTGTTCGCTTAAAACAGGAAAATGTAAAGCTTGGCAACGAGATTTTATAGTATTTATAATCTGTTCTTCATTTTCTGTAATTAAAATAAAGACAGTCTTATTTGGTGGTTCTTCAATGAGTTTTAAAAGTTTGTTGGCTGCAGCAATGTTCATTTTTTCTGCCATCCAAATTAGCATCACTTTAAACCCACCTTCGTAACTTTTTAACTGTAATTTTTTTACGACATTTTCCGCTTCATCAACACCAATAATACCTTGTTTGTTTTCTACGCCAATATGTTGTAGCCAATTAAATAAACTTCCGTAGGCTTGATTTTTAATAAAATCGCGCCAATCTTCTAAAAAAAGATTACTTACGGCGTGTTTTTTTACAGCATCGTTTGTGGTTACAGGAAATGCAAAATGCAAATCGGGATGTTGTAGTTTTTCACATTTTATAGTACAGGCTTCAGAATTTTCAGAAAAATTACATAACAAAAATTGCGCATACGCAATTGCCATGGGTAAGGTGCCACTACCTTCTTTACCAACAAAAAGTTGTGCATGCGGAATTCTGCCATTTTCAGCAGAGACTGTCAAATGGTTTTTTATATGTTCTTGACCTATGATTTGGTTGAAAAGCATCTACAAATATAAACGTTTCTCGAACTTTTATTAAGAATTTTGTACTTTTAATGCTTCAAAAAAATAAAATAAGTATGAAAAAACTTTTACAAGTTTTAAACGGAATTGCTTTTTTTTCTGTCGTTTATATGAACTATTTATCGAATACAGGATTCATGAATAATACAACGATTGGCGAAGTTTCTAGAGACTTTAACTCTCTATTTACACCTGCCAGTTATGCGTTTTCAATTTGGGGTATCATCTACTTGTTGTTATTTGGTTTTGTAATCTATCAAGGTCGGAGCCTTTTTGTAAAAGTAAGAGACAATGCTTTTGTAGAAAAGATTGGTTTTTGGTTTTTCATCTCTTGTATAGCCAATATTGCTTGGGTTTTTTGTTGGATTTATGAATACACAGGTTTGTCTTGCATTTGTATTTTTATACTACTTTTCTCACTCTTAAAAATTGTAGTAAACAATAAAATGGAACTTTGGAATGCACCTTTTTCTGTGATTTTATTTCTTTGGTGGCCGTTTGTAGTCTATAGTGGTTGGGTAACAGTTGCAAGTATTGCAAATGTGTCTTCGTATTTGGTTAAAATTGGTTGGGATGGTTTTGGAATTTCGCCAGTAATTTGGACAATACTAATGATTGGTATTGCAACAATTATAAATTTACTAGTTACTTGGAAACGCAATATGAGAGAATTTGCGTTGGTTGGTGCTTGGGCTTTGATAGCAATTGGCATTGCAAATACAAATAACATACTTGTAATAATTTCTTATGCAGCAGCTGCAGTTTTAATAATAAGTACTACTGTTCATGCCTATCAAAATAGAAAAAACAATCCATTTAAAAAAGTACAAAGCTAAAAGACCCAATTTAGGCCTCTTTGTAGAAAGATTTAAGTACGCAAACGATGTATTAATTTTTGAGGTTTCAACTTTTTAAAACCTAAAGAAATAGGTATTTTTGTTGAAAATGTAAAGACCAAAATGAAAACACTAAAAGATTTTAATTTCGAAAATAAAAAAGCAATTATTCGTGTAGACTTCAATGTGCCGTTAAATAACGAGTTTCAAGTAACCGATACCACAAGAATTCAAGCGGCAAAATCTACTATAATTGATATTTTAGAACAAGGAGGAAGTTGTGTTTTAATGTCTCATTTAGGGCGTCCAAAAGGATTTCAAGAGGAATTTTCTCTAAAGCACATCGTAAAGTCTGTAATAGATATTATTGGATGCAATGTAAAATTTGTTGAAGATTGTATTGGTGATAAAGTGGAAGAAGCGGTTGCAAATCTAGAATCTGGAGAAATTTTACTCTTAGAAAATCTTCGTTTTTATGAAGAAGAAACAAAAGGTGATGTTCAGTTTGCTGAAAAATTATCAAAATTTGGCGATATTTATGTAAATGATGCGTTTGGAACTGCACATAGAGCGCATGCATCAACAACAATTATTGCACAGTTTTTTGAAGAAAATAAATGCTTTGGAAATTTATTGGCAAGAGAAATTGAAAGTATCGATAAGGTTTTAAATAATTCAGAAAAACCAGTATTGGCAATTTTAGGAGGTGCAAAAGTATCGTCTAAAATTACAGTGATTGAAAATATTTTAGACAAAGTAGATCACCTTATTATTGGTGGTGGAATGAGTTTTACTTTTGTAAAAGCACAAGGTGGAAAAATTGGAAATTCTATTTGCGAAGATGACAAAATGGAATTAGCGCTAGATATTTTAAAACAAGCCAAAGAAAAAGGAGTAGCCATTCATATTCCTGTGGATGTTGTTGCTGCAGATGATTTTTTTAACGATGCAAACCAGAAAGTTTGTGACATTGATGCAATTCCTGATGGTTGGGAAGGTGTTGATGCTGGGCCAAAATCTAGAGAAATTTTTGATGGAATTGTAAATAAATCTAAAACTATTTTGTGGAACGGCCCTTTAGGTGTCTTTGAAATGGAATCTTTTGCTGCGGGAACAATTGCATTAGGACATTCTATAGACAAAGCCACTCAAAACGGTGCGTTTTCTTTAGTAGGCGGTGGAGATTCTGTGGCGGCAGTAAAACAATTTGGTTTTGCAGATAAAGTAAGCTACGTTTCTACTGGAGGTGGCGCTATGTTAGAAATGTTAGAAGGAAAAACGTTGCCTGGAATTGAGGCAATACTAAAATAAAAAGCCCATCCTAACCTTCCCAAAGGGAAGGAACACTCAAGAGAAAGTCACTATTTTTCTTGAATATAATTTATTTTGATAAGCGTATAATCTTTAAAAATTATACGCTTTTGTTTTGAATACAAATATGCTTTAATTTAGCAAAAATAATTATTAAAATGTAGACAAGTAATTTTTTAGGCAGAGTCAAACCTGCAAAAATCTGTATCCACTTTTTTTATTACCCAATTACATTTACACATCAAAAAATATGAAATATACAACATTACCAAACACCCATATAAAAGTTAGCAAAATCTGTTTAGGAACCATGACTTGGGGAAATCAGAATACTCAAGAAGAAGCTTTTGAACAAATGGAGTATGCGTTAGCACAAGGCGTAAACTTTTTTGATACCGCAGAACTATATCCTGTTCCTGCAACTCCAGAAACCTATGCAGAAACAGAAAGGATTATTGGAAACTGGTTTGCTACAACTGGCAATAGAGACAAAGTAGTATTGGCAAGTAAAATTGCGGGTGGTGGTGATTATACAAAGCATGTAAGAACAGGTGGTTTTACCAAGCAAAATATCACAGAAGCTATTGAAGGAAGTTTAAAACGCTTGCAAACAGATTATTTAGATTTGTATCAATTGCATTGGCCTTCACGTGGTGTTAATTGTTTTGGAACAAGAGATTATCCTTATAAAACGGCTTCTGCAGCAGCAGAAAATCATTTAGAGATTTTAGAAATTTTAAACGAGTTTGTAAAAAAGGGAACCATAAAAGCGATCGGACTTTCCAACGAAACTCCTTGGGGAACTATGAAATATTTGCAAAGTGCAGCAGCTAATAATTTAGTAAGGCCTTCTACAATTCAAAATTCTTATTCTATGATTCATAGAGCCTATGAATATGGAATGTCTGAAGTTTCAATGAGAGAAGATATCGGTTTGTTAGCATATTCACCCTTAGCACAAGGTGTTTTGTCTGGTAAATATTTAGACGGGAATTTACCTGAAGGTGCAAGAGGAACCTTGTTTCCACGTTTTATAGCACGTTATATGGGTGATGGATCTTTAGAAGCGGTAAAAAGATATGAAGCGATTGCTAAAAATGCAGGAATTACATTATCTGAAATGTCTTTGGCATTTATAAATCAATTGCCATTTGTGACGAGTAATATTATTGGTGCTACAAAAATGAGTCAGTTAAGAGAGAATATTAATAGTATCAATATTAATTTATCGGAAGAAATTCTAAAAGAAATTGAAGAAGTTCATGCAGCTATTCCAAATCCTGCGCCGTAATTGAGTTTGTAGTATTTCAGTATTCAGTTGGCAGTAAATAAAAAAAGTCCGAAGTAATTCATTTTACTTTGGACTTTTTTATTTATGATTTCTGCCTTTCGACTTTTCGACTTCGCTCAAGATAGACTTTGGTAGGAGTCTATTTTAAGGGAATAATTTATAAATATCTTCTCGTTTTAAAAAACGAGCAATGGTAATTGTTTCATCAGAATAAAAGATTCCTAATCTATAATCGCCAATTCTAATTCTGTAAGCGTCAGAATATCCAGACATTGATTTCACATTATTAATTTCTGATAAGTTTTCGGATTTTTTTAAATCAGCAACAACTTCAGCTAATTTTAGTTTTAACTTACTATTTTTAATTTTGTTTACATCTTTTAAAGCTTGACGTAAATAAATAATTTCCATTATTTTAAGGCATTTAAAAACTCTTCCTCACTAACAGTGTCTGTTCTATCTGCTTGTTGCATTAAAAGTAAAAGGCCTAAATCTTCTTTTTGTTCTTGGGTTAAATTATCTAATTGTTCTTTCTCTTTTATTTTTACAAACAATTCAATAGCCTTTTCCATCAAGGCTTTTACACTTAATCCTTCAAAAGCGGATAGTACTTTTAGTTTAGTGAGAATAGCATTATCTATTTCTATCAATTTTTTCATTTTACTATTTTTTTCATATGGATAAACAAATATATAAAATATATATAATATATTTATTTCAAGAAAAAATCCAATGAGATTTATTTTCATCAGATTATTATTTGTTTGCCATTCTTGCCTCTCGACTTTGCCTAAGATAAACTCTGGCAGGAATCTATTTTTTATCGCTTGAAGCCTGTCTCCAAAAAAAAATGTTTCTATTCTGAATCAACCAACTTTATAGCACTCGCTATAAATCTGCCGTTTTTAACAACTCCAACCAGTTCACCTTTTCGAATCACTTCACAAAAACCAGTATGTTTGTCGTGCGCATCTCCAAAATCATCAATAGAAAAACCATCAACAAAATAAGCTTTGTCGTCTATACGAACGGCTAAACTACAACCGTTTTCAGAATCTAAATCAAACTGACATTGACCACATGATACTTCGGCAATTTGTTTGATTTCTTTTTTATTTGAGCAAGATGCTAAAATTAGGAAACTTAAAAGGAGTATTTTTTTCATGATTTCTTTATTTAGTTTTATAGTCTTGAAGCAAGTTCAGCTTTAATATTTTTCATGTTCATGAATTGCAAGGGTAAAATTGCTCCACAAGAAATAGCAACACCAAAGAGTGCAACAAAAGTTCCGTTATTTTCTTTCGTTACCATTCCATAAATAGTAATTGATAAAAGTAAAATGATAACTATAGATAAAGCAATTGTAATTGCTTTTAACAAATATAAGTTAGATTGTAATTGAGCCGTTGTTTTATCGTTAAAGCTATTTTCTTTCATTTTATTATGACCTTATTTTACACAGCAGTAGCGTTAAAACATACTGCCTTCCTATAAAAATTACTAAAAACAATAAACTATCAAACTTTCCCCTTCGGGGGAAATGTCCTTTAGGACAAAGGGGCTTTCCAAGAATCTCTCAACCCAACCGTTTTATTAAAAACCAAATGCTCAGCAGTCGAATCATCATCTACATTAAAATACCCTAAACGTTGAAACTGAAAACGTTCGCCAATTTTTGCAGATTGTAAACTTGGTTCTACAAAAGCATTGATAATTTCTAAAGAATTAGGATTTATAAACTCCATATAATCTTTGTCTTTATGAGCATCTGGTGCTTCCTCTAAAAACAGTCTATCATAAGCCCTTACTTCTGCTTTTACCGCATGTTTTACAGAAACCCAATGCAAGGTTCCTTTTACTTTTCGCATACTTTCTTCGGTTCCACTTCCAGATTTTGTTAATGGATCATAGGTACATTGAATTTCAATTACGTTTCCATTTTCATCTTTTGTACAACTATTAGCCGTAATAAAATACGCATTTTTTAAACGGACTTCTTTTCCTAATTTCAAACGGAAAAATTTCTTATTCGCTTCCTCTCTAAAATCTTCTTTTTCTATATAAATTTCTCTCGAAAATGGCACTTCTCTAAAACCTGCACTTTCATCTTCTTGATTGTTTTCTGCGCTTAGCATTTCTTCTTTTCCTTCCGGATAATTGGTAATGACAACTTTTACAGGATCTAAAACAGCCATTACTCTATTGGCTGTTTTATTTAAATCTTCCCGAATTTTAAATTCTAAAAGCGCCACATCAATTACATTTTCACGTTTAGAAACCCCAACCGTTTCAATAAAATTTTTGATGGATGCTGGCGTATACCCACGTCTTCGCAAACCAGAAATGGTTGGCATTCTTGGATCGTCCCAGCCAGCAACAATTCCGTTTTCAACCAAAGTTAACAATTTACGCTTGCTCATAATGGTATAGCTCAAATTCAAACGAGAAAATTCTCGTTGTTTTGGCGGATTTGGATATTCAGATTTGGCAAATTTATATACATGGTCTCTAAACCAATTGTACAATTCTCTGTGCGGTTTAAACTCTAAAGAACATAAAGAGTGCGATATTTGTTCCAAATAATCACTTTCTCCATGCGTCCAATCATACATTGGGTAAATACACCAATCAGACCCTGTTCTATGATGCTCTTTATACATAATTCTATACATCAGCGGATCACGCATGAGCATATTATCGCTGGTCATATCAATCTTTGCACGCAACGTATGTTCGCCTTCTTTAAATTTTCCATCTTTCATTCCTTGAAACAATGCCAAGTTTTCTTCTACAGATCTGTTTCTAAAAGGACTATTGGTTCCAACTTGTGTTGGCGTTCCTTTTTGCACACGCATTTCTTCAGAAGATTGCGAATCTACATAGGCTTTCCCATCTTTAATCAATAAAATAGCCCAGTCATATAACTGCTGAAAATAGTCTGATGAGTATCGTTCTTCTGCCCAATTGTAACCCAACCAAGAAATATCATTCTTAATGGCATCTACATATTCTTGCTCTTCTTTTGCCGGATTGGTATCGTCAAAACGCAAATTTACAGGTGCATTGTATTTTTCACCCAAACCAAAACTAATTCCGATTGCTTTGGTATGACCAATGTGTAAATATCCGTTGGGTTCTGGCGGAAAACGGAAACGTAAATTTTCTTTTGGCATTCCATTTGCCAAATCTTCTTCAATAATTTGCTCTAAAAAATTAAGCGATTTTTTCTCTTCAGACATCGTTTTACATGAAAAAATTAAGTGGTAAAATTACATAAAATATTGCATTGCAATTGAGAGTTTTGTAACAAAATTGTAAATTCAACAACTAATCATAAAACACTATTTACCATGAGCGATCAAATTAGAAATTATACCTGTCCTAAATGCAACTCAAAAACGTATAAATTAGGGCAAATGCGTGCCACTGGAGGTACATTTTCAAAAATATTCGATATCCAAAATCAGAAATTTACCAGCGTAACTTGTGGGCATTGTACCTATACAGAATTTTACAAAACCAAAACAAGCGGAATTAGTAACGTTTTTGATTTTTTTACGAGTTAGTGAAATTCAATTTTAAGAAACTTACAAGACGAACTTAAAATTGTAAGTGGAACTAATACCGAATTTATTTCGGAATCTTATGACTAAAATTGAGCTTATCGAAATATGGGCGCCTGTCTGCCGCAGGTAGATTCCCTTTCAGGTCAGGCTTTCCACTGTAGTTTTTTTATGCTGAATTTATTTCAGCACCCCACTTTCAATAGAAGTAACTTAATTATTTGTACAGATGCTAGTCGAGTTCAGCATAAAAAAAGCTGTCGTTTCAATCTTTAACGCAGACCTATTTACCAGTTAAAGTTTTCTAAAAATGGAATTTACTATTTATTAATTATCGTAAATTTGCAAGTAATGAAAGATGAAGAAAAGAAACCAGACTTAGTAGTTTTTAATGAAGAAACGCAACAATACGATGCCGCTTTAAAACCCTACGGAACTTCCGCAAGTTCGCCAGTAATTAAACCCTTAAACACCGCAAGTTGGAAAAATGATGGAATACAGCGTGTCAACAAGCAATTAAAATCGAAGTTCGACGAGGTTAAAAAAGAGTACGAAACCTTAATGCAAAAGTTTCAGTATAACGATTTAATTTACAATGCAAAGTTTAATTTCGAGCCAATTTTTGGTGAGAATTATCACTTATATCATAATAAAAATAAAGAACCATTTTTGTCGATCATTTCCCCAGAACAGTGTAGCTTTGAGTTCTTGGGATCTTTTAGATTAAATACAGACAAAATGTGGGAAAAGATTGATTTAGATGATAATTCCAATGTCAGTTCGAGCGCAGTCGAGAACTAATTTGGTCACTTTATTATTTCTATTCAGCTCTGTGTGACATTAACACTTAAATTAAACTTAATTGGGAATCATAAAAATAAATAACATCAAATTGTATGCTTTTCATGGTTGTTTAGACGAAGAAGCAAAAATTGGTTCAGAATATCGCGTAGATGTTGAAGTTAAAGCCAATTTAAGAAAATCTGCAAAAACAGATAATTTAGCAGATACAGTAGATTACGTGCATTTAAATCATATTGTAAAAGAAGAAATGGCCATTCGTTCGAAGTTATTAGAAGAAGTAGCACAGCGCATTTTAAATAGGTTCTTTAAAGAACTTAGAATGATTCGAAAAGCGACTGTTGCTGTGTCAAAAATAAATCCGCCAATGGGTGGTAATGTAGAAGAAGTGGTTATTATTCTCACAAAAAAGCGATAACACAAAAAAATACTTGCAATACTTGTAAATTTGCGTAAATTTGCAATCCTTAAAATAGATTTCTGTTACCCAATCAAGTTGGTTACAAGGAATAACAATATTAGGTTTCGAAGTAAACTTCGATTAAATTTTCAAGGTGTCTTGGCCGAGTGGCTAGGCAATGGTTTGCAAAACCATGTACAGCGGTTCGAATCCGCTAGACACCTCTAAAACGTTTCAAGAAATTGAAACGTTTTTTTTATGAAAAATTTTCATCTTCCCGTTAAATCACCTCTAATAGTTCCTTTTATATAGAAGTGTCATCTCGTTGATTTCAGATTTACAGGTAAAGACGAATGTCTAAAACTAAATAATGGCACTATATATGTTGTTAATGAAAGTATTATATAAGTATTCTGAATTCTAAAAGTGCGATTTAGACAAAATTTATTATTTTATTATGCTAAATTAGCAGTATATTTTCAACGAAAATCAATTTTATGAAACAACTATTATGTAAAGTATGCTTACTTTTTAGTCTATTTGCTAGTACAAGTCTATTAGCACAAGAATTAGTTGCAGAAAAGGGAAGTTTTGGAGTGGATGAACAACATAAAATGATTGTTTGGCATGTTTCAAATTTAGACGCTGTTAAGACTACCCAAAAAAAATTGAATAGGATAAGATTTCATAAAAGCTTCAAATTAAAAGAGGCTACCATAGACAGCCTTTCCTATACAAAAAGAATTGCTGTATCCAATGGAGATACGTATACATTGTATATTTCTAAGCTTCCATTGATTCACTTAGCAGTAGATACTTCTAAAATAAAAAGTAATTTTAAAATACCAGCTTATTTTACATTGTTCAACAATAATAAATATATTAAAACTACCACTGGTGTGAGATATCGTGGAAATTTATCGTTGTCTTTTGCAAAAAAGTCATTCGATTTAGAGTTTTGGAAAGATAGTATTAGCGAACAGGAAATTGATATAAAATTAAACGGTTTACGGTCTGATGGTGATTGGATTTTGGATGCGATGTTTAACGAGCCCTTACGTTTGCGGTCTTCTGTAGTAACTAATTTATGGACTAAAATTCACAAACCTTACTATTCAAAAAAAGAGCCGAAAGCAAAAAGTGGTTTTGAAGTTAGCTATGTAGAAGTATTTCTAAATAATAAATATCATGGTATTTATCAACTTTCTGAATCTATAGACAGAAAACAATTAAAGCTAAAAAAGAATGTAAAAAGCACTGTTAATGGCGAGTTATTTAAAGCAAACTCTTACAAAGGTGGCCCCGATTTTACAAAATCGCCCGAAAAATATGATGATCATTTAATTTTTTGGAATGGCTGGGCAACGAGTTATCCGTCTGATATTTATCAATTTAGTTGGAGAAATTTAGCTGAATTTTCAAATTTAGTGGTGCATGGTTCAAATGAGGAATTTCTTAAGAACATAGAAAATAAGGTTCAAATTTCTAACGCAATAGATTACTATCTTTTTGTAAACTTATTACAAGCAACAGATAATCTCGGAAAAAATTATTATTTAGGAAAGTATGATAAAAACGAGCCTTACTTTTTTATTCCATGGGATTTAGATGGTGTTTGGGGAATTATTCAAGACGGAATTCCTGTATGGGATACAAATGACGCACTAGAGAATGGTCTTTTAAAAAGACTATTAGAAGTGAATCCAAATGGTTATAAAGAGAAAGTAAAAACAAGATGGGCAGAATTACGATCAAAAGAATTTAGTAACAAAGCGCTATTTTCAAAAATTAACAAGATTTATAATAAATTCACTGTTGAAAAACTCTACGAACGTGAACAATTGGTTTGGAAGAACAAATTAAACGAAACTACAAATGAAGCTCATTATGACCATTTGAAAACATGGCTAACAAAAAGGTTAAACTTTCTTGATGCCCACTTTAAAAACTTATAATTATTTTAAAAGTTCTTTTCTAGCGTTGGCATCAATTATAAATTCTTTATGATTTTCTATCAATAACCCTTGAGTTTTACTTGAAAATTTTTTATTTCCATGTCTTACATCGGTTCTTATGATTTTTCCATTAAAATCGGTAGATACTTTTTTTACAAACGTATGGCCAACTACTATTTTTTCTGACTTGTAATAGTTTAAAATACTGTCAAGTTCTAAAACAGTAATTTTTTTATAATTAGGTCTTTTAGTAAAAAAACCCCTGTACCAAAGAGGCCCTCTCGAGTTAAATAAAAATCTAACAACACTTTCTTTTGATCTGTTTTTATTTCGAAAGTCTATACGCGCCAAATTATTTATGTCTCTTAAACTTAATTTATAATTTAAAATTTTAGGACTCAAACCCGCATGAACAAAAATATAATTGCCTATTTTTTCAATTATATTTTTTGTTGTTAACCATTTTCCTAATTCAGAATTTACAGAATACATATACTTAAGCGCTTCTTTCTTATCCTTTATTTGACTTATTTCTTGAGCAGCTTTGATATATTTTTTACGGTTATACCTATAATCACCATTAAAATTAAGTATTTCATGATTTCCCAAGATAAAATGCACAACACCATTATGTTTTTTTGCTTGCTGTTCAAGCTTGTATATTAACCATAAAACTTGCGTGACATTTTTACCTCTATCTACAAAATCTCCAACTAAAACTAAATGTCCATCGCCGTACATCCAATTATGATTTTCATCAATTAACTGATTGGAATATAAGAAGCCAGCGAAAGCTTCATAGTTACCTTCAATATCAGAAATTACGACCATTTTTTTTGGTAAGTCATAATTTGTTTTAGGAATTGTATACTTTTTTTCTAAAGAAACGTAGAATTCATTTTGATCTTTATTATCTACACGAACAATGATTGAATCTTTATTAAATTTAGGTAGAATTACAAGTCTATTTCGTGAATCTACTCGAAATAAAGTATCGTTAATGATATACGGCCCATCATTACCATTATATAACGGTATGTTTTTCTTTTTTTTGCTAACGCTATCTGTTTTTAGTAATTTATCTAAGATGTCTTTTTGAGCAAAACATTTTGTATTGGTTATAAATAAAAAGAAAATTCCTAAGTAATAGAAGTAGAGAGCGCTGTTTTTTAAGGATGTAGTTTTCATTTTTTTAAGGGGAATTTAGAATAAATTAATAAATTTTATAGAGGTTAGTAGCTAGTTACTTATTAAAAATAATAATTAACTAACGATGTCTGGTTGTCCCGAAATTTCGGGAGCAGTCGAAACCTATATAAAGCAGACCAATATTTCTCGATAGCTTTGCTAGCTACTTTCAATGAAAATACATTTTCATTTTAGTAATGCTACCATTGACGTAGCTTGTAAGTTACTGTTTTACAAATTATTAATATATGTCTGGTCGAGCGCAGTCGAGACCTCATTAAAACCTCTCGAAAACTGCGTTTGCTACTTTCAATCAAAAAATATTTTGATTTCAGTAATGCTCGAGGAGACATTACGTCATTCCAACCGCTTGATAAAAATTTTTCTCGGGTCTCGAACGGACAATAACGAATAACTCAAGTGTCTGGTAAACAGTATTTTAAAATTTGAACTTAGTATGTATTTAACTACTGATCTCTAAAATTGTAATCATGTAAACGTTAAAAATAAACATAATATTTCAATTTATTTTAATATTCAAAAAACGTGCCTGAATTATAGAAATCATTAATAGAGTAAATAAAATTTAATCAAGTATATTTTACTTAGGTGTGTCAATGTAATTTTGTTTTTCATTTCTCTTAGCATTTCTAATTTTATTCGTTTTAAAAATGCTTGCGTTCTCTCAAATTTGTAAATAACCTTCCAGTTTATCCATAAATCTGTTTTCAAAATAGATGATTTAAGTTGGGATGCAAACTCTAAAGGAAAGATACTTCAGTCAAGCGACTATCGGTTTTATATATCATATTAGGCAATATAAATGTTAACAGAATTAAACTAGAAACCTTAGTTCATTGAGATAGTAAACTCGAAATTAATTATTGAGCTGCAATTGTATTACCTACTTCTTTTTTTTCCAAAGACCTTCCATTTCTTCTAACGTTTTCCCTTTGGTTTCAGGAACATATTTTAGGATGAATAGCATGGCTAAAACACTCATAACACCATACACCCAATAGGCAAAACCATGGTTAAATAGCCCTGTTAAATACGAATTGTCATTCATCATTGGGAAGGTTAAAGAAACTACATAGTTAGAGATCCACTGGGCTGCGACTGCAACAGCTAGTGCTCTTCCTCTTATTTTATTTGGAAAAATTTCTGCTAATAGTACCCAAGCAACAGGTCCCCAGCTCATTGCAAAACTTGCTACATACAACATCATACAAAACAATGCGAAGTAGCCTGTGGCACCAGAGAAAAAGACAAAACCTAAAGAAATCATAGCTACTGCCATACCTAAGGCACCGATAATCATTAATGGTTTTCTACCATATTTGTCTACAGTTTTTACAGCGATAATGGTAAATAAGAAGTTTACAACGCCTACAATAATAGTCATTAACAAGGCACTATCTGTACCTGAAGAAATTGTTTTAAAAATTTCTGGCGCATAATATAAAACTACATTGATTCCTACAAATTGCTGAAAAACAGAAATTAAGACTCCAATAATAATTACGAGCCACCCAAAAGATAAAATATGTCCTGAAGTTTTTTCATTCATCGAATTTTCAATTTCTGTCAAAATCCTATGACCTTCTTCTTGACCGTTTACCTTTATTAAAACTTTTAACGCCGCTGTTGGCTTGTTGCGCAATACTAATGAGCGTGGTGTATCTGGTACAAAAAATAACAATCCTAAAAATAAACCAGCAGGAATTATTTCTGATGCGAACATCCATCTCCAACCCACAGCATTTAACCATTCATCTGAACCACCACTTCTAGAAATAAAGTAATTGACAAAATACACCACCATAAAACCACCAACAATGGCTAATTGATTGAAAGAAACCAATTTTCCTCTACTTTTAGCAGGTGCAATCTCTGCAATATACAACGGTGATAACATAGATGCTAAACCAACGCCAATACCTCCAATAATTCTGTAGACAATAAAAATTGTTGAAAATGTATGATCTAACTCGCCAATGGGTGCTAAAAACATTTCTGGCATTGCAGAACCTAATGCAGAGATTAAAAATAAAATAGCTGCAAGTATCAGTCCTTTTTTTCTTCCTAGTTTTTTACTTACGATGCCTCCAAAAATACCTCCAATAATACATCCTATTAATGCACTAGACACTAAAAAACCTTTAAAAGCACTTGCCGCAGTTTCAGAGAGTCCTTTTGGCATTACAAAAAAACTATCTAAAGAACCTACCGTTCCTGAGATTACACCTGTATCGTAGCCAAATAGTAAACCTCCTAAAGTGGCTACTAATGTAAGTTTAATTAGATATGCTGAATTTGTTGATTGAGCCATGATTTTAGTTTTAGACCTAGACAGATCATTAGTAAGAAGTTGTATTGATGTTGAATAACCCAGACCTCACAGGTTTTTAAAACCTGTGAGGTCTTTAGTGAGTTCTATTATTAGTTTTAAATGTATTGATTGATAATATTTTCAAATAATTCTTGCTTTCCGCTCTGTAAAGTCAATTCACCGTTTTCTTGAGCGATGCTGTACAAATCTTTAAGGTCTAATTTTCCAGCTTCAAAAGCTGCACCTTTTCCTGCATCAAAAGAACGGTATCTTTTTTCTCTTAAAGATTTGTAAGACGAAGAAGTCATAATTTTATCCGCAGTAATTAAAGCTCTTGCAAAGGTATCTGCGCCACCAATATGTGCGTGAAATACATCTTCCATATCTGTTGAATTTCTTCTGATTTTTGCATCAAAATTAACACCGCCACCTTGTAAACCTCCAGCTTCTAAGAAAACCAACATGGCTTCTGTTGTTTCTTGAATATTGTTTGGAAACTGATCTGTATCCCAACCATTTTGGTAATCTCCTCGGTTGGCATCGATACTTCCCAACATGCCTGCTTTGGCTGCAACTGCCATTTCGTGTTGCATGGTATGTTGTGCTAACGTTGCGTGATTTACTTCGATGTTCATTTTAAAATCTTGGTCTAAACCATATTCCTTTAAGAATCCAATGGCTGTTGCCGCATCAAAATCATATTGGTGCTTCATTGGCTCCATGGGTTTTGGCTCTACAAAGAACGTGCCTTTAAATCCTTGTGCTCTTGCATAATCTCTTGCCATGGTTAAAAACTGTGCCATGTGGTCTAATTCACGACCCATATCTGTATTTAACAAAGACATATATCCTTCTCTACCTCCCCAAAACACATAGTTTTCTCCGTTTAGTTTTATAGTGGCATCTAAGGCCAATTTTACTTGTCCACCAGCTCTTGCCATTACATTAAAATCAGGGTTTGTTGCAGCCCCATTCATATAAAGCGGATTTGAAAAACAGTTGGCTGTTCCCCACAATAATTTTATGCCACTGTCTGCTTGTTTTTCTTTGATATAATCTGTAATAGTGTCTAATCTTTTTTCAGATGCTGCAAACGTTGCACCTTCTTGAATTAAATCGAAATCATGGAAACAGAAATACTCAAAGCCCATTTTGTTGATAAATTCAAACGCTGCATCTGCTTTGTCTTTTGCTGCTTGAATGGCATCTGATGATTTGTCCCAAGGAAAATTCTGTGTCCCAGATCCAAAAGGGTCAGAACCTTGTCCGCAGAAGGTATGCCAGTACGCAATGGAAAATTTAAACCATTCTTTCATGGGTTTTCCGGCAACTATTTGCGCTGGATTATAGTATTTGAATGCCAAAGGATTGTCTGATTCCTTTCCTTCAAATTTTATTTTGCTAATTCCTTTAAAATATTCTTTAGTTGCCATAATAAAGTGTGTAATTGTTTATTTATTTAATCTTTTGCTATTAGCCTTTGGGCATTGGCTTTTGCCAAAGGGAATCGCTAAAGGCTATTATTATTATTATTATTTATTCAACACGAGTTCTAACTCTTTTTTCCATTTTTTATAGGCTTTTAGATAGGGCTTTTTATCTTTAAATGGCACAAACGTCATTACATGATCATTATCCATAATTGTTTTTCCAAACTTTTTAAAACCTCCTTTGTGCAAATCGGCTGCTCTTGCTGCGCCTATTGCGCCTGTGGTGTTGTAAATTTCTATTTCTTGTTCTATTAGAGTGGCTATTGTATTTGCGAAAATTTCTGAACGAAATAAATTGTCATTTCCTGTTCTTATAACCGTTGGATTAATTCCATCTGATTTTAAAATTTCCATTCCGTAGAAAAAAGAGAATGCAATGCCTTCTAAAGCGGCTCTACAGATATGACCTTTGTGATGATTGTTGAGGTTTATATTTACAATTCGAGTACCTATTTCTTTGTTATTTAGCATTCGCTCTGCACCATTTCCAAACGGAATGAAACAAACACCCTCTGAACCTACAGGAATTTCTGACGCCAAAGAATTCATCTCTTCATAAGAGTCCACTGCCAAATTATTTAACAGCCAGCGATATTGAATTCCTGCGCCATTGATGTTTAACAATTTTCCGATTTTTGGGTTCGATTTGGTGTAGTTTACATGCGCAAAATTGTTAACTCTGGTATTTTCTTTTCCTGATAAATTATCTGTAATGGCATATACAACGCCAGATGTTCCTCCAGTAGCAGCGACCTCGCCAGGATTAAAAACGTTTAGTGAAAGTGCATTATTTGGTTGGTCTCCTGCTCTGTAATATATTGGTGTTCCTGTGGCAATGCCGCTTTCTTTTTCGCCCTTTTTATTTACGAAAGATTGAATGCTAAAAGTAGCTACAATAGCTGGCACCAAACCTTTGTGAATTCCGTAATATTCTAATAGAAAATTTGCAATAGCATCGTTTTTAAAATCCCAAAAAACACCTTCTGATAAACCCGAAATTGTGGTGTTTATTTTATTTGAAAATTTATAAGCGATAAAATCTCCGGGCAACATAAATTTATAAATTTGTTTATAAATGTCTGGTTCGTTATCTTTTACCCATTTTAATTTTGATGCTGTAAAGTTCGCCGGAGAATTTAATAAATGCGCAGCACATTTGTCTTCACCCATTTCCTGGAAAGCCGTATGGCCTATTTCTACGGCTCTACTATCGCACCAAATAATACTTTTACGCAGTGGATTTCCTTGTTTATCTACAATAACCAAACCGTGCATTTGGTAAGAAATACCAATACCTTTTATTTGAGCTCTGCTAACCTTAAATTGTTTTTTTAGCTTTGTAATTGCGTTACAAACATGTAACCACCAATCATTTGGATTTTGTTCTGCCCAACCATTTTTTTGCGCAAACATGCTCATTTCTTTTTTGGGTTCTTGCACAACGCCTAAACTCTTTCCAGAAGAAACCTCAACCAAAGCTGCCTTTATAGAAGAACTTCCAATATCTAGTCCTAAATAATAAATCATTACAATGAGTCTCTTAATATTAATTTTGTAGGAACATTATGTTGCATCGGCTCATTTTGAAGCACAAATGCTGCAGCTTTTGTTCCTAATTCTACGAAATCTGTTGAAATGACAGAAATTCCTTTGTAAATAAATTTTTTCATAGGTGTTTCATTATAGGATAGAAAGCCAACATCTGCTCCTGGCTCTAATTTTTTAATTCTACACTGCTCTAAAAAAATACCTAATATTCTATCACTAGTGCTTAAATATGCCACCTGTTTTTCTACCAAAAACAAATTTGGATCTGTTACTATTTCATAGTCTAAATGAAATTGTTTACAATATTTTTTAAAATAAGTGATGGTTTCTTTGGGATGATAGGTATATGTTGGAAATACAAATACTAATTTTTTATATTTTTTAAAAACGGCTAAAGCACCTTTTAAAGCTTTAAAAAAAGCACTCCCAAAATCTTGGAATACGTAATTATGTTTCCCATTCGAGTGAACATTCCAATCTATTAATAAGAGTTTTTCATTGTCAATATCTGATAGAACAGCAGGAACCTCATCATGGTTAAAGGTCATCACTATATATTTATAGTACTTTCCTTTGCTATTATTTAAAATGATCTTAAAATTATCAATATTATAATGATGAAATTGTACATCTGTTACAATATTATCAGGTAAATTTTTAATGAAAGAATGGTAAAGAACTTCTTTGTAAGCCTTAAAAGTATCTAAAACAAGCAATATTTTTCGCGTTTTATTTGCCACATAATATCCTTTATTGGGAACAGATTTTATGATGCCCTGCTTTTTTAAAATAGCATAGGCCTTAAAAACAGTATCTCTAGAAAGCTGGTGTTTATTACATAGTTGATTTACAGAAGGTAAGGGGTCACCGATGTTCAAACTATCATTGGCAACTTCTTTACTTATAGCATTTACTAATTGTTGGTACTTTGGTATTTGACTTTGACTTTTAATCTTAAAATTTACGTTCATAAATACATGCTGTTCTGTTCTGGTAGGTAAATATAAAAAAATAATTTACACGAATTAAATATCTCATTCTGTAAATGCTTTTATCTAGAAATCAATCGCTAATTACAACTTAATCTGTTTTTGAAATTTTCTTGGAATACTATTTATGGTCTTAATCTGAATGTTTTTATAAAATACCTCTGCAGCTTCAGACTGAATTTGAATTTTTCCTTTGGTTAGTGGAACAATTTTACCCTCAGCATTTTTATATCTAGAATTGTACAAAGCCATCACCACTTTACCATTTACAATATGATAACTGGTTCCTTCAAAACAAACCAATTCTAAGGTGTTCCATTCGCCATGTAAATTTTCATTATCAAACCCTTTATTGGCATGATTTGGTGGGGAACGTTGCAAACTGGAAAACGGATGTAACACCCCATCTTTAACATATGTAAATTCTTTTTCACCTGCTTTTTTTTCTGATGGAATATCTATTAAAACGCCGCTTAACCCATAGTAATCCCCTACATCCGTTTCTTGCACTTGAAATTCTTGTGAAGACATCCAAACATTCCAAAACGATGTATAAGCACCATAGCAATGGTACAAAATTCCACTATCTTTTTTTTTAAGTAAACGAGGTTCCCAAATTTGTTCTCCCCATTTAAATTCTAATTTTAGATGATAGTTTTCATATTCTACTTTTGAAGTGAATGCTCCATAAATTTCTCCTGAAATGTGCAGTACTTGTTCTCCATCTATCGTTTTAAAAGTAAATACATTTTTAGGATCATTATTTAAACCCAATGGCTCTGAATACTTACCGTTACTATTGAATGCTATATTTTCTATACCTTTTACAGTAGCATGAGGTACGCCTATAAAAACATCCCAATTTTTAGAAACATCGCCTGCCAAAAGATGTGTCCATTTTTTTCTAGAGGGCTGTTTTATTTGTTTTAGATCTGCTGCCCAAAGAATGGCTTCTTTTATCATTTTTTTAAAACGAATATCTTTGTAAGATTCCTTGGTATGTCCTAAGCCTGTATAAAAAATACGACCACCATCATAGTGATGATACCAAACAATCGGATGGTTTTTAGTACGCATCTGTTTGCCTTTGTAAGAAGTTTCATCTACAGATGCTAAAACATTTACATGTTTGGCAACAGGCTTTAAAAAATTGTACCATTCGTCTTTAAATACTTCTTCTTTTTTTAAATGATGAATTGCAGGATGTTCACTAGATGTATCAATATGTAAAGTAGCATTTTGTACTTTTGGATGGTCTTTAAAAGTAGCACCAATCATATCTGTAAACCAGAGCCATTCTTTTTCAGTATCTGATGCTGCATGAATACCTACAAAACCATTCCCATTTGCTATGTATTTTTGAAACGCCTTTTTTTGCTTTTCATCAAAAATATTTCCTGTTGTATTTAAGAAAACTACAACATTATAATTCTTTAAATTTTCTGAAGAAAAATCATTCGCATCTTCAGAAAAATGAATGCTCCAATTAGTTTCTTTTTTTAAAGAGGAGAAAAATTGAATTCCAGCGGGAATAGATTTGTGTCTAAAAGCTGCTGTCTTTGAAAATACTAAAACAGCAGGTTCTTTTTGTTGAGAAAAATTTTTACTTATAATTAGAGACAATACGATAAAAATAATTTTCTTGAAATTCATAGCTAGTCATTTTGGTTTGAAAAAAAAATATTTGTGTCGTTAATATTTTCTATTCTTTCGCTCACGCATTTTATTGGCTTGTCTATTGCCTTTGAATTTTTCTTTTTTAGGATTCCAATAGAGTGTTTCTCCTAGTTCATATGCAATATTTGCTGCGTTACAAACGGTAGCGGTTCTATGTCCAATTTCTGCAGTACAAATAGGTTGCTTTCGAGACTTTATCCCATCAATCCAATTTTGATAATGGTTGCCTTGGGATTTCATAATTGTTTTTTTATCAACATGTATGTTCGAAAGTAAAATGGATGCTGGTGTTGTTTCTAAATAACTACGGCTCACATCTATAGTACCTTCGGAACCGATAAAACGAACGCCCCAACCTCTACCAAAGTCTTCATGAACCATCTCGATACCATTTTCATAGAACATTTTTAAACCCCTTACTGCTTTTGGATCTGTTGGTGGTATAAACTTTACGGGACCAGAATGATCCATCCCTAAACACCATTGCGCAATATCAAACATATGTGCTCCCCAATCTGCAAGAATACCTCCTCCAGTTTCTTTGTAATCTCTCCAATCTGGATAGGTTTTTACTATTCTTGGTGCTATCTTATCATTGTAACCTAATAATGGAGCAGGACCGCACCACCTGTTCCAATCTATTCCGTTTGGTAACGGTTCCGTTGGTAAATCGTAGTTTTTTGCAGGATCACCTACGTTTACCAATACTTTTTTTATTTCTCCTAATTTACCTGAACTTACAATCTCTTGCGCCGTTATAAACTTAGCCCAAGAACGCTGCATGCTACCTGTTTGAAATATCTTTTTTGTTTTTTCGACAGTGTCAGCAATTGCTCTTCCTTCAACAATGGTATTTGTTAAAGGTTTTTCGCAATAGACATCTTTTCCTGCCTTCATTGCATCTATAGACTGAATGGCATGCCAATGATCTGGTGTAGCAACAACAACAGCATCAATATCGTTTCTTTCTAGCAATTCTTTATATTCTAAATAAGTACTAACACCTTTATAACTGTTTGCATTTCTATGTTTTGCATATAGACTCTCTAGTTTATTTTTAAAAAATTCTCTTTTAGAATTCCAAACCTCACTTCCTGCAACAATTTGTACTTCTGTATTGGAAAGAAATTTGTTTGACAATATATTTCCTTGCTTACCTAAGCCAATAATTCCTAAATTTATTTTGTCGCTAGGTGCTAAAAAACCTCTTCCTAAGACGTGTCTAGGAATAATGGCGATTGCTCCAAAAGCTAATGAAGTATTTTTGATAAACTTTCTTCGAGAAAAAGCTTGCGTATTTTTTTCTTCAATTTTAATTGATTTTTCACTTTTTTTCATTTTGATGATTTATTTAAACGAATTCTTTTGAATAGGAAATACCTTCATAAAATTTTGATTTACCTCCTTTTCTTAACACTCCTTATAATTATGTAAACTTTTATTCATTCTAAATTATGATTTTAGAAATACAATCAAACCATTTAAAATGAACAACTTAAATGCAAATTACGAAAGAATTTTGAAAGTTTTATTAGAAATAAAAAAAAATAACTGTCAAATTATTTAAAAAAAGTTTTTAAAGATGAGTTAATAAGTATAAACTTAAAGTCAGAATTTATTGATTTAAAGAAAGAAAATATTATTTAATAGATCAACAAATTTATATTTGATAAAAATATCAATACTACAATTAGTATTATTTACAATGTATAATAGGTGTTTTGAAATAATCAATAATTGTATTTTACGATTTTAATCTCTTTCAAATTCTAATTAGAAGTCAACGAATTCTAATTTATCAAATTTTAAGATAATTAAAATACTATTTTTGAGTTGTGTTTCTAAATGCACGACTATGAAAACAAAAAACATACTTTCAGCTTTCGTTATTTTTTTATTGATTTTTTCTTGTAAAAAGTCAGCAATAAAAACAGATAACATTTACAAATTCAAAGAATATATTAGTTACACAACTTCTGGAGTGGTTTCCGTAACTGAAAAAATCAATATAAATCTTGCCAAAGAAGTGGAAGGCTGGGAAGCAGATCAAGAAATTTCTGCGGATATTTTAGCGATAAAACCATTTGTAAGCGGAAAAATTAAAACGATAAATAAACATGCTTTTGTTTTTATTCCTGATGAGAATTTAGATGCAGATACAGCGTATTCTGTAACTTTAAAATTGAAGGAAATTTATAAAAATATTTCTCAAGTATTTAAAGAATATACATTTCAGTTTAAAACGATTACCCCAAATTTTAGCATTCAAACTAATAATTTACAATCTTATAATAAAGAATATCAATATTTAGAAGGTGTTGTAAAATCTGCGGATATTATTTCTTTAGAGCAAGCAAAGTTGCTGATAAATGCCAATCAAGAAGGAACTTCAAAAAGTATAGTTTGGAACGAATCATATCAAAAAAGTAAAATTTTCGAGTTTAAAATTGATAGCATTCAACGTTTTGTAGAAGATTCTAAAATCCAAGTTTCTTGGAGTGGAAAACCAATAAATGCAGATTCTAAAGGTGAAAATGAGATTGTAATTCCAGGTAAAAATAATTTCACAGTTTTAAGTGTAAAAGTCAATAATACAAGTGAACAATACATTTCTATCAACTTTTCTGATGCGTTAAAAAAACAACAAAATTTCGATGGTTTGGTTACTATCAAGAATGTAAAAGAACCACGATTTATTATCAACGGAAATGAGTTAAAAGTGTTTTCAGAAACGAAGTTCCAAGGCAATATTTTAGTGTCTATTTTTGAAGGAATAAAAAATTCTGATGGTTATAAATTGAAATCTAATTATACAGAAACCATTACTTTTCAGGAAAAAAAACCACAAATTAGAGCAATTAGTAACGGAACTATTTTGCCAAATTCTAACGATTTAAAATACAATTTTGAAGCAATTAATGTGAAGGAAGTAGATGTTAGAATCATAAAAATTTATGAAGATAATGTTTTGCAATTTTTACAAGAAAATAATATCAATAGTAATAATGAATATGCTATAAAAAAGGTTGGAAGAAGAGTTGCTAAAAAAACAATTACGTTAATTGACAGTAAAAAAAATAACACTCAAAAATGGAAATCGTATAGCATAGATATTTCTAAAATGGTGGTTACTGAACCTGGCGCAATTTATAGAATTGAGTTAAGCTTTAACAAAAATCAGACATTTTATAATTGTTCAGAAAGTACAGTTTCAACAAATATTAATGAGTTTGAAGACGAATATTTTTCAGCATATGACAATTTTAGTGAAATTGAAGATGAAGAAGAAAGAGAAGAATTGTATTGGGATAACAAACTATATCAATACAAAAATAATAGATACAATTGGCAGGAAAGAGACAATCCTTGTCACGATTCTTATTATAATAATAAGGGAATTACACAAAATTTATTGGCTTCCAATTTGGGAATCATCGCCAAAAAAGGAGCTGATAACTCTTACTTTTTTGCGATAACGAATATTTTAAACACAAAACCAGAAGCTGGTGCAACTGTAAAACTATTTAATTATCAGCAACAAGAAATACTGTCTACAAAAACAGATACTGAAGGTTTTACAACGGTTGAAACTCCAAAAAATGCTGCTTTTGCTATTGTTTCTAAAGGAAAGCATAAAGGATATATTAAACTTTTTGATGGTAATTCTTTGTCTTTAAGTAAGTTTAATGTTGCTGGTAGTAAAACTCAAAAAGGTTTAAAAGGATTTATTTATGGCGAACGTGGTGTTTGGCGACCAGGAGATTCTTTACATTTAACCTTCTTGCTAAACGATGCTGATAACCAATTGCCAAAAAACCATCCCGTAAAATTAGAAGTTAGAGATCCAAGTGGAAAATTAGTGTATAAAAAAGTGACTTCAGAAAACTTAAATAACTTCTACAAATTTACAGTGACTACTTTGCAAGAAGCAAAAACAGGAAATTATGCTGCAAAAATTTCTGTAGGTGGTGCAAAATTCTATAAGAATTTGAAGATTGAAACGGTAAAACCAAATCGATTAAAAATTAAAGTCGATTTTGATGATGAAATTCTATCAAGTAAAAACCCAATCAAAGGAAATTTAGATGTAAAATGGTTGCATGGAACACCTGCAAAAAATTTGAAAGCAGAAATTAAAGCAAAAATTTCAACAACAAATTACAGTTTTAAAAATTATGAAAGATATGTTTTTTCAGACCCGTCAAGAAAATTTTCATCAGAAGAAATCAATATTTTTGAAGGAAAATTAGATGCAAACGGAGTCGCAAAAATCAGCAGTAAATTAAAAATTGGTAAAAATGCTCCTGGAATGTTAAACGTTCAGTTTTTAGTAAGAGCTTTTGAAAACGGTGGTGATTTTTCGATTGATGCTTTTACCAAAAAGTATGCACCTTTTACTTCTTTTGTAGGTTTAAAATCGCCAGAAGGAAATCGATATGGTTCCTTTTTTACAGATGAAAATCAGACTTTTTCTGTAGTTTCTGTTGATGAACAAGGAACCCCAGTTCAAAGAGATGAAATTGAAGTAGAAATTTATCAAATTCAATGGCGTTGGTGGTGGAGTGCTGCTGAAGATAATTTATCTAAATATACCTCAAGCAGTTATAATAAGCCCTATAAAACGCTAAAATTAAGCACCAATTCAAAAGGAAAAGGAAGTTTTAATCTGAATATTCCAGAGGAAGATAAAGGACGGTTTTTAATAAGAGTTATTGATAAAAAAAGCGGACACGCAACAGGAAGAACTGCGTATTTCTATAAAAATTGGTGGCAAAATTCTACTTCTGGTGACAAAGAAGCTGCAAAAATGTTGGTTTTTTCTGCAGATAAAGAAATTTACGATGTTGGTGAAACTGCTAAAATTACATTTCCTTCAGGAAGTAAAGGTCGTGCGTTAATAAGTATTGAAAATGGTACAAAAGTGTTGGAAACTAAATGGATAAAAACTACCAAAGGAACCACTTCTGTAGAAATTCCTATCAATAAAAATATGACACCAAATGTATTTGTAAATATTTCTTTGTTACAGCCACATCAAGTTTTAGAAAACGATTTACCAATTCGTTTGTATGGTGTAATTCCGATTTTAGTTGAAGACAAAAACACCAAATTAGAACCACAAATTTCAATGCCAAATGAATTGCAACCGCAAAAAGAATTTGTTGTAAACGTTTCAGAAAAAAACAACAAACCTATGACCTATACTTTGGCAGTTGTAGAAGAAGGTTTGTTAGATTTAACACGATTTAAAACACCAAATGCATACACAACATTTTACGCAAGAGAAGCTTTGGGTGTAAAAACTTGGGATATTTTTGAGGATGTAATTGGTGCGTATTCAGGAAGTGTAGACCAGGTTTTTGCCATTGGTGGAGATGGAAATGTTGCCAAAGGAAAAAACCAAAAAGCGAACAGATTTAAACCAGTTGTAAAATATTTAGGACCATTTTATTTAGAAAAAGGAAAAACAAAATCACATAAAATTACCTTGCCAAATTACATAGGTTCTGTGAGAACTATGGTAATTGCTGGTGATGTGAATAATGAAGCTTTTGGGAATGCAGAAAAAGCAGTTTCTGTTAAAAAACCTTTAATGGTATTGGCTACGTTGCCAAGAAAATTATCGCCAAAAGAAAAGGTGACGTTGCCAATTTCCGTTTTTGCAATGGATAAAAAAGTGAAAAATGTTAAAATTCAAGTAAAAACTTCAAACGGAATTTCAGTTATTGGAAATTCATCTAAAACCATTAATTTTGAAAAACCAGATGAAAAAATGATGTATTTTGAATTAGACGTTTTAAAAGCAAACGGCATTAATACTGTTGAAATTATTGCGACAGGAAATGGAGAAAAATCAACATATAAAGTGGAATTGGATGTTGTAAATCCGAATCCGATTACATCAAAAATAATAGATAAAACTGTTGAAGGCAAACAAACTCGAAAGCTCAATTTTGAAACTTTTGGAGTAGAAGGTTCTAATACTGCAATTTTGGAGTTGTCTACAATTCCATCCATCAATTTTACGGGAAGATTAGCATATTTAATTCAATATCCTCATGGTTGTGTAGAGCAAACAACATCGAGTGTTTTTCCACAATTATTTTTGAATGATATTTTTGATTTGACTTCAGAAAAGAGACAGGAAATTCAAAGAAATATAGAAAAAGGAATTCAGCGTTTAGGAAATTTCCAAAAAGCAAATGGCGGTTTAAGCTATTGGATGGGAGAAGATTCTGTAAACGATTGGGGAACAAGTTACGCAGGTCATTTTTTGTTAGAAGCAGAAAAAAAAGGATTTGTTTTACCATTAACTTTTAAGAGTAATTTTATTAGATATCAAAAAAATGCAGCAAGAAATTGGCGTCCAAATTACAATAGGTACACAAGAGATTTAGCGCAAGCTTATAGATTATATACACTGGCTTTGGCTGGCAGCCCAGATTTATCTGCCATGAATAGATTGCGAGAATTTAAGCAAATTTCTAACGAAGCAAAGTGGCGTTTGGCTGCAGCTTATGCGTTGGTTGGCCAAAAAGAAGCAAGTGAAGAAATTATGCAAAAAGCGAATTTAAATTTCTCTGGGTACAATTATTATAATTACGGTTCTGTGAATAGAAACAGGGCAATGGCTCTAGAAACAATGCTGTTAACAAATAATAAAGAAGCAAAAGATATTGCTAAAAAAATAGCGAAAGAGCTTTCAACTAAAAGTTGGATGAGCACACAAACGACTGCTTTCTGTTTGTTATCTATGGGGAAAATGGTGGTTAAAAATGGCGGAAAAGCCATCAACATTAAATATACAAATGACGGGAAAAGTGAAGTTGTAAAAACAGAAAGTACGTTAGTTCAAAGAACGTTAAAAGTGAAGAAAGGTCAGAATTCTATCAATATTAATAATAACGAAAGTAATATCGTTTTTGCAAGAATTATAAATTCTGGAAAGTTGCCTTTGGGTGAAGAAATTCAAGAAAGTAGAGGTTTAAGCGTTTCTGTTGCTTATAAAGATTTGAAAGGCAAAACGATTAACATAAATAATTTAAAACAAGGTCAGGATTTTGTGGTAAAAATTACAGTAAGCAATCCGAAAAATGAAACGCTAAAAGATGTTGCTTTGACGCAAATTTTTCCATCAGGATGGGAAATTGTAAATACACGTTTTACAGATTTTGGAACGACTGCAAAAAGCGATGCACGTTACACAGATATTAGAGATGATCGCGTTAATTTTTATTTCGATTTGAATGAAGGTAGAAAAACTTCAGAAACAAAAACATTTACAGTTTTGGTAAATGCGGCGTATTTAGGGACCTATTATTTACCAGGAATTCAGGTCGAAGCGATGTATGACAATGATTATCTGGTGAGAACAAAAGGTGGTTGGATTGAGGTGATTAAGTAAAATATTGTCATTGCGAGGAACGAAGCAATCTCTTAATGATAAAGTTCGAGTGTCATTCCGAAATGAGCCTTTTTCGGCGATTGAGGAATCTACAGAATTATCTAAAATTTGAGATTCCTCCTCATTCTTCGTTCGGAATGACATTCGAATTTAAAATATAAAACGTAAGAATTGAATATAAAAAACTACATAAAACGTCATAAAAAGAAAACAATTTTCATTGTTATTCTGATGATTTTCTATGCTTTTTGTTTGCCAAAAGAATTATTTATAAAACCAACTTCAACAGTAATTACAAGTAAAAATAATGAATTATTGGGCGCTTTAATTGCAAAAGATGGTCAATGGCGTTTTCCATATAATGATGCTGTTCCAGAGAAATTTAAAACCTGTTTAATTCAGTTTGAAGATGAACATTTTTATAAACACCCTGGTTTTAATCCAGTGTCAATTTTTAAAGCTTTCAAACAAAACTTACAAGCAGGAAGTGTAAAAAGAGGGGGCAGTACAATTACGCAACAAGTAATTAGATTAAGTAGAGATAACAGAAAAAGAACGTACTTCGAAAAACTAAAAGAATTAGTTTTAGCAACACGTTTAGAATTTAGAGCATCCAAAGAAAAAATTCTTACTTTTTGGAGCTCAAATGCGCCTTTTGGAGGAAATGTTGTGGGTTTAGATGCCGCTTCTTGGCGTTATTTTAATCGGAAATCTGCTGATTTATCTTGGTCGGAATCAGCAACTTTAGCAGTTTTACCGAATGCGCCAAACTTAATATATCCAGGAAAAAATCAACAAAAATTACTGGTAAAAAGAAATCGACTATTGAAAAAATTACTCATAAAAAAAGTAATAGATTCGCTGACTTATGAATTGTCAATATTAGAAAAATTACCACAAAAAGCATATTCAATTCCGCAAATTGCACCACATTTATTGCAAAAAATAAACAAACAGAAAAAAGGCAAATTCGTAAAAACTACCATTGATAAAAGATTACAAAACCAAGCAAATACAATTGTTAAAAATCATTACAATCAGTTAAGTAAAAACGGAATTTATAATATTTCTGTGTTGGTTTTAGATGTAAAAACAAGACAAGTATTGAGTTATGTTGGGAACTCACCAACAGATAAAAAGCATCAAAAAGATGTGGATGTAATTGACAAACCAAGAAGTACAGGCAGTATTTTAAAACCTTTCTTGTACGCTGCAGTGTTAGATAGTGGAGATTTGTTGCCAAATACTTTAGTTGCAGATGTTCCCACAAATTTTGGAAGTTACAAACCAGAAAATTTCGACAAAAAATATGCTGGCGCAATTTCAGCAAAATTGGCATTATCAAGATCTTTAAATGTGCCAACGGTTAGAATGTTGCAGAGTTTTGGTTTGGAGAAATTCCATCATTATTTGCAAAAATTACAGTTAAAAGATTTAAAAAAGAATCCTAATTATTATGGATTAACTTTAGCTTTAGGTGGCGCAGAAAGTAATTTGTGGGATTTATGCAAAAGCTATGCTTCGTTAGCATCTACAATAAATCATTATACCGAAAATTCGAGTAGATATTTTACAAACGAGTTTTTTGCACCCACTTTTTACGCTGATGAAAAACTTGATTTTGGATCAACATCATCAGAAAAAATACTATTTGATGCAGCTTCCATTTACTTAACTTTTGAAAGTTTGAAAGAAGTAAACAGACCAAATTCTGAAGAAAACTGGGAGTTTTTTGATTCGTCAAAAAAAATTGCATGGAAAACAGGCACAAGTTTTGGTTTTAGAGACGCTTGGGCAATTGGCACTACTAAAGATTTTGTAGTGGGTGTTTGGGTAGGAAATGCAGATGGAGAAGGAAGACCAGGCTTGGTTGGCGTGCAAACTGCAGCACCAATTTTGTTTGATATTTTTGATAAATTACCCAATTCAGAATGGTTTGAGAAACCTTTTGACGAAATGACTCAAGTTGAAATTTGTACAAAAAGTGGTTACAGAGCAACTGAAATTTGCACAAAAAAGAAGTTAGAATTTGTCCAAAATTCAGGGTTAAAAACCAAGCCTTGTCCTTTTCATATTTTGGTAAATGTTGATGCTTTAGAAAATTATCAAGTAAATACTTCTTGTGAGAATTTGAGTAACATTAAGCAGAAATCATGGTTTGTGTTACCGCCTTTAATGGAATATTATTACAAAAGTAAGAATCCGTTTTATAAACCATTACCAAAATTTAGAAATGATTGTTTAGGAGAAAATAAAAATAGTATGAAATTTATTTATCCATCAGAAAAAAGCACTATTTTTTTACCTAAAGATTTTGATGGAAAAAAGAATGAAATTATTTTAAAAGTAGCACATTCAAATAAAGAAATAATGCTGTATTGGTATCTAAATAAAACTTTTTTAGGAACTACAAAAGAGCTTCATGAATTTGCTATAGATTTAAATAGCGGGGATTATAAAATTTCTGTAACCGATAGTTTCGGCAATGAAATAAAACAACAAATTAGTGTAAAAGATTAATGTTCTTAAAGTTAGATAATTGTCAATCATCGAAACGAAACGACCATTTATCGAAAAACTCAATTAAAAACGATATTTCAATTGTATTTTTGTCAAACAAATTAATACTACTTTAAATGATGTTTTTACAAATTTTACCACCAGAAACAGTTGCAACTTCAAGTATTTTTGACACTCATTTACTATTTATAATCTTAGGGTTGGCAATAGGAGTTTTTGCAATCATAAAAACAGCCAAACTTCTTAGTAAAATTAAAGTTTCTAAAACAGCAGAAAAACCGAGTTATACATCTTAGAGAATTAGAATTTTCTTAACAGAAAATTACACAATTTTCTTCATCTTTGTAAACTGCATAAATTATTCTTTGCAGATACTATTTAACAAATCATTAAATTATTTTTTTAAAAGTAATCTTTAATGATTTTTTAATTTACAAAAATGAAGATTTATCCTATAGAAACAGGAAATTTTAAATTAGATGGTGGTGCAATGTTTGGTGTTGTTCCTAAAACTATTTGGCAAAAAACAAATCCTGCAGATTCAAAAAACTTAATTGAAATGAGCATGCGTTGTATGCTTATTGAAGATGGCGATCGTCTAATTTTAATAGACACGGGTTTGGGTGCTAAACAATCAGACAAATTTTTTGGCTATTATTATTTATTTGGAGATTTTTCTCTAGACAGTTCTTTAGCAAAACACGGTTTTCATAAAGACGATATTACAGATGTGTTTCTAACACACCTTCATTTCGATCATTGTGGAGGTGTTATAACATGGGATTCGGGTAAAACACTTTTAAAACCTGCTTTTAAAAATGCAAAATTCTGGTCTAATGACAACCACTGGAAATGGGCAACAGATCCAAATCCAAGAGAAAAAGCCTCTTTTTTAAAGGAGAATATCAATCCTATTAAAGAAAGCGGACAACTGAACTTTATTCATAGAAATGCCATAGATCAAATTGGTTTTGATGTATTGTTTATGGACGGTCATACCGAAAAACAGATGTTACCCAAACTAACATATCAAGACAAAACCATTGTTTTTATGGCAGATTTATTACCCACTATTGGGCACATTCCTTTGCCTTATGTGATGGGTTATGATACCAGACCTTTATTAACAATTAAAGAAAAAGCAGCTTTCTTAAATGAAGCTGCAGATAATAATTACTACCTTTTTTTAGAGCATGATGCCTTCAATGAAATTTGTACAGTGCAGCATACAGCAAAAGGAGTTCGATTAAAAAACACCCATAAATTTACAGATATATTTAATTAAGAAAAAGAAAATAAACAGAAATGAAAGTATTAAAACCAATTATGTATACAGCGGTTGCTGGAATGTTATTAGCAGGTTGTAAATCGTCAATAAATACAATTCCAGTTCCAAATGGAGCGGATACCGTAATTAATATTCCTGCAAAGAAAGGTAAATTATCAGAAATTGAGGTTCAAACTTGGAGTCATATGGATCTGGAAACAGATTCTATTCCTGGAATGAGTATTGCAAAAGCATATCAATTTTTAGAAGGAAAAAAAGGAGTATCTATTATTGTTGGGATTGCAGATTCTGGCGTAGACGTAGAACACGAAGACTTAAAAAATGTTGTTTGGATCAACCCTAAGGAGGTTGCGGGAAATAATAAAGATGATGATAGAAATGGATATACAGATGATGTTCATGGTTGGAATTTCTTAGGAAACAAAGACGGCAAAATTGTAAATGCAGACCAATTAGAAATCACCAGGATTGTAAAAAATGGAATGGATAAATTTGGTGATAAAAATGCTTCTGAAATTGCTGATGCTGATAAAGACGAGTTTCAACAATATTTAAAATTAAAAGAAGTGTTTGAAGCGAGAGAGGCAGAAAAAAAGACGGAAATTGAGAATCTAAAAAGTACAACAGAAAGAATTCGTCAAATAGAAAACAATTTTAAAGACGTTAAAGAATTAGCAGGTACAGAAAATTTAACGGTAGCTATTGTAAAGAGTTTAAAAGCAACGGATGATAAAATGGCTGCAAAGATTGCAGATATTTCTGGCATGTTGCAAAGAGGAATGACGGAACAAGGTTTACAAGATTATAAAAAACAACTTTCTAATTACCTAAAATCTCAAGAAAAAGGGAAAAGTTATGATTTAGATTTTGATGCACGTCAAACTTTAGGAGACAATTTATATGATATTACGGATAAATACTATGGAAACAATAACGTAATTGGTTCAAAAGATTTAGAAAGTCATGGAACACATGTTGCTGGTATTGTAGCCGCTTCTCGAAATAATGACAAAGGTGTAAATGGAGTCGCAAATAATGTAAAAATTATGGCGGTAAGAGTTGTGCCAGATGGCGATGAGCATGATAAAGATGTAGCTTTAGGAATCCGTTATGCGGTAGATAATGGTGCAAAAATTATCAATACAAGTTTTGGAAAAGCATATTCGCCAAACAAGCAATGGGTTTACGATGCGATTAGATATGCCGCTAAAAAAGACGTTTTAATTGTAAATGCAGCAGGTAACGATGGAAAAAATATTGATATTGTAAAAACATTTCCGAATGATTCTGAAGATTTGGCAAACGAAATTTCAGACAACGTGTTAACAATTGGTGCTATGAGTTTACATTATGATGAAAAATTACCTGCAGGTTTTTCGAACTACGGAAAAATGAATGTGGATGTTTTTGCGCCAGGAGTAGATATTTATGCAACCATGCCAAAAGATGAATATGCACCAAATAGTGGAACTTCTATGGCGGCACCTTCTGCAGCAGGAGTTGCAGCTTTGGTTCGTTCGTACTACCCAAAATTATCTGCGAGTCAAGTAAAACATATTTTAATGAATTCTGGGACTAAAATTAATTTTGAAGTAATTAAACCAGGTTCACAATCTCGAGAAAATCCAGATGGCGAAAAAGTTCCATTTTCAGATTTATCTGTTTCAGGTAGAGTTGTAAATGCGTACAATGCCTTAAAAATGGCAGATAGAATTGTAAACGGCAAATAAAAATATAAATACTGTTACGCGGAGTCGAAATCCATTCAAACCATCATTTAGTTTGAATTCTTGACTCCGTTCAAATAGAAAAAATTATTTTAAATAATTCTTATTACTTTTATACTTAAATACAATCAATCAATAACATGAAAAAATTTCTACTTTTAAGTCTTGTCGTTGCTTTAATCTCTTCTTGTTCGCAAACAAAAGAAGTAAGCTATCAACAAAAAAATAATGCTAAGTTTACAACCTATTGGCAACAACATATCGATTATTCTATGTATATTGATATGAATGTAAATACCTATCAATACAAAGGAACGCAGAAAGCTGTGTATACCAATAACTCGCCAGACGAATTAAACAAAGTTTACTACCATTTATATTTTAATGCATTTCAACCAGGTTCTCAAATGGATGTAAGGTCTTTAAACATTAAAGATCCAGACAGACGTGTTAGAGATCGAATTAGCAAGTTACAACCCAATGAGATTGGTTATATAAAGGTGAATTCATTAAAACAAAACGGCACAGCAGTTACTTATGAAACTGTGGGTACAATTTTAGAGGTTACTTTAAACAAACCTATTAAATCTGGCGAAAGTGTAACCTTAGACATGATTTTTGATGCACAAGTTCCTGAGCAAATTCGTCGTTCTGGAAGAAATAATAAAGAAGGTGTTGCCCTTTCTATGGCCCAATGGTATCCTAAAATGGCAGAATATGATGTTGAAGGATGGCACACACCACCTTATATTGCTAGAGAATTTCACGGAGTTTGGGGTAATTTTGATGTAAAAATTTCAATAGATCGGAATTATGTACTTGGTGGAACAGGATATCTACAAAACCCACAAGAAATTGGTCATGGGTATGAAAATAAAATGAAACCTTTAAATGTGCCAGATACAGACAAATTAACTTGGCATTTTAAAGCACCAAATGTGCATGATTTTATGTGGGCTGCAGACCCAGATTTTAACCACGATATTTTAAAAATGCCAATCGGAATCAATTTGCACTTCTTGTACAAAAAAGATTTAGAAGCAGAATATTTAAGGAATTGGAAAGATTTACAATCTCCAACAGCAGAATTAATGGCGTATTTTAGTAAGCATATTGGAAAATATCCTTATAAACAATACTCAGTAATTCAAGGTGGAGATGGAGGAATGGAATATGCAATGTCCACTTTAATCACAGGAAAACGTAAATTTGGAAGCCTTTTTGGAGTTACAGCACATGAAATGGCACATACATGGTTTCAGTTTTTATTAGCTACAAATGAAAGCAAGCATCCTTGGATGGATGAAGGATTTACTTCTTATATTTCTTCAAAAGCTTCCTATGAAATTATGAAAAGAGGAGATAAAAATCCAAATGCAGGACCGTATAGAGGTTATAATTATTTGGTAAAGAATAATATCGAAGAACCGTTAAGTACCCACGCAGATAGATATAACACAAATGCTGCTTATAGTACAGGTAGTTATGGTAAAGGAAGTATGTTTTTATCTCAGTTAGAATATATTATTGGGGAAGAAAATACTGCAGCAGGGCTTAAAAAATATTTTGAAGATTTTAGTTTTAAGCATCCAACACCAAATGATGTAAAACGTTCTATGGAAAAAGTGTCTGGAATTCATTTAGATTGGTATTTAAATGAATGGACACAAACAGTTCATACCATCGATTATGGCATTAAATCGGTTGATGGAAATAAAGTGACTTTAGAGAGAATTGGACAAATGCCAATGCCAATAGATTTAGAAGTAACGTATACAGATGGTTCTTCAGAGAGTTTTAATATTCCTTTAAGAATGATGAGAGGAAACAAACCCACTTCTGCAACTATTTTAGAAGACTGGGCTTGGGCAAATCCTATATATTCTTTTACAACAGCTAAAAATATAAAAGCTGTAGAAATTGATAAAAGCAAGTTAATGGCAGATATTGACTTAGATAATAATCAGTACAACGTCGATTAGTTGGATGTATATTTTCTATAAAAAAAGCGAGGTTTTTAAACCTCGCTTTTTTTATAGAACAGTAATAAAATCTTCTATTTTTTCATTCGGAATAAACCCTTTTAGCATTAAAAGGAACCCAAAAACAATCAGAATCATTCCCATGATTTTTTTAACTTTATAGACCACCATAGGTGTCATTTTATTTTTAAGTTGCTTAGCGAGTAAAATTTTACCAATATCTGTAACAAAATAACCAATTAAGATGGTGCCGAAATACCAGAATATTGCATTCTGATTCATATCTAGCGTTGGACCTATAACCAAAACAGTTCCTAGCCAAAATGCTAAAACGCCAATATTTATAAAATTTAAAAAGAACCCTTTTATAAATAATTTTAAATAATTATTTTTTATGGGGACGTCTACAATTTTTGAAGTTTCTATGGCATCTTTTTTATTTTCTTTGTCTAAGTAAGTAATAAGTCCGTAAATTATTAAAACCAAACCACCAATAAAAAATAACCTAGGGTCGTCTTTTATTTTTTCAAGAAACGACCTACTGCCATAATAGGCAATTAAAATAAAAGCCATGTCTCCTAAAATTACTCCTAAATCAAAAGCAATTGCAGCTCTAGCGCCTTTTAAAACACTTGTTTGTATCAACATAAAAAAAACAGGTCCTATCATAAAAGCCATGAAAAAACCTATAAAAAAAGCATTCTTAAAGTCGTGAAAATCCATATTTAACAAAAATACGGAAATTTAAACATCATCAAAGTCAATTTTAATTTTTGATGTTGTTGGGTGTGCTTGACAAGTTAAAACAAAACCCTCTGCAACTTCACTATCGGTTAAAATAGAATTTTTAGCCATCACAGCTTTTCCTTCAGTAACTTTAGCCAAACAAGAACTACAAACACCACCTTGACACGAATAAGGAGGATCTAAATCGTTTCTTAAACTTGCCGCTAAGATATTGTCTGTTTGAGACATTGCAAAAGTAACTTCTTCCTCATCCAATAAAATAGTAATTTCAGAAGTTCCTTCTTTTATTTCAGAAGAAGCTTCTTCATCTATAGAAGCTGTAAACAATTCAAAATGAATATTTTCTTCTGAAAAATCAGCTTCTTTTAAAGTATTAGAAACAATCTGTATCATTTCTTCTGGTCCACATAAAAATGCAGCATCAAAAGAAATATTTTTGTATTTATTTTTAATGAAAAAATTAGTAATTCCACTATCAATTCTACCAAATAAAGAATTTTCCTGACGTTCTCTGCTGCAAATTAATTCTAAATTGAATTGTGGGTATTTCTTATCTAATTGCAGTAATTCATCATAGAAAATAGTATCAGCCACCGTTTTATTCCCATAAATTAACGTAAAAGTAGCCGTTGGTTCTGTTTCTAGAACCGTTTTTATCATAGATAAAATTGGTGTTATTCCCGAGCCTGCGGCAAATGCAATGTAATTTTTATTTGCTTCTGGGTTCAGTAAAAAACGCCCTTCAGGAGCTGTTATTTCAATGGCATCGCCTACTTTTAAATCAGAAGTTGCGTATGTAGAAAATGTTCCATTTTCTACTTTCTTTATTGCGACTCTAACTTCACCACTTTGTGGAGTAGAACAAATAGAATATGCTCTTCTAATTTCTTCTTTATTGATTACTTTTTGAAGTGTAATATATTGCCCTGAAGTAAAATTAAAGTTAGATTTTAAGTGTTCAGGGATGTCAAATACTACAGAAACCGCATCTGCGGTTTCTTGTTTTATTTCTTGTATGTGTACTGTATTAAATTTTGCCATAAATGTTTTACACTAAATTATTTTCAACCAAATATTCAGCTATTTGAACTGTGTTTGTAGCAGCTCCTTTTCTTAAGTTGTCTGCAACAATCCACAAATTTAAGGTATTTTCTTGAGATTCGTCTCTTCGAATTCGCCCAACAAAGACTTCATCTTTGTTATGTGCATTCATTGGCATTGGATACACGTTATTTGCCAAATCATCTTGTACAATAACTCCTGGAGTTTCGCTTAATAAAGTACGAACTTCATCCAAATCAAAATCATTTAAAAACTGTACATTTACAGCTTCAGAATGCCCGCCAGCAGTAGGAATTCTAACCGCAGTTGCAGTGACAGAAAAAGAAGCATCGCCTAAAATTTTCTTTGGTTCTTTTACCAATTTCATTTCTTCTTTTGTGTAGCCGTTTTCTAAAAAAACATCACAATGAGGTAAGGCATTTCTTCCAATTTTATGCGGATACGCCATTTCGCCATCAATACCAGCTTCTTCATTATCTAATTGCTGCACCGCTTTTACGCCCGTTCCAGAAACAGATTGATAGGTAGAAATTACCAAACGTTTCATCTTGTATTTTTTATGCAAAGGCGCTAAAGCCATTACTAACTGAATCGTAGAACAATTTGGATTGGCTATGATTTTATCATCCGCAGTTAAAACAGCACCATTAATTTCTGGAACTACTAATTTTTTAGTAGGATCCATTCTCCAAGCAGAAGAATTATCAATTACAGTAGTACCAACTGCTGCAAATTTAGGTGCCCATTCTAAAGAAGTATCTCCACCAGCAGAAAATAACGCAATATCTGGCGTCATTTTTACAGCGTCTTCTAAAGTGACTACAGTATATTCTTTTCCTTTATACGATAATTTTTTACCAGCAGATCTTGCAGATGCTACAGGTATTAATTCCGTTATTGGTAAATTACGTTCTTCTAAAACTTTCAACATTACTGTGCCAACCATTCCAGTTGCGCCAACTACAGCTACTTTCATTCTTTTTAATTTAGATTCCTGCTGAAGTTTATCTTGAGCGATAGACGAAAGACAGAAAGACAGTTTAATTGTTTTTTGAAAAATTTTAAAAAGCATTTTTCATTGTTACAAAGATGCTTAAAAAAGCGCAAAATAAATGGGTAAAAATGTTATAAATCAACTAAAGTTTAAAATTTAGTTACATATTTTTCTGATGTTTAAAATTAAACTTTTTATTTTTTTGAAGCTATTTCCAGCTTTCCGCACTCGCTTTTTTTGCTGAAAAACAAAAAAGAGCTCAAACAAATGCTTCAATCTGGGCTAAACCCTTTTGCTAACTTTTAGTTTTCAGCAATTATCAGTGAAAATCTGTGAAATCCGTGTCCAAATTTGTATTTTTGTAACCACATTTAATTATAAACTTAAAAAAGTATAGCATGCAACTGTACAACAAGTTAAGCGCCATAGAACGCGCTGCACTAATTGATGAAGCTGGCAAAGACCGCCTCACCATTTCTTTTTATCAATATTTTAAGATAGAAAATCCACAATTACTTAGAGATAAATTATTCTTAGAATGGAACGCCTTAGATGTTTTAGGTAGAATTTATGTTTCTTTTGAAGGCATCAATGCACAATTATCAGTTCCGTCAGAAAACTTTTATGCGTTAAAAGAGCAGTTAGACAGTATTTCTTTTTTAAAAGATATTCGACTGAATGTTGCAGTAGAACATAATAACAAGTCCTTTTTAAAATTGAAAGTAAAAGTTAGAGACAAAATTGTTGCTGATGGTTTAAATGACGAAACCTTTGATGTGACCAATAAAGGTGTGCATTTAAATGCTGCGGAATTTAACGAAATGTTAGCAAATCCTGCTACGATTTGTGTAGACATGCGCAATCATTACGAAAGCGAAATTGGTCATTTTGAGGGCGCAGTAACTCCAGATGTAGATACATTTAGAGATTCTTTAGATATTATTGAAGCAGATTTAAAAGATAATAAAGAAGATAAAAATCTATTGATGTATTGTACGGGCGGAATTCGTTGCGAAAAAGCATCTGCATATTACAAACACAAAGGTTTTAAAAATGTTTTTCAGTTAGAAGGTGGCATTATAGAATATACACGTCAAGTAAAAGAAGAAGGCATCGAAAACAAATTTATTGGTAAGAATTTTGTTTTTGATCATCGAAGAGCAGAAAAAATTACAGACGATGTGGTTTCCAATTGTCATCAATGTGGAAAACCTTGTAATACTCATACAAATTGCGCAAACGAAGCCTGTCACTTATTATTTATTCAATGTGATTCATGTTCAGAAACCATGGAAAACACCTGCTCTACAGATTGTCAAGAAATTATTCAATTGTCTTTTGAGGAGCAAAAAGAACTTCGAAAAGGCAAGGGAAATAGTAATAAAATCTTCAAAAAAGGCAGGAGTGAAGTGTTGAGGTTTAAGAGGTAAGTTTCTAAGATTCTAAGACTGTAAGAATTTCAATTTAAAAGCGAACTGTCAAACTGAGCCTGTCGAAGTTTTTATTAAAGATTCTTCACTTCGTTTCTTGTTCTGAATGACAGGATAAACTTAAATATAGATAAATGATTAGTAATCAGACTGTCATTCAGAGGGAAGTATGACCGATGAATCTCAGCTTCAAAAGTATTTTAGCAATCAATAAAGTACGTAAACAAGTACTTTTTTTAGTATCTTTGCAATATGGAAACAGTAAATTATACAGATTTTCGCTCAAACTTAAAACATTGGTTCGATAAAGTTTTTGATAATGTAAGCGATATCATTATCAAACGAAAAGATGGAAAAGATCTTGTTTTAATCTCCTTAGATGAGTATAATTCTTTAAAAGAAACTACGTACTTGCTAACCGGAAAAAATAGAGATGTTTTATTAAACGCTATCAAAGAATTGGAGGCAGATAAAGGCGTTCAAAAAGAATTAATAGAATAGATGAAACTGATTTGGTCTACTTCTTCGTGGGAAGATTATTTATATTGGCAAAAGGTTGATAAAAAAATCGTAAAACGAATGAACGAGCTCATTAAAAGTTGTTTAAGAACACCTTTTGAAGGAATTGGGAAACCAGAATCATTAAAAGGAGATCTACAAGGGTATTCGTCTAGACGAATAACATCAGAACACAGATTGGTATACAAATACGAAAACGAGCAAATTTTTATTGCAGCTTGTCGTTATCATTATGGGAAGTAAGTTTTTCTTATAAATTTCTACTACGAATTCTATCAATTCATTTGCGTATTATAATTCAATATTTTTTGTCAAAAATTTACCTTTTACTTCTCAATGAGATTTCATATATTTACTGATTAGACTTTGTTAAGTTGCTTTTTTGTAGCAACTTGATAATCAAATTATGAACAGTAAAAAGCTTCGAGCTTTTCTAAAAATATAAATTACATGGCATGTGGAAGTTGTGGTACAACAGAAAATGGCGTACCAAAAGGATGTAAGAGTAATGGTAATTGTGGGTCAGGAACTTGTGGAAGTGGTAGCAATAAGCTAGCAGTTTTTGATTGGTTATCTAATATGACTTTACCAAGTGGACAAGAAAGATTCAATATTTTTGAAGTCCGATTTAAAAACGGAAGAAAACATTTTTACAAAAACCCAGATAATTTACCCGTTACAATGGGAGACATTGTGGCTGTAGAAGCGAGTTCTGGTCATGATATTGGTACCGTTTCTTTGGCGGGAGAATTGGTAAAAGTGCAAATGAAAAAGCGCAAAATTACTGCAGACCATGAAGATGTTCTAAAAATTTATAGAAAAGCTAGTCAAAGAGATATTGATGTTTGGCAAAGATCTAGAGACAAAGAAAAAGAAACACAACGTAAAGGAAGAGAAATTCTAGGAGCTTTAGGGTTACAAATGAAACTTTCTGATGTAGAATATCAAGGAGATGGTAACAAAGCTACTTTTTATTATACAGCAGAATCTCGTGTAGATTTTAGACAATTAATTAGAGAATTGGCAAGTGCATTTTCTATTCGTGTAGAAATGAAACAAGTAGGTGCCAGACAAGAAGCAGCACGTTTAGGTGGCGTTGGTTCTTGCGGTAGAGAACTATGCTGTTCTACGTGGTTAACAGACTTTAGAAAAGTAACAACATCTGCGGCTCGTTACCAACAATTGTCATTAAATCCTTTAAAATTAGCGGGCCAATGTGGTAAGTTAAAATGCTGTTTAAACTTTGAGCTAGACACTTATTTAGATGCACTAAAATCATTTCCAAAACAAGATTTGATTTTAAAAACCGAAAAAGGAGAAGCCGCTTTTGTAAAGATGGATATTTTTAAAAATCATCTGTGGTACACCTATAAAGAAGAGCGTTCTAAATGGTTTCGATTAACGCTAGAACAGGTTTTAGAAATTATTGAGCTGAATAAAAATAATGAGAAATCTGCAACCTTAGAAGAGTATGAATCTGATGTTATTGTTCCAGAGAAAGTAGACTTTGAAGATGCTGTTGGGCAAGATAGTTTAACGCGTTTTGATGCTCCAAAAATTAACAAACGTAAAAGAAATAATCGAAATAAAAATAAGAAAAGACCCGTTGCTGCTAGTGGTCATACAACACAACAGATGTCAAATATAAAAAGAAAACCACAAGCAAAACAACAAAATAAACCACAACGGCAACAAGAGCAGAAGCCTAAGCCAAAGCCGAGGCAAAACCCAAATACAAAAGCGAATCCAAATCAGCCAAAAGGTGAAGTAAAAAAAACAAACAAACCAAGAAGACCCAACAATAGAAATCGAACCAACAACACTCCAAAAGATGGAAGCGATTCGGGAAAATAGGTTTTTAATATTTTTATTGATGGCATCTTTAATGATTTCCTGTGATGATGCAATAGAATTTAATCAATACAAAACATTAGAAAATAGTTCTTGGAAAGCGCAACAAAAAGTAACCTTTCAGTTTGAAGTAAAAGATACCATTGCAGCAAAAAACTTATTTTTAAACATTAGAAATAATAACGATTTTGGTTTCAGTAATTTATATGTCATTACAGAATTAAAATTTCCAGATAATTCTTTGGTGATAGATACGTTACAATATCAAATGACAGATGTTTCGGGGAAATTTTTAGGAAATGGTTTTTCTGAAATTAAAGAGAACAAACTTTTCTATAAAGAGCAAAAGGTTTTTCCTGTTTCTGGAAATTATACGTTACAAGTAAGACAAGCAATGAGAAAAAATGGTGAGATAAAACCAATAGAAAGTCTTGTAGGAATACAAGATGTTGGCTTTAGTATTGAAAAAATAAATTAAAAATGGCAAAGAAAGAAAAAACAAGTTTTAAGAATTATTTAAAATGGTTCTGGGGAATTATTTTAGGAGGTTTTGCCTTCGTATTAGTGTTCTTTTTAATTGCTTCTATAGGTGGTTTTGGTGCATTACCAACTTTTGAAGAATTAGAAAATCCGCAAACAAATTTAGCAACAGAAGTAATTTCTATTGATGGGAAAACCATTGGTAAATACGCTACAGAAAACAGAACACCTATAAAATTTAAAGAATTACCTACCGTTTTGGTAAATGCTTTAATAGCGACTGAAGACGAGCGATTTTTCGAGCATTCTGGTATTGATTTTAGAGGAACTGCAAGAGCGGTTTTAAAACCAGGAAGTGGTGGTGCCAGTACAATTACACAACAATTAGCAAAAAACTTATTTACAAAAAGAGCCTCTAGAAACATCTTTAAAAGAGTTTTACAAAAGATGAAAGAATGGGTAGTTGCTACAAAATTAGAGCAACAATATACAAAGCAAGAAATCATTGCAATGTATTTAAATACACAAGGTTTTTTATTTAATGCATCTGGTATTCGTTCTGCAGCAAGAATTTATTTTGGAAAAGAAGCAAAAGATTTAGACGTGCAAGAAGCGGCAATTTTAGTAGCGATGCTAAAAAACCCGAGGCAATACAATCCAAATAGAGAAATTTCTAAAGGAAAATCTTTACTTCGAAGAAATGTGGTTTTTGCTCAAATGGCAAGAAATGGATTTTTAACGGAACAAGAAAAGGACTCCCTTCAAAAATTACCCTTAACAATTAATTACACTCCAGAAAGCCATAGTGATGGTTATGCAACCTACTTTAGAGGTCATTTGCAAAAAGTTATGCGAACTTGGGTTAAAAATCATCCAAAACCAAGTGGTGAAGAGTACAATATTTTTAGAGACGGTCTAAAAATTTATGTAACTTTAGATTCTAGAATGCAAAAATATGCCGAAGAAGCTGTAACAGAACACATGGCGAATTTGCAGTCACATTTTTTTAAAGAACAAAACAACAATAAAACAGCTCCTTTTTATGACCTTGAAAAAATTCAAATTAATGGAATTTTAGAGAGAGGACAAAAAAATTCAGATAGATATAAGCGTTTGAAAAGCGCAGGTAAATCTTCAGAATATATTGATAAAGTTTTTAAGAAGAAAACAGCAATGAAAGTGTTTTCTTACAAAGGTGATATCGATACCATCATGTCTCCTTATGATTCAATAAGATATTATAAATACTTTTTACGTTCAGGTATGTTATCTATAGAACCACAAACAGGTCATATCAAAGCATGGGTTGGTGGTGTAGATTATAAACATTTTAAGTTTGATGCTGTAGAACAACAAAAAAGACAAGTAGGTTCTACTTTTAAACCTTTTGTGTATGCAACTGCAATTAATCAATTGAAGTTGTCTCCATGTGAAGAGTTTCCAAATATTCCATATACAATTCCTAAAGGAAAATACGGAATTCCGGATGAATGGACTCCAGAAAACTCTAACGAAAAATATGGAGGAATGTTGACTTTAAAAGAGGGTTTAGCAGGTTCTGTAAATACAATGTCTGCTAGATTAATAGATATGGTAACTCCAGAAAATGTTGTTCGTTTGGCAAAAGCAGCAGGTATAAAAAGTGACATTCCAGCAAATCCTTCTATTGCTTTAGGAGCGGTAGAGTTATCATTATTAGAAATGGTAAGTGCCTATTCTACATTTGCAAATAGAGGTTTGCGCGTTAGCCCGATGATTATTACACGAATTGAAGATAAAAACGGAACCGTCTTAGAAGAGTTTACACCAACAACTCAAGAAGTTTTAAGTGAAGAATCTGCTTATGTGGTTTTAAATTTATTAGAAGGAGTTACACAATCTGGTTCGGGAGTTAGGTTGCGATCTACTTGGAATTCAGGTGGAAGCGCGGTTACTGGTTTTCCTTATAACTTTAAAAATGATATAGCGGGAAAAACAGGAACCACTCAAAACCAATCTGATGGTTGGTTTATGGGAATTGTGCCCAATTTAGCAACAGGAGTTTGGACGGGTGGAGAGGAAAGAGCAACGCATTTTGAAAAAATTGCGAAAGGTCAAGGTGCAACAATGTCTCTACCTTCTTGGGCTTTATTTATGCAAAAATGTTATGCAGATGAAAGTTTACATATTAGTAAAGAAGCATTTGAAAAGCCAGAATATTTATCAATCAATATCAATTGTGTAAAAAAGGCAGACAAAGAAGAGGATATAAATAATCCTATTCCAAAAGAAGATACAGATTTCTAGTTCTAAACCTTTTCATTGAGTTTGCTGAACTATAGTTATAAAATCTTATAAAAAGATAAAAAATGATTCATAAAAAAGTAAATAACGTAGCAGAAGCGTTAGCTGGTGTAAAATCTGGAATGACTTTTATGTTAGGTGGTTTTGGTTTGTGTGGAATTCCAGAAAATGCCATTTCAGAATTGGTAAAATTAAACGTTAGAGAAGTTACTTGTATTTCTAACAATGCTGGTGTAGACGATTTTGGTTTGGGTTTACTTTTACAGGGAAAACAAATTAAAAAAATGATTTCATCTTATGTAGGTGAAAATGACGAATTTGAAAGACAAATGTTGTCTGGAGAATTAGAAGTAGAATTAACACCACAAGGAACTTTGGCTGAAAAGTGTAGAGCTGCACAAGCAGGTTTTCCTGCATTTTATACACCTGCAGGTTATGGAACCGAAGTTGCTGAAGGAAAAGAAACGAGAGAATTTGAGGGTAAAATGTATGTGTTAGAGCCTGCATTTAAAGCAGATTTTGCTTTTGTAAAAGCTTGGAAAGGCGATGCTGCAGGAAACTTAGTATTTAAAGGAACGGCAAGAAATTTTAACCCTAATATGTGTGGAGCCGCAACAATTACGGTGGCAGAAGTAGAAGAAATGGTAGAAGTTGGCGAGTTAGATCCCAACAATATTCATATACCAGGAATCTTTGTACAGCGTATTTTTCAAGGAAAAAATTATGAGAAAAGAATTGAACAGAGAACTGTAAGACAAAAATGATTTGAAAATGTATTAATTTGATGATTTGAAAATTATGCGAAATGATAAAAAGAATATTATTGTAGACTTAACTTTTGAATTTTCTTTGAAAATTATTGAGTATTCAGAATTAATCAGAAGTAACAAAAGGTTTGAAATGTCATCTCAAATTTTTAGAAGTGGAACATCTATTGGCGCAAACACAAGAGAAGCTCAAAATGCAGAAAGTAAAAGAGATTTTATTCATAAATTTAAAATTGCAGCAAAAGAAGCTGACGAAGTAGAATATTGGTTAAAACTTTGTAAAGCGTCAGAATTTTATCCAAATCCAAATGAAATAATGTTTAAAGAATTAACTGTAATCATAAAAATAATTAGTAAAATTATAGCATCATCAAAAAATTAATTATCCACAAACAGGAATTATCAAATTAACGAATTATCAAATTATTATGTTAGATAAAAACGGAATAGCGAAAAGAATTGCACAAGAAGTTCAAGATGGTTTTTACGTAAATTTAGGAATCGGAATCCCAACTTTAGTGGCTAATTATGTTCGAGATGATATAGAAGTTGAATTTCAGAGTGAAAATGGAGTGCTGGGAATGGGTCCTTTTCCTTTTGAAGGTGAAGAAGATGCAGACATTATAAATGCAGGGAAACAAACCATTACAACCATGCCAGGAGCAAGCTTTTTTGATTCTTCTATGAGTTTTGCGATGATTCGTGGCAAGCATGTAGATTTAACCATTTTAGGAGCCATGGAAGTTGCAGAAAATGGAGATATTGCCAACTGGAAAATTCCAGGAAAAATGGTAAAAGGAATGGGTGGTGCTATGGATTTAGTTGCCTCTGCCGAAAACATTATTGTTGCCATGATGCACACTAATAAACGTGGCGAATCTAAAATTTTAAAGAAATGTTCTTTGCCTCTAACAGGAGTTGGTTGTGTAACAAAAGTGGTAACGAATTTGGCTGTTTTAGAAGTGAAAAATAATCAATTTTATCTGTTAGAAAGAGCTCCAGGCGTTTCTGTAGAGGAGATTCAAAAAGCTACCGAAGGCACTTTAATGATTGATGGAGAAATTCCTGAAATGGATGTTTAGCATGAAGTTATTTAAAAAAACATATTGGCTAATTTACCCTGTTTTATTAGTGCTTTTTTTATTCACTTTTGATCAAATTTATACGACTGAAAATTTTTTCTTAAAAGCAGGTATTTGTGGTGTTTTGGCATTTATATTATCACCAAGAAAAAAGATAATTCAAACACAGACAGGAAAAATTAAACAAATTACTTGGCTTTTTTTAAAGAAGCCAATACTTATAGATTAAATGAAAATAATATCATACAACGTAAACGGAATTAGAGCAGCACTAAAAAAAGGTTTTTTAGATTGGTTACAAGCTGCAAATCCAGATGTAATTTGCATTCAAGAAACCAAAGCACATAAAGATCAGTTAGATCTTTCTGAGTTCGAAAACGCAGGTTATAAATATCATTATTGGTTTTCTGCTCAGAAAAAAGGCTACTCTTCTGTCGCTATTTTTTGTAAAGAAAAACCAAATTATGTTGAATATGGCACAGGTATAGAAACGATGGATTTTGAAGGAAGAACACTACGTGTAGATTTTGATGACGTTTCTGTAATGAGTTTATACCTTCCTTCAGGAACAAATTCACTAAGATTAGATTATAAGTTTAATTTTATGGATGAATTTCAGGAATACATCAATAATTTAAAAGATGAAATTCCTAATTTAGTAATTTGTGGCGATTATAATATTTGTCACGAAGCCATTGATATTCACAATCCAAAAATGAAAGGAGTTTCTGGTTTTTTACCAGAAGAAAGAACTTGGATTGGTAGTTTTATTGGTAGTGGATTTGTAGATAGTTTTCGGTATTTAAATCAAGAAAAACAAGAATTTTCTTGGTGGAGTTATAGAGCAAACTCAAGAGCCAATAACAAAGGTTGGCGTTTAGATTATGCCATGGTTTCAGAGCCATTAAAAGAAAAGATTTCTAGAGCTTATATTTTAGGAGAAGCAAAACATTCAGACCATTGTCCTATTGCAGTAGAATTAGATTTAAGATAAACAATGTCTTCTCGAGCATTACTGAAATAAAAAGATAATTTTATTGAAAGTAACGAACGTAGTTCTCGAGGGGTTATATTTAGGTCTCGACTGCTCCCGAAATTTCGGGACAACCAGACATATTTTTTTATGAAAAAACTAATAATATTTTTACTTTTTACAGCAAGTATATTTGCACAAACACCAAAAGATGCAATTCTTAAAAAAATCACGAAAGCAGATTTGTTTTCAGATTATGATATTGTTTTGATAGATAGTTTGTTGATGGAAACAAAATACAAATCTCCATTATATGAAACAGCTACCTATCTTATAAAAGATGCTGAACAAAAAGATGTCTCTACAGTTGCATTATCTACTGAAGTCTTAAAAGAAAGATTAAAAAAAGTAGATGCAAAAACACCATTTCATATTGCCTATAATCCTGCATTAGAAAAGGTTATCAAATCTTATTTGAAATACAGAAAGCGATATTACCCTGCATTAATGGCAAAAGCAGCTTATTATTTTCCAATTTTTGAGAAATATTTAGATCAATATGACATTCCGTTAGAAATGAAATATTTGGCAATTGTAGAATCTGCCTTAGATCCCACTGCAAAATCTAGAGTTGGCGCAACAGGTTTGTGGCAATTTATGTATACCACGGGTATTCAATATAAATTAAAAGTAAGTTCTTATGTAGATGAACGTCAAGATCCTGTAAAAGCTACCATTGCTGCTTGTACATATTTATCAGACTTATACACTATTTTTGGAGATTGGGATTTGGCTTTAGCAGCTTACAACTCTGGACCAGGAAATGTAGCAAAAGCCATAAAGCGTTCTGGGGGTTATAAGAATTACTGGAATATTCGTCCGTTTTTACCAAGAGAAACCGCGAGTTATGTTCCAGCTTTTTATGCAACCATGTACTTGTTTGAATATCAAAAAGAACACGAACTAATTGCAGATGCGCCTCAAATTCGTCATTTTGAAACCGATACCATTCATATAAAAAAAACAATTAGTTTTGATCAAGTTTCTGAAACAACAGGAATTAGTACTGAGTTAATTCAGTTTTTGAACCCATCTTACAAATTAGATATCATTCCTTTTGTTGAAGATAAAAACTATACCATAACGCTGCCAAGAAAGAATTCTTTTCATTTTATAGAGAAAGAACAAGCTATTTATAAGTTGGCAGCAGAAGATGCCGCTAAAAGAGAAAAGCCTTTGCCGAAGTATTTTGAGATGGATAAACGCATTCGTTACAAAGTACAAAGTGGAGATTTCTTAGGAAAGATTGCCAATAAATTTGGTGTTCGAGTGAGTGATATCAAACGTTGGAATCGAATGAAAACCAGTAGGTTAAAAATTGGGCAGCGTTTAAATGTGTATCCTAAAAAAATGGCGATTCCAAAATCTTCAGTAAAAATTTCATCCACAAAAAAGAAAGCAAAATCTACTAAAAAAGGAAGTTTTGAAACCTATACTGTAAAAAAAGGAGATTCCCTTTGGACGATTTCTAGAAAATTCAAAAATGTTTCTATCGATGAAATTAAAAAATGGAACAATATTTGGAGTGTAAAGAGTTTAAAACCTGGAACTAAACTTAAAATTTTTAAAAGCTAATTATGAAAAAATTATTTTCAATAGGTATCGTAGCAATTTTACTAACATCTTGTACAGGTACTGATAAATCTGTATTAAGAGGTTCTCTTGGTAAGATAAATAAAGTAATGGTAGTAACCAAAGCTAGTGATTGGAACGGAGATTTAGGTGGTGTAATTAGAAATTCTTTTGGTGAACTAATGGTGGGTTTGCCACAACCAGAATCAACTTTGTTAGTTTCTCAAATAGCGCCAAATGGTTTTGGGACGATGATGAAAATCTCTAGAAACATTTTAATTATTGGAGAAGGAAAAAAGGAAGATTTTTACATTAAAAAAAATGTATATGCACAACCACAAACAATTGTTTACGTCTATGGAACAGATGATACAAGCGTTATAAAAATGTTTAAGAAGCACAAGAAAGAAATTATAGATGCTTTTATAACGTCAGATATTTTAATGACTCAGAATCTGTTTAGGGATAAAAAGTTAGATGAATCAAAATTTAAAACACTTCAAAAAATAGGCGTTTCTTTCACAATACCAGACAGTTTTAATGAAGTAGATGATACAGGAGAATTTCTATGGTTAAGACAACATTTAACAAGCGGAATTGCCAAAACAGGAAGTAATAATATCTTGGTGTATTCAGTTCCATTAGAAGACGAAACAAAAGTTTCTGAAAATATTGTTGCAGTAAGAGATAGTATTGGTAAAAAATACATTCCTGGTACAGATCCTAAAACCATGCACATGATTACAGAAGAAGCGTATACTCCTTTTACCTCTGAGACGACTTTAAATGGTAAAAAAGCCTTTGAAACTAGAGGTAAGTGGGAAGTAAAAAATGATTTTATGGCAGGCCCTTTTTTAAACTATTCTGTAATTGATAAAAAAAATAACAGAATTGTAGTTTTTGAAGGTTTTACCTATGCGCCCTCTGTAAATAAAAGAGCATTTCTTTTTGAATTAGAGGCCATTGCAAAATCGATGGAAATTAAATAAAAAGACTCATTTTTATCATAAAAATTACAACACCTAAAACAAATTCTTTTAGGTGTTTTTTTTAACTTGCTAATTATCAAAAACTTATTTCTTATATTTGGTTTTTAACCAAAACAACTTTTTATTATGGAGATGAATTATTTAATACTATTTTTAGTAGCTTTAGTGCCAATGATTACTGGCTTTATCTGGTATGGTCCAATTTTTGGAAATGCTTGGATGAAACAAATGGGTTTTACCAAAGAATCCTTAAAAGGAACCAATATGGTAAAGACACTTATTATTTCTTATATACTAGGTCTTTTTATTGCTTTTGCCTTAGTGCAAATGGTGATCCATCAAATGGGTGTATTTTCTACGTTAGCTGGAGATCCTGGTTTTAATGAGCAAACAGGTGAAGCTTTTACTTATTTTCAAGATTTTCTAACAAATTATGGAGATCGTTTTAGAACCTTTCAACATGGTGCTTTTCATGGTGTTTTATATGGTTTCTTTTTAGTGATGCCAATTTTAACAGTGCAAGCTTTGTTTGAAAAAAAATCTTTTAAATATATTGCTATAAATGCAGGTTACTGGATGGTAACTTTGGCAATTATGGGCGGTATTGTTTGTCAATGGTTATAAACTACAGACTTTAAAAAAAACAAAACCACTTTTTAAACGTGGTTTTGTTTTTTAATAACCAATTTTATCTCTTACTCTTTTTAAGACTTCATTTGCAGTTTTTCTTGCTTTTGCTGCACCAATATTTAATGCTTCATCTATTTCATGCTTGTTTTCCATATAATGGTGATAACGTGCTCTTACCGTCGAAAATTTTGCTACAATAAGTTCGAATAAGGCTTGTTTTGCATGTCCATAACCGTAATTTCCACCTTTATAATTGGCGCTCATTTCTTTAATTTGAGCATCAGAAGCTAATAATTTATAGAGCGCAAAAACATTGTCTGTATCAGGATTCTTTGGATCTTCCAATGCTAAGCTATCCGTTTTAATCCTCATTATTTGCTTTCTTAATTTTTTATCTGTTAAGAAAATATTAATGGTATTGTTTCTAGATTTGCTCATTTTTTCACCATCAGTTCCTGGAACTAATTTTGTGTGTTCTTGAATTTTGGCTTGTGGTAGAATTAAAGTTTCGCCTATAACATTATTTACTCTACTAGCAACATCTCGAGTCATTTCTAAATGTTGCAATTGGTCTTTACCAACAGGAACAATTTCTGCATCATACAATAAAATATCTGCAGCCATTAACATCGGGTAGGTAAATAAACCAGCATTTACATCTTCTAATCTGTCTGCTTTGTCTTTAAAACTGTGCGCTAAAGTCAATCTTTGAAATGGAAAATAGCAACTTAAATACCAGGCTAATTCAGCAACTTGCGGAATATCACTTTGTCTATAAAAAACAGTCTTACCAATGTCTAAACCACAGGCTAGCCAAGTTGCAGCAGTGCTGTAGGTGTTTTCTCTTAAGGTTGCACCGTCTTTAATTTGAGTTAAAGAATGCATATCTGCAATAAATAAAAAAGCTTCATTTTTAGGATTGTTTGCCATTGCTACTGCGGGTAAAATAGCTCCTAATAAGTTTCCTAAATGAGGTGTTCCTGTACTTTGTACGCCTGTTAAAATTCTTGACATATTTTTTTTCTTCTAGGTATGAGTGAGATACAAAAACCATCTGCGATGGTGCGAGGACAAAAATAAGGTTTTGATTAGGAAAATCAATAAACAAAAAGAATATTAGTACTTTTACATAAATGGTAAGTGTTTTTTAGATATTTACTGTTTTTTGTTTATTTATAATAGATAACATTCTAATTTTTAATATACTCTGTGAAATTTATAAAAATCCCTTTTTTATTACTTTGGCGTTTGTGGTTTTATATACTAATGTTTACCACTATTTTATTAATATCACCTTTACTTCTAATTTTTTCATTTCGGAAAAGACACTACCATATATTCTGGAAGTTGGCTAGATTTCTATCAATAATATTGATTTATGGGATGGGGTTTCGTTTAGACTTTACTTCAGACCAAAGTATCGACCCAGATAAAAGTTATATGTTTTGTCCAAACCATACCTCATTATTAGATCCTTTTATTTTGATTGCTTTGAGTAAAAATCCTATTGTATTCGTTGGGAAAAAAGAACTTGCAAAAATCCCCGTATTCGGTTTTTTCTATAAAAGAACGGTAATTATGGTAGATAGAGGAAGTTTAAAAAGTAGAAAGCGTGTATATCAAATGGCCAAAAAGAGATTAGAGAATGGCGTTAGTATGGCTATTTTTCCTGAAGGATTGGTTCCGAAAGAAGATGTTGTCTTAGCACCATTTAAAAAAGGAGCATTCGGTCTGGCTTTAGAGTTTGAAATACCCATTGTACCTCAAGTTTATTATGATTGTAAGCGTTTTTTTTCATGGGATATTTTTAAAGGAGGCCCAGGAGTTTTAAGAGTTCATCAGCATACATTTATAGATACAGAAAATAAGATTGTTGAAGAAGATATAGATTCTTTAAAAGAGGAGACCTTCAATCTTATTTATAGTGATTTGGTAAATGATGAATTATACATGAAAGATACAAATAGAAGGACATGAGTGAAAAATTAAATCACGTATATTCTAATACCGAAGAGCAACTAAATATATGGTCTCATGCTTTTGGGTTGTTATTAAGCATTGTTGCATTTCCTTTTTTAATTGTAAAGTCCTTGAACTCTGATGGTTTTTGGAAACCAGCAAGTTTTATCATCTATGGTCTAAGTTTGATTGTATTGTATGCTGCGTCTACTTTTTATCATGCGGCTAAAGAGGCAAAAAGAAGAAGAAAGTTAAATATTCTAGACCATGCTGCAATTTACGTTTTAATTGCAGGTACTTATACCCCTTTTTGTTTGGTGGGTTTAGATTCTAGTTTAGGCAACTATATGGCTATTTTTGTTTGGCTTTTTGCATTGGTAGGTATCGTTTTAAAACTGTTTTTTACAGGAAGATTCGATAAAATTTCTACAGCAATGTATCTGTTAATGGGCTGGCAAGTGGTTTTTTTTATCAGTCCTTTAATAGATAGTATCTCTTTTTTTAGTCTAAATTTATTATTTCTTGGAGGCATTTTTTACAGTATAGGAGCTATCCTTTATATGATTAGAAAATTACCTTATAATCATGCAATATTCCACGTATTTGTTCTTTTAGGTAGTATTAGTCATTTTATCTCCATATATTACATTCTATAATTTTAACATTTCATTATAAATAATTAAAAATAACTAAAAAACAATACTTTTTTTGGTTATATCTAAATTTTATTTAATTCTGCTAAATCTAGAATCATTAACTGATGTTAATTTTTAAATAGTATAAATTTATTGAGTTATACGTTTAGCTTCTGTTTTATTAATTTTTGATATACTGGCTTTTCTTCAACCATCCTACA
>NZ_CANMVP010000027.1 GCF_947501385.1 uncultured Polaribacter sp.
TCTTTCTCCTTTTTATTAATATCTATCTAATATAAATACTTTAATCCATATCCTTTTGCAAACATAGGATGACAGAATGAAAATAAAAAAACTTGTCATTCAGAGTGCAGCGATAGCGTAGTTGATGAATCTTTAGATAAAAAAGATTTCTCCACAAGGTCGAAATGACATACTAATCTAATTACTCTATCTTTTTAACAACCGCTTTGGGTGCTTCTTTTCTGGTTCCATCGAAGCCATCTACACCACCAACTGTTGTATATTTCATTACGTATTTTTTATCTGGAAAAATACGTTTGTAGGCACTTTGACACATTAACGTTGCTTCATGGAAACCACACAGAATCAGTTTTAATTTCCCTGGATAGGTATTTACATCACCAATCGCATAAATTCCCGGAATGTTGGTTTGATAATCTAAAGCGTTGTTTACTTTGATGGCGTTTTTCTCGATTTCTAATCCCCAATTTGCAATAGGGCCTAACTTTGGCGACAAGCCAAAAAGCGGAATAAAATGATCTGTTTCTATGGTAAATTCCTCACCTCCTTTTTGTACAACGGAAACGCCTTCGACTTTATCCGTCCCAACAATTCCTTTTACTTCTGCAGGCGTTATCATAGTAATTTTCCCTGCATCTTTTAATTCTTGAACTTTATCTACAGAATCTAAAGCGCCTCTAAATTCATTTCTTCTATGAATTAAAGTTACTGAAGAGGCTACATTTGTTAAGAAAATAGACCAATCTAAGGCAGAATCTCCACCACCAGAAATCACGACTCTTTTATCTCTATAAAATTCAGGATCACGAATGATGTATTCGACCCCTTTATCTTCAAAATCTGCAATATTTGGAATTGGTGGTTTCCTTGGTTCAAAAGAACCCAATCCGCCAGCAATTGCCACTACTTTAGCACGATGTTTTGTGCCTTTATTTGTGGTGACCATAAACGATTCGTCCTCTTGCTTTTCAATGGTTTCTGCACGTTCACCCAAAGTAAAACCTGGTTCAAATTGTTTGCACTGTTCTAACAATTTATCTGTTAAATCTCCTGCTAAAATCTCTGGATATGCAGGAATATCATAAATTGGTTTCTTCGGGTATATTTCCGAACATTGACCACCAGCTTGTGGCAAAGCATCTATTAAATGACAACGCAATTTTAATAATCCTGCTTCAAAAACGGTGAATAAACCTGTGGGTCCTGCACCAATAATTAAGATATCTGTTGTAATCATTTTTGTTCTCTTTATGTATTTAGACCTCAAAGATTTCTTGTGCTGAATTTATTTTCAGTATAAAAACCTTTGAGGTCTGTTTTCATTCTTGTAAGTATATTGGGGATTGAAACTACATTCTTCTTTTAAGAGATTCCTGCCTACGCAAGAATGACAAGAAAAACATACTCTTTCGACTCCGCTCAAGATAAACTCCTAGCCCAACCTTTTTAGAAATCTGCCTGCGACAAGTAGGCGCCTAAAATAAATTTTAAGCGACGTTTATTACTTCTTCTATTTGTGGAGCATACTTTTTTATGGTTGCTTCCACTCCATTTTTTAAGGTCATTTGGTTTACAGAACAACCTGTACAAGCGCCTTCTAATTGTACTTTTACAATAAAATCTTCGATTGATAAAAGCTTGATGTTTCCACCATCACTCATTAAAAACGGACGAATTTCATCTAACGCTTTTTCTACATTGTCTAATGTTTCTTGTGCTGTCATATTTAAGCCCCTCTTAATCTCTCCAATTCGTCTGCGCTCAATGCAGTCTTAGGAGAGAAACTCAAAACGGGTATTTTGTGTTAATTTGTTATCATTTATTTTGACAAAAAGTATAAAACATTTTGTTTTGCGCCACAGTTTCCTTCCCTTTGGGAAGGCTAGGATGGGCTCTTATTTTTTTACTGCGCTACAACCACTCATTGTTGTAATTCTTACTACTTCTGTTGGTGGTAAGTTTTTGTTTCTTTTTAATAATTGAGCGACCATTTCTTTGGTAATTTCATTAAAGGATTTCTCTAAAACGGTACCTTCTTGTAATGCTACTGGATGCCCAACATCACCAGATTCTCGAATACTTTGTACTAATGGGATTTCTCCTAAAAACTTCGTTTTAATATCTTCTGCTAAATTTTTTGCACCATCTTGCCCAAAAATATAGTACTTATTATTTGGTAATTCTTGGGGTGTAAAATACGCCATGTTTTCAATAATTCCTAAAACAGGAACATTGATACTTTCTTGCTGAAACATGGCAACTCCTTTTTTAGCATCTGCTAATGCGATATTTTGTGGTGTACTTACTACAACTGCGCCATTTATTGGCAATGCCTGTACAATTGATAAATGTACATCTCCAGTTCCTGGCGGCAAATCGATTAAAAGGAAATCTAACTCACCCCAATCTGCATCAAAAATTAATTGTTTTAATGCTTTGGAAGCCATGGGTCCACGCCAAATTACTGCTTGATCTGGATTTGTAAAAAATCCTAGAGACAATAATTTTACGCCGTAATTTTCTACAGGTTTCATTTTAGAACGTCCGTCTACATTTACAGAAAGTGGTTTTTCTCTTTCTACATTGAACATGATATGTTGAGAAGGCCCATACACATCTGCATCTAAAACACCAACACTAAAACCCATTTTAGCTAATGAAATTGCTGTATTTGCAGTAATTGTAGATTTACCAACCCCTCCTTTACCAGACGCAATTGCAACGATGTTTTTAATAGTAGGTATTTCCTTTCCACGTATTTGGTTCGGATTTTCTTTTGCTGTAGGCTTTTCTACTGCCACAGTTACTTTTACATCAATAGCTTCTGAAACATTACTTTTGATTGCTTTTATAATTTCAGATTCTATTTTCTTTTTCGCCTGGAATGTGGGGTTTCTAATGGTGACATCTATATGTACTTCGTTCCCAAAAATTACAACGTTTGTAACATTTCTATTTTCAACTAAACTTTTTCCTTCACCAGGAGCAGTTATCGTTTCTAATGCTTTGTATATATCTTGTTTGTTAAAACTCACGTCTTATTTTTATTTAATCTTAATTGCAAAGATACGGCTTAGGTAGCAAATAGTAAAGCCTGAAAAAATCAACTTTTGCAAAACTTTAACAGGATACTTTTTATTTATTAACATAGTTTAATAAGTGGATGCATTTTTAATTATATGTTTACTACATAACTTTTAATCCCCCTTTGTTATGATACATAATGTAAAAATTTTAGGTTTAATTTTATTACTGTTTGTAGGTACTCAAACAACAACTTCTCAAGAAGTAGCAATGAACTCTAGTAGGAATTTGCAAGCGCATCAATTTAATAATCCTGAAGAAGGCGAAAAGGAAAAAGAATTTAAAATAGAGAGTGCTATTTTAAAAGAAGGCGAATATACCTTTGATAATGGAAAAAAAAATGTTTTAGTTGTAATTAAAGACGGCCATTATACAGAACATTATTCTGAAGGTGAATTTATTAAGGCTCAAATGAAATGGGTTTCTAAAGATGAATACAATCTTATAATTACAGATATAAATAAAGAAAATTTACCTTTTGGTGTTGGCACCAAACTACATACAAAAATATTTAGAGTAAAAGGTAGCAGGTATTATTATGAGTCTAATTTAGAAGGTTTGTCTTGGACGGGTAGATTTACAAAGATCAAAAAATAAAATTATACGACACCGTTATATAACTCATCATGAAAATGTTGAGTTATTTTTTTATCAAAGCATTTGGATCCCAAAAAACAGTTTCAAAGTCTTGTATTTGATTTTCGATTACAACAATACCTTCATTTTCTAATAGTTGTTGCATCAAATTTGTTCCCTCAAAATGATGTTTCCCTGTAAGTAATCCTTTCCTATTGACAACTCTATGTGCTGGCACCTCTTCTGTCTGATTATGAGCATTGTTCATTGCCCAGCCCACCATTCTAGCAGAACGTGCTGCTCCTAAATAGGTAGCGATTGCGCCGTAGCTAGTCACTCTTCCGAAGGGAATTAAACGAGCGGTTTGGTACACTTTCTCAAAAAAATTATCAGTTTCTTTCACCTTTGAAAGATATGAATTATTAAAATAGTACGCAGAGATTCTCGGAGAAATGTAGAGATTCACAGAGGTTTTAAAAGTGTTGATGATTCTTACCTTTCTCTTGAAAAAAATGACCGCATAGAAACATAGGGATCATAGAAACCATGGAAAGGCATTAACAGATTACTTCTTTTCTTGCAATTTAAAATTAATACTTCAATCGAAATTGAATGTAGGTAATTGGTTTTCCTACTTCTAAATATTGATTTTCATAAAAAGTCTGTGTTTCTGTCACTTCTTTTGGCGAACCTTCGTTTTTATAAACGTTATGATTGGCATTTAAGATTTCATGACCTTCACCATGTAATAAACCTAGTGTGTAACCGTGCATAAATTCGCTATCGGTCTTAAGATTCATAATTCCTTCTGCATTTAAAATCTGGTGATATTTCTTTAAGAAATCAGCATTGGTCATTCTGTGTTTTGTCCGTTTGTATTTTATTTGAGGATCTGGAAAAGTTATCCAAATTTCAGAAACTTCGTTTTCTGCAAAAATAAAATCAACCAACTCAATTTGAGTTCTTACAAACGCTACATTTGGTAAATTTTCTTCAATAGCTGTTTTGGCTCCTCTCCAAAAACGAGCGCCTTTGATATCGATACCAATAAAATTTTTATTTGGATTTTTTCTTGCCAAGGCGATTGTATATTCACCTTTTCCACAACCTAGTTCTACAACGATAGGATGGTTGTTTTCAAAAAAAGAATGCCATTTGCCTTTTAAGGAAAAGTTGCTAACAACTTCTTCTCTTGTTGGTTGAATGACATTTTTGAACATTTCATTTTCTTTGAAACGTTTTAGTTTGTTTTTGCTTCCCAAAATATAAAATTAAGCGCTGTCTTCTGTTCCTTCTTTTACAAATCTGCGAGATTCTTTCATCCAATATGCAAATAAAACCAATAGCACTAATAAGAAAAACCAGTTTACGGCATTAGAAATCCACCATCCTAAATCTGCATTTGCTACGCTAGTACGTAACCAATTAAAAGGAAGAAACAGAATTTCTGTAAATAAACTACCAATCCATCTAAAAATATTGCTTGCTATCATAACTTAATTATCTTTACACTGCAAAAATAACAAAAGAAATAATGCCAGCCAATTTTTTAGCGAAATCTAAACCAATCAATTTTATCGTATTGATAAGTCTGTTTATTTGCTTGTTTGGTATGGCCTCTTTTTCTCTCTTTGCGAATACCCCTTTTGAATTTTCTCTGCTATTAAAAATAGCTACTTTTCTAGTTCTTTTTTTAATTATTTTTTTCTTTTATAACTTTATTGTTTCTAAGAATGATTTAACGTTTGATAATTCTTATGCCTTCTTTATTTTTACCATATTCTTAAGTTATTTTTTAAAACTTACTTTTACATATAAAACACTATTAATCTTATTATTATACATTTTATTTTTACGTAAAATATATAGTTTAAGATCTCATAGAAGAGTGCTTCAAAAACTTTTTGACAGTGGTTTTTGGCTAAGTGTTCTATTTATTTTAGAGCCTTTTACAGCCATGTTTAGCATACTAATTTTTACTGCAATTTACTTGCATCAAAAACCAATAATTAACAATTTAATCGCTCCCGTTTTTGGGTTTTTAGCTCCTTTAATTATTTATTTTTCCTACTGTTTTTGGTTTGATGAGTTGTATGTTTTTACCAATCTTTTTTACTTTGATGAGTTTTACAGCTTATTTTTTTATTCAAAAGACAACTTTCATTGGATTGTAGGACTCATTTTAGCACTTTCTGTAATATCCATTTTTTTAAAATCCCCAAAAGCATTTTCAGTAAATAATTCGTTTAAAAAAAGTTGGATTCTTTTAATAATCCATTTCATAGTTGCTGTGTTTTTCTCTTTATTAATTCCGAATAAAAATGGAACAGAACTTTTATTTTTACTATTTCCAACTGCTGTTATTATTGCAAACGGATTGGAAGCTGTAAATAGTAAATTCATAAGGAATGTGTTTATTATAGTTTTTTTAATAAGTGCATTTGCGCTGCCTTTTTTACTATAATTTAGCTCCAAAAGCTAAATCTCCAGCATCTCCCAAACCAGGAATAATATAGCCTTTGTCATTTAATTGATCATCAATTGCTGCAACCCATAAATGGGTATTTTCTGGAAAATGATCTTTGATAAAATCAATACCTTCTGTGGAAGCAATTACAACAACTATATGAATTTCTTTTGGTGTACCATACTTTTTTATTGCCTCATAAACAGCCACTAGAGATTGTCCTGTGGCCAACATTGGGTCTGCTAATAATACGGTCTTATTCTCAATAGCTGGTGATGCAAAATACTCTACAACAATTTCAAAATCTTTATCATTATTTGGGTGATTTCTATAGGCAGAAATAAACGCATTTTCTGCATCATCAAAATAATTTAAAAGTCCTTGGTGCAAAGGCAAACCTGCTCTTAAAATAGAGCACAAAACAATATTTTTAGTATATAATGCAATCTCTTTTGTACCTAAAGGAGTTTGTACAGCGCTGTTAGCATAGTGCAAATTTTTACTCAATTCATAACCTAAAACTTCACCAATTCTTTCGATATTTCTTCGAAAACGAAGCGAATCTTTCTGAATTTTAACATCTCTAATTTCTGCAATAAATTTATTTACAATGGAATTGTCTTCTAAGATGTGATGAATTATCATAATATATTATTGAGCTCAACAAATGTACAGAAATTGGTTAAAAATTGTATCTTGCTCGAAGAAAATTATAATTTTTTAATTTAAAACAAAAAAACGTATGGGAATTTTTTCATTTATTAAGAATGCGGGCGCTAAGGTTTTCGGCATTGGAAAAACTACAACAGAAGAAAATGCAGAAAAATCTGCACAACTAAGAAACGCAATTACTTCTTTAGATTTAGAAGTAGCAAATTTATCTCTAGAAGTAGATGACGATGCTGTAAAAATTTGGGGAGAAGCTGCAGACTTAGCAACAAAAGAAAAAGTAGTCTTAGTTGTTGGAAATACAAAAGGTGTTGCTTCTGTAGAAGATGAAATGACCGTAAAAGAAGTTGAAGTAGTTTCAGAAGCTGAAATGGCCAAATTCTACACTGTAGAAAGCGGAGATACTTTAAGTAAAATTGCGAAACAATATTATGGTAATGCTATGAAATACCCAGTAATTTTTGAGGCTAACAAGCCGATGTTAAAACATCCAGATAAGATTTATCCTGGTCAAGTTTTAAGAATACCACCTTTGGTGGACTAACCAAAAATTAACAACCACTGTAAAAAGAGTTTCAATATATATTTTGAAGCTCTTTTTTTGTGCAAAAAAATAAAAAACCTCGACCCAAGGGTACGAGGTATCAAGTAGAAATTTATTTTTTATTTCGACGCAGAGCGTCGGGGAAACAGCCCGGCTGGCAGGTAAAACCCATAGATCCCGCTAAAAAAGCGGGATTAGCCTGCCTTCCGGCATAGGCAGGTTCATCTAGCAATTTTTAATTCATTGCTTCGCTTCCGAAGCTTCGAATAAAAATTGAGTTTCACTAATTTAAAATTTATCATCAACTTTGCACCTTAATTTTTTGATGAAATTTAATGAATAAAAGAGCATTAGCACTAATTGCCGTTTCTATTGCAACCTTAATTTATGGTTTAACTTTTACCATAGCTAAAGATGTAATGCCAACGTATGTAAAGCCTTATGCCTTTATTTTGCTAAGAGTTTCCGGTGCCACAATAATTTTTTGGACGTTGGGCCTTTTTATAAAACAACAGAAAATAGAAAAGTCAAACTATAAAAAAATCTTCTTAGCTTCCTTTTTTGGTATTAGCTTAAACATGCTTGCGTTTTTTAAGGGTTTAAGCTTAACAACACCCATCAGTGCGTCTGTGATGATGGTGACTTCGCCAATAATGGTATTGATTTTTTCTAGCATTTTAATCAGAAAAGCCATTGGCAAACAAAGAATCTTAGGAGTATTTATTGGTTTAGTAGGAACCATTCTATTGATAACCTTTGGTAGCTCTTCAGAAGGAAATTCAGAAAACAACAATTTAGGAAACTTCTTGGTTTTTTTAAATGCGGCTTCGTATGGCTTATATTTGGTATTGGCAAAAGACTTGGTTAAAAAATACAACCCAATAGTATTTGTAAAATGGTTGTATTTATTCGGATTAATTTTTGTAATCCCCATAGGCTATAGTGAGTTTACAGAAATTGTTTGGCAAGAAATTCCTACAAACATCTATTGGAATATTGGTTTTGTGATTCTTTTTACTACTTGTGTAACCTATCTTTTTAATTTGTATGGTTTGTCTAAATTAAAACCAACCACCGTAAGTGTTTTTATTTATTTACAGCCTGTAATTGCTACCATTTATGCATTAATTGTTGGGAGCGATTCTTTAAATTTAGTGAAGATTAGCGCTACTTTATTGATCTTTTTAGGCGTTTATTTAGTCACCAAACAAGCACAAAAATCTACCAAATAAAGTTATATTTGCAACTTAATGAAAAACCTCGACCCAAGGGTACGAGGTATCAAGTAGAAATTTATTTTTTATTTCGACGCAGAGCATCGGGTAACCAGCCTACCGGCTGGCAGGTAAAACCTATAGATACCGCTAAAAAAAGCGGGATTAGTTCAGCTAGCAATTTTTAATTTATTGCTTCGCAACTTTTAAAAATTGAGTTTCACTAATTTAAAATGACGAACGTATGATTCAATCGATGACTGGTTATGGAAAAGCAGTTTTACAATTGCCCACCAAAAAAGTAACCATAGAAATCAAATCTTTAAATAGCAAAAATTTAGATTTAAATGTTCGCATTCCCTCTTATTATAAGGAAAAGGAATTATCGGTTCGTAAAAAATTAGCCACTGCTTTGGTAAGAGGAAAAGTAGATTTTTCGATCTTTGTGGAAATGACTGCAGATGAAACTTCTTCAACCATAAATCACGGAGTTGTAAAACAATACATGCAGCAACTAAGAAACGTTGTTCAAACAGGAACTTCTGACGATGTTGAATTATTAAAAATGGCAATGAGGATGCCAGATGCATTAAGCACTGCGCGTGAAGAATTAGATGAAAATGAATGGCATCTAATCAATGAAAATATAGACATTGCTATCAAAGAAATTGTACAATATAGAATTGATGAGGCGGCTTCCTTAGAAATTGATTTTAAAGAAAGAATTACCAATATTAGAAGGTATTTAGAAGAAGTAAAAGCATTGGATGGTGATCGAGTAGAAAATGTAAAAACACGTTTAAAAAAGGCAATTGACGATTTAAAAGTAGATACTGATGAAAATCGTTTTGAGCAAGAACTCATTTACTATCTAGAAAAATTAGATATTAATGAAGAGAAAGTTCGCTTGGCAAATCATTTAGATTATTTCTTACTAACACTGGCATCTGAAGATTCTAATGGGAAAAAATTAGGGTTTATTGTACAAGAAATTGGAAGAGAAATCAACACCACAGGTTCGAAAGCCAATTTTGCACCAATGCAAAAAGCAGTGATTCAAATGAAAAACGAGCTAGAGCAAATTAAAGAACAGATTTTAAACGTATTGTAAATAATTAGTTTGCCACTCCGCTCAATTATACATTGCTTGCCGCTTTGAGCATTGCCGAAAAACAAAATGCATTTTGTTTTAAAGGTTGCTAGCGAAGCTTAACGAAAAGTCATAGTTCAAAAGTTGAATGTATTTCAGCTTTCATATTAACAACATGCTGAGACTCCCAAAATTTCGAGACAGCATAACAAAATTCATTATGAAAGATAATTTTGTAGGAAAATTATTTGTGTTTTCAGCACCTTCTGGTTCAGGAAAAACAACCATTGTGCGTCATCTATTAAAACAAAAAAAATTCAATTTAGAATTTTCAATTTCTGCAACCTCCCGTGAGCCAAGAGATTTTGAAAAAGATGGCGAAGATTATTATTTTATTTCTACAAGAGACTTTAAAGATAAAATAAAAGCAGATGAATTTTTAGAGTGGGAAGAAGTGTATCGAGATAATTTCTACGGAACTTTAAAATCTGAAGTAGAACGTATTTGGGCACAAAAAAAACATGTAATTTTTGATATTGATGTTGTTGGAGGCTTAAGAATTAAGAAGAAGTATCCTGAAGAAACATTGTCTGTGTTTGTAAAACCACCAAGTGTAGACGAGTTGAAAATTCGCTTAAAGAAACGCAAAACAGAAAGCGAAGAAAAAATAAACATGCGCATCGCAAAAGCTTCTGTAGAATTGGCAACTGCACCTCAATTTGATAAAATTATTAAAAATTACGATTTGGATGTTGCCTTAAAAGAAGCTGAAGAATTAATGAGTGATTTCTTAGAGTTAAAAGAGAAGGAAGAAAATAGAATAGAGAGAAAAGAAGAAAGAAAATAGAATAGAGAGAAAAGAAGAAAGAAAATTAGAGATGAGTAAGAAGTCTCTTTTCTTTTATCTTTTTTCTATCATCTTTTATAAATATGAGTAAAATAGGTTTGTATTTTGGCACGTTTAACCCAATTCATATTGGGCATTTAATTATTGCCAATTATATGGTAGAACATTCAGATTTAGATGAAATTTGGATGGTTGTAACGCCTCATAATCCTTTTAAAAAGAAAAACTCTTTACTAGAAAATCATCATCGTTTTGAGCTTGTATATAGAGCAACGGAAAGTTATCCGAAGATAAAACCTTCAGATATTGAGTTTAAATTACCACAACCAAACTATACTGTACATACATTAGCGCATATTGCTGATGTTTACAAAGACAAAGAATTCTGTTTAATTATGGGTGAAGACAATTTAAAAAGTTTTCATAAGTGGAAAAATTTTGAGATCATTTTAGAACATCATGATATTTATGTATATCCCAGAATTTCTGACGGAAAAGTAGCCACTCAATTTGATCAGCATCCTAAAATTCATAAAGTTGAAGCACCTATTGTTCAAATCTCGTCAACCATGGTAAGGAATGGAATTAAAGAAGGAAAAAACATTCAACCATTGTTAACCAAAGAAGTTTGGAATTATATTGATGAAATGAATTTTTATAAAAAATAATTTCCCTATTTTTATTTCGTTATGATACAGATTCTCTCTGTGAGCGTTTCGTTGTATATTTGTAAACATTCAAATGATAATTTGTGGCTAAAAAGGATAAAAAGAAAGGAAAACTAAAACAAAAACTAACAGATAAATATCGATTGGTTGTTTTAAATGAAGACACTTTTGAAGAGCGTTTTTCATTAAAACTTTCTAGATTGAATGTATTTGTCTTAAGCGGTGTTTTCTCTATTTTATTAATTGCTTTGACCACTGTTTTAATAGCTTTTACACCAATTAAAGAATACATTCCTGGGTATTCATCTTCGCAATTAAAAGCTGCCGCAATAAACTTAACTTTCGAAGCAGATTCTTTAAAACAAAAATTAGCCGTTTTAGAAAATTACACAAAAGCATTAAAACCGGTTTTAACAGGAGAAATAACTTCAGAAGAAATAGATTCTATTACCATACGTGCACAACAAATAGATATTAATGAAAGTGAATTAGATGCCACAAAAGAAGATTCTTTGTTTAGAGAAAAAGTAGACAAAGAAACTAAGTTTGCCATTTTAAACAACGCTAAAAGTAATGTGAAAATTGTCTTTTTTGCGCCTTTAACAGGAAATATATCTCAAGATTTTGACGCAAATTCTAAGCATTTTGCGGTAGATATTGTTGCCAAAACTGGCTCGCCAATAAAAGCGGCTGCAGACGGTACAGTTATTTTTTCTGGCTGGAGCGCAGAAACGGGCTATGTAATCATTTTAAAACACAACAAAGATTTTATTTCTGTTTACAAACACAACGGTAATTTACTCAAACAACAAGGAGATTTTGTAAAATCTGGCGAAGTAATTGCAAGTGTTGGCTCTACAGGAGAATTAACCACTGGTCCACACTTACATTTCGAACTTTGGAAAGGCGGTTACGCCATAAATCCAACAAATTTTATAGATTTTAAATAATGAGTATCAAATCTTTTTTTGCCATTCCGTTTGCTAAAATAGCGACTCGAAAAGTATATAAATGGGCGAATAAACCTCATAAAACTCAAGAAAAAGTTTTTAAAAATTTATTGTCTAAAGGAAGTAAAACTGCTTTTGGAAAAGATCATAATTTTGAAGCTATTTCTAATTACGAAGAGTTTAAAAAACAAGTAAAAATTACCGATTATGAAGGTTTAAGACCTTATGTAGATAGAATGGTTGCGGGTGAAGAAGATGTACTTTGGACAGGCAAACCCTTGTATTTTGCAAAAACTTCTGGTACAACTTCTGGTGCGAAATACATTCCAATTACAAAAGATTCGATGCCAACACACATTAAAGCAGCAAGAAATGCAATGTTGTTTTATATTGTTGAAAAAAACGATGCAAGTTTTGTAGATGGAAAAATGATTTTTCTACAAGGAAGTCCCGTTTTAGAAGATAAAAACGGCGTTAAATTAGGTAGATTAAGCGGTATTGCAGCGCATTATGTTCCTAATTATTTACTAAAAAACCGTTTGCCATCTTGGGAAACCAACTGTATTGAAGATTGGGACACCAAAGTAAATGCAATTGTAGAAGAAACCATTCATGAAGACATGTCTGTAATTAGCGGAATTCCTTCTTGGGTACAAATGTATTTTGAAAAATTGATTGAAAAAACAGGAAAATCTGTTTCAGAATTGTTCCCGAATTTTAATTTCTTTATTTACGGAGGCGTAAATTTTGAACCTTATAAAAATAAGTTTGAGAGTTTGATTGGTAAAAAAATAGACTACATCGAATTGTATCCTGCTTCAGAGGGTTTTATTGCTTATCAAGATTCGCAAACTGAAAAGGGAATGTTGTTGCAATTAGATGCTGGTATTTTTTATGAGTTTATTCCTGCAACCGAATTTTTTGATGAATACCCGACACGAATTTCTCTAAAAGATGTAAAAATTGGCGTGAATTATGTGCTAATTTTAAATACAACTGCGGGTCTTTGGGGGTATAATATTGGCGACACTGTTGAATTTACTTCAACAAAACCGTATAGAATTAAAGTAACGGGCCGTATCAAACACTTTATTTCTGCCTTTGGCGAACACGTTATTGGTAAAGAAGTAGAAAAAGCTTTAAACGATGCTATCAAAGGAACAGGAATAAATATTAGTGAGTTTACGGTTGCACCACAAGTAAACCCAACAAGTGGCTTGCCTTACCATGAATGGTATATAGAATTTGAAAACGAACCTGAAAACCTAGAAGAATTTTCGAAAAAAGTAGATACTTCTATGCAAGAACAGAATATTTATTATTTCGATTTGATTGAAGGAAAAATTTTACGTCAGCTGGTCATTAGAAAAGTTAAAAAAGGCGGATTTCATGAATATATGAAATCTATTGGTAAATTTGGCGGACAGAATAAAATTCCGCAATTGTCTGACAATCGGAAAATTGCAAGCGTTTTAGATAATTTTTTAGTAGCAACAAAACACACATAAAATGGGAGGAGATTATTTATTTTTAATATTAGCAGTAGCTTTGGTTATTGTCTATTTTTACAACAAATACAGAAACAAACGTTAATGAGCACAATTAGAATCACAAAACAATTCAGTTTTGAAACAGGTCATGCTTTATATGGTTATGACGGAAAATGTAAAAACGTTCACGGACATTCTTACAAACTATCTGTTACTGTTTCAGGAGAACCCATCGCCGACAATACCAACGTAAAATTTGGAATGGTGATTGATTTTAGCGACTTAAAAAAGATTGTAAACGAAGAGATTGTAGACGTTTTTGACCACGCAACGGTGTTTAACAAAAACACACCTCATGTTGAATTGGCAAAAGAATTGATGGATAGAGGGCATCATGTTTTATTAGCAGATTACCAACCTACAAGCGAAATGATGGTGATTGATTTTGCTGAAAAAATTAAAAATAGATTGCCAGCTGAGATCAAACTTCATTCCATAAAATTACAAGAAACAGCTTCGAGTTTTGCAGAATGGTTTGCTAGTGAAAATTAATTTAGCAAAAAACTATACTGTAAAAGCTAAAAATATTGAACATAAAAAGTATATTTGACAAAAAATTATAATTATGAAAAATATCAAATTTATTTTATTCTTATGCATTTCTATTACTTTGTTAAGTTGTGGTGATAACGACGATAGTCCTGAATTTACATTAACAACTGCAAACATTGCTGGAAATTACGAAATATCTAGTATTGAAGTTGAAGAAAAGGAAACAGCCACGGGTAGTTCAGGAGCAAGCGTTGATATTTCTACAACTATAGAAGTTGGAGATTCTTTTGATGATGTTTCTTTTGTAATGAATGCAAATGGAACTTTTACGGCTACAGGAAAGTTTAGATCTGTGGAAACATTAACTACAGTAAATGGAGGGACTTCGGCGCCTGTAAGTTCAATTATTGTTTTTGACTCTGCAGGATCTTACACAATAAATAGTTCAGAAAACACTATTACGTTTGATGAAACCTCTGGAGATTTTATAGATGGTGAATTCAAAGTAGTTACTTTTACAGAAAATACAGTGAATATCACACAAGAAGATATGGATGTTGATGGTGGAATTACAATCTCTTCTAAAGAAAGTATTAATCTTTCAAGAAAATAAAACTTATCTTTTAGTACTCTAAAAGCTGGCTAATTAGACAGCTTTTTTTATTTCTATATTATTTGCCATTAAATGCATTCATAGTATTTGCCAAACCTGCAGTACCAAAAGAGGTGATGATTTTTGCTGAAATAGGCAAACGCTCTATCAATTGGCTTTTTTCTTCTTTGTTCCATTCTCCTAAAACAAAATCTACTTGTCTTCCAATAGGATAATTTGCACCCACACCAAATCGAAAACGCGCATATTGTTGGGTGTTTAGTTTTTCTTGAATGTCTTTTAACCCGTTATGTCCGCCAGCAGAGCCTTTGGCCTTTAAACGAATGGTTCCAAAATCTAGGTTTACATCATCTGTAATAACTAAGATATTTTCGATAGCAATTTTTTCTTTGTCCATCCAATATTTCACAGCTTTTCCACTTAAATTCATAAATGTACTTGGCTTTAAGAGCACAAAAGTTCTTCCTTTGTATCTAAAGCTAGCAACATCTCCTAATTTTTCGGTTTCAAAAGTTACATTGTGTTCTTCAGCAACTTCATCTACAATCTTAAAACCTATGTTATGACGTGTCTCTGCATATTTATCGCCAATATTTCCTAAACCTATAATTAAAAATTTCTTCATTAATGCTTCTTTAGTTTCGGTATGTATACCAAAAATATTTTTAAAAAATGTCACCATATTCATTCTTCAAAAATAAGAAGAAATAAAATAATGAGAGGCTGAAATAAATTCAGGGCATGAAAAAAGCGTTACAAATTTGTAACGCTTTTAAATAGTATAAAAAACTAAATTTATTCAGCTGTAGCCTCAGCTGTAGCTTCTTCTGTAGTTTCTTCTTCGTCTTCTAATTCTTCATCAACAGAATTTCTAGAAGTTCTTACTTGCACAACTACCGTGTTCTCTGGGTGCATAAAAGTATATTCTTCATTAAATAAAGAACTTAAAACTAATTTATGCCCTATTTTTAATTTAGAAATATCTGCAGTTACAAAATCTGGTAAATTAGAGGGTAAAGCTTTAACTTTTAATTTACGATTTGTAAAACGTAAAGAACCACCATTTAATACCCCTGGTGATGTACCTGTTAATTTTACTGGAATTTTCATTGTAACTTCCTTATCATCAAATAACTGATAAAAATCTACATGGATAATTTTATCTGTTACTGGGTGAAATTGAATGTCTTGTAAAATGGTTGCTATTTTTTTTCCATCAACATTAATTGTAGCAGTATAAACGTTTGGAGTATATACCAACTTTTTAAATGCTAATTCTTCTGCTGAAAAATGCACTGGGGTATCTCCTCCGTATATAACGCAAGGAACCATACCAGCATTACGTAAGGCTTTAGTTGCTACTTTACCCACGCTTTCTCTTTTTGATCCTTTAATTGTAATTGATTTCATTACTTTGTTTTATTAAATATTTACATTAAAAATTGTCCACTAATTGAAGTATTGTCTTGCACTTTATGCATAACATCCGCAAATAATGGCGCGCAAGATACAACTTTTATTTTAGAAGTTTCTTTCTTTAAAGGAATTGTATCTGAAACAATTAGCTCTGTTAATCCTGAGTTTTCTATTTTTTCGTACGCGTTACCAGAAAGTATTGGGTGTGTACAAATTGCACGTACACTTAAAGCGCCTCTTTCCATCATTAGATTTGCGGCATGTGCCAATGTTCCTCCTGTATCTATCATATCGTCAACTAGAATCACATTTTTACCACGTACATCTCCAATCAATTCCATGTGTGAAATTACATTGGCTTTTTTACGTTGTTTATAACAAATTACAACATCTGAATGCAAGTGCTTAGAATATGCATACGCTCTTTTAGAACCTCCCATATCTGGAGATGCAATGGTTAAATTGTCTAATTTTAAGCTTTTTATATACGGCATAAAAATAGTAGATGCGAATAAATGATCTACTGGCTTTTCGAAGAATCCCTGAATTTGATCTGCATGCAAATCCATGGTCATAATTCTTGTTGCTCCTGCAGATTGCAATAAATTTGCCACTAATTTTGCGCCTATGGCAACTCTTGGTTGGTCTTTTCTATCTTGTCTTGCCCAACCAAAATACGGCATCACTGCAGTAATATGTCTTGCAGATGCTCTTTTTGCTGCATCTAACATTAACAACATTTCCATTAAATTGTCTGCATTTGGAAAAGTGGATCCTATGATAAAGATTCTTCTTCCTCTTACAGATTCTTCAAAAGCGGGTTGAAATTCGCCGTCACTAAAATAAGTTGTTTTTACTTTTCCTAAAGTAGTATTGTATTCTTTCGCAATTTTCTCTGCCAGAACGATACTTTGTCGGCAAGCAAAAAGTTTTGGTGCTAATTGATTTGTAGGCATGTAGTTGTATTTTAGTTGTATTGTTGTGAGCAAACAAAAGTAGAAATTATTTATGAAGTTTGATATGTATTTTTTGACTTTAAAATAAAAAAAATTGATACATTTGCAATCCTATTACATACTTTGCTCAAGTGGCTGCCTATCGGCAGATAGGGCGGAATTGGTAGACCTGTCTACCGACAGGCAGGCGCGCAAAATATGATATATGTTCTATGTTTACGCAATTTCTAGTGTTGAAGGAAATTATATTTATGTTGGATTAACTTCTAACTTAGAAGAAAGGATTTTTAGACATAATGGTTTGAGAGAGAAGACAACAAAACCTTATGCTCCTTTTACACTTCTTTTTTTTGAAGAAGTAACCACTAGAATGGAAGCTAGAAAAAGAGAAAAGTATTGGAAATCTGGTATAGGCAAAGAAAAATTACGATCTTTGCGAGATTCTAAGTAATTTGCTCAAGTGGCGGAATTGGTAGACGCGCTGGATTCAAAATCCAGTTTTTTCGGAAGTGCGGGTTCGATTCCCGCCTTGAGTACTGTAAACCCTTTAAAAACATTGTTTTTAAAGGGTTTTTTAATTTTTGGGGCTACTTATAGGGCTACTAATCTTTTTAACTCTTAGTTTTTACCATATTTTCGAAATGCCTGTATTGTTTGATAATAACCATACCCAATGAAAATTTTAGCTACATAAGTAATTATTATTGCAAATAGATTATCTGAGTTATATAACTTATGATTCCAAGCGATTGGATTTATAAATTTTATAAACTCATTAGTGCTTTCCTTAAAAGCATTAGTTGACATCGCTATAGATATATCTTTGTTGTATAATAATATCAAGCTTACAATAAAGAAAAATGTAAAAGTTATAGAGAGTGTAAAAATCACACCTCTAACCCAACTACGATTATAGTCATTTGAAATCTTATTTAAAAATAAAATTATTTTATTCTTATTAAAGATTATAATTATTCTATTCTTAAATTTACCAAAGACACTAAATTTCTCATAACTGCTAACTGTTTTGTATTCTAATTCTTTTCTAAAAACACTCATTTCATGGTGATGAAAATCAAGTGCTTCAATATGATTTTCATTTTTTCTAAATTCTTGCTTGATTCTTCTGTATGATTCTCGAATTCCTTTATATGTAGATTTGAGAGAGTTTTTTATTTTTTCATTGAAATCAACTTTACTATGGTTCTCATCATTAAATTGTAAAAGTATTTTATTTATTAGCTTGTTGTTTGGATTGAATTTATTTAAAGGAATAGTATATAATTCCTCAACAAGTTTTTCACATATCTTTATCTCTGAATTACTTCTAGACAAGTTTTTCTTTAAGTAATACGATAAACTTTCCTTATCAGGTATTGAATTATTTATTTTTATACCAAACACTTGAAGAGTACACCAAAAATTGGAATTAGAAATATCTAATCCATTTTTAAAAATAGCTTTTTCAAAACTTATATAAGTGTCTTTTGAAACTTTATTATGTCTAAAAATGACAGCTTTTTTAAAAGTAGTTTCTGAAAAAATAGAAATATTTAAGAAATCTGTTAAATGAAAATATTGATTATCTTCAAATGTAGATTGATAAAAATCTACTAATTGATTAAAAGTAGTATTACGACATTTTATCCCTTTTTCAAACGTACAATTATGAAATCTAACTTTTTTATTGAAAACATAATCACTTAAATCTACTAAAAAACTGAAAACATAATCTTTGTAATTAATTTCTTCACCTGCTTCTAATTCATCAAGAAATTGATGTATAGAAACGGAAGTCAAGGGTGCTGATTTTCCTTCTTTTTTGTAATTCTCATTTTTTGAATATTTTCTTAAAACAGCCATTTCTTAACTTGTTATCCCACTAATAAATGTTTCCACAAACTCCAATATCTTATTTGTAATTCTTTCAGCTTTCGTCTTTCTTTCTTTCAAACTTGGACGAGTATTCATTGTTCCAATAATATCATCACGTAAAGGAATTTTTTCTGTAAACATATAATCGCCAATTACTTTTTCTAACTTTTGCTCGTTTAAGCCTTCCTCTGAACTTAACAGTTTTATAGCTTGTAATTTTTCAGCAGTCATAAACTGAATAAATTCATCTGGAATATCTTCTGAATCTTCAATGGTTGGTATATGTTCATTAATGAACTTTTCAATTAACTCACGTTTACTTCTTAATTGTGTATCTCCAGCTACAATATCCAAAATGTTTTTCAGTTGTTTTTCTTTATCTTCAACCGAAACTGAATTTTTAAGATTTGCTAATAATTTTAAAATATAACTAACATTTATTTCGTCTCTATGTATTAGCTCTAATTCAAAATCAATATCATTTAAGATTGATACTTTTTCCTTAGCGTTTTCTCTTTTTACTTTATCTCGTAAATCTAAATACTTGCTTTTGTAGTCTTCAAAGGATTGTTCATTTATACTAATATCATCAAAAGTAAATTCGGTAAAAGTTTTTAAAACATTTAATGTTCTCATTAACTCTCTAAATGCTTTGGCAAAATCCAATTCATCTTCTTCACTTTCTAAATGAGAAACACTATCAATAGTTGGCGTTATTTGGAGTAATTGAATAAATGCCTCATCCATTTTTTTTACATAATCTTCATATGGCGCAATAATTATTTCGTCTTTAGATTCTATGTTCGAGAATAATGCAATAGCATCATCCGTATGCTGTTTTAAGTTTCTAAAACAAACCACATTTCCTTGCGATTTTACTTCATTTAGAATCCTGTTTGTTCTTGAGAAAGCCTGAATTAAACCGTGATATTTCAAGTTTTTATCTACATATATTGTATTCAATGTTTTGCTATCAAAACCTGTTAAAAACATAATTACGACTAATAAAATATCAACCTGTTTGTGTTTTACTCTTTTGGCAATATCGTTGTAATAATTATAATAACTCTGCGTGTCTTTTGTAGAATAATTTGTGCCAAAAGTTTTGTTGTAATCGGCAATAAAACTATCTAAATGTTCTCTTGTATGTTGAGATTTGTATTTAGTAACTGGTTCAGCAACAACATTCAAATCTACTTCATCAAATTCAGAAGTTGTAAAACCTAAAGCGTCTTTATCTTCTTCATTTGCTTGATAAGAAAATATAGTTGCCACTTTTAAATTATGCTCTTTTGCTTTAAAAAGTTGGTAATATTTAATAAGCGTTTCTACATTACTTACACACATTATTGCTGTAAATTCTTTACTATGTGTTTTTCTATTGTGATTAGCAATTATATATTCAGTAATGGCATCTAAACGTTCTGGTGCTTCCATTACTTCCTTTTCGTCTATAGCTTCAACATCAATATCTAACATGTGTTCTTTCTTTTTGAACGTATTAATGTATTCAATAGAGAATTTTAAAACATTTTCATCTCGTATTGCATCTGTAATTACATATTTGTGTAAAGATTTTTCACCTCCAAATAACATTGCAGTTGTTCGTTTTCCAAATTCATTAGTACCTGCATTATCTTCAAAAATCGGAGTTCCAGTAAAACCAAACATCTGACTTTTTTGGAAGAAATTTTTAATATCTTGATGTGTTTTTCCAAACTGACTTCTATGGCATTCATCAAATATAAAAATCACTCGTTTGTCTTTTAAAACTTCCATTTGGTTTAAATACCTAGTCTTGCTAATGGCAGTATTTAGTTTTTGAATGGTAGTAACAATTAATTTATTATCGCCAGCCAATTGTTTTACTAAAGCTTTGGTGTTATTAGTACCATCAATACTGCCTTTGCTGAAACTATTGAACACTTTGGTAGTTTGGTAATCTAAATCTTTTCTATCTACCACAAAAACCACCTTATGCACTTTGGGCATATGAGTAAGAATTTGACTAGCCTTAAAACTGGTTAAAGTTTTACCAGAACCTGTAGTATGCCAAATAAAACCGTTTTTGGTGGTGTTTTTTACTCTTTCTATAATAGCTTCTACTGCAAAATATTGATAAGGACGAAGTACCATTAGTATTTTGGCTGATTCGTTTAAAACAACATACCTAGCAATCATTTTAGAGATATGGCAAGGCTCTAAAAATATGTCTGTAAACTTAGATAATTGAGTTACTAATTTATTATTGGTATCGCTCCAATAAAAAGTTTGCTTAAAACTACGAGCTTTTATTGGGCTGTTAGCATAGTACTTAGTGTTTACGCCATTGCTAATTACAAATATTTGTACAAACTGAAACAAACCTGCTCCTGCTCCAAAACTATGACGTTCGTATCTATTAATTTGATTGAAAGCTTCTTTTAATTCTAACCCTCTGCGTTTTAGTTCTATTTGTACTAAAGGCAAGCCGTTTATTAAAATGGTTAAATCATAACGGTTTTTGTATGTGCCTTCCATCGTTACCTGTTGAGTAACTTGAAACTCATTTTTACACCAATGTAGTTGATTGATGAGTTCTATGGTTTTGCTTTCACCATTATTGTTAGTAAAAGGAACTCTATCTCGTAAAATTTTAGCTCGTTGAAATATAGAACCTTTGTTTATGTAATTTAAAATTTGTTTAAAATCATTATCAGATAATGTAATTTTATTGTGCTTTTCTAACTGAGATTTTAGGTTCAATAATAAATCGTCTTCGTCTTTAATAACCACTTTCCCATAACCCAATTGTACTAATTGGCTTACCAAACTGTTTTCTAATAATTGTTCTGATTGTATGGTCATTATTTAGTTTCGTTATTTAAATAATTAACAAAATCAATTATCTTTTTAGTGGTTTCTTCTGCTACATTTCTACGATTTTTTAAACTAGGTTTACTTATTAGTGTAGATATTACACTATCGGGCAAAGGACTTTTTTCATCGTATAAATATGTATTTATTACCTTTTTCAATTCAACCTCCTTTAACTTCTCTTTTTTTGCAAAAGCAGAGAGTTTATCATTCTTTTCTTCTGCCCAAAAAGTTGCTTCATTAAATTTACTACTTAATATTTCAGGCGGATTATCTTTGGACTTTTCTTTAGTTGTTTTTGAATCTACATAAATAGAAATTGGTCTATGTGATATACTTGCTATATAGCCTTCGTCTTTGTAACGTTCTCTTATATAGCTACTCATATGACTAAGATCTGGATAAACTGACCCACTATGAATATTTAAAGATTCTAATTGCTCTAACAATATTTCTTTGAATTTGCATCGATTATTACAATTCGACTAGGTAAACTGTCTAAACTCTTTCTTGACTTTTCACTACTAACAAATATAAAATCACCACTCTGATTATTTATTCTTTGATTTTTGGCAATTCCCTGTACGAACCAATTTTTTGAAAAACATTCTTCTTTTTGTGTTTGAGTTAAATTGCAAGAATTATTCTTATAATCTTCATCCCTGCTTACAACATTATTCGTAATACATTTTAACCTTTCATCATCAAAATTTAAAAATTGAGTTAGTCATTTAATTTCCGTATATTATACCCTTTAAAATATATGATATGAAACAATTTGAAGGACAAGATATACTAAACTTTATAAAAGAACTACCAAATGATGATGCTTGTAAAGCTTATTTATCGAAAATAAAATGGCAAGATGGTTTTATTTGTGTGAAATGTGGACATACAAAAGGGTGTGAAAAATCAGGATATAACTATCATTGCTATAATTGTCATCATGTAGAAAGTGCAACAGCAAACACACTATTTCATAAAGTTAAATTTGGTTTACAAAAAGCCTTTTGTGTCGCTTTTGAGATGAGTACAAGTAGCAAAAGCATATCTAGTGTTCAGATGGGAAAACGCTTTAGTATCCGGCAAGGAACCGCCTGGTTTTTTATGCAAAAAGTACGTAAAGCTATGAAAAGTAGCCAAAAATATCCTTTAAAAAAATTAATACATGTTGATGAATTTACAGTAGGCGGAAAAGAAGAAGGAAAACAAGGTAGAAGTTATGACTCAAAAAAGAAGAAGGCAGTAATAGCAGTAGAGTTAACTGAAAATAATAAAGTGAAAAGAGTTTACATAAAGTCTATTGATGACTATTCAGCAAAATCATTAACACCAATATTTGAAGAGCATATAAGTACTTCTGCTAAAATAATAACAGACAAATGGAGAGGATACGAACCTTTAAAAGAAATTTATAATATTGAACAAATCTATAGTAATAATGGAACTAATTTTAAACAATTGCATATCATGATTATGCAAGTAAAATCATGGTTAAGAGCAATACCAACACATGTAAGTAAATGGCATATTCAAGCTTATTTTGATGAGTTTTGTTTTAGAATTAATCGTTCTCAATTTAAGACTAGTATCTTTCATAAAACAATTACCAGAATGGTAGAAGCTAAACCAATATACCAAAATCAATTAAAACAGAAGCTAAACGTATAACTCAATTTAAAAAATTGTCCGATTCTGGAACAAATGAATAAACTAAACCATCTGCATTTGCTCTATCTAAATTATTACAAGAAAAGAAAATAGATACTAAAGGATTTCTTGTGATATCTAAAAGTCTTGTTGGCATACCAAAATGCTGCATTGTTATTAAGCGTTCATAAATGCTATAATTGTTTGAAAAAGCTTCTGGTTTTAAAGAAAGAATATCATAATACATTCTTGCTTCATTTTCTGCATATTTTTCTTCTCTAGTAAGGCTAGAATCCAAGAGCCAAGTTGCATCCGCTTGCCCTCTGTAATAATTGTTTACACTACCTTTACTTAGCACATCCAACAACTCCCTTAATTCCTCTTTTTCTTCTTCTCCTACTTTAGAAAAAATAAAATGAATACGGTCTTCATATTCTTTAGAAATAAATAATTTTTCAACCTTAGTTTGGAGATTTATATTTGGGTTTTTATTCTCTTTTACTAAATTCGCTAGCTGAATAAATAAATCTCGTCCTTGTTCTGTTTTAGAATAAGCTATAAAATCTGACCTTTTTCTTGGAGCTTGATTCTCTAATAAATACTGCAAATAAGTGTATAAGAAGTTTCTTTTCTGTATTTCTATTTTATTATTTGGGTCATTTTTATTGAGTTGCTTTAATAAATGCCAAAGAACAAATTCCTTAATATATTCGTACCTTTTTGATTGACCATCTTCCTTATGGTCTTCAAAAAGTGTTGTAATATTTTTTATATTTATATCGTTTCTGTGAGAATTTCGGTTTATACTTAAATTAATCTTACTTTCTTTAAAATAAGTTTCTCCTTTACTATTGATTTCTTTTTTTACATCATCACTTAAAAAAAAATGCTGAAAAGTTAAACCACCAACAGATTCAAAATACTCTAATGTCCAATAATAGTATTTTTTAGTGTCTAAAAAGCTTTTTAGGTAAAATTCAAACTCTTTTTGTATTTCATTATTTATTATCGTTAAATCCATATTATACAAACATTTTTTGAAGTAGGCCTTTTTTGAATTTTTTTGATTTTGTCAATTGGTCTGATAGGTTTTGAATTGAATTATCTATATCTAAAAAGAAATCTGATATTTTTTGCTGCTCTTCACTATTAGGATATAAAATTATCTGATTTTGGTATTCAGAAATCCAGAAACGTTTATGTTGAGCTATGGGAAACCTTAATGATTTCATTGCTTCATACATAAATTTCATATTTACATTTTCACCTTTAGGGATTAACATTTTCATTGCAGAAGATTTGGCTTTAAACGGGAAATCAACAAAATGAAAAGCTGTAGTAAAATCGTCAAAAATAATTGTTGGTAAATTATCTATAAAAATTCCATCTGTTTCTTTTGTGTAACCTAAAATAAATTTTTTCCCCGCAGTTAAAACTGGAGTATTATATTTTTTATTATAATCTTTATTTGAAACCAAGTATTTTGTGGGTTGTTCATAATCTAAAACATCTCCTATTCTCATTTTTTTCCAATCAGGAAATTCATTCCCATAAACATCCTTAAAGCGTAATTCTTTTGAAAATATTTTTCTTCTTACTCCTATTTTATACGCTTTAAGTTTTTTTAACTTTTTATCAATTAGGTTAATTCGACTATCCAGTCGATTTAAAAACCTAGCTATTTTTGCTTGTTCTTGAAATTTTGGTATTGTAATCTCTGTATCTGCAAACACTTTTTGTCCTAAAGTTTTATTTCTTCCCGCTCCACCTGGAGACGCTAATTCTAAAACATATTTTCCTTTTTTACGCAGAAAAAAATATAAAATAAAACCTAGGTCTAAAACATTTTTTATTGGCTCATACATTGGAAATCTATGAGAAGCTATTAAACCAACTTCATTTTCTGTAGTTTTCGCAACTGCTTGCTCCCAAGCAAATACAATATTTACAATAAAAGTATTTTCTTTAACCCAAAACACTCTTTTGTTTCCAATTTCAACACCTAGTTTTTGTTCTTTGTGAAAAATACCTTTACCGTGCGAACGAATACCTATTTCTTGATATTTTTTTGTTTTATCTACATCAACAGGGTTTACTACTCTTTCAAAAATTTCAGAAATTTTATTTTCTTTCCAAGTTGATTTAAATTCAGGAAAACGCAGTAATGGCTTGTTTTTTATTAATGTCATATTAAAATGGAGTTGAAATTTTTAGCTCATCACAAAAAGTTTTTATTTCAGCATTAAGTGGTGCTATTTGTTTATCAATTGCTTTCAACTCTTTAGCTAGAGTCTCAATATCTATTGCTTCATCATCTTCAAAAGTGTCTACGTACTTTGCGATATTAAGGTTATATTCATTTTTTATAATCTCTTTTAATTCTACGACCTTACTATATTTTTCTTTTGTAATTCTTTTAGAATACGTGTCCACAATTTTTTCTACATCTTCATCTCTTAATTCATTTTGATTAATCCCTTTAACAAAATAATCTTCTCCACTAGCATCAATAAACACGATATTACCATCGTCTTTCCTACATTTTTTAAGTACTAGAATACACGTTGGTATAGATGTTCCGTAAAAAATATTTGCAGGCAAACCAATAACAGCATCTAATGCATTTTTATCATTTATTAAATATTTACGAATTACACCTTCTGCAGCTCCTCTAAATAGCACACCATGAGGTAAAACAACTGCCATTGTACCATTTTCTGTCAATTGATGGAACATATGCTGTACGAAAGCATAATCTGCTTTGGTTTTAGGCGCTAATCTACCATATTGAGAAAAACGTTCATCTGTACTGTTCAAAGAATTGTCTTTCCCTTTCCAATGTGTTGAAAAAGGAGGATTTGCCACAACAGCTTCAAAACGCTTATCTAAATGTTGTGGACTCTCAAGTGTATCTTCATTTTTAATATCAAATTTACGGTAATGAATATCGTGTAAAATCATATTCATTCTAGACAAGTTGTAGGTCGTACGATTCAACTCTTGTCCATAAAACTCACTTACATCAGCTTCTCGCTTCACACGTAATAGAAGTGAACCTGAGCCACAAGTAGGGTCATAAACTGATTTTATTTTGGTTTTTCCTAAAGTTACAATTTTAGCTAATATTTTAGATACTTGTTGTGGTGTATAAAATTCACCTTTAGACTTTCCAGAAAGTGCCGCAAAATTTCCAATTAAATACTCGTAAGCGTCACCCAAAACATCAGATTCTAAATCTTCTAATTTAAAATCAATTTTATTTAATTCTTTAATAATTTCTACAATCACTTCATTTCTAGCGCTAACAGTTCTACCTAATTTAGTAGAAGTTAAGTCTAAATCTTCAAATAAAGCAGCAAAATCTTCCTCAGAATCTTCCCCCATAGTACTTTGTTCAATATGATTAAGAACTGCTTGTAAATCATCTAAAATATAATTACTTTGACCTTTGATCTCACTATTTCCTTTTTTTGCAATAGTTTCAAAAAGTTCTTTTGGCTCTAAAAAATACCCCAATTTTATAATACATTCCTCACGTAAAGCTTCTAAGGTCTCTGTGTCAGTTACTTTTTTAAAGTCTGTTTCGTCTTCACCTTGTAGTAATTCTGTTACATAAATATTTTGCTTTTCAATACAATATGTAATGTTGCTATATTTTATAGGGATTGTAGCAGTTTAGGTGTACTAAAGCTGTACACTTTATCTTTCTTTTAGCTGTTGTTTATTGGATAAATGTACAACTATATTTTAATTGAATTTATAGGGCTAAATTATTATGCAATAAAAAGAAGATTAAAATAAAGATTTCTTTAAGTTTTTAAAGAATGATTACTCCCAAATAATAAAAACAAGATACCCTCAATTTTATCCCCAAGTGTTTTTCTTAAAATTTTAAAAGCTTTTGTAATATGAGCTTCAACAGATTTTACAGATATTTTTAAATATTCTGAAATCTCAATGTTTGTTAGTCCTTCTTGTTTACTTAATAAAAATGTTTGTTTACATTTTGCCGGCAAGTTTTCTATTTCAATTTTCACAATCTTCATTAATCTATCTAAAGATTTTTCATCATCCTCTTCTATAATGTAAGTTAAAGCATCAATATATTTTTTTTCCAGCGTAAAAACTTTTTTTTGTTTTCTGTACTGATCTATAAATTCGTTATAAACAGAACTGTATAAATAACTTTTTACTGAAAAATCATCTTTCAATTTTGATCTATTTTTCCAAATGCTCATAAAAACATTCTGAACAATATCTTCAGATAAGTCAGGATCGTTGTTAAGGCTACAAGCATAAACACATAACCTTTTATGGTAAGACTTTACTAAAAAAGTATAACCAGTTTCATCTCCTTTCTTTAAAGAATTTATTAATTTGATATTATTAGAAAAATCTACTTTCATGTTATAAAATCATAAATTTTGATACTATTTAATACGAATATATAAAAAAAATTGATATAAAAGTTAGGGTTTAGCAATATTCAAACGTTATAGAAATATCTATGTTTAAATATTATTAAAAATAATCAGTAATTAAGTGAAAATAGAATTTAACTAAATACCAAACAATTTATGAAAGCACAAAAAAATCTAACAAGGCAGAATTCTAAAGTTACACATTCTTTATTTTCAACAGATAAAAGTATTAGTAAAAGTCCTTTTGTAAAAACAATTCTATTTAGTTTTACTTTAATGTTAATGTGTTCAAGCGCATTATTAGCGCAAACTACTCCAACAATTCCAAACCTTCGTTTAGTACATCTAGAAAGTACTAAAATAGGTGTTAGATGGGACTATTCAATAGCACCTGAGGGTATTAAAAATTATCATGTTACAACAACTAAACTTCCAAGTACTCAAATAAGCCAATATGTTGTTATACCAAATACAAATGGAATGCTACTTCAAGATTTTTTACCTGGTACTGAGTATAAGATTGAGATACAAGCCGAAGGCAATAATGATGTTTTTAGTAATACGTCTTCTATAGTGGCAACTACCTCATTAAATTTACTATGGACTGCCAATTTAGATAAAATATTCTACAATACGGGCAACGTAGGTATTGGTATAAATTCCCCATCTCAAAAGTTAGAGGTAGTTGGTAATGTTAAGGCTACAAAGTTTATTGGTAATGGTTCAGAACTTACAGGAATAGATGCTAGTCAAATAACAAATCTACCAACTACCAGCACTCCTAATGGTCCTATAACTTTAAAAGAGGGAAACGTTGCCCAAGGTCAAACTAAGAACCAAGCACTTTTCTCTTATAATGGAACCAATTCTTATTTACATGCTATTAAATCTAGACATAATTCTAATTTAACTGTGGGTAATGCATTAGATTTTTATGTATGGCAACCAGGAGATGGTATAGATAATGTAGGTACTAAACATGTTATGTCTCTTAACGAAGGTAGAGTAGGTATTAGTGGTGTTATGAACCCAACAGAAGCACTAGAAGTTGCAGGTAATGTAAAAGCTACAGAGTTTATTGGAGATGGGTCTAAACTTACAGGAATAGATGCTAGCCAAATAACTAATCTACCAACTACTAGCACTTTTAATGGTCCTATAACTTTAAAAGAAGGAAATGTTTATAATTCTCAAACCGAGAACCAAGCACTTTTCTCTCTTTACGGAACCAATTCATATTTACATGCTATTAAATCTAGACATAATGCTAATTCAACTGTGGGAAATGCATTAGATTTTTATGTATGGCAACCAGAAGATGGTATAGATAATGTAGGTACTAAACATGTTATGTCTCTTAACGAAGGTAGGGTCGGTATTGGTGGTGTTTTGAACCCAACAGAAGCATTAGAAGTTGCTGGTAATGTAAAAGCAGCAAAATTTATTGGAGATGGCTCGAAACTTACAAATATAGACGCTAATAATATTGCTAATCTACCAGCTAAAAATTTAACAACAACTTCTGGTGATATTCTATTAGAAAATAAGAAGGGTGAGAGAGTTATTTATACGTATTCTAGTGATGATGCTAATTGGAAAATAGGGATGGGTATAGACGTTGGGTTTGCTAAAAACTTAGCTAGAAGTCATACCCAGTATATCTCATATGCTAATTCTCCACATCAAGGTTTTGCTTTGGGGGTTAATGGAGGTTTATCAAGTTTTGAAGTAAATGGTACTCATGAGGCATTTTTTAGGGGTAATGTTGGTATTGGTACATACGATCCCACTCAAAAACTAGATGTAGCTGGTAATGTAAAGGCAGTAAAGTTTATGGGAGATGGTTCAGAGATTACAGGAATAGATGCTAGCCAAATAACTAATTTACCAACTACCAGTACTCTTAATGGTCCTATAACTTTAAAAGAAGGAAATGTTTATAATTCTCAAACCGAGAACCAAGCACTTTTCTCTTTTTACGGAACCAATTCATATTTACATGCTATTAAATCTAGACATAATGCTAATTCAACTGTGGGAAATGCATTAGATTTTTATGTATGGCAACCAGAAGATGGTATAGATAATGTAGGTACTAAACATGTTATGTCTCTCAACGAAGGTAGGGTAGGTATTGGTGGTGTTTTGAACCCAACAGAAGCATTAGAAGTTGCTGGTAATGTAAAAGCAGCAAAATTTATTGGAGATGGTTCGGAACTAGTAAATATAGATGTCAACCAACTAAAGTTAGGAAAAGAGCTATCTATTAATAGTCCTAATGAAGGGGATCAATCTACACTGTTTTTAGGTACTCCCTTTAGTCCTGGTGCCGCAAAAAAAACTGCGATTATTGCCAATGGAATTTCTAATTTGAGTAAAGCAGATTTACATTTTGCTTTAAAAAGTGAAGGTGACAACGCCCCAACTAACTCCGCTACACTTAATGATACTAAAATGATTATTAAAAATAACGGTAATGTTGGTATTGGTTCAACTATACCAACTGAAAAGTTAGAAATTAAAGAGGTGTATAGTGATTTAGGAGGAATGAACCTTCAAGGGCCAGGTTTACTATTCTCAAATTCTGCAGCTAATTCAACCTCATGGAGTGCAGGTGCTATTCACGGAGTTGTGGGTAATCCTAATGATATAGATAATTTTCCGGGAGGATTAACTTTTTCTGTTAAAAGCAAAGGTGGAGCTTATATGAATAAAGTAGATGAAGCAATGAGACTAGATTACAACGGTAATTTAGGTATTGGTACGACTACACCAACACAAAAATTAGAGGTAAATGGTAATGTAAAAGTGAGCGGTAACCTTAATGCTACCTCTTATCTTATGGATGAAAAACCGTTCGCAGAATTTGAGGAGAGTGACGTGTCCGATATTCTTCAGTTAACAGCAGATCAATTAAATTTAGTAAATAAAGAGGGTGAAGTTATTTTTAGTACAAATCCGTCTGTAGATACTAGAGGAGGTAATGATGAAAAAAATAGTGGCTGGAAAGCAAATAAAAGGGATTACACTAATGGAACTACTGTAAATCAAACTCCCACTACTACTACTTGGTTTAGCCCAAATATTCAATTGGCTATAGTAGACAATGCTGCTACTCCTGATACTGAGAAACAAAGGATTACAACACGTATTAAGAAATTTCAGACAGCAGATTTTAGTGGAGATTTAGTATTTGGTATGGGAATTGGAACAATGGGCGATTATCCATTTTCTATAGCGTCTAATGATAAAGTAAGATTGACTTTTAATAATAATAATTTTAGTCCCAGAGCTACTTTTAATACAGATGTTTCATTAGAACAAAATCGTAGCTTAAGATTGTTAAGAGGACAGATATTATTACAAGAAGGTAATTTAACTGTAGCGGAAGGTAGGGTTAGCAGCCCTTTTATAACGGCTGATTCGCTATCAATTGGCGGTCCAGCAGTTAAAGGTGCTAAATTATCTGTCGATGGGAGAGTATACATTTCTGAAGATGATTCAAAGTATAGCGATGATGTAGATACTGAAAGGGGATTTCGTGATCAAACTTCTGAAAACTTTAGGGATTATTTACTTTGGGTAGAAAAAGGAATTGTTAGTTCTGATTTTGCTATCTCAGACGTAGATGAATGGCCAGATTATGTCTTTAATAAAGAATATAATTTATTAAGTTTGGAAGAAGTAGAGCAAAACATAAAAGATAAAGGCTACTTGCATACGATGAGATCTGCTGAAGATATTTCTAAAAATGGTTTTACAGTTACTAATATGACCAAACGTATGGTGAAAACAATAGAAGAGTTAACCTTGCATACCATAGCGCAGGAAAAGCAAATAGATGCGCAAAAGAAACAATTAGATGAACAAACCAATAAATTTAGAAGTCAGAATAAATTGATCAATGAGTTATTTCTGCGTTTAGATAAGTTAGAGAAGCAGTCAAAAAATTAATTTTAAAATCAAAGAAATGATTAAAGACTGTAGAAAAAAGTAGGCTCTTTGACCATAACCCTTTGCCAGATAAATTCTTAATAGCATTCTTAAATAGTTTAATACGAATTCTAAATAGTTATAAGCTCCTGGTTCTTATTTATATAATTTTCATTAAAATAAATAAGAACTTTCAGTTAATTTTTAATGAGTTTATACATAGATTACCTTAAAACAAGAATGCTTAATAATATATAAATTAATGATTTTAAACAAAGTTCAAAATATCATTATAAAATACTTAAGCAGTCAAGCTTCTATTTCCGAATTGGATGCATTGGAAGTATGGTTAGAAAATTCTGATAATGAAAAGGAGTTTATTAAGTATGTTAAAGTGAATTATTTGATTGATATGAATCTTAAAGAATTTAAGACCAAAAAATCAGAAGAAAAATTATTGCAATTTATTTCTAAAGATAAAAAGGTATTTAAATTAAAGAAAGTTAAAATGTTCTTTAAGTATGCTGCATCAATTGCAATACTTATTTCAGCTTCATATTATTATACGGAAAATAATATCCAACCAACAGAAAAAAACATTTCATCCAAACAGATTACGCTAAAAATGGATAATGGTACTATTAAAGTAATTGATGAAAAAGGTTCTTTTACTATTCAAGACACCAAAGGAAATATTATTGGAAATCAACAAGGAAATGAATTAGTCTATGATACTAAAAAAGCAACAGATAAATTAGCATACAATACCATAACGGTTCCTTACGGAAAACGTTTTGCTGTAAAATTATCAGACGGCACTAAAGTTCATTTAAATGCAGGTACTTCATTTAGATATCCTGTAAAGTTTTTAAAGGGAAAAAATAGACAAGTTTTTATAGAAACTGGTGAAGCTTATTTTGATGTTGTAAAAGATGCAAAGCATCCTTTTATTGTGAACAACAATAATGTAAATATTAGAGTATTAGGAACTCAATTTAATGTAACTTCTTATCCTGAAGATTCAAATATAACGACAGTTTTAGTAGAAGGTTCTGTTAGAATATACGCATCAAAAGAAAAATATGATGCAAATAAATCAACTTTACTAAAGCCAGGATTTAAGGCAGATTGGAATAAGTACGATAATTTTATTAGTGTTGAAAAAGCTGATGTTGAAACTTATACAGCTTGGATAGATGGCAAAATCATCTTAAAGCACATTACCTTTAATAACATTATCAAAAAGTTGGAAAGACATTATGATATAGAAATAATTAATAACAACAAAGATTTAGGTAAAGATTTTATTACTGCAACTTTTGATATTGAAACAATAGCTGAAGTATTTAAAGTTATTAATGAGATTCATCCAATTAATTATACAATAACAAATAATAAAATAACAATTAATTAAAATTTAAAATAGGTAAACTAATGGCATAGAGAAATCAATGTTTGAAAAGTCAATTATACAAAAAAAAAATCGAAAGATGCTGGAACATCTCCCGATTAAATAATGCGACTAAAACTAATTAATCACTTAAATTCAAAACAAAAATATGAAAAAAGTTATTAGGATGGGTATAAATCATTCTTTTCAATTAAAACTCAATTTAAAAATGAGGATTACCACACTGCTGTTACTAGTATCTCTGTTCCAGTTGCATGCAAATGAATCTTATTCGCAAAAAACAAAAGTTACATTAGATTATAACAATGTGAGTTTAGAAACGGTATTTGATAAAATAGAATCTCTTACTGAATTTAAATTTATTTATAAGGACAAAGAAATAGATTACAAAAGAAAAATATCTATTAATGTTAAAAAGGAAGCTTTATCTAAAGTTTTAAAGAAATTATTTTCTAAATCACAGATCTCTTTTTCGGTAACAGGAAAACAAATTATTTTGAAAGCAAATAGAGTAGATTCAAAAATAAACATTCCAATAAAGGGTAAAAGTCAGCAAATAAAAATCTCTGGAACTATTGTAGACGATAATAATTTGCCTTTGCCTGGGGCGAGTATTATAGAAAAAGGTTCAGCAAATGGAACACAAACTGATTTTGATGGAAATTTTTCACTCACTCTTAAAAATGAAGAGGCTGTACTAGTAATCAAATATTTAGGATACTCAACGAAAGAAGTTCCCGTTAAAGGCAAAACAAACTTTAAAATAGTTTTAACTGAAGATGCAGCTACTTTAGATGAAATTGTAATTATTGGTTATGGCCAGAAAAAGAGCAGGAATTTAACAACATCAGTTTCAAAACTCAATTACAAAACCTTAACAGATCAAAACGTAACAAGTTTTGATCAGGCCTTGTCTGGTCAAATTGCAGGCGTACGAGTAACACAATCTTCAGGAGCTCCTGGTGGTAATATTTCAGTTCAAATTAGAGGTACTGGTCTTAGTGGTGGCCAACCGCTTTATGTAATTGATGGAGTTCCCCTTGATAATGATTTACAAGGAGCCACTGGAACAGTGTCAGCTGCTGAACAAAACACAAACCCATTAAGTACTATTAACCCAGATGATATTCTATCTATTAATGTATTAAAGGATGCTGCTGGTGGCGCAATTTATGGTTCTAGAGGATCTAATGGTGTGGTTATTATTACCACCAAATCCGGTAAAAAAGGAAAAATGAAAGTATCTTATAAGAGTACTTTTGGTTTACAAACAGTGTTGAATAAGGTTGATGTCCTAGATGCTTATGAATATGCACAGTTAAGTATAGACGGGCAAAACGAGAATTATATTAATAATAATCCTGGAGGAAATCCAGACAGAGCTATTACAGATCCCAATGGTGTAAGAGCAAATAGAGGACCTATTGCTCCAGTATTATACCCCTATGCAGCGGGTATACAAGGTTTAACGAATACCGACTGGCAAGATGAAATTTTTAGACTAGCTGAAATGAATAATCATAATATTTCAGTTTCTGGAGGTTCAGACAATTCTAATTATTATGTGTCTGGAAATTTTCTTCAACAAGAAGGGGTTGTCATTAATTCAGGTTTTAAAAGATATGCATTTCGAATGAAATACAATGTAGATCAAGAAAAAGTTAAATTTGGTATAAATATAGCACCTTCTTATACCGACTATGACATTGTGCAAACTGAAGGTCCATACTTTAGGGGAGGGATTATTTCTGCGGCAAATTTATATGCTCCGGTATTTCCAGTATACAATCCAGACGGTACCTTCAATTTTGGAGGGAACAATTGGGGTTTTGGTCATACAAACATAATTAACCCTGTGGCAACCGCTACGCTCTTAGAAGATAGAAAACAACAATATAGATTACTTGGTAATGCTTTTTTTAGTTATGAAATATTTAAAGATTTAACCTTTAAAACCAGTGTAGGTGTAGATATTAACCATTTTAAAAGAGATACCTATAGCCCATCTACACTTGAAATAAGAGGAAGGTCTGGTATTGCTGAAGCTTTTGCTAGAACAAAAAGTGACTATGTAACGAATGTATTGTCTGAAAACACATTAGCTTACAACAAGCAGTTGGGTTTGAATCATAATATAAATGGTGTTGCTGGGTTTTCTGCTCAAAAAAACAGAACAGAGCGAAGTTTTGCAAGATCTACAGGATTTCCAAACGATTTATTGCAAACACTTAATGCAGGTACTATTGCTGAAACAGCAGAATCAAATGGTTCTGAATGGGCTTTATTATCTTATTTTTCGAGATTAGAATATAATTATGATGAGAAATATTTCTTTTCTGTCTCTGCAAGAGCAGATGGGGCATCTCGTTTTGGAACTAATTCAAAATGGGGGTACTTTCCTTCAGCTTCTTTAGGATGGATCGCTTCCAAAGAAAAATTCTTTGAGAACATACCGTTTGTTAATTTCTTAAAATTTAGAGGAAGTTATGGTGAAACAGGAAATTTTGATATCCCAAATTACGCTCCTATTGCCTTATTGGCAGCCGATAACTATGTATTTGGTGCAGGCGAAGATATAGCGAATGGTCTAAAGCCAGGTAATTTACCAAATGATAAATTAACTTGGGAGACAAAAATATCTTGGAATGCTGGTCTAGACATTGCTTTGTTTAATAATAAGTTAGATTTTACTTTCGATGTATATAACGAAACTTTTACTGATTTTCTTTTTGATGTTCCTGTGCCTGCTTTTACAGGGTTTTCATCTTTTTTACAAAATCGTGGTAAAGTAGAAAATTTAGGATTTGAGATGGCTGCCACCTTCCGCCAAGATATAGGAAATGTAAAAGTTACTGCAAATGTTAATTTTTCTCAAAATAGAAATAAAGTGTTAGAACTTGGCCCTGGAGGAAATCCTATCACATTGCGTGGGGGCGCTTCTGGTGCAGATTATATTACCAAAATTGGGGAGCCAATGGGGTCTTATTTTTTATATGTATCAGACGGTGTATTTGCAAATCAAGACGAAATAGATGCTGTACCCCATTTTGCTGGTACGAGACCGGGAGACGTTCGCTACGTAGATATGGACAGCGATGGAGATGTTGATGCGGATGACAGAACCATTGTAGGAAGTTATTTCCCAGATTATACAATTGGGGGTAACCTTAATCTAAAATATAAGTTTATTGATTTAGGAGTTGCAGTATCTAGTGTACAAGGAAATGAAATTTTAAACCTACATCGTAGATATTCTTATAATGTTACAGGTAACTTTAATCAATTAGCAGGAGCGGTAAACCGCTGGAGATCTGAGGACAACCCTGGTGATGGTCAAACGATGAGAGCTAAAAGTAGTACAGGAAGAAATACTTTAATTTCTACAAGATTTATAGAAGATGGTTCTTTTGTAAAAATTCAAAACATATCACTTGGGCTTACAATTCCTTCAGAAGTATTGGAACAATTTAAAATATCTCAAGCGAGACTTTCAGTGAATGTTCAAAACCCATTTATATGGACTAAATATACGGGGTATAACCCAGAAGTGAACGCAAGACCTAATGAACCTACTAGAGCAGGTGAAGATTATGGGTCATATCCTATTGCTAAAGTTTTTACATTAGGAATAAACGTAACGTTTTAAAAAGTATGAAACCAAATATGAGACGAATGAAAAATATAATTATAATAATAGCCGTGTTTTTAGTTACCACTTCATGTAGTGAAGACTTTATAAATCTAACACCTTTTTCTCAAGCCAATGCTGATGATTTTTATAAAACAGCTAATGATTTTGAAAATGCTGTAAATGCGGCGTATGATGTGCTTCAAGACGGCAGATTATATGGAGATAGATTTGAATTTTTATTGGAAGTAAGATCTGATAATGGTGAGTTTAATGATCCTGCCTCAAATGTAGGCGTGCCATTTAATATAGATAAATTTCAAGTAAGGGCTGACAATTCTTGGGTAGAAGGCGCCTATGATGCGCTGTATGATGGTGTAAATAGATGCAATATTGTTTTAGGACGTATAGAAAATGCAGATTTTGATGCCGCTTTAGCAAATAGACTAAAGGGAGAAACTCAATTTTTAAGAGCTCTTTACTATTTTCATTTGGTACAACTTTATGGGAATGTACCTTTAATAACTACTGAATTATTGCCTTCAGAAACTAGTAATGTTAAAAGAGATCCTATTACTGAAATTTATACGCAAATAGAAACAGATTTAAAAGTAGCATCCAGTTTTTTACCAATATCTTATTCTCAAGATAATTTAGGAAGAGCAACCCAAGGCGCTGCTTACGGTTTATTGGCGAAAGTCTATTTAACTCAAAACAAATTTAGTCTTGCAAAAATTGAGTTAGAAAAAGTAATCAATTTAAATACCTACAGTTTATTACCCAGTGTTTCTGCCGTTTTTAGTCCAAGTAATGAGATGAACGCAGAAATTTTGTTTGCAGTGCGTTATAAAAAAGGTGAAGGTGGTGAAGGGCTTTCCTTAACATTTAATTATACTCAAAACCCAACGGTTTCGACAGATTTAATAAATGCTTACGATTTACTTGACGAAAGACTGCCATTAGCGCAGTATGTAACCGTTTCAGGAGATTTAAGGGTTCCTCAAAAATACTTTGACGTATTATCTACAAGTAATAATGTAGGTAATGACATTATTGTGTTGAGATATGCAGATATATTATTGATGTATGCAGAAGTGTTAAATGAAGAAGGGTATGTTGCGGCAGATGATAGTCCTGCTTTTCAAAGTTTAAATACCGTTAGAGAACGTGCTGGACTATTACCGCTTACCACTATAGAACTCGCAGATCAAACTACATTCCGAACTGCAGTTTTAAAAGAAAGACGTTTAGAGTTAGCTTTAGAATTTCATAGATGGTATGATTTAAAGAGAACCAATACTGCTATTTCAACATTTGCAGCGCTTGGTACAACAGTGCCAGAATGCAGACTTATTTATCCAATTCCACAAGATGAGATAGATATTGTTGCAGATTTAGTTAGATTTCCACAGAATGATTGTTATTAAAATTTAATACATACAAAAAATGAAAAATATTAATTATTATATATATGCCACGGTTTTTCTTTTTATTGCTTTCATAGGGTGTAAAGAGGATGATCTTTTACCCACCAATGCATTGCCAGAAGCAAATTTCACAATGAATCCAGAAGCACCAGTAAAAGGAGAACCTATATTATTTACAGATGCTTCAACTGATTTAGATGGAAAGATTACATATTGGTTGTGGAATTTTGGTGATGGAAAAGTTTCTCAAGAGCAAAATCCAACACATACTTTTGATTTCGCAACAGGTTATGAAGTAAGATTAACGGTTAAAGATGATAAAGGTGATGAAGATACTGTAAAACAGGAATTTATTGTATCAGATCCACTTGTACCAAACGTGCCGCCAACAGCGTCATTTTCTATTTCTGGAGAACTATTTCAAAAAGGAGCAGAAGTTGGGTTTACAGATAATTCAACAGATTCTGATGGTGTAATAATCTCATGGGCTTGGGATTTTGGAGATGGAAATACAGCCACTACCCAAAATCCGATTCATTTTTATGGAGACGTAGGTTCTTTTACAGCAACTTTAACCGTTACGGATAATTCTGGAGATGCTTCAACCACTTTTACAAAAGATGTAAATATTTGGGGTTCAAAATGGTCTTATGCAACTACAGGTGAGATTAAACCAAGTACTCCAGCAATAGCTGACGATGGGACTATTTATGTAGGATCAGACGACGATTCATTTTATGCTATCAACAATGACGGAACACTCAAATGGTCTTTTCCAACGGGAGGAAATATTAGAAACTCTCCTTCTATTGCTTCAGATGGAACCATCTATATAGGTTCTGATGATGATAATTTATATGCTTTAAACCCTGATGGTACTATGAAATGGTCTTTTGATACGGGTGGTAATGTAAATGTAACTTCAAGTGCTATAGGTACTGATGGTACTATTTTTACAGGTGGATCTGCAGATACTCTTTTTGCATTAAATCCAGATGGTATAGAAAAATGGAATTATCCAGCGGGTGGTGACATTTTAAGTATTGCATTGGCGGGCGACATTCTTTATTTTACACATAATGGCGGGCGAAATATTGTATCGGTAAACGCAACAAATGGTGCTGTAAATTGGTCTATACCTCACGGAGCATTTACAGGAGGAAGCATGGCAATTGACGCTGATAATACTGTTTATTTTCAAGGAGATCTTGGAGGTGGCGCAGGAAAAATATGGGCTATAAAGTCAGATGGTACAGAAAAATGGTCCTTTCCGCTTACGGGCTCTGCTAGTAGAGGTGGTGTGGTTCTATCAAGTGACGGAACTCTATACGCATCAACCAAGGAAACGTCAGATCATTTTAGAGCGATAAATAGTGCCGATGGTACAGAAAAATGGTCATACACAACTAAAGGAAAACTGTCTGCGTCAGCTGCAGTTGACAGTGATGGCAATGTTTACATTGGTGGTGAAGATGATTCATTGTATGTTCTGGACGCTAGCGGTAATTTGAAGTTTGAATTTGTTACGGGTGGTAATATCTGGGGTTCTGCAACTATTGGCACAGATGGAACCGTTTATTTTGGCTCTTATGATGGTAATTTATATGCGATGGAGTTTTTTGCTTCTGGACTGGACACAGGGGTTTGGCCTAAATTAGGTGCGAACTTAAAAAACACAACAAGTAAATAAAATTCTTAAAAAAAATAAAATGAAAATTATAATAAATAAAATTATAAAAAACTGGAAAACAGTGTTTTCAATTAGTGCTTTTGTTGCTGTTACCTCTATTTTTAGTTGCAGTCAAGACCCAGAGTATACAATCCCAACAAACCCACCAATTGAAATAGACCCTTTGGTAATTCCAATTAACGAGTTATATAAAGATTTAGATTTTACTGCCATTGCTGGGCATAGATGTTACAGTAGAAAATCACCCGAAAATTCTCTAGCAGCCATTCAAGATGCACTTGATTTAGGGATAGAAATTTTAGAAGCAGACATTCAAACCACTGCAGATGATATTCCTATCTTGTTACATGACACCACTGTTGACAGGACGACCAATGGCACTGGCATAGTAGCTAATATGAACTTTGGGAATTTGAGTAATTTTAGATTAAAAAATAATCGTAACGGTGCAGTTATAACAGACGAAAATATTCCAACATTAGAGCAAGCGCTTTTAAAAATAAAAGGGAAAAAGATATACATGCACCTTGAGGTAAAGGACAAAAAATTTAGTCAAGTCATTAGAGTCATAAAAAGTACTAAATCAGAAAATCAAGTTATTTTATTTGCAGACAGAAGAGAAGATTACAAAATCATAGATACTTTTGTAGGTATTTATATGAATCCTGTTTGTAGAACTGCCGCTGATTTTAACTTTTATATTAGTAAATCTAAAGTAGTGATGCTAAACTTGGCAGGAAGTCAGTTTAATGGAGATAACACTTTAGCAGCAAAAAATAATAATAAATTAACTTGGAGAGGGATTTCAGGTGATTCAGAAGATTTAGAGCTTATTTCAGGAGCTACTTTAACCCCAGATCTAGATGAGCTCATTCAAATTAATCCTTCAATTATTAATACGGACTTTGCCGATTTAATGATTCCTTACTTAAAAAGTAAAAATAAAAGATAGTTATGAGAGCAATTCTAATTTTATTGATTTTTATTTTCTCATGTACTGTAAAAAGTGAAAATGATCAAGCTTCCAATAATAGTAAAGAGGTTAGAAATTCATCTACAATTTTAGAAAACTATTTAAATAATAGTAATATTCTAGTAGTTGCACATAGAGCCGATTGGAGAAATGCCTGTGAAAACTCAATTCTAGCAATTGAAAACGCTATGGATATGGGTGTTGATATCATTGAAATTGATTTAAAGAAAACTTCTGACAATAAGCTGATTTTAATGCATGACTATACTCTAAATCGGACTACAACAGGTAATGGATATGTGAAAAATCACACTTTAGAAGAAATCAAACAATTATATTTAAAAGATGGTGCTGGTCATAAGACACTATTTAAAGTACCAACTTTAAAAGAAGCATTGTTAGTTGCAAAAGATAAAGTACTTATAAATTTAGATCAGTCATTTGAGTATTTTGAACATGTACTACCCGTTTTAAAAGAAACAAATACAATGGGGCAAATTATTATTAAAGGCTATAATAAACCTTTAGATTCTGTCAAGAAAAAATTAGGTACATACATAGATTCTTTACAATATATGCCAATTATTAAATTGGGAAAAAAAGGATATAAAAAATTGTTTGATGAGGTATTAAATTACCCGTTTGAAGGCGTTGAATTTACCTTTGCATCAGACACTATTCCTGAAGTTAATAGACTTCATGAATTTAAAAAATCAGGAACGCGTGTTTGGGTAAATTCTTTATGGGCAGAACATAATTCAGGACATCATGATGATAGAGCCCTAAAAGACCCAGATAATTCTTATGGCTGGTTAATCTCAAAAGGAATTAATATCATCCAAACTGATAGACCACAGTTATTATTAGAATATTTGAAAAATAAAAACTTACATGATTAGAGATACAAAAAATCTTTTGTAATTAATTTGAATTAGTTGAAAAGGTATAGTGTTTTTAATACGTCCCTTTTTTAATAAAAAATTAAAAATGATAAAATACTTTAAAAAATCTGCTGAAACACCAATTATTGGAAATGAAGTAGCGCAAATAAAAAAATACAAATCCCTTAAATGGCAAGTATTTATATCTGCTACTTTGGGTTATGGTTTGTATTATGTATGCAGATTAAGTATTAACGTGATTAAAAAACCAATAGTTGACGCTGGCGTTTTAACGGAATCTGAATTAGGAATTATTGGTTCTGCACTCTTTTTTTCTTATGCAATAGGGAAATTAACCAATGGTTTTTTAGCAGATCACAGTAATATTAAACGATTGATGGCAACAGGACTCCTAATATCTGCATTGGCAAATTTAGTTATGGGCTTTACTGCTACTTTTTTATTTTTTGCTATTTTTTGGGGAGTAAATGGTTGGGTACAATCAATGGGTGCTCCCTCTTGCATTGTTTCACTATCAAGATGGTACAAAGATTCAGAGCGAGGAAGTTTTTATGGTTTTTGGAGTACTAGTCACAATATTGGTGAGGCATTAACCTACATCTTAACAGCAGTTGTTGTTTCTTACTTCGGTTGGGAATGGGGTTTCAGAGCAGCAGCTATTGTTGGTTTATTAGGCGCATTAATAATTTCAATTTTCTTTCACGATTCCCCTGAAAGTAAGGGGTTACCTCCCGTAAATGAAGATTTTAAAAAAGATAAAACGTCAACCTGGGAAGAACAAAAAGGTGTTTTAAAAAACCCCTATGTATGGATTTTAGCGCTGTCAAGTGCCTTTATGTATATTTCAAGATATGCCGTAAATAGCTGGGGACCTTATTATTTTGAAGCAGCAAAAGGATATACATTAACACAAGCCAATAGTTTAGTAGCTATTAGTGCTGTTTGTGGAATTTTAGGAACGGCTTCTTCAGGTTTTATATCAGATAAACTCTTTAAAGGGAGAAGAAATATGCCAGCATTTATTTTTGGGCTGATGAATGTATTTGCACTTTCACTTTTTTTATTAGGTCCTATAAACATGTGGTGGTTAGATGTTATAAGTATGGTGCTTTTTGGCTTGGGTATTGGAGCGTTAATTTGCTATTTAGGTGGTTTAATGGCGGTCGATATTGCCTCAAAGAAAGCATCTGGAGCTGCTTTAGGTATTGTAGGTATCATGAGTTATGTTGCAGCCGGTATTCAAGATATTGTAAGTGGTTATTTAATTGAAAACAACAAAGCCATCTTAAATGGAGAAACCATTTATAATTTTGATACCATTTCTGTTTTTTGGATAGGAGCTGGTGCTCTTTCTGTTTTATTAGCATTACTTGTTTGGAAAAAAACATAATAAATAAAAGGAGTAGGTTATGAAATGTTTGCAACGCATCAATAGATAATAATTCAAGTAAAAAAACTATTAAATGAATGTTTAATTAATAAATTAATAAAAGAAGAAATTATGAAATCTGAACAAAATAATAATACACTGTCTGACCTTGCGACGACTATAACTTCCGAGAATAATATTATATGCAATGAATTTTTTAATTTCTTGTATAAAAAATATTCCTTTCAAAAACAAATAGAAGTTGATGTTTTTGTTAATGAAAAATTTCCTTTAAACGATAAGGAATGGCTAAAAAAAATGGAAGTACTAGTTCTAGAGCAGATCATTTTCAAAAAGAAATCATGGGAAGTTATTACAAGTGAACAAAGTATTAATCAGCCGAAATTAAGAAAACGAATTGTTGAAGTTTCTGGGACAAACCTTGTTGAATTTCAAAAGAAAATTCAGTTTAAACTAGCCTGTAATTTATTAACTACTAAAAGTAATTTAAATATCAAGGAAATTTCAAAAATGGTAGGATATAGAGACGTACGTTATTTTTCAAAAGAATTTAAAAAATATTTTAGAGTGATACCCACAGTTTACAGAAAACTTGCTCTTAGTTAATAATTTTCTTCTTTAGAAAAAATATTCAATTTAATTATAAACAAAAATCGATACTTATGATGAAGCATATTAGTACTAAGACAAATACTGTTGTATTGGCCTTTCTTTTTACATTTTTAGGCTTATGGCAAGTAAATGGACAAAACCAACGAACCATCAGTGTAGCAAAAGCGTTAAGTTTTACAGAGGACTATGGGGTAATAATAAAATCCTCCTATACTGGTAGTGGCAGTGTTATTGTGAAAATGAGGGGAATTAATGAGGAATTCGGACACTATAGTTGTGGTCTTAATAGTGCCTATGAAATACCCGCAAAGATACTTTTATATAATGCTGAAGTCGACGCAAGCCGTCGGGGTCAAATAAATAATGGGGCTGGGCTGAAAGGAACAGTTTACAATTCATTTGCTTTTTTAAATTGCGTTTCATCTAAAAACAACTTTTTTCAAGATGTACTAACAAATTGGCCTTCATTCTATAGACGTAATATTCGAACGTATAATCGTGTTATGAACCAACCATGGTTTTATAGAATTACTGAAAGGCTTAAAGCAGCAACAGTTCCAGTTACAATTGAAGTAGAATACACAGGGGATATGGGACCTGAAGCTATAGAGAAGTTTGTTTTACCAGGTATAACGCTTACTCCAGAAGATCTTACTAACTCAACATTTGTTAAGGGAATTAATTTTTTTATTAGAAAGGCCGTAGACAATAATACAATCTCTAGTAGGCTTCCTAAGTATCTCAATCATTTAGAAATTACGGAGAATTTGATTAGTAAAGCTGAAAATTTGCAATATGAAATAGCTGTTCCAAGAAAGCTGAATACAATTCCTAGCACTTTTAAAACGCGTGATGCTGGTTCATTTACAACCAATTTAATAGTATACCCAAAAGATAATAAATTTTATGTAGTTTCTCTTACAAATCCAATCTCTAAAATGGCACCTAACGATAATCTTATATGCGAAGAAATAAGGCCCATTTTCAAAGCAAAACTCAATAATGAGTCCAAAACTTATAAGTTGTATAAAATAACTTCACCTTCAAATATTGGTCGAGTCTTTATTACAAAAGTTGGAAAAGCCGGACCCTTTCCTGCTGCGAAAGGTTTCCTTGGAGTTAAAAGGATTGCAGATACTGATATTAATCGAAAATTTCTAAATAAAAAAGATTTGGCCGATAATGAAAAATTCCTGATCGCTTGGCATAGAGGATTTTGGAGAGATTCTCCAGAGAATACACTTCAATCTATTGATGCTGCAAGAGCTTATTTAGCGAGTAGTGATTTGTTAGAACTTGATGTTTCTCGTGCTAAAGATATTACTAGCGAGGGCGTTCATAATTATGTACTATTTCATGATCCATTTATGTTTAGAGGATCTAGCACTGGTCCCAATAAAAATGAAGATCAGTGTATTGATCCCTACGACAAACTACTGGTTGAAAGTCCCTTGCTTGCTGCTGCAAAACGTGATGATTTAAGAAATACGCTCAAAAGTCGCTTTCCAGGATATACAGAAGAGGAATATGATAATTGGATAAAGGGACCAACTAATTTTACAAAAGATCAACTTATAGCCATGAAAGTAAGAGATCGATTTGGATGCTTAACAGATATCACAATTCCTACCCTTGGTGAGGCAATACAAAAAGCAAAAGAAAACAATTTTCCTATTATTGTAGATAAAGGATGGGATGATATTGACGGCATTTACTGGGAGGCCATCAAAAATGGTTACGAAGATAATGTTTTCTTCAAAGGAGCAGCAGATGGAAGAAAAGTAGAAAAACTCCGGCTAATGTATGGAGACGAAATGTTTCAACAAATTGCTTATACACCCTTCTATTTTGATAATCAGGCTCAAAGAGACAAAGATGTAGATTTCACAAATATTGTTATTTGGTGTGAAGAATTTGTAACTGCTGAATTTAAAGGTTGGAACATACCAGGGTTTGAACTTCAAATCAAATTGAAAGTATCAGATGGTAGCAATGTAAAACTTGGATTCTCTCCGAAGGGTACCACAAGACTGTTAGATTTCAATAAGAAATACACGGCTACCAAATGGATGGGGATTACGCAGGTTAATCCTACTGCTTATAATGGTTTTGATAACAAAATTATTTTTATGGATGTAAACGAAATCCCAACAGATGCTAACCCCTATAGTTCTAGATGGGACAGACGTGCAGATTTGGATTTTAACTTGAACTATATAAAAGCCGATTACTGGACTACTGATAGACCAGATGTAGTTCATGAATTTTTGAAAACAATTGGAAAATTTGATTAATTTAAAAACTAAACATATGAAAATTTTAATAATATTAATGTTTTTTTGCAGCCCATATTTGTTAAATGCACAATCTCATAGAATTTGGTGGACTTTTGATAGCGATGATGTAGCTCAAGTTAATGGGACTTCTACTTTTAAAGCGTTTGATTATCCATCAGGTTCTAATCAAACAACTGTTATACCTGATTTAACAGCCGAAATTAGTAATACAATCCTTTATGTTGACGATCGTTATGGAGCTAAAGGAGCAATCTTATTTAATGATCCTGGAGCTGCAATCAATTTCTCATCATCGTCTAGCAGTCAAACTGGCGATCAAGCTAAATTTTTTGGACTTGCTCCCTTTTATAGCCAAGCTGATAGCATGGATGAAATGACCGTTTCAGTTTGGGTAAATTTTAAAAATGAAACGGGAAATGAACGAATTATTTTTGGGGCCAGTGAAAATCCATTTAGTCCCATAAAATTTGGCCTCTCATTAAGAAACACAACGCTTTATCTAAAACAGTATTATACAACACCAGCAGCAAACATCGGCAAAGAATGGGACTATGAACTCTTTAAGCCAGGAGCCTTTGATGCAGGAAGGGGATGGTATCATGTTACTGTTATCTTTGCAAAGACCCAAAAGTATATGCGTGTTCTTATTGGTAAACCAAATGGTGGTGCTGAATATGGACCTAGTACTGACCCTAATATCCCAGGGAATAATAAATTGAAAAGAGAATTTGATGGTAGATTAATATGGGTTCCTGGTATACGAGAAAAGTTAAAAAACTTTAACTATTGGGGTATTCGCAATGCTAATGGACTTATTTTCGATGATCTGATGGTTTACAACAGAGCGTTAACGTTAGATGAGGCAAAAAATGCTTATTTTGAGCAAAAGGTAGCAGTACCAGTATCAAAATCATCTTTAATAGTTAAAACAATCGTCGGCGAATCAGAATTAATAGAAGATATGGTTTTATACCCAAATCCTACCAGTGGATTGGTAACAATAAGTTTACCATCAAACATAAAAGATGGAACTAAATTAAAGCTAAAACTCTTAAGTTTATTAGGAAGTAGGTTATGGGAAGCTAATACTATTGTGCAAAGTAATGTAATTAAAAAAGATTTAAAGAACGGTTTGAATTTACCTTCAGGCATATATATAGTAAGTTTAGAGGGACAGGGTTTTTATGAAAAAAGAGAAATTTACATAGAATAGTTTTAACCAATTATTTGGTTGAACCATTTTTTGATTAAAAGCGATTTCTTCTGAAGTCGTTTTTTTTTAGATAAAATTTAAGGTTCTACTCAAATTTACTTTAAACCAAAAATCTACTACTTTATTAATATTAAGGTGTTTTTAACACGAGGTTATTTGGTAATAACTCCGTAGAACTTTTTAATCTATGTAATTGGGTTATCCATTTAGTTCTCAAAAACATGATATTTGAAAATTAAGAATTTGTCTAAACCATTGGTGTTAAAAGGACTTACAATATAAGATCTTTACAAGGCATTGTATAATTTCTTATTAATTTGCATTTTTATCTTATGAAATTTATACAACAACTTACATTAGCAGATAGAATTTGTGATCTCCGCACACGAAAAATAAAACGCGCTTTTTTCACCCAATTAAATTGAGATTCCGTTACCAAAGTTTTAAAACAGCACTATATCAAGGGTAGAAGTGCCATAGGCAAACCAAGCTATAATGTTTGTTACTTTTTAAAATTAGTTTACTACAAACATGGTATGGTTTGAGTGATTATGAAGTTGAAGATCGAGTAAACGATAGCATTTGCTGTAGTTACTTTTGTGGCTTACATATAGATGCTGTGTCACCAGACCACAGTACATTAAGTTGTTTTAGAAGCATCATGCCAAAAGCAAAAGCTTACGAGTCTTTTTTTAAAGAAATAAACCAACAGCTAGAAGCGCATATTATCACTGTAAAAACTAGCGCTATAAATGATGACAGTGTTATGGATACAACTTTAAAACCCAAAGGCAAAACCAATCATAAAGTAATAGAGGACAGACAGAAAAGACGAACAAGAAGTTGAGGTTATAAAAGAGTATGCAAATTCTGTAGATACTGATTCTGCATGGTTAAAAAAGATACGGTGCTTATAGATTTTGTTACAAAAAGCACCATGTGACAGACAATTATGGCCTAGTTTTAGGACGTTCCTTTAAAAGCAGACAAAGGCTATCAATCAAATAAAAACGAAGAGATACTAAAAACGAAGTTTAAAAACATATCCTAAAAAAGGCTTAAAAAAAAAACTGTTAATCCTTTGAGAAAAGAAATTCAATAAACTTATCGGAAAACAAGATTTAAGTTAGAACGCAAATTTGGCAGTATAAAGCGATGGTTTTGTGGTGGAACAGCAAGACATAGAGGTGTCTATAAAATGTATACTTAAAACCTCAAGGAAGCCATGAATTACATTTTGTATCGAAGTACATAGATAATTGCGTCTAATTGTAAAAATTAAGAAAAATACGGTTTGAAAAACAAGCATATAAACCCAAAACACAATAAAAAGTATACTAAAAGACAAAACTTAACTAAAAAAGAAACAAAAAGATCTAGCCCACATTGAATGATTCTTTTGCAACGGTCTTAATATATTGAAAAATAAAATACGAAACTTAAATGGTAACCCAACTATTTAAAATCAAAAAAATCAAACAGCAAAAGCAAACATTTTGTTCAATATAGCTACTTATTTAAAATTTCACACTTTTTCGTATATAATTTCATACTTATTTACCTATAATTTCCATCCTTTCAATATTGGAATACCAGTTTTTTGAACATAACTTACTATCTATTATTAACTTAAATTTTAGATAATGAAAAAAATAATTACTTTTGCATCAATTTTACTTTGCACTACATTAGGTGCACAAAATTTTACTTTAGTAGCAGGGACTCCTTTTACTGGAACAACTGATGGCTCCGCTCACCTTGTAGACATCGACGGTGATGGAGACTTAGATTTTTTTAATACAGGAGATCAAGGAGGCTCTGGGTTTCAGGGGATAGCAGAATTATATACCAATGATGGTAGTGGTAATTTTACTTTAGTAGCAGGTACTCCTTTCGCAGGGGTTGAAAGTGCAAGTGCTGCATTTGCAGATTTAGATGGTGATTGTGATCAAGACCTTATTTTAACGGGAAGCATTTCTGGGGGAAGAATTGCAAATATGTACACAAATGATGGTACGGGTATATTTACTTTGGTAGCGGGGACACCTTTTTTAGATGTTAGCGTTGGTGATGTGGTCATTTCAGATTTAGATGGTGATACAGACTTAGATGTTATTATCTCTGGATATAACTCAGCTGCAGCTGCTAGAATTTCTGTTGTTTATAAAAATGATGGTTCAGGAACATTTACCGAGTTTACAGCAAGTCCAGCATTTGCAGCAGCAAATGAAGGTGACGTAGATGTAGCAGATGTTGATGGCGATGGCGATGTAGATCTATTAATTACGGGTGATGATGGTCCTGGTGAATTAACAAAACTTTTCATTAATGATGGTGCTGGAGTCTTTACAGAAGATGCTACTGCCTCTACTCTATTTACAGACTTAAGAGATTCAGATGCAGATTTTGCAGATATTGATGGAGATGGTGACCAAGATTTATTAATTTCTGGTAGGTTTGCGTCTTCAGACAGAGAAGCATATTTATATACGAATGATGGCTCTGGTTCTTTTACTTTAGTTACTGGAACTCCTTTTTTTGGAGGAAATGCTGGAACAGTTGACTTTTTTGATGCGGATAATGACGGTGATGAAGACGTGTTAATTTCTGGTTACGAAAATACTGTAGGGAATAGATTTACAAGATTATTTAGCAATAATGGTTCAGGAGTTTTTACAGAAGAAACGTCCGTAGCAATTACTGGTATTAATAATGCAGATATAGCCATTGGTGATGTAGATGGAAATGGTACAAAGGATATAATTATTGTTGGTTTCTCAACTACAAGAATTACCGAAATGTATACAAATTCAAACACTTCAGTACAAATAACATCTTCTGCAAATGGTTTTTGGGATGAAACCACTACTTGGGTAGGTGGTGTAGTACCTACTACTACAAATGATGTAGTAATTTCTTCTAATCATAGTGTAACAATAAGAACAACTGGAGTAGCAGCTAAATCAATTAAAACTATAGGTACCAGTCAACTTCTTATAAATGCCGAACAAAATTTAACAATAACAAAAGATGTTACTACAACGTCAAATAGTAATATCCTTTTTGTTCCTGAAAATAATAAAAATATGGGAACATTAATTTTTGGAGGGATGCATACGGGATGTAATATTTCAGCCAAATTAAGATTACCAAGTAACGATAATTGGCATTTAATTTCTTCTCCTTTGAAGCAAGCAACAATTAATAATTTTATTAATGATGCAACAACAATTGTAACAAATGGCAGTAGTAAATATTCATTAGCTTCCTATAATGATGCAAATACTACAGGATTAAAATACACTTATTTCTCTAATCCATTACCAAATATAACTGATGTATTTGGGAAAGGTCAAGGGTATTCTACTAAAGTAAATAATACAGTAGATATTACGAAACCAGATGTTGAATTTAAAGGTCAACTAAATAATGTAGATTTATCTTATACTATTTCAGACGGTGGTAATGGTTTCAATTTAGTAGGTAACCCTTTTACTGCTTATTTATACGCAAATACAACCGCACATGCAACCAATAACGTTTTAGCTGAAAACGCTACAATTTTGGATGAAGCTACTTTGTGGTTTTGGGACAATACGATAGGTGGGTCAGGAGATTGGGTAACAAAAAATATTGGAGACGTAGCAGCATATCACATATCGCCTATACAAGGTTTCTTTGTAAAAGCAAAAACTGGTGGAGGTAATTTTAAATTTAAAGAAAATATGCAAACGCACTCAAAAATTGATGGCTTTTACAAAACTTCTAATGGTAGATTTGAAATAGATTTATCAATTGCAACAACTAATATTAGCAGAAGTACTTCTATTAGATATATAGAAAACTCTACAACTTCTTTTGATAATGGTTTTGATAGTTCTATGTTCGGTGGTTATAGTTCAGAATTTGCTTTATATACTGAGCTAGTAGAAAGTAATACAGGTAAAAAATTAGCCATCCAAGCTTTACCTAATGCAAATTTTCAAGAGATGATTGTTCCTGTAGGTGTGAATGCGAAAGTTGGTTCAGAAATTACCTTTAAAGCAAACGCTATAAATTTAATTGAAGGTTATAATGTATATTTAGAAGATCGAACAAATAATACGTTTACACGATTAGGTGAAATAAATTCAGAATATAAAACAACAGTTTCTGAAGCAGTAACAAAAGGTCGTTTTTTCTTACATACAAGTACTTCTTCTGTATTAGGTTTAGATTCGGATTCAGATTTGTTAAATAGTGTAAGTATTTATAGCACTAGTAATAATAACTTAAAAATTATAGGTTTACAAAAAAGGAAAACTACTGTTTCTCTATTCAACATTTTAGGAAAAGAAGTTATGATAACTTCTTTTGAAGGCGATAATGTAAATAACATTTTATTACCAATTTTAACAAAAGGAGTTTATGTTGTAAAACTTCAAACTGAAACAGGAAACCTAAATAAAAAAATAATTATAGAATAATTTACGAGAATATAAAAAACAAGACATCATGAAAAAAAACATAGAAAACAGTCAAGAAATCACTCGTAAAGACGCTCTTAAAAAAATTGGTAATTACGGTAAATATACAGCACTAACTGCCTTAGGAACTTATATGATTTTAAATCCACAGAAAGCACAAGCTGCTAGCCCTGAAGCCCCAGGTACTGGCTTTTAAATTTTGTATAATTATAATTAATTAAGCCGGTGAAATTATATCTTCACTGGCTTTTTATTTTAAGAAAATTGAAGAAGTATTTTTAGATGAATATTCTGTTTAGAAGAGTTTAAAAAATACACTTATAAACAATAAATTATTCTTGTGTTATTTTAATTTTTAAATCAAAATTTCACACATATTTTAATAAAATTTCACACATATCATATAAAATTTCTCTCCTTTCAATATTGTTATATCTGTTTTTAAACATAACTTACAAATAATTATTAACTTAAATTTTAGACAATGAAAATAACAATTACTTTTTTATCAATTTTACTGTGTACTAGTTTAGTCGCACAAAATTTCTCTTTGGTGTCTGGCACATCTTTTACTGGAACTACTGATGGTTCTGCTCATTTAGTAGATATTGACGGCGATGGAGATTTAGACTTTTTTAATACAGGAGACCAAGGAGGCTCTGGTTTTCAGGGTATAGCAGAATTATACACAAATGATGGTAGTGGTAATTTTGCTTTAGTAGCAGGCACTCCTTTCACAGCTGTTGAAAGTGCAAGTGCTGCATTTGCAGATTTAGATGGTGATGGTGATCAAGATCTTATTTTAACTGGAAGTATTTCTGGTGGAAGAGTTGCAAACATGTATACAAACGATGGTTCTGGTAACTTTACATTAGTATCTGGTACTCCTTTTCTAGATGTAAGTGTTGGTGATGTTGTAATAGCCGATTTAGATGGCGATGCCGATTTAGATGTTATTATCTCTGGATATAATACAGCGGCTGCAGCTAGAATTTCCGTTGTTTATAAAAATGATGGTACAGGAACATTTACCATATTTACAGCAAGCCCTGCATTTGCATCAGCAAATGAAGGTGACGTAGATTTAGCGGATGTAGATGGCGATGGTGATGTAGATCTATTAATAACGGGTGATGATGGTCCTGGGGAGTTAACAAAACTTTATTTGAATGATGGTACAGGTGTATTTACTGAAGACGCAGCTGCCTCTGCTTTATTTACAGATATGAGAGATTCTGATGCAGATTTTGCTGATATTGACGGTGATGGGGATCAAGATTTATTAATTAGTGGAAGATTTGCATCTTCAGATAGAGAAGCATACTTATACACAAATAACGGTTCAGGATTTTTTACATTGGTGACTGATACTCCATTTTTTGGTGGGAATGCAGGTACAGTAGATTTCTTTGATGCAGATAACGATGGCCATCAAGATGTTTTAATATCTGGTTATGAGAATACTGAAGGAAATAGATTTACAAGATTATATAGTAATAATGGTTCAGGGATTTTCACAGAAAAGACATCAGAAACAATTACGGGGATTAATAATGCAGATATAGCTATTGGCGATGTAGATGGTAATGGTACAAAAGACATTATTATTGTTGGGTATTCAACTACGAGAATTACTGAAATGTATTTAAATAGTGGTGCAGTATTAAAACTAGATAGCTCTAAAATATTAAGTAATAGTATAACCGTTTTTCCAAACCCTTCAAGTAGTATAGTATATACGAATACTGGTAATAAAGAATTAATAGGCATTCAACTAATAGATTATACAGGAAGAGTAATTAAAAGCTCTTCTAAAAATTCAATTGATATTTCTCAAGTTTCTTCTGGTAGTTATTTTTTGAAATTAGAGTTTGAAAATAAATCTGTAACTAAAAAGATTATAAAAAAATAATTTTTATTTATTACTATTTAAGAAGGCTACAGAACGAATCGTTATACTCTGTAGCCTTTTTTTGTATCCTTTAAAATGTTATACAACATTAATTCTTTATAAAATGTCTAGAACGTATACTTTAAAAATAATCACTTTATCCTTCTTTTTTTTATTTATTGCTTGCAACCACTCTTCTCAAAAAAAAGAAAAGCCAAAACTTGTTATTTTTATAGTTATAGATCAGATGAGAGCAGAATACTTATATCGTTTCCAAGATAATTATTCAGAAGATGGTTTTAAACTTCTACTTCGAGAAGGTTTTAATGTGAAAAACACGCATTATAATTATATTCCAACAGCAACTGCTCCTGGTCATAGTAGTATTTATACTGGCACAACTCCATCAGAACATGGAATAATATATAACAATTGGTTTGATCGGAAAGAAAATAAAATGATCAATTCTGCTGAAGATACTTCAGTATTTTTAGTAGATAATTCGGGTATAATAAAAGATACTAGGAGTAAAAAATTTCAGAGATCACCAAAAAATCTTAAAACCACAACTATAACTGATGAGTTAAAGTTATTTACTAATAACAGAGCTAAAGTAATCAGTATTTCTATAAAAGATCGTGGAGCTATTTTTCCTGGTGGTCATTTAGCAGATTATGCTTTTTGGTACAACAACAACAATGGTCACTTTATTACTAGTTCATATTATATTGAAGAATTACCTTCTTGGTTAAAAAAATTTAATAATAAAAAAATAGCAGACTCCTTATTAAATTTAACTTGGAATCCACTATTACCTATCAAACATTACAAGAATAGTAGTATAGACAATGCTTCTTTTGAAAAAGTATTTAATGGTCGTGAGAAAAGCACGTTTCCATATACATTAAAGGAGTTAAGAAAAAATAATGGCAATTATAATTTATTACCTCAAATTCCTCAAGGAAACACTTTATTAACAGAACTATTTAAAGCATCAATAAAAGGGGAAAAATTAGGCAAAGGAAATGAGACTGATTTTTTAGCAATTAGTTTTTCTAGTACAGATTATATTGGTCATAATTTTGGAATTAGATCTAAAGAAATAGAAGACACCTATTTAAGAATGGATAGAGAGATTGCCAAAATAATTAAAACTTTAAATAAAGAAGTTGGTAAAAGAAAGTATATGCTAGTTTTAACATCTGATCATGGTAGCAGTGATAACCCTCCATTTTTAAATTCTAATCATTTGCCAGGTAAGTTTATTAGCTCTAAAGAAATTAGAATAAAACTGAATACTTATTTATCAAAAGAAATATTTCCAAAAGATTACATCTCTTATATCGATAAAACACAGATTTATCTTAAAAAGGATCTTAAAAATAAAGAAGAAGTATTAAAAAAATCTTTAGTTTTCTTAAAAAGAATGGAAGGAATAAAAGACGTTTTTATCCCAAATATTACTACTTTTAATAAAAGTAGTAAGACTACTATTTTTAGAAATAGCTTTAATTCGAAAGTATCAGGTGATATTATGTATCAAGTAGTACCTGGTTGGATGGAAAAAAGGAGTTATGGAACTACTCATACAACTTCTTATAACAATGATACACATGTGCCTTTAATTTGGTATGGCTACAATATAAGAAAAGGTGAAACTGCACTTTCAGTAAAAATTACCCAAATAGCTCCTACGTTAAGTATGTTGCTAGATATACCTTTTCCAAACGCATCAAACAAAATACCAATAGATGACATTATTGAAAATACCTATAAATAAATATATGCTAAATAGTAAAAAATGGATACATTTTTAACTCGAGCTTAAACCCTTTTTCACTTTTATGTACAAATTTGAAAATAGTATTTAAATTGATAAGTACTTTTTTGTGAAAAAAGTACTGTATATCCGTAATCACTAATAATTGATAATTATTTCTTATCTTTAAGAAAATAAATATATGAATATTTTTAGATTTACAGCAGAGTTTGACAGTGAAGATTCTTGTAGAAATCATTTCAAAGAAGAACGAGATAAAATCGGAGTAATTTGCAGAAAATGTTCAAATACAGCTCATTATTGGATAAAGAGTCAATGGAGTTATGAGTGTAAATCTTGCAGAAGTAGAACTTCATTAAGAAGTGGCACAGTTATGCAAAGTTCAAAATTATCTTTTTTGATTTGGTATAAAATAATGTTTTTGTTGACAACAACTAAAAAAGGTTTCTCATCCAAAGAAATACAACGTCAATTAGGATTAAAACGCTATGAACCTGTTTGGGCTATGGTTCATAAATTAAGAAAAGCGATGGGTAGTAGAGATGATAGATATACTTTAGAAGGAATGATAGAAATGGATGAAGGATATTTTACTATTGAAGCATCAGAAAATGCTCATAAGATTAAAAAAACAGGACGAGACACACCAACTATAAAAAAAACTTTAGCATTTATTGCTAGAGTTTTTTTTTCTTTTACATACACTTTTGTTTACCAAAGTCAAACAAAGTACTACGAAAGGAAAACAAATCTATTTCCCAATACAAAATGTAATATTTGCTTATTCTATTGGGTTTGTAGCAGTTTAGGTGTACTAAAGCTGTACACTTTTATTTTCTTTTAGCTGTTGTTTAGTGGATAAATGTACAACTATTTTTTAACCGTTTTAAGTAATGTTTTATAATCTAAATAAATTTAGATTATAAATTCAAAAAATTAAATTTCTTCTATTGAATTTAATTGATTCTCTTTTACAAAACTTTTATTATACTTTCTTTGGCTAAACTCCAATCTTCTAGAAATTTTTCTATGATGATAGAGTACATCTACACCTAAACTTTTAATTCTATCTAATCCATCTTCCGTAATATTAACAAACCATCCTTGACCACTTTCTGAATGTAAATTTCTATTTCTATTATTTTCATCATTGCTTTTCCAATAAAATGATTCTACAACAATATTGTCGTTTTCATCCAACCATCTAAAATTTCCTTCATTACTTAGTTTTAGATTCATTGCATAAGCTAATCTTGGATTGATAGCAAGCCAATTACGTTTTTTAGAAGTAGTATGCATCCAATTATAAAGACAAATTCCACCTTTATTTATATTTTCATATTCATCAATATATACTTTAGTACATGTATTAAAAATATAATAATCATCTAATCCCTGTTCAAGACTCTCTACAAAAGACTGTCTTATCTCACTACACATTCCATCCCCTTGACCATCAATTATAGAATGTTCAGCAAGGATATATAAATCATTTTTAGACTTAAGAACCAGATTCTCCTCTAAATATTCATTTGACAATTGATAAACCCAATTCTCATCTGTAGAAGGCGCATAATCTTTTTCATTTTTAATTATTGGGTTAATGAAATCAGGTTTTTTAATTGGGGATATAAAAAATATTTTCTCATCAAAAGAGTTTGAAATAAAATCAGCAGTTCCTCTATCTAAAATCTCTAACTCCCATAATTCTTTAAGAACCATCATTAATCCTTGCCAAACTTTTTGATATTGTGGTCTCTTATAAGGAATCTTTAAGTAAAGCTTGTATTCATAAATATTTCTTATTTCTTCTTCAGAAAGACCTTTCAACCAATCTGGTTCTTGATAATATTTTTCTCCTAAACTTTTTATTCGATGAGCAATATTTATTTTACTAAAACCACTTATTCTTGATATTTCCTTAATGTCAGGTATGTACAAATGACAAAACTCTAAAGGGTCATTTGTCATTCTTAAAAAACCAGTTTTCCCTAATCTTTCCATTCTCTGCTCATCAGAGATAACTATTTCTGGTTGATAAGGAATTTCCATTTTATATATAAATGGAACTTCTCTATTCTTTTCAATCAATAAAGATTTATAATCAATTTTTAATCTATCTAATATTTTAAGGCTAATAGATTGTATATCATACCTCTCGTTATTAAATAACATAATAACTTTATCTCTATATGGTGAAACAAAATCAATGTTATTTATGCTTAAAATCGATAGCAGTTTAATAAATTTAAAATAGAGTTTACTATTATAAAATTGCTCTAGAACATCCTTTATTAGTAATTTATTTCTATCAAATTCCTCATTTAATATTTCAAATAATATATCATCAAACCCGCTAGGGATTTCACTTAAAAAAAGAATTACTTTTTTGAGAAACTCATAATCAGATGCATCTCCAACTATTGTTGGTGTGGGATAATCCTTTAAATGAATATTTATGATTTGCTCTTTGTATTCTTTTATAAATTTATAATATTCATCATAATTAAAATTTTTATCAATTAACTTAAATATTTCGTCCACAAAACTTAAAAAATGATTACTTGAAATTTGGATATTATCAGATAGGTCATTAAATACCAAATCACTAACCACATCTTTATTTTCTATTTTATCTAAAATATTATATGCTTCTATTTTACTACCCCCATCATAACCTTTATCCCAATTTGAATTTGAAGACTCATTAATAGCTATCATTATAATAGATTTAACTAAATCACTACTTCGATTTTGTTCATACAACATACTTGCTACTTCAACTAAGCTGGAAGTATTCAAATGTCCTTTTTTTATTATTTTTGTTATTTCTGAATCATTTAATTGGTCTAATTTTTTTGTTATTATTTTTGACCATTTAAAATAATTATTAGATGTGTCTTCTTTTTTGAATAAATTTTCAAAATCCTTATAAGAATTGACTTGATTTAATACCTCATCTAAAGATAGAGTCGTATCATTTTTTAATCTTAAAACTGATGAACTATAAGAGTCTTGTTTAGGTTCGGACTTATGTTTTATATCAATATCTTCAATTTTAAGTCCATTGGATTCTGCATATTTTTTAACCTCTAATAAGTACCCTTTTCTTTGTTCTGATATTGAATGAATTTCAATTTCATTAGAAATAAATTTAACATCATTTTCTTTTAACTTAATGGAAAAGAGCTCTTTTAAAAAAATATTTCTACCTCCATAACCTCCATCACAGTTAAGAACTATTCTAGAAAATAATTTATAAAAGAGCCTCCAATTTTCAGGAGATTTATTAACTAGATAAGTTAATACAATTTCTAAGCTATCGTTCAAGTTAATAAAAGATTCAAATAGTAAATATTTAAATAATTCGAATCCATTTCCTTTATCTAATGAAAAACGTAAAATTTCTTCTGCTAGATAATCAGATGAATTACTTGTTTTATATTTTATAGAATCTAAACTTTTTAAATAGGAGGTAAATTCTGGAGTTACTTCTCCTTTCATTTTATATAACCAATTCATCATATAATCGAGTTGATGCTCCTTTTCGTATCTAACATCAACTGAAATAGACATTATTTGATTTAAAATATTTTCAGCTTTATTATTCTTATTAGATAAACTCCATAATTTTATTTGTTCAGCACCTCTTTCAATTCTCCCATCAATATCGTTATCTTCAAAAATAGAAAGGTCTAAAGATTCCAGATGCTTAATACACCATTCATTGTTGATATTTGATTTGATGACAAACTCGATAACATTTTGCTTGTCTCTATCTTTCCAAAACCTAGAATAATTATCCCATTCTTTATCTATCACATCAAGTACAGAATTAAAAAAATCTATTGATATTCTTTCGCTAATTTCAAGAATAAGATTTACTAATATATACTTATTATTATGAATGTAATACTCATACTCATAGTCAGAAACACTATAATGAAAATAATTCATTATTGAATTTAATCTAAAAATAAATCCTTTAGATGCATCTTTTTTGTTGTGATAAATATATGCATAGGATTTACCTAGTTCTGCAAACTCCTGATAATAAGCAGAAACAATATTTTTTTTATCTATTGGAGAAAATAAACTTGGACTTTTTGAAAACTCTTGACTGGTAATATAAAAAAGTTTAGAATATTCAAAAATGTATAATAAAAAACTACTCTCAAATCTATCAATATTATCTGACTCTTTTATCTCTATTGGGGATGCTAATAAATTAAAATATATTTTTCCTTTGTTAATGTCCTTTAAATGAAAAACTTGAATTAAAGCTAATCTCTTGTTTACAGGGTTTACTTTAGATTCATTCCAGTCATTAAGCTTATTTAGGCATTCTGAATAATATTCATCTTTATTTCCAAGTCGCCAAACTATATCAAAATAAAAGAAAAACTGATTATTAATTGGAGATTTTTCTACAAAAAAAGCAAGGTTTTTCAACTTTTTCCAATCTTTTAATTCTATAAATAAACTAGTTAATTCTTCTATTGATTCTATAAAGAGATTTCTTTCATTTTCCTTATAATGACTTCTTTCATCATATCTAATCTTTAAACTAGCAATTCTTTTAAAAATATCATCCAATGGATAAAATAAGCTAGAAAGTTTTACCCAATCAACAATCAATGAAACTTCATCAATTTCTGTTAATTCATTACTATCATAATAATTTGGAGATACTTCTTTTGAAATATTCAATTGGAAGTCTGGCTCGCCTTTTTTAAGAAGTTCTGACGCTAAATCAATATAACCAGATTTATATAATTCCAAGGCATAGTTTAAAACTTCTCCTTTAGTAACAAAAATTTCAGTAGCATTGAAAATGAAAGAATTTGCAATATCTATTCTATTTAATCTAAAAAAAACTTCAGAATGGCTATTTGGTGTAAAAATATTTATTCTTTGATTTATTTCGATATTAGCCAGAAAACAACTAAATAAACTTTTGGGACTTTTTGCCAAATAAGACGATTTAGCAGCTAGTTTTATATCTTCAAAAATATATCTATAGTTTCTAAAACGATACCACTGTTCTCTGAAGTAAGATTGGCTAGCTATTTCTACAATATTTTGATAGTCTTCAGCTTCAAAAAGATGATATAATATATTAAATTTATATTCATTGTTAACATCTCTTATTACATTAAATATTGTTTTATGATATTTAATATTTCTCTTTTTATCATACTCATTGGTTATAAAATTTTTGGCAGTTTCTTCTTTCAAAAACTCTTTAAAGCTATTGTGGAAATATTGCCAAACATTTTTCTTTTTAAAAAAATAATGCTCTGATACTTTCTGAACTTTATCCCAATCAACTCTTTTAGTTATAAAGTTTTCTAATAAGTTAAGGTCTATATATGAATACCTAAATCGTGATATAATCCCTAATATTTCAATAAAATTATCTTCATTTTTATTTTTATTCCAAAATATTCTATACTCATCATAAATATCTCCTTTAAAATCTTTTTGAGTAATTATGTGATTATACTTGGATTTATCTGAACTCTTAAGTTCCTCAATTGTGTATCTCAAAAATAATGGATGACCAAGAGTGTTTTTTTGTAAACTTTGAATTTGCTCATTGTCTAATTTAATATTATGAGACTCTATTAGCAGTTTTGTTTGTGTAAATGAAAATGGACGAATACTTATGATTCTATTTTCATTTTGAATATTAATTTTAATCCTATCTGGTAAACCTTCTAAATTTTCAGTTGTTCTAGTACCTAAGATAAAATATATGTTTTTAGGTATTTGATTTGGGTTAGGAAGAATATCTATTAAACTACGATTAACGTTTTGCTCTCTTTCTATATGGTCTAAACCATCAACAATGATAAAAGTTTTTTCATCATTATATTCTAACTTTTTTAACTCTGAAAAAAGATGCTTCTGTAACTCTTGTATATTATTTGATGGTAAATTTTCTTGTTGAGATAATTGATTTTCACGAACCTGTATAAGTAAATCCTTTAAAAATATTTCAGCCTCTCCTCTAAAACCAAATTCATTATTAATCTCTTTATTAACATAAGCATAATACCTTAAAACATTTTCTTTTCTATTCCTAATCCATTTAGTTAATAAGGTTGATTTACCTGAACCTGCATTACCAATTAAAGCAATATAACCAGAGCTAACATTACCTATCAAGTTATCAATTTCATTAATTGTTTCGTCAATAGGTTGATAATGCTCCTCGTCAACAAAAAAAGAGTGCTTAAAATGAGTTTCGTAACGAGACAATAAACCAAATTCTTTCAATAATTCAAACCTATTAAGAGTAACTCTACCTCTTCTTCCAATTATTGAAAAAATTTGTTTGGAAATTTTATCTACATCAGTAATTCTTTGATAATTATTTCCCTTAAAGGTTTTTTGGACTTTAATATACTCATCTTCAAGAATAAAACTAAACGATTTAATAAATTCAATTAGCTCTTCATCTGTTGATTTTGATATTTTTTTTAATTCTTCAAAAGTTCTTTTCCATCCGTTAGAAATGGAATCTAGGTTTAACTCATTTGAGTTTGTTTTTTCCCAAAACTCATCTTTAAACTTTTTAAAGGAAGGTAGGTTCTCTTCAGAAAAGGAATTAATTTTATCATGAGAAGAAGGTTTTTGATTGGAAACATAACAAGCTGTAATTTCTTTATTTGGGTATTCGCTCCTTAACGACTTCCAATCATTAAAACAGCCCTCAAAAAGACTAGTAGTATCAGAAGTTGTAAAGTTACTATAAGTGAAATTTACACCAATATCTTTAACCTGATAAGCTATAATGGAGTCTTTATTGATTATAAGAACATCATCCAGTTTTTCATATTTGTTTGACGCAAACTCGACTTTCACTAATTGATTATCCAGAAGTGCTTCATATATTTCTAAAGCACAAATTTCATATTGTTTATTATAACCTACTATAGCAGATACTTCTCCAGGTTCTTTCATTTTTATTTAATTTCACTCAAATTTAACTGATTTGAGATAATAAAAGATGAAATTTTATGTGTCTTTTTAATTTTTAATAGAGATATTATTTTACCACTTTATCCTTTTGTTATCTAAATGATTGGATAATGAATTTCTTCATAGGCTTCTATAATATCACTTACTAAATTTAATCTTTCATCAACATTTTCTCCTGCATCAAATTGTTTTATCAATTCTTCTAATTCAATATTTGCTTCTTCATATTTTTTTTCTGTTATCATAATTTTTAAATTTATCTGTCTTATTTATTACTTTAACTTGCAATATAATAACGATAATTGCTTGATTATTTTATTCTACTAAAATATTAAATTGAGTTAATATATACTTGAATATACACCTAATAATATATTTATGTAAACAAATAATTACTTAACGATATTCCGTTTTCAAAATAAGTTGATTTTTCTCTTCATTGCAATGCTCAAAAAATCAATTTGTTTTTAAAATGTGCCCTAGCGGCAGGCGACACGTACAAGTGGTTTGTAAATTATTTTTTATCACAAAGCTTCCAGCCATCTGTTGTTTTTCTAAACATAACGGTTTCAAATTTTTCTTTTGGTGTTGATTTACTTTCTTCAAAAAAAGGAGTTTCATTAAAACGGATGATTCTAATTTTTACTTTAGCAATATTCTTTTCTGGAATTTCGTGAATTTCTGCTATATTTTCAAACTTGTATTCACAAGTAATAAACTTTCCCGTAATTTCTCCTTTATAGTCCGTTTCAGATTTCAAAAGATGTTTCTCTCCTTTTGGTGTTAAAGTAATTTCGTAGCTATCTTTAAATCCCATATCGCCTTTAATGCGTTGTAATTTTCCAACTTTTAAAAGTCCTAGTTTCTCGAATTCTCTTTCAGTTTTTAAAAAATTTGGAAATTTCTTTTTAAATATATCCCATTGTTGAACAGTTCCGTATGAAACTCTTCTAGTTTTAGAATAACTTTCCCTTTTTTGACAATCAATAACCATCGATTTAGCCATATCTTTTGTTAGCTTGTCTTGACTACAAGATATTAGAGTTGTAAAAAATAAAATTGTTAGGATTGATGTTTTAATTTTCATAGTTGTTTTATTGAGTTATTAATATTTATTTAGTATTTGAGTTTTTTATGGAAGTATCAAAATGTCCACAAATTCGACAACATTTATTTTTAGATTGCATATAAGATTTTACGTGAGTTCTATCGTTTAATACCATAGTAAAAGGTTTTAAACAAACACTACATTCTTCTACTTGATAGATTGCAAAAGTTTCTAAACTTCTTAATTTTTTAAAATAGCTTGTACTAGCATATTTCTTTAAAAATTCATTTTCTGAAAAAACAAATGTTTCAATACCGTTTTCTCTTTCTATTTGCCAATAGTCAGTAAGCATTTGACTCTCTCTTTTGGTTACACTTCTATTAGACATTTTTCCTAGTTGTTTCATAAATTTTGGGCACAAAAAAAACGTGAGACTGAAATTACAAGTTTTAAAGGTATCGCCAAACACCCAATCGACCACGTATAACAGCTCACGCCAAAGCGTGAGTGCTATAACTAAAATTTGGTCGATTTTTAAAATTTTTGGCGATTTTATAAAACCAATGACAGTTATTACACTAAATTATAATTTGAATTTATTTTTCTCTTATATTATATTGTTTATTAGACAAATTTAAGGTTTTTTTTATTACTGCTCTCGTTAGAAAACGCTAAAGAAAACCTTTTTTTTATATTTATACAAATACGTCAGTTCGTCTAATAACTCCGTTTTATTTTTAATTTATCCAACTAAATTACAGTATTAGTTTTACACGGGCTGT
>NZ_CANMVP010000028.1 GCF_947501385.1 uncultured Polaribacter sp.
AACGTAGGTTTTTTCCTATTTAGATTAACCACAATTTTTGCTTAATCTTAAAATCCCACAAGTTTTGGACTTGATCCGAAGTTGTAGCATTCCAATACAATTCTGTATCTTCTGTTAAATTATTATTGCTGTCATAGGTAAATTCTGACTTATAACTATTTATCCAAACTGTCCCAGTATTTGTTTCTGTTAAACTAGACGTTAATTTGGTCTGACTCAAAAGAGAAATGGTAATAAACGTAAAAATAAAAAAAGTAGTTTTTTTCATGATAAATGTTATTTTAAGGTTCGTATCAAAAATAAAATGTAAGTCGTCAAAAAACAATACCTACAACTAGGTATATTTTGTTGTAAATCAACTTTCAAAAATATTGTGAAACAACATTCTAATATTTACATTTGTAAGCATTTTAATTAAAACAATAGTACTGATGGGAAGAGCATTTGAGTTTCGAAAAGCAAGAAAAATGAAACGTTGGTCTGCAATGGCAAAAACTTTTACCAGAATTGGTAAAGATATTGTAATGGCAGTAAAAGAAGGTGGTCCAAACCCTGAATCTAATTCGCGTTTAAGAGCCGTTATACAAAATGCGAAGGCAGCGAACATGCCAAAAGAAAATGTAGAAAGAGCTATTAAAAAAGCAACAGATAAAGATACTGCAAACTATAAAGAAGTACTTTTTGAAGGCTATGCACCTCACGGTATTGCGATTCTTTTAGAAACCGCAACAGACAATAATAATAGAACCGTTGCCAATGTAAGAGCCGCTTTTAACAAATGCGATGGGAATTTAGGAACTTCTGGATCTGTAGTATTTATGTTTGATCATACCTGTAATTTCACTTTGAAAAAAGAAGATATTACCATGGATATGGAAGAACTAGAACTAGAACTTATAGATTTTGATGTAGAAGAAATTTTTAATGATGAAGAAGGTGTTATTATTTATGCCCCTTTCGAACAATTTGGTGCGCTACAAACGTATTTTGAAGAAAATAATATAGAAATTTTATCTTCTGGTTTTGAAAGAATACCAACTACTACAAATAAGCTTACTGAAGACCAGCAGGCAGATGTTGATAAGCTATTAGAGAAACTAGAAGAGGATGATGATGTTCAAAATATTTACCATAGTATGGAGCCCTAATAATTAGCTATATACTACTAAAAACAAAAAGTCGTGATTTAAAAATCACGACTTTTACTTTTTGAACTTCTAAAAAAACAAATATTCTATCCCCCAATATAATATTTAGTAACGTCATTCAAATGCTCTACAAATTTAGAATATCATTTTTGTTTTTGCAATTCATCACTACAACAAATCTACTACAAATTGCTTTTTTAAACATAAAATCTACTATATTTGTACGATACTATTTTTAACCCCTGAAGATGAGCCAACTAAAAAAACCATTTCTACTATTATTTTTCGGTCTGTATCTATTTCCTTTTCTTACAAAAGCGCAAGATATCATTATAAAAAACGGAAGCGACTGGCATTATTATGACGCTGGGTATCTAAATGAAGACTGGATGCTCTTAAATAATTTTTCTGATTGGAAAATAGGCGCTTCTCCGATTGGGTATGGAGATTCAAAAGTTACTACCGAAATTGGATTTGGTGGCAACACAGAAAAGAAACACATTACAAAATATTTTAAAAAAAGAATTCAACTTAACAGAGAAAAGTACTCTGCTTATGAGTTTAAAATTTTAAAAGACGATGGAATCGTTTTATATATAAATGGAAAAGAAATATTTAGAGACAACATGCCAAATATTGCCATTACAGGAAAAACACTCGCTACAGAGGTGATGTCGGGCAATGAAGAAAATGAATTTTCATCGTTTATTTTTGATAATACTATTATTTCAAAAAACGAAATTGTAATCAGTATTTCCGTTCATCAAGCGTACGAATCTTCTAGTGATTGTGTTTTAGACTTAGAACTTTTAGGACATGATAATCCTGAGATTCTGGCTGTTTTAGTGGACAGTAAAAATAAATTGAATTCAGATTTGCTGAATAAAATTGAAAATCTGAATTCGAAGTTTGAATATGAGAAAGTGGTTCTTCATAATGATGATTTAAATGGACAAAATTATAATTTAAAAACCACCTTATATATAATTAGTGTACTGGTGATTCTATTTACTATTGGCTGTATTACCGTAATATCAGAATTAAGAAAAAAACTTAAAAAGTCTGACAAATGGAACCAAAATATTTCTGATGAGATTATTCAAAAAGAAAAAGAGATGATAACTTTAGCCACCAACCTATTACACAACAAGCAGTACTTTAAAGAAATTAAGGCAGATTTGAAAGGAATAAAAACGGAAGATGCTACTACAGTAAAAAGCATTTTAAAATTAATTGATACTATTTTAGACCGAGACGATGATTGGGAAACACTCAAAAAACATTTTAATGCTGTTAATAGTGGCTTTTATGAAAGGCTAATAAGATTACATCCAAGTTTATCTGAAACCGAATTAAGACATTGTATCTTTATAAAACTACATTTGCATACGAAAGAAATTGCAAGAATACTGCTAATAGACCCAAGATCTGTTCAAACGGTGCGATATCGTATTAAGAAAAAAATGAATTTGAGTGAAGAAGAAACGGTAAGAAATTACTTGCTTAACCTTGAATAAAACAATAAATCAACCCGCTCAATTGAGCGGGTTGATTTATTTAGATCTCGTTCGAATAACTTTTTACCAATCTTATAAATTCTGCTCTGTAACCTTGCTTGTCTTCTCCTCTGCCTTTTTGTGCAAGCTGCAATACATCATTTAAATTTGTACTATTATAATATTTAGATTTTCTTAATTGCATTCCAAACAGTGCCACTGCAGAAGCAAAGTGCATATCGTTAGAAATCGCTGTGATTTCATCTTTTTGAATATGAATTATTTCTATACTTTTACTTTCTGAAGGTTTTTTATACCTAAATTTTACAGTAAATAATTCCTCGGAATTGTTCGTAGTATTTTTTGTGTATTTTAATTTTGGTATTTTCTTTAAATAATCATTTTCAACACCCACAGGAATTATTTCATACAAAGCAGTAACCTTGTGTCCTGAACCCAATTCCCCAGCATCTTTTGTGTCGTCTATAAAATCTTCATCATTTAGCAACCTGTTTTCATAACCAATTAAACGATATGCTTGCACTTTGTTAGGGTTGAATTCTACCTGAATCTTAACATCTTTGGCAATGGTATACAAAGTGCCACCAAATTCTTCTCCAAAAACCTTTTGTGCTTCTTGCATGGTATCTATGTATGCATGATTCCCGTTTCCTTTATCTGCTAGAATTTCTAATTTTTCATCTTTATAATTGCCATAACCAAATCCTAAAACCGATAAGAAAATGCCAGATTTTCTTTTTTCAACAATTAGTTTTTCCATTTGACGATTACTTGAAGCACCCACATTAAAATCTCCATCTGTTGCTAAAATAACTCGGTTATTTCCATTCTTTTTAAAATTTTTCTCAGCCAATTTGTACGCCAATTCTATTCCTTCTCCACCAGCTGTAGAACCTCCAGATTGTAAATGATCTAATGCAGCTATAATCTTTTCTTTTTGATTGCCAGACGTTGGTTTTAAAACCACACCCGCTGCACCTGCATATACCACAATAGAAACTTTATCTTTTTTTCTAAGTTGATTTACCAATAATTTAAAAGCAGCTTTTAGTAAAGGCAATTTATTTGCGTTTCCCATAGAACCAGAAACATCTATTAAAAAAGTAAGATTAGAAGCGGGTAAATTTTCTTGCTCATATTTTTTTCCTTGCAAACCGATTCTTACTAATTTTGTATCTTGATTCCAAGGAGTTTTTACAACTTCTGTATGAATCGAAAAAGGATGTTTATCTGTGGGTTGCGCATATGCATAATCGAAATAATTTACCATTTCTTCGATTTTAACGGCATCCAAAGGTATTTTTTGTCCGTTGTTAATCATTCTTCTAATATTGCTATAAGAAGCCTTATCAACATCAATAGAAAAAGTAGACAAGGGCGCTAAGTGTGCTCTTTCAAAATTATTTTCATGAATTTGAGCATAGCTTTCATCATTTTCAATTTTATAGTTTCCTTTTTTTGTGCGAATTACAATACACCCATTTCTTGCAGCATACCCGAATAATTTTTCTGCTTTTTTAGGTTTGTATATATTTACTTTTTCAATGTCCTTAGGGTTTATATTCTGAATTAAAGAATTGTAATTATTTTGGACGGGAATACCATCTACAATGTATAAAGGTTGGTCTTTATTCTTTGTTGATTTAATTTCTTTAGTAGAAATAGTATTATTTGAAATATTTACACCAGAGACTTTACCTTGTAAAGCTTTTGTAATTTTATTGTGCGCTGGATTTGATTTTCTACTTTCTGCTTTGATATAAGAAACAGCACCTGTAATTGATTGTTTCCTTTGTGTTCCATAACCAACAATAACAATTTCATCTAAAACTGAAGCATCGGCTTTCAGTTCAACATTAATTATTGAAGATTTTGCAACCGTTTTATAAGCTTTTTTAAAGCCTAAATACGTAAAAACTAAGGTGTCTCCTATTTTGGCTTTTATAACGTAATTCCCATCAAAATTAGTTTCCGTACCATTTGTAGTCCCTTTTATCAAAACAGAAACTCCAGGTAAACCTTGATTATTTTCATCAGTAACAATTCCGGTAATTTCTTTTTGTTGTGCTTGTATAATTGATATTCCAAATATCAAAATAACGAAAAATAGCTGTTTTATCATTGCTGTAGTTTTAAAGTTTCTATAAAAATACATTTGAAATGTTTTTTATAAAACTACCAATGAGTAAAAAGACCTAAAATTGAAGTAAACGAACTTTATGAGTTAGTCTGTATTTTTTGAAGTGTTTTCTTTCGCTGCACTTTTCCTGTCTCTGTTTCTACAAAAGCATCTATAAAGTAAATTTCTTTCGGAATTTCATATTTAGAAAGTGTTTGTAGGTTTTTGATTTTTTCGATAAACGAACTCTGAAATTCTGAGACTTTAAAACTTTGATACTCTATCACCAATACCAACTTTTCTCCTAATTTTTCATCCCAAATTCCTGCAACAAAAAAACGTTGTGCTATGATGTCAGCTAATTTTTCTTCTATTTTTTCTGGATGTAATTTAATGCCGCCAGAGTTAATTACATTGTCAAAACGACCTAACCATTCAAATTGCTTATCTGAAATTAAGTTGACCACATCGTTTGTAAAAATAACTTCGTCAGAAACTTTTGTATTTTTTATGACTAAACAATTTCTTTCGTCTTTGTAAATGGTTGTGTTTGGTAGTGTTTGATAATAACCTCTCGGCTCCGCTCGAGGAGACATCTGTCTCTCAGCTTTACCATCTATATAAATGTTATTTTCTTCTTCAGATAAAGATTGCTTCTCCCGAGGATTCGGGACTCGCAATGACGAAAATTGATTCAACTTTTTAACCGCGATATGTGTTATGGTTTCGGTCATTCCGTAAGTTGCATAAACTTCGGTCGTAATGGTTTGTAATTTTTCTTGAAGATTGGTCGAAACAACTCCTCCACCAACAATTAGTTTTTTAATTTGATGTAGTTTTTCTATTGAATTTTCTACTTGCAAAGGTACCATCGCAGAAAAATCGTAGCATTTAAAAATATTTTTTAAAGGAATGGAGTTAGAAGTTATAATATCTATATTCCAGCCTAAAGTGAATGCTCTTATCAGCATCATTTTACCAGCAATATAGGCAACAGGCAAACAAAGTAGCGCTGTTGTATTTTCTTTTAAATTGAAAAAATCTCCAGTAGCCAAAGCAGAATTCACCATGTGTTTTTTTTGCAACTGAATTGTTTTAGGATTTCCTGTAGAGCCTGAAGTTTTTACCAAAATAAAATCTTCAGAAGAAAACCAATTTTCTAAAAAAAGATGAATTTCTTCAGAAAAATCATGCGCAAATATTAACATTTCATCAACAGAAGTAAATGAATGATTATTTATTTTAAAATCTTTATGAAAATTATTCTGTACCAATATCTTCTAAAATTCTATAGTTTTCTTTCAAATTAACGGGTGCTACAATTTTACCAGTTAGTTTTTCTTTCCAATTTTTCCAACCGTATTTTTTAGAAAAAATAACCAGCATTATAGGATATAAAACAAAAACTGGCAAAAACATCTCCCAAGTTACGGAAGGCTCTGACATGTCTATATACAAAGCATCTGTTTGAAAAACAGTCCAATCTGTAGTGATAAAAAATGCCGCTACAATATTGTTAATAGCATGCAAACCTAAGGCAATTTCTGTGCCTTCATCCATCAGCGTTACAATGCCATAGAACAACCCTGTACCAATATAAAAAACCATCGTTATCTGACCTAATTTTGCAACCTCAGGATTTGCACCATGTAACAAACCAAAAACTACAGAGGTTATCAATAAAGGCACCCATCTGTTTTTTGCTAAAATTCCAATTCCTTGCATAAAATACCCTCTAAACAATAACTCTTCGAAACTGGTTTGAAATGGTATAAACAGAAATGAAATAGCTACCAAAATAAAAAAAGGTGTTGCATTAAAATTCCAGACAAAGTTTTCTGGAGAAATTAATAGTGCTATAGATGAAAAAACCAAAGCAATGATTCCCCAAACAAAAAAACCGTAAAAAAAACGTTTCCAATCTATTTTAACTCTGCTTGTCACTAAAGAAGTAATGGTTCTTCTGTGGATATATTTTACGCCAATAAAAAGAAAAATTAAACCCACAAAAAATGTAAAAACTATTAAAAAGAGTAGGAAATTTTTATCTAAACCCGCAGTCATAAAACTGTTTTCCATAAATTTAAGAAACTCGTTGGTGTCTTTAGATTTTGCTGCACCAGCCATCACTAAAGGAATAATTCCTAAAACTTGCCATCCAAAGAAAACGAGCATAATAGTTAGCACCCAATGATACCATTCGTTTTTACCTTTGTATGCTTGTTGAATAAAATTCATGTTTTTAAATTTATAATTGTCTTTGTAATAACTCCTCTAGAACTTCGTTTTTTACTTTCCATCAAGTTATAATTTGATTTTAGTAATGCTCGAGGAGACATTTAAATTATTTCAGCATCCCATCTTTTGGAATTGTTATATTGTAAAGTTCCGTTTTTAACTTCTAACGGACTTTTAAAATTATTGGTAAATAAACCTCCTGTTCCCAATCCTTGGGGCAATTTATTCTCTAAAGTATACGTAAATTGTGCAATTGCATTTAAGCCAATATTGCTTTCTAAAGCAGAAGTAATCCACCAATCTATGTGGTTGTTTTCTGCGAATTTTATCCATTCTTTACTTCCACTAAAACCACCAACTAAACTTGGTTTCAGAATAATAAATTGTGGTTTTACCGTTTCAATTATACGCTTTTTTTCTTCGGAAGTAAAAACACCAATCAATTCTTCATCTAAAGCAATTGGCAATGGTGTTTTTTCGCACAAAGAAGCCATTTCTTGCAACTGACCTTGTTTTATAGGTTGTTCTATAGAATGAATTTCTAATTGTGATAATTGCTCTAATTTCTCTAATGCTTCATTTGGACTGAATGCACCATTTCCATCTACTCTTAATGCTATTTCTTTTGCTGAAAATTCCTTGCGAATCGATTTTAACAAATCTATTTCTGCATCAAAATTAATGGCGCCAATTTTCATTTTAATACAAGAAAATCCTGTTTTTAGTTTTTCTTGAATCTGAGTTTTCATAAATTTCTTGTCTCCCATCCAAACCAAACCATTTATGGGTATTCCTTGTTTTCCTTGTGTAAATTCCGATGGAAATAAGTCGAACTTATGTTTACTTTTTAATGATAAAAAAGCTTGCTCTAGCCCAAATTGAATTGACGGGAAGTCAATGACTTCAGATAATAATTTTTCTAAACCTTCATTTATATGCGCACAAACCCATTTTAATTTTTCTTCATATTGAGGAACATCGTCAACACTTAAACCTCTAAACAAACCTGTTTCTCCAATTCCTTGTTTACCCTCTTTTTCTAGAATGATAAACCATGTTTCTTTGGTTCTTAAAATTCCGCGAGAAGTTCCACTTGGATTTTTAAAATTAAGAATGTATTTTTTATAGCTTGCTTTTATCAAAATAAAATTATTTGCTCTCTAAAAATATTTTAAAATTATTTAAATACGATTGATCTTGTGCTTTAAAAGTACCTTTAAAATACGGAAAAACACAAGCCATGATAAAAGATTCACTTTGGCAACTCGCATGTAAGATAATAGTGGTAATTCCGTTTTCTTCAGAAAAAAGATAATCGTCTTTTTTTAACATATTTTCAGCATCATAAAATAACGTAACTTTTTCATTAGCCACATAAGCCATAATTTTCTCTGTCATTGTTATTTCTTGACCTTGATTCAGAACCACCAAACGATACACACTTCCTGTAATTCCAGGATTTTTATTGATTGTCTTAACAGACTTTACCTCAGGAATCCAGTTTTTAACGCTGTCTATTTTTGTGAAGGTATTAAAAACCTCACTAATCGGTTTTTCAATAGAAACTTGAGCCGTATAATTGGTTTCTTTCACAACCAAACCCGTCATAAAAAAAGCTAAAATTACAAGGGAAATTACTATTAAAATTATTTTTATTATTTTCATAAATTAAATTTTGTCACAAACTCACTCATAAGGTAATGGTGATTTATGATTGCTGTTTTACTAAAAAAGTTGTCCAATTCCAAAAAGAATAGCAAATAAAAATGTGCTCAAAGCTACTTTTTTTAACTCACTATCTAATGCGGCAGGAATTGTATTTTTCGATACTGTGATGGCATTTTTTATCAAAGGAACAAAAGCGACTAAAAACAGCAATTGATACATAGAACTAAAATCTAAAAACACATACGCCAAAGCCGTAATTAAAGCACCAATAATTAAAAAGTAGTGATATTTTTTTGATTTTTGCATACCTAATTTCACCACTAAGGTATTTTTATGATTCTTTTTATCTTCTTCTCGATCTCTTAAATTGTTCAAATTTAAAACGGCTGTGCTTAATAAACCAACGGAAATTGCAGGTAAAAAAACTTCGACATTTATAAATTTCGTGTACAAGAAATAACTACCAACAACACTTAACAATCCGAAGAACAAAAATACAAATACATCTCCAAAACCACTATAACCATAGGCTGAATTACCCACTGTGTATTTAATAGCTGCTGCTATTGATGCAATTCCTAAAATAAAAAATAAGATGGAATACCCAAAATTTTCACTTCCAAAAGCCACATAGATCAATACCAAAGCGATTATTAAAGTGATGATGGTTGTAAAAATCATGGCCATCTTCATCTGTTTTGGTGTAATTGCTCCTGAAGAAACCATTCTGGCTTCACCCGTTCTGTTTGTATCAGAGCCTTTAATACCATCTCCATAATCATTTGCAAAGTTAGATAAAACTTGAAAACCAATTGTGGTTAAAATTGCCAACCAAAAAACTGGAGATTCGAAAATAAAGTTTCTGATACTATCTTCTGATACATTGTTCACGAATTCATTTCCTAAAATGCTTCCAACAATAATTCCAGATATAGACAAAGGCAATGTTCTTAAACGAGCTGCTTTTAGGTAACTTCTTACATCCATGATTTCTTGCTAGTTTCAACTTTAAACAGTGTATAATTATATATTTGTTGCGCTTTTTCTAATTGCATACATGGTATTTTTATTTTTCCTGATGCCGTTTGAAAAACGACGTCAGCCACATTTTTTCTTGCTTGAAACATAGTTTGCTTCAACTTTACATTTTGTACTTTAAAAAAAGGCAAATAGGTCTTGTGCGTTTCTATAGTTCCAGAGCCCATCAATAATAATTCATGACTAAAAAGATAGTATCTTTTCCTAAAACTGATTTCTATAGCAAATATAAAAATAGGAATTAACAGAATATTCGCCCAAAAAACGTGGGTATTTTCAAAACCAACATAAAGACCAACGTTCAATACTAACAAAATAAAAATACTTCTGATGTATAAACGAATGCGGAAATAGATGTCTGAAAAATTTTTATCTAAACCTTCTAAGTTTTCATTTGTAAATAATACATCTTTTATTGTTGCTATTTGTGCTGATTTACAACCAACAATCTTAATAATTTTATCTTGTTTCTTTTTTACTTTCCCGCTAATTGCTTGTTTAAAAGTAATAAAAGAAATGCCTAATTTCTTTTTTATAGGATTGTGAGAAATGGTAATGTGCTGTACCTTACCCTTCTTTAAAATAACAGATTTTTTTGTTGTTAAACCTTGATAAATCTCTAAAGCATTATTTTTTATAAAAACCGTTAAATTAAAATGTCTTAAATACACTCGAACAACAGAGCTTAACACCGCAACAAAAGTTAAGAGCATAAGCAATCCGACTATTAAAATGACGCTTGTTTCTAATGTAGATGTATTTTCTGTGATATAATCATCTAATACATCACGTTTTCCTAAACCGTCGAAAAGTTCACTTATTTGTTGAAAAAAACCAATTAATAATGCGAATAAAAGCAACAAACTTTGCAAATGATTTTCAGTGAGACTTACTTTTAACAAGGCTAAAAAACCGACTTTTAGTAAAGGTTTTTCTGAAGTCTCTGTTTTTTGATCAACATTTTTTTTATCAAAAATTGTAATGGCATTCTTTAAAGCACTCGCTTCTTTAAATGACAATGCTTTGATTGAAATTTCAGCTTTACTAGAACCTGCCGTTTCAATATTTACTTCGTGCACATTTATGAGTTGCTGAATGATATTTTGTTTGAAATTAATGTTCTGAATTCTATCAAAAGGAATGGAGGTGTTTGTTTTTTTTATAATTCCTCTTTTTAAAATAAAATGCTTATTTTCTATTTTAAATTGAAAATTTTGAAAAATTAAAAAAGCTCTCACTAAGAAAAATACCAATAGTAAACCTATTCCTAAATAAATATAAAGAAGTGTGGTTTCTGATATTTTAGAAAATTTTTGAATAAATAAGAAAAGTAGAATCCAAAAAGCTTTTAAAGCTTTGTATAAAATATTGAGATAAATAACAAGAATGCCTTTTTTAGATTGCTTTCTAAATTGGCTAAAGCGCTCTGAATTACTCATCTATTTGATTGCTGATGTATTCTTTTATTTGCTGTGCATCTTCCTTTAAAAGTCCGCTAATTTTTAAATCGTCACTACTGTCACCTGCTGTAAATACACTTAAAGAAACCAAATTGAAATAACGTGAAATTGGTCCTTGATCTATTTCTACATGCTGAATTCGATTGAAAGGAACTGTTGTTAAACTTCTAAAAAAAACGCCTTTTTTATAAGAAATATCTTTTTCTCTAACAGCATATTTTCTTTTTTTAAAACCGATAAGCTTTATAAAAACTACAAAAAGCAGCGCTATAGAAAGTATCGCATACAACCAAAAAATAGATTCGTTTAACTCTAAATAATTCTTGTAGTCAATAAAAAAAAGAATGGCGAATACAATTAAAAAAATAAATGCTGTATTGATTAAAATAACGTTTAAATACTGTTTTTCAATCGTTTTAAACTCGATTTTAGAAATATCGGGAAAGGAAATTACAGCAATATTTTGAAAAGAATCTGTCATGGAACATTATTGTAAAGCTTCTTTGATTGTAATTGGAATACCATTTTTTAAAGCTTGTACAAATGCACCTTTGTAGGTATTCAATAATTGTAATCTATAGTTCTTAGCTTCTTTATAGGTTTCAAAAGTGCCTAATCTATATTTTATTAGAGAATTTTCTTCGTAAATATTTATATCCGCTACATCAGCTAGTTTTTCATTTCTATTCTTTAAAGCTGCTATTTGCACTGTAAAAATTAAAGTATCTTCTTTTAAAACTTCTTTTTCTAAAGAGACAATTGTGTCTGTAACTTTATGGTTTTCAACTGGAATGACCTTTTTTTCTTCATTCTTAGTGCAAGAAATAAAAAAGATCCCTAAAATAAATAGAAAAATATTTTTCATCTTATAAGTGATTCGCTTCCGCAATTAACTCTGCAATATCTTTTACAACAACCTCTGCTTCTTTTTCTTTAAACTTAATACCATCTGTCATCATGGTATTACAATAAGGACACCCTGTTGCAATGATTTCTGGTTTTGTTTCTAAAGCATCTTCTGTTCTTAAAATGTTTACTTCTTTGTCTCCTGCTTCAGCATCTTTAAACATTTGTGCACCACCAGCTCCACAACACAAAGCGGTACTTTTACTGCGTTTCATTTCAGTTAAATTAACGCCTAGTCTTCTAATTAAATCTCTTGGAGACTCATAAACATCATTAGCTCTTCCTAAATAACAAGGATCGTGAAAGGTTACTCGTTTTCCTTGCAGGGTGGTTTCATCAATTTTTAAACGTCCTTCAGCAATTAAATCTTGTATGAATTGTGTGTGATGCAAAACTTCATATTTTCCGCCCAATCCTGGATATTCATTTTTTAACGTATTGAAAGAATGCGGATCGCAAGTAACTATTTTCTTTACTTCATAACCATTTAAGACTTCAATATTCATCATGGCTTGCATTTGAAACAAAAACTCGTTTCCGGCTCTTTTTGCGGCATCTCCTGTAGATGATTCTTCAATTCCTAACACTGCAAAATCTACCTTAGCTTGATGTAATATTTTTACAAATGCTCTCGATATTTTTTTTGCTCTATCATCATAACTTCCTGCAGCACCCACCCAAAACAACACTTCTGGTTGTTTGCCTTGAGCCATCATATCTGCCATTGTTGGTACGTTCATAAATTTGATGTTAATTCGTTTAATTGTTGATGTTTTTAGTCTTCAGTATTCAGTTCACAGTATTCAGTCAGCCACTTACTGCCAACTGAATACTGTATACTGCTTACTGCTCACTGAATACTTTTTTACTCTTCTTTCGCCCAATTCAATCTATCTTGTTGATTGTATTGCCAAGGTGCACCGTTATTCTCAATATTAGACATCATAGCGTTTAACTCTTGTGGCGCAGCACTTTCTTCCATCACTAAATACCTTCTCATATCCATAATAATAGAAAGTGGATCTATATTTACAGGACATTCCTCTACACAGGCATTACAACTGGTACATGCCCAAAGTTCTTCTGGCAAAATATAATCGTTTAATAGCTGTTTGCCATCATCTTTAAAAGTACCTCCATTTGCATCGATATTTCTACCAACTTCTTCGAGACGATCTCTGGTATCCATCATAATTTTACGAGGAGATAATTTTTTACCCGTTAAATTTGCAGGGCAGGCAGATGTACATCTTCCACATTCGGTACAGGTGTATGCATTTAAAAGTTGTACCCAATTTAAATCGGTCACTTCAGATGCGCCAAATTTTTCTGGCACTTCCTCTTCAGCTCCTTCGGCAGGTGTTGTGTAAGGATCTGCACTTGGATCCATCATTAATTTTACTTCCTTGGTAACAGATGCTAAATTATTGAATTGTCCCTTTGGATTTAGATTTGCAAAAAATGTATTTGGAAATGCCAATAATATATGTAAGTGCTTTGAATAATATAAATAGTTTAAGAATACTAAAATTCCTAAAATATGAATCCACCAAGCCGTTCTTTCTATGGTATGTATTGTTGTTGCTGAAAAACCATCAAATAAAGGTGCAATAAACTGGCTTATTGGATTTCCAATGCCTGCTTCTTGAAATGGAACATCTGTGGCATTCATCACCAAGAAAAGTGTCATTAACACCATTTCGAAGTATAAGATGAGATTGCCGTCCATTTTTGGCCAGCCTTTCATCTCTTTGCTTAAAAAACGTTTAATGTTTGCAATGTTTCTTCTGGTCCAAAAGAGAACAACTACCGCAAAAACTAAAGCTGCTAAGATCTCGAAAGTTCCTATTAAAAATCCGTAGAACGCATTTCCTAAGAAACCTTGAAAAATTCTATGAGTTCCTAGTAAACCGTCTATTATGATTTCTAAAACTTCTATATTTATAATCACAAAACCTACATACACGATAATGTGTAAAAAACCTGAAAACGGTCTTCTCACCATTTTAGATTGCCCTAAAGCAATTTTGATCATATTTTTCCAACGTTCTGCTTTGTTATCTTTTCTATCTATATCTTTTCCTAAATTGATATTTCTTGTTAATTTACGAACATTCATCGCAAAAAAACCAATACCAGCAATTAACGCGATGGCAAAAAGTATGTTTGGTAAGTACTGCATTCAAATAATTATAAGGTTGAAATTATTATTTTTCTTCTTCTACTCCTTCTTCAAAAGGTCCTGGACTTTTTCCAAAGATAGAGAAATGAACATATCTTTTTGGATTTAGTTTGATGTCTCTCAATAATTCTTCTAGCTCTTTAGTTGCAGCTTCTAAATTATTGTACATTTTCTCGTCGTTAATTAATTTTGCGATTGAACCCTCTCCTGAAGTCATTTTTTTAGACAATTCATTAAAATTATCTACTGCATTTTCTGCTTTTTGAACAATACCATTAATATTAACGGTTGTTAAGCTATCTGACAATTTGCTCAAATTGCCCGTAATTTTCTTCGTATTTCTAAGTGTTACTTTTAAATTCTCTTGGTTGTCTACAACCATAGCGTTTACAGATTGAATGGTTTTTCTGATGTCTGCAATTGTTGCTGCTAAATTATTAACAGAACTATTAATTCCATCAACGGTTTCGTCATTTAATATTTTATTTACACCGCTAAACAACGTATCTGCTCTTACAATTACTTTTTCTATTTTTTGTTGAAGTGGGTTTAATCTTTCTCCAATTGAAGTAAATAAGCTTTCTTCCATTTCTCCTTTAAGTAAATCTCCTGAAACGGCAACTTCACCTTCATAATTAGGAACAATAGCTAAATTAGAACCGCTTAAAGGGTTTGGAGAATAAATTCTAACAATGCTATTTTTAGAAAACTGAAATTCATTTTCTACAATAAAAGTAACTATTAAATGACCTCTTCTCTCTTCAGTTAAGTCGAACTCTATCTTATCTACTTTACCAACTTTTAAGCCATTAAGTGTAACTGAGCTGGATCTAGAAAGACCTCCAATTTTAGCATATTCTACTCTAAATGTTCTGGTACCTGAATCTAACAGGTTTTTTCCTTTTAAGAAATTGAAGCCCCAAATGGCAATAACGATAATAATTGTTGCAATAATTCCTGTTTTTAATTCTTTAGACATGTCTACAAGTTTTAAAACAAAACTACTAATTATTTTTATTAGAAACCGTTTATTTTACTGCATTTTTAAAGCTTCCTGTACAGATACTTTTTCACCGTCTTTAAAGGCTACAATAAAAGCAGAAGAATATCCTTTAGATTTTGCTTTTTGTAGCGCGTTTTTAACAGAAGCATAAGAAGAATTCTTACCATAGTAATACTTATAATAACTACCAACTTGCACTCTTTCTATATTTTTTAACCCTTTAAAATTATACGATTTTGTAGCTAATTTATTTTTTCCAGATGCAACTTGTACTTTAAATTCAATTTCATTTAAAGATTTTATAGTTGATGCATCTTCAGTAACTGTATTTAATTTTAAATTTTTAATATAATTGTAAATAGCTTCTGCAATAGCATTTGCCATTTGCGCTTGTCCCTTTTTAGAATTTAAAAACCTACCTTCTTTTTTATTTGTCAAATACCCCAGTTCTACCAATACACTTGGCATGATGGTTTCTCTTAAAACCTGAAAGTTATCTTGTTTTACTTTTCTATCGTTTCTTTTTAATTTAAAAGCAAAATTATTCTGAATTAAACTTGCAATTGCCAAGCTTTTATCTAAATTTTCTTCCTGTAAAAGCGATAAACCTATGACAGATTCTGCCGAATTAGGATCAAACCCCTTGTATTTGTCTCTAAAATTATCTTCTAAAAGAATTACCGCGTTTTCTCTTTTGGCAATTTCTAAATTTTTCTTATTTCCTCTTAGCCCCAAAACAAAAGTTCCTGCACCATAGGCATTCGAAGTATGAGAATCGCAATGAATAGATACAAATAAGTCTGCTTTTGCATGGTTCGCAATAGCACCTCTTTTCCATAAATCTATAAAAACATCTTTCTTTCTCGTAAATAAAACTTTGACATCTTTATTTTTACTTAGCTTTTCTCCTACAATTATTGCCACTTTTAAAGCAATATTTTTCTCTATAAATCCGTTTCCTAAATTACCTGGATCTTTCCCGCCATGACCCGCATCTAAGACCACCACATACTCTTTTTGAGCATAGGTATGCATACTACCAAACACCAATATTGAGACTAGTAAAAAAAGGATTTTGTAATTGTAAATATTTTTATGTTTTTGTTGGGATTGCATCGATAAAATTTAACTAATTTTGAATTCTTAAACTTGGTGTTTCAATTATTGAGCCAAATTTTTATTCACATACAAAAATAGTATTTATAGCATTGCAAACAAACCTATCATATATACTTTTATTTTGCTGCTTCTTTTTTACAAAGTTTGGTTTCTCTCAAGACATAAAACCAACAAAAAAAATAGCAGTTCCTTTGGTGAAAAAAGATACGGTTCCTTTAAAAAAAATAGACAGTGTTTTCTCTTTAAAAAAAGACAGTGTTCTTTTAAAAAAGAAAGATACTATTTCTCTAGATACTATAAAACCGAAAGAAACTATTGAAGACATTATTACTCATGTAGCAAAAGATTACACCATACAAGACGCAAAAAACAAAACAGTAACACTTTATAATGAAGCAAATATCACCTACACCGATATTGATTTAAAAGCGGGTATTATTATTGTAGATTATATTAAAAACACACTATTTGCAAAAGGAATTAAAGACAGCACTGGGTATGCACAGCGTCCTATTTTTAAACAAGGCAACGAAGAAACCGAACAAGATTCTATCATTTATAACTTTAAATCTAAAAGAGCATTAATTTACGGGTTAAAAACCAAACAGGGTGAAATGTTTACCTATGGAGAAAAAACCAAAAGAGTAAACGATTCAACAATTTATGTTCGAAAAATTAGATTTACTACTTCAGAAAAAGACAATCCAGATTATTATATCGCAACAGACAAAGCAAAAATAGTACCTGGTAAAAAAATTATTGTAGGAACTAGTAATTTGGTTTTAGCAGATATTCCCACACCAGTTTTTCTGCCATTTGCATATTTTCCAATTACAACAACAAGTACTTCTGGTTTTTTAATTCCTGCTTTTGATACAGGAAGTAGCGATAGAGGTATTGGTTTTCAAAATGGTGGTTATTATTTTGCTATAAATGATTATGTAGATTTAGGAATTACAGGAGATGCTTACTCTAACGGAAGTTGGGGTTTTAGAGCAAACTCTAATTACAATAAAAGGTATCGATTTAGTGGTTCTTTTAATTTTAGTTTTGAAAATAACATTAGTGGAATTCGTGGTTTTTCTACTTATAGTAAAGCGAACAATTATAATATTCGATGGTCGCATAATCAAGATCAAAAAGCAAGTCCGAATTCTCGGTTTACAGCCTCAGTAAATTTAGGAAGTAGCAAGTTTTTTAGAGAATCTCAAAATCAGTTTAATGTTGCTCAAACACAGACCAATACATTTAATTCATCCATAAATTATAGCAAAACTTTTGTAGGTACCCCTTTTAATTTAAATGTCACGGCACAACATCAACAAAATACCAATACAGAACAAATTACAATGACGTTGCCTGCATTGACTTTAAATATGAACAGAATTTATCCGTTTGCAGGAAAAAATGGTGTAAAAAAGAATCCGATTCAAAAAATGGGATTCAATTACACCTTAGATGGTAAATACCTGATTAATACTACAGATGATGATTTTTTTACCGCCAAAATGTTCGAGACGGCAAGAGCGGGTATGCAACACAAAACAGGTACCAATACAAATTTTAAAGCTTTTACGCACTTTACCGTTTCACCAAGTATAAATTATGAAGAAACTTGGCAATTCGATTATATTCAAAAAAAATACGACGCTACAAATAATGTTATTGTTACAGATACTTTAAGTGGCTTTAAAAGCTATAGAGAGTTCAATACTGGGGTTAGTATGTCTACGAATATTTATGGTACTTTTAATATTAATAAAGGAAGATTAAAAGCAATAAGACATACATTTAGACCTTCAGTTTCTTATTCTTACAGACCAGATTTTGAAGTAAAATATTTAAAACAGGTTCAAGCAAGCAATGATCCCAGCGATTTGGAAGAGTATACGGTCTTTGATCAAGGTATTTATGGTGGTCCTTCTTCTGGATTAAGCAATTCTATTGGAATCACTTTAAACAACGTTTTAGAGGCCAAGGTTGCCCCAAAAGACCCCGATAGTGATGAAGAAGATGAAAAAATTACACTTTTAAACAACTTAAACTTTAGTAGTTCCTATAACATTGCGGCAGATAGTTTGCGGTGGTCTAATGTAAGCTTTTCTGCAGGAACCCGTTTATTTAAGGATAAACTGGCGATCAACTTAAGTGGTTCTCTAGATCCTTATAAAGTAGTTGCATCTTCCACAGGTTCTCCTATTAAAATTGATGAGTTTAATCCTAATATATTTAGACTTACAAATGCTAGTTTAACTGCAAATTATTCTATTTCTAGTACTGATTTTGGAAAGGATAAAGATGGAGACAAAAACCAAAATGCTAGAGATCCTAACAATGCTGCAGATGTAATTGGTGCAGATATTAATCCTACGGATAGATTCGGGCAGGGAAATAACAGCCCAAATACCAACAAAAAAGATAAAGATAAAAAGACACAATTATACAATGCAGACATTCCTTGGTCTATCAATTTAGCCTATTCTACAAATTATAATAACAACGGACTGGACGGAGGCGAAATTGGCATACACAGTTTAGTATTTAGTGGTAATGTTGAATTGTCTCCAAAATGGAAAATGGGCTATTCTTCTGGTTATGATTTTAAAGGTGGCGCTTTTACCTTTTCTAGATTTAATTTTACGAGAGATTTAGACAGTTGGCAATTCAATTTTAATTGGGTTCCTTTTGGTACAAATTCTTCTTACACCTTTTTTATTGGTGTAAAGTCTTCCATTTTAGCAGATTTAAAATGGGATAAAAACAAACCACCAGATAGAACGTTGTTTTAGTAGTTAAGAAACTAAAGAGACTTCGAGAAGCTCTCTGGAAATCTTTGAAACTTTGAAACTTTGAAACTTTGAAACTTAAAAAAATGAAAAAAATAATAACCACTTTAAAAGCACCTGCGCCAATTGGGCCTTACAATCAAGCAGTTTTAAGCGGAAATACCTTATATAGCTCTGGGCAAATTGCTATCAATCCAGAAAATGGAGAATTGGTTTTAGATTCTATTGAAGCAGAAACAAAACAGGTGATGCAAAATATGAAAGCAGTTTTAGCTGCTGCTGAAATGACTTTTGAAAATGTTATAAAGAGTTCTATTTTTATTTCTGACATGAATAATTTTTCAAAAATAAATGCAGTTTACGGAGCGTATTTTAACGATGAAACGGCTCCTGCAAGAGAAACAGTAGAAGTTGCAAATTTACCGAAATTTGTAAATGTAGAGATTAGTATGATTGCTGTAAAGTAAATAGTAGGCAGTAGGCAGTAGGCAGTAGGCAGTAGGCAAAATTAAAAAAACCTGATAGAAAATTAATTCTATCAGGTTTTATATTTTCAATTTATTTATTACAACTATAAAGTTGCCGCATATTCAATTAAATCTACAATCTTAGTTGAATACCCAATTTCGTTATCATACCAAGCAACCACTTTTACAAAGTTATCATTTAAAGCAATACCTGCATTTGCATCAAAAATTGAAGTTCTTGTATCTCCAACAAAATCTTGAGATACTACTAAATCTTCAGTATATCCTAAAACACCTTTCATGGGTCCACTTTCTGAAGCAGCTTTCATTGCTGCACAAATTTCTTTATAAGTAGCTGCTTTTTCTAATTTTACAGTTAAATCTACTACAGAAACATCCATAGTAGGAACTCTAAAAGCCATTCCTGTTAGTTTACCATTCATAGCTGGTATTACTTTCCCTACCGCTTTTGCAGCTCCTGTAGAAGAAGGAATAATGTTATGAATTGCAGATCTACCACCTCTCCAGTCTTTCATAGAAGGACCATCAACCGTTTTTTGAGTTGCCGTTGCAGCATGTACAGTAGTCATTAGACCTTCTGCAATACCAAAATTATCATTTAAAACTTTTGTTATTGGTGCTAAACAGTTTGTGGTACATGAAGCGTTAGAAAAAATCTTCTGGTCTGCTTTTAATTCAGTATTGTTTACACCCATTACAAACATTGGTGTATGGTCTTTAGATGGTGCAGACAAAACAACTTTTTTAGCGCCTGCTTCTAAATGCTTTCCAGCAGTTTCTTCTGTTAAGAAAAAACCAGTAGATTCTATCACGTAATCTACATCCACTTCGTTCCACTTTAAATTTGCGGGATCTCTTTCTGAAGTAATTCTAATTTCATTTCCATTAACAACCAACATGCCGTTTTTAACTTCAACAGTTCCATCAAATGCTCCATGAACAGAATCGTACTTTAACATATACGCTAAATAATCTACATCTAATAAATCATTTATTGCTACAACTTGCACGTTATCTCTTGTTACTGATGATCTGAATGCTAATCTTCCAATTCTTCCAAATCCGTTAATTCCTACTTTTATCATTTTTTTATGCTTTTTACTTATTAATATTATGTTGTCATGATATCAGAAACTCTTAAAAGTTCTTGATTGATAGAATGACCTCCTTTTATTGCTTCTGCAATACTTGTACTAATTACTTCGTTATTTTTTAAACCTACCATTAAATTGGTTTTGCCATCTAATAATAACTCTACTGATTTTACACCCAACCTACTTGCTAAAACTCTATCAAAACATGATGGTGAACCTCCTCGCTGCATGTGCCCTAAAACAGATACTCTTACATCATATTCTTGTAAATTCTCTTCTACGTATTCTGCTAATTGATATACATTTTTACCAGATTTATCGCCTTCTGCAACTACTACAATACTAGAAGACTTTCCTGTTCTTCTGCTCTTTTTTAGAGATTCTAACATTCTATCTAAACCTAAATCTTCTTCAGGTATTAAAATTTCTTCTGCTCCTGCTCCAACACCTGCGTTTAATGCTATAAAACCAGCATCTCTTCCCATCACTTCCACAAAAAATAATCTGTTGTGAGAAGACGCAGTATCTCTAATTTTATCAATTGCTTCAACGGCTGTATTTAAAGCAGTATCAAAACCTAAAGTATGTGTGGTTCCAAAAATATCATTATCTATAGTTCCTGGAATTCCAATAATTGGAAATTTATACTCCTCATTAAAGATAACGGCTCCTGTAAAAGAACCATCTCCACCAATAACAACCATTGCTTCAATTTCGTTTTCTTTTAGGTGTTCGTAAGCTTTCGCTCTTCCTTCTTTGGTTCTAAATTCTTCTGATCTTGCCGATTTTAAGATCGTTCCTCCTTTGTTAATAATATTGTTAACGCTTCTTGCGGTTAACTCAATAAAATCTCCTTCAATAAGGCCTTCATACCCTCTATATATTCCAATACAACTTACTCTGTAATAAGCACAGGCTCTAACTACAGATCTTATTGCTGCATTCATTCCAGGAGAATCTCCTCCAGAAGTCATGACTGCTATTTTTTTAATTTTCTTCATATTTTATAGTGTAAAATTAGTGCTTTTTAAGCATTTAAAATAAAAAAACTACGAAATCGTTTTAGCCTATTTTCCCTTTATTTTAAAGGAATTTTAAATGTCATATTCCTAAATATTTCTGTTTTTTCTTTGGATATTCAAAAATCTTTAGAACGCTTAAAAATAGAATTTATAGATTTAAATTTCTTAATATGTTATAATTTTAAGAAAAATTTAGAGTTTCGTAAATTAATTCCCTTCAAAATTATTCAGCTCTTTTTCTCTTAGCTTCAAAGAATCTTTTAACGGTACTGTCTTTTTTACTGATTTTTTCTTTTTGTTGAATCCTATTTTCTTTAGCAATTCAGAAAGGGTATTAAAATTCACTTGGTAGGAAAGCCCAACTCCTTGTGTGTAGCCTTGATCTTCAATAGTGTATTGAATTTCATTTTGTCTGTTAAAAATAACACCTCTAAAGTTTCCTTCTTTGTTTAGGAGCACCTCAACTTTTACTTCACCAATAACACTAGATTGTGTTTGAGCACCAATAGGAACACCTACTTTTCCGTTGATAATAACTCTTTCACTAACTTGTGTGCTTACTGATAAATCTACTTGATTGTCTGTATTTAGCCTATCTAAATCATTGTCTCTTTGCCCCTGTTGATAATCTACACCCAACTGAAATTTACTGTCTACACTATTTAAAAGACTTGAAAATGCAGATGCAATTGCACTAGACGCCGTATTTGTAATGGTTGCATTTGCATCGAAATTGACTTTGTCTGGATTTACAAAATTACCAAATGCCAAAAGTGATATAAATTGCGTTGTTTTTTCATTTACATTGTTATCATTCAAAATAAATTCTAACTCATTCGCAATTGTGGGGTCTACGTTTGATAATTGAATGTCTAATTCTTGCTTAGAATTAAATAAACCGCCTGTAATTCTTGCCACCAAATCGACTTCTATATTTCTATTCGAATTAAAATTCTCCAATAAAACCCCTGGATTTGCTTTTGCTTTATAAACTGCTGTTACATCTAAATTTGCTGCTGCAGGGTTTCCGTTCCAAGAAACCGTTCCTCCTTTTTGAATCACAAATGGTTTGTTTACAATACCGCCATACTTAAAATCATAAACGCCACTATCTACCAAATAATCTCCAAACATGTTAAATTTTCCTCTGGTATTAATTTCTATTTGAAGGTTTCCAGAACCTCTACCAGATAATTGACTTCCGTAAACTTCGTCAATCACTACTTGAGCAATAGCATCTTTGGTTACCTCTAAATTGATATTTAAGGTCAAACCTTTTAAAGCTTCTAAAGCAACTTCTGTTTGCCTTTCTTTTACCTTAGTCTCATCTGATTTAAAGTGAATAAGATTAAAATTATCTACCGTTTCCACATCTTTTAAAGGAACTACAAAAATAGTTCCAGGCATTGTTTTCGCATTAAAATCTATGGTTAATCGGTCTGTTAAACCATAAATATCTGCTGAACCATCTATAAATGCTGTACCATAATACAAAGCTTCTTCTGTGTTTTTAGTATCTAACACCAGGAGGTTATTACTCTGAATTTTTAAATTTAAAAACCACTGTTTAAAATTATTGTGAGAAATATCTCCTTTTAAAATTCCTCTTGTTTTATTTTTAGTATCTAATATTTTAAAATCTTCAAAAATAAAAGATTGTTCTGACAATCTAATGATAGAGGCTCCTTCAAAATCATAATCTACATTTAAATAAGGAAATTTTAAGCCCGCATTTTTAAGTGTTAAGGCACCTTCCATATCTGGATTGTTTAAAAACCCTCTCACCGTAAAATCTCCAGTGGCAGTTCCTCTTAAAGAAGACAAAACATCTTGTCCTAAGGGGCTAAATGCATCCAACTTAAATTCTTCTAAATATACATTTAAATCTATAATGGGTCTTTCTGTAGAAAAATCTAAAGCACCTGTTGCAGCAATGCTTTTTACATCTTTATTTTCTATGGATAAGTTTACACTGTATTTTTCGTAAGAATTTTCTCCTTTTACATTTATAAATAAATCACCTTGATTAAAATTATTTACCTCAAAACCTTTGACAGTTAAAGAAGCTTCTGGACTGTAAATACCTTCTTTTTGAACAAAATCTAAATGACCAGAAAGCTCACCTTTTAAAGCTAAACTATCTATTTCGGGTAAAAAACTTTCCAATTTTACTTTTGTAAAATCTGCTAGCAAAACTTTATTTTCTGCTCCGTTTAGATTTCCTGTAAATTCAATTTTTTGTTCATCAGAAACTAATTTAAATTGACTAAAATTAAATTCATTCGTTTTTAAATCGAAGGTAATTTTATCTGTATTTTTTTGATCAGGATTTATATTCCAAGTATTTTCTTTAAATATAAAGGATGATTTTTCGAAGCCTAAAACAGATTTTCCTTCAGGATTAAATGTATAGAAAAAATCGAGATTAAAGTCTTCATTTTTTCGATCTCCACCTTTAAAAACCGACTTAAAATACAGCGTGTCATTTTCTGTTCTATTCAATAAGTTCAATTTAGAGACATTGTAATATGCCGTATGTACTTCGCCAGCAGTTAGTGAGGTGTTGTAAAGCGGGTTCTGATTATCTGTTCGTAAAAATATTTCTTTTACATCAACTCCATAAGCATCAATTCTTGGAGAGGTAAAATTTAATCGGAATAAATCTTTATCTGAATTAATTTTTCCTTTGATTTTTGTATTGTCGTCTATTGAAATTTCGGGAAAAAATACACTTACTATTTGGTTATAAACTGTAAAATTAAAATCTAAAAACTGATTTGGTGTTACTTTATAAGGTTGGTAATTTGTATAGATACTTCCCAAGGCATTTTGGGCAACTTTTGGCAATTCAGAAAATGAAAATTTACCTGTGATGTAACCGTTTGCAATATCTTTAGAATCTACATCTATTGTTTTTACACTATCTTTTATAGAGGAAGTAACTATAAATTCTTTAAAGGTATATTCCTTTTTTTGATTTGTATAAAGCACGTTTCTAAAAATTGCTTTTCCGATAATATCATCAAAAGTATTTCCTTGAATGTCTAATTCTATTTTTCCTTTTACAATAGAAATGGTATCTCTTGTAAAAAGATTGGTCTCTTTAAGGTTTAAATAAGAAATGTCAGATTTAAAATCGAACTTATGAATTTCTGATGATAAATCTGCTAAACCTGTAAACTCCATTTTAAAATTGACATCGTCTATCACCAAATCTCCATCAAACTTACTATTTTGATATTGACCATTTGCAACAATATTTTTATACGAATATCCATTAAAATTTAATTCAGATATGTTGCCAATAAAAGCAGTATTTATGTTTTCTAATTTAAAACCACTTCCATTGACATCTCCTTCTAAAGAAACTGTCCCAAAATTAGGGTCGTTAAAAAACGTCCCAATATTAAATTTTTGCAATTCTATATCTCCAATATAAGAAGCGGTGTCAATCTCATCAAAATTATTAATTTCTAAATCAGTAATAATTCCACCAATTTGAGAACTCATTGTTACTGTAGCATTTACTTTAGAATTGGTCACATTTATTTTCCCTCGAATTCTAAACTGTCCCAATTTCCCAAATTCTGAAGGCAAGTTCTTACCCAACACATTTGGCAATATATTTTTAAGTTCTCTATAAGTTGCTGTTAGATTGTTTAATTTCCCTCTAAAAACAAAACCTTTTTCAGGATTGATTGTGTTTTTAAAATAAAGATCTCCATTCAATTTAATTCCTTGTGCTGTAGAAAGTTTAAGATCATTTAAATTAAAATTATTTAATTCACCATTCATTTTCCCCGAAAAGGAAATTACATCTTCTCCATTTAATTCGTTATAATATTTCTTTAAATCTGAAACCTTTAATTTGCTTGGTTTAAAGTTGGCTTCTATATTTACTTTATCAATAAAACTTGTTAAATCTTCTCTCTTATAGGTAAAAAGGATGTCTCCGTTTATTTTAGAATTTTCGGTTTCTAAAATTGTCGCATTAAAATGCATGGCCGTTTTTGTAAAAGTATAATCTGTAGTTAAATTGGTTACTTTTAAATCTTTGTCTGTAACAAAATGCAATCCTCTAGAATTTATAGAAAAATCGGAATCTATAATTGATAAATTTTGCAAATTTCCCACAATCTTAGATGCAGAAAAATTTAGTGGTGTATTATTATTTTCATTTACAATTTTAAAATTCAGATTACTTACATAAACGTTTTCAGCTTTTAAAATAAAAGGAGGAGTTAAAGAATCTTTGGGTGTATCATTCTTAAAACTGTCTATAAAAATTGACATGTTATCATTGGTTTCACCTTTATAGGTTTTCATATAATAATAGCCGTCTTCTAAAGTAATGTCATCAAACAGAATTTCGCTATCTAAAACTTTTTTAGCACTTAAAAGAGAAGTACTTAGTTTGTTTACAAAAATTAAAGTGTCTTTATGATGATCTTTAATTTGAACATCTTTAAGTTCTATACTTCCTAAAAAAGACAAATTAATTTTACCAATACTTAAATCTGTACCAAAGTCTTCGTTTATTTTATTGGTAGCGTATTTTCCTAATTTTGTTTGAACATAAGAAGTTGAAAGTAAAATACTAATAAACAGCAAAAAGAGCACAATGTACCCTAACCATTTTAATATTATTTTTCCATTTTTTTTAATGACGAAGATGTTTAGTAATAATTAAAGAAAAATAATCAATAATATTGCCAAGTTGCACAAAGAACGTGCAAATTTAACAAAGAATTAAATTTCTATTCTTAAAAAAGGAAAATCAACCTAAAATTATACTTAATTTTGCCAAAATTGATATTATTGTTATAAATGAAAACACCAATTTATATTTTAGGAATCGAGTCTTCTTGTGACGATACGAGCGCATCTGTAATCTGTGATGCAAAAGTGCTAAGCAATGTGGTTGCCAACCAAGAAATACATTCTAAATATGGTGGTGTTGTGCCAGAATTAGCTTCTAGAGCACATCAACAAAATATAGTACCAGTTGTTCAGCAAGCTATAGAACAAGCAAATATTACAAAAGAAGCATTGTCTGCCATTGCTTTTACCAAAGGCCCTGGTTTAATGGGTTCTTTATTAGTAGGTACTTCGTTTGCAAAATCGTTGGCTTTAGGTTTAGAAATTCCATTAATAGATGTAAACCACATGCAGGCGCATATTTTAGCGCATTTTATAAAAGACGAAGAAAGCAAAATACCTCCTTTTCCGTTTATCTGTTTAACCATAAGTGGTGGTCATACACAAATAGTAAAAGTTGCCAACCATTTTGAAATGGAAGTTTTAGGTGAAACCATAGACGATGCGGTGGGTGAAGCGTTTGATAAATCTGCAAAAATATTAGGTTTACCCTATCCTGGAGGTCCTTTAATTGATACATATGCAAAATTAGGAAATCCAAAAGCGTTTCCTTTTACAAAACCAAAAGTAGGCGACTTAGATTTTAGTTTTAGCGGTTTAAAAACAGGAATTTTATATTTTATTCAGAGACAACAGCGCATAAATCCTAAATTTATTGAAGAAAACTTAAATGATATCTGTGCCTCTATTCAATTTACGATTGTAGAGATTTTAATGGAAAAATTAAAAAATGCTGTAAAACAAACAGGCATAAAACATATTGCAATTGCTGGTGGCGTTTCTGCAAATTCTGAAATTAGAAACCGTTTACAACTCGCAGAAAAACATTTTGGATGGACAACTTACATCCCCAAATTTGAATTCACAACAGACAATGCAGCCATGATAGCAATTACAGGTTATTTAAAATATCTAAATAAAGAGTATGCCACTATTTCGGTAACCGCAAAAGCACGTTTAAAAGTTACCGAGTAATAGATGAAACACTTTACAAACAGAATCTTATTTAATCTTTCCTATTTTATTTTATGGATGGTGTATTTTGTTTTTGCGCGTCTCTTCTTTTTATTATTTTACTTTGATAAAGTGCAAGAATTAGGGTTCGTTACATCCTTAAAAACATACTTGTATGGTTTTCAATTAGACGCTTCCTTTGCTGCATACTTGTGTTTGATTCCTTTTTTGTTGATTATTTTTTCAATATTTATCAATCCCAAAAAAGTAGGCAATCTTATAAAGTGGTATTCGTATATTTTAATAATTTTTATCAATCTATTATTAATTATAGATGCCAGTTTATACCAATCTTGGGGCGTGCGTTTAGACGCGACTTTACTAACGTATTTAAATACACCCGAAGTTATGATTGCTTCAGTTTCTAATTTTCAGATGATTTCTGGAATTGTATTTTGGGTATTATCCTCTTTTCTATTTATCAAAATATTCAAAACAACAATTAATAAAGTAGTTAAAAATGTACATACTGGCAATTGGTTAGAAACACCAATTTTTCTTTTCATTACAGCTGCATTAATAATTCCTTTAAGAGGTGGTTTACAAACCATTCCTGTAAATCAAAGTAATGTGTACTTTTCAAATAAAATGTTTGCAAATCATGCCTCGAACAATTTTGTTTGGAATTTTTTCAACACATTATCTCATAATACAGATACTACAAATCCGTATGTATTTTTTAGTGATGAAGTTGCAAAAAATACCATCAATAAAAGAAGAAATAAATTATTAGCAGCCAATACAGATCATATTTTAAACACCGCTAAACCCAATGTAATTTTAATTATCTGGGAAAGCCTTACAGCAAAAGTGGTTGGTTCTCTAGGTGGAGAACCTCATGTTACAGAAAATCTAAATAGGCTTTCTAAAGAAGGTATTTTATTCACTAATTTTTATGCCAATGGCGATAGAACCGACAAAGGAATTCCTGCGATTCTAAGTGGCTATTATCCACAGCCAACAAAAAGCATTATGAAAATGCCGAATAAAACCAGAAGTTTGCCCATGTTGCCTCAAAAAATGATGGATTTAGGGTACAAAACTTCTTTTTATCATGGTGGCGATTTAAATTTTGGAAACATGAATACCTATCTCCGAAATGCTGGAATTACAGATTTTGTGGAAGGCAGTGATTTTGATAAAAAAGATTGGAACTCTAAATGGGGAGCACATGATCATATTTTTATGAAACGTTTTGAAAAAGATTTAAAAGGTAAACAACAAACACCCTTTTTTAAAATTGCACTCACCTTAACTAGCCACGAACCTTTTGAAATTTTAGGAGATTATAAGTTTGGAAAAGATACTGAAGAAAATAAATTTCGAAGTGCACACGCATATACAGACAAAATAATTGGAGCGTTTATTGCCTTTTCAAAAAAACAACCTTGGTATAAAAATACGCTGATTGTTATCATGCCAGATCATGGACATAGTTTACCAAAACATGCAGAGACTTTTAATTCGCCGAAAAAATTTAAAATCCCGATGCTTTGGCTAGGTGGTGCTTTGCATAAAAAAGGCATCGAAGTAAATACTATTTCAAGTCAAGTTGATTTTCCTTACACCCTACTCGATTTACTAAAAGGAGATACTTCTGAATTTACTTTTAGTAAAAATTTATTCAATACTTCAGAAGAACAATACGTACACTATATTTTTAACAATGGTTTTGGTACCTTGACTAAAGACGGCATATTTGTGTATGACTTTACAAGTAAAAAAGCCATTTTAGAAGAAGGAAGCAACACAGCTGCTTTAGATTCTTTAGGAAAAGCGATTATACAAAACGCTTACCAAGATTTTTTAGATCGAAAATAAATTTTTTCCTTTCAACTTCTCTTCTGTATCTACAATATTGTGGTGCATATCTAGTTTCTTAGTTAGATTTGTTTCTAAATTAGAAAAAACATAACTTAGCTAACTTCTGATAAAATAAATTTTAATTCACTTTATTAGGAGTTGGTGATAATTTTGACATGACACATAAAAACACCTTTATTAACAAAGCAAAAACTGAACTTTCAAAAACTACATTTGAATTATTCAATAGTGTAAACAAAAACATTACTAATAAAATTGATTTTAAAAACATCAAAATTTCGAGTGATTTCGAAAAGGATTATATTAGAATAGAGTTAGATTCTGATTCAAATGGAAAATTGAAATTTAGAATTGAATTTTTTAAAGGATTGTCCGATTTTTTTATTGATGACGGAATTGAAATCTTCATTCAAAAAAAATTTCCAAGTTCTGCTAAATCTAAAAGTTATTTCAAACAATTTTTGACTGGTTCAATACGAAAAGATATTTATTTATCAAAAGAGAAAATTACAAAAACGGATTACTATTTAATTAATAACTCCTCTGAAAAATTAATATATGGTGAAATAAACATAATTGACATTTTTAGAACAAAAAGGAGCAAGAAGTCCATTTTATTTGCCCCATGGATAACTGAATAAAACTATCACCAACAACTAAGTATATGGCGTGCTGATAGGCCAACGCTATATATTTTGTTGACTAATCTGGGAAGTTTTTAGATAAGGGGGAAATCGAGGTTTTGAGAGTTACTTATAAAGAAGTGCTGCGTGTTATCTTTTCGATTTTATGTGTATATTTTGTGTTAAACCATCACTAAGCATTCATCTTTTTATTCTTGTTCACTTTCTCCACTTGCTATACAATTCCTGCTTATCAGTACCAGATTTTGTAGTCGGTATTTGCTCATTAATCAATTGCAAATAGTCTTCAGTCCTAACCTCACGGTTAACAACCTTGTGACTTACTAATGCTTCAGAGAGCCTGTCCTGAGCGAAGCCGAAGGGTTGCCCCTACCCATAAGGGACTTGCACCCTCTAGATTAATTATTTACCTTTCGATAAATTAAAGATGCCCATGCTGGGCACACACAACATATATAAAGACATGCTAAATGAATGCTTAACCAAAGGCAATTGATAGCTTGCTACATCTAATTTTCCTACGGAAAATCCTCGCACACAAAACCGCAACTTTCCATACAAAAACACGTTGCCAGTAGTTTAAGAAACTCAGAAACAGAATGTCTAATCGAGATAATTTTAGTGAACCAACTAAAGATACATTTATTATATTATAGAATGAGGAGGTAATATTAAAATAGAACCAATTCTTAAAACCCACTACCAGGAGATTCAGGACTTGAAGCTTGTGCTTTCTGTGGATTCAAAATTAAATAAGTACCTAAAGCTGTTAAAGTGGCATATTTACCATAGTTTCCAATTTTTTTTAATGCTTCTTTACGAGAAATATCTTCTAAAGTATTTTTTTGATGTTTCATTTTAATATCTTTTAAATTCTCGTTATTATTCTATATTTATTTTCTTTGTTTTAGTTCCTTTTTTTGATTGTAATTGTACCAAATAAATTCCAGTTTTTAAATATGGAAGTGTAACATTATTAACACCGTTTGCCATAAAATTTGTTGCTAAAATTTGCTTACCTAAAAGATCAAACAATGTCAATTTTGCTTTTCCATTCTGTACTCCAACAATTCTTAAATTGTCTTTTGATGATTTATATATACTAATATTTTCTAAAGCAAAATTATCAACATCTAGTACTTGTAAAGTAGTACGCAAAAAGAAACGCCCAATTCCGTTTATTGTTGATGTACTTGTAAACATATAATTTTCATCATTCAAATTAGTAAAAGTATTGTTTTGTTTGTCTTCTAAATAGACCTCAATTTCTAATGGAAGATTCAGAGATTCTATAGAAATTGTAACTGTTGTATCTGCTTCTAAATTCATCCCAACTGGGATTATCATATTCTCATAATCATGGTTTGGCAAACATTGTAAAGCAAAATCTACACCTTCACTACCCGAAACTAAATGTGTAAAAACGTTAAATGAATTTGAAGCTGCTTGAAACACACCTGCATCATAACCAATATCTAAATCTGTTGTTGAGTTATCAAAATATTTAATATGTGTTTTTCTTGTAGATGTATTATCTGTAATAGATAAATTAATTTCTGGATTTATGTTTTCGCTTTTAGAAAATATATTTCCTGTTTGATGCGTTTGCAAAGCCTCTGTAAAAGTGATGGTTTCTCCTCCATCAATAGCATTTACAAAAAATCCTTGTCCTGGTGCAATAAATCTTGTACTTCCAGTTGCATGATTATAAATATCATAAGAAGCTGTGCTTGCATTCCATTGATAAATAGCCACTTTTGTAGGGTCTAATTTGTTTGCATTAACCGTTAAAAAATTATTGGTTGCGTGTGCATCATCATTTAAATTGATGGCTGATGCAAACGGATTTCCTATTAAATTCCATTTATTGCCAACTCCTCCACTATTATCTGTAATTGCAATTGGTACAGGTTCTGTAAATAAAGTTCCAGAAAAATTAAATGTACCAGCAGTTGTTCTTTTTACTGAATATCCTTTTCCTTTTAAAAAGATTCCTGCAACATCTATATCATTTGCACCAGAATTGTCTGTGTAATAATTATAACGATTTGTGGCTAAACTATTATCATAAGTTGCTACTGCATATTTGTTACCACTTGTTATCACATCGTTTTTAAAATCACTAATATTTTGTCCATTTACAGGTGAGGATAAAAAATGCCAACCTTCTGCATCTGCTGGATTTACTGTTGCTGTTACATATCTAGTATATTGTACATTTCCTGTTCCTGTTTGTGTGCCTTCTAGAATTAAAGAACCATTGTCCGTAGCATCAGATTTTATAGTGAATGTTCCGTTATTTGTTAAATTTCCTTTTATGGTTAATGTTCCTGTAGGTGTTATCTCTAAAGTAGCTCCAGCATCTATTGTTAAATCATTCATTTCATTTAAGCCTAAATTAATCATAGGATTGTTTGGTGTGCCAGCAGGAATAACTGTATTTAAACTAATGGTTGGCACGCCTCCACTCCAATTTGCTGCTGTAAACCAAGTATTGTCTGTAACACCTAACCAAGTATTTACAAAAGAAACTTCTACTGTTACTCTATTTGAGGTTTCTTCAGCTATAATTCTTTTGATGTTTGTTGCAGAAGTTAATGAATTTGACACTAAAAAGTTACCATCTGCTTCTATGGCAATTCCAAAAACACGTGCACTAAGACTTGTGTTGGTTACAGTGGTTATTGTAGTACCACCTACACTCATTCTTTTTACTACATTATTACCAGAATCTGCAATTAAAATATTGCCATCTGCTTCTTGTTCTAAATACCTTGGAGAACTAAATCCACTACCTAAAGAAACAATATTAGAACCATCTGCATCCATTCTTTTTATAGTTGTTCCATTATTTTCTGTTACCAGAATTTTACCATCGCTTTGTATAGCAACGCCATAAGGCGTGTTAAAACTGGCTAACGTTACAATATTAGTTCCATCTGCGTCCATTCTTTTAATAACATCATTACCTCTATCTGAAATTATTATTTTACCATCAGCATCTACTGCTACATCAGAAGGACCACTAAAGCCAGAACCAAGAACGGTTTTGTTAGTTCCATCTGCATCATATCTAACAATTTCATTACCACTTAAATCTGCTACAATAATTTTACCATCTTGCAAAACTGTAATACCATAAGGATTACTTAAACCAGAGGAAACTAAAGTTGTCAAATTAGAGCCATCTGCATTCATTCTTTTTATATCTCTATTATTGCCATCAACCACTAAAATTTTACCATCACTTTGTACGGCTACACCTCTTACTCCTCCAAAACCACTACCTAAAGAAGTTGCAGTTATCGGTTTAAATTGTTCTACATAATAAGTGCTTTCTGTTAATGCTGCTGAATTGCTTAATGCTGTACCTCCAGAAGCTGCTTCATACCATTTTGCTGTGAAGTTTGTTGTTGGTGTTGCTGCTAAATCGTCTACTGTATTGTTAGGTAATACTTGTACTTTATCGCTAATTCGTTTTGCGGTTACTGCAAAACGAGCTATACTTTCTGCACCACTTATAGTTTGTGAGCTATAATAAATGGTATTGTCTGTTAGTAATGTTGATGTAGATAATGCAGTACCTCCTGTAGCTGCTAAATACCATTTTATAGCTGTTCCAGTAACTGATAAATCTGCAACTGTTTTATCATCTCCCGCAAAAATCTGGGTAGTTAAACCAGAAGGCTCAGTAACAGCAACTACTTCTACTGCCACTCTATTAGAAGTATAACTTTCTACAACTTTTTTTAAATCTTGACTGTTTTCAAAAAGAATAATTGCACCATTTGCATCTACAACCATCCCTCTAGGACGTTCAAGAGTAGCAACAGTAGCTACTTGTGTAACTTCTTCTGTAGTTTCGTTGTATCGTATCAATTCTAGATCACTACGAGTTTGACGATATACATATATCAAATCATTGGGGGCTACAGCCAATGCAAAAGAACCATAGAACCACGAAACAAAAGGTATCACTTCTTTAACGCCAAAAAACAATTTTTCTAATACTTGGTTATGTTCATTTAAGATTAACATATGGCCATCATTCCCTAATGCAAGACCAGCTACACTAGGTAAACCACGTATACCATATGGTTCAAATAGATTGCTTCCATCTGCATCTATTCTTTGCAATCCAGCTGTATCATTATCAAATTGATTTGTCAACAGAATTCTACCATCTACATCTTCTTCTAAATACTGAAATTTAAGACCACTAGCTAATGTAATAGGATTTGTACCATCTGCATTTAGTCTTACTACACTAGCAGAAAAAATATTACCCACACGAATTAAAATTTTACCATCAGACTGAACAGCAATGGATTCAGCATTTTGAGTGGAAAGCGTACGAATATTAGAACCATCTGGGTTTGCTATTTTTAAATCGCTTCCATTGGCTATTAATAATTGTCCATCTGCTTGTATGTCCAAATGACCTCTAGCACCTAAACCAGTAGCTAAAGTTGTAATGGTTGTAGGTGCTGTTTGATCTATATAATACGTACCTGTTGTTAATGTTTCTGTTCCTATTAAGGCTGTTCCCCCAGAAGGTGAGGTATACCATTTTATAGTGTTATTTGTACTTGGGTTGGCCGTTAAATCAGCTACAGTACTTCCTGGCTCTACACTTTGTATGGCACTACTAATTTGTTTTGTAGTTACAGCGAGTCTAAAACTTTCAAATGTATTTATTGTTTGTGAAGCATAATAGATTGTATTGTCTGTTAACAAGGTGGTTGTTGGTAATACATTGCCATCTGTATATGCATCATACCATTTTATGGCTGTTCCGTTTACGGTTAAATCTGCGATTGTTTTATCATCTCCAACAAAAATTTGAGTTGGGTTTCCTGTTGGTGGTGAAATAGGTTTAGGCAAAACTCTAATAAATTTATGAATAGAATCGGTTCCAAACCCATTAGTAACTGTTAAAGCAACTGTAAATTTAGCTAGATCTGTATAAGTATGTGTTGGGTTTTGTGCTGTTGATGTGTTACCATCTCCAAAATTCCAAAGCCTACTAACTATTGCAGAGCCATTATCTGTAGAAGTGTCAGTAAAATTAACTGTAAAAGGTGTATTTCCTGAAACATTTTTATCATCGACACCATTGCTTGAAAAATTAGCTGTTGGATTAGAAACTTTAATAAATTTTTCTTTTGCAATATGCTTGGTATTGCCTAACACATCAGTAACTGATAATGAGACTGCATAATTACCAACATTACTGTAAGAATGTGATGAATTTTGGGCTGTTGATGTATTTCCGTCTCCAAAATCCCCATGAAACTTTGTTCCATCTAGAGATAGATAATTAAATAAAATTTCATTCTCTGTAAAAACATTAGTGTCAGTACTTGTCACTAAATCTGATATTTGCGCTAAACAGTTGGTCGCTATAAAAAAAAGCAATACAGTTATTAAAGTAGGCTTATACATCGTAATTCATATTTTGTGCAAAAATCATTTTTTCATTAATCAATTTTGTGTCAATCGCAGTCAATTTTGTGTCATTTTTGTTTTTAAACCTATAAATAACCTTATTTTATATCTTAGTTTTTTATTTTTGATGAAAACAGCTTATAATAGTAGCTTTTCATGAATATTAAAGAACTCTATAAAAATTTTAAGAATATTGGTATTACTGACACTTTAGTAAAACAGGAAAAAAAACGTATTCGATTGCTAAATATTTTTTGTTTTAACTGGTTAATAATTGAAGTTGTTTTTTTTGTAAAAGATGCTATTTTAATTGATGGCCCTATTGCTCAATTATTAACACATTTAAGCCTGTTTATTGGCATTGGGATTATTGTTTTTTTACAGTACAGGAAGCTCCATAAACAAGCAATTGCGTTATTTTACTTTTTGTTATTTTATGGGGTTTTTATGTTCTGTAATGTTACTGAAAGAGGCATATATGTAGAATATTTTTATATTTTAATTCCAGTTTTTTTATTGCTTTTTATCAACAATAAGTACATTTTATATGCTACATTTTTAATTTCTTATCTGTTATTTATTATTCCCACTAATTTTTTGTCCATTTATCCTGAAGGTACTTTTGGTACTCCTTTATTAATTTTATTACAATTTTTTGCTTTCTTTTTTATAGTGCAACACTTTAAAAGAGAAAACCTGTTGAATGAAGCGTTATTAGAATCAAAAAGAAAAGAATTGGAGAATTTAAATGATTTTCAATCTCAATTTTTCATTAATGTTTCACATGAAGTGAGAACACCATTAACTCTAATGAAAGGTGAACTCGATAATCTTGAAGAAGGTGCTAAAAATTCTACTATTTTATATGTAAAAAATGCTGTAAATAAGCAAATTAATAAGGTTAAAAAAATTGTAGATGATGTTTTAGATTTGGCTAGAATGAAAGATACAAACTTTACGCTAAATAAGAAGGAGTCTTCATTAAATGATTTGATATACAAGATATTTACTTCTTTTCAACCTTTGGCTATTCAGAAAGAAATAATGATGAATTTTTCCATGCACAAAAATATTTTTTTTGTAAATATTGATAAACTTTTTTTAGAAAGAGCCATTAATAATATTATTATAAATGCAATAAAATATACACCAAAAAAAGGCAGTATTTTTATAGCTTTGTATCAAGAAAAAAAAAGTGTTATTTTATCTGTTAAAGATTCAGGAATTGGAATTCCAAAAGATGATATCAACTTAATCTCCAATCGTTTTTATCAAGTAAATAACAGTATAAATAAAGCTGGTGGAAGTGGAATTGGATTAGCTTTCAGTAAGGAAATTATTCAATTTCATGATGGTCTTTTACGCATTGAAAGCAAATTAAATGAAGGAAGTGTTTTTTCAATTAAACTACCTTTATTAAAGCACATACCTAAAGCTAAAAAATCATCAATAGATATTTTTCAAGAGAAAGAAGACAACTTTTTTACAGATACTACTCAAAAAAATATTTTAGTAGTTGATGACAATTTTGAGATGCGAATGTATTTAAAGTCTATTTTAAAAGAATACAACTGTTTAGAAGCAGAAAACGGAATAGAAGCGCTGAACATGCTGTCAAAGCATACGATCGATTTTATTCTAACCGATAATATGATGCCTATCTTAAACGGTATAGATTTTATAAAAAGAGTAAAAGAAATTCAAATAGATACGCCTATTTTAATGCTAACGGCAAAGACAGATAGAGAAAGTAAATTAGAAGTTTTGCGTTTGGGAATAGACGATTTTATGAGCAAACCTTTTGAAAAAGAAGAATTACTTATTCGAATAAAAAACGCTTTGCATAATCATCAAAAAAGAAGTGATTTCTTAAAAAAAACCAATATTTCAGAAAAAGAAGTTGTAAAAAGTGAATGGATTACCAAAGTAGAAAAATATGTACTTAACAATTGTAATAATATCAAACTGAATAATGATGATATTGCTGAGTATTTTTTAATGTCGAGAAGTACTTTAAACAGAAAAATAAAAAGTGAAACAGGTCTTACTCCCAAAGAATTGATTACTGAAGTAAAATTGCAAAAAGCTTACAAATTAATCAATTCAAATACTTTTACTTCTTTGAAATCAGTTTCTTTGGAAGTGGGTTATTTACATACTTCTCATTTTTCTAAAATCTATAAAGAACGTTTTGGGAAAGTTCCTTTTAGTGATGTTTAAATTAAATCTTAAAACTCACGTTCCCTAAACTCACTATCAATAAATTTCAATATGTTTTTTAACAGTATTGAAGGTATAAGATAGCTTAATACAATCATTTTAACTTCATACACATAGTTTGTGGTTGTAAAAACTGATTGGGTCTTGAAGTTGTAATGCGTTATTCATTGTTTTAAAGAAAACACATCTATATTTTGCCACTGTAATGTTGCTGTTAAACGATCATTCAATAATTTTTTTCTAAACTTTAAATTGGGTGCGTAAAAACAAGAATCTTCACCCCAACCAACCTTCTCTATCCAAACTTCTATATTGAATAGCTTCTGCAATATGATCAGGAGAAATATCTTTCGTATTTGCTAAGTCAGCAATAGTTCTAGACACTTTTAAAAATACCGATTAATAGTTGAGATAAATTACCCTCGTAAATGGGTATTTATACTTTTTATTGGAACTCACAAAGAATACGATAACATTGATGTAAATACTATCTGGTATGGAAATTAAAGCAATTAAAACAGAAAAAGATTGCAACAAAGCATTGGTTAGATTAAAATCGATATTCCAAGCTGATAAGGAAACGCCAGATGACGAGGCGGAAGTGCTGTCAATCCTAATCGAAAAATACGAGGACGAACATTATCCAATGGGTATACCCGACCCTATTGAAGCGATAAAATTCCGAATGAAACAAATGGGGATGAATCAAAAAGACCTCGCAGAAGTTGTTGGTTTTACGAGTCGAGTAAGTGAAATCCTAAACCGAAAACGCAAGTTGACGTTAAATATGATTAGAAAATTAAGTGCCACTTTGCAAATTCCTACCGAAGTATTAGTTCAGGAATATTAACGGAAAAGCCTGTTGCCGAGCTGTATAAACTTTATTACTTGCTTCTTGCCTACTTTCGAAAGTTCTCGCAGACTTTCTTGGTCAGAAATTATTTACTAATTTTACTACTAAACCAACGCAACTCATCATATATAACAACTTTGTGACAGCTAAAATCAAGCACAATAAAAAAATATATAAGTATACTACTACTAACATTTATTACCATTTCTTTTAATGGGCAATCTGAAACTAAAACCGAAAGAAATGTAGGTGAACCTTGTCAAGATTGCGAAGGCACTTTAGATTTTAAGATATTAAATCTAACACCAAAACCAACTGATACCTTACCTGGTTTTCAAGAAAATAGCCCTAAAATTAAAATAACGGGAACAGTATTACAAAGAGACGGAAAAACGCCAGCAGAAAATATTCTATTATATCTGTATCACGTTGACAGCAACGGAATTTATCAACCAAGTAATAAACCAATTGGCTGGGAAAAACAACACGGAAAGTACCGAGGATGGCTAAAGACAGGTAAAGATGGTAGGTTTACTTTTTACACTTTTTACACTTTCCGACCAGTATCCTATCCAGAAGTTCAAGAGCCAGCACATATTCATGTATATGTTAAAGAACCAAATACAATACCTTACTATATAGATAGCTATGTATTCGAGGATGACCTAACTCTTATCAAAGAAATAAAAGAATCGAAAAAAAATAGAGGTGGCTCTGGAATAATCAAACTCGAAATGAAAAATGGAATTATGACAGCAAACAGAAATTTAATTTTAGGTTTGAATATTCCTAATTATGAATAAAAACGTTGCAAAACGTATATAAAAACTAAAATTAGAAGAAAGACACTATATACAAGCCGTGTAAGAAAATGCTCTTAAATATGGTATCCAGAAAACCTTTATTTATTTCCTAAATGCTCTTCAATATCTGCAATATGATGTTGCAATGCTTCTGCAGAAATCTGAATTTCTTTTATTAAAAGTGCCAAAGAAATCATCAATAAAATAAGCGCAAAACCAAAAACATAGACAGCGATGAGTTGCTCGCCAACATAAATTAAAAACATTGTTACCACACAAAAGAGCAAACTAGAAATACCAAAAATCTGCATCCATCGTGTAAGATTTAATCTTAACTTTAAGTTTTTAATTTGTCTTAAAAGAGCATCGTCTTTTTTTTCTAAAAAAATATCATGTAAATTTCTTATGACAGCTGCGTAGGCCAAAAATCTGTTTGTATACGCAAGCATTATCAACGAAATAGCTGAAAATAAAAGTGCGGGTGTAGTTAATGTAAGTTGTTCCATAGTGAGCGACAAAATTAACAATTAAATTCAAATGCATTAATATTTAGTTTGATTGTATTAAAACGCAACATTTATAAAAACTAGTTTTGTTGAAAATTTAGAACATGGTAGAAATAATTAGAAAAATTGGTATTATCACAAAGGGAATTGTATATTCTATTTTAGGCTTCTTAACTTTATTAGCCGCTATTGGTTCTGGTGGTAAAATTTCTGGTAAAAATGAAGTGATTTCTTTTTTAGAAGATCAAACTTTTGGAAATATCCTATTAATTCTACTATGCTTAGGATTATATTTCTATAGTTTTTGGAAACTGTATTCTGCATTTTTAGACGGCAAAAAAGAAGGCTCAGATAAAGCTGGCATTGCCAAAAGAATTGGCTACTTTTTTAGTGGTATTATTTATGGCGCATTAGCAACTTCTACCATTTTAAATTTTTTAGATGTAAGTTCTAATGCCGATTTAAATACAAAACGAAGTGCAACAGAAACACTTTTGCAATCAGCTAGTGGCGTTGTTGTTTTATATATTGTTTCTGTAATTCTTCTAGGAGTTGGGGTGTATCAAATATACAAAGGCTACAGCAAGAAATTTTTAGATGATCTTAATATTGGGAACGAAGATTCCAAACAGGTCATTGAAAAAACAGGGATATTTGGTCATATTGCCCGTGGCATATCATTCTTAATTTTTGCCTTTTTCGTTTTTATGGCCTTGCAAAAAAATGAATCTGAACAAATTAAAGGTATCCAAGGAATGTTTAATTTCCTACAATCTTTTTCTTGGGGAAATATTCTGATGGGATTAATGGCAGTAGGTTTTATTTGCTACGGAGTTTATCAATACTTTTTAGCCAGATTTAGTTCGTTAAATTAAATTCAGAATTAGTACTTTTGAATCTTATGATTAAAAAAATAATTATCCTTTTTATTTTTAGTTTTTTTATTAGTATCGAAGCCCAATTGCCTAAAGGATTTGTATATTTAGAGAATGTTGATTCTTCAATAAAAGTCGAACTAAGATATTTTTCTAACAATAATTTTATCGGAAAACCAATAGAAGGGTATCAAAGCAATTGTTTAATCTTAACTGAAGAAACAGCAAAATCTTTAAAAAACATTCAACAAACACTGCAAAAAAAAGGATTGAGTCTTAAAATATTTGATGCCTACAGACCACAACAAGCTGTAAATCATTTTGTAAAATGGGCAAAGGTTTTAGGGGATACTTTAATGAAAAAGGAATACTATCCAAAAGTACCAAAGTCTGAACTTTTTTCAAGAGGATATATCGCCTCCAAATCTGGTCATTCTAGAGGTAGTACAGTAGATTTAACCATCATCAATTTAAACACAAAAAAAGAACTAGATATGGGCAGCCCGTATGATTTTTTTGGTGTTCAATCACATCCCTTTTATAAAAATATTTCAGAAGCGCAAAGAAAAAACAGGCTACTGTTACGAAATATCATGTTAAAAAATAATTTTAGACCTTACGAATTCGAATGGTGGCATTTTACCTTGAGAAATGAACCTTTTCGCAACACCTACTTTAATTTTCCTATAGATTAGTAAGTTTTAACAATTTCTAAACGCCTTCTTATTACAACGGCATTATATTTGCTTAGTATTTGTTAGAAAATCATCTAAATGAAAAATTCTTTTAAAATAATTATACTTTTAATTTTTGTACTTTCTTCTTCTTCACATCTTTTTTCTCAATTAGATAAAAGTAATGGTACTAAAGAAAAAGGTAAAATAAAGGCACTTGTTGTAAAAAACTCTAAAGCTACAGAAAAACCAAAATCTATAGCGTTAGACGGAAACGATGGCTTTAAAAAAGCATACGATAAAGAGCAAGAGAAATTAAAAAAGAAGCAAGAAGAAGATCAATTAAATAACAAAGGCATCATTACTCAGAAACAAATCAGTGAAGCCCGTTTTCTAAAAGCGTTCAAGAAAATAAATGGGCAGTATATCTATCCGAAAATAGACCAAGATTTAGGGAGTTTTAGAACCAATTCTAAAAGTGTAAATATCATTTGTAGAGATTTTCAATATCCTGACGGAGATCGAGTTACTATTATGGTTAATAACATTGCTGTTGTTTCTAATATACTGTTAACACAGCGTTACCAAAGTTTTTCAATTCCGCTAGAAGTTGGTTTAAATAAAATATCATTTGTTGCGCTTAACCAAGGTACTTCAGGTCCTAATACTGCCGCTTTTAAAGTGTATAATGATGCAGGCATGTTGCTCTCTTCAAATGAGTGGAATTTAGCCACAGATGCGAAGGCAACCATTGTTATTGCTAAGGATAAATAAGTATTCTCTAAATTTTGTATTAAAATACTCCTTTCCCATTTTTTTATTCATCCAAAACAGTTATTTTTGTAGCTCGATTATTAAATTTTAAGAAAAATAATCTCAACAAACAATTATTACTAGAATGAAAAAAATCACCAAACAAACCTATTTAGATTGGTACAAAGACATGTTTTTCTGGCGTAAGTTCGAAGACAAATTGGCTTCTGTTTACATTCAACAAAAAGTAAGAGGTTTCTTACACTTGTACAATGGGCAAGAAGCAATTTTAGCCGGTGCATTGCATGCGATGGACTTGTCTAAAGACAAAATGATTACTGCCTATAGAAATCATGTACAGCCAATTGGTATGGGAGAAGATCCTAAAAAGGTAATGGCAGAGTTGTTTGGAAAAGTAACAGGAACTTCTAAAGGAATGGGGGGTTCGATGCATATTTTTTCTAAAGAATTTCGTTTTTATGGTGGTCATGGAATTGTTGGTGGACAAATACCATTAGGTGCTGGTCTTGCTTTCGCAGATAAATATAAAGGAAATGACGCAGTTACACTAACCTGTTTTGGTGATGGTGCTGCAAGACAAGGTTCTCTACACGAAGCTTTTAACATGGCAATGTTGTGGAAATTGCCCGTAGTTTTTATTGTGGAAAATAACGGATACGCCATGGGAACTTCTGTTGGTAGAACTGCAAACCATACAGATATTTGGAAATTAGGTTTGGGATACGAAATGCCTTGTGGTCCTGTAGATGCAATGAATCCTATTAAGGTAGCAGAAGCTGTAGACGAAGCCATACAAAGAGCAAGACGTGGAGACGGCCCTACTTTCTTAGAAATGAAAACCTACAGATATAGAGGGCATTCAATGTCTGATGCACAACATTATAGAACCAAAGACGAAGTAGAAGAGTACAAGAAAATAGATCCTATTACACAAATAAAAGATATTATTTTAGAAAAAAAATACGCTACTCAAGAAGAAATTACGGCAATTGACAAAGAAGTAAAAGAAATGGTGAAAGAATGTGAGAAATTCGCAGAGGAATCTCCATATCCAGAAACGCAACAATTGTATGATATGGTTTATGAACAAGAAGATTATCCTTTTATAAGTTAAAATATGGCTACAGTTATAAATATGCCGCGTTTAAGTGACACCATGGAAGAAGGTGTTGTGGCGCAATGGTTGAAGAAAGTTGGAGATAAAATTGAAGAAGGCGATATTTTAGCAGAAATCGAAACCGATAAAGCTACGATGGAATTTGAATCTTTCCACGAAGGTGTTTTATTGCACATTGGTGTTCAGGAAGGTGAAACTTCGCCAGTAGACACCTTACTTGCTATTATTGGTGATGAAGGTGAAGATATCTCTGCTCTTTTAAGTGGTGAAGACGCTGCTGAAGAGAAAACTGAAGAAAAGCCAGACGCAAAAAAGGAAGAAAGCAAAGAAGAGAAATCTTCTGAAAGTTCAGATTCTAATGATGCTGCAAGCGCAGACCAAGAAATACCTGCTGGAGTTGAAGTGATTACAATGCCACGTCTTAGTGATACAATGACAGACGGAACTGTTGCTACTTGGTTGAAAAAAGTGGGTGATAAAGTTGAAGAAGGCGATATTTTAGCAGAAATTGAAACGGATAAAGCAACAATGGAATTTGAATGTTTCTATGAAGGAACCATTTTATACATTGGTGTTCAAGAAGGTGAAACCGCACCTGTTGATAGTTTATTAACTATTATTGGTCCTACAGGAACAGATGTTTCGGCAATTGTGGCTAGAGGCGTTTCAAAAGAAGATACATCTTCAGAAAAAAAATCAGCCCCAAAAACCGAGCAAAAAGAAGAAAATGTTGAGGAAACGAAATCTTCAACCGAAAATACAACAACACACAATACTGGCGGACGAATTTTTGCTTCTCCATTGGCAAAGAAAATTGCTTCTGACAAAGGAATCAATTTGGCCGATGTTTCTGGTTCTGGTGAAAACGGAAGAATTATTAAAAAAGATGTAGAAAATTATACGCCTTCTGCAAAGCCTGCGGAAACTGCTTCCAAAAAGGAAGCTACTACTCCTGCAATTCCATTTGCTGCAGCTGGTGAAGAAAAATCAGAAGAAGTTAAGAACTCGCAAATGCGTAAAGCAATTGCAAAATCTTTAGGGAATTCTAAATTTACTGCACCAGACTTCAGTTTAAATATTGAAGTAGATATGGACAATGCAATGGCTTCTAGAAAAACCATCAATGCAATTCCAGATACAAAAGTGTCTTTTAATGATATGATTGTAAAAGCTTGTGCAATGTCTTTGCAAAAACATCCACAAGTAAATACTTCTTGGACAAATGACAATACGGTCTATCACAGTCATATTCATGTTGGTGTAGCGGTTGCTGTAGATGAAGGTTTATTAGTTCCTGTTGTAAAACATACCAATCACATGAGTTTAACTCAAATTGGAGCCTCTGTTAGAGATTTGGCAGGAAAAGCAAGAAACAAGAAAATTTCTCCTGCAGAAATGCAAGGAAGTACGTTTACCGTTTCTAATTTAGGAATGTTTGGTATCGATAATTTTACTTCAATTATCAATCAACCAAATTCTGCAATATTATCTGTGGGTGCAATTGTTGAAAAACCAGTTGTTAAAAACGGACAAATTGTTGTTGGGAACACTATGAAACTGACTTTAACTTGCGATCACAGAACAGTTGATGGTGCTGTTGGAGCTCAATTTTTACAAACATTAAAGACATTTATAGAAAATCCTGTTACGATGTTAGCTTAAGATTTTCTTAAATATATTTTATAGAAAACCAGCGAAATTCGCTGGTTTTTATATTCTTATAAATATGAAACTATTAGAAGAAAAGTTAAAAAACCCTGTTTGGTATTCTTTAAATGAAACACATAAAAAATTTCTTATTGAATTTGATGGTGTACAATTCTACAATCCAGAAATAAATAATTTTGGTGCCTTTTTTGATACCACTAAAACTGCGAAAGCATTAAATGAATATGCAACAATTGCTGAAAAATTCTTTTTAGTTTCAGAAAATGAAACGCCATTAATAGATACTAAAAATGTAGTTCTAGAAAAAAAAATTGACGGTTGCCAAATGGTATTAGAGAATTTAGTTGCTATTGAAATTTCTGAAAATATCATACCTCTAACAGAAAAACATATCAATGAAATTTATGATTTAATCTGGTTGGTAATGCCTGGGTTTTATCAGAAAAGAGGCTTTGAAATGGGGAAATTCTTTGGGATTTTTAAAAATAAAAAACTAATTGCTATTTCTGGGCAACGTATGCAAACAGATGATTTTATTGAAGTTAGTTCTGTAGTTACACACCCAGCACACACTAGAAAAGGATATGCCAAACAGTTAATTTTTCACACCACAAAAGAAATTTTAAAAGAAAACAAACTGCCCATTTTACATACCAATAAAGGAAACAAAGCAATACCGCTTTATGAAAAATTAGGCTATAAAATTAGTAGAGATATGAATTGGTGGTTGTACAGTAGAAAATAATTCATAAAAAAACCAGCAAATTTCGCTGGTTTTTATATTAATAAAAATAAAATAAATATTACATTTTTTCCATTGAAGTGGTAATTTCCATCTTCATTTCCTGACCTTGAGCATTCATTACTGTATTTATAATAGACTTTAAAGTTGTGCCACTACTCTTATCAATTTCTAAATTACCTGTCAATGTTCCTTCAGCAATTCCAGACATTGTTCCCGTTGCTGATAAGACCACTATATTCGATTTAATTTCTTTAACAGTATAGGTTGTTTTTATGGTTACTCCTTGAGATTCTTTCTCATCCTTCCAAACACCTCCAACTTTTAATGCTTTTTCAGGAAATGAAATGGTTGTTTGAGTTTTAAATTGCTCTGCATTAGGTATTGTTGAAGGCGCTATGTCAACATTTATCACCTTTCCCATCTTATCAACCTTTGAGGTTATCACTAATTTTAACATCGGGTCTATCTGAGGTTTTAGCATTTTCCCCATTTCATCGATGTCTTCCTCTTTTGCAGAACTGTCATAAGCCATAAACATACCGCCTTGCATCATGTCCATTACAATTTTTTCTACTTTCATTTCTGATGTAAAAATACCATCATTCACCTCTAAAATTTCCATAACCATACTTGTAGAATTGTTCATTCCCATAGCTTTAGAATCTAAAGATTGTTTTGTTTTTACAATGTACTTATCGCCTTTATTATAATTCAATCTTAATTTTACAGATTCTTGAGCTATTGCAGCAGTTGTAGAAATAACCAAGAATAAGATTAATAATTTTTTCCTTTTCATAATTTTTATCATTTTAATTGTTTTTTATCTTGCTAAGATAAAAGTAAAATAGACAAACAAAAAACTTGAGTAACAAAAAACGCTCAGAAAGACTGAGCGTTATAATAATCTATTTATAAATTTTTCTTAAAAATCTTGATGTACATCCCAAGCTTCTAAGGTTTCTTTTAAGGTTTTAATAAACATGCCACCTAAAGCACCATTTACAACTCTATGATCGTAAGAATGCGATACAAACATTTTTTGTCTAATTCCTATAAAATCTCCATCAGGGGTTTCAATCACGGCAGGTACTTTTCTTATTGCACCTAAAGCCAAAATTGCTACTTGTGGTTGATTAATAATCGGTGTTCCCATCACAGAACCAAAACTACCAACATTTGTAACAGTATAAGTTCCGCCTTGAATATCATCTGGCTTTAAGGCGTTATTTCTTGCTCTATTTGCCAAATCATTTACCGCTTTGGTCATTCCGACTAAATTCAGTTGATCTGCATTTTTAATAACAGGAACAATTAAATTTCCGTCTGGTAAAGCAGCAGCCATCCCTAAATTAATATTTTTCTTTTTAATGATATGATCGCCATCAATAGCAATATTAATCATCGGATATTTTTTAATGGTATTTGCAACAGCATGCATTAAAATTGGTGTAAAAGTCAATTTTTCACCTTCTCTCTTAAAGAAAGCGTCTTTTACTTTTGTACGCCATTTTACAATATTTGTAACATCAATTTCTATAAAAGATTGCACATGAGCTGATGTTTGTACAGAATTGACCATGTGTTTAGAGACCAATTTCCCCATTCTAGTCATTTCTACTACTTCATCTTCTCCGTTAACAGAAACAGGTGCCGCTTTTTGAGTTTCTTTTTTAGCTTCTTTCTGAACTGGTTTTATTGTTTTTTCTTCAACAGTTTTCTCTTGAACAATTGCTGGTGAAGCACTTCTATTTTCTACAAATGATAAAATATCATCTTTTGTAACTCTGCCATCTTTACCAGTACCAGAAATCGTTTCTAAATCTTCGATAGAAATGCCTTCTTTTTGCGCAATATTTCTAACTAAAGGAGAATAAAATTTACCAGAATCTGACATTTTAGCAATAGGTGTAGCCACAACTTCAATAGCTTTTTCGACTGTTTTTTCAACTTCGGCAGCTTCTTTTGAAACTTCTTCTTTTTTAGAGTCACTAGAAGATGTATCATCGTCTCCATCTATCTCTATTATTGCAATGGTTTCTCCAACAGCTACCACTTCATCTTGTTGAAATAAAATTTCAACCAAAGTACCTTCTACTTCAGAGGGTACTTCAGAATCTACTTTGTCTGTAGCAATTTCTACAACAGCTTCATCTAATTCTATAGTGTCACCTACATCTTTTAACCAAGAAGTAATGGTTGCTTCTGCAACGCTTTCTCCCATTTTTGGTAATTTTAACTCGAATCTTGCCATTCCTATCAATTTTTATAGATTGCAAAAATACTAAAAAATGAATGACTTTCCACTAAGAAATGTGATGAAAAATAGTTTAGAAATTATAATTGTATTAAATTATTCGTAAAATTAAAAGCTAAAAAATAAGTTACTTTATAAAATAACTTATAATTTAACTTTTACTTTATTAAATCAACAATAAATAGTTAATTGTTTTTAATTCTTCTTTTTGATTTTTCTAATGCTAGTTTTGCGCGCTTTAATTCTCTCTCCGCACTTTCTAATTCGCTTTCTGCCCTATTCAATTCTCTTTCAGCATCGTCTTTGGCTTCTTGTTTAGAATCTGTACCCGAAATGGTATCTTTTAAAAGCATCCCAAATTCCTCTATCATATCTACAAATTTAGAATTTGCAACGCAAAAAAACGAAGCGTCAACCTTGCATTAACATAAGAAAAAAGAACGCTACAAAGAATTTTATAGAAGTATGATATTTGTCATTCTTTAAACATCAATTAAGCCATAATTTTGTTGTATCAAATAATAAAAAAAATGAAAAATAAATTTATCCTATTCACTATTCTACTAGGTTTTTTTGGAAGTATAACAGCCCAAAAAGTAACTGAAAATGTTATTCTGGGAATAAAAATACCAAGCACCGTTTTAATCAAGGGAACCTCTACACTACACGACTGGGAAAGTGTTGTTCAAAAAACTGATGTAGCATTTACAGTAAATAATCTAAACGATGTACATATTGAAACTTTAATTGTAGAAGTAGATGTTCTAAGCATTAAAAGTGGTAAGAAGGTAATGGACAAACTTACATACAAAGCTTTAAAAGCAGACGAATATCCTATCATTAAATTCCTCTTTAAAAAAGGAGAAATTATAAAAGAAGATGCAAATTTTATAGACATCAAATTAGTGGGAGATTTATCTATTGCAGGTGTTACTAAAAATGTTGCTGTGAATACAAAAATTAATAAACTAGGCGAATCTATCATGCTAAAAGGAGCACATAAACTAAAAATGACTGACTTTGGAATAACGCCTCCAAAAGCATTACTAGGAACTATAAAAACAGGTGACGAAATAACTATAGAATTTAATTTAACATTTGAATAATAAACACAAACAACCATGAAAAATCGAATTATTACAACAGTTTTCTTTCTGGCAATCACCATTGGTTTTCAGAATTTAGTGGCTCAAGAACTACAAAACTTTGTTCCAAGAGGTAAAGAAAGTCTTACTATTTTTGACCCAATGAAAGACGATGTGCCTTTTGATAAATTAAAAGTAAGGATTGGAGGTGCTTTCGCGCTACAATTCCAAGGTTTGAACCATAGCAATGATTTAAATAACTTAATTGAATTGGGTTCTGATTTTAATTTACCAACAGCAAACATGACTATTGATGCTCAATTAGCAGACGGTTTGCGTGTAAATTTAGAATTGTACTTAGCTTCTAATCACCATCATGAAACTTGGGTAAAAGGAGGTTATTTACAAATTGATAAATTAGATTTTATCTCAAAAGGATTGTTGTCTAATTTTATGAGAAACGCCACCATAAAAGTTGGTCAAATGGAAAATAATTATGGTGATGCGCATTTTAGAAGATCAGACAACGCAAATGCATTTAACAATCCGTTTGTTGGAAACTATATCTTAGATGCTTTTGTAACTGAAGTGGGTGCAGAATTATATTTTGTGCATAACAACTTTCTTTTTATGGGAGGATTTTCTAACGGAAAACTTAATCAAGATGTAACACATCCAGATGCTACAACACCTGCAATTATTGGAAAAATAGGCTATAACAATCAAATAAATGAAGATCTAAGAGTTCGACTTACGGGTTCTTTTTACCATTCTAATAAATTAAGAAGTGTGTATTTGTATTCTGGAGACCGAACAGGTTCTCGTTTTTACAATGTAATTCAAACAGTTGATGAGGATGCAGATTTTAGAGCGGGTAGATTTAATCCTGGATTCAAATCAGAATTAACAGCATTGATGTTGAATAGTTTTATTAAATATAAAAAATTAGAATTTTTTGGAACTTATGAAAATGCAAATGGTGGAGACAGCGCCACCAATTCTGAAAGTAGAACTTGGAATCAAATAGCTGGAGATGTGGTTTACAGATTCGGATATGATGATCGATTTTATCTAGGTGCTAAATACAACACGGCAAGCGGAAAATTGCTAAATACCGATGCTAAAAAAGTAAGTATCAATAGAGTTGAAGCAGGTTTCGGTTGGTTCTTAACAAACAATGTGATGAGTAAACTTATTTACGTAAACCAAGATTATAACGATTTTGATGCAGCGAGTAAATATGCAGGAGCTAATTTTAAAGGAATTGCATTTGAAGCGGTAATTTCTTTCTAAAAAATTATTAAAAAGAGACTGTTTAAAAAATATTGGTTTATTCTATTGAATGAATATAAAATACTTTTTAAACAGTCTCTTTTTTCATTACTCGATCCAATCTCTAGGGTTTTCCAAAACTTTTAAAAGTCTTTCTTCTTCAGAATTTTCTTCTGGATGATGATCATATTTCCACTGCACAATTGGTGGTAAACTCATCAAAATACTCTCAATTCTACCGTTTGTTTTTAGACCGAAAAGCGTTCCTCTATCATGTACCAAATTGAATTCTACATAACGCCCTCTTCTTACTTCTTGCCAATCTTTGTGCTTTCTTGTATATTGAATTTCTTTTCTTTTCTGAACAATAGGCACATAACTTTCTAAAAAGCTATCTCCAACCTCTGTTACAAAGTTGAATCTATCTTCAATTGTAAATTCTGATGTTTCTTTTAAATAATCGAAGAACAAACCTCCTATTCCACGTGCTTCATTTCTATGAGTATTCCAGAAATAAGTATCACAAGTTTCTTTAAATTTTGGATAAAATTCAGCGTTGTGCTTATCACAAGCTAATTTACAAACGGTATGAAAATGCGTTGCATCCTCCTCAAACAAATAATAAGGTGTTAAATCTTGTCCACCACCAAACCATTGTGTCACAATTTCACCTTGCTCGTTATACATTTCAAAATAGCGCCAATTTGCGTGTACAGTTGGCACAAAAGGATTCTTAGGATGTAAAACCAAACTCAATCCGCAGGCAAAAAAATCACCTTCTTTAACCCCAAATTGATTTCTTAGAGCTTCTGGCAATTCTCCAAAAACTTTGGAAATATTTACACCACCTTTTTCAAAAATTGCTCCATTTTCAATTACGCGAGTTCTTCCTCCGCCACCTTCTGGTCTTTTCCAAAGGTCTTCTTCAAATTTTGCACCTCCATCAATTTTTTCTAATTGAGAGGTAATGGTGTCTTGGAGGTTTTCTATGTATGAAAAAAACTTGTCTTTTAGCGAAATTTTATTTTCCTGCAAGGTTTCAAAAACCTTGTAGGTATCTTTTTCTCCTAAAATTTCAAAACTTTCTGCAAAGTCTTTTTTCGGACCTTTTAGGTATTCTTCTTTATTTTGAAAATTTGTGTGTGTGTAAACAAAGTTATCTACACCTTCAAATAAAGAAATCACCGCATTTACATCTACTAAAATAGCATTGTTAGAAATAATTTTGCTGTAAGATGAAAAGTTATATTCCGAAAAATTATTTACTAAATTATGATTTTCAGGATTTCTATGAATATAAATTATAGTGTTTCTTAAATATTCTTTATCCTGAATTCTCTTTATTTTGAAGTGTTTTTCAAATAAACTTCCTGTTCTTCTAGTACTTTTATTAAAAGCTTTTGCATACGCATTAAAAAAATTAGAAAATGCTTGTGTAACCTCCTTATTATCAATGTTTATTTTTACTAAAAAATGATAATGATTATCTAATAAGCAATAAGAGAAAAAAGTAACTTTTTCTTGCATATACTTAGATGCTAATTTTAAAAAAAAATGTTTATTTTCTTCGTTATTAAAAATATTACTACCATTAATACCTCTATTATAAACATGATAAAAACCGTCTTTTTCTAAAATTTCTAACTTCATTTTAAATTTGGATTTAATTATTTATTATACCTACAAGGTTTTTGAAACCTTGCAGGAGGTTAAAAAGGAACATATTATTAAAGTTTAAAAAAACAACAAAACTTTTCTTCATAACTTTTGCTTATAGACAAGTGCGTTAGCGATTGAAATAGCATCCTTTTTAAAAATTGCTCCATTTTCAATTACACGAGCTCTTCCTCCACCATCTTCTGGTCTTTTCCAAAGGTCTTCTTCAAATTTTGCACCTCCCTCTAATTTTTTTAATTTTGAAGTAATGGTATTTTGAAGATTTTCTATGTATAAAAAAACTTGTCTTTTACCAAAATTTTATTTTCCTACAAGGTTTTAAAAACCTTGTAGGTATCTTTTCTGCTAAAATTTCAAGACGTTCTACAAAGTCTTTTTTCGAAACTTGTAAGTATTCTTCTTTATTTTTAAAATTTTTATGCATTAGATAAAATTAAAATGTTCTATATATGTATAAAACTGAACTTTCATTATTAAACTTTAAGTCTTTAAAAAATTTGTATAAATAGATGCTGTTTGTAATTTAATTTTCTAAATAAATTAAGTTGTTTTCAAGATTTTTGAGGTCAGATTCTTTTCTTACTAAAACAGCATTCGAAAGCTCACTTTTTAATAAAATAACAAACTCATTTCTTGATTTTGCCCCCCATTCTCTAAACTTTTTTCTTCCAAATGCGTTGTTATGTAGATCCATCAATTCAGCCATTCTTTCATTTGGAGAAAATTCTTCATGCCAATCTGTAATTTTTTTTGTCCAGTTTAAAACAGCATCTATTTTAGTACTAAATTTTATACTTTGATTTGCTATTAATAAATTCCATAGCGCATGGCGGAAAGCATTTGCTTTGTTATGTTCTCCGTGTATATAAGGAAATTCTTTTTGAGCAATCTTCATGGTTAAAAATGTAGCTCTAATAGTTGCAAACATAAATATAGGATGTTTTACAAACCATACCGATAAACTGGCAATCTGGTCATATTTCAATCCTTTAAGAATGTTCCAAAAGTTCATGGTTATGCTTTATATTCTTTTACAGCATCTACAAATGCTTTTGCATTGTCGATTGGAATGTTTGGTAGAATTCCGTGCCCTAAATTCACAATATATTTATCCTTCCCAAAGTCGTTAATCATTTGATGCACCATTTTTTTAATTTCTAATGGTGGAGATAACAATCTTGAGGGATCAAAATTACCCTGTAACGTAATATTTCCACCCGATAAATAACGTGCATTTCTTGCAGAACATGTCCAATCTACACCCAAAGCAGAAGCTCCTGATTTTGACATTTTATCTAAAGCAAACCAACAACCTTTTCCAAAAGCAATTACTGGAGTAATCTCTTTTAGAGCATCAATTATTTGCTGCATGTATTGCCAAGAAAATTCTTGATAATCTACTGGAGATAACATTCCTCCCCAAGAATCAAAAATCTGAACAGCATCCACTCCAGCTTCAACCTTTGCTTTTAAATAAGCAATGGTTGTATCTGTAATTTTTTGAAGTAAAGAATGCGCTACAATCGGATTTGTAAAACACAATTCTTTGGCTTTATCAAAGTTTTTAGAACCCTGACCTTGCACACAATAACACAAGATTGTCCAAGGTGAACCCGCAAAACCAATTAGTGGAATATCATCATTTAACTTTTCTTTGGTTGCTTTGATCGCTTCCATAACATAGCCCAATTCTTGATATACATCAGGAATAATCACTGAATCTAAATCTTTTTGATTCCTGATAGGATTTGGTAAATAAGGTCCAAAATTAGGTTTCATTTCCACTTCGATATTCATGGCTTGTGGTATCACCAAAATATCGCAAAATAGAATCGCTGCATCCATTCCGTATCTACGAATGGGTTGCACTGTAATTTCGGATGCCAATTCTGGAGTTCTACAGCGTGTAAAGAAATCGTACTTTTTCTTGATTTCCATAAATTCTGGTAAATACCTTCCTGCTTGACGCATCATCCAAACGGGTGGTCTATCTACTGTTTCTCCTTTTAATGCTCTTAAAAATAAATTGTTTTTTATCATCATAATTAAACGCAGAGGCGCTAAGTTTTTTTTGCAGAGTTCGCAAAGGTTTTGCAACTATTTCTTAGCGTACTTTGCGCGCTCCTTTGTGTCTTCGCTGTTTTTTTTATTTATAAATTATTTACTACTCTTTTAATTCCGTGTTTTATTAAAGCAACGTTAAAATTGATTAATAACCCTAATTTACATTCTGACAATTTTAAATAGGTTAGAACTTGCGCTAAATGAACATTATTTATCATTTCAACAGATTCAATTCTACAATCACTTTGTCTTCAACAATTAAATCTATGCTATAACCTACATTTAATTTTACTTATTCGTAAATTAAAGGCAATGCTTTTTGTTTTTCTACTTTTAAATTTCTCTTTTTTAATTCATAAAACAAGCATTCTTCATAGGAACTTTCTAAAAGACCAGGACCTAAAGTTCGATGGACTTTTAGAGCACAGTCTACAATAATTTTAGAAATTTCGTCCTCAGTCATTTACCTTGATTTAAACGCAAAATTGCTATTTTTTTACCGCAGAGACGCAAAGTTTTTTCGCGAAGAGCGCAAAGCATGTATTATGCTTAAAAGGCCTTGCGATCTCTGTGCTTTTCTTTCCGTCTTTGCAGTTAATCTTTAATCTTTCATTTGAGAAACCGCCAACATTGCTTTATCAACCGCTTCTGCTACTTTTTTTATGTCTTTGTCTGTAATTGCTGATGACAAAAACCAAGCTTCAAATTGACTTGGTGGTAAAAACACCCCATTTTTTATCATTTCCCAAAAGAACACTGCAAACTTTTTTGTGTCTGATGATTGTGCTTCCTCAAAATTAGTCACCACATCTTTAGTAAAAAAAGGATTCATCATAGAACCGAATCTATTGACTACTAAGTCAACACTATATTTTTTAGCAGTTTCTAATAATATCACTTCTAAAATATGTGCCGTTTCATTAAATTGCTCATACGGATTTTGTCTTTTTAATTCTGTTAAAGTTGAAATTCCTCCTGCCATTGCAATCGGATTTCCACTCAACGTTCCTGCTTGATACATACCACCTAAAGGTGCCACTTCTTGCATGATTTCGTTTCTTGCACCATAAGCTCCTACAGGAAAACCACCACCAATTACTTTTCCTAAACAAGTGATGTCTGCGGTAACACCTAATAGTTCCTGCGCGCCACCAAATTTAGAACGGAAGCCTGTCATTACTTCATCAGCAATTAACAATGCTCCTTTTGTTTCTAAATATTTTTTTAATTTAATTAAAAAATCATTTTGAGGAATTACAACGCCCATATTCCCACAGATGGGTTCAATAATTACCCCAGCAATATCATCGTGTTTTTCAAAATGCTTTTTTACACTTTCTAAATTATTATATTCAGCAATTAACGTGTTTTTTACAGCTCCTTCAGGAACTCCTTTAGAACCTGGTAAACTTAAGGTTGCCAAGCCAGAACCAGCTGCTACTAATAATGAATCTTGATGCCCATGATAACAACCCGAGAATTTGATAATTTTATCTTTTCCTGTAAATGCTCTTGCCAAACGAACGGCGCTTAAAACCGCTTCTGTTCCAGAATTTACAAAACGAACTTTGTCCATTTCTGGAAAAGCATCGCAAACTATTTTGGCTAATCTTATTTCAGCCTCTGTAGATGCTCCAAAAGAATATCCTTTCTTTAAGGCCTTTTTAGCTGCTTTTTCTACGGCTTTATGGCGGTGTCCTAAAACCATTGGTCCATAAGACAGTACTAAATCTACATATTCATTTCCATCAACATCTGTAATTTTACTTCCTTTTGCTTTTTTTATAAACAACGGATTTCCACCCACAGAAGAAAAGGCTCTTACTGGAGAATTTACTGCTCCAACTAAGTGTTTTAATCCTTTATTATATAATTTTTCTGATTTTTTGAATTTCATTTATTTAAGCTTTTGGTAATCTACAAATTGCTATTTATTTTTTAGATAAAAACTAGTTGATTTCCTATTTATCTTCTAAAATATGTGAAATAGCTTTTGTAATTTCTTCCTTTTTTGGCAAATACAATTGATATTGACTTGCTAAAATAGTTGCATTTTTTTCTGGTAATGCAAATTCAACCATTGTATTATTTTTGTCTGTGCATAATAAAATACCAATCGTATTATTTTCTTCTTGTTGCTTTTCTGTTCTATCGTAATAATTAACATACATCTGCAATTGTCCTAAATCTTGATGTGTTAATTTATGAGTTTTTATTTCTATTATAACAAAACATTTTAGCAATCTATTGTAAAAAACTAAATCTACAAAATACTCATCATCCTCTATTTGTATGCGTTTTTGTCTTGATACAAAAGAAAAACCATTTCCCAATTCTAAAAGAAAACTCTGTATGTTGCTAATTAATAACTGTTCTAAATCTTTTTCGTAATAAGAAGCCTGTGGTTGCAAACCTAAAAACTCTAAAACCATAGGGTCTTTTATAATATCCTTTGGGTGTTCTACTATTGCTTCTTTTTTAGCGATTGCTAAAACTTTTTCTTTATCGTTACTTAACAATAAACGCTCATATAACTGACTATTTATTTGTCTTTCTAACTGTCTTGCACTCCAATTATTATTACAAGATTCTTCTATATAATAGGTTCTTTTATCTTCACTTTCAATACGAAGTAATAATCGATATTGTGTCCAATTCAATTGTGAACGCAGTGCGTTCATAATTGGAAAAGCTATAAAAAATTGTCTACAAAAATTAAGCTGTCTAAATGAAAAACCAGAACCAAAATCTTTAGTCAATTCTTTAGAAAGCGTTTTTATTAACTCTGAACCATAATCTGCACGAGTTTTTCCTTGCTGTTCTTCTTCCACAATATGATGACCAATATGCCAGTACATTAAAACACGTTGTTGCTGAATAGCAGTTACTGCGTGCTTTTGTGCATTTACTATTATTTCCCTAATAGCATTTATAAATGTTTGGGAAAGTAAAGTCATAATATTTAATGTTTATTTTTATTTGTTTAATTGTGTAATTATTGAACAATTACACGATTAAAAAGTTTAACGCTTCAGCAAAACCCTTGCTGCTTCCTTCGCAAAATACGTAATAATAATATCTGCTCCCGCTCTTTTCATAGAGAGTAAACTTTCTAGCATTACTTTTTCACCGTCAATCCAACCTTTTTCTGCTGCAGCTTTTATCATTGCATATTCTCCACTTACATTATAGCATGCAATTGGTCTATCAAAATTATTTTTTAAATCTCTAATGATATCTAAATAAGACAAGGCTGGTTTTACCATTAAAATATCTGCGCCTTCTTGATCGTCAAAAGTTGCTTCACGCATACCTTCATCTCTATTTGCAGGATCCATTTGATAAGTTCTTCTGTCACCAAAACTGGGCGCTGAATCTGCAGCGTCTCTAAAAGGACCATAAAATGCAGAGGCATATTTTACAGCATAGGCCATAATTGGCAAGTTTGCAAAACCTGTATTGTCTAAAGATTCACGAACCATATCAATTGTTCCATCCATCATTCCAGATGGTGCCACCATGTCTACTCCTGCTCTAGCGTGCGAAATAACCTGCTTTGCGATATTTACCAAAGTTGCATCATTGTCTACATCATTCTCATGAATAATTCCACAATGACCATGAGAAGTATATTCGCAAAAACAAACATCAGTAATTACATATAAATTGGGATACTTCTTTTTGATAAAGCGAATGGCTTGTTGCATAATTCCGTTTTCATTCCAAGTTTCTGTGCCTTCTTCGTCTTTATTTGATGGAATTCCAAACAATAAAACTGCAGGAATATTTAAAGAAACAACCTCATCTAATTCTTTCGAAATTCGATCCAAAGAGAAACGTTTGATGCCTGGCATTGAAATAATTTCTGTTTCAATATTTTCGCCTTCTTCAATAAATAAAGGATATACAAAATCATCTACAGACAATTTGGTTTCTCTTACTAATCTGCGGATTCCTTCTGTTTTTCTTAATCTACGAGTTCTAAACATTTCTAAAAGTTTATTGTCCGTTCGAGCGCAGTCGAGAACTAAATTAACCTCTCGACTGCGCTCGAGGAGACATTATTGAATATTTAATTTTCTAAATAATGGTTGTTCACCAATTCTAACACACTCTCTACATCTGGCATATTGGCAACTTGCACATTTTTAAAATGCTTTCTTGCTTCTAATGCGGTAGTTTCACCAATACAAAAAGCAGTTTTATCTGTTGCATTTTCTTGTAAATAACTTTCAATTCCTGAAGGACTGAAAAACAAAACGCCGGTAACATCATCTTCTATCTTCTCTGAGCTTAACATTGTTTTGTAGGCTTCTACTTCATTTACAACAATATCATGTGCTTGTAAATAGGTAGGTAAAACATCTAATCTTACGTTACTACAAAAATAGGTTACCTTTTTAATTTTAGTTTCTTTAGAAATATATTCTGCCAGTTTTAGGGCATTTTTTGAAACATGCGCAACTTTACCTATTCTGTTTTCAATCAGTTTTTTGGTTCTTCTACCAACACAAAAAATATTTTTGAATTTAATTTCATCTTTTGTAAAAGAGTTCAAAATGGCTTCTACCCCATTCTGACTCGTGATCACCACGTTTTCGTGTTGATTTTTCATTGCCTTTGCTGGAATTCTATTAAAACGAATTTTAATAAAATCGCTATCTTTAATTCCGATAGCATTCGGTAGCATTTTCTTCTGAATTTCAGATAATTTTTTAGTGGAATATACATTGCTTTTCACCAAAGATTCTCCTTCAATATCAGACATAATGATTTCTCGTCCGCCTCTATTGATAATATAATCTGCACAATCTTTCGCTAAAAATTTATGACTTCCTAATTTGGCTGTTTTCTTAACCGTTAATTTTTTAGAACCATCTTTTTTTAGCAAAACACCTGTGAAATTAATTTCTTCAGTTCTTGCATCAACATAAGCCAAAGCACCAATTGGAGCTGTACAACCACCTTCTAATAGCCTTAAAAACTCACGTTCTATACCTACACAAACTTTCGTTTCATAATCATTTAATTGTTCACAAGCATCTAAAACATAATCGTCTTTTTCTAAAGCGGCAATCATCATTGTTCCTTGTCCTGGTGCAGAAGTCATCCAAGATAAATCTACAGAATCTTGCGGTCTAATTCCTAATCTTTCTAAACCTGCAGCAGCAAAAACGGCTCCATTCCAAGTTTCGCTATCTTCTAATTTTTGCAAACGCGTATTTACGTTTCCTCTTAAATCTTCAACTTTATGCGTTGGATATCTGTTTAACCACATGGCTTTTCTTCGTAAACTTCCTGTTGCAATTATGCCTCCTGGTTGTCCGAAAAACTCTTCTGTATCTTTTAAGACTAAAATATCGTTATAATTTCCACGTTTTAAAACTGCAGCTTGTACAATTCCTTCTGGCAAAGCAGTTGGTACATCTTTTAAAGAATGTACGGCAATATCAATATCTCCATTTAACATGGCAATATCTAAATTCTTTGTAAAAATCCCCGTAATTCCTAATTCATACAAAGGTTTATCCAAAATAATATCTCCTGTAGATTTTATGGGAACTAAAACTGATTCGTAGCCTAATTCTGTTAATTTTTCGCGTACTTTTTTAGCTTGCCAAAGCGCTAATTGGCTATCGCGAGTTCCTATTCTTATTATTTTTTGCATTGAATTTTGGTTAAGATTGAAACACTTTTTGAATAACTTCAATACTTTCTGTAACAGAAGTTTCTTCGTCTTTTAAATGTTTTACAAACTGTGTGGTAATTTTTTGAATGAAACGTGAAGTTAAGATTTCTGCTTGATTTTCATCAAAATTACTAATTTTCTTTTTTTGAAAATTAATTTCATCTTTTTTAATAATCTCTAAAGATTCCTTTAAAGCAGCAATTGCAGGTGTAAATCTTCTGTGATTTAACCAACTATTAAATTCTTTTTTATGTGTTTCTATGATTTTTTCTGCAAACGGAACTTCTTTTAGACGAACAGCTAAAGTTTCATCCGTTATTTTAGAAAGTTCATCAACATTTACTAAAGAAACATCTTTAAAATCTGTAATATCTTTTGATACATTTTCTGGCATCGACAAATCTAAAATCAATAATTCTTTAGCATCATCTATATGATTCTTAGTAATTGTTGGTTTTTCTGCACCTGTAGAAACAATTAAAACATCTGCTTTTTTAATTTCATCAGATAAATTTTCTATCACAGATTTTCGAATAGAAGCATGCTCTTTTACAAATTCAGTTGTTTTTTCTTCTGTTCTATTGATTAAGCAAACAGATTTGTTTTGAGTATATTCTGCTAAGTTTTTACAAGTATGTTTTCCCATTTTACCCAAACCAAAAACTAAAATATTTTTAGAATTGTAGTCTGGTAAGTTTTTTATGATGTATTGAACCGCAGCATAGGAAACTGAAGTAGTTCCTGAACTTAATTTTGTGTCGGTTTTAATTTTTTTGCTCGCTTGTAAAACACAGTTTACCAAACGCTCTATATAAGAATTAGTCGTTTTTAACTGTTGTGCCATCTTAAAAGATTGTCTTAGTTGACCAACAATTTCATAATCGCCTAAAATCTGACTTTCTAAACCTGTACCAATTCTAAATAAGTGACTAATGGCATCTTGGTCTTTATAAACGTTAGAAATCGTATTAAACTCTTGCACTGTGCCTTCAGAAAAATCGCATAGTAATTCTATTAATAAACAAGGACGATTTACAAAACCAAATATCTCTGTTCTGTTACAAGTTGAAATTATAAAAATAGAAGCAATGCCTTTTTCTTTAGCTGCATTTAAAAGTGCAGTCTGGTTTTCTTTAGAAACTGAGAATTTGCCACGCGTTTCTGCGTCGGCCTTTTTATAGCTAACTCCAATATTATAAAAATGTTCTTGTTGTAGTTCCTTCATAAACGGTAAAAGATGTTGCAAAAATAAAAACAACAAACACAAAAAAGTATCGCTTAAAGAACTTTTAATAACGTTCTATGTTTTTTAATGATATTTTTATCAAAAAACTTGTAAAAAACCTTATTTTTGTAGCGTTTACGAGTAATAACATCATTTTAATATAGAATGATTCTAAATAAAAGGAATTTAAAAAATTCATTCAATTATGTTTAAAAATGTCGGAGAAAGTTCTTTTGATGAAATTACCTTAGAAAAAGGTTTTTATGTTCTTCATTTTCAGAATGAAAGCAAAAAGAAAATAAATTTTGAACGAGAAATAGACAGCGCTTTTATTCAAATGCATTTCTGTTTGCGTGGTAGTTCTAAATTTTTATTCAACGACGGTTCTTATTCTTTTGATGTTTTAGACAACAGATCTATTTTATTATACAACCCGCAAAGAACATTACCCATTCATCTAGAAATTCAACCTAAAACCACATTGGTTTCGTTATTAATTTCTATTGAGAAATTTCACTCGTTGTTTTCTAAAGAATCTGGGTACATTCCTTTTTTAAGTGATGAAAATAGCAATAAAAAATATTATGACGATACGGAAATAAAACCTACTGTTTCTATTGTTTTACAGCAAATTATCAATTCTAATAGTAATAGTTCTATTCGGGAATTGTACGTAAAAGGTAAAACTTACGAATTGTTAAGTTTGCATTTTCAAAAAGAAGAAAGTGCTGCTGGTGAATATTGTCCTTTTTTGGTGGATGAACAAAATGTATTAAAAATTAGAAAAGCGAAAGAAATAATTATTTCTAGAATGTCTGAACCCCCAAGTTTGCAAGAATTAGCAAACGAAATTGGTTTGAGTTTAAAAAAATTGAAAGAAGGTTTTAAACAAATTTATGGTGATACTGTTTATAGTTTTTTGTTTGACTACAAAATGGAACATGCCCGTAAATTGTTAGAAAGCAATCAATTTAATGTAAATGAAGTTGGTTTGCAAGTCGGCTACAGTACAGCGAGTCATTTTATTGCTGCATTTAAGAAGAAATTTGGTACAACGCCTAAGAAATATGTAATGAGCTTGCAAGGTTAGAAGTTAGAAGTTAGAAGTTAGAAAAAAATAAATTGAAACAACTCACACATTTCGATATAGAAAATAAGCAACAACAATTTCCAATTACCATTGTTTGTGACGCCATTAGAACACCAGAAAATATAGGAATGTGTTTCCGAATTTCTGAAAGCTTTGGTGTTGAAAAAATCTATTTCCATGAGAATTCACCTTCAACTGAAAATAGAATTGTTAAAAAAACTGCGAGAAATACAGTCAATCAAATTGAACATGCAGTTTATAGTGATTTTACGGAAATCATCAATAAATTAAAACAAGAAGAAAACACAATTATAGGAATAGAAATTACTGATAAAAGTATCAATATTCAAGATTTCAATTTTAAAAATCATAAAAAAATCGTATTACTTTTAGGGAGTGAAAGAAACGGAATTGAAAATATTGATTTGGTAGATTATACCGTTGCAATACCTATGTTTGGCAGAAACTCTAGTATGAATGTGATACATAGTTTGGCAATTACACTGTATGAAATTACAAATCAAATGAAATAGTTTGTCATCCTATGTTTGCAAAAGGATATGGATTAAAGTATTTATATTAGATAGATATTAATAAAAAGGAGAAAGA
>NZ_CANMVP010000029.1 GCF_947501385.1 uncultured Polaribacter sp.
CTTTCTCCTTTTTATTAATATCTATCTAATATAAATACTTTAATCCATATCCTTTTGCAAACATAGGATGACAAACTTAATTGACATCACGCTGTACCCATAATAAATTTACATCATTCCAAAATCTGGATCATTTTTTAGGATTCCGAACTTACATTTTGGAATGTAGCTATATCAAAATGTACAAAAGGTTTATGGAATAAAATCTAAAATGAATTCAATAAAAAAGGTTAGCGAAATGGCCAACCTTTTAATTTATAAATCAACTTAGAGGTGATTTCTGGGAGGACTCTAATCTAATGGAAACGATTAAAATGTAACTAGCTTCTTTAAAGAATAAAGAAGCTAGCTGTAATCTGGTCTTGGTTAGCCCCTAATCTAACCGTTTTCCATTATGGTGCAATTTACTGCAAAGGTTTTAATTGCATATAGGTATTAATACCTAATTTTTGTCAATTAAGTGCTTACTAAAGCTTTTTCCGTTGATTTTGGTGTATTTCGAATCAATTTCATAGCCAACTTCCATGTTTGAAATGTTAAAATCGCCAGATACTTTCATATACTTTATGTTTAAATCTTCTTCAAATTTTGCATTTTCAAAAGAAACACCATCATAAAAATTGGTATATTTAAAGGTAGCAGCATCTTTGAATATGGCATTAGAAAAACTTACATTTCTACTAAATTTTGCATATTTAAACGTAGCGATTTCATCAAAAACTGCTTTTGAAAAATTAATATCTTTATCAAACTTTGCATATTTAAACGTGCTATCATCATTAAAGGTAGTTCCAGAAAAATCTGCATTTCTTTTGAATCTAGAGTATTTAAACATGGCTTTGCGTTCGAAATTACAATTTTTAAAGATGGCTATATCATCAAAACTTGCGGTAAATGTATAACCAGAATCTTCATCTGGAATGTATGCCAAAACATCATTCTTAAAAGTACAATTGATAAATGAGACTTTAACATCAATCATTTTCTTAACTTCGTTAGAAGAATTTCCAGAACTCCAGTTAAACCAACTGTTTTTTTTCTTTCTTGGCAACTTTTCTAAGGCTTCGTCCATATAGGTAAAGTCTAAAACGCCAACGATGGTTGCATTTTTGTAAGAAATAGATTTTCCTTCTTTGATATCTTTCATAATATCAGATGCTTCCACTTTTTGTTGAGCAAAATTAATGGTTGCTGATAAAAAAAGACAAAAGCTTAAAAGTGTAATTTTATTTTTCATTTTTTTGAGTTTTAAAGTGTTTTATTAAATGACCACTCAAAAATTAAAATGTGACAGTTTTATAAAAGAAAAGTAATTGTAAAAGAGGTTTTACCTTTTTTTGAATTGAAATTGATAACACCTTTATGCGCTTCCATAATACTTTTGGTAAGCGTTAAACCAATACCAGAACCATTTTTTCTTGTTGTAAAATAAGGGACAAAAATGTTTTCTTTAATTTCATCTGAAATACCCATTCCGTTATCAGTAATTTCTAAATGCAAGCGATTGTTCTCTTTTACAACAGAAATTTGTATGGTAGGATTTTTTACACCTTCTAATGCATACATACAATTAGAAATTAAGTTGATGAGAATTTGCTCTATTTGTTGCTTGTCTGCAAGAATGGCATGTGATGTATCATTCTTAAAAATTAAATGAATGCTTTTGTCAATAAAGTCTTGTTTAAATAAACTTAAAGTAGTTTGAATTGTTTTTGTTAACTCGATTTCTTTTTTATTTGGCATTGGTAATTCTGCCAGTTTTCGATAACTATCTACAAAAGAAGTTAAATGTTGCGAGCGTCTTTTAATAATACGTAAACCTTGCGAAAGTTCTTCAATCGTATCTTCATCTGTATGTTCTTCTTGTAATAATGAACTTAAATTCTCTGCCAAACTACTAATTGGTGTAATGGTATTGATAATTTCATGAGACATTACATTCATCAATTTATACCAAGCTTCTTTTTCTTTCTTTTCTATTAATTGTTGAATGGTCTCTAAAGAAACAACCAAATATTCGGAATCATTTGTTTGGGTAACGGCTGTTTTTAGGAAAAAATTTTCTTTCTGCTCATTAATTTTTAAGGATATTGTATTTCTAATTTCTTTCCAATCGATTATAAAATTAGAGAGTTCTCCTATTTTAGTTTGTAACAGATTCCAGTTATAAAACTTCGGAATTTTTAAAAAATTCACAAATGCTTTATTAATCTGAAATACAGAAATTTCTCCAGTAGCATCTTTCTTCAAAATTAAAATTCCAATTCCTAAACTTTCAATAATATTGGTAAAAATTAATTGTTCAGATGATTTTAAAAGGCTTTGTTTTCTATGTTTTTCTAGTAATAGCGCCGTTTTATTATGTAGCGGATTCTTTCTTTTTTCAGCTGAAATGGTATTTGAATAATCATCAAATAATAAGCAATCAATCGATTTTTCAATGTCTGTAAACCCTTTTTTAATGTATTCAGTAAAAAGAAAAAATTGAAATAAGAGGAACAACGAAAATCCGATGGTATTTACAATAAAGCCTTTTTTAAAGCTGTAAATAATAACAACACCATTTACAATCAATAATAACAAACGAATGATAACTTGAATATACTGTGATTTTCCCATTTAGATTTGATGTTTCTCTAATCTTCTATACAAAGCGGCTCTTGTTAAACCTAAATCTTTGGCAGCTTTAGAAATATTACCTTGATGTTTTTGAATTGCTTGCTGAATGAGTAGTTTTTCAGTTTCCTCTAAGTTCAAACTCTCTGTTAAATTTATAGCTATTTTTTTTGTGGAAAAATGCAAATCTGAAATTTCTATAACGGTATTATCTGTAATAATTACCGCGCGTTCTACAATATGCTCTATTTCTCTAATGTTTCCTGGCCAATGATAATTTTCCATGGCTTTTAAGGCTTCAGCGGTAAAATTGGTGATTTTCTTTCGATATTTTTGAGTTAGTTTTTCTAAAAAATGAGTGGCTAATAGTTTTACATCATCTGTTCTGTTGCGAAGTGGTGGCAAATTCAGTTCAATGGTGTTAATTCTAAATAATAAATCTTGTCTAAAAGTTTGTTCCTCTACCATTTGATGAATCGGCGCGTTTGTAGCGCAGATAATTCGTGCATCTATTTCTCTTTCTTTTCCTTCGCCTAAACGCGTTACTTTTCTGTTCTGAATAACCGTTAACAATTTAGACTGCAAATGCAAGGGTAAATTTCCAATTTCATCTAAAAAAATAGTACCACCTTTGGCCAATTCAAATCTTCCCAATGTGTCTTTGTGTGCATCTGTAAATGCTCCTTTAACATAGCCAAACAATTCACTTTCAAACAAGTTTTCGTTTAAAGAACCTAAATCTACATGTATAAAAGGATGATTTTTTCGAGTCGATTGCAAATGAATTTCTTTGGCAAACACAAATTTTCCAGTTCCGTTTTCTCCTAAAATTAAAACATTTGCATCCGTTGGAGCAACTTTTCTCACCAAGTTCATGGCAGATTGCATCGCAGAAGAGTTTCCAATAATATGTTCTGTTTTCTGATGAAATTCTTTGTCTTGGTGTTCTTGTATGGTTTCTAGTTGCGTATTTTTTCGTTTCGAACGTGCCAATTCTACGCCCGCATTTACTGCTGCATACAGCTTTTCGGTTGTCCAAGGTTTTAAAATAAAATCGGTTGCTCCCTTTTTTATGGCATCAACAGCTAAATTGACACTCCCAAAAGCAGTCATTAAAAGAATGGTTGTTTCTGGACTAATTTCTTTAATGTTTTTCAGCCAATACAAACCTTCTTTTCCGTCTTCGAAACCAATTCTGTAATTCATATCTAACAAAACCACATCAATGGTGTTTTTTGTGATATGAGAATTGATATTCTTCGGATTATTCTCCGTAATAATTTTAGAAAAATATTTTTTCAAGCTAATTCTTGCCGAAAATAAAATATCATCATCATCATCTACAATTAAAATGGTCGCTTCCTTTTTTCTCATCCTACATAATTAGTCATTTGTTTGAATATGAACAAGAATATGTTCATTTTTGAACACTTTAAATAATTACTTATTTTTTAAATGACTGAATGTAAGTGTTTTAATTTTTATTTCTTGATGGCATATTTGTGGCATAAACATATTCAAACTAACAGTAAATTATGGACAAGCAAATTAAACCTAAAAATAAAAAAACTCAAAAAATGTTACTATGGGGAATTCCAGCAGTTTTTTTATTGGTGATTATTTTAATGAATGCCACTAGAAAAAAACAAGTCAACTTACAAAAAGATAGCATTAGTATTCGTGAAGTTATAAAAGGCGATTTTGAAGATGTTATTTTATTTAACAGCACAGTAGAGCCTAAAACATCTGTTTTGGTCAATGTAATACAAGGTGGGGCTGTTTCTGAAATTTTTGTGGAAAGTGGACAAACCATCAAAAAAGGAACACCACTTTTAAAAGTCTACAACCCCAATGCAGAATTGAATTATTTGACACAAGAAACTGCAATGGTAGAGCAAATTAACAATTTAAGAAACTTGCGTGTAAACATAAAAAATCAGCAATTAAGTTTAGATCAGCAGTTGTTAAGTATCAATAATGATTTTAGAAATGCCAAAAGACAGTACAAATTAGATTCTACTTTATATAAAAAAGAAGTGATTGCAAATAACGATTATCAAAAAACACAACAAGAATTTAAATTCCAGAAAGAGAGAAGTGGAGTGATTAAAGAAAGTGTTTTTAACGAGAAAAAAAGTAGAGATAATCAATTATCAAGAATAAATACTTCTTTATCGAATATGGAAAAGAGTTTACAATTGTTATATAAAAACAAAGAAAACTTTGTAGTAAAAGCGCCAGTAGATGGTTTATTATCTTCTTTTAATCCTATTTTGGGTGAAAGCTATACACAAGGTCAACCTATTGGAAAAATGGATGTTTTAGATGGTTATAAACTGGTTGCAAATGTAGATGAATATTATATTTCTAAACTAAAACAAGGTATTTCTGGAACCGTTTCCGTAAACGCTAAAAATTATAAAGTACAAGTTTCTAAGATTTTTTCAGAAATTGTTGGCGGACAATTTAAATTAGAACTCAATTTTAAACAAGATTCACTTTCTAATGATGTAAAAAGAGGCATGTCTTTAAAAACGAAAGTGTTTTTATCAGGTAAAACAGAAGCGATCTTATTATCTAAAGGTTTGTTTTATCAAAGTACCAATGGTGCTTGGGTTTTTGTCTTAAATGAGGAAAATAAAGCCGTAAAAAGAAGTATTAAAATTGGTAGAGAAAATCCTTTTTATTACGAAGTTTTAGAAGGATTAAAAGTAGGAGACAAGGTGATTACTTCAAGTTATGATGATTATAAAAATGTAGAGGAGATTAATGTTCAGTCTAGAATCTAGACCTCTAGAATCTAGACTCCAGAAAAAAAATAAACAACAATTTAAAATATACAAAATGATTAAAATAACAGAATTAGTAAAAATTTACAGAACAGAAGAAGTAGAAACAACAGCTTTAAACAAATTAAGTTTAGAAGTTAAAAAAGGTGAATTTGTGTCCATTATGGGCGCATCTGGTTGTGGGAAATCGACCTTATTAAACATCATTGGTTTGTTAGACGCACCAAATGACGGAAGTTATCTTTTTGACGGAACTGAAGTAGCCACTTTTAACGAAAAACAACGTGCAGGTTTGCGAAAAGCAAATATCGGATTTGTGTTTCAGAATTTTAATTTGATTGATGAATTAACGGTTTATGAAAATGTAGAGTTGCCATTGATTTATAACAACGTTAAAGCATCAGAAAGAAAACAACGAGTTACCGAGATTTTAGATCGCATTGGAATTGCACACAGAGCAAAACATTTTCCGTTGCAATTGTCTGGTGGTCAGCAACAAAGAGTTGCCGTTGCAAGAGCTTTGGTTACCAATCCTAAATTAATCTTAGCAGATGAGCCTACTGGAAATTTAGATAGTAAAAGTGGAAATGATGTGATGGAATTATTGACAGAATTACACGCAACAGGAGCCACAATTATAATGGTAACACACTCGTCTTATGACGCGCAATTTTCTTCGAGAATTGTAACTTTAAAAGACGGAGAAATCATATCAGAAAAAACCAACGAGCATAAAGTGGATGTTTTAGTTGAAAAAAACTCCTAAAAACGAGGTTTTTATAGCAATTGAATTTGTCATTCCTGTGAACCCTGCCTTCGGCAGGTAGGAACGGGAATCTAAATCCATCAAAAAAAAGTAAAATTATGTTACAAATATGGTTTAAAATATTTTTTAGAAATAGCAAGAAAAATTGGCTAAATGCGTTGATAAATATTAGCGGATTAACATTGGGTTTGGCTGGTTTATTGATTATTTTATTATATCTAAATGAAGAAAACAGTTACAATCAATGGAACCCGAATAAAGATGATGTTTATAGAGTAAATATAAAACAACCAAAGTCTGGAGATGTTTGGACTTCGGTAAATGCTGGAATGTATTTAACGTATCCGAAAGAAATTCCAGAAGTTACGGAAGCTGTAATGGTGGGTTTACATTATAGGAGTAGGGTTTTGCAATTTAAAGATGCATTTGAATTTACTGATAAATTAATTTTTACAGAGCCACAATTTTTTGACTTTTTTCCTTTCAAAATTTTAGAAGGTTCCCCAGAAAAATTTGCAGAAACAAGAACGAATATTGCATTATCAAAAGCGTATGCAGAGCGTCTTTTTAAAGGTGAAAAAGCCGTAGGAAACTTGGTTAAAATTAATGGTAAAGATTACGCAGTAACTTGTGTGTATGAAATGCCTAAAAACGCGCATCATGAGCCAGAATTGCTAATGCAATTTTCTGAAGCTTTTGAAGTGAATTGGGGAAACCATAACAACGAGTTATTTTGTAGAATTACAGAAGGTTCAGATTTGGCGATTGTACAGCCAAAAATGAATCAAATTATTAGAAATGCCTATAAACCCTATGCTGGTGAAGCTGGTGTAACCATAGAAGAATTTGACGAACGTTATGGAATACCAACAGTACTTTTAGATAAATTAGACACTATTTACTTACACAGTTCTGCAAAAAGAGCAGGGCCAAGTGGCACAGGAAATTATCAATTATTGATGGTTTTACTAGGCTTATCAATTTTATTAATTGTGATTTCTTGTGTGAATTTCATCAACTTATCTGTGGCATCTGCAATTCAAAGAGCAAAAGAAGTTGGTGTAAAAAAAACCTTAGGTTTATCAAAAAAGCAATTGCTTTTTCAATATGTATTTGAAATTGTTTTACAGGGAATTATTTCATTCGTTTTAGCACTAGTAATTGTTGAATTGGCATTGCCATTTTTTAATCAATTTGTTGGAAAAGAAATTTCAATTTTACATACAAACTCCTTAATAACGTTATTTTTTGTAGCTATTTTAATATCGATTTTTGTTGGAAGTATTCCTGCAATTTACCTTTCAAATTTTAAAGCGATAGAAGTTTTAAAAGGAAGTGTTTCTAAAAGTAAAAAAGGAAATTTGGCAAGAAATATCATGTTGGGGCTTCAATTTTTAATATCTGGATTTTTTATTATCAGTATGTTAATTGTTGGAAATCAGATGAATTTTATGATGCAAAAAGAGCTGGGTTTCGATAAAGAACAAGTTCTTTCTGTAGAAGTATTTAGTATTGAAAGTGAATATAAAAAGTTCTTATTAACACAACAAGTTTTAACTCAAAGTAAAAATATAACAGCTGTTACCGCAAGTATGTTTGTACCAGGAGATGGTTTTGTAAATGGTACATCTTTAAATCATAAAAAGAATGATATCGGTTTTAACGCTGCCTCTAATTTAGTAGATTATAACTACATTGATTTTGCCAAAATTGAAATTCTAAAAGGACGAGATTTTTCTAAAGACATTGCATCAGATTCTATAAATAAGCTAATTATAAATGAAACAGCGGCTAAAATGTTGGGCATCGCTAAAAACCCAATTGGTGAAATTGTAGATGTAGGTTGGTCTGATAATGATACTAATTTTGAAGTAATTGGCGTAATTCAAGATTATCATTTTGAAGGCTTTGATACCAAAATTGCACCCATGTTTTTAGGATTGTGGAATACTTTCGAATTCGCAAAAACATGGATGCCGGCCATTCAGTTTAAAATAAAAGGAACTAATATTGACCAAACGATAGCAGAAATAGAAACTTTTTGGAAACAAAATGTAGATGCTAAATACCCTTTTTCCTATCAATTTTTAGATAAGAATTTTGCGAAAACGTATGATAAATACCAGAAACAGCAAACGCTATTTTTAATCTTATCGATTTTGGTAATTTTAATTTCTCTTTTGGGCTTATTTGCTCTGGCAACATTAACCATTCAGCAACGTTTAAAAGAAGTTGCAATTCGCAAAACTCTAGGAGCATCTGTAAAAGAAATCATGTTTCAGTTACTAAGAAACTTCTTAAAAGTTGTGGTGGTTTCTTCAGTAATACTTGTTCCTATTGCTTACTTCTTTATGGAAAACTGGTTAGAAAATTTTGTGTATAGAATAGATATGCCAATATTTCCTTATGTGTTAACTCCAATGATTTTAATCCTTTTAGTTTTTGTAGTTGTTGGATTAAAAGCTTTTAACGCAACAAAAATAGATTTGATAAAATATTTAAAATTCGAATAATTATGTTAAAAACTTGGTTTAAAATATTCTTTAGAAATAGTAAGAAAAATTGGTTAAATATTATCATCAATGTAAGTGGTTTGTCTTTAGGACTGGTTGGTTTAATATTGGTATTACTTTATTTTAACGAAGAAAATTCTTATGACCAATGGAATCCTTACAAAGATGAAGTATATAAAGTAGGTCATGCATTTTCTGACGGACAATTGTTTGATGATAGCACACATCCAGAAGGCTCTAAATCTGCAGAGATTATTCCAGAAATTACAGATTATTTAAGAATGCCATCTTGGTATGGTAGTGATTTATTAAAATTTGATACTAAGTCAGTTTACACAAAGAAAATAGTATCAAGTTCTCCCAACTTTTTTGAGTTTTTTCCACACAAAATTATAGAAGGGAATTCAAAAAACATATTGGCTTCTAAAAGTGCAATTGTAATTTCTGATCACATTAGAAAACAGCTTTTTGGGAAGAATACAGCATTAGGGAAATCGATAAAAATTGGGTTGAAAGATTATATCGTCTCTGGTGTCTTTAACTTACAAGAATCTTCTACGCTTGCGCCCCAAGTAATTATGAATAGAAGAATTAATAATAGTTTAAAAAATAATTGGGGTGCATTTTCTAATCATACTTACTACAAAATAAAGAAAGGTGTTAATATCAAAGAAATCGAAAATAAAATACAACAAGTTTTTGTTGATAATTACTATAAGAAAGAAGCATCAGAAAATGGAGTAACGGTTGAAGCATTTATTGATAACCAAGGATCTGTTCCTTTTCTAGAAAAACTAAATGGATTTAGATTGCATTCTAAAGGAGATACAGGTCCGTTGGAAGGGAAGGGGAATTATCTTTTTTTGATGATAATGTTAACATTATCTATTTTGATTATTGTTATTTCTAGTATTAATTTCATCAATTTATCGATTGCTTCTGGAAGTCAAAGAGCAAAAGAAGTGGGTGTTAAGAAAGTATTAGGAATCACCGCTAAAAGATTAAAACTCCAATTTGTATTAGAAATTGTTGTTCAATGTGCAATCTCATTATTATTAGCGCTCTTAATTTCGGAATTGATACTGCCTTTTTTTAATGATTATTTGAATACCAGCTTGAGTTTGAGAAATATAAAATTAGTATTTCAAATCTCTTTACTAACACTTTTTATTGCGCTTTTCATTGGCGTTTTATTTGCATTGTACATGTCTAACTTTAAAATAATTCAAGTTTTAAAAGGAAATTTCTCTAGAAATAAAAGTATGGTATTTCTTAGAAATCTAATGTTAGGTGTACAATTTGTTATTTCTGGTTTTTTTATCATCGGAGGCTTGGTTGTTTCGTATCAAGTACAATATATGAATTCTAAAGAATTAGGCTTTAACGGAGATCAAGTTTTGGTGGTAGATTTTGCGAATGATGCAAATAAATGGAAGCGATATCAATTGGTGAAAAATTTTTTTGAAAAAGATCCTAATATTTTAAAAATATCTACAAGTCTAGAAACTCCAGGAACTGATGAAGATTTTTCTAATGATATAATTTACAAAGAGAATCGAGTAGATACCAAATTTATACCAGTAGATTATGGACATTTCGAAATGTTATCGCTTCAAATGAAATTAGGAAGAACTTTTTCTAAACAATTTTCATCTGACTCAATTACAGGAATTATTCTGAATGAAACCGCTGTAAGTAGGTTGAATTTAGAAGAGCCATTAGATAAATCGATACAAGTTTTTGGTAAAAAGTTTAAAGTAATCGGTGTTGTAAAAGATTACCACATAAATGGATTTGATAAAAAAATAAAGCCCATCTTTTACCTACACTTTAATGCAATAAATTGGTTAAAATTCAATCTAAGAACAGCTCAATTTAAATTGAAACCAGAAAATATGGAAAAAACAATTGCTAAAATAGAACGCTTTTGGAACACAGAAATAGAGGTTGGTTTTCCATTTTCATATCATTTTGTAGATAAACAGTTTCAAAAAACCTATGAAAAATACAAACAGCAACAAACACTATCTACCATATTAACTATTGTTGTAATTATTGTTGCACTACTTGGGTTATTTGCACTGGCAACTCTAACAATACAGCAACGGTTAAAAGAAGTTGCCATTCGTAAAACTTTGGGTGCATCTGTAAAAGAAATCATACATCAGCTTGTAAAAAGTTTTATAAAAATTGTCTTAGTTGCATCTTTATTTTTAATACCTATTGCATACTATTTATTACAAAATTGGTTAGACAATTTTATCTACAGAATAAAAATGCCATGGCTTCCTTATTTAATAGCACCCATTATATTGATGTTTTTAGTGCTTATTGTTGTGGGCTTAAAAGCCTATAACGCAACAAAAATAGATTTGATAAAATATTTAAAATTCGAATAATTATGTTAAAAACGTGGTTTAAAATATTTTATAGAAATAGTAAGAAAAATTGGTTAAATATCGTGGTTAATATTGCAGGTTTAACGCTTGGTTTTGCGGGGCTTCTATTGGTTCTATTATATTTGAATGATGAACAAAGTTACAATCTAGAAAACCCAAATGTGAATGAAATCTATAGAGTTATTCATAAAATGACTGATGGTATTTGGGATAACAGCACAGATCCTGAAGGAGCAAAGTATACAGAAGAGATCCCAGAAGTAACTAATTTTTATTTAAGCAATGGTTGGTTAGAAAGTTCCGTGATTAAATTTAATGGAAAAGAGCTATATGCTGAAGATATATTGGAAGGAAGTGCTGATTTTTTTATCTTTTTTCCGTTTCAAATTATAGAAGGAAGTGCTCAAACCTTTCAAGAGGCAAGAAACCATTTAGCAATATCAGAAAAACAAGCAAAGATTTTATTTGGTAAAGAGCCTGCAATTGGTAAAACACTTGAATTTTATAACAGAACATTTATAATTACCACTGTTTATAAAATAATTGGAAAGCATTATTTTATGCCAAGTATGGTGATTCAATTCAAAAAAGTACCAGATGGACATTGGGGTAATTTTTCTAATAACTTATTTGTAAAAACACATAAAGAATCAATTTTAGACAATCTAAATAAAAAAGCAAATGATGTTTGGTATAAAAATGCTACAGTGCCGCAAGCAAAAAAAGAAGGTGTTTCTACTGAAGAATTTTTTAAAAAATATGGAACAACTGTTATTTTTGAACCTTTAAAAGACATCCGTTTAAAAACAATCGCAGAACAAGCAGGTCCCGAGGGAAAAGGAAATTACCAATTGATTATGGTCATGTTATCACTATCAATTTTATTAATAATTATTTCTTGTGTTAATTTTATCAATTTATCAATTGCTTCTGCAACACAAAGAGCAAAAGAAGTTGGCGTAAAAAAAACATTGGGACTTTCTAAAGGTTCGCTAACAAAACAGTTTACTTTAGAAATTGTGCTCCAAGTATGTATTGCTTTTTTACTAGCATTACTATTAGTTGAACTTGTTTTACCTTCATTTAATAATTTTATGGATAAAGAAATTTCTATTCTTAATTTAAAATTATTAATAAAAGTTGCTGTGATAGCATGTATAATAGCGCTTGTGGTTGGTTTTATTCCCGCTATTTATGTCTCTAAATTTAAAGCTGTAGAAGTTCTAAAAGGAAATATTTCAAGAAGTAAAAAAGGTGTTTTTGCAAGAAATATAATGTTGGGGCTTCAATTTCTAATTTCTGGATTTTTTTTAATAGGCTCTATAATTATTTACCATCAAGTAGATTATATGATGCATAAAGATCTTGGCTTTAATGGAAGTCAAGTTGTGATTGTACCCATCAATACCTATAAAAATAGATACAAAAAATACGAATTGGCCAAAAAAGAATTGATAAAGCATCCAAATATAGATGTGGTAACCAGTAACTCTTTCATCATTGGTGGCGGAAGTTCCATGTCAACAAATGTTGAGTATAAAGAACTTACGCAACAAACATTCGTAGATGCGGTAGATTTTGATTATTTACAAACAATGGATATTAAATTGCTGAAAGGAAGGTTTTTTCAAGAAAGTATAGCATCAGACACCATAAATAATGTTATTATAAACGAAACTTTAGCAAAAATATTTAATATTTATGATGATCCTATTGGAAAACAAATAACTCCTGGGTATTATGGCAAAGATAAAGTTCCTATACAATTAAATGTTATTGGTATGATAAAAGATTATCATGCGTATGGTTTAGATAGTAAAATTGTACCTACAATAACCACTCACTGGAACACATATTCTTTTTTAAAAAATAATTTTTGGTGGATGCAGTTTAAAATTAAGCCAAAAAAACCTCAAGAAACATTAAACTTTATTGAAAATTATTGGAAAGAAAATATTGAACAAGGCTATCCTTTTAGATCACAATTTTTAGACAAACGATTTGCAAGAACTTATAAAAAATATCAAAAACAACAAACCCTATTTTTTATTTTAACTTCTATTGTAATCATTATTTCTCTGTTGGGTTTATTTGCTTTGGCAACCTTAACCATTCAACAACGCTTAAAAGAAGTGGCTATTCGTAAAACATTGGGCGCATCTGTTAAAGAAATTATGTTTCAGTTAATGAAAATTTTTTTAAAGATTACGTTCATAGCCTCTGTAATTTTAATGCCGATTGCATATTACTTTATGGAAAACTGGCTAGAAAATTTTGTATATCGAATAGACATGCCAATGATTCCTTTTCTCTTAACACCTATAATATTAAGTATTTTAGTCTTTATTGTAGTGGGTTTAAAAGCGTATAATGCTACAAAAATAGATTTGATTAAATATTTAAAATTTGAGTAAGTTATTCAAAATAGTCACAAATCAAACATCATCGAGTCTTTTCTATAGCAATAGAAAAATTGAAACGAAGTCTAACAAATAAAACCGAACGCTAAAATAGAAATTATGAAATATAAAATAGGTATTTTTTTTACAGCTTTGCTATTTATAATAAATAGTTTAAACGCACAAAAAACCATAAAGTTTGAAGAAAATTTTAACAAAATTATTGTAAGTCCGCATATAGAAACGGTCTTTAAAAAAGGAACAACACCGAGTATTGTGATCGAAGAGATATCTGTTCCTAAAGAAAAGTTTTTATACGAAATAGAAAACGGAACATTGCAAGTCTACTTAGAAGGAGCAAAAACCTACACCAAAAATAAAAAAGTAGTAATCAGAAATCAAGAAAGAAAAGTCCCATTGTATAAAAATCGAGTGGTAAAATTAACGATTACGTATACAGATGTCGATACATTTTCTTTAAGAGGAGAAGAGAAAATTACCTTTCAAACCCCATTAATTCAAGAAAATTGCACCTTGCGTATGTACGGAAAACCTGAAGTGCTTATCAATACTATTAAAGTAGATCGTTTCAATGTTTCGATCTATGGTGATAGTTTTTTAAATATTGAAAAAGGCACGATTCAAAAGCAAAAAATAACCGCTTATGGTGCCAGTAAGATAATGGCATCTGATGTTATTTCAAAAGAAACAAAGCTAACCGCTTATGGCAATGGAACCTTTCAATTAAATGTATCTGAAAGAATAAAAGTATCCTCTTATGGTGAAGCAACTGTTTTGTACAAAGGAACTGCCAAATTGAAAAAAGGAATTGTTATTGGTGATGCTACGATAAAAAGAATGTAATATTTCTATAGAAATTTTGGCTTAAAGAACTCAGAAGGGAAATACTTTTTGTGTTTATTTTTTATAAAAAATAATTTTCAACTTTACTAATAATTTATGTAAGACTGAAAATGTAAAAAGACCAAATAATTAAATTTGGTCTTTTTAAACTTCATAGCAAATATTATAATCAATAAAATTATAATATTATAAAGATACTGTAGTCTTAAATGAAAAGGTTGTAAAAAACGTAAAACTTTATTCTGTTAAGTATTCTTCTAATAATGGGTAATCTTGTTTAAAAAATGATTTAAGATCTTGATTCATAAACAATTTAAAATCTTTTGAAAAATGAGAAGAATCATAATAATTATATTTATAAATTAAATCTTTTAACTCAATTTCATCAGAGAAGTATTTTTTCATTAAATTCTGAAAACGAAATTGTCTTATATACCTTCCTGGAGTTAGACCTACTATTTTTTTAAACTGTATTTCTAATGTTTTTTGAGAAATTGAAATTTCATCCATAATGTTTAAGACACTCAATAAACCCTCTTTTTCTCTAATTAAGCAAATTGCATGATCAATTTGTTTTGTGTTTTTATCAATATGCAGTGGTGCATTCAAAAAAAATGAATTTAAATTACAAATTAATTCTTTAGGACCTTTAGAGTTTTCAAAAATTGGTAAAAGCTTATTATAAAAAGTATTATTAATTTTTTTTAACGGTGCATGTGTATTTAATAATTCAGAAACATCAATATTCAATAACTTATGAAGGGCTGTAGGATGCAAATTAGCACCAATTGAATTTGTCTTAGAATGGGTTGAAAAATTGTAAGATCTAAAGTATTGACCAGTAATAATAAGACCTTTTAGACATGTTTCATGATCATCAACTACAACATTTTGCGAGCCAGATCCAATATAAAATAGATGTGTTAATCCAATAGGTAAAACGACAGATTTGAATGGGATGTCTTTTTCGTCAAAAGAAAGATAGAAGTATTCTTCAATTAAATCAGGAATTTTATTAGAGTCAAAACGTTTATGATTCATAGTTAACCAAAAGTAACTATGATATGATTGAAATAAATGTAAAAAAACGTAAATAATTATTTTTATCAAGAATTAGTAACCATTGTGGAGTTTGATTTTATTTCCAAAAACCCCAAAGGGTTTCAAACTCTTTGGGGGTATTCTACATTAACAAAAACAGAATAGCCCAACTGTCATAAAAAAGATGTCGCTAAAAACTTAAATCTAAAATATCCTATTAGAAATACAAAAGCATGAATTTTCAAGTTCATAGATTAATTACGGTACTTGATAGATAATAATTTTAAAACATATTAATATATTCAATATTTGTAGCATTATTCATCTTTAAAAAAAAAATTATGAAATACTGTATAGCGCTATTGGCTTTATTTTTTTGGATAAATGTTGGTTATTCTCAATCAAATAGTGAATACCTCTTTTCTTCAGAAATAGAAGCACTTTACAAGAAAGATACTACTGCGAAAAATTATCAACATTATGCTATAAATTTCACAAACATAGGAGACTATAAAAATACATTGCGATTAGAGGAAGAGTTTATTTTAAATTATAAAGGGTTAAATCATAAACAGGGAGTTCTCCATCCCAATTTTAAAAATTATAAACCTGTATCCGCAATAAAAGAAATTATAAAAGAAGCTGGAAAACATCAAATTGTAATTATTAATGAAGCTCATTATAGTGCTCAAAATAGAGTTTTTTCTCAATTGGTTTTAGAAAAATTGAAAGCAAAAGGGTTTAAAACTTTGTTTGTGGAAACTATTAAGCCTCCGAATAATAAAAAATTTGATGCTCTTTTAAATACTAGAAAATATCCGCTCCTCACAACAGGATACTACTTAAGAGACCCTCAATATGGTAATATGATTCGGAAAGCACTTCAGTTAAACTATAAGGTTTTGCCTTATGAATCTATACCGAACGATTCCATAAAAGATCCGATGAAAAGATGGTCTGCACGTGAAAAAGGACAAGCAAAGAATATTTTAAACTATTTAGAAAAACACCCTAAATCTAAAATAGTTATTCATTGTGGTTATGGTCATTTAGCAGAGAAAATGCACGAAGGTAATTTGGGAATGATGGGCGCAGTTTTAAAACAGCAATCAGGTTTAAACCCGTTTACAATAAAACAAACCACATGGTTAGAAACATTCTCTGAAAAAACGAAGAATCCTTATAGGAAACTTATTGATAAAAACCCTCCAACAGACATCAGTGTTTTTAAAAACACAGTAGGAGACTATTTTTCTCCAGACAAAGAAAATTACGATATTCAAGTGTATTTTCCGAAAACAAAATATATAAATGGACGGCCAGATTGGTTATTAATGATAAAAAACAGAAAAATAGTTAACATTCCTTATTCTAAAATTCAATTAGATTTTCCTTATTTAGTTTTTGCATATCATGCTAATGAAGGATTTGAAAATACAGTTGCAGCAGATATTGTAGAAATTAAAAATAAAGATGATAAAAAATCATTAGTTTTAGAGAATGGAAATTACCAATTAATTATAAAAAATCAACAAGGAAAGGTGCAAATACTATCAATAAATGTAGAGTAATATGACTATTAAGTTTGAAGATATTGTCAAAAAAGAAGTGTATCTACATCTTTTTTTTTGGTGCTTATATATTACATTTCCACTATTGAATTATGCTGGAGATTCATATGCCGTTTTACAATGGAAAACATCCAATAGCAATATTTTACTGACTATCGTTTTCGCCTATGTTTGTTATTATTACTTCTTTCCGTTAAAGAGTAAATTCAAAATAATTAGTATTACAATATTTACAATTGTAATGACAGTTTTAGGAACAATAGTATCTAAATTCTTGATCCTAAAAATGATTCATCAAATAGATACTTATTCTTTTTTGACACATAATTTAGCAACGTTAGGAGATTATTTTTTTATAGGAATATTGTTTTTGAGTTTCTATTATATTAAAAAGAATTACCAATTAGACCAAGAAAAAAAGATTGCAGAAATTAATAGTTTAAAAGTGCAAATAAATCCGCATTTCTTATTAAACACACTTAATAGTATCTATGCATTCAGTTTAGAGGGAAATAAAAAAGCACCAGAATTGATTTTGAAATTGTCAGATAATTTTAAATATGTCTTACATGAAGGGCAGAAGAATACCGTTTCTATCGCTGATGACTTATCACATATTAAAGATTTTATTGAAATAAATAGATTGCGTTGGGGAGAAAAAATTAATATTATTTTTACAAATAAAATTGAGAATAATCAACTACAAATTGCACCATTGCTATTAATTACATTTATTGAAAATGCGGTAAAATATACAAGTAAATTAAAAGGAAATTATCATAAAATTGAAATCGAATATATGGTGAAGAATAATAGGCTTATTTTTTCATGTAACAATTCATTTGATAAAAATTACAAGCTTACAACTGAGTGGGAGGAAAGCGGAGTTGGACTATCAAATATCCAAAAAAGACTCGATTTAATGTATAAGAATCAATACAACTTGCAGATTGGTAACACTCACGCAATTTTTAATGTCCATTTAAAATTAGAGTTATGATGAACTGTATTGTTTTAGAAGATGAAAAAAATGCTCAAAAAGTACTAGAATTGTATTTCAGAAAAACAAAATTCATTCATTGCCTTGGTTTTTTTGAATCGGGTTTAGATATTCCTATTTCTAAGCTTAAAAAAGCAGATGTTATTTTTCTAGACATAGAATTGCCTGAGTTAAATGGATTAGATTTTTTAAAAACGCTAGAAAATCCACCTAAAGTTATTGTCACCACTGCGTATCCAAATTTTGCAGTAGCTGCCTTTGAATTGGCGGTTGTAGATTATTTGGTAAAACCATTTTCTTATGAGCGTTTTATAAAATCTGTAAATCGAGTTCGAGAACAATTATCAGAAATGAATGATGAATTTATTTTTGTAAATGCGAATAAAACAATGCATAAATTAAAAGTAGATGAAATTTTATATATCAAATCTGAATTAGATTATGTGGCTATTGTAACCGATAAAGAAAAGCTATTAATTTTAGACAGTTTAAATACGTGGGAAGAAAAGATGAAATGTTATAATTTTATAAGAATTCACCGATCTTATCTTGTTAATAGCAAACAAATCCATAAAATAAGTAGTACTAAAGTTACCATCAGTAAAACGGAGATTCCAATCGGAATTACTTACAAAACAAAACTTGGAGAGAAGTTTCCTCTAAAATAAATGTATTTTAAAAACCGTTAGGTTCTATTGATTTTTATAAAGTTTATCCCTCAAAGGGTTAAAAAACCCTTTGAGGGATTGTTGTAATTAATGTTAAATGTGTTACTTTTTAGCTTTTATCCATTTTTTAGCATTCACAAAAGCTTCCAACCAAGGTGAAACTTCGTCTTTTCTTCCTTTAGGATAATTTGCCCAATTCCATTGAAATGTAGAACGCTCAATATGTGGCATGGTTACCAAATGTCTTCCTGTTTTGTCACTCAACATAGCTGTATTAAAATCAGATCCATTCGGATTGTTAGGATAGCCTTCATACCCGTATTTTGCAACAATATTGTAGTTTTCTTCTTTTTCTGGTAAACTAAATTTACCTTCTCCATGAGAAATCCAAACTCCTAATTCAGTTCCCGCTAATGAAGAAAGCATTACAGAATTATTCTTTTGAATTTTTACAGAAGTAAAAGAACTTTCGTGTTTTTTAGAATCGTTATGGACTAATTTTCCATGCACTTTATGCTCTGGATGTATCAAATCTAGCTCCATCCACAATTGTGCTCCGTTGCAAATTCCAACAGATAAGGTATCTTCTCTTTTAAAGAAGTTCTTTAACGCAGTATTTGCTTTTTCATTGTATTTAAAAGCACCAGCCCAACCTTTTGCAGAACCTAACACATCAGAATTAGAAAAACCACCAACCGCACCAATAAATTGAATGTCTTCTAAAGTTTCACGACCAGCAATTAAATCAGTCATGTGCACATCTTTTACATCAAAACCAGCCAAATACATTGCATTTGCCATTTCACGCTCAGAATTGGAACCTTTTTCACGGATGATGGCTGCTTTTGGTCTGTTTTTGTCACTTCGAGCGGAGTCGAGAAGTCCATCAAAACCTTTAGGGAAAGTATACTGTAAAGGTTGCTTTTTATAATTATCAAAACGATCTTTTGCCAAACCATTAGCAGTTTGTTTATCATCTAAAAGGAAAGAAGTTTTATACCAAACATCTCTCATTTCTACAACATCAAAAGAAAAATTGTCTTCATTATTTTTAATAGTTACCATTCCTGAATTGTTGGTAGTTCCTATGTTGAAAGCAACAATTCCTTTTTCTTTTAAAATTTCTTCTACAGAGGCATCTGCTTGAAAAACGATTCCTGCATTTTCTGAAAACAATACTTTTATGGAATCTTCTTCGTTTAATGCTGATATATCAAAATCGGCTCCTAAATTGATGTCTGCAAAACACATTTCTAATAAAGTCGTAATCAATCCACCAGAGGCAACATCGTGCCCAGCAACAATTTTATCGTCTTTTATTAATTTCTGAATGGTATTAAAAGTAGTTTTTACATATTTTGAATTGGTAACATCTGGTGCTTCATTACCAATAGCATTTAAAGTCTGATTGAAAGAACTTCCTCCTAATTTATATTCGTCTTGAGAAATATTAATATAATAGATATTTGTACCTTCCGAAAGTTCGGAAAATTGTAAAACAGGTTCTACAACATTGCTGATTTCATTACAATTTCCTGCAGCAGAAATAATAACGGTTCCAGGAGAAATTACTTCTTCATCAGCGTATTTTTGCTTCATAGAAAGCGAATCTTTCCCTGTGGGAACATTAATCCCTAAATCTATTGCAAATTCTGAAACTGCTTTTACAGCTTTGTATAAACGAGCATCTTCACCTTCATTTTTACAAGGCCACATCCAATTTGCAGAAAGCGAAACCGAAGCCAAATTATCTTTTAAAGGCGCCCAAATTATATTGGTCAACGCTTCTGTAATTGAATTTCTACTACCAGCTTCTGGGTGAATTAAACCAGAAATAGGCGAGTGTCCAATAGAAGTTGCAATTCCTTCTTTTCCGTTGTAATCTAAGGCCATCACACCAACATTATTCAATGGAATCTGTAAAGAACCCACACATTGTTGTTTGGCAACTTTACCACCAACACAACGGTCTACTTTATTTGTCAACCAATCTTTACATCCTACAGCTTCTAACTGTAAAACTTGTTCTAAATAGATTTTTAAATTTTTGGTTTTATATCGTGGATTTTTATAATTTCTAACAATCGTTGTATCTGTTAAAACTGTTTTTGGCGAAGAGCCAAACATATCTTCCAAGGCTAAATCCATTGGTTTATCACCTGTAGTTTTAGATTCGAAAGTAAAACGATTATTTCCTGTTACTTCACCAACCGTATACATTGGCGAACGTTCACGCGCTGCAATCTTTTGTAAAGTATCGATGTGTTTTTCTGCGATGACCAATCCCATTCTTTCTTGAGATTCGTTTCCGATAATTTCTTTTGCTGATAATGTTGGGTCGCCAATTGGTAATTTATCTAAATCTATTTTTCCACCAGTATCTTCTACCAATTCAGATAAACAATTTAAATGCCCGCCAGCGCCATGATCATGAATAGAAACAATAAAGTTCTCTTCACTTTCTACCATTCCACGCACCGCATTTGCAGCACGTTTTTGCATTTCTGGGTTGGAACGTTGTACTGCGTTTAATTCAATTCCTGATGCAAATTCTCCTGTATCAGAAGACGAAACTGCTGCGCCACCCATTCCAATTCTATAATTTTCTCCACCTAAAACAACAATTTTATCGCCTTCTTTTGGCGTATCTTTTAAAGCTTGTTCTGCTTTTCCATACCCAATTCCGCCAGCTTGCATAATTACTTTATCATAGCCTAATTTTCTTGGTTTTGCATCACTTGAAGCCGCATTTTCCTCGTGTTCAAAAGTCAATACAGAACCCGTAATTAAAGGTTGGCCAAATTTGTTACCAAAATCTGATGCACCGTTAGAAGCTTTTATTAAAATATCCATGGGTGTTTGATACAACCAATCTCTGGCTTCAAATTTATGTTCCCAATATCTGTCACTCTGAGCTCCGTCGAACGAGTCGGCTAATCTTGAATAGGAAGTCATGTACACGGCTGTTCCCGCTAAAGGCAAAGAACCTTTTCCACCAGCCAATCGATCTCTAATTTCACCTCCAGAACCTGTTGCAGCTCCGTTAAAAGGTTCTACAGTTGTTGGAAAATTATGTGTTTCTGCTTTTATAGAAATAACAGAATCAAAGTTTTCCGTTTGATAGAAATCGGGTTTGTCTGCGGTTTTAGGTGCAAATTGTTCCACATTTGGACCTTTGATAAAAGCAACATTGTCTTTGTAAGCAGAAACAATATCATTCGGATGTTCTTTAGACGTTTCTTTGATCATTTTGAATAGGGAAGAGGGTTGCTCTTCGCCGTCAATTACAAAAGTTCCGTTAAATATTTTATGCCTACAGTGTTCTGAATTGACTTGAGAAAAGCCAAATACTTCAGAATCTGTTAATTTTCTTCCTATTTTAACAGCTACACTTTCTAAATAGGCAACTTCTTCATCACTTAAAGACAAGCCTTCTTGGTTGTTGTATGCAGCAATATCATCAATATCTAAAATAGCTTCTGGTTTGATATCGATGGTAAAAGATTCTTGATCTAAACCATTGTATTTCTCAGAGATCATAGGATCGAAATCCGCAAAATCTTCATTAACTGTTGTGAATTCTTCAATTCTAATGATATCAGAAATCCCCATATTCTGAGTAATTTCAACGGCATTTGTACTCCAAGGTGTAATCATAGCAGCTCTTGGGCCCACAAAAAAAGCATCTAAAGACTCCTGTTCAATTTTAGGAGCTCCTGAAACCAGCTCAGGGTTAGAAAACAACCAAGTTAATTTTGCAATTGTTTTTTTAGTGATTTTTTTTGTTGTTTGAACGGCAAAGACCTTGCTGTCTATGTTTCCGAAGAAATGAATCATTTTGTAGTTTTTGTATATGGTTGTAAAAAGCAAATTTACTTTTTTTCATCAAAAATTATGACATTTATTTGATGGAATATTTAGAGTTATTCACGTGTTTATAAACCAAAAAAAAGCGATTCTGAATGAATCGCTTTGAAGTTTTTAAAAGAATGATTATTTTTTGATTAATTTCTTTGAGATAAAATTATTGTTTACAACAATTTTAACGATATAAATCCCTTTATTAAGATTCGAAATATCAAGCTCTTTGTTTGTGCTAGAGATTTGGTCTTTTATCATTAGTTTACCTAACACATTATAGATTTCTATTCTTGCCACTTTATCCGTTGAGAAAAGAACTGAATTCCCTTCTACTGGGTTTGGGAACATTTTAAAGTTATTGAAAAGTACATCATTTATACTTGCAGTTGTTGTTTCGTGAGAGCCAATACCATTAAAAGTGTTTTCAGGAAAAGAAGTCCATTCTCCTTGTTCATTATATGTTGTGGTTGGACCTGTAACGTCACTATTCCTTCTTAACGTTTTGTCTTTTGCAAAATCGCCGTTGCTTCCATTAAACTCTCCTACAATGTCTATTAAAACACCGTTTTTAAACAAGCCAACAGGGTCATCTCCATTAAAGCTTAAAGGTGCACCGTTATCTATACTAGCATTCGTTTTTAAGTCTGATTCTGCAACTAAAATGCTATTATCTGCTCCAGGATTTGTTATTACAAAAACGTCATTTGGCAATATACTCTTTACAGATCCGCTATCTAAGAAAAAAGCATCAGACCATGAGCTACCACCACTTGGATTTCTTCTTAAATCATATCCTGATAAATCAATTGTGCTTCCTGTAAGATTTACTATTTCTATAGCTTTGTTATTACCACCTTGTGGTTCTACATATTCTGAAATAAAAAGTTCAGAAGCTGCTCCAGTTCCGCCAGCAGAAGTTGTAGTATTAACAGTTGAAGATTCTACAGATTTATTTCCTGAAGTATCAACAGCGAGTACGTATGAAGTATAATTTGTTATTTTTTCTAACCCAGAGATAGTATAAGATAACGCTGTTACTGTTGCATTTAAATTTCCATCCAAATAAACTTCATAATTTTTAATCATATTATTGTCTGTAGAAGCACTCCAAGTAATTTTAAATGAGCTATCAGAAATATTACTTGTAGTAACATTAGTTGGAGCGGTTGGCGCTGTACTATCTTGAGAAGTTGTTCCGTTTACGGGTGTACTTTGGGTAGACTTATTATTCACCAAATCTTTTGCTAAAACAGTAATTGAATATGTAGTATTAGGATTTAATTCTGTTATAGTTGTGTTTGTATTAGAAGTAGTTTGTTTGGTTAATGTTCCATTTACAAAAATATCATAACCAGTTACAGCTTCATTATCCGTTGAAGCCATCCAAGTAACATCAAAAGATGTGAAATTTTGATTACTTATAGTCACATCGGAAGGAACAGAAGGTGCTTCAGTATCATTAGTAGTATAAATTCCCCAAGTATCTTGTGCTGAATCTCCCCCCCAAATTCTTGTGGCTAAAAAAGGATTGTCTATAAACGGATTTCTATTTCCCTGCGCGGCAGAATTAGCCGTATTTTCGTGATAGGTGTTTCTCACTTTTTCAAAATCAGACACAGGATCCTCAACATTCCAAACTAAAAATAAATCGATCATGTCATCTGGAGTATTGTCTGCACTACCAACTCCTACAGCTGTTGGTAAACAAACATTGCCATAACGTAAATACATATACATCATCATTCTTGCTACGTCACCTTTCCATTCATCTCCTGGATACCAAGCTGCAGTATTTGGACCGTCATTTCCATTATGAAAATCTAAGGTAGAAAATCCAGAAATTCCACTTCCTCTTCCAAATTTCCTGTTACTTCTTGATGAGTTTCTACTGGCATCAGAAGGTCTCAAATGGTGTGCATCTGCACCAGGACCAACAGTTCCTAAATTAGGGTTTCCTAAAGACCTAGCAAAAACGTGTTCTCTGTTCCAATTAGACTGACTTCCTCCATTATCATTAATGCCTCTTTCTCTATCGTTATCTAAAGATTGATCAGAACCGTTTTCATATCCATAAATAAGTAAAACTTCATTAGGATTAACTGGATTTACATCTGTAACTTTAGAAGCTATCCAAACATCAGGGGTGTAGGTTAAAAAATTTGTATGTGTATTTGCTATTTTAGTAGCAAGTGCATCTTTTAGAGCGATTCCAGTTAAATTTAAATCTACATCATTATAATAAGATTCTGCCTGTGAAAAGGTATAAGTAAATGATAGTAATAGAGATAAGGTAAATAATTTTTTAATCATAGTATTTTTTATTTTTTTCGTTCTAAAAGTGCCATATAAAATCCGTCAAAACCAGCAATATGGGCTAATACTTTTTTGTCTGATACAAAGGTAAACTCTTTTCCGGCTTCTGAGGTTAAGAAAATATGAACTTGATTTTGATTTTCTGAAGGTAATATAGAACAAGTTGCATACACCATTTTTCCTCCTGGTTTTACCATTTTAGAATAACTTTGTAGTATTTCTTGTTGTATTTTTTTAATATTGTCTATAAACGCGGGTTGTAATTTCCATTTAGAATCTGGATTTCTTCGAATGACACCCAAACCAGAACAAGGCGCATCTATTAAAACTCTATCTGCTTTGTCATACAATTTTTTAATGGGTTTTGTAGAATCTATAACACGCATTTCTATATTATGTGCTTTGTTTCTTTTGGCTCTTACTTTTAATTTACGAAGTTTACTTTCGTAAATATCCATTGCAATGATTTGCCCTTTGTTTTCCATTAGCGCAGCCAAATGCAAGGTTTTTCCTCCAGCCCCAGCGCAAGTATCCACCACTTTCATACCTGGTTTTACATCTAAATAGGCAGCTACTAGTTGAGATGAAGCGTCTTGTACTTCAAAAAAACCATTATGAAAAGCTTCTGTTTTAAAAACATTGGCTCTTTCTGGTAAAATTAAAGCATCTGGATGATTTGGTAAAAGTTCTGTATGTACCTCTTCTACTTTTAATTTCTTTTGCAGCATTTCTCTAGAAATGTTCAATGTATTTGTTCTTAAAATTACTTTTGCCTGCTCGTTTAAAGCGGCAATTTCTTTGGTCCATAGTTCTTCACCCAATTCTGAAACACACAATTCATCCATCCAATCTGGAATCGATTCTCTGTATTTTCTTGTTCTAGACAATTCAGCAAAACGCCCTTTTATTCTTCTTTCTGGTACGTGATCACCAACTTGGTTCCAATCTGGTAAAGCTATTCCTCTTAAGATACACCATACAGAAAATAAGCGCCAAATATTATCTCTATCATAAGGGACTTTTACTTCTGCAATTTCCGCATACAATCGGTTCCAGCGAACAATATCATAAATGGTTTCTGCAACAAATTTACGATCTCTTGCGCCCCAACGTTTGTCGCGTTTTAAAGCTTTCTCTACGGCTTTGTCTGCATACACACCTTCATTAAAGATGTCTCTAATACTATCTATAACTGCAAAAGTTAAGTTTCTGTGTAATCTCATTATTATTTTCTAATTGATTGCAAAGTTACGAAATAGAAATAGGTATAAAGTTCAAAAAGTATAAAGTTTAACTCTTTTATGAGTACTAAAGTAATGTTTGATTAACTTATGATGAAGTAACCTTGGCTTTGCTATGAAGTATCTATAGAGTTTATATTACTTATGCTTTGCTTTTTCTTTCATTTATGTACTTTTCCATTGCTGAAAAGTACCAAAAATCTAGTCTTGCATTTTCAACGGTCAATTATACTTTTACATTCTAAAAGAAAAAAACTCGCTTTGCTCAAACAGTTTTTCTTTTTACGAATGTTTCAAGTAATTGACACTCGTTTGCAAATGCTATGACCTTTTTAGGATTTCGTTTGAAAGATTATTTTTTATTTGAACATACTATACTTGCTAAATAAAACCACTAAGGTCTTTAAATACTTGCCATTACTTATTTTTTAAATTCTATCGTGAATTAAAATATGTCGGCTTTGATAGTTTTTTATTTTGTTTTCTCTTTCTTGTACTTTTCCATTGCTAATAAGTACCAAAAATCTAGTCTTGCATTTTCAACGGTCAATTGTACTTTTACATTCTAAAAGAAAAAAACTCGCTTTGCTCAAACAGTTTTTCTTTTTACGAATGTTTCAAGCAATTGACACTCGCCTGCAAATGCTATGATCTTTTTGGGATTTCGTTTGAATTATTATTTAGTTTTTTGATTTTGTAAAAAAATAATTGATAATATCTTACTATTAAGCGTTATTTTATGTTAAATTATTATATAAATGGGTTATTTTTTTTATTAAACTCATTAAAATGGCATATTATTTGATGATTTAATTTTGTTGATTCTTATCAATAACACTTATTTTTTCCTACACCCTTGATGTACTAAATGGCCATTTGGTAAATAGCGGCTCAATTTTTTGAGCTTATTTATTCATCTGATACTTATGCATATTAATTAAGTATCGCAAAACATTAATATTATGGCAAAACAGAAAGGTTTTATCAAGTTAAAAGGTTCGTTGGGAGGACTTACTTTTTATCAAAGTGACGGAAAAGATATCGTTAGAACTACTGGCGGTGTAGATAAAAGTAGAATTGAAAAAGATGCTGCTTTTAAGCGTACCCGTGAAAACATGAAGGAATTTGGCGCTTCTGCTACCGTTGGGAAGGCATTGCGACAAGGATTTGCATCTATTATTAAAAAAGCAAAGGATACTACTATTGTTGGTCGGATAACCGGTATTATGAAACGTATTAATACGTTAGGAACAGGAGTGAGAGGTGAACGTGCTTTTGAAATATTGACAAATAAAATTATTTTAGAAGGTTTTGAATTTAACAAAACGTTGCCTCTGGAGTCGGTATTTTATGCTCCATTTTCTGCACCAATATTAGATGCTAATAGGAGTGTGGCAACTTGGGTGGTTCCTGATTTTAATGCCAGTGACTACTTAAATCTGCCAGAAGGGGCTACCCATTTTAAATTGGTTTTGGCAACAACAGTTTTGAGTAATTATGTTTATAACACTAGTATTAAAAAATACGAACCTACTAATGTTGCTGAAAATGAAACTAATGGTTTTACTTACAGTGCTGAAATACCAATTACCGGTGAAGTTGGTAGTGATACTACTTTGATCGTTGATTTGGGATTTGCTGCAGCTTTGCCAGCAACTGTTGGAGTGGTTTCTGCTATTGGAATTGTATTTTATCAAGAGATTAATGGTTTGTTTTATGAACTGTCTAGTGGTAATGCCATTAAAATAATTACTATTGGTTAAGAAATTAAGGTTGTAGGAATATCTTAATGAGTGTGTAAAAGCAACCTTGTAATGAGGTTGCTTTTTGATGAAATTATTCTAATTTCCTTTATAAAAATTGTTTTTTATTTTAAAACAAATATTTGAATACTGATGGAATTAAATTAAAACCAAAAGAAAGTGATGTATACAATCCATTATTTGATTCTCTTATGGTATTGTTATCCACAATTCTATCTGTTTTACCAAATCGGTATCCTAAACCTAGGTTTAAATTTCTGATAGGCTCTATACCAATACCAAGATAGACGTTGTCAAAAAACGTTGCATTATCGTAGTCTAAAGAAATATCGATATGTGTTGTTTTAAGCCAGTTTGGATTGTTTATATCTAAATTCTGAGGTGTTATGTATGTAGAAAATGTAATTGATGGTTTAAAGTTCCAGTTATCTACTTTGGTTTCTTTGAGATTAGTATCATACTCATATTTGTAGTCGTTTGTATACAGGATACCAGCAGAAAGTGCAAAGCGATATAAACGACTTGTTGGAGGCAACTCATCACTTACTAAAAGTTCTTTTCTATATTTAATTTCATAACTCGGTTTTTTTTCTTTGCCTTCTTCTATTTTTTGTATGTAATTATCTATTACTAGTTGTTTGGCGTATAAATTTATAGTAGCTGCTTTGTTTGCAACAAAAGGTATTGGGTATTTTAAAATATATTCTGTGTAACCAGCTTCTGTTTGTGGGTTAATTTTAATAATTTTTTTTATTTCTTTAAAATCAACAATTTTAGTTAATGCTTCTTTTGTAAATTTCAAACTATCATTATGCGTTGAAAAATTCAAAAATGTGAAATTCTTATTTTGAAAAGAATCAATATATTTTATTGCTTTGTCTAATGCTATTTGTTTTTGTTTTCCACTTATGTTTGAATCTGTTGCGTTTTTAAGTAAGTCTTTTGGTTTTTCTATATTGATGTCTTCGGGTAAAAACATCCCTGCAATACTACTTAATAATGTGTCTTCACTTTCTCCTATAGTTTCTAATACTTTTACATTACTAGGTGATTCTATAAATACTGAATCATTTTGAGTAGAAGACATCGAAATTATAAAAGGATTTTTCTTGACATCTTCTTTATTGAGATTTACAATGTGGGCATATAATTCTGATTCTGTGGTTAAACGAGGTAGGTCTGTTGTAAACCGCCCTATATTATATTGTTTGTTTTTTGCGCTAATTTTAGTATCATCTTTCATATTATACACAATTTCTGATACCTTATTTTTTTTGTTAATAATAACACCTTGGTATAGTACCTTATAGCTATGTTCTTTTATAAAATTACTCTTCTCATTATTTTTTACAATATCTTTTACCAGTTCTGTTTTTATAGTTTCGTTGGTTTTTATGGTGTTCTTTATTTCTGTTTCTAATGTAACTTTTAATTGTTTAATTTGTCTGTTCTCATCTAAAATCTGTAGCTGTAGTGTGTTAATTTTTTTTCCAAGATTGTTTATGTATTGAGGTGTTTTTGGAGCGTGAGTAATCAAAGCTAATTTATCAATTAATTTTAGATATGTGTTTAATTCTTTTTCAAGTTTTTCTACTGTATAGTGTTTTAGAGTGTTTTTTTCTTTGTATTTTTTTAATTCTTCTGTCTTTGATTTTATTGATACTATATTGTCTTTATAGTTTTTTATAGTTGCATTTAACTGAGCATTATCTGCAGCAACTACGTAACTTGCTAAAGTTGAGTCGAGCTTTATTTTATAACTATTATTTAGAGCATTAAAGTCTAGATTACTTTTATCTTTCAATAACTCAGCAGTTTTATTATTTATTTTTATTAATTGATAATTAAGGTAAGAAAAATCTGTTTTGTTATTGATTTTAAAATTTCCATTTTTATAATCTTTACTACTAAATAATGTAGTTGATTCCATGATGTTTGTCTCATAATTGTATTCTTGACTCCACCTATAAATTAATTTATAATTTTTATATTCTTTATCTGTAATATTATCTATTTTAAAATAAATGTCTTCATTAGAAGTACTGTAATATTGTGTTATTTTTCCTTCTTTGTTAAAATGAACTGTGCTATTTTGACTACTAATTCTGGTTGCAGTTACTAAAAAAACTATTAATAAAAAGTATTTTTGATTCATGTCAGTTGATTTTAAGATGGTTAGAGCTTTAAAAGTACTATAAATATTTTTTTTGCAATTACCTACAAATAGGTATATTTTTAAAAACCTGTAATTAAAAAGACAAGAAATATAAAAAAGAAGCTGTCTAAAAAGCATTAAACTATATTATTTTGAGCATAGTTTAAAAATCTATATCATGGATAATGATACCATAAGATTTAAAAGTTAAAAGGTTCAGATAAAGTGTGTTAATTTTGCTGATTTTGATTAATATATTATCTTTCTCAAAAATTAATAGATCATTTTTACTTTCTAAATTGCTTATTTAAAAAATAATTTACTTCCATTCTATACTAAAAAATATTGTATTAGATGGTTTAATACTGACTTTGGTGTATGAGGTTTTTCTTAAAAAAAGTTATACTATTTTATATTGGGTTTTTAGTATGCAGTAGTTCATATTCCCAAAATACTTTAGAAAAAATAACCATTCTTAAACAAAAAATAGCGCAAGAGAATGTTGTGATTGATAGCGCCGTTTCAGCACAAATTTCAATATTTTTACCTGACTTAATACTACAAAAAGAATGGGATACTGCACTATTCTTTACAAATGCTTTAGGGAATTACTATACCTATAAAATTATTAACCATGTAAAAGCATATCAAATCTTAGATGATTTTTCTATGCATCTTACCAAATGTACCAACACAAAAGAAATTGCTGCTTTTTATATTGCGTATGCCGAAGCAGCTACCTATACAAAACGCTTAGAAAAATCGCTAGAAATTTTAGACAAAAGCTTTGTTTTTTTTAATAAACTACAGGATTCTACCTTATACGAATATGGATATGCCTATTTAAAAGCTGGCGAAAATGCAAGTAAATTAAATATGATGTCTGAGAGTGTTGCATATTTTGAAAAAGCTAAAGATATTTTTAAATCTCAAAAAGATACCCTAAATCTTCTATGGGCGAATAATGGTTTGAGTACCTTATATGGACGTAATGGGTTGTATGAAAAAGCAGCTGAAGAGCGCATTCCTATTTATAATTTGGGGAGTCTTATAAAAGAACATCAAGTAGTATCTATGGCACATTTACAGGCGGTGATTGATGCTATGAAACTTAATGAACCAGACAAACAGTTGCATCATATTAGAAAAGCGTTGAGTTTGAAGAATGAGAATGCTGATGTACAAGAAATTATAAACATTCTTACCACAAGTTTTGCGGTGATGATTTATGCCCAAGAAAAAAAAATAGATTCTTCTAATCTTTATGCAAGGCAATTGTTGCCCTATGTAGCTAAAGCAGAAAATAACCCTTTTATTAGCACCTATTCTAAACAAGCATTTGCATACAATGCCCTCGCAAATAGGCGTTATAAAGAAGCACAAAAAATTGGAAGTAACGTGCTAAATTCTTCTTATGCCACAAAAGATTTTAATAATGTAATACGAACGCATTTATTTTTAGCAACGGTTTTTGAAAAACAAAGAAAAATAGATTCTTCTTTATATCATCATAAGATATATAGCCGTTTGAATGATTCTTTACAAATTGAAATTTCTAAAAGAAAGTTTGCATTTGTGCAAACCCAATTTGATACAGAAAAAAAAGATTTGGCGTTGGCAGAAAAAGAGAAAGACATTCAATTTCTTTCGCAAGAGAACAAACTAAAAAGTCAACAATTAATTTTTGGTATTTTATCTGTATTGATCTTGTCTTTTTCTATTTATATGCTTCGTACTTCTCGTTTTAACAAAAAGAAATTACAACTTCATAAAACATTTGCCGCCAATTTGGTGGATAATTTAGAAACCGAAAGAAAACGCATTGCTACCGATTTGCACGACAATATTGGACAAAATTTATTATTACTAAAAAAAAGTTATCATTATACGGCAGCTAAAAATAACGAAACACTTCATTTAATTAATGAAACTATTAATGAAATTCGCAATGTATCTAGCAAATTACATCCTTTTCAATTTGAGCAATTAGGATTTATAAAGTCTTTGGAAAATATGATGGATGGATTTCAAAAAAATTCAACCGTATTTTATTCCTATACCATTGATGCCATTTCTGGAATATTGCCCAAAGAAAAAGAGTTGCTTATTTTTAGGATGCTCCAGGAAGCCATCACAAATGTAGAAAAACATGCCCATGCAACTGCTTGCAATTTAACCATTACCAAAGAAGCAAAAATTATTAGATTTGTTTTAAAAGATAATGGCAGAGGTTTTTTTGTTGGCCACGCACTCGAATCCTCTAGAAGCTTGGGGTTAAAAAGTTTGCGGGAAAGAGCACAATATCTAAATGCCATCTTAAACATTACCTCTCAACCCGCAACAGGAACTACCATCACTATTAAAATAAAAAAACAATGAGTGTAACTATTGTATTGGCAGATGACCATCCATTGTTATTAGCTGGGAATGAACAATTTTTAAAAAAGAAAGGATATCAGGTTCTAGCTACAACTACCAATGGCAATAGTGCGTACAACTCCATTTTAGAATACAAACCTCAACTGGCAATTTTAGACTTCGACATGCCTATTCAAAACGGATTAGAAGTCGCAAAAGCATGTATTCAAAATCAATTAGGGGTAAAAATTATTATTTTAACCCTTTACAAACAAGAAGCCATTGTTAAAGAAGTTGGAGAAACCATCCATGGTTATATTTTAAAAGACGATGAACTATCAGAATTAGAAAAATGCATACATATTGTCTTAAAAGGAAAATCCTACATTAGTAACAATTTGCAAGAAACCATTCATCTTTATAAGGTAACTAGTAACCAATACAATTTAACTGCTACAGAAATTAAAATACTATCGTATTTATCAAAAGATAAATCTTCTGCACAAATTGCAGCGCATTTGTACATTTCTAAACGAACGGTAGAAAAGCACAGAAGCAACATCATTCAAAAATTAGGCATTAAATCTTCACAAAATTCTCTCTTATTATGGGTGCAAAAAAATCCAGATTTTTTTAATACGTAGGTATACGTATTGTAGAAGATTATAGGTGTATTTATTTTTACAGCTATGAAATCTTCAACGAAGAACATACTATTAACAAATGTAGAATTAGAGATTTTGAGCTACATTAAACAAGGATTTTCTTCCTCTTATATTGCACAGGTTCGAAATTGTTCTGTAAGAACCATAGAAAAGCATCGCAGCAATATCATTACCAAATTAGAACTGCCATCTTCACAAAATGCCTTATTGTTTTGGGCCTTTAACAATTTAAATACTACAGATACGTAGGTCTACGTATTTTATACAGCACAATTTCGAAATATTTTTGTCTTCAGCAATCTTAAATATTTTTTGTTATGAATAAAATGCCCCATTTTCTAAGTTATATACTTTTCTTTTTGCTAACGCTAACTAATTCTGCACAATCTAGAATTTATGTGAATGCTAGTGCCGCATCAGGTGGAGATGGTACTAGTTGGGCAACGGCTTATAATTCATTACAAAGTGCACTAATTGTTGCAAATACTGAAATTTGGATCGCATCGGGCACGTACAAACCTGATGTTTCAGATGAAAACATTCGATTTACGATTCCTTCAAATACAACACTATTAGGCGGTTTTAATGGTTCAGAAACCTTAGCTAGTCAAAGAGACTGGAATGCCAATCCTACTATTTTAAGTGGTGATTTAAATAATTCTAATGCAGCAGATGCTGGCGATAGCCATACCATTATGCTTATACAGAATAATAATGTTGTGTTGGATGGTTTGATTTTCGAACATGGCTATGCAGACAATGTCAGTATATCGTTTGGTGTCGATGGTGGCGCAATGTATGCCACAAATAGTTTTCAAATTCAGAACAGTATTTTTAGAAATAACTATGCACAAGATACAGGTGGTGCCATAGCTATTACAGGGGTGTCCTCAAGTTTAGAGAACGTTTTATTTTATGGAAATACGAGTGGGTTGCGTGGTGGTGCGGTCTACATGACCAATAATGATGGAATTCTATTGACAACTAATGCTACTTTTTACAATAATACCTCTACAGAAGGAGGCGGTTTGGAAGTCCGTCGAGGTACAGGTTTAATTTACAACAGTATTTTTACGGGAAATTCAGGATCACCAGCCAATATGAGCTTTTCACTTTCTGGAACAGGTGTGATTTACAATAGTCTTCTAGACGGAACTATGCCTACTGGTTTATTAGATGGTGGAGCTAATCTTTTCAATACAGACCCGTTATTTATAGATGCAGCCAGTGCCAATTTCACCTTGGCAGCACTTTCTCCAGCAATCGATAGTGGTAACAACAATTATGTGAACCAAACAAAAGACCTGGGTGGTAATGACAGAATCATTCCAAAAAATAGCGACACTGCCATTGTAGATATGGGGGCTTATGAGACCTTAAACCCATGTTTGCCCTTTACAGACAATAGAATCTATGTAAATGCGGCAGCCACAGGAAGCAATGATGGCAGTAGTTGGGCAAATGCGTTTACAGATTTGCAAGATGCTTTATCAGTATCTAATTGTGTATATGAAATTTGGGTAGCAGCGGGCACTTACATACCTCATGTTTCAGATAGTCAAATTCGTTTTGTAACCGCAGAAAACACAAAACTGTTGGGTGGTTTTAACGGTACCGAAACCCTAGCTAGCCAAAGAGATTGGAATGTGAACCCCACCATTCTTAGTGGAGATTTAGACAATTCTGGAACTCATAATATAGGAGATAGTACTTTTATCATAAACTCTTCTGGAGATAATACAACCTTTGATGGACTTATTATAGAATTTGGGTATTCACTTAGATCATCACCTGCAGCAGGCATCTACAATACCGCAGACAACATTCAAATAAAAAACTGTGTTTTCAGGAATAATTTTTGTTTTAATGGCAGTAGTGGTGTTTTTAATTATGGAGGAACAAATATTGATATTGTAAATTCTGTCTTTCACGATAATTTTGGACTTTTCGGTGTTGCCATACAATCGAGAGGCTCAGGGATAGAAGTACCCGATGTTATAAATGTTACCAATTGTACCATAACTAAAAATTCTGCAGATAGTGGTTTAAGTATACATGTATATGGCCAAACGATTATAAATGTATATAATACTATTTTTGACGATAATTATAATTCTTCCTCAACTTCAGAAGAAGTTGTAGATGTGAATGAGAGAGTGAATGTATATCATTCAATTACCAGCTCTTCAACATCTAATATGAGTTGTTCAAATGGTAATATTATCAATCAATCTGCGCAATTTGTGGATTCAGATACTCATGATTATCGCTTACAATCAAACTCGCCAGCCATAGATAGTGGAGATAATTCTTATATTTCTGAACCGCTCGATTTTTTAAAAAACCCAAGAATTATAGCTGCGGTAAGTGATGGAAGCCCGACAGTAGATATGGGTGCCGTTGAAAATACTATTGTTGGTTTAAGCCCATACGTGCCAATCAATGGAATCGTTTATGTAAACGCATCCGCTACAGGAAACAATAGGGGTGAGAGTTGGGCAAATGCTTTTACCACTTTACAAGAAGCGTTATTGCAAGTTTCAGCCTGTATAGACGAAATTTGGGTTGCTAAGGGTACTTACAAACCAGATACTTCAGATGAAAACATTCCATTTTTAATTTCTAAGAAGATAACATTATTAGGAGGGTTTAACGGTACAGAAACTTTAGCTAGCCAAAGAGATTGGTACGCCAACTCAACAATTTTAAGTGGCGATTTAAACAATTCAGATACAGCAGATGCCGGAGATAGCCATACCATTATCCTCGTTCAAAACAATGATGTGGTTATTGATGGATTTATCTTCGAACATGGGTATGCCGACGATAATAGTGTGCTTTATGGTCAACATGGAGGAGCTATGTATGTTACAGGAAGTGTCGATATGCAGAATTGCATCTTTAGAAACAATTATGCCTTGAATGTAGGAGGTGCCGTTACAACCACAGGCTTGCAGATGCGTTTGGAGAACACCCTGTTTTATAATAATACAGGTAACGAACTTGGTGGTGGAATTTATGTAAATAACGATGCGGGTACAATAGATATTGTAAACGCTACTTTTTGGGGCAACACATCTGCAGAAGGAGGTGGTATTGATGTAAGACGCGGTACCGCCAATATCTATAATAGTATTTTTGCAGGGAATTCAGGCACGCTCAATAACATTAGCTTTTCGCTCTCGGGCACAGGAACTTTGTATAATAGCCTTTTAGATGGTGTTTTACCTGCTGGTTTAACAGACGGTGGAGGCAATCTATTAAATACAGCTCCTTTATTTAGCGATTCTAGTTCCAATGATTTTACATTGAGTAAAAATTCACCCGCTATAAACAGTGGAGGTAATTTTGAATCATTAACCCAAGATTTAGCGGGTAATTCAAGAATTATTAGTAGTGCTATAGATATGGGAGCTTATGAATTTGATGCTTTTGCAACTACTTGGCTAGGAACTGTCAGCAGTGATTGGAACGATGTTGCGAATTGGAGCAATGGTCTTCCTGACAGCATTACAAATGCCTTTTTTACGTTTGAAGCTTTTGGTGATGTTGAAATCACTGCTCAGAATGCCATGGTGAAAGACCTTGTTGTAAACAATGCGTACATTCAAATAAGACCTACAGGCGCATTGCATATAAGTGGAGATTTGTATATGGACGATAATGGTGGAGAAGGATCTGGTGAGGGCACCATTAAAATATATTCTGATGCAACCCAGACGGGTGCCTTGTTGTTGGAAGGAGAAAGCAGGGAAATGGAAAATCTATCCTACGAACAATACCTAACTACTTCTGCCAACCCAACCGATCCAGAAGGCTGGCATCTGATAGCTGTGCCTTTTGAGAATGAGTACCTGATTAATTTGGCGTATTCGGTTATCACCAATGGAAATAAATATGCGATTGCCACCTATGACAATAGCCTGACCGATAACCGATACGAGTATTTTACAGATAGTTCTGGCAACAATGATATTGTGACCGCAGGAAAATTTGATGCTGGAAAAGGATATTCAGTAAAAAAGGCTACAGACGGCACAGTTGATTATTCTGGGGACTTGCGTACAGATAACGTGGTTTTCATGCTTACTGACAATGCTTCAGGAGGTGGTAATAAATGGAATTTGATAGGAAATCCTTTTATGGCGCCGCTTTCTTTGAACGATCAGGCAGATGCTACAAATAATTTTTTAAGGGTGAATGCGACAAAGCTAAATCCTGCAAGAGTAGCTATATATAAATGGAATTCAACAATTACCTCCTATGAAATCTATAATCAAGCTACCGCAGGTGCTAGCTATATTTCCGTAGGAGAAGGGTTCTTTGTAGAAGCTGCAACGGGTGGCGGTACAATTGAATTCACAGAAGCTATGCAAACATTGCAGACCAATGCTGCACTTTCTAAATCTGCAAACAGCATCCCAGAGATTTACCTTTCTATTTCAGATGGAAGTGCTACAAAGAAAACACAGGTAAAATATTTGGCAGGCACTACTACTGGTTTAGATGTTGGGTATGATGCAGGTACTTTTTCTGGCACTTCTAGCACATTTGGTGTGTTTACACATTTAGTTTCAGACAGTGAAGGAGTCGATTTTGGGTTGCAGTGTCTTCCAAATAATGATTTTGAAAGTATGGTCATTCCAGTAGGTATAAAAGCTGCGGCACAAACAAAAATTACCATTACTGCGAATGTGTTGAACTTACCCACTGGAGTTGAAGTATATTTAGAAGATAAAGTCACCCATACCTTTACCAATTTAAATCAAGAAGAGTATTCGTTTACCAGCCCTTTAGCACTCGACGGCATAGGTCGGTTCTTTCTCCACACAAGCTCAAAAGCCTTGTCTGTAGCTACTGATTTTGTTGTTAGCAACATCAGCATGTATCAAACTTCCCCAGAAAATCTGAGAATTGTAGGTATTCCGAATGGAATCACAACACTAGCATTGTTTGATGTGTTGGGGAAACAAATCTTAGAAAACAGTTTTGAAGCAAAAGGGGTACATGATGTAGCTCTTCCATATTTAAAAACAGGTGTGTACATCATCCGTTTACAAACAACACAAGGTATAAAAAGCAAAAAAATTATTGTCAACTAATTTGAAAAAAAGGCTAAAAGCGAGAAATGATGAAAAATAAACATATAAAATCTACAGAAAAAAATAAAGAAATCAGCCGTAAAGAAGCTATTCACAAGATTAGTAATTACGGGAAGTATGCAGCATTAACTGCATTAGGAACCTATTTGATCTTGAATCCACAAAAGGCACAAGCGCAAAGTGTTGCTCCTGAAGGTGTAGGAGATGGTTTTTTTTAATAAAGTTATAAAAATTTATGTATTAAATTATTAAATAATCAAGTCATTACTAAAACTTCAATACTTACTATTGAAGTTTTTTTTATTTACACAACACTAATATTTTCAATCTCATATGAATTGGTTAATTTTGTGATACAGATATTTTAAAAGTGAATTTAGACCATCCAATAACGTATATCAAAGGAGTTAGTGTACAAAAAGCAGCGCTTTTGTATGCAGAATTGGGTATCAAAACATGTAATGATTTCCTCCACTTTTTTCCTTTTCGATATATCGATAAAACACAATTTTACGCAATAAAAGATTTACAACCTAGTTCTTCGGAAGTTCAAATTGTGGGTAAGATTACCAGTGTAAAATTGGTTGCTCAAAAAAGGGGAAGTCGTTTAGTAGCAGTGTTCCAAGATGCTACAGGAACGATGGAGTTGGTTTGGTTTAAAGGGCAAAAATGGATTAAAGATTCGCTAAAAATAAATGAACCTTATGTGGTGTATGGGAAACTGAATCACTACAATGGTAGTTTTAGTATTCCACATCCAGAAATGGAATTGGTAACAGGGTACAAGAAGAAATTGCAAACCAAAATGCAGCCAGTATATCCTTCCACAGAAAAATTAGCAAATTCTGGGGTTTCTAATAAGTTGATACGAACCTATATGCAGCAATTGTTGCAACAATTTTATGACGGAATTCAAGAAAGTTTGTCACAAGAAATTATTGCAGATTTTCAACTGATGAAAAAAAGAGATGCCTTATTGAATCTTCATTTCCCGAAAAGTCAAGAACATCTAGCCAAAGCAGAAAATAGATTAAAATTTGAAGAATTATTCTTTATTCAACTGCAATTATTGCGAAAGAAACTCATCAACAAGACAAAAATAAAAGGATTTATATTTGAGAATGTAGGTGCTGTTTTTAATGAGTTTTATAGTGATAAATTACCCTTCGACTTAACAAATGCACAAAAAAGAGTTTTAAAAGAAATAAGAAAAGATGTTGCTTCTGGTGCACATATGAATCGACTCTTACAAGGTGATGTTGGTTCTGGAAAAACAATTGTTGCACTTCTAGCAATGCTTTTAGCGATTGATAATGGTTTTCAAGCCACGATTATGGCACCTACAGAAATATTGGCAAGACAACATTATATTGCTGTTTCCCAATTGTTAGAAGGAATGGACATTTCAGTAGATATTTTAACGGGTTCTGTTAGAACGAAAAAAAGAAGAGAAATTCACGCGAATTTAGAAGATGGAAGTTTACATATTTTAGTGGGCACGCATGCTTTGCTAGAGGATAAAGTGCGGTTTAAAAATCTAGGAATTGCCATTATTGATGAGCAACATCGTTTTGGTGTTGCGCAACGTTCAAAATTGTGGGCGAAAGGAGGCCCACCTCAATCCTCCCAAAGGGAGGAAGTCCAAACTGTACGCAAAAAATATATGACTGCTCGTCCTTCGACTTACAAATTGATGAAAGCGTTGCAAAAGGATAGAAAACAGCAAACAACACCTGCAGAGCAAATTCTTTGGGAGCAATTAAAAACTAAAAAATTAGCGCATAAATTTAGAAGACAACATATAGTAGATGAATTTATTGTTGATTTTATTTCTATCGAAAAAAAGTTAATTATTGAAGTCGATGGCAAATATCACAATACAAAAGAACAGCAAGAAGCCGACGAGTTAAGAATAAAAATTTTACAAGAATTAGGGTTCAAAGTCATTCGTTTTACAAACGAAGAAGTAATAGGAAATATAGATGAAACCGTAATAAAGATCATACAAGAATTAGAGAGAGTAGAAAAACATAGCAGTGAGAGTTCCCTCCATTCGGAAGGGTTAGGGTGGGCACCACCACACATTTTAGTAATGACGGCAACGCCCATTCCTAGAACATTGGCCATGTCTGTGTATGGCGATTTAGATATTTCTGTGATTGATGAATTACCTCCAGGAAGAAAGGAAGTAAAAACGGTACATCGTTTTGATAGCAACAGGTTGGCTGTTTTTAAATTTATGAAAGATGAAATTGCAAAAGGAAGACAGGTATATATAGTGTATCCGCTAATTGAAGAATCTGAAGCCATGGACTATAAAGATTTAATGGATGGCTATGAAAGTGTTTCCAGAGAGTTTCCTCCGCCAGAATATCAAATTAGTATTGTGCATGGAAAAATGAAACCTGCAGATAAAGAGTTTGAAATGCAACGTTTTGTAAAGGGGGAAACACAAATTATGGTTGCCACAACGGTCATTGAAGTAGGTGTAAATGTACCCAATGCAAGTGTAATGGTTATTGAAAGTGCAGAACGTTTTGGATTATCTCAATTGCATCAATTAAGAGGAAGAGTGGGTAGAGGTGCAGATCAAAGTTATTGTATTTTATTATCTAGTTACAAATTATCAGCAGAAGCAAAAACCCGTTTAAAAACCATGGTAGCAACTACAGATGGTTTTAAAATAGCTGAGGTAGATTTAAAATTACGTGGTCCAGGAAATATTATGGGAACGCAACAAAGTGGTGTTTTAGATCTAAAAATAGCCGATATTGTAAAAGATTCTAAAATTTTAGTTGCTGCAAGAAATACCGCAATTTCACTTTTGCAAGAAGATAGTAATTTGTCTAAAGAAGAGAATTTACCCATTAAAAATGCCTATACAAAACTGAGTAAAACTTCAAAAATTTGGAGTAATATTAGTTAATTTTTTTCTAATTTTATGGAGTAGAAGCTACAGCACCCAAAGTATATAATTGTTCCATAGTAGGAGATGCACTACCACCTGCAGGTTCTAAAGTAATTCCAAAAGCTTCAGATGCGTTTGTATTCTCAATCGTAAAAATCTTATTAGTATCTGCTGTAAAAGTATCGATAGTTCCTAAACTGGTAGGTGTTAAAGGACTCATTTTTAAAGACCATACTTGATATACTTTCCCTTTTGGTGGTTCTGGTAGCCCTTTGGCATCTAAGTAAATACTATTGGTTTTCTGATCCCAATAAACTTTTGCATACGAATTAGGAGCAACTTTTTGTCCTGCTAAAGGAACAGCAATAATGTCCTTATCTCTAAAAACAGTAATTAATTTTTTTGCTGCGACTAAATTGTTAGAGGCATCTTCAATTTGTTGTTCTAATTGTAATTTTTCTGTGGCAATTTGTTCTTTTAGTTGATTGTTTTGAGAAATAGACCAAATGAATGCGCTACCAATAAGAATGGAAGCAGCCCAACCTGTATATTGTAGCCAATTAGATTTCGGTTCTCCAATAGCAAGTACTTTAGTTTGTTTCCTTTCTATTGCTTTTTTTATGGGTATAAATACATACGCAGCGTTTTTTGTAGCAGCAGCGGCAGTCAATTTTACAATAGCTTTTTCTATTGATAAAACTTCAGCTAATAATTCAGGGTTTTCTTGAATTGCAGCATGCACATCCTCATTCTCTTTTTCTGAGAGTGAACCTGCAACGTACAGTTCTAAAATTCCTGATGCTATGTATTCTTTTGTATTCATTTTTTAAACTCTGAGCATTGTTCTTAACTCAGTAATACAATTTCTATTTCTTGTTTTAATGGTACCTAAAGGAATGTCTAATTCTTCTGAGGCTTCTTTTTGCGTAAATCCCTTAAAGTATAATAACTCAATTACAGATTTACATGTATCCCCTAATTTTTTAACAAATTCTCTAAGACCTATGGTATCTGTAGTATTCTCTAAACTACTATTTGTTTCTAGTATATCTACGAAAAAATCTGAGTTCAGGTTTTGCTTAGCTTGCTTATATTTTTTAGAACGTGTATAATCAATCGCAGCATTTCTAGCGATGTTTAAGATCCACGTAAAAAAACGCCCTTTCTTTGATGAGTAAGAATCTGATTTATTCCATGCTTTTATAAATACGTCTTGCGTAATTTCTTGCGCAACAGCATCATTTTTTACAATTGTATTTACAACGCCAGATATACTCTTACAATACATATTGTATAAGTTTTCATAGGCTTTTACATCTTTTTGTTGAAATTGTAAAACTAAGAGGTCTGTCTTTTCCATTAACGGCTAATATATCAAATAATTTATTGAAATAGAAGGTATTTGTATCTAAATAGATTTCACAATAAATTTACAACCTCACAATTTTTTGAACATTATTTTTATTTAAGTAGTTTTTTACAATGGTTTTTGCCAATTCTTTGTCTTCAATGGGCGTTAAAATAGATTTTAGTATGTCTATGCTGTTCTCTTGATGTGCTAAATTTGTATAACCATACCCAAAAACTTCTTTGTTTTCTATAAGAATAATTGCGTGTTCTTCAATTTCTCTTCCTTTTTCGACAATTATAAAATCGTCGATATTAAAATCTTGATATGTGAGCTTTCTTTTTTTGTTAAAATTATATTTTGGTGTTAACGCTTCTAATTCAATGTAATATTTTAGACGCGTAAAAAGATCATTTCCAGTTTTCTCGTACGTAATTGAAGTGGCTCTATTTTGAATTTTAATGGCTCTTTTTGACAGTTTTAAAAACAATTTATTTACTTCTGCCTTTACATTTTTTCCACGCCCAATAAAAATTACTTTTCCTTCAGCACCGTGAATGTAAAACAATCCTGCTTCTTTTGGTACGGCATCTATTAATTTTTGAATCCGCTCTTTTTCAACCCTTTTATCATGATATTTTACAGAAGTTTGAATGATGTTTTTATTGATATCTTTCTCTAGCAGTAATTTAAACAATTGTACCGTTACTAGTGCATCTCCAGAAGCTCTATGCCTATTTGTCATGGGGATTCCTAAGGCTCTTGTAAGTTTGCCTAAGCTGTATGAAGGTTGGTCTAAAATAAGTTTTTGACTGAGTTCTACAGTACAAAGTGTATTCCGGTTAAAATCGTATCCTAATCTGTCAAATTCTGTGCTTAAAATTCTATAGTCGAAAGTGGTATTATGCGCCACCAAAGTACAATTTTCGGTAATTTCTATAATTCTTTTTGCGACCTCATAAAACTTCGGAGCATTTTGTAACATTTTACTGTTAATTCCTGTAAGTTTTACTACAAATTTTTGAATTTCTCTTTCTGGATTTACCAGACTAATAAATTGATCAACAACAGCATGTCCGTCGAATTTGTAGATGGCAATTTCTGTAATGCCTTCTTCATTAAATTTACCACCCGTTGTTTCAATGTCTAATATTGCGTACAAATTTCTTTTCTTATCTGGGAAAATTACTAATTATAATTTCTACTACCAAAGATAGCGCTTCCAACTCTAATCATAGTACTTCCATTTTCTATGGCTAAAGGGTAATCTCCACTCATTCCCATCGATAAAATTTCTAGATGGCAATTTTCAGTATCAGATTTTAGTTTTTGGGTATCAAAAAAGTTTTTTAATGCTGAAAACTCTTCATTTAATTGCGCTGTATTGTCTGTAAATGTTGCCATTCCCATAAAACCCACAATTCGAATATTTTCTAATGCAACCAGTTCTGATGATGATAAAATAGCTGCTATATCTTCGAAGGAAAGTCCGAATTTTGTTTCTTCTTTGGCAATTTTCGCCTGTAACAAACAAGCAATCACTCTGTCATGCTTTTTCGCTTGCTTATCGATTTCCTTTAAAGTTGAAAATTTATCAACCCCGTGAATTAAATCTACAAAATGCGCCATATATTTTACCTTATTACTTTGTAAATGACCAATCATTTGCCATTTGATATCTTTCGGTAAAGCATCATATTTGTCAACCATTTCCTGAATTTTATTTTCACCAAAAACACGCTGACCAGCATCGTATGCTTCTTGTAAATCAGCCACAGGTTTGGTTTTAGAAACCGCAACTAAGGTTACGTGTTCAGGAAGGGAATTTTTAATTTTTGATAGGTTTTCTTTGATCATTTATGAGTTTAAAATTCAAGGTTCAAGGTTCAAGGTTCAAAGTTAGATTTCTCTTCCGAAATTTCGGAAGTTTAAAAAAGCTCATTTCGAAATGAAATTTGTTAAGTTTTTCTATTTAACGAAAATTAATAACTAATTCTTCAACAAAGCTATAATCTGACTCGCTAATTCTGTACCAATTCTGTCTTGTGCTTCTTTTGTAGCAGCACCAATATGTGGGGTTAAAGAAATATCAGGATTCATTAATAGTTGAACAGCGGGCGTTGGTTCTGTTTCAAAAACATCTAAACCTGCAAATTGCACTTTTCCTTCTTCAATGGCGGTTACCAAATCAACTTCATGCAGAATACCACCTCTTGCGGTATTTATAATTCCAACACCATCTTTCATTTTATCAATATCAACTTTAGAAATGATATAATCTTGTTGTGTAGGAACATGTAAGGTAATAAAATCTGCTTCTTTTAAAAGTTCCTCTTTAGAAACCGTATCGATGTTAATGGTAATTTTCTGTCCGTTAAAAAAATCTACAGTAATGGGTGCATTTGTTATGATTTCATCTGTTGCAATCACATGCATTCCTAAACCCAAACCGATTTTTGCAACTTCTTGACCAATTTTTCCAAAACCAATAATCCCTAGTGTTTTTCCTCTTAATTCTATGCCTTCAGAATAGGCTTTTTTCAATTCTTTAAAACGAGAATCTCCTTCTAAGGGCATTTCTCTATTCGAAGAGTGAAGAAATCTCGCCATTCCGAATAAATGTGCAAAAACCAATTCTGCTACAGAACTAGAAGAGGCTGCAGGCGTATTAATTACGTGTAAACCATTTTCTTCAGCATATGCTACATCGATATTATCCATACCAACGCCGCCACGGCCAATTAATTTTAAACTGGGGCAAGCTTCTATAAGTTCTTGTCTTACTTGTGTTGCACTTCTTACTAAAATGGCATCTATAGAATTTTCATTGATATAATTTTCTAATTGATTTTGTGCTACTTTTGTAGTGATTACTTCAAAACCTCCTTTTTCTAAAGCATCTATTCCGCTTTGAGAAACTCCGTCATTTGCTAATATTTTCATTATCCTATCCCTAACCCTTTCCAAAGGAAAGGGAACTCTTATGGGTTTTATTTATTATTAATACTATTTTTTTTCTATTCTTTTAAGTTTATTTAACCACAACAGTTCCTTCCCCTTGGGAAGGTTAGGATGGGATTAACCACAACATTTCCTTCCCTTTGGAAAGAATTAAAGATGGGACTTTTCTAATGTTTGCATTACATCTACCAAAACTTGTACGCTGTATAAGGGCAAAGCATTGTACATACTTGCTCTATAACCACCAACACTTCTATGACCATTTAAACCGTTAATTCCTGCTGCTGTCCACATTTTATCAAAAGTTTTTTTTAGAGAATCATCAGTTAAATTAAAGGTGGCATTCATGGTACTTCTATCTTCTTTGGCTACGATTCCTTTAAAAAGCGGATTCCGATCAATTTCATCGTATAAAAGTGCTGCTTTTTTAGTATTTACTTCTTCTATAAATTGAATACCTCCTAAATCTTTCAACCATTGCATTGTTAGCATAGAAACATATACAGGAAAAACTGCAGGCGTATTAAACATGCTGTCTTTTTCTATATGTGTTTGATAACTTAGCATCGAAGGAATGTGTCTTTCTACTTTTCCTAGAATTTCTTCTTTTACAACCACTAAGGTGGTTCCTGCAGGACCCATGTTTTTTTGCGCCCCAGCATAAATCAAATCGAATTTTTCGAAATCTAACTGACGAGAAAAAATATCTGAACTCATATCACAAATCAAAGGAACATCGGTTTTTGGAAATTCTTTTATCTGAGTTCCTGCAACTGTATTGTTACTAGTACAGTGAAAATAATCTGCATCTGCTGGAATGGTAAAACCTTTAGGAATGTAAGCATAGCCTTTGTCTTTAGAAGAACCTACTTCAATCACTTCTCCGAATGCTTTGGCTTCTTTAATGGCTTTGTCAGACCAGGTTCCTGTGTTTAAATAGGCTGCTTTTTTATGCAATAAGTTATAAGCTACCATTAAAAATTCTAAACTAGCTCCACCATGTAAAAACAAGGCTTTGTATCCTTTGTTTTCAAGACCTAATAATTCTAAAGCCAAAGATCTTGCTTTGTCCATCACAGCAACAAAAGACTTACTTCTATGAGAAATTTCTATCAAAGATAAATCGTCGTTATTAAAATTAAGAATGGCATCTGATGCTTTTTGTAAAACTTCTTGCGGCAGAATACAAGGTCCTGCACTAAAATTATGTTTTTTCATACTTTTTAAGTTCAAAATTTAAAGTTTAATATTCAAAGTTCTCTGTGGAATCTTTGTATATTAATTTGTTTTTGAGATATTTTGTTAAATTTTTGCGCCCTTTGCAAAAAAACTTTGCGCCTCTGCATTTAAATTTCCGATAAAAACGCTAAGGTATTCACTCCATCTGCATAATCCCATAACTGCGGATTTTGAGTTTCGCCAAAAGCAATTTCATTTTCTAGAAAATCTTTGGCAACCACACACTGAATTTTTTCTTTATCTTGATGTAATTTTATCTTTAAATCGATTTCATTGTCATAATATTCATAAAAAATAGTGGCGATAGGTGAGGAGTAACTCTCATCTTCCTTAATCATTAAAAAACCATTTTCTAACAAATCGAATTCGCTCATTAAATAAACCGCCTTATTATAATCGTAATTATTTGCATATTTTGCATTGTTGATCATGTCTTTTTTGACAAACATTCCGTTGAAAAAAGCATTGAAATCGTAGTTTTTTGGAACATATAATTTCGAAACACTTCTGCAACCCAATCCAAAATAGGTAAACACATCATCAGCTAAACGTTCTAAATCTTGGTCTGTTACTTTGTCTGTGATGACTGCCACAGAATTTCTGCTTTTTCTGATGATATTTGGTTTGTTCTTAAAATAATACTCAAAATAACGCGCAGTATTGTTACTTCCCGTCGCAATTACAGCATCAAAATTTTCTAACCTTTGTTCTGTAAACGTGATTTTACCTTTAAAGGAAGCTTCTACATATTCTAAGTACTTCGCTAAAAAAGGCAACAAATGCTTATCACCCGAAGATTGTTTTACCAAAACGGAATGTCCTGAAATTAAAACCGATAAAAAATCATGAAAACCCACCAAAGGTACATTGCCAGCCATTATAATGGCGACTGTTTTTGGCGATTGAATAAGTATATCGTTTTTAGCAATCCATTTTTCTAAATTACTTTGGGTTAAAGATGTAGCCCAACTTTCAAAAGAAAACAATAAGTTTTCTTTTGTAAACCAAGAGTTATTTTCACGAGCAAGTTTTAATTGATGTTTAAAACCGTCGAAAAAAAGTTCATTATGTTCAATATTTTCCTTTTTTTCAGTCCTTTCTTGTGAAAACTGACTTAAAAAAGCCCCTAATTTTGCAAATGCAGTAATTCTACTTTGAATACTATTCATTTATTTTGGTTCTAAATAATTTTGGCGTTATTTTTGCAATTGCAAAGGTACAAAACAGAAAAGAAAATTATGGCAATTATAATAACAGATGAATGTATAAATTGTGGGGCTTGTGAACCAGAATGTCCAAATACTGCAATTTATGAAGGTGCAGACGATTGGAAATATTCAGATGGTACAGATTTAAAAGGAAATGTAGTATTGCCAAATGGTAAAGCTGCAAATGCTGATGAAGACCAAGAGCCCGTTTCTGATGAAATTTATTACATTGTTGCAGATAAGTGTACAGAATGTAAAGGTTTTCATGAAGAGCCACAATGTGCTGCAGTTTGTCCTGTAGATTGCTGTGTACCAGATGACGACAATGTAGAGACAGAGGAAGAGTTGTTAGCAAAACAAAAATTTATGCACGACAGTTAGAGTTATAAAAGATACTAAAATAGAAAATCCCAAGCAAAATGCTTGGGATTTTTTGTTTTAACAGAATACTGAATAGTACTTTTATTTGATTTGAATTTTACCATTTGTAAAAATAGCTCCTTTTTTGTCATGTACTTTATAAAAATACAAACCACTTGCAAGGTTTTCTGGAACCCTTGTTTGGTATTGATGGTTATTTGATTCAGAAAAATGAAGCGTGTTTACTTTTTGACCGTTGATTGTATAAACATCAATAATATACTCATTTAAAGAAAATTCTGATGCAATAGTCAATGTTTGTCCAGAAGCTATTGGATTTGGAAACATTTTTACATTGGCAATTTTACTCTTATGAACAGATGCCGTTTTTCCACTTATTTTTTGATACATCATATTATTTAAAGTAACTTCTCCTTCTTCCAAAGCGTCATCAATAGCAGCTCTTACATAATGCCCTTTTTTACTATAGAAAATTACTTCTTCTCTAATATTTAAAGCAAGTGTATCTCCGCCTTTAAATTCACGTTCTTCCTCTCTATAAATCAACTTAATAGCATCTACATCACCATCATCAAAGGTTTTTAAAGTCCCCTGTCCGATAACTCTATAATAATCTGTATACTGTAAAGAATCTAATTCTTCCCCTTCTGGTGCATCATTAATAAATGTAACAACCCCTTCATATTCCTCTTCAAGCTTTAAAGGTATTGGAGATTGTGTTCCATAGTAATCAATCGCAATTCTTTCTTCAAAATCTCCATCATCATCTTCATCATCTTCATCAATTTCTCCGTAGCCATATAAAAACAAATCGAATTCATTCAGGCTAAAAATTTCATAGATATCTAAAACTTTAGAATAAACTGCATGTGTTGCATCATCAGGAAAATCTTCTAAAACACCAGAAGATTCTGGGGTTACGTGCATGATATCTAATGTAGTTGCATTTAAGTCTTTTAAATTAGGAAGCACCCAAGTTTCGTTCTCTCCAGAATCGATATTCCCAATATCCATCGTAAGAGAAGCAGCTTCATATAATAAAGCTATTCTTGATTTTTCTAAAGACAAATGATCTAAAAAATCTTGGTAGGTGATCTCTAAAATATCGGCTTGTTTAGAAGAACGTTCTGCAGTTTTATAGGCTAGCGCATTTTTAAAACTTTGTAGTGATACATAGTCTGAAAAACCTGTTTGTTTAGAAGTACTACTTTTATTAGAACTTTCTGAACGACAAGCACCACGAAAAGTTCTTTTAAATTTTTGCTGAATTTTAGCATTTGTTCTGGTATCATAACATTGTTGTGAGTGACCCGCTTTAACACTTTGAAAGCTTGAAAGAGCAAAAATAAGCACCATGACTAAAATGTAATTATGCTTCATATTTTTAATTTATTGAATTTGAATTTTGCCATTTGTTAAAACAGCTCCTTTTTTATTGTGTACTTTATAAAAATACAAACCACTTGCAAGATTTTCTGGAACCCTTGTTTGGTATTGATGGTTATTTGATTCAGAAAAATGAAGCGCGTTTACTTTTTGACCGTTGATTGTATAGACATCAATAATATACTCATTTAAAGAAAATTCTGATTCAATAGTCAATGTTTGTCCAGAAGCAATTGGATTTGGAAACATTTTTACATGGGCAATTTTACTATTATTAACGGATGCTGTTTTTCCACTAATTTTTTGATAATTGATGTTGTTTAACGTCACTTCACCTTCGCTGTTTCTTGCATCTGTAATACCTGCTCTAATGTAGTGTCCTCTTTTGCTGTAAAAAACAATTTCATCTCTAGTAGCAAAAGAAACTTCTGCACCATCTTTAAATTCTCTTGTTTCTTCTGTATAAATTAATTTAAGAGCTTCTGCATCACCATCGTCAAAGGTTTTTAAAGTTCCTTGTCCAATAACATCGTAAAAATCGGTGTATTGTATCGAATCTAATTCTGCTCCTTCTGGTGCATCATTGATAAACGTAACAACGCCTTCATAACTTTCTCCTATTTTTAAGGGTACTGGAGATTGTGTTCCGTAATAATCTATTGCAATACGTTCCTCTACATCTCCATCATCGTCCTCATCGTCTTCGTCGATTTCTCCATAACCATATAAAAATAAATCAAATTCATTTAAGCTAAAGATTTCGTAAATATCTGTAGCCTCCGCATAAACAGCATGGGTGGCATCTTCTGGGAAACCTTCTAAAACTCCCGAAGATTCTGGAGTTACATGTGTTAGGTCCACTATCCTTGCGTTCATGTCTACCAAATTAGGCAATTCCCAAATTTCGTTAGTTCCAGCATCGATATTTCCAATGTTCATCGTAAGCGCACTTTCAAGCAACAATGCAGTTCTTGATTTTTCTAAAGACAAATGGTCTGAAAAATCTTGTTGTGTAATTTCAATATCATTTATTCTTTTATAAGCAACGGTTGTTTTAGAAGAACGATAGGTTCTTGTAAAGTTTTTATAATTTCTAGCACTTGTTCTTGTATCATCACAGACAGCAGGAGATGCGCTCACACTTTGTAAGGTTGATAAGGCACAGGTAAGTGCTGCTAAGAAAATGTAATTTTTTTTCATGTTTTTGATTTATTTTAAAAGTTTAAAAAATTTTTGTTCGTAAATTTGAAATAATAATAGGGTTAAAAAAACAGTTAAGATGAGTATTGGAAAGTAGTTGGGTTTGTCTGCATAAAGCGTTACTTCATCCGAAGCCTTTAATTTTGAACTTATAATTTGTAAAGATCCTTTTTTAGAAACCTCATACAATCTGCCCATTTGATCTATAAAGCCTGTTGAACCAACATTTGCAGCACGTGCCGTTTGTTTTCTATTTTCTATAGAGCGCATGCGAGTTACATTGGTCATAAAACTCATAAAACCTACTTTGCCATACCAGCCTTCTGCCGCTAAATGTGCATAAAATTCGGCGCCATTTCTAGACAATGCTGCCCAGTGTTCTGGATACCATTGCTCATAACACAAAGAAACCCCTAAAAGAAATGCTTTCTTATTTTTGGTAGTGAATTGTAAAGGTACAGATTTTTCTCCTTTTTTATAAAATCTTGTATCGTATTTTTTATAGGGAAAACTTTTAATTTTCTCTAATAAAGAATGATATGGAATGGCTTCTTGGCCTGGTGTTAAAACCGTTTTATGATGAAATTTTATTTCTTTTACTTGATGGGAAATCAACGCCCCTGAAACATAATTTCTTTTATCTTGTTTATTTAAAGTATCAGAAATACCTCTAGCGCCAGTTAATAAGGCAGCTTTCCAATCTGTGGTAGCTTCAAAAAGCAATTCACTTAAATTGCTTTGTTGCATGGTAAAAGGCAAACCCGTTTCTGGCCAAATATATAAATCGCTGGTTTTTCCTTTTTCTTGGTTGGTAAAAGCAATTTTATCTGTTCTGTGCAATGTTTCTTCTACCAAACGGAAACTATTATCCGAATTATTTAAAAATCGTGCTGAATATTGTGTGGGAACAATGGTAACATCTATAGACTTTCCTTTGAATTCATTATATTTCGAATAGGAAATTGCTGCATAAAGTAATGGGATGCCCAACATCAAAAGAACAATAAAACCGACTTTTTTATAGAACCAGCTACTTTTTAAATTGTAGTTTACAGATTGGTAGGCTTTAAAAATAAATACATTCAATAATAACAACCAAAAAGAAACGCCCCACATTCCTGTAATATCTATGTATTGAATTAACCAAATATTACCACTTTGCGAATAAGCAGAGAGGTGGGTTCCCATGGTAAATTCTAGGCTTAGATAGGTCCATTCCCACAGCATCCAAATAAATGGAAACAGCCACAATGCTTTGTTAAAACCAATTCTTTTTTGAATAGGAAAAAAGATTAGAAACGGAATAAAAAACCAAAACTCTTCTAAAAAGAAAATGACAGCAATCTGTAATTTAGCCTGTGGAAAATTGAATAACCAACCCGCCGCAAAACAGCCAAAGATCACCATAGCCGTATAACTGCCTAACATGCTTTTCCAAAACTTATGTTGGTTTTTTTCTAGAAAAATAAATAAGGGTACAAAGGCAACCCATGCTAAGAAAGAAAGGTTTAGATTTTCAAATATAGGCCATGACAACCCATATAGCAGTCCGCTAAGAGCCCATAAAGGGATTTTTTTAAGAATACTCAATATAATCTATTTTATGCGAAAGTAATTATAAACATTGAGATTGCTCCCACCCGAAACGGGTAGTTTCTTAAAATTAAGTTTTTATTGATAAAGTTATTGAAATAGTAATTTTTTTATAGCCTGAATCTCACCATTTTGAATCCTTAAAAAGTAAAACCCAGTAGGAATGTTTTTAAAATTGAGTTCTTGGTTAAAAATAATACTGGCATGAGCATAATTTTTTGTTGCTATCAATTGACCATGAATTGTAAACAATTTTATTGAAATAGGATTTTGATTTTGTTTTTTAAAAGTTAACTGAATTTTACCATTTGACGGATTGGGATAGAGTTTAAATTTTTCAAAAGCAACCGTTTCAAAAGATGCTGTTGCCCTGTTTTCTTTTACCTGTATTGTATAATCTTCTGTTTCTCCCCATTCGGTCTTGTGCATGGTGTCACATGCACCCTCTCCAGCACCATTTTCTGGATCATCATATTCAATTACAACCCGCATTCTTGTATTTCCAAGAACTGCATCTTCAGGAATGCTAATGTCATAGATAGCTGTTGCAAGGTCTTCTGTTTTTACACCTAAATCATACCGCTCTGTATACATATCAAAGACTAGATCTTGGTTCCAATCAATAAAAACAAAACAGCGATCTTGAAAACCACCGGTATCTAAACTTATTTGTAGTTGGTATATATCTCCTTGTTTTACGGTTGTAGAAATTGTGGTAAAGTCTTCATATCCGTCAATTTTATCATTTTCTGAACTGTTGTTTATCGTGTTAAATGTAACATTGGTAATGTGTTCAGAGCCACCTGCATCGTGCGTAAAAGTAGAAGTGCAATATTGCGGAATTAGGGTTCTAAAACTCGAAATATTAGAATACATACCTTCACCACAGTCATTTTTAGATTTTACTCTCCAATAATAATCCGTATTGATGGTCAAAGCTGTTTTAAATGTATATGAGTTTGTTGTGGGATTTGTTTGTAAAACAAATGAAGCAAAACCAGGGTCACTAGCTACTTCGAGTTGATACAAAGTGGCGTTTGAATCGGTTGACCATAATAGGGTAGGAGCTGTATTAATATCGACACTTGCATTACTTGGTTTTGTCAAGGTAAGATTAGTGAAGGTGTCATCAAAAACAGCAAAATCGACTGTGCTATTTTGTGTAACAGATGCTGACGCCCCTAGAATTGTTGCTTTGTATTTTTGAGCATACAACTCATTGAGTCCTTTAATTGTTAAAATTACACGACCACTTTTATTTATTTGAGCTGGCAAAAAAGAGGCTGTTGTTCCTTCGGGTAAATCTGCAGCACTAAACGTTACCATTTCCTCAAAACCATTGATAAAATCAGCGTTTAATGTAAAGCTAACCGAATCTTCTGTACTGCTACAGACAGCTTCTAAATCGGCACCATTCGACAGAATAAAAGTAGGTGCTGTAGCATTTATCGCAAAATTAGTTGTGTTTACATTGTAAAAGATATGATCAATAGCTTCTATGAGTATTCTAGCATTGGTTGTTGGTAGGTTTGGAATGGTAACCGTATGCATTCCGTCATTGGGCGTACTTTCTGCTAAAATAAAAGGGAACGTCACACCCCCATCTGTGGATAATTTTATACGAACATTTTTACAATTGATAGGTGCTTGATTGGTTGTTGAAACCTCCCAGGTTATACTTTGTTGTGAACCGGTATCCCAGAGAACCGCAGTCTTGGGTGCTGTTACCACAAAAGGAGCTGCCTCTGTGACTGTTATTTTTATCTTGTCGCTGGCAGTTGCACCTCCGTTGATATAATTATCTCTTACCGTAAAAGCAATGTTAAGTTCTCTTGCAACCGTAGGAACGACTTCCCATACACTCCCTATAGTGCCAGCAATTACCGTTTGAAATTCAGGAAAATATCTTTCGGAAGAAACTTTAGAGGGCAAAGATCTAAATAATGGTCCGTTTTCATTGGTAGAAACAGGAGGCATGGTGGCAATCTTATGATCTATTTGTTCCCAATTGTAGGTGAGACTTTCCATTCCATCAGCATCGGTTGCAGTTCCTTTTAATACAAAAGGAGTTCCTTTGGGAATGCTCACATCAAATCCTGCATTGGCAGTGGGTCTGTTATTGTTTGTATTTATACGTATTCCACAAGTGGCAGTATTTCGAAGTGTGCTTTGAATCTGAGTGATGTTTACGGAATGAAAATGCCCATCGCTATTGCCTTGTACATTCGGAGCACAGATACCTGCATAGCCCATAATTGTAGAGCCACTTCCTGGTTCAACAGCGGTTTCTCTGGTTCTATTGCACTTATTATTTTGCGTATGGGTAGCGCCAAATTGATGCCCAATTTCATGTGCCACATAATCAATATTATAAGGATCTCCAATAGGTTCAGCACGCCCAGTTACGCCTCTTCCTTTTAAACCTGTAAGGCAAACCACTCCCAAACCAGCAATACCGTCTCCACTAAGACTAAAAAGATGGCCAAGATCATAGTTATCATTTCCTATAAAATTGTTAGAAATAGTTTGCGATTCATTGATCATTTTATCAGGGTCGCCTTCTGTAATGCCATCGGTTTCTTTGTCTAAAAAAATAATTGCATCATTATTGTCAACCAATATCATTTTGATCCCCAAATCTTTTTCAAAAACTGAATTTACTCTTGTAATAGAAGTATTCATCGCAGATAAAACAGCGGCTTTTTTTTCTTTTTCTGTTGCCGTTTCTAAAACTCCTTGTCTGTTTAAATGAAACTGTGCATACTCACCAGAACAGGCCAAAGCCAATCGAAATATTTTTAAGTTTTCTGTAGACGTATTTTTTAGGACAGATTTTTTTGATGGTCGCTTTTCTTTTTTTAAATCGTCTATATGACATTGAAAATTAGTATCACTTGAAATTAAATCTGTTTTTTTATAGGCGATATAGGTTTTATTATTTTTTGTAAAAGGATCAATATATAATGTATTTTGTTTCCCTGAGGTAATTAGTAGGTGTATTCCGTCAGTGCCTATACTTATTTTAGCAATTGCTGTGAGATCTTCAATACCTTGCGCAGTGTATGATTTTATATTCGGAAATTTCTTAGTCAATCCATCTTCAAAATTAGAGGTTTCTATTACTTTGAATTTAGAAACTTTTCCTGTTGCATTTGGTAAGAATATGATTGCGGATTCTTCTTTTGAACTTGAATGTAACTGGGTAGTAAAACTTTTTAAATTCAAAGAAAAGAGTTGTTGTTTTACAGGTAAATTTTTTCTTAGATACAGTTCCGTTTTGTTTTGCTGAGCATCAGATGCTAGTTTTTTCCAATAGTTCTGAGCATTTGAAATTGTGGATATCAATAAGAACAACAATAGGGTCTTCTTTTTCATTTGCTATTTTAAATACTTTTTTCAATCATTTCATTGCAAATATAGGGGTACTCTAGGTTTTATTACCTACCCACATCGGGTGGTTTTCAATTATATTTTAGAATTCTTATTTTTTTAATTTTAAGTATGATCACTTCTTAAATATAAACTGACATAAAACCATCAATTTTACGAGTAAAAAAAACCAGTGAATTTAAATTCACTGGTTTTAATATAAGTTACTATTCGTCAATTCATAATAGAAAGGCTCTAAAGTATTATTTACTCTCCATAAAACTCAACAGATATAGAGCTACTTGTGCTCCCCCAAGAGTGAGCAAGCGTTGTACCAGACCACTGATATAGATTTGTAGAAAACTTTTCTCCTGCTGTTACAGCAATTAATGTACTGATGTATGAATAACCGTACAATGAGTTAAATTTATTTCGTTGATTGTATCCAAAATTTCCTAAAATATTATGATTTCCATTTTTAACAATAGTTAATTGCGATAAACTTGTAGTAGAAACACTTTGATAAATAATTCCACATTTTATTCTTATATAGTCCACTCCTGTGGGTATTGTAATCTCTGTATTATCTGTTCCACCTAAACTATTCTGATAATTTTCTCTGACCTCTAACCACTTTACAAAAGTAGATGTTGCATCTGGAACTTCAACATCAGCAGGACTTGGACTAGATTTTACTGTTGCTCTCACAACACCTAAAAGTCTTGGAGCATCTAATCCTTTTGGTCCTGCTGGCCCAGTTTCTCCAACATCTCCTTTGAGTCCTTGAATTCCTTGTATTCCCGTTTCCCCTTTGGCACCAGCGTCTCCTTTGAGACCTTGAATTCCTTGGGTTCCCGTTTCCCCTTTGTCACCAGTATCTCCTTTGAGTCCTTGAATTCCTTGTATTCCCGTTTCCCCTTTGTCACCAGTATCTCCTTTAAGACCTTGAATTCCTTGGGTTCCTGTTTCCCCTTTGGCACCAGTATCTCCTTTTAGCCCTTGAATTCCTTGGGTTCCTGTTTCACCTTTGGCACCAGTATCTCCTTTGAGTCCTTGAATTCCTTGTATTCCCGTTTCCCCTTTGGCACCAGCGTCTCCTTTGAGACCTTGAATTCCTTGGGTTCCCGTTTCACCTTTTTCACCAACATCTCCTTTGAGACCCTGAATTCCTTGTATTCCCGTTTCACCTTTTTCACCAACATCTCCTTTGATTCCTTGAATTCCTTGCGTTCCCGTTTCACCTTTTTCACCAACATCTCCTTTGAGTCCTTGAATTCCTTGAGTTCCCGTTTCACCTTTTTCACCAACATCTCCTTTGAGTCCTTGAATTCCTTGTATTCCCGTTTCACCTTTGTCACCAACATCTCCTTTGAGACCTTGAATTCCTTGAGTTCCCGTTTCACCTTTGTCACCAGCATCTCCTTTGATTCCTTGAATTCCTTGCGTTCCCGTTTCACCTTTGTCACCAGTATCTCCTTTGATTCCTTGAATTCCTTGAGTTCCCGTTTCACCTTTGGCACCAGTATCTCCTTTGAGACCTTGAATTCCTTGTATTCCCGTTTCACCTTTTTCACCAACATCTCCTTTGAGTCCTTGAATTCCTTGAGTTCCCGTTTCACCTTTGTCACCAACATCTCCTTTTAATCCCTGAATTCCTTGAGTTCCCGTTTCACCTTTGTCACCAACATCTCCTTTGAAACCTTGAATTCCTTGAGTTCCCGTTTCACCTTTGTCACCAGCATCTCCTTTGATTCCTTGAATTCCTTGCGTTCCCGTTTCACCTTTGTCACCAGTATCTCCTTTGATTCCTTGAATTCCTTGAGTTCCCGTTTCACCTTTGGCACCAGTATCTCCTTTGAGACCTTGAATTCCTTGTATTCCCGTTTCACCTTTTTCACCAGCGTCTCCTTTTGGTCCTGGTAATGAACTACCACTTGTTTTGGCATACAAAGCATACGGAACACTTAAGAATTGGCTTGTTCCAGTAATAGTGTAATTATCTCCACCGTCAGGATCTGTTTCTGATTTTATATAATATTTTTGGTTACTCCAATCTATATTTGAAAATGTACCTGAAATTGCAGATCCTGTTCCAATTTCAATACTGATTAATCCATTAGCATTTGTAGTAGGATTATGCGTTTCCACATAAACAACTGTTCCATTTGCTGTTTCTTGTAGAATACTAATTTGCATTCCTACAGATTGATTTGTAACTAAAGCATTCGTATTATTTCGCAATACAGATTGATAGCTCATTTTTTCTGGTGTCTGCGAAAAAGTATTGGTACATACATATAGGGCACAGATAAAAGTAAATATTTTTTTCATATCGGTTTATTGTTTAAAAATTTTGAATGTTTTTATGTTTTTATTTTTCTTCAGAATGGTTACAAAATAAGTGGCTGTAGTTAAATTTTGCATCGGGATATGTGTTTGCTGTTTTGTAATTCTATTCGCTGTAATGGTTTTTCCATTGATATCTGTGATGCGATATTTTAAATTTGAAAATTCAACTCCTTTTATATCTAATTTTAAAAAGTCAATTGTTGGATTTGGAAATGCGGTAGCTTTAAGCTGATGCTCGTTTTTGATCATACTTAACACAATTGAAATTTCTGAAGGTTGTTGTACTCCGTTTGATGTTGCGCCAGATGTTCCTGTTTGTGTAGTATATACCAATTGTCCTATAGAGTAGGTGGTATTTCCAGAATTTCCTGTTGCTGTATTTCCGCTTGTATTTACTGAGCTTTGAGCGTTCGAGCACATACTTCCTATTAGAAGGAGATGAAATAATAGTAATAGTGTATTTTTGTGTTTCATAAATTGCTGTTTTCGTTTCTAATTTTAAAATGTTTACTAGTTACCAACTGAAATTTTATAGATGTAGATAGTGATTAAATTTGAAGCTTACAGATGTATGAAAACAATCTTTATTTAAAAGCTTTAGATTGCCTTCTATCTTTTTTAAAACATCTATTTTAGTTGGCAAATATGTTTGAAAAATTCACTCTTATTCCCACCCGAAACGGGTAGTTTTTCTTATTTAAAGGGATTTTTTGAAGTTTTACTAGCTTTTTTTAAAAGAAAGAGCATTTTTCACGGGTTTGCAATTTGCCTTGTTTTAGGTGGAACTTTATAAGGTTATATTTTTATTTTAAAAGAAAAGCAAACCCATCGTTAATTTCCATACATAAAATAAATTTTAGAATAAAAATACGATTCATATCATTCTCTTTTATACATTTGATTTATACAAGTATCTACTTTATTGAAGAAATATATATATTATCTTATTGGATTGATTTTTAGCTTTTACGGAGTTCTTGTAGTGAGGTAAAGGAGAGGAATGCACTGAACTTTTCATGAACAAGACTTAGAAGAAGCAGAAACCATTAAACCTGTACCTTATAAAAAACTACACCCTTTAGAAAGTCCGAACATGGGTTTTAAAAATGGTACTTATTGGTTGAAAGTAATTTTAGAGGAAAAAATAGCAACACCCCATATTGTTTTTGATGTTCCTGAAAGTAATATTCATACATTTACCATTTACCAGAATTCAAAAGAAATTGCATCTAAAAATTTAGCCGATACCCATTTCTCATTATTAGTTCCTAACAACCCTAATAATGCCATTTATTTTTTACAAGTATCTTTTAAAATGAAGTTTATCTTCCGCTAAACATAAAACGTTATAAAGAGCCGCAATTAACCGAGAAATATGCTTTCTTCTCCAACGGACTTTATTATGGCTTTGTAGCTGTTGCACTTATTTTAAACTTTTTCTTTTACACCTCTTTAAAAGACAACACTTTTCTTTATTATTGTTTTTTTTTTAATAGCCATTACTCTGGGAGTGCTCTCTTATGATGGGTTGTTAAATGTTATTTTACCTGCTTCATTTTCTAAATATACCAGTGTTTTTAAGCACTTTTTAATTACCTTTTCTGGATTTTTATTTGGGTACAAGTTTTTTAAATACCAATTATTATTTGCCGAAAAGTAATCGACTTGGTTTTTTTTACTTTTTGTTGCTACCTGCAGTTATCTATTATTTATGGTTACTCACAGGTACATATTTGTAGCCATCGCAGATACGGTATCTTTTTTTTATTGTTGTATAATTGGATTGTAGGATTTATGATTTCTAAAAACCACAACATTACGTTGTGGCTTTCTACTTATATTATCCCCCAATCTAATACAAGTTATAATTAAAATGTGTTATCTAAAACCCAGTTCCAGGAGGTACAGGGCTTTGTGCTTGTGCTTTTTGTGGATTTAGAATCATATAGGTTCCAAGTGTAGTTAATGCTGCATACTTACCATAATTTCCAATTTTTTTCAAGGCTTCTTTTCTTGAAATATCGTTTTCTTGAGTGTTGTTTTTAGTTTTATTTTTCATAATAAGTTTATTCAATAATTATTTTTTTGCTCAATGTTCTGTTTTTTGTTTTAATTTTTATAATGTAAACACCAGTAGTTCTAATTGGTAATGGAATGGTATCGTTTGTTTGTCCTTTAAATTTTGTGGTAAATATTACTTTTCCTAAAATAGTATACACCGATAAAACAGCATTTTGATTTTCTAATCCAGAAATTTTAAGTTGGTTTATGATATTTTTATAAACAGAAACATCATTTAATGAAGCGTCGTTAACATTTAGAGCTTTTGCATTTGTAGTATGCAAAAAGAAACGACCAGTTGTGTTTACATTAGTATTAAAAAAAATGTCAAGTTTGTTATTTGTTTCAGATAATTTTGTAAACGTGCCTTCTTGTTTGTCTTCTAAATAAACAGTATAATCTGATGGTAAATTTGTAGCATTTACGGTAATAGAAATAGCACTTGCTTTAGCAATAATCCTTATAGGAATTATCATGTTTTCAAAATCACTATCAGGTAAAGATTGAATGCCTAATTTTTTTCCTTCATCATTAGTAACCAAACTTGTAAAAATTTCAAAAGAATTCCCAGTTCCTGTGAAAATTGAACTATCATATCCATTGTCAAAACCAGTATTTGTACCTTCTATGTAATAAATATCTGTATCTCTTGTTTGTTTACCATTTGAAATGATAACTTTTATTTCTGGTCTAGAAGTTGCAATTTTCTGAAACGTATCTGTAGTTTGATGCGATTGCATAGCTTCTGTAATGTTAACAGTGTTACTAACAGCATTAGTTGAACTTACAAAAAAAGCTTGACCCGGAGCTGCATAAAATGCAGGCGAAGCTAAATTTATTTGATTATATGTATTATTCTCTTGATCCCAGAACCATAGAGTACTTTCTGAAAGATTACCACTATTTACAGTTAATAAATTGTTAGTAGTTTTTGCATTTGTATTTGCCGCCAAATAAGAAGGATATGGGTTACCAACTAAATTAAATTTTTCAATATTTTCTGCAATAGGAATATTTACTGGTGCAGTAGGCATTGTGCCTGAAAAGGTTATATTTCCAGAAGTACTTAATTTTATAGAGTATCCTTTACCAGCAACAAAATTACCAGAACCTGTTGCTCCATTTTGATAATAATCCCAAGCAACACCATTATTTAAATAAGGTGCCAAACCACGATTAGGAGCAGAACCATTTGCTAAGTTTGTAATGTTAACAAATGCATCTATATCTTGCCCAACGACTGGAGATGAAACCATATACCAGTTATCGGTAGCTAAATCTCTACGATATTGCACAGTACCTGTTACCGTAGAGCTAGTTATAAAACTTGCACCACTGTTAATGGTAACTGCTTTAGCGGTTAAAGCCGTGTTTAATGTTGGATAATTGGCTAGATTATTAGGTATTAAAATACTGGATGTTGTCTTTGGTAGCGTATTAAACTTCCAATTGGTGTTTGTAGTTATAGAATTATCTGTAGTACCTTGCCACACTGCTAAACTGGTAGTGAACACTCTTGTTTGTCCATCATTAAAGACAGGACCATCATTTCCACTTGCACCAACAACTACTATACTACCATCTGCATTTAAAGCACAAGGGCTCAAAATATCTCCAGAAGCGTCTCCATCAATTTTTGAACTTATTAGCGTCCAAGAATTATTAATAAATTGATAAATTTGAACCTGACCTGCATTACTGCTAACACTTTTTGCGCCAATAGCTAAAATTGTTCCATCATCATTTAAATTGATGTCGCTACCAAAAGAACCAGAACTTCCAGTTATATCGCTTCCCATCTGCAACCAGTTATCGTTTATATTCTTATAAACTCGAACTTGATTTGCAAGAGGTGCACTAATGGCAACAATATTACCATTTGCATTTAGACTAGTACTGAAAGCGAATTCTTCGAATTGAGCTCTTTCGTTTAAAGTGCTTCCTATTTGTGACCAAGTACCTGATACTAATTTATAGGTAGCTACATAGCCAACATTTCTTCCAAGACTATTAATAGTAGTAAAACCAAATGCTACTGCTGTTAAAATAGTACCATTTGCATTTAAATGTACTTGATTTCCTAATTCACCCGTTGTGCATTTTGATAAATTCTGTCAATTCGAGCGATTATAATGACGTAAATTAGTCTATAAATATGTCTGT
>NZ_CANMVP010000030.1 GCF_947501385.1 uncultured Polaribacter sp.
AATAATAAACCAATTATTACTATTTTTAATAATGAAATAAATAACTAAAAACGGTCAACTCTAATCAGGGAAGTACAAGGAAAAGTACAAAAGATAAAAAAATCTGCGATTCCTTTTCGGTAAAATCGGTGCCAATTCGTGAAATCCGTGTCTAAACTTGAAATCATGAAACTTGAAACCTTTTTAACGTTCTCCCAGTTTAACCTTGAATTTTAAACTAAGAATCTTGAATCTTTTGAAGAAACTTGAATCTTTTGAAGCATGAAAAAAACAACCCAAATAGCCCTAGCAATCGCCCTACTCTTATTGCTGTTTCTCTTCAAAGACTGGATTAATTTTTCATTGCAATTTCTGTAAAACAACATGTTTTATTAATTGAAAAGGGATTGTAGAAATTGTTTATTAAAATGCACTTGCCCTTCAGGATGTAACATCGCATCAAAATCGAAAACCTTACGCGGTGCTATGGATAAGCATTTTTTACGGCGCCCAATTTCTAGCAATAGTAAAACACGCCATGCCACCAGTATATTGTCGAACTTTTCTTTTGATAAATGCCATTGTTGATCATAGTCTCCTTTTATAAATGTATAACAGGAATACAACACGAAAATGAGTTCACAGAGTAATTTTTCATCCATATCCACACTTTTAAAATTTGTTGCCGCTTCTAATCTGTAAAGCAGTTCTTCTGGAAGTTCGTTAGACATCATATCTGGCGCTTCCTTTAACACGTTCATGGTATCACGAATAAGATGATTCGTATCATTTTCAAATTGGTAATCGTTCAATGGGTTGTACATGAGCTTGTTTTCTAAGAGTTAGTTAAATAAACAGATCAGATACTAAATTTAGTAAAAACCATGAGATTTGCAAAATACAGGGTGTATTTTAAGCGAAATGCCTTCTACAATGGCTGTTCGATCTATCTTAGGGGCAGCAGCAGGTATGTGAGTGCGACAATTTCATCATAAGAATTTGGAAGCTGAAGTTTTAAGTTGAGTAGGTATACACTTTGAACTTTAAATTAAGAATTTTGAGTCTTTTGAAGTAGGAAGAAGTAAGAAGTTAGATGTTAGATGTTAGAAGTTGGAAGTTAGAAGTAGGTTAGATGTTAGATATTAGATATGAAAAGTACAAAAGATAAAAAAATCTGCGAATCCTTTGCGTTTCCTTTTTGAATATTTTTACGGTAAGATTAGTGCCAATTCGTGAAATCCGTGTCTAACCTTAAATTTTAAACTAAGAATTTTAAATCTGTTAAAGTGGTCAATCCATTAGCCCTTCACAACCCGTTTCATCAATAAAAAAAGCAACGAAAACAATTGAGTCTGCACTTCTTTACGAATTCGTTTTAAGGCTTTTCCAATCTGGTTTTCAACAGTTTTTACAGAAATACCCAATTGCGCAGCAATCTCTTTATAGCGCATATTGTTTTGTTTGTTCATCACAAAAATTTCTTTACAACGCGGTGGTAAGGTCTCAATCGCCGTTTGTACTTTCTCTAGACGTTCTTGAAACAGTGCATCATTGTCTTCTAGCAATTCAGAGAGGCTTTCTAGGCGAAAAGTTTCCAGCTCTTGGTGCATTTTTACTTTTTTTCGGTATAGATTAATGTATTCATGGTAGGCCAATTTGTACAAATAGCCTTTTAAAGAACCCTCAATGCGCAAACTGCTACGTTTGTCCCATAGTTTTAGAAAGGTTTCTTGTACAACATCTTCCGCAATGTTTCTGTCTGTGGTAAAATTTAAGACATAGATACACAAGCGTTCGTAGGCATAGAGGTAGATTGCCCGATAGGCAGCCTTGTTGCCGTTTTGAATCTCGGTAATAATATGCTTTTCATTATCAGTAGTATAGGTCATACAAATAGCTACTTAAACAGGGGGGGTGTTAATTTTAAGGAAATGATAAGCTAAAGTTAAAAAGAATATTTTAATAAAAAAAATGAAATTTGCGTGGGGGTTTTTTAAAATAGTACCGTATTACTAGCAAACAAACTAAAGCACCGTGAAAGAATACCCCAAAGATTTGATTCAGAAATTTTTAAGCAATCAGCTAAACGAATCAGAAATCGCAACACTAAAAGACTGGCTGGCATTGCCAGAAAACAAGGCGCTTTTAAAAGAAGAAATTAAGTTGTACCATTTGCTCAATGCGCATTTTCAAGCTTTTGATGCACAAAAGGCCTTTGCAAAACAAACCATCAAGATAAGCCCAGTACCTCCCAAAGCAGTAGTTAAAAAATTGCGTTGGACAGCAGTGTTCAAATACGCAGCTATATTTATAGGGCTGTTAGGCGGTTATTATACCTATATACAGTTGTCTGGAGGAAACGAGACGCAACTGATCATTCCAGAAGAAACCATCACCTTACAGTTAGACAACGGTACTACTAAAATTTTAGAAGAAGCCGGGAGCCAACAAATAGCGACTGCTAGTGGTCAGATTGTTGGTACCCAAGAAGGCAACCAATTGGTCTATGTAAACAAGGGTACGGCTACAGAAAAACTGGTGTTCAACACCTTAACCGTTCCCTATGGGAAGACCATGCAGGTGCGTTTGTCTGATGGCACACAGGTACATGTAAATGCAGGTACTACCTTGCGCTATCCACAACAATTTGGCAAAGACCAGAGAACCGTATTTTTAGACGGCGAAGCTTATTTCTCGGTGACCAAAAATGCCAAGGCCCCGTTTACGGTACAGACCCGTGGGGTAGCCGTAGCCGTATTGGGTACAGAGTTTAACGTTTCTGCCTATGCAGATGATGCAGAGATAAGCACGGTACTAGTAGAAGGCTCGGTATCTTTAAGTGCCCCAAAAGCAACAAAGACCTTTCAAAACCCAATCCTGTTGCAGCCCAATCAAATGGGGCTTTGGAATACTCAAACCCAACAAATAGATGTAAAGGAAGTAGCTGTAGATGATTATACGTCATGGCGTTTTGGCAAAGTCATCTTTTACAAAAAGACCTTTGCTGCCATTTTACGCGTATTAGAACGCAAGTACAATGTACAAATTCAAAACAAGTACTACGCCTTGGACGACCAACGTTACAAAGCCATTTTTGAGAACGAATCTATAGAAGAGGTGCTACATACCTTTACCCAAAGTAGGTTGTTTAGCTATACCCTACAAAACAATGTCATTGTCATAGAAGCACCCAAAAAATAAAACAAAGATGAATCAAATAAGCACACGTATGAAGAAACAAATCAAAAAAGCAAGCCCGCCCTAAGCTTTTGGATTTCGCCAAGCTGCGAAATGCGAATCGAGACTCCATGCCCGGAATCTCGATTCTAAAATCTAGTGATTGTAAAATAGAATTAAAAACCACCAAAAGACAAAAGTATGAAAAATCATCGATTGAGACAGTGGCTGCTGCCTGTTTCTCTAAAAATGGATCTTAAAATGAAATTGACGGTACTCTTTACGCTCATTTCTTTGTGCCAATTGCAGGCATTAGATTCTTATAGTCAAAAAGTAAGCTTAGATGTAGAAAATGCGACCTACGAAAGTATTTTTAAACAGATAGAAGCCCAGACGGCTTATACGTTTTTTTACAATATAGCCGATGTAGATGCGTATAAAACACGCAGCCTAAAAATACGTAAAAAAACGATTACCGAGGTACTGGCACAGCTCTTTCAAAACACAGACATCCAATACCGGCTTGCAGATACCCAAATCATTTTAACCAAAACTGTTCGTTCTGGAACCTCTAAAAAAGCAAGGCTAAAAGTCAAAGCGCAACAACGCCAAATAACAGGTACGGTAACCAACCAAAAAGGCGAAGTCCTCCCAGGCGTTAACATATTCATAAAAGACACGAACAAAGGCCTTTCTACCAATTTTGAAGGCCAATACCAAATTACGGTACCCAATGCCTCGAGTGTATTGATCTTTTCCCACTTAGGCTACCAAACCCAAGAAGTATTGGTAGGTAACCAAACGATCATTCATGTGACGCTACAAGAAGCTATTAATAAGCTAGAAGAAATAGTTTTAAATACGGGGTATTATAAAACTACAAAAGAACAAGCCACAGGATCCTACGAAAAAATAAATAATAGCACTTTAGAAACTAAAATAGCGCAAAATATTCTTACTAAAATTGAAGGGGAAATTCCAGGAATTCTTTTTGATGCAAATGATGGTCCCACCATACGAGGCTTAAGTTCTATTGATGATACTACAAATAGAGATCCGCTATTAGTGGTAGATGGCTTTCCTGTAACCCAAGATTTATCGACAATAAATCCTAACAATGTAGAAAGTATTACAGTGCTAAAAGATGCGGCTGCCGCCTCTATTTGGGGGTTAAGAGCTGCCAATGGTGTGATTGTTATTGTAACCAAAAAAGGGAGTAAAAATCAAAAACCAGTTGTCGAGTTTTCAACAAGATATAGCATCACTCCTCAAGACGATTTACATGATTTAAAATTAGCTTCTACGCCAGGTTTTTTAGATTTAGAAAGGCATTTTGCAGAGAACGGGTGGAGAAATCTACCTTTTGGATTTAGCTTACCACCATTAAGTGAAGGGTTGGAAACATTCTTACGCCTAGAAGCGAATCAAATTACAGAAGCAGAAGCCAATGCTGTAGAAAATAGATTAAGTACTATTGACAATAGAAATGAATTTGAAGATTTATTTATGAGTGATGAAACATGGACACAATACAACTTAAGTGCAAATGGCGGTGGGGAATATAATAGGTATAGAGCATCCTTCACTTACAATCGTAATGAAAGCATGGGGTCATATAAAGAGAATGATCAAGATGAATTAATTGCAAATATTCAAAATTCAATAAGTATTAGTCCTAAATTGACTTTTAATGGTAGCGTAAACTATGTGAAAACAGCTATTAAGCCAAATAGCATGAGTTTTAATGACTATAATAATATAGATCAATACCAAAGCATACTAGATGCTAATGGCAATTTTGTTGTACAGCCACAATCTTTATTTCAGCCTTATAAAGAAGAACGTGTTGCATTAGGCTATCCTTATAATTGGGATTATAACCTAAAGCAGGAATTCGATCATAAAAACAATAAAACAAAAAATACCCAATTAAGGTTACAAACATCGTTAAAATATGATATTACAGATTTCTTATCAGTTGAGGGGCTTTACCAATACGAATGGAGCGATAGCCAAACCACAAATTTATTTAACGAAAGTACTTATAGAGTAAGAAATATTACTAATGTTTATACCACCATAGATAATGGAAATGTTGTTAGCGCTATTCCTAAAGGAAGTATTGTAGACGAGCGCTCTTTGAATAGCGAATCTCAAACGGGTAGATTTCAATTAAATTATGATCAATCTTTTAATAGCAAACTGCATCAGGTTACAGCTATTGCGGGTTACGAAATTAGAAAGGAACTGTTTAAAGGGGTTCAAACTACAAAATATGGCTTTAATCCACGTTCTTTAACCTTTGCCAATATAAATTTTAGTGATCCATTACCTGTTTCACCTTTTGGTAGAAGAATATTAGGCGACCCTTCTAGCTTTTCAGAAGGTGAAGATCGATTTATTTCCTATTACGGAAATGCTGTTTATACGTATGATGGTAAATATGCACTCTCCGCAAGCACTAGGCTAGATGATGCTAATTTATTTGGAGCTGATAAAAAGTACAAAAATATTCCTTTATTCTCGGTAGGAGGTAAATGGGTTATTAATAATGAAGATTTTTTTAATAGTAATCTATTTAATGCTTTGGTATTAAGAGCCACCTATGGTAGCAACGGAAATGTGAATAGAGAAACGAGTCCTTTTGTGCAATTAAACCTAGATAGAAATCCAAACACAGATCAATTATTTGGGTATATCTCTAATGTTAAAAATCCTAGTTTAAGGCTTGAAACAACCTATGTAACTAATGTAGGAATAGACTTTGGCATACTTAACAATCGAATAAATGGTAGCATAGAATATTATAAAAGAAGAAGTGATGATTTGTTAGCTCCAGTATCTTTTCCGTCGCTACTCGGTTTTAACACGGCCTTAATTAATGCAGGTGAAATGCAAAATACAGGAATAGATATAGGTATACGAGCATTGGTTTTACATAGCAAAAAGTTTAAATACAATACAACGTTTAATTTTAGTTTCAATAAAAATGAAGTAACCAGAGTAGAAGTGCCAGAAGAAACCGTAACAACCTATTTAAACGGAGAACCGCTTCTTAATCGTCCATTACGTTATTTATACAGTTATAAGTATGCTGGTTTAGATGGTGAAGGCTTCCCTCAAGGAACTAATGAAAACGGAGAACTTATAGATTACAATGGTAATAAAACAGATGAAAATGGCAATTTAATAGATGCCCAAATTACCAACGTAGACGCCTTAAATTATGAAGGTACTACTACACCAAAGTATTACGGTGCATGGATTAATAATTTTGAATACAAAGGCTTATCGTTAAGAGTACTCACTACCTTTAAACTAGGTCATGTATTCAGAAATACAAATACTTTAAATTATGGTGTCTTACCAGGCAACATTTCTAACACACATATCCATGAAGATTTTGAAAACAGATGGAAAAACCCTGGAGATGAAAATACTACCGATATCCCAAGAATACCCATAGATCGAAATGACGCTTTAACACCTGGTTATCGGTATTATGTTTTTGGAAATAATTTTGTAGACAGCGCCTCGCATATTCGCGTAAAAGAAATAATAGTAAGCTACAATCTAGCTTCAAAAATTTCAAAGGCAATAGGATTGAATAATTTAAATATCAGTGCACAAGCAAGAGATATAGGGGTCATTACTTTTAATAAATGGAATATGGATCCAGAAAACTTTGTCTTGCCATTAAGGCCAACTTTTACATTAAGTCTTTCTACTAACTTTTAAAAAATATATCATGAAAAATATAATATACTTAATACTTTGTATGACTGTACTTTTTTCTTGTGATCGAGAAGAGTATTTAAACATTCTTCCTAAGAGTAAAATTATTCCCACTCAAGTTAATGATTACCGTTTGCTCTTAGACCAAATAGAAGCTATAGGTATTTCTCCAGGCTTTACAGGTTCGCACGGCAATCAAGAATTTATGTCAGACGATTTTAGAATTCCTGATGAATTATTCAATCGTCTTGGTCAAGAGGAAAAAAACAGTTTTACATGGCAAGACAATATTTATCAAGTAAATGATGAAGATGGTGATTGGCAAACATTTTACGGACAAATTTATGCTGCAAACATTGTAATAGAAGAAATTATGGACGCCACAGATGGCACCATGGAAGAAAAGTTACAATTAGAAGCCGAAGCAAAACTGCATCGCGCTTATGCATACTTTTCTTTAGCAAACCTGTATGCTGTGCATTATGATGCTAATACGCCTAATGCTATTTTAGCCGTTCCACTGAGGTTAGATACACGCTTATCTGGTGTGGATTTTTCAAGAGTAACCCTTAAAGACCTCTATGATTTAGTATTGGAAGACGTTACCAGTTCTATAGAAAGCTTACCAGAAACTACGACGTATAATCACAGACCCTCTAAAGCAGCAGCACATGCTTTTTTAGCAAGGATTTATTTATATATAGGAGATTTTGAAAAATCCAGAAATGCCGCTAATAGTTCCTTGGGCTTGGTAAGTACACTGCTTGATTATAACAACGTACCCGATTGGTTTTTTCCTGGTGTTGCAGAATTGCCCGAAATAGAAGAAGACCCACAAATTATATGGCTTAAAAGTGCCTTTCCTTTTGCATTATTACCAATTTCTGAAGCTGCACAGGCTTTAGTAGAACCAAATGATCAACGAAGAAGACTTTTTGCCTCTATTCGTTCTTTTTTTGGTGTAAATATACCAGGAAATGTATATGCTGCTGGGTATGCGCGTAATGCGCGGCCAGCTGGATTTTCTACACCAGAAATGTACCTTATAAGAGCAGAATGCAATGCACGACTTGAAAATGCTCAGGCAGCTATTGATGATTTAAATATCTTACGCATAAAACGATTTGACACAGGAACTTTTGTGCCGCTTACCAGTACTAGTCCAACCGAAGCATTAGCATTAGTAAAAAAAGAAAGACGAATAGAGCTTATCGCACAAAATCATCGGTTTTTCGATTTAAAAAGATATAACACATACGATGCCAGTAAAATAGATTTGGTACACACTTTGTTAGACCAAACTTTTACCTTACAGGCTAACAGTAAAAATTGGGCAGTGCCAATCGCTCAAAAATATATCATAGAAACTCCAGAAATAGGACAAAACGATAGAGAATAAGGATAATTGCATGGGCTTAATAATTATCTAAAGTCCTTTACCTTTAATTTAATTTCCATCGTATAAAAATCAAATAAATAACATGAAAAAAGCAATATATTTCGTCATACTAATCACATTAATCGTAGCCTGTAAAGACAGTGTTAAAGATTATGTAGTGCTTTCTGGACAGATTAAAAATAGCACAAGCAACGAACTTATACTCAATTTAAGCATTGCAAATAGAGACACAATAACTATTGATAATAATGGAAAATTCTTTGATACCATACAGCATATTAAAGAAGCAAGATACTACTTATACGATGGTAAAAATTATCTAAGAGTATATTTAGAAAATGGAAAAGATGTGCATGTATATTACGATGCCAAAAACGTTAAAGAAACTCTGATGTTTTCTGGTGCAGGTGCGGGTGTAAATAATTATTTTATGAACAAAGAGGCTATAGAAAAAAAGCGCATACAAAAAGATACTCCAAAGGCGACAGATATTTACAAACTGGATGAAGCTACTTATAAAATGAAACTTAAACAGGTAAAAAAAGCTCAGGAAGATTTGTTACTATCTAGCGCAGAAGTTTCAGAGGCTTTTAAAGTTAAAGAGAAAAAAAATATAATATATCAATATTTAGAAGACCTATCTAGTTATCAAGAGATGCATGCCTATTTTACAAAAAAACCTAATTTTAAAGTGTCAGATAGCTTTTTAAATGAATTGAACGAGGTATCTTATGATAATGAAAAAGACTTTAAATCCTCACCAGCGTATGCAAGGCTTATAAGACACCATTATAATAGAGAAGCAGAAGCTTTAGCGGAGTCTGAAAAGATAGCTGAAGATATTGCCTACCTTAAAGTTATGGAAAGAGTAAACAATAAAACCATTAAAAACAGCCTGTTGTTTGAGAAAGCAAAAAGCAGTATTACTTATGCAAATAATTTAGAGGCTTATTACAATGCATTCATTACTGCCTCTTCTAACAAAGCTCATATGGAGGAAATTAAAGAAATATATTCCAAATTAAAAATCGCGAGCGATGGACAGCCCTCTCCAAAATTTATAAATTACGAAAATTATGCTGGTGGCACTACTTCTTTAGATGATTTTAAGGGCAAATATGTGTATATAGATGTTTGGGCAACCTGGTGTGGTCCCTGCCTATACGAATTACCTTACTTAAAAAAAATAGAAAAAGCCTATCATGATAAAAATATTGAGTTTGTAAGCATTTCCATTGACGAATCTAAAAATCATGATAAATGGAAAACGATGGTTAAAAACAAACAAATGGGAGGCGTACAGTTATTTGCAGATAAGGCATGGAAGTCTCAATTTGTTAAAGATTATGTTATTAAAGGTATTCCAAAGTTTATTTTAATTGACCCAAAAGGTCAAATTATAAAAGCGAATGCCCCAAGACCATCTAGTGAAAAGCTTCTTGAATTGTTGAGCAATTATAATATTTAGGTACACTCTAAAAAACGAAATTTACACGAAAAGCAAAAGATAGTTTGCAAAGAAGTTATTAAGCAAAGCTTAAAGAAAGATTGATTTAACCCGTTGTGCATTTTGATAAATTCTGTCAATTCGAGTGAATTTCACGATTGAAATAAGTGAAATTTGTATCGAGAATAAGAATTTTCGTTTCTAAACTAGTTCTCGATACGATTTTTTTATCAAAAAATCACTCGAACTGACATTTTGCAATACATTTAACTCAAAATGCACAACGGGTTGATTTAGAAATAACAATTTGCATTTAAACTTTGTGAATTTTGTACTTTAAACCGCCACTTGTTTTCCATTTCCAAACAACAAAAACAAAATAGTATCTATTTTGTCGCCTACTTTTTTTCTAATAATTGCAAAAGCTTTGCTCATTTGATTTTCTACGGTTCTAAAAGAAATATTTAAATGTGCTGCGATTTCTGCATAGGTCAATCCTTCTTTTTTTCCCATAATAAATACTTCTTTACATTTGGGCGGTAGTTCTTGAATTTCTTGTCTTACCAAGTCAATAAGCCGGGTAAGTTCGCTAGTATCCTCTTCTTCTAAAATGCTATCTAGTGTTTTGATATATTCTTTTTCTAATGTAATTAACGTCATTTTTTTTCGATGCTGATTGATAAACTCGTTATAAACGCACTGGTATAAGTAGTTTTTTATAGAATAGATCTCTTTTAGTTTTTGTCGGCGTTCCCAAACACTTAAAAATATATTTTGTACAATATCTTCAGCAATATAAACATCACGGCAAAGGCTTTTGGCGTATACACACAATTTTTTATGATACCTATCCATCAAGTAGGCAAAAGCAGCTTCATGACCATTTTTTAAATGTTCCACCAGTATTTTGTTATTTGAAAAATCGATGTTCATTTTGTTAAATATGCCTTGTATTTAGGTAAAGTTAAAAAAAAAAATCTAAATAAAACTTGTGGGTGGTTGTGTTTGGCAAACGTACTATACTAAAAGAGACCCTTTAAAATGAATGAAAACATAGAGAAGAAAATTGTTAAATTTTTAATGAATGCTGCCAATATTGATGATTTAGAAGTATTAACCACTTGGTTACAAAAGAAAAAGAACAAACAACTATTTAAAGACTATATAAGAACCAATTACGCGATGGATATTAATATAAACCCGTTTGATACCGAAAAGGCCAAAAGAGAATACCTGCGTAAAATTAGGCAAGACAAAAAGAAAGGACATACCTTAAAAATATATACCCTTTTTAAATATGCCGCAGCAGCAGTACTTATTTTTGGATTGGGATATTTCTACCAGCAAGGAGTCTTTAAAACCTCTCAAGAGAAAGTTACGCCTATCATTGTCAATAACAAAATAGAAACGGGTAGCGACAAAGCAACGCTTACCTTAGAAGACGGATTGCAGATAGCGCTTGTAAAAGGGACAAACTATAAAGCGAGCAACGCCACCAGTAACGGAGAAAAAATTGTGTACCTGCCTACCGAACAGACAGCCACATCTAAAAACAAAAATAAAGAAACCAAAAAAATAGTCTACAACACGCTTACCATTCCAAGAGGCGGGCAGTTTCAAATGATCTTAGCGGATGGCACTCAGGTATGGCTGAATTCTGAGTCTCAAATCAAATACCCCATAGCTTTTACCGATGGAAAAACCCGACAAGTAGAGCTCATATATGGCGAGGCCTATTTTAACGTATCACCCAGCGCAGCTCACAAAGGGTCAACATTTAAAGTGCTTCACAAGCTACAGGAAGTAACTGTGTTGGGCACTGAGTTTAACATCAAAGGCTATAAAGATGAAACAACTATCTATACCACTTTAGTAGAAGGGAAGGTAGCGGTGAATTTTGAAAATAAAAATAAGGTTTTAAAACCTAGCGAGCAATCTAATCTTAATACCCTTACAAAGACATTGAATATTGCTAAGGTTGATGTGTACGATCAAATTTCATGGAAAAAAGGGGTCTTTAGTTTTGAACGTATACCTTTAAAAGAGATTATGAAAGTACTTTCTCGTTGGTATGATGTAGAGGTTCTTTTTGCAAATAAAAGTTTGGAAGAAATACGCTTTATAGGTGCATTAAATAAAAATCAGAGCATTGTAAGTGTGCTAAATGATATTAAAAATTACGGCGTTATTGATAATTATGAAATCAACGAGAAAAGGATTGTGTTGAGGTAGAGTATATTAAGTATAGAGTACTATGTATTGAGTATGAAGAAAAGAATAGGAGTATAAGTTCAAAATAGAAAAGGATAGTTTGTATGTCAGTTCGAGCGTTCCGAAGCTTCGGAAGAGAACTATTAAAAATACGAAACATAAAGGAAGTATAACAACTAAAAACGAACAGCTAAAACAATCTATATGAAACAAAATAACTGAACAAGTAGCTCATCTCTGATGATGAGGTCCCACAATGCTGTGGGATTATTAAAACAAGTTATTTTGAGTGCGTTTTTCAGACTGCTCAAAACAACGTTTTATTAAAGGGGACAAAGTTTAAACATTACCAAGTGCATCAAACTTTGTCCCACTAAAAATAATGGATCAATTAAACAAATGTCTAACTAACACAGCGCAAATTTATGGAATTTAAATTAATCAAAGGCTTTTTAGGAATACACCCAAAAAGACTATTCATGTTTCTTATGAGAACATTCATTTTCTTAGTATGCACCTCACTAATGGCACTTTCTCCTGACGGCAGTTTCTCTCAGGAAAGGGTAAAAATTAATGCAGATAAACAGGTCTCGGTAGACGAGGTTTTTAAATTGATAAAAACGCAAACAAAATACTCTTTTTTATACCCAGAATATCTGTTTACAAACGCTCCGAAAGTAGCCTTAAAAAAAGGGAGCATCACTGTAGGTAAGCTATTGCAGCAAAGCATACCAAAAGGGAAGTTCAATATTATGTTAGGTATAGATAACTGCATTACCATTAAGAAAAAAAGTCAAAGCCAACAAAAACAAATCTCTGGTACGGTAACTAGCAAAGGCGGTAGTCCTTTACCAGGTGTCACAATCCTCATTAAGGGTACTAACAAAGGGCTATCTACTAATTTTGAGGGGCAATACCAAATTACCGTACCCGATGCGGCTAGTGTATTGGTCTTTTCTTTTTTGGGTTATCAAACGCAAGAAGTATTGGTAGGCAACCAAACCGTAATTCATATAAGTTTAGAAGAAGACATTACATTATTAAAAGAAGTAGTGGTGGTCTCTACAGGTTACCAAGAAATTTCTAGAGAAAGAGCAACAGGCGCCTTTGAGTCTGTAAACAAAAAACAACTAGAAAAACCTGCATCAAGTATATCGGAGAGATTGGTTGGTATGGTAGCTGGACTGCAAAGTACTGTAAATGCAGACGGATCTATTGATTTTGAAATTAGAGGGCAATCAAGCCTCTATGCAGACCAGCAACCTTTAATAGTACTGGATGGCTTTCCAGTTGAGGATGGTTTTAATACCATTAACCCTAACGATGTAGAAAGCATTACCGTATTAAAAGATGCCGCAGCTGCATCCATTTGGGGGGCAAAAGCAGGAAACGGTGTAATAGTAATCACTACCAAAAAAGCAAAAAAAGGGAAAATAAATGTCTCTATTTCCTCATTTGTAAGAACTTCAAGTAAGTTAGATTTGGATTATGTACTAGGCCGTGCTACAAGTACTGAAACAATTGAATACGAACAACAAGGTTTTGATTCAAGTTTTTTTGGCAGCCCCTTTGGTGGCCCTCCAGGCGATTCACAAAGGGAATTGAGCCCTTTTTCTCAAGCCATTGTAGCAATGAACGAAGCACGATTAGGTCGAATAAGCAATGCGCAAAGAGATGCTACGCTTAATAGACTAAGCAGTTTAAACAATAAAAGCCAAATAGAAAAATATTTATTACAAGTGCCTATCACTAAGCAGTATAATATTAATATTTCTGGTGGCAATGAAAAAATGGCCAATAGTTTATCCTTATTATTTGAAGATGGTCAAAGTTTTTTTCAAGGTGATGAAGCTAAAAAATATTTAATAAACTATAACAATAATGTTAAGCTTACTAGTAAACTGGACTTTGACTTTGCAGCAATGATGCAATATAACGATGCCAATAATGACTCTGGTCGTATTGTAATAGGCAATCCTAACCGGCAAAGCACACCTTTTCCTGGGCAAGATATGTTAAATACTATAAGAACCCTGGCTCCTTGGGATATGTTAGTTAACGATGACGGAAGTTTGACTGATATGTCATACTTAAAATATTATAGACCAAATCTTGATACATACGTGCCTTTTGATGAGTTTCCTTATTCCGATTGGTCTTATAATCCAATTGAAGAGGTTAGGAATAGAGACTTACATACTGAACAATTAAATGCACGGGTTCAAGCAGGTTTAACCTACAGTTTTTTTGATGGATTAAAGCTATCTTCAAGAATACAATACGAAAGGTTTAAAACAAGTGTTAACAATTATTTTAACGACAAAACTTTTGATGTAAGAGAATTTGTAAATGAAACTTCGGGACCTGAATGGCAATCGGGTGGTACACCCTCACAGTTGGTGCCAAGTGGAGGTATTTTACAGCAGAGTGAAGGCACAACTACGGCCTACAATTTCAGAAATCAATTAAGCTTTAGCAGAGTTTTTGCTGAAAAACACGCTATTGATTTTATAGCTGGCTCTGAGATTTCAGATAGGGTTTCAAAATTTAAAAAAAGCCCTGATGCTTTTGGTTATAATGACAAAACATTATCTAACAGTCCGCTTTTAAAAGACCTTGATTCATCAGTTTTATGGGATTTTTCACCATCCCGTTTTGCTGATTTCTTTTACAATTTTAATCTTACTCCAGTATACGATTTTCAAGAGAACACCATTAGGCTCTTTTCTTTGTACAGTAATTTGAACTATACCTTTGATGGTAGATACTCTATTACAGGGAGTTACAGAACGGATGCATCTAATATTATTTCAGATGATCCAAAGTTTCGCTATAACCCGTTTTGGTCTGTTGGTTTAGGCTGGCAAATAGCGAATGAACCTTTTATGGAAAGTATAACTTGGATTAACAAGTTGACTCTTAGAGGAACGTATGGTGCTAACGGTAATATTGACAGATCAACATCCTATAGACCATTGATTAACTTATTATCGACTTTAGATCCAGTAACACAAGAAAGGCAGGCAAGGATATCTGACTTTGGAAATCCAACCTTGAGGTGGGAAAAAACAAATACCTATAATATTGGTATTGATTTTTCTTTGCTAAAAAATGCCTTTTATGGTTCTGTAGACATCTATAATAAAAAGGGTAACGATTTAATAGTTGAGCAATCTATCTCCGCTGTAAATGGTACAGATAATCAAAAATTTAATAATGGCAAGATGCTTAATAAAGGATTCGAAATTCAACTGGGAGCTACAGTTCCAATTAGCGAGAATGATGTGGTGTGGTCTGGATCATTAAATTTTGCACATAATGATAATAAAATTACAAGTTTTTTTAGAAATAATTATCAATCCTATGATTTATGGGGTGGGCCTACAAGTTCTTATGTTGAAGGATTTGATGCGAACACCTTGTGGTCTTTTAGATATGCAGGTTTAGTGAATACTGGTACAGAAGATAACCCTAATTTAATGCCGTCATTGTTTGGAGAAGATGATGTGAAATTGACTTTTACAAATTTCCCTTCAGGAAATGCTATTAATTATATGGAAAACCAAGGGACACTCGTTGCACCTACAACTGTTGGCATGAGAAACTCGTTTAAAATTTATGATTTTGATCTATCCTTTATCGTAACGGCTAAATTTGGTCATGTATTTAGAAGACAAAGTTTTAATTACAATCCCTTAATTAGTGGGAATTCTATGGTGAACGAGAAATATAGTGAGGTGGTAAACGGTGATCCTTCAAAAATAATACCTATACCTGATCAAGAATTTTGGTACTTCTTTTATGATCGATTTTATCCATTTATGAACTACTTAACCGAAGATGCTTCTCATATTCGATTTCAAGAAGTTAACTTAACATATTCCTTAGCAGACGCAATAGTTAAGAACCTGGGATTAAATACTTTTGATATATATGGCCAAGCCAATAACCTTGGTGTTATTTTATGGAACGATTTTGGAGAGGATCCAGAATTCCCTAAAGAATCAATACGGCCACAGGCAACCTTCACATTTGGAATACATTTAACATTTTAAACAAAGTCATGAAAATATTTAAGTTTACAATAGCAATAGCAATAGCAATCATGGTTATTTTCGTTAGCTGTGATGAATTTTTAGAAGAAAATCCATCAAAAACAATAGATGTTATCCCTGAAACTTTAGAACAGTTGGAAGCATTATTGAATAACTATAACGTATTTTATCGAGAGCCATCTAATGAAAGAATATTTGGAACAGACGATTATGCATTTATAACGGATCTATATGATGCAGAGAATTCTATTTATAGCACTATAAGCATTAGTTACGGTGCATGGGCTGTTGATCTTATACCAGATATTACAGGAAGAGTTTACTGGCCATCTGAATGGGAGAAAATATTTACAGCCAATCTTGTGCTTCAGGAACTAGGAAATGTACCTGGAGATGCACAAGAGAAAGAGGACATTAGAGCTGAATGTTATTTTATACGTGCATACAGTTATTTTCAATTAGCAACAGTGTATTGTTTGCCATATACGGATGCAAATAAAACTGAATTGGGCTTACCCATTAAACAAACCACAAGTTTTGAAGAAAATATAGAAAGAGCGACACTTGAAGAGACCTATACGTTTATAGCAGACGACTTAGATAAAGCGATGAAAATAACCCGATCCTTTAATAAGGTGAATAATTTAAACCGTTCGTGGAGAGCCAGTACCGCTGCTGTTAATGGTTTTGCGGCACGCTTTTATTTAGCATTAAATGATTATGTAAATGCACAATTCTATGCACAAAAAGCATTAAACGAATATAATCAATTAAGAAATTATAATACGGATATGCGTTTTTCTGATATACCGACAGAGGTAACTATTTTTAATCCAAACCCTACAAATGTTAGTATATTTTATCCTTATACACACGATCAACAAATTGTAGTTGAAGATAGACTGCAGTTTGGTGAGTCTTATTATTTTAGAATGTTATACGATGCTGGTATAGGATATTTTCCCTCTCAGGAATTATTAGCACTATATAATCAAGTATATGATCTTCGTTACAAATTTCACATTGTCGAAGACTATTCGTATACACGGAATGTAGTTGACCCCCCGTATAGTTACCCAGGTTATGTTTTCTTTTACCAGAGCGATCTCCCAAGTGGTCCCTCAGTCCCAGAAATGTTACTTATAAAAGCAGAATGTCAGGTACGTCAGGGTTCATTTGTTGAAGGTATCCAAACCGTAAATCAATTAAGAGTTGCTAGAATGGATGCTAGTGCACCTGCTAGTGACATTAATTTAACGGCTAGCTCTCAAACAGATGCATTGGTAAAAGTACTAGAAGAACGCCGAAGAGAAATGCCATATGTACATAGATGGTATGATGTAAGACGCTACAACAATAATGACAATAGTGCTGATGACGTAATTATGACAAAAACTTTTTATCCTTTTAATATTGCTAGTATACTAGGATCTGAGCCACCAATTACCTATACGTTAGATAAAAACTCGAGAAGATTTGCATATCCTATACCAGAGGCTGATATTATTGCTTCTGAAGGGGTTTTACAACAAAATAAGTATTAATTTTTGTTTTGATAAATCATTTATTCTTTAAATTCTAATCTTAGATAAGAGATGAAAAATCTACTACAGCAGTTATTTGTTGGCATCATATTGATCTTTCTAATTGTGGCTTGTAAAAAGACAGAAAATCATTCAGAACGATTTATAGTAACCGGATTTATAGAAGGGTTAGAAGGTAATTTATATTATACAAATCCTTATAAAAAATATAGTCCCACTCATCCTTTTGATTCAATTATTGTAAAAAATGGAGAATTCATTTTTTCAGATACAATTTCTGAATTAACCTTAATAAAGGCTTACACTAAATTTTCTGAAGAAAATAAACTTTATAAAAAGCCAAATATAAAGAATGGAATTTACCCAGTTCCCTCTATGTATCTCATGTTCTTTGCTTTTCCTAATGCAGAAATTGATATAAGTGGTGTCGCATCAGATTTTATGGATGCCTACCCCAGTGGTGATGAATATAATAATAGCCTAGCGGAAATAAACAAATTCGCATTTCCTAGTTTTAACAAGAGCGTTAATTTACTTGTTAAATCTACCTTTGAAAAGGATACAATAAAATCAGAAATTTTAAAAAAGCAATCTCAAGAAATTAGTGAGACTGGAAGACTAGCAAGAATTGATCATATTAGAGAACACCAAAACTCTCTAGGGGCCTTATGGTATCTCAATAATATGGTACTACAAAGTGACATTAGTGATAGTCTGGCGCTTGCAATTTTTAATAATGTATCACCTAATCTCCACCATTTCGAGATTTACAGGACATTGGAGGAATACTTTGATAATATCAAAGTTTTAAAGGAGGGTAATCCAGTTCCTAAAATTAAAACCAAGTCAACTCTTAATGGGGAGGAATTTAATTTAACCAGTCTAAAAGGAAAATATGTGCTCATAGACTTTTGGGGAATTTGGTGTCGACCCTGTGTTGAGGAGATGCCTAAAGTAAAATTATTTCAAAAAAGATATAAGGATAAATTTGCAGTGTTAGGTATTAATTCAGGAGATTCAAGAGAAAAAATACAGACTTTTATTGATGAAAATAAATATGAATGGCAACATATTTTAAATCAAACAGACGACACAACAAATGATTTTTTGAAAAAGTTTAATGTTAAGGGCTTTCCAACAAAATATATAATTGATCCTGAAGGAAAAATAGTTAAAAGTTTTTTAGGCGGTGGCGATGAAGCTTTTACTTTATTAGAAAAACTATTGAATTAATCTCCCTTAAAAAATAAAGGATTATGAATGAAGCTTTTAAATCATGTTTATTAATATCGATTGGACTGCTCGGTTTATTTAATATAAGCTGTAAAGATGATGTTTCTCCAGAGGGTTATACAATCAAAGGAAAAGTAAGAGGGATTCATAAAGGATGGGTTCATATAATACAACCGAGCGTAGTAGATAGAAATAGTAAAGGTAAGGTTATTGACAGTGCCGAAATTTTAAATGGTGCTTTTTTAATGAAAGGCAAAGTTGATAACATAGATAGGGTTAGCATGACTATTGGAGAAAATTATTTTAGTTCATCAGGTTTCTTTATAGAAAACAGCCCAATAAATCTTGATATTGATTTAGAAAAAGCAAATGAATATGGGAGGTTCGATTATGAAATTTCTGGTTCTAAAACACATGATCTATATCTTGAACAAGTAAAATATGAAAGAGCGATAATGACACAAGAAAAATATAGGCCATTAATAGCGCTTAGGGAAGATATGGTAAAAGCTTATAAATCTAATGATGAAGTATTAATTGAAAAATTTTCTAAAAAAGCAAAAGCATTAGAAAAATTGAGTGAGGAACGTCAAGAAGACTATCAAACTACAATTATAGATTTCATAAAAAAGCATCCATCTTCACCTGTCTCTCCATATATCTTAGGCTTTCAGTTTAATGAAGGACGAATGACTAAGGAAAGAATGAAGAAAACTTACAGGCGCTTTGAAGGCGAAGCAAAAAAAACCGCAATGTATCAGTATTTTAAAAAAGTATATACAGAAATTTTTGAGACTTTGCGTGAAGGAGCAGTGTCTCCAGATTTCACTTTAACTTCTTTGAATGGAGAAGAGATTACATTGTCTCAGGTAAAGGGGAAATATCTTTTAATAGATTTTTGGGCAAGTTGGTGTAAACCATGTAGGTCATCTTTTCCTCATTTAAAAGAACTATATGGTAAGTACAAGAACAAAGGGTTTGAAATTATAGCGATTGGCACAAATGATGAAAAAGCCAAATGGGAAAATGCCATTGAGGAAGACAATACGCCATGGATTCACTTATTTGATGAACCAAAAATTAAAAAACTAAATGAATATGGAGAAGTAGCTAAGCTTTATGGAGTACCATTTTTACCTACAACATTTTTATTAGATAAGAATAGGATAATATTAGGAAGACAATTAAGAGATAATGATTTAGATAATAAATTAAAGGAAATCTTCGGTTATTAAAATTATAGAAAACATGAAAAGCACAAATAAAAATAAATTATTATTCAGTATTATAGCTGCCATTGGTATGTTTATGCTGGGTTATGGACAAGAAAAATTGGACATAAAAGTACTCTACGTTGGTTATAGTCCTGAAATATCTATGCCAGAAAATTTAGAATCCATTCGTGTTACTGGTGGGATGACGCCAGAGCGGTTCAAAAAAGAATACGGAAAGCGAATGCCAGCATTCAAAGAACTACTAAACACCTATTTTACAATTGTAAAAACAGTTGATGCAAGAGATTATAAAGAGGAAATGTCATTGGGATATCTCACTATTTTCGACCAAGTTCCTAAACAAATAAGAGAACGTGTAGTTTATAATGATCCAGAGACAGGAGAATTTATTGGTATGGAGCCTGCAAAATACGTCAGTGATAATTTTAGTAGTCCTGCGATTTTTATTGGTCATACAGCCCCTGTTATTGGTAGTGGTTTAGGTTCTAAGCTAGATTGGTATTGTTTGTGCTTAGATAGGTATGCGCATCATATTAAAACTGAGCACGATATTTTTAATGGCCCTTTTAAAACGGATATTACTTTAATTGAAAGACCAACGCCAAAAGGTGTTTTAGAAGCTTTTGATGGATTTGACGTACCTAAAGAAATACCGATGTGGGAAGTAGATAAAGAAGGGTATGAAGATGGTAAAGGGTTTCGAGTCGGTTTGGTATCGCGTGGCTGGGGTTTTGAAGATTCCCCAAATGCTGAAATTATTTCAAGTGGTGTGTGCACTAAACAAAAAACAGCTGTTGCCTTAGGCAGACATGGCAATTTCTTTTTATGGGGGTTCGCCGGATCTCCTGAGTATATGACCGAGGAAGCTAAAAAAGTATTTGCTAACGTAATTGTTTATACCAATAAGCACGCTAACGATAAGATGATAGCTAAGAAATACAATGAACGAATAGCGACCAAAGTATATATAGATGAACTATTATTTTATACAACGAAGCCTTCATATTTAAGTTATGTTGAATTTTATAAGAAAGTGAATGAAAAAAATGCAAAACTAAAAGAAGCAGCAATACAAAAACAAAAAGCTGGAGAAGAATTGACGAAAATGGACAAAGTGATCATTAACGCTAAACCTGAACCTATTGCCTCAAGAGAAGGTTATCTTAAAGAATCCATAGGAAGAAACTCTTGGTCAAAAATAACAGGTTTAGATACTTTAGCTATTAGAGAATATCTTAAAGAAAATAGAGATTATTTCTATTCAGAACCCAGCGGATTTTATGATTTAAAAGTGGATAAGGATGTCAAGAGTTTAGGTATTGCTAATACCAATATAAAAGTGCTAGATAAAGCAATAGGCATGTTAGAGCGAAAGCAGGATGTGGATAAAGCCTATAGAATATTAATGCGATACACATTAGAAAGTTTTAAGTCTCCAAAAGACTGGAGAACTTGGTTTAACAAGTACAAAGACGATATGTTCTTTACAGAATCGGGAGGCTATGTATGGATGATAAATAGCCTTGATGCCAATCCAAAAACAAAACCAAGAAGCGAAAAAGAAATTTCAGAATTAAAGTATTTATAATCATATGATTCCTAATAAAATGATCCTTTTCATATGCTGTTTTGTTGCTCAGTTAGGTTGGGCACAAACTGAAAAAGTTTCTTCTGCATTAAAAGAGAAAGCAGAAAATGCTGGTATGGAAATAGTTAATAAAGAAACAAATCCAATGGATCCAGTTTCCGTGGGTGCAACACTTGTTTGGTCTGAAGATAAAACGCAAATAGCAATTGTTCTGAAAGCCAGTATAGCATTCAATTGGCATATTTATGCCTACGTATCAGATACACAGCCTTATATTTCAACAAAGCTAAAGTTAGATCTGCCCGAAGGCATTTCCCCAATAGGTGAGTGGAAACTGCCTTATAGCGAACCTTATGATGATGGTGTTTATGTTTATTATGGAGAACCCGTATTTATTCAGTATTGCGCCATAAATAGTGCTGTTAAAAATTCTAAAATAAGCTGTGGCTTATATTATCAAACGTGTGACCGTTATAAATGTTTTCCACCCGAAACTAAAACCAAAGAATTGGAAATTTAAAACATTGAATAGGAATATGAAAAATATTGTTTTTACAGTAGTACTACTAATACTAATTTTTAGTTGTACTGAAAAAGTAACAAAAGAAAATAAAACAGTCACTTTAACAGGAACCATTGCCAATTACGATCAGGATACGCTTTATATGAATAATATATCTTCAAAATTCATGCTGTTTAAAGAAGACATACAGGGGATACCTTTAGAGGGAAGAAATAATTTCAATTATAAGTTTGAACTTGAGAAACCCACATACTTCCAAATAGGAAGAACTTTTTTATACCTATCTCCTGGTGATAGTTTAGTAGCCAATCTAGATACAAAGAGTAGAAGTTTAGCAAAATTTGAAGGTCGAGGTGCTGAGGCAAATAACTATTTAACGAATGTGCCTTACCCAAAGGGTGGTTCTTATTGGGGCGATAGAGAAATAGCTTTAAAAATTGAAACTTATCAAGAAATTCCAGAGGCATTCAAAAAATCTGTTGACCATCGACTCGAAGAACTTAATAAGTTAAATTCTGTATCTGATGAATTTAAAATGTTAGAGAAAGCACGTACCAAATTCGACTATGTTAATTCTATGAATAATTTGTTTTATCTATACTATGCTAAAGTTAGAAAAGGTGAAATGAAACAGGAAACAATGGATACAAAAATAGAAGAAGCAAGTAACTATCTAATTCCATATAAGCAAAGTTTGTTAGATGATTTTAATAAAAAAGAATACCTACAATTAGAGGTTTTTCAATCTGTTTTATATTCGTTAAGTGATGATGATTTTACAAGTAAACATCAACTAGTTGAATTAGATGCTACTTTAAAAGAATACGTTAGAACTAGAGATTTATTAAATGAATTAAAGTTTAATGGTTATTCGAATGAGATAGGAGATAAATTGAAAATAGCGTCTCAAAATATAACAACTAAAAATTACGCAACCGTTTTACAAGACGTTCAAAAAGAATACGAAACAATCACAAAAGGAAACCCTGCTTCAGATCTTATTTTTACAACACTTAAGAATGGTAATGTTGCATTAAGTGATTACAAAGGCAAAGTAATTGTATTAGATCTATGGGCAACTTGGTGCGGGCCCTGCATGAAAGAAAAGCCATTTTTTGAGGCTCTCGAAAAAAAATATCACGGGAATGAAAATATTGAATTCATATCGCTTTCAATTGATACAGAAAAAGTTTGGCGTGAGTACTTTGAAGAAAATGACATAGTTGGTAATCAATTACAAATAAATAGGAGTCAGTTGACTAATTATAAAGTGGCCGGAATACCACGCTTTTTTGTAATTGACAAAAACTTTAAAATAGTTGATGTCTTTGCTCCGTTACCTTCGTCTGGAGATTTGGAAAAGTTAATGAATCAATACATTTAAATAGAACACATGATTAAAAATTACAATTACATTCTATTCTATTCTATTATGAACCTTACTTACATTCCCTGTAAATGCAGAGTCCACTATGAAGAAATTTCCAGTAAAACTAATAGATTTATTGAATAGCGCTCTTTTTGGAATAGTTATTATTGAAAACTTATAAGATTATGATAGAGCCTTCAAGAAAGCCTCTTTAGATAAAGAACAAATGAAGAAGACAGATAGTGTTATAGACCCAAATTTGTTTGGGTTGGTAGTAACATAGTAAACACAACAGCAACCAGACCTTCAGGTGAAAGTATTTTATTTTGAGCAATTAAAAATATAGTGGTAATCCGCTGTATATTTTTAACGCACAACGAATAACTTTAACATTTTTTTATATTTTAAAAGTAAGGGAATAATACGCTAAAAGCGTCTTATATATGAGGATGCTCTAAGAGAACTTTGTTTTTGTTGTATATTATTTGAATTAGTTAACATTAAAAACAAAATAGATTCCTCCTTTTAAAGACACAGCGTTTATTTGCGCTGTGTCTTTTGTTTTTCAACTCCCTTTTATAACATCATTTTAGGCAAATCTTTTTACAAGCCCGTTTTCGTTTCAATAAAATGTTAATAAAAGAAGAAAACGCATTTGTGTGTAGGGGTTTTTAGTTTTTAATACGTCTTATACATAGAAGCCACCTAAAAATAAAAACAGAACATGAACCTAGAATTCAATAGAAGCCTACAAACACTAACTGTCCTAGTGATGCTATGTGGGTTTTGTTTTAAAACAAATGCCCAAATTCTTACTCCTGCAAAATGGCGTATAGAAATGCCTAAAAAAACAGTAAGAGTAGGCGATAATGTCACCATATTTTTCAAGGTTATCTTGACAGATAGCTGGTATATTTATTCTAGTGATCAAGATCCCGATTTGGGCCCCATCCCAACTTCTTTTGAATTCGAAGAAGATGGGAGTTACCGAGTTATAGGAAAACCAATTCCAATAAAAATGAAAGAGAAATATGACGATGTTTGGGAGGGTACTGTGCGCGTTATTTCAACATCAGGGGGTGGCTTTAAAATAAAAATTAAAGTATTACAGTCTAACCCAACAGTGGTAGGGAATATTATCTACACCACTTGTTCTATGAAAACGGGGCAATGTATTTTTCCAGAAGAAGACTTCGAATTTGATATCAAAACAGCCAATTAAGTATGCAAGAATTATGGTCTTTTATGCTATTGGCATTTGGTGCAGGTTTAGCAGCGCTACTAACACCCTGTGTATTTCCGATGATCCCACTCACAGTAAGTTTTTTTAGTCCTCCTAAATCTCCCCAAAGAGGGGAGCATGTTCACGGCGAAACGGTTTCAATACAAAGCCGTGAACCTCAAAAAAAAGGGTTGAAAAAAGCATTGTTATATGGCTTTTTTATCATCTTAATCTATGTCATTGCAGGAACCTTGGTGGCCAGAATCAATGGCCCAGAGTTCGCTAATTGGCTCAGCACCCATTGGGTGCCGAATGTATTCTTTTTTCTGATCTTTCTTATTTTTGCCATGTCTTTTTTAGGCATGTTCGAACTTACGTTACCTAGTTCTTGGATCAATAAAATGGATCGTAAGAGTAACGAAAAAGGAATATTGGGAACCTTTTTTATGGCATTTACTTTAGTACTGGTGTCCTTTTCATGTACGGGTCCCATTGTAGGCAGTGTGTTGGTTTTGTCTGCAGGCGGAGCGGTTATCAAACCCATATTGGGGATGTTCGCCTTTTCATTGGCCTTGGCATTACCCTTTACACTCTTTGCAGCTTTTCCAAAATGGTTAGAAAAACTACCCAAATCTGGAGGCTGGTTGCAAGAAGTAAAAGTGGTATTGGGTTTTTTAGAACTGGCACTGGCACTAAAGTTTTTAAGTATTGCAGATCAAGTATACCATTGGGGCATTTTAGACAGAGAAGTCTACTTGGCGCTTTGGATTGTAATTTTTGCGCTATTAGGGTTTTACCTTTTGGGAAAACTTCGACTACCCCACCATGCAGAGAAAAAAGAAATAAGTGTTCCAAAATTATTGATGGCAACACTCGTTTTTAGCTTTGTAGTGTATTTAACCCCTGGAATGTTTGGTGCACCTTTAAAAGCACTATCTGGTTATTTACCCCCATTAACATCACAAGAATTTATTATGAATCCCAATTTAGTATCCTCTGGTGTGGTCAAAGACTCTTTTGATAGAAGAAAGAGCAATGCCATAAGAATGTTTGCTGCATCTGCCTGTCCACAACCAAAATATGCAGAAATGCTACATTTGCCACATGGGTTAAAAGGCTATTTTGATTTAGCACAAGCCAAAGTCTGTGCCAATGCACAAAACAAACCCATTTTTATTGACTTTACAGGACACGGCTGTGTGAACTGCCGAGAAATGGAAGCACGCGTATGGAGCGACCCACGAGTCTTAGAAATCTTAAAAAACGAGTATGTGGTGGTGGCCTTGTATGTAGATGAAAAAACCAAATTACCAGAAGAAAACTGGTACATTTCTGAGTATGACGGCAAAACCAAAAAAACGATCGGCAAACAAAATGCCGATTATCAAATTACCAAATTCACCAACAATGCGCAACCCTATTATGTGCTCATGAATGCGCAAGAAGAAGTATTGGCAACACCCAAAGCCTATGATTTAGAAGTAGAAAACTTTATTGACTTTTTAAAAAGTGGCATCAAAGCCTATAAAAAAGTGCTTTAAAGGAGAAAACGATATAAAATGATAAAAAAAGAAAGCGCTGCTTAAACAGCCTATTGTTAAAATGAAAGGAAATCGTCTAAGAAATAAAGGAGAAAATAAAATGAATACAAAGGGGGATATGAATAGTTAATAGAATATTTTCTCCTTGTTTCTTTCTCCCCCCGCTGTTATTTTAAAGTTGATAGTTACTTTAAAAAATAGTGAAGAGCAAGGAGTTTTTAGTGGCGTTTAGACATCGTTATCTGCTACTTTACATACAAAATCAAAAAAAGAACCTACTATAAAAATAGGTTGATAAAAAATATAATGAAATAAAATCAAAACGAAGTACATATAAAAGACACCCTGCAAAAGTCTGCCTTTTTTATCGTTATTTATTTGAATAAATTACACGATACATAACATTTTGATTTTTAAACACGGGAAGCTATCCTATCATGAATAGATACTCTCGTGTTTTTTGTAGTGAAAGGGAATATACCAAGGAAAGAAGTGTTACATACTTTTTTGAAACGTGTTTTAGGGTCTATAGATACATAGATTTATTTCAAGTAAATTAAAAAAGGCTGTCTAAAAAGGAGTTCATGTCCGTTCAAGCGGAGTCGAGAGCTTATTTAAATTACTGATATTAAATAACCTTTCGATGGCTTTGTTAGTTATCTTTAATAAAAATGTCTTTTCATTAAAGACAATGCTCAAGGGAGACAACAAAAATTATTACAGTTTTTTAAACAGCCATTTTTTAATGTTAAAACTTATTTTAAATTAAAAGCGATCTAAGTTCATCACTTTTGTCCAAGCGGCAATAAAGTCATCAACAAATTTTTCATTTCCATCGTCTGCACCATATACTTCACAAATGGCTCTTAATTCTGTATTGGAACCAAAAATTAAATCGGCTCTTGTTCCAGAAAATTTCATGGCATTTGTTTTACGATCACGCCCAATAAATTCAGTTTCTTCAGAAGTTGTTGGCTCCCATGTTAAAGAAAAATCAAGTATGTTGATAAAGAAGTCATTAGATAGTGTTCCAACATTATTTGTAAATACACCGTTTTTAGAATGGTTAGCATTTGCTCCTAAAACACGTAAACCACCCACTAAAACAGTCATTTCTGGAATAGATAATGTTAAAAGGTTGGCGCGATCTAATAAGGCATGTTCTGTAGCTAACTTTTGATTGTTCTTTCTGAAATTTCTAAAACCATCTTGTTGTGGCTCTAGATATACAAAAGACTCCACATCTGTTTGTTCTTGAGAAGCGTCTGTTCTTCCTACCGTAAATGGAACAGATTTTTCAAATCCGCCGTTTTTTGCCGCTCTTTCAACGCCAACTGCACCACCTAAAACAATTAAATCTGCCATTGCTATTTTCTTAGCATCAGTATCAAAATTATTTTTAATTTTTTGATAAACAGCTAGAACTTTTGCCAATTCCTGCGGATTGTTTACTTCCCAATTCTTTTGAGGTTCTAAGCGAATTCTACTTCCATTGGCACCACCTCTTTTGTCTGAATCTCTGTAGGTGGATGCAGAAGCCCAGGCAACAGAAACCAGTTCAGAAATACTTAGATTGGCTTTTGAAATTTGGTTTTTTAGCTCTTTAATATCTTCTTTATTGGCTTCTTCATAATCTGCGGTAGGAATTGGATCTTGCCATAACAATTCTTCATTTGGAACTTCTGGTCCTAGATACCTTGAAGTTGGTCCCATATCTCGATGCGTTAATTTGTACCACGCTTTTGCAAAAGCCTCTTCAAAGGCTTTGTGATCTTTATGAAAACGTTTCGAAATTTCTAAGTATTTAGGATCTGTTTTTAAAGCAATATCGGCAGTAGTCATCATTAATACTTGTTTTTTCGAAGCATCACCAGCTCTTGGCGCCATTCGTGCGTTTGAGGCTTCTGTTGGCTTCCATTGATGTGCACCTGCAGGACTTTTTGTCAACTCCCAATCGTAATTTAATAAAACATCAAAATAATCATGATCCCATTGTGTAGGATTTGGAGTCCAAGCGCCTTCAATTCCACTGGTGATGGCATCGTCTAAAACGCCCGTACCAAAAGAATTTTTCCAACCCGTACTCATTTCTTCAATTTTAGCCCCATGAGGTTCTGTGCCCACGAATTCATTTGGATCTGCAGCACCATGTGCTTTACCAAAAGTATGTCCGCCAGCAACCAATGCAACGGTTTCTTCATCATTCATTGCCATTCTTCCAAAAGTTTCCCGAACATTTTTTGCAGAACCCATCGGATCTGGATTTCCATTAGGTCCTTCTGGGTTTACGTAAATCCAACCCATCATTACAGCGCCTAAAGGTGCTTCTAAATCGCCATCTTCATATCTTTTTTCATTATTTCCCCATTCGGTTTCATTTCCCCAATAAATATCTTGTTCTGGTTCCCAGACGTCTTCTCTTCCGCCAGCGAAACCAAAGGTGTCAAATCCCATAGATTCTAAAGCGCAATTTCCTGCTAAAATCATTAAATCTGCCCAAGAGATTTTATTTCCGTACTTCTTTTTAATGGGCCAAAGTAATAGTCTTCCTTTGTCTAAATTCCCATTATCTGGCCAACTGTTTAACGGTGCAAAACGTTGATTGCCTGAACCAGATCCACCACGACCGTCACCAATTCTGTAAGTACCTGCGCTATGCCAAGCCAAACGAATCATAAAACCTCCGTAATGTCCATAATCTGCTGGCCACCAATCTTGAGAGTTTGTCATTAAATTTAAAACGTCTTGTTTTAATTCCCAAAAGTTTACACTGTTAAAAGCATCAGCATAGTTAAAATCAGCACCCATAGGATTTGATTTTTTTGCATGTTGACGCAAAATATTTAGCTTTAACTCATTGGGCCACCAATCTCTGTTTGTAGTGCCACCGCCAGCAGTTGTAGTATGTGAGTTGCCCATAAATGGGCATTTGCCGGCATTTGATTCGTTAATATCGAATGCTTTTCCGTTTGAATTTGAGTGGTTGCTTTGCATGATGATAGAATTTAATGTATTAAGTGCACTAAATTTATGCTTTTTTTATTTTAAAAAAGAGGGCAGAATTAAATTTATACTTATTAAATTATAATTAAAAACTATGCTTAATTTTTACATTCAATCAAATTGGTTAAATTTATCTTGAATCTAAAAACTTTTTATAAATTCGCTTTATAACTTTTTATGTCATTAGAATTAAGAATATATAATGGAGATAGGGGAGCTTTTGAGATAGTGTACAGACTATACTTCAAAAAGGTATTCTATGTTGCAAAAAAATATGCTCCCAAAGAAATTGATGTAGATGATGTTGTTCAAGAGGTTTTTTTAAAACTATGGAGAAAAAGAAAAAATATTTCTACTGAAATCTCTATCGAACAGCAATTGTTCACCATTACTAAAAATGTAGTTTTAAATTTATTGAGAGCAAGAGTAAGTCAACAGCAACTTTTATTAAAATTAAAAGTAGAGAAAGCGAATGATACTATAGAAGAGGAAGATTTTTCTGAAATTAGACTCAAAAAAATAAATAGTGTTGTAAAAAAACTACCTAAAAAGCAACAAAAAATTTTTAGAATGTATCGAGATGAAGGTTTGACTTATAACGAAATTGCAACTGCACTCAGTATTTCTAAAAACACCGTTTCTTCTCATTTAAATTCAGCAATGACTTTTCTTAAAAAAGAATGTTTAGAGTAACTCTTAATAAACATCATTAAATTAGTGAAACTCAATTTTTATTCCGAAGCTTCGGAAGCAAAACAATGAATTAAAAATTGCTAGCTGAACCTGCCTATGCAGGCAGGCAGGCTAATCCCGCTTTTTTTAGCGGGATCTATAGGTTTTACCTGCCAGCTGGCAGCTGGTTCCCCGACGCTCTGCGTCGAAATAAAAAATAAATTTCTACTTGATACCTCCTACCCTTGGGTCGAGGTTTTTCATTTCAGTAAAAACAATATTTTAACCCGTTGTGCATTTTGATAAATTCTGTCAATTCGAGTGAATTTCACGATTGAATTAAGTGAAATTTGTATCGAGAATAAGAATTTTCGTTTCTAAACTAGTTCTCGATACGATTTTCTTATCAAAAAATCACTCGAACTGACATTTTGGAATACATTTAACTCAAAATGCACAACGGGTTATTTTAATATTAGAATGACCTTAAAAATGTTAAAATTTTAAATTTTAACATTTAAAACCCATACTTATTGTTTTGGTAAGTGTAATACTTATATACAACAAAAATTAATTCAATAGAAAATAGAAGCTATGGAAATAAATCGATTGATAGAAAAGTTTTTGAAGAACGAATGTTCTAAAGAGGAGATTTCTATTTTAAATGATTTTTTTAAGAAAAAGAAAATAACAGCATTTGATAAAGATTTTTTAATAGCATGGAAATCTGAAAATGAAGACGTTTCTTTAAAATTTAAAGAAGAGGCTATTTGGTCTCAATTGAAAGAGAAAACAGCAGGTGATAAAAATCAAAATTTACACAAAAGAACAAAGAAAAGAAATAGCCATGCTATTTTAAAGTATGCAGCCGTTTTTGTGGGAATTATTACCACAGCTTTTTACGTTTTTAATAATAGTTCTTCTACAGAGGAACAGAAAAGTGAGCAACCTATAAAAATTAAATTGGCAGATGGTAGCACAAAAAAAATTCAATTAAAAATGAATTTGGATACGCTAAAGAGTAGGTATCAAAAATTAGCCGTACAAAAAGGAAACAAATTAATTTATTTTCGAAAAGAAAAAGATAATAATTCACATAATTTAGAGTACAACACGCTTACAGTTCCCTATGGAAAAAAGTTTCAAGTAATACTTTCAGATGGTTCTCAAATATATTTAAATTCTGGTTCGTCTTTAAAATACCCTGTCGCATTTATTGAAGGGCAAAAAAGAGAAGTTTTTTTAAATGGTGAAGGTTATTTTAAAATAGCAAAAAATAAAAAGGATGCTTTTATAGTTCATGCTAAAAATATTCGGACAAAGGTCTATGGAACTGAATTCAACATAGCCTCTTATGATAATGAAGAAAATATCAATATCGTTTTGGTTGAAGGGAGTGTTGGTGTTTTTAAAGCCTTAGAAAAAAATAAAGAAAACAAACTAAAACCGAATCAAATAGCTACGTATTCTAAATCTGATAAAAAGATGAAGATTGCCAATGTAGCAATAGATAGCCATATTGCATGGATTGATAATGTGCTTTTGTTTAAAAATGAAAAATTTAGTATCATTCTAAAAAAACTAGAAAGACATTATGGAGTTAAAATTACAATAAATAATGAAAATTTTTATAAAGATGAACGTTTTACAGGAAGGTTTGAAGTAGAGTCTATTGAAGACGTATTAAAAACGATGAACAAAGTACTGGATTTTCAGTTCACAAAAAATAACAACCAAATTAGTATTCATCCTTAATCTAGAAATATATGAGCTGACATAAAATGAAAATCGAGAAATGCGGCAACATTTCTCGAAAATAAATAACTAAAAAATTAGAAACCAACTTTTTAATCTTAACAAAAATATGAAAAATCTTAGTACGATTTGCATTTTTGATGCAATCACTATAAAATTAGATTTAAAAATGAAACTAACGGGAATACTATTTTTATTAACCTTGTTTCAAATGAGTGCGAATGATACGTATTCTCAAAATACAAAAATATCATTAGACTTAAAATCTGCAACCATAGAAAAAGTGCTTCATGAAATTGAACGCAAAACAGATATCAATTTTTTCTTTAAAAATGCTGATATTAATCTAAACAAAAAGATAAACCTAAACGCAAAAAAAACAAGCGTTCAAAAAATATTAGAAACTATTTTTAAAAATTCGAACATCAAGTTTGAAGTTTTTAATAAGCAAATCATTCTTCGGGAAGAAATCAAACAAAAAAAGGAAGCTTTAGTTAAAAGCCTAAAGAAAATTCTTAAAATTCAAGAAACTGTAAGTGGTGTAATTACAGATGTAAACGGAACGCCTTTATTTGGAGCTACTGTAGTTATTAAAGGAACTAAAAGAGCAACTAGTTCAGATTTTGATGGAAGATATAGCATTGATTTGCCCGAGGCTGCCACTACTTTAGTAATCACTTATGTAGGTTTTAAAAGACAAGAAGTAGTCATAAACAATAGAACCACAATAAACATTCAATTAGAAGAAGATGAAACCAGTTTAGATGAAGTTGTTGTAATTGGGTATGGAAAGGTGAAGAAAGAAGCCTTAACTGGTGCTGTTGGTACAGTTGACGTGAAAAGCGTACAAGATCAAGGTACGATACTAAATATAGACCAAGCATTACAAGGTCAAGTAGCAGGAGTTCAAGTAAGTGCTCCTTTAGGTAGACCAGGTGCAGCTGCAAAAGTAAGAATACGTGGTAGTTCTTCTATTTTAGGGACTAATCAACCTTTGTATGTAATTGATGGAGTTCCTATAGAGCCTTCTATAGAAATGCCAGGATTTAGATCATTTATTGATAATATTAGTAATATTAACACTACTCCATTTGAAAACGAAGGTACCAATAATGATTTAGGGTTTATAGATTTTAATAATATAGAAAGTATTTCTATTCTTAAAGATGCTTCTGCAACTGCCATATATGGTTCTAGAGGATCTAATGGGGTAGTTATGATTACAACTAAAAAAGGTAATAAAGCTTCAAAACCTCAATTTGAGCTTTTAGTCACCAAAGGTTTAAAATTCATACAAAGGGTAGATGTTCTTAATTCAAGTCAATTCCAGCAAATTTACAAAGAAGCCATAGAAAACTATCAAAATTCAGGAGGTATTGTCCCAAGTAATGACACATTTGCTCAAGGTATTTTAGAAGGTACAGAAGTAGATGAAAGTGTAAATATAGATTGGCAAAATTTGGTCTCTAAAAATATTACAACTAGTAGCAACTACAGTTTCAATGTAAGAGGTGCGAGTGAAAGAGGATCTTATTACTCATCCTTAAGTTTACAAAAAAATAATGGAGCTATAGATGGAGATGAATTAACAAGATATACATTTTCTTTAAATTTAAAACAAAACTTAAAAGACAATTTAGAGTTTTTTACTAACCTAAGTTTAGGTAAAATAGAAAATAAATTTGCGTTGAGTACACCTTATGGAGCCCCATTTATTAGACCTGACAAAGAACCTTATGACGAGAATGGAATACCTGTTAGAAGGATTGGCGATATCAATAACCCTATTTCAGAAAGAGAAAGCAGGTCAGATGCAGAAGATTTTTCACTATTGGGAAGTATTGGCTTAGAGTATGAACCTATAGAAGATTTATTTATAAAAACTACGGGAATACTTCAGTACATTGATAGAGAAAACTATTCTTTCTATCCAAGTTTTACACAGTTTAGAGGCAATGCTAGAGGTGCCTTAATAAATTCAAAAACCTTTAATCCTTCAATAGAAACTACTTTAACTTATGATTTCTCCTCTAAAAGTAAGCATCACTTTAATTTTTTATTAGGAAATACATATCAAAACAATAATTCTGAAACCGTAAATACATTTGGAGAAAATTTCCCAAATGATGATACATTAACCAGCATTAATTATGCTAGTGAAAATCTTTCAAATCAATTAGCTATTACCAGAAGTACATTAATTTCTTTCTTTTCTAGATTGCAATACGATTATGATAATAAATATCTTTTAACACTTACAGCAAGAACAGATGGTTCCTCTAAATTTGGCATAAACAAAAGATGGGCTTCATTCCCATCTGCAGGAATTGGTTGGAATATTCATAGAGAAGAATTTGCTAAAGATTTGGAATGGTTAAGCTTCTTAAAATTAAGAGCTAGTTTTGGTCAATCAGGTAATGTTACTTTTGATCCTAATCAATCATTTAGTTTATTTGGAGCTCTTAATGGTAATCTAGGGTTTTATGATGAAAATACTGGCTTAGTACCATTACGTATTGGGAATCCCGATTTAAAATGGGAGATTACGACCCAAAAAGATTTTGGTATGGAGTTTTCTTTTTTTAAGAATAGTATAAAAGGAGAAATAGGATACTATCAAAAAGATACCAAAGATGTTTTATTTCAAACAGAATTACCTCTAACAACAGGTATTGGTACTGTTATAGCCAATTTAGGAGATACACAAAATAGAGGATACGAATTATCACTTGATTTTAATTTGATTGATAAAAATGATTTGAAGTGGAATTTGAGACTAAATTCCTCTACTGCTAAGACAAAAATTGTAAGCTTAAATAGTACATATAAAAATGAATCTGGAAATATCGATTTATCAGGGGTACTTTTAAAAGAAGGAGAAGCCCTTGGTTTAATAAAAGGATATATAGCAGAAGGTATATTTCAAACTCAAGAAGAAATAAATGCATTAGATGCGAATGCACCTAGAGGTTATTATCAAGCACAAAATACACAACCAGGCGATATTAGATATGCCGATTTAGATGGAGATGGTGAAGTAAGTGCATCATCGATATCTGGTCCAGATGTTACAAATATTGGAAATATAGAACCTGATTTTTTTGGAGGTATTAATACTAATATAGCCTACAAGGGATTGTCTTTAAATGTATTTGCTAATTATAGTGTAGGTAATGATATTTATTGGGAAGCAGGTGAGAATACATTTAGCTTTACAACCTTTAACGATCAAAGTAATAAATTAACTCAGGTTTTTGATCGTTGGACTCCAGAAAACACAGATGCTAAATATCCAAGAGCTGTTTATAGAACTAATGTTGGAGTAAATAGTAATAATGCAAGGCAATCTAGTTTATATATTGAAAAAGGTGATTATTTAAGAATAAAAACAATAACATTAAGTTATAGATTGCCTAAAAAAACACTAAAGCATATCAATCTTCAAGGACTATCTTTTTATGTAACAGGTACTAATTTGTTTACAATTACAAATTATTCTGGTGCAGATCCAGAATTTACAAATATAGCGAGCTTTAGAGCTCCAGTAGACAATAACAATTACCCAACTTATAAAGAGTTTATAGCAGGAATGAGAATAACCTTTTAAAATATGAATATGAAAAATATAGTTATAATAATAAGTATTTTCACAGGGCTTATGTTTTGCTCTTGTGATGAGGAATTAAATGTAAAGCCAGAAAATTATTTATTTGAAGAACAATTAATTACAAACGATAAAAGTGCACAATCCTCACTTTTAGGAGTCTATACTCAATTAAATTCAGTATATATAACTCAATATACAGAACTCTATACTGGTCTTATGGATGGTACATTAGTAACAACTACCACAGGTCTAAATTTACAATCTTTTATTAATAGTTTTGACCCTTCCATTTCAACTTTAAAATTTTTTTATAGAGCACCTTATACTATTGTTAATTCTGCAAATGCTACGTTAAAGACAGTTACTGGAAACGATAAGGTATCGCAGACTATGCGAGAAAGGATTTTAGGGGAAGCGCATTTTTTAAGAGCATTTGGTCATTTACAAACATTAAAATATCATGCACAGTTTTTTGATGTTACAAGCCAATACGGTATTGTTTTAAAGGACGAACTTTCTACTTTTGAAAATAGAGAAAAGAAGAGAGCTACAGTAAAAGAAAGTTATGATTTTATTTTAGATGATTTAGATAAATGTATAGATAGCAGTGTTCCATTTACAGATAATTTTTATGCATCTACATTGGCAGCAAAAGCATTTAAAGCGAATATATTACTTTATATGGGAGGTGATGCAAACTATACCAATGCCATCGATTTGGCCAATGAGGTAATTGATGATGGTGCTGTAGAATTAGAGCCTAATTTTGAAGATGTTTTTGCAAATGGAGTAAATAATAGCGAAGTTATTTTTGCACGTTATACAGATAATACCCAAACGAGTAAAAGTTTGTTTCTTTATCAAACACAGCAAAAAGCGTCTGCTTGGCTTAAAGATTTTATGCAAAACGATCCTAGAGCAATCCACACTTTTACGGCTAGCAATAGTAAAATAAAAAAAGTATATCTTCCTAGTATAAAAGGTGGTCCTACAAATTTTATACGTTTAGCCGAAGTATATTTAATAAAAGCAGAGTGTCAAGCAAGGCTTAATTTATTGACTGAAGCAGAAGCTACACTAAATATCGTTAGAAAACGAGCTTACGGAGGCACTCCACCAGCATTAATATATACTAACAAAGAAGAATTGTTAGATTTAATTTTTGATGAGTATGTAAAAGAGCTTTGTTTTGAGGCTGGAACAGTTTGGACAGCTGCTATCCGCCACGGTAAAGTTGAAGAATTAAAACCAAATGTGACCAGTTCAAATCAATATATAATGCCCATACCTTTGCTTGAGTTACAAACAAATTCTTTATTTGGTGAACAAAACCCTGGTTATGATGGAATTTAATTAATACATATGATATCATAGACTATAGACTTTTAATTTTTTAAAGATGTAAATAAAATCCCCTAAATTATGTCATTACAGAAATATATCAACCGTATAGCGCAATTAGATCAACTCATAAGATTAGAAGCAACTGGGAATCCAGCGGAGTGTGCAAAAAAGTTGCAAATTTCTAAAAGGAGTTTGTATTGCTTGCTTGATGAACTTAAAACAGATTTCAACTGTCCAATAAAATACTGTAAAGTTAAAAGAAGTTATGTTTATACACAAAGAGGAGCGATTTCTGAAATCCGCTTTAAAACGAAACCTTAATAATAAGGTTATAAAATAAATAATTTATCTCGTAGTGCTATATTTCTGCACTGGTATTTTTTAATTTTAAGGTAACTATTAAGAATTGTAAGAATCTATTATTAGACAATTTAAAATATTTAAACTTAAAAATTACCTACCAATGAGATAGATTGTACAACAAATAACCAGAGGATTGTATTATAAAGATAATATACCTCGCAGATTTTACAATAAAATAGTTTAATCATTTAAATTTAAAAATCATGAAAAAAGTAATAATTACTAGTGTATTTATGTTAATTACTCTTGTGTGTTTCGCACAGACTTGTGCTGAAAAATTTGTTGAATTAGATACTAATCAAGACGGGCTTATTTCTCGAACAGAGGCAAACGCAGACGCTATAGTTTCCAATTGGTTTGATATAATAGATACAGATGCAGATGATTACATAAATTTGGCAGAATTTGCAAATTTTTGTTCATAGATCCTAAACTAAAAACTAATATAGAATAGTAAATAAATAACTATTCTATATTGGTTATTTATATAGATATGAAATATTTTACTTTAATAAGTTTTCTAATAATCATACAACACCTATGCGGACAATCACAAAAGTCTGTTTCTATAGAAGTTTTTAAAATAAGTGGCAAAGTAACTGATGTCAAAAACCAACCTATCCCCAACGCTCATATAGTTTTTACCCATATAAAAACTGAAAAAAAATTAGGTGTTATTAGTAACCAAGATAATGGAAAATTTTCTATTGAATTAATTTCTGGCGAATATATAGTTCAAGTAACTGCTTTGGGTTTTTTAACTTATACAGAAAAATACAAGATACTAAAGAACACGATATTGAAAGATATTGTGCTAAAAGAAAAAGCTGAGCAACTTGATGAGGTGGTCATTAAAGCAGATCTTTCAAAAAACATAAAACACAGTGCTACAGGGATGACCATTAATATACAAAACGATTCTTTGTATAAAAAAATGTCAACCGCTGAAGTATTATCCTTACTACCTGGAGTAACGGTAGGTGAAGATGGAACTGTTAAACTTCAAGGCATTCCAGCTAAAGTTACCATAGACGGTAAAACGCAACGGATGTCTTCTACTATTCTTATGATGCTTTTGGAAAGTATGCAAGGCGATCAACTCAAAAATATAGAATTGATCAACACACCTTCTGCAAAATATAGTGGTAGAGTTCAAAAAGTAATAGATATTAATTTAAAAAAGGAACGTAATGATGGTTTAGCCGGTGCTGTTTCATCAAGAGTTGGCAATGCAGATTTTTCAATAGGTCCTTTTGTTTCTATTAATTATAAAATAGGGAAGTTTGTTTTTACAGGAACATCAACTCCATATATGTACTCTAAAATATCAAGATCTATATTTATAAAAAGACAATTGTTAGACAATAGTTTGTCTTTTGATGAAGAACAAGAAAGCTTCAGTAAAGATAAAAGTAGTTTTAATCAGTTTGGGATTGATTATACCATTACTAAAAAACATTCAGTATCGGTAGGAATTAGTTTGAATAATGACAATAATGATTCTAATATAGATTTTAGAACCAATCAGTTTGCTTTTAAAACGCTAACCAATCAACAACTTAATAGCAACATTAATGATTCGCACAATAATTCATATACCGTTGATTTTGGGTATCGTTATGACATCGGAAATCAAGGTGTTCGTTTGGATTTTGCAAGTAGTTATGGCGAAAATAAATCTGATAATAATACCAATATTGAAAGTGAATTGATTGATTTTGAAAATGATAACACAACTTTTACGAACAGTAGAGATAACCAAGATCAAGATAATACACAAAGTAGTAGTCGAATAGATTTTACAATGCCGTTAAAAGATAAAAAAGGAAAATTTGAAGCCGGTCTTAAATATGATGATTTAATAATTACAGATGCCAATCTATTTGAAAATTTTAATACGAATACGAATCGTTTTGAGATAGATGCTAATTTTACAAACGCTTTTGAATATAATGAAGAAGTATTTACAGGTTATATGTCTTACAACGCTAGCTTTAAAAAATTGAAATATTCTTTGGGCTTACGATTAGAACATGTAGAAACTCAAAGTTTTTCAAAAACAACAGACCAAAGATTCGCAAATACATACACCAATTTTTTACCAGTTATTGCCTTAAAATACATGACCAATAAAAAACAAACCAGTACAATTGGTCTATCTTATAGAAAAGGATATGAACTTCCGCCTTATGTGCAGTTAAATCCGTTTGAAACGTTTGTCAATTCCAATACCATAAAACGAGGCAATCCAACATTAACACAAAGTCTCTATCATCTTTTTGCATTGAGCCGTACCATAAAAAATAAATATTTTATCACATTAAGTGCAAATTTTTACAAAAACCTATTTCAAACAACTCAAATATTAGAAGGTGATAATGCTATTATTTCTTACCGAAATTTAGGCACCAGGTCTTTATATAAAGCTAGTTTTAATACGACTTTTAAATTATATTCATGGTGGCGATTTAATGTAAATCCTATGTTAAATTATAGCATTTTAAAGGATGGTCAGATTATTAACGAAGTCTTTACAGTACAGGCTTCTACAGTTAATACGTTTACCTTACCTAATAGTTTTAGAATAGGTCTAACTACTATTTTTTCTAACGGAGATTCTAGTGGTTTAGATACCCCAAACGAATTCATTAGAGTTTTTCCAATTGTATCGCTATCTAAGCGGTTTTTAAAAAACAAAGGTTCTGTAAGAGTAAGTATTTCAGATATTTTTGGAGTATCAAATAGAAATGAAAGTAACTATATTTTAGATGACACTGGTTTTTCTAGAAGATCAGTAATGCAAAACCCTAGAATAAATTTTAATTTGTCATATCGTTTTTCATCAGGTAAAAAAGTGAATAAGAAGATGAAAAAGACAAGTAAAGTAAATAGTACTCGATTTTAAATTTAATAAGTTAAAAAAAAGAAATCAATGAAAAAAATAATAGCAAAACTACTTTTAGTAACCTTTATTTTCGTTTTTTCAACCCAAACTAATGCCCAATTTTGGAAGAAAAAGAAAACAGCAACTCAAAAAGTAGCTCCAAAACCAAAACCTAAAAAAGGGGATATTCAGCCTTATAGTAAAGTGGTTACTAAAGAGCATAAAACTGATGAAGGTTTGTTTAAAATTCATCAAAAAGAAGAAGAATATTTATTTGAAATTCCAGATTCTTTGTTAAACAGAGAAATGCTTATGGTAACTAGAATTGCCAAAACTGCAAGCGGCATTGGTTTTGGAGGAGGAAAAACCAATACCCAAGTATTGCGTTGGCAAAAAAAAGGGAAAAAGATATTATTACGGGTTGTTTCTCATAATGTTGTTGCAGATACTATTTTACCCGTGCATGAAGCAGTGCTGAATTCAAATTTCGAACCCATTCTGTATGCTTTTCCAATTAAAGCCTTTAGTAAAGATGCTACGGCAACCGTTATAGATGTGACTCCTTTTTTTACGGAAGATGTAAAGCCCATTGGTTTCCCGGCTTCACAAAGAAAAAGATATTTGGTCACCAGATTAGATAAAGACAGGTCTTACATTCAAAGATTTAGTAGTTACCCTAAAAACATAGAAATTAGACATGTAAAAACCTATGCTGCAAATAAAGCACCATCTACAGCAGCTGTAACAGGCGCTATTTCTTTAGAAATGAGTAACTCTATGGTTTTATTACCAAAAGTGCCTATGCGCAGAAGGTATTTTGATCAAAGAGTCGGTTGGTTTGCTCGCGGACAAACAGACTATGGTTTAAAAGCACAAAAGAGTAAAAGAGTTACCTATTTAGACCGATGGAGATTGGAAGTAAAAGATGAAGATGTAGAGAAATTTAAGCAAGGAGAATTGGTGATTCCTAAAAAGCAGATTGTGTATTATATAGATAGAGCCACACCAAAAGAATGGATTCCGTTTATAAAACAAGGAATCGAAGATTGGCAAGTTGCCTTTGAAGCTGCAGGATTTAAAAATGCCATCATTGCGAAAGATCCACCAACAAAAGAAGAAGATCCAGATTGGTCTCCAGAAGATGTTCGCTATTCTGTGGTACGGTATTTAGCCTCCCCAATTCCAAACGCAAATGGGCCTCATGTGAGTGATCCAAGATCTGGAGAGATTTTAGAGTCAGACATCAATTGGTATCATAACGTGATGACCTTGTTGCACAACTGGTTCTTCATTCAAACGGCAGCAATCAATCCAGATGCGCGCCAAAAAGAATTTAAAACAGCAGTCATGGGACGTTTAATTCGTTTTGTTTCTTCGCATGAAGTTGGGCATACTTTAGGTTTGCCACACAATATGGGGAGTTCTGTAGCTTATCCTGTAGATTCTTTACGTTCTGCCAGTTTTACCCAGAAATACGGAACGGCTCCTTCCATTATGGATTATGCTCGGTTTAATTATGTGGCACAACCCGAAGACAAAGGTGTTGCTTTGATGCCAAATATTGGTCCGTATGATAAATATGCCATTGCTTGGGGATACAAACCAATTTTAAATACCACTGCAAAGGATGAAAAAGAAACATTAAATAAATGGATTTTAAAACACGCTGGCGACCCTGTGTATCGTTTTGGAGGCCAACAAATTTTAAATAACCTGGATCCTAGTTCACAAACAGAAGATTTAGGCGATGATGCGATGAAAGCGAGTAACTACGGAATTAAAAATTTAAAAAGAATACTACCCAACTTAAAAAATTGGACTACAGAAGCGGGTGAAAATTATGACGATTTAGCAGCCATGTATAAAGAATTAACGACTCAGTTTAATAGATATATTGGGCATGTTTCTGCAAATATTGGTGGCGTTTATGAAAATTTCAAAACTTCAGATCAAGAAGGAACTGTTTATACTTATGTAAGTAAAGACAAGCAACAAAGAGCAGTGCAGTTTTTACAAGAGGAAGTTTTTACCACACCAATTTGGTTGTTAGACACCGCTATTTTAAATAACATTCAGTTTTCTGGTTCTGATGTTAAAATTAGAGACTTACAAATAGGCGCATTAAATAGAGTGATGAGACCCGGAAGAATTGCGAGATTGCTAGAGAATGAGACCTTAAACGGGGCTAAAGCTTATACTTTTATAAACTTAATGACTGACTTTAGAAAAGGTATTTTTTCTGAAGTATATGCCAGAAAACCGATAGATACGTATCGAAGAAATTTACAAAGAACGTATATTATTAAATTAGCTTCTTTAATGAAATCAAAAAAACAAGGTTCAATTAATATTGGTATCTTAAAATTATCAGCAATTGATGCAGATATTTCTGATTTGAAGCCCATTGTTAGAGGCGAATTAAACAGAATTAAAAGAGACATCAAAAGTGCTTTAAATAGCAATACGAACACCATTACTAAATATCATTTACAAGATTTAATAAAAAGAATTGAAACTATTTTAGATCCTAAATAATATCACTGTATGTTTTAAAAGAAAAAAGACCGCTGCGTTAGAAGACTATAGAGATTAAGACTTTGTCAAGCTACTAAAAAAAACAATTTACGATCAATTTTTATAGTGATTTCTATTCATTTTGGTAGATGTTAGTGAAATAATACATTATAAATGTCAAGTGAAAACTGAGTTATTTTTATTTCAATAAAGCAACAATTCTTAATGGACTTCCGCTACCACCTTTTATTTTCATAGGTAATGCCACGATGTTAAAATCTTTTTCTGGTAGTTGATCTAAATTCGTCAAATTCTCAAAAGCAGGAATATTATTGGTCATCAAGGCAACATGGCTTTCAAAATGAGTAGATTGACCGTAATCTATACTAGGAGTATCAATTCCGATAGAGTTAATTTTTCTGTTTTTAACTAACCAAGTAGCTGCTGCTCCAGACAAGCCAGGAAAATGCAATAGTTCAATGGCTTGTTCCCCACGTTTGTTAGTTCCCATATATTTTACTTTGTTTGGATAATAGGTGGAGAAACCGGTTTGTAACAACACAATACTTCCCACAGGAATTTGCATTTTATGTGTTTCTTCCCAAGTTTTTAAATCATTGATAGTAATGAGATAATCAGGATTGTTCAATGCATTTTTAGAAACATCAATTTTAATAGCGGATCCAATTAATTTTTCTAAAGAAATTTCATCTACCGATTTTGCTCCTTCAGCAAAATGTACAGGAGCATCTATGTGTGTACCACCATGTTCTGCAGTTTCAAAATTGTAGGCAGAATAGTAATATCCCTTAGCTGTTTTACCTTTAAAAACCGTATCCATGGTAAATTCTTTAGCGGTAACCCAATACACGGTTTCATGAGAATAAGAATGTGATAAGTCTACGATTTTTGTATTTGAAAAATCGAGATGTGACGTTTCTTTTTGTGCTGTTTGACAGTTGAAAAAAAGCGTAGCACAAAAGATAGAGAGGAAGTTTAACTGTTTCATGTTGATAATCTATAAAAAGAGGAGTAAATTTATTTATAAAATATTGAAAAATAAAAAGGTTTGCCCATTTTTATCAAAAAAAAACTAATGATGGGTCATTTTCTTTATGATGACTTTATGAATAGGAAATTTTAAAGTTAATGTTTCGCAAGAAGGCAAGTCGAAATCTCTAAAATCAAACCCTGGAGAAACAGTGCAACCTACAAAAGAAAAAGAGTTTTTTTTGATCACTTCTGCTGCGAAGTAGTATTGTGCAAGAACTGTAAATTGAAACAAATCTCCATTTTTAAAATCATCACCAATAGTAACTAAAGAGTATTTTCCTTCAGGAGAAATTAGGTGTAGTTTTAGGCTTGTGCCTTTATAAAAATGCCAAATTTCATCTTGATTTATTTTATGAAAAGCAGAGAATGTATCTGACGTTAGCAAGAAATAGATACTTGTACAATAGTTTCTATTGCCAACAAATTCATCACTTAAATGTTCTGATAAAATTTCTCCTTTACTTCTATAAACTTCTTTATAATAACCTCCTTCTGGGTGTTTTTGTAAATCAAAATGATTTATAATGTCGCTTTCATCCATTTTCTAAAATTTCTTTTTTTCATGATAAACTGCGCCATTTCTTTTCCCCATAAATCGTATGAGACTTTTGATGGATGCACACCATCACTAAAATAGATTGCAGGATCATTTTCTATATTGTATTTTTTAGACCATTTTGCCAACGTAATAATTTCTCTATTGTAAAAAACCCGTTTTCGTTTTCTAACTTTTTTATACAATTTGGCTCCAAAGATCTCGACCAAATTACCAACCACAAACTTTATGACGCTTGTAAATGCAGGAAACTCTTTAATGGGAGGCATATTTGTGAAGTAAATAGGCGTTCTGGGAAATTTCTTGTGCAAATTTTTAATCAAAGCACTTACATTGATCATAAAAAGTGTCGGAGAATTCAGTTTAAAAGCATCATTACCTCCCAAACCAATAACAATCATATCTGCATTAGATTCTTCAATTTTTGGCACTAAACGCTTGTTAATCTGTTTTGCGGTATAGCCACTTTTTGCATATACCTTCCATAATACAGAGATGTTTTTTTTTGTTGAAAATTCTTTTGCCAAAGCTCCTGTAAATCCGTTTTCATGAATGTCTACGCCTACGCCAGCAATGGTACTTTCACCAATTGAAATAATTTTTAAAGTTTTATTAGAAGTTGTTTGTATAAAACCTTGTGGCTGTATCGCCTCTGCTAATCTTGGAGTCTCTTTAATAATTCTCTTCCCTTGAAAAAAAAGGATCGGAAGCAGCGGTACAGAAATAATACTTCCAAATAGGTATCTCCAACTCATCATTTATTTTTTCTTTTGGTTATTAATTTTTTTAACAATCGCTTTTAAACGCTCTTTATGAAGTTGTTTGTCTAATTTTATTTTGTTGTTTTTACGCGCCAGTAATTTAGCATGTTTTGCTTTATTAACCGTGTTTTTTTCTTTTCCTTTCTTTGGCATTGCTCAACACAATTTAATGGAATTATTTTTTATAAAAGTACAATATCCTTTAAAAAGACAAATAGAATAAAGGATTCTATTTTTTTCTTTAAAATCTACTATCTTCGTTTCACACAAATAAAAATATAATGGCTAGAAATTTTAAAGATTATTTAGTAGTTGGTTTAAAAGGAATGGCAATGGGAGCAGCAGATGTAGTGCCTGGTGTTTCTGGAGGTACTATTGCTTTTATCTCTGGAATCTATGAAGAACTTTTAGGGTCTATTAGCAACGTAAATCTAACACTTTTTAAAACTTTAAAATCTGAAGGTATAAAAGCCGCTTGGAAACAAGTAAATGGGGCTTTTTTATTAGCCTTGTTTATCGGGATATTTATAAGCATTATTTCTTTAGCAAAAACCATTAAATGGTTGTTAGAAAATGAACCAGTTTTATTGTGGTCTTTCTTTTTTGGGTTGGTGCTAGCAAGCATTATCTATATCGGAAAGCAAATTAGTAGATGGAATTTTATCACCATTCTAGTGATGGTTGTTGGTGCTTTTACTGCTTACTATGTAACCACTTTAAATCCTTTGGTGACAGAGAACTCTTCTTTATTGTTTATGTTTCTAGCAGGAGCTATTGCTATTTGTGCAATGATTTTACCTGGAATTTCAGGAGCTTTTATTTTGGTTTTACTAGGTGCTTACAGGCCTATTTTATCTGCTGTAGACGATAGAGATGTAAAAACAGTTGCTGTAGTTGGCTTAGGTGCCATTGTTGGTTTACTTTCTTTTTCTAAAATTTTAAAATGGCTTTTTTCGAATTATAAAAACTACACATTGGCAATTTTAACAGGTTTTATTATTGGTTCTTTAAATAAAATATGGCCTTGGAAAGAAACGCTTACTTGGAGAACCAATTCTCACGGAATAGAAGTGCCTTTTAAACAGCAAAGTATCTCTCCTTTTTCTTTTGACGGGAACCCTGAATTCATGTTGGCCATTGTGCTAGCCATTATAGGTTTTGGTCTAATTTTATTAATGGAAAAATTAGCAGTCAAAAAACAATAATGCATACAGAAAAAACTTTTTTAGAGAAACTCATTCTTTTTTTAAAGGGTTTGGCAATGGGCGCTGCAAATAAAGTTCCAGGCATTTCTGGTGGTACGGTTTCTTTTGTTTTTGGTTTTTATGAAGAACTTATTTACTCATTTAAAAAAGTAAATATCATTGCCTTTAAGCTTTTTATAAGTGGAAGATTCAAAAGTTTTTTTAGATATATAAATGCACAATTCTTACTGCTAATTATGGCTGGAAGTATTTTTAGCTATTTTAGTATTTCACTATTATTAGACTTTTTTCTAGAAAATTATCAGCTCTATGTTTGGAGTTGGTTTTTTGGGATGATTATTGGCTCCATTTATTATATAGGTAAAGATTTTGGTGAATGGAATAGTGCCAATTTCATTTCTTTGGTGATTGGAATTTCTGTAGGATTAGGAATTAGTTTTTTAAATCCTGCACCAGAAAATGACAATCTCTGGTTTGTCTTTGTTTGTGGAATTATTGGTGTTTCTGGCATGACACTTCCTGGTCTTTCAGGCTCTTTTATTCTCATTTTAATGGGAAATTATGCACTGTTATTGGTAGATTCTGTAAATGAATTATTTTATATTTTAACCAATCTAGTATCAGGAAACTTCGAGGTGCTTTCAGATCCAGAGAAAATTAGATATCTCAAAATAATTGCTGTTTTTACAGCAGGCTCAGCATTTGGTTTGGTTTCTATTAGTCATATTTTAGGCTATGTTTTAAAAAGATGGAATGCGATTGTTACTGCTGTTATTATAGGTTTTATAACAGGTTCTTTAGGGATTGTTTGGCCATGGAAAAAAGCAGTGTACCTTGTAAAAGAGGATGAATTTTTACTAGATAAAAGTGGCGATAAAATCATTGAAAATTACAAGCGTTTTGTGCCAGATTTTTCAGCAACAGAAACTTGGGTTGCTATTTTTTATATTGTTATTGGTATTGCGATAATTTTAATAATAGATTATTATGGAAGAAAAAAGAAATAAAGTTTTTGGTCTTTTAGGAAAAAATATTTCCTACTCATTTTCTAGAGGATATTTTGCTGAAAAATTTGAAGCATTGGGTTTTAAAAAGCACAAATATAAAAACTTTGATATTCTGGAGATTCAAGATTTTCCATCGATACTTAAAAATGAAGCGCATTTAGAAGGTATGAATGTAACCATTCCGTATAAAGAAGCTGTGATTCCTTTTTTAGATAAATTAGACAAAACTGCTGAAAAAATAGGGGCAGTAAATACAATTAAGTTTACCAAAAGAGGCAACTTAAAAGGATACAATACCGATGTTGTTGGTTTTGAAAATTCAATTACTCCTTTATTAAAAAAGCATCATAAATTTGCTTTGATTTTAGGAACTGGTGGTGCGTCAAAAGCAATTGCTTATGCCTTGAAAAAGAATAAGATCAAATACAAATTCGTTTCTAGAAACCCTGAGGGTAAAAAAGAAATTGGGTATCAAGAATTAACAGAAGAAATTATTTATAAATACCATATAATTATCAATTGTACACCGATTGGGACTTCGCCAGACATCCACTTGTCACCCAATATACCTTATCAATTTCTCTCAGAAAACCACTTATTATTCGACTTAATTTACAATCCTAAAATTTCTACATTCTTATCGAAAGGAAAAGAAAAAGGCGCAAGTATTAAAAACGGATATGAAATGTTAGAATTACAGGCAGAAGAATCTTGGAGAATTTGGAATGAAACCAAATAATTTATTTTATTTCTATGATTTGTTAATTCTGTAAGTTGTCAGTATCTTTATAGACTATAATAATGCGATATTATTAACTGAACTTAAACATTGTAGACATGTTAGATAAGAATGAAGAAAACGTTGAAAAAACGGTAAAGAGTACTGAAGAAGTTGTAAACGAAACTCCAAAAGCAGCAACAAAACCAGCGGTTGTTGAAGAAAAAAAGGAGGAAAAATCTTCTGAAGAGCTAAATGAAGTTGAAAAACCAGTAGAAGAAATTATTGTAGAAAAAGAAGAGGAAACTTCTAAAGTAGAGGAAGTTGTTGCCACAAACGAAGGCGAAAATGCTGAAGCAATTGATGAAGTAGAAAAGTCTGTAGCAGCAGATGCTGAAAAAAACGAAACGAAAGAAGAAGTAACTACGGTAGATTATACTGCTATGTCTTTAGAGGAGTTGGTTGCCGAGTTAAAAAACACATTAGCGAACAACCCTGTTCAGAGAGTAAAAAATCAAGTAGAAAATATAAAAAGTGCTTTTAACACAAAATTTGGCGCCACATTAGCAGAAAAGAAAAGTGCTTTCTTAGAAGCAGGAGGAGATTCTATAGATTTTCAATTTTCTAGTCCTATAAAAACGGAATACAATACATTACTTTCAGATTATAAAAGACAAAGAGACGCACACTACGGTGCTTTAGAAAAGCAGTTAAATGAGAATCTCGATAAAAGAGTACAAGTCATAGAAGGTCTAAAAAGCCTTATTGCAGATGCGAATGCAAATACTATGTACAAAGAATTTAGAGAGTTGCAAGATGCTTGGCGCGCTATTGGACCTGTTTCTAAAACGCGCTATAATGATACCTGGAAAACATACCATCATCATGTAGAACGCTTTTATGATTTGTTACATTTAAGTAACGATTTTAGAGATTTAGATTTTAGAAACAACTTAGAAGAAAAGTTAAAAATTGTAGAAAAAGCAGAAGCTTTGGCTGCATCATCAGACATCAATCAAGCTTTTAAAGAATTGCAAGAATTGCATAAAACTTGGAAAGAAGACATTGGGCCTGTGGCAAAAGAGGTAAGAGAGGAAGTTTGGCAAAAATTTAGCGCTGCCACCAAAAAAATACATGACAAAAGACACGAACATTTTCGTGAAATGAAGTCTAAGTACCAAGAAATTATTGAGAAGAAGTTGGCCATCATAGAAGCTATAAATGCCTACGATACTTCAGGAAACAAAACACATAAAGACTGGCAGCATAGTATCAAAGAAGTTGAAATATTAAGACAGCAATATTTTAGTGCAGGCAAATTGCCGTATACTAAAAGTGAAGAAGTTTGGCAAAAATTTAAGGCGGCTACCAAAAAAATAAACAGTGCGAAAAATCTTTTTTATAAAGACGAAAAAAGTGGTCAACAAGAAAATTTAAAAAAGAAACTAGCTTTAATAGAAATTGCTGAGTCTTTAAAGGAAAGTGAAGATTGGGATACGACTACAGATGCTATGAAAAAAATTCAATCTGATTGGAAAAAAATTGGGCATGTACCCAGAAAATTTTCAGATGATATTTGGAACAAATTTAAAGCAGCTTGTAATTATTATTTTGATAGGTTCCATCAGCAAAAAAATGAAGTTAGTAAAGAGCAGCAAGATGTTGTAGATGCTAAAAAGGCGTTTTTAGACACTTTAAAAGAAGATAAAGAGCACACCAAAGAAAGTGTTTTAGAAGCTATTAATACATGGCAAGAGTTAGGTAGATTACCAAGAAATGTAAGACACTTAGAAGGAAAGTTTAACAAACAAATAGACAGACTCTTAGAAACTTTATCATTAGACAAGAAAGAAGTGGCAATGATGAAATTTACAAACCTTGCAGATGGCTTGGCTGCCAATGAAGATTTTAGAAAACTAGATTCAGAGCAGTTGTATGTTAGAAAGAAAATAGATGAAGTTGTTAGAGAAATTCAGCAATTAGAAAACAATTTAGGTTTCTTCTCAAATGCTAAAGATGACAATCCTTTAGTACTAAATGTTAAAAATAGGGTAAATGAATTTAAAGAAGACTTAGCGATTTGGAAAGAGAAATTAAGTTATTTAAAGAAGTTAGACTATTAATAAAGTAGTTTATAAAGCAAAAAAACTCGAAGCAAAAGCTTCGAGGTTTTTTTAGGATTTTTGTAAAGAGATTAAGAAAATAATTTATCCATTTTCGCTTTCTCTTCATCAGCCAATGCAGCATCTACTAAGATACGTCCACTATGCTCATCTATTGTTATTTTTTTTCTGTTTGCAATTTCTAATTGAACTTGAGGTGGAATCGTAAAATAAGATCCTCCAGAAGCACCACGTTCTATTGCAACCACTGCTAAGCCATTTTTAACCTTGGTTCTAATCCTTGTATACGCAGCAAATAAATGTGCATCTAAAGTCATAGCAAACTCTTCAGATTTTTCGGCTAACAATTTTTCTTCTTTTTCAGTCTCTTTTAAAATCGCATCTAATTCTGCTTTTTTATGACCTAAATGTTGATCTTGCTTCGCTAATTTTTCTTTTGTAGCATCAATTACTTCATTTTTCTGAGCAATTTTGGCTTTGTACTCATTAATTCTTTTTTCAGCCAATTGAATTTCTAAATCTTGAAACTCCATTTCTTTAGCTAAAGAGTCAAATTCTCTGTTATTTCTAACATTTTTTTGTTGCTCTTCGTATTTAGCCATCAACACTTTAGAATCTTCTATTGCTTGCTTTTTATTGTTGATTTCTGTTTCTAAGTTAGAAGCATCTTCCGCTAAATTAGAAATACGTGTATTTAATCCAGCAACTTCATCCTCTAAATCTTCCACTTCTAAAGGTAGTTCACCTCTTACATTTCTAATTTCATCGATTCTAGAGTCTATTAATTGTAGGTCATACAATGCTCTTAATTTTTGTTCAACTGAAATTTCTTTCTTCTTTGCCATGATTATATATAATAAATCGGATTTGTACTTTTTTCTGATAAAACGATTGCAAAATTACTAAATTTTTTCGTAAGATAGTCAACCAAAAGGTTTTTTGTAAACTGTTCACTCTCATAATGACCAATATCTGCCAATAATATGCTGTTTTCAGCTTTAAAAAACTCATGATATTTAAAATCTGCACTCACATAAGCATCTGCACCGGCTCCTTTTGCGTTCGAAATGGCAAAACTACCAGCACCGCCTAACACGGCAACTTTCTTTATTTTTTTATTGATAAAGTTTGAATGTCGAACACAAGCTGTTTGCATCGTTTTCTTTAGAAATAGTAAAAATTCTTGTTCATCCATTTCATTTGGGAGCTCGCCAATCATTCCCATGCCAATATTTTGATGCACATTTTCTGTAGTAATTAATTCGTAGGCAACTTCCTCGTAAGGATGATTCTCCTGCAGTGCTTTTAAAATCGAAGCTTCATTTTTACTTTCAAAAACAACACTAATTCGTGTTTCTTTTTCTGTGTGTAATTTGCCTCTCTCTCCTAAGGTAGGATTCGAATTTTCATTTCCTCTATACGTTCCTTCTCCTTCCATATTAAAAGAACATTGGTCGTAGTTACCGATGTTTCCTGCACCAGCATTAAATAGCGCATCTCTAAGATTATTTGCTTTTTCTGAAGGAACAAATGTGGTTAGTTTTTTGATGATTCCCTTTTTAGGGATCAAGATTTTCGTGTTTACCAAGCCTAAAACTTCGCACATTTTTGCAGAAACGCCATTTTGAGAATTGTCTAAAGCGGTATGCGTTGCATAAATAGCAATGTCATTTTTTATGGCTTTTAACACAACCCTTTCTACATAAGAATTTCCGTTTAATTTTTTTAATCCGCCAAAAATTATAGGATGAAAACTAACAATTAAATTGCATTTTTTAGCAATGGCTTCATCTACAGTTTCTTCTAAAGTATCTAAGGTTACTAAAACTCCTCGAACCTCTGTCTGGTAGGTTCCTACTAACAAACCAACATTATCAAAATCTTCAGCATACTGAAGTGGCGCTAACTTTTCTATACAATTTGTAATTTCTTTGATTTTCATGCTATATTATTTCTGCAAAAACCAAAGTTAGCATTTTCCATGGAGCAATTCATAAAAATGAGTTATTTTCGTACTGATGAAATTTTTACGTGTATTCTTATTTCCATTTTCAATCCTATACGATGCAGTTACAAGCATTCGTAATTATTTTTTTGATACAGGTATTTTTAAACAAACGTCCTTTCAAATACCTGTAATTGTCATTGGGAATTTAAGCGTTGGTGGTACAGGGAAAACTCCGCAAATAGAATACTTAATTCGTCTTTTAAAAGATGATTTTAAAACCGCTGTTTTAAGCAGAGGTTATAAGAGAAAAACAAAGGGTTTTGTTTTGTTGCATAAAAATCATGCTGCAGAAGATGTTGGTGATGAACCTTTGCAATATTTTAAAAAGTTTAATACAATTGCTATTGCTGTAGATGCGAATAGAGTAGAAGGAATTACCAAGTTAATTGAACGTAAAAACGCTGAAATTATCTTGTTAGACGATGCTTTTCAACATCGAAAAGTAAAGGGGAGTTTTTATATTTTACTTACTAAATATGACGATTTGTTTGTTGATGATTTTTTATTACCCACAGGAAATTTAAGAGAAAGCAAAAAAGGAGCAGCGAGAGCAGATGTAATTTTGGTCACGAAATGTCCAGCAAACCTATCTATAATAGCACAGCATGCTATCAAACAAAAGCTAAATAAATTTAATAAAGAAGTTTTTTTCACTACGATTTCCTATGCCGATAAAATAGTTGGTGCACATGAAATTCTTTTAGAGGAATTGAAAAATTTTGAAGTTTTATTAATTACTGGAATCGCAAATCCAGACCCATTAACCAATTATTTGAAAGGTTTAGGGGTTAAATTTCAACATTTAAAATATTCAGATCATCACAACTTTTCTCAAAATGAAATTAAAGACATCAAACAAAGATTTGCTGCAATGTCTTCTTCAAAAATTTTATTAACCACGGAAAAAGACTATGTTCGGTTGGCTCATAAAATTGATGATTTAAATTGTTTACCTATAGAAACCTCGTTTTTAAATGATAGTGGTAAGGAATTTAATCAATTGATAAATAGTCATTTGACAAATAATTTTTAATATTGGTATTATTTTTGATACTTTTGAACAAATCATAAGCATGAAAAAAATTATTTTCACTTTTTTACTATGTTCACTTTTTTCTTTAAGTAGCTTCGCTCAAGAAAATGTAGTGCCAGTTTCAACAGAAGATACCATTGATATTAATTGGGAATCTTCTTTTAAAAATGCTTTAAAAAAATCTAAAAAGGAAAAAAAGCCTGTTTTGATTTATTTTACAGGTTCAGATTGGTGTAGTCCTTGTAAAATCTTAGACAAGAAATTATTTCATACGGAGAAATTTAAAGCGCTTGCAGATAAAGATTTAATTTTATACGAAGCAGACAATCCTAGGAATAAAGATCTTATAGGTGCTAGTAAATTAGAAGAAAACTATCAATTGATTAGAAAATACAAAGTAAAATCATACCCAACCTTGGTTTTTGTCAATCATAAAGGAAAAATGATTGGCTATAAAAAAGGTTTGATCTTAACGGATTATTATTATCCGTTTATACAATCGGTTACAGAAAATTATTAAATACACAGCATAAAAAAAACCGAAGCAAATTGCTTCGGTTTTCTATTGAATTCAACTGAACTTATTTTTGATTGATTATTCTAAAAGTAGTTCTTCTGTTTGCTCTGTGTTCTGCTTCTGTACAAGAAACGCCATCAGCACATCTATTTGTTAATCTTCTTTCTCCAAAACCATTTCCAGTTAATTGGCTAGGATTTACTCCTTTAGAAATTAAATAGTTGGTTACCGCTTGCGCTCTTCTTTCAGATAAATCTTGGTTACTTTCTTTAGTTCCTCTCATGTCTGTATGAGACTCAATAGCAACAGCAACACCATCTTTTAAGATTGGTAACAATCTAGCATCAATAATTCTTTTTGCACCGTTTGTTAAGGTAGCACTTCCTAAATTCCAAATAATAGGTAAAGGAGTATTGTTTACCAACTCACATTCTACTTCTTTCCAAGTAGTTAAACCACCTTTATTAATTAAAACTTCTTTAGTAACCGTTCTGTATTTAGCAGCAACCGTAACTTCTTCTTGCCACGCATCTTTTACTAAAACCGTTTTTTTGATACTTCCATACACTGCAGGCACATCTATAGTTCTTGTAGTTGGTCCTGATACCATTACTCTTTTGGTATAGGTTTTTGTATAACCAGGAACTTTAGAAGGTGCTGTAGAAGCATCTGCATCTAATTTTGTCTGAGGAATTGTTACAAACTGTGCAGGAATTGGCTTATAACACCAGTATCTACAGTCATTAGGGTCACTAGATTCACAATCTGGTGCTCTTTCACTCATTTCCCAAACAGCAGAAGCTGCTTTTGTCTCAATTACTTGAGAATCTGGAGCAAAAGTAGCATTAATTACTCTTAATTTGTTTGCATCTTCTTTTGCAGTATACGTCTCAGTTTCAGTTTTCCAAACACTTGGTACAACAACCAAACGTTTGTCAGCTTCTTTTACTAATACTCTTTCTGTTACCGTTTTATACTCTGCAGGGTAGGTTACAATTTTCTTGTAAGCAGGAGCAATTTCAATTGTTACGTTTTCGTTTTTCCAAACTTCTGGAGTTTTACAACGTACATAACATTTTCCTGGTTCTGGATTTTCTGGTAAATCTTGACTGAATGCCACAGCGCCAAACATTAAGAGTGCGCCGGTAAATAGAATTTTTTTCATTTTCATTTATTTAATTATTACTTGTTTAGACCTATCATTTGAATATAAGCCACTGCAAAAGTACAAAAAATTAATAAATGTTAACGAGTAGTTAATAGAAAGTTAATTAAAAGTTAAAAAAAAGAGTTATAACGATTTGTTATAAAGACTTTTAATGATACCATCTGAAAGTCCAATTTTAGGAACATAAATCTTTCTTGCGCCACTCCATTTCATGGCAGATAAGTATATTTTTGTAGCAGGAATTATAACATCTGCTCTATCTGGATTTAAACTTAATTCAGAGATTCTGTCATCATAACTCATGTTCTTTAAAAACTGATATTGTGCGTTTAAATAAATAAAAGAAATAGGTTTTCCTTCTGTTCTGCCAGACATTTTAAAAAGTTTGTTAATATTACCACCAGAACCAATTAAAGAAACCCTTTTCAAGTCTTTGGTATTCTTTTTAATCCACTTTTCTACATTTGCGAATATCTCTTTATTTACAGATTTTTTATTGTTTAATAAACGAACGGTACCCATTTTGAATGACTTCGAAATGATAATTTCACCCTTAGAGAAAATGGTAAACTCTGTACTACCACCACCAACATCTACGTATAAATAAGCGCTGTCTCCTTCTATCAATTCATTTAAATCTGTAGAAGATATAATTGCAGCTTCTTCTTTACCACCAATAATATCAATTGTAACCCCTGTTTCAGATAGTATTTTTCCAACTACTTCCTTTCCATTCGCAGCTTCTCTCATCGCGGAAGTTGCACAGGCTTTGTATCTTTCTACGCCATGAACTTTCATTAATAACTTGAAAGCTTCCATCGCATTTATCATTCTAGTAACGTTGGCCTCACTGATAATGCCTTCGCCAACAAATGCATCTGCTCCTAAACGAATGGGTACACGTACCAAAGAAGATTTTTTAAATTGAGGTTCTCTATCTTCCGCTACAATTACGTTTGATACCAGTAATCGAATTGCATTAGAACCAATATCAATGGCAGCGAATTTTTTTATTGCTAACAAAATCTATTATTTATGATTTTTTGGAAACTCTACTAAAATAGTTTTGCCTCTTCTGATGTTTTTCCAATGTTTTTCTTGAAATTGAATGCCAATAATACCACAGGTTGTTACATGCGCTAAAGGCTTATCTCCAAACTCATTTACAAAATTATTAATACCATGATCGTGACTAAAAATAATGGCTGAATCAAAACCGTCATCTAAGGCATTTACAGTTTTTACCAAATAACCATCACTAAAACTATATAATTGTCGTTTTATTTGAAGGTTGGCATGTGGAAAACCGAAATTCTCACAAAAAATAACTGCAGTATGCAACGCTCTATTGGCACTACTTGTGATAAAAACATCTGGTTTGTCTATGTTTTTTGCTAAATATTTAGACATTAAATGAGCGTCTTTAATGCCTCTTTTCTTTAAAGGTCTATCAATATCATCAATTCCCTTGTACTCCCATGAAGATTTTGCGTGTCTAACAATATATAATGTTTTCATTTAATTTTTGTTGATTGGGGTAAATATAAAAATTTATGGCGCTAATCTTTCTATTTTCCAAGAAAAATCTTCTTCTAAACGATATCTAATTCTGTCGTGCAGTCTATTTGGTCTCCCTTGCCAAAACTCAACAGATATGGGTTTTACCAAATATCCGCCCCAATGTTTTGGTCTTGGGATCTCTTTCCCTTCAAATTCTTTTTCAAATGCATTTAAATTTTCTTCTAATGCTTTCCGAGAAGAAACCACCGTACTTTGGTTTGATGCCCAAGCACCTAATTTGCTACCATCTGGTCTCGATTCAAAATAACCGTCAGATAAATTTTCTGCCAATAATTCTGCTTTTCCTTTGATGATAATTTGCTGCTCTAAAGCAGGCCAAAAGAAAGACAAACAAATATGATTGTTTTCTGCAATTGCTTTTCCCTTTTCTGATGTGTAATTTGTGTAGAAAATAAAGCCTTCCCAAGTAAATTTTTTTAATAAAACAATTCTATTTTTAGGAAATCCATCCTTACCAATCGTAGCAATATTCATGGCGTTTGTTTCTTCTACGCTATCAGACTCATCTGCATTTCTAAACCATGTTTGAAATAATTCCATTGGGTTTTCTGGACAATTACTTTCTAAAAGCTCTTGTTTTTCGTATGATTTACGGTAGTTGCTTAAATCTTTTGACATTTCTATTTTCTTTTAAACAAATATAAACCAACAAATGTTATAAATCCATTTAATATCAAAAGAGAAAAACCAAAATCAAAACCTCCATATGCTAATGTAAAATAGTTGATAGCATAGGTTATAAACGGAGATAAAAGGCAAATAATAGGTACGGCTTTGTCTTTTACTTTTAGTTTGGTAAACAAGCCAAAAGCGTACAGACCTAATAGTGGCCCATAGGTATAATTGGCAAACGTAAATATTTTGGCAATCACACTTTCATCCGCAATAAAATATTTAAAAACCAAAATAGTTGCGATTAAAATAAGTGAAAACAAAACGTGAATTTTCTTTCTAATGTTAACTTGTTCAGTTTTATTTTTCTTTTTGTCAATTTCTAAAATATCAATACTAAAGGAAGTGGTTAAAGAAGTTAAGGCAGAATCTGCACTTGAATATGCAGCGGCAATTAAACCTAATAAAAAGAACATGGCTGTTGCCAAACCTAGTGTTCCTTTGGTGGCAATTATTGGAAAAAGCTGATCTTTATGTGCGTCTATTCCGTTTTGTTGTGCGTAATCTGTTAATAAAACACCCAACGCTAAAAAGAAAAAGTTAACAATCACTAAAACGATTGTAAACCAAAACATGTTTTTTTGTGCATCTTTTAAGTTTTTACAGGTAAGGTTTTTTTGCATCATATCTTGGTCTAAACCCGTCATTACAATGGCTACAAAAGCACCTGCGAGGAAACGTTTCCAAAAATAATTACCGGCATTTACGTCTTCGAAAAAGAAAGTTTTAGAGAGTTCGCTATCGGCAACATAAGAAAAAATATTTGTGATCTGTAATTCATCAGAAATTGTATAAATACAAACACCTACAGCAATTAACATAAATAATGTTTGTAAAGTATCTGTCCAAACAATGGTTTTAATCCCGCCTTTAAACGTATACAGCCAAATTAATAAAATAGTTACGGAAACTGTTACCCAAAAAGGAATTCCGTAGGCATCGAATAGTAATAATTGTAGCACATTTGCTACTAAAAATAGTCGGAAAGCGGCACCAATAGTTCTAGAAAGTAAAAAGAAACTTGCACCTGTTTTATATGAATATTCACCAAAACGATCTTGTAAATAGGTGTAAATTGAGGTCAAATTTAATTTATAATAAAGGGGTAATAAAATCAACCCAATTACAGCATAACCAACAACGTAGCCCAAAACCATTTGAAAATAACTCATTCCTTGCGCCTCAACCCATCCAGGAACAGAAATAAAGGTGACTCCAGACAGTGAGGCGCCAATCATACCGAAAGCCACCAAATACCAAGGAGAAGAATTATTTGCCTTAAAGAATGTTTTGTTGTCAGCAGATTTCCCTGTGATATAAGAAATAAGAATTAGTACAGAGAAATAACTAACAATTAAAAGAATGATATATTCTGGCTTCATTTTAGGCGTAATTTGAGCTACGAATATAGTATTTTAAGAGAATAGAAAAGAGAGAAAAGAAAATAGAAATTTAAAAATAAATCTTTTCTCTTTTTTTCTTGATTCTTTTTTCTTTGGAAGTTGTAATTTCGCAAACTATGGATTTTTCATCAAAATTATTAGAAAACGCAGTCAGTGAAGTTTCTCGTTTACCAGGAATTGGTAAAAGAACTGCGCTACGTTTGGTGTTGCATTTGCTAAAACAGCCATCAGAAAATACAAAGTATTTATCTGAGGCATTGTTGCATTTACGAAATGATATAAAAACCTGCGAAAAATGTCATAATATTTCTGATACCGAGTTGTGTGATATCTGTAACAACCCGAAAAGAAACCCTGAAATTATTTGTGTGGTAGAAGATATTAGAGATGTAATGGCTATAGAAAGTACTTCTCAATTCAACGGATTGTACCATGTTTTAGGTGGAAAAATTTCTCCTATTGAAGGAATTGGTCCGCAGAATTTACAAATAGCATCTTTGGTCAATAAAGTAAACAGCGGAGAAGTAAAAGAATTAATTTTCGCTTTAAGTTCTACAATGGAAGGTGATACCACCAACTTTTATATTTACAAACAAATCGAAAAATTTGAAGTCACAACGTCTACCATTGCTCGTGGAATTTCTGTAGGTGACGAATTAGAATACGCAGATGAAGTTACTTTAGGGAGATCTATTGTAAATAGAATTCCTTTTGAGCAGAGTATTAGGAGTTCGTAGGTAAATCACTTTCATGAACGTCATTGTCCTTGATTGTAATTTGTTGATTCTCTACAGCCTCTTTTTCAGCTTTCTCCCAAGATTTCTTCTCGCGAATTCTTTTATAAAGCTTGATTCCTAACAGCATTAGAATTCCAAAAAGAATGATTCCTACAACACCCCAAATCCAATTAATGGCACTTTTTACGGTTACTAAAAAAACGATGGCAAATAGAATGATGGTAGAAACTTCATTAAAAATTCGCAGTTTAAAAGCAGAATGTTTTACAATGTCTTTTTGTAAATTACTATAAATATTTTGGCAAAATCCGTGGTAAAAGTACAAGGCTAAAACGAAGGCTAGTTTTACCAACATCCAAGGTTCTTGTAAATAATACGGATTTTGATAGAGCATCCAAAAAGCAAAAATACTCGCCAAAATTGCAGAGGGCCAAGTAATAATGTACCACAAGCGTTTGCTCATTAACTTGTACTGCGTTTGTAAAATAGATTTTGCAGGCTCTAGTTTATTTTCTGCTTCCGTTTGATAGATAAATAATCTCGGAATGTAAAATAAGCCAGCAAACCAAGTGACTACAAAGATAATGTGTAATGCTTTTACGTATAGAAAGTCCATAATTTGATTATTTTAAATTTAGTTTCAGGTTTCAGGTTTCAGGTTTCGAGTTTCAGGTTTCAAAGTTGAGATTTCTCTTCCGAAATTTCGGAAGCTAAAAAAAACTCATTTCGAAATGACATTCGTTAGAATTTTTTAAATTTGCTTACTGCTTACTGCTTACTGCTTACTGCTTACTGCTTACTGCTTACTGCTTACTGCTTACTGCTTACTGCTTACTGCTTAC
>NZ_CANMVP010000031.1 GCF_947501385.1 uncultured Polaribacter sp.
CTTTTTTAAAATTCAACTTTTTAAGCAAGTATTGAAAATCAAAAAAATAAACTGAAAAATGAGTAAAAAGAAAATCGTCTAAAAATTACTTTTTAGACGACCTCATTTTTTTGTGTCAGTTTTTTAACGATTTACTTTTTGTTAATTGGTACTATTTCTTCAGAACCTTCAACTCTTTTTTTGTAGCGTCTATATATTTCTTAATCTTATTGAGCTCTACTTTAGTAGTTGCTACTTTAAGATCTTCCTGCAATCTACCTATTAAGTTTTCACAATAAACTTTCCTCTCTTCTTTGGATAACTGGCAAACAATATCTTTGTAAAAATGATCTAATTCTTTAAGAGTTCTATTTGATTTCAACCAAACTAAAAATTTATTTCGCTTCTTCATAATCTATTTCTTTTGCTGATTCGACGCATTACCTTTGGTCCAAACCATAGCCAAAACCCAGTAATAATAAAAATAAGTAGGGAAAGCCCCATAACAGAAGTATATATCAATTTTAAAATTTCTCCTTCTGTTTTGAAAAAATAATCTAAAATAGAGCCATCGTGAATATTTTCTATAATATCAGATCTTCTGCGTTCTATATGTAATACTTTCCCTGTAGCACCATCAACCTGAACTCCCCAATAATGATCTTTAAACACAAATTTGACCATTCCTTTTTGAGGACGTGCATCCATGCGCTCTAATTCTATTGATAAATTTTTATTTACAGAAAAATGTAAAGCACTGCATGCAATAGTATGTAAGCTATCAAAAGGTAGCCAATCTTTCAAATTTCTAGAAATCCCATAGTGAGATTTTGGCAAAATAAGTCCGTTGCTGTTTTTTTTCCATCCAAGAAGTAGACCGCTCAATGAAACGACTAAAAAAAATAAGCATAAAGTAGCTCCCAGAGTTCTATGTATTTTTCTTACACCCCTTATTAAAAAAGCATGTTCTTTTCTGTTCATGAATACTAGTTTTTATAAAAATTCAACTGTCAAAAAAAGATGACAGTTGAACTATTGGTTATTAAATATTAGAAATTAGCTTGTAAAGACATGATAAAATTTCGTCCAGAAGCTGAAATCCCTGAACTATAGGGACGATATCTTTGATCTGTCATATTTTCTATTCCTGCATTGATCACAAATGTTTCTGATAGATTGTATAATGCTTTTAGATTGAGTGTGTACCATGAAGGTGAATAATTATTACCATTTAAATCCTTAGCGTAAATTTCATCTTTTGATTGTTCAGAAACCGCCAAATCCTCAAATTTACGTTCTCCTTGATAGGTGCTATAGAATTGCAACTTTATTTTTTGTGCCTTAAAAGTAAGTCTAGACACACCAAAGAAAGGTGCTGCATGGCGTGAAGAACTTGTTATACCATCATCTAGCTCTTCTTCGCCTTTTTGATAATTAACATCAGAAGAAAAACTAAATCCTGATGGCAATTTTACTGCCAGCCCTAACTGAACTCCATAGACTTTTGCCTTTGCCGCATTTTGCATCGCTTGCACTTTGCTTAACTGACCATCGTACATAATCTCAACTTGACCATTAAGTTTAAAATCTCTTCGTACCAGAGCATTTTTCAACAATGTATAATAAGCAGTGATATCTAATTTTACCGCGTCGCTAAAAACTTTTGCTATCCCTAAATCCCAATTGTAAGCATATTCTGCCTCCAAATTAGGATTTGGAACGGTAACAGATCCTGGTTCAGAATCAAATACTTTTCCGATGTCATCTACATTAGGTGAACGAAATGCTGTCCCAAAATTGGCGTTTAATACCCAGTCTTCAGCAGGTCTAAACACACCGCCTAAACTACCAGTTAATGCTCCATTGCTTAGACTAGCAGTCTTGAAAGGGAAAGGGTAGAAATCTAGATTATTTGCAAAATCTGCGTCTAAAGTAAAATGATTGTAACGTAATCCTGCCTGTAAAGTAAATTGTTCAGAAACTTCAAAAGTATCGTTTAAATAGACTGCTAACGAGCTCCATTGAGCATTGGGATATCTAGAGGCTCCTTTTGTAGAAATATTTGTAGAAATATCGGTCTGCATCCCTTCAGAATCAACATCGTTTAAAACATATTCAAAACCATAAAATAGTGTATTTTTAAGACTGATAGTTTTTATAAAGTCGAGATTTACGGAATAAGCTTGTACCTCTTCCATATTGTTTCTTCTTTTTGTCTTATTTAACGAGCGATCTATTCTACTTTCTCCAAACTTTTGATATGCTAAACGGAAAGTTGCTTGGTCATATAGTTTATTTTCTCCTTTATGGTTTAAACTGAAATGATTCATTGTCCATTTTTGGGGACCATAACTCCATTCCGCATATCTTGCTGTTCCATTTCTTATACGATTGTGCCTATCATACCTTCCATAAGGAGATGTTTCAGAATAATGAAAACCATATTGAAAATCCCAGCTTTCATTGGGAACATACCGCAACTTCTGCATGATATTCATTTGTGAATAAGCTGAAGGGATTTGTAGCAAAGGATCCTCTTGTGTAACAACTTGATCTGCATTGTTCTGTTGCTGTACATAGTAATTTTTTATATAATCTACAGGTCCATGACTACCCTGTTTTAGATGATCAAAATCCCAAGTACTAAAACTAGTCACAAAGGCCCATTTTTTCCAACCTACGTTCACATCAAAATGCCCTGTTTTTTCGTTATTACTAGACGAATAACGAGTAATACCTTTTCCAGAAACTAATGGTTGTTCTGAAAGAGATAATTGTGGGGTTAAAGTTTTAAAACTCATTACACCTCCAATGGCATCACTACCATATATTACAGAACCTGGTCCAAAAAGAATTTCTGTATTTTCTATGGCAAAAGGATCCATATTAATTACATTCTGGAGATTTCCTCCTCTAAAAATTGCAGTATTCATTCGAACACCGTCTAAAGTGTATAAAAGTCTATTTGTCGCAAATCCTCTAATCATTGGGCTTCCTCCTCCCTGTTGACTTTTTTGAATATATACTCTGCCAGAAACTTCTAATAAATCTGCAGCAGTCTGTGGATTTTGAAATGCTATCTCCTTGGAAGAAATCGATGTTATCTTTGATGGTACATTATCAGATATTTGATTCCAGCGTGTTCCAGAAACCACAACTTCATTTAAGTTTAGATTAAAGGATTCCATTAGGATTTCAAAATTACTCGATTGAAGTTCTGCATAATTTGTAACTACAGTTTTATATCCGAGCGTTCTTATTTCAATCATTTCAGCTCCTTTAAAAGCTAAAATATTGGCTTGTCCGTTTGCGTTTGTAATTGCAAATGAGTTAGGTGTTTTACTTATCAGTGTTACCAATTCTAAAGGGATATTGGTTTTCTGATCTTTGATTGTTAAAGTTTGGGAATGGGATATACTCATCACACCAAAACACAACCACAAAAATATTATTTTTTTCATTGTAGAAATATTAAGTTAATTAAAATTAGTACCCAATAACAAGGCACAATACCCCAACTAAATAGCTGAGGTTTAAAAATGATCATATGCTTAATTAACTTCTAGGAGGTGGAAATAATGGTTTTAAAGTAATTGAATAATAAGGTGCCAAATAATAAAAAAAATGAGCAGTTTTCACTAATTGCATTGAAGAACTAAAAGCACTATAATTACTAATAAATAATAAATTATAAAATGAAATAAGTTGATTCTCTTTTTGAGTTTTCTGTGGATTTTGGTTAAAAATGTTTTTTACTAATTCTGTTAACTGTTGGTTCAATTGAGTTTCTTTATGATCCCACCAACACCAATAGTAAATAATATGATCAACTTCCTTAGTCTCAACAATATCATACATTTCTCCTTTGTACTCAAATTCTTTAGAATGCTTCCATTTCAATTCTTGTATAACTTCTTCTTCTGAAAATTTTAAAAGCACAAGCTTCTCCTTGTCTATTCCTTTTATGATCATCCTTTTGACCTGATGACGAATTACAGACTTTTGATAGGTGAGCCAAGAGAAGGTACTTATAATAGGTACTATAAGAATTAATAGGAAGATAAAAGATGTTATTTTTGCTCTCAATAGCTTAGTAATAAGGTATAAAGATACATATTCATAATTATTTACTCATTATTAATTATCGTATTGATGTTATTAATTAAACTGATTCTAAATTTTGTGAGTTATAACTTATACATGAAATTAGTTTTCAGTCATTTAAAAATCTGCTTATAAAAATATATTTTGGACTATAAATATAGAAAATTGTAGTCCCTATGTTTAAAATAAATAGCTAAAATTATTTGCAAAAGTTGATACAAACTGCTGTCCATTTTATAAATAAATTTACACATATAAACTTAAAAGCAAGAAAGTTAAATGAAACCAACAAATTATTAGCTACTTTGTAAGTAGGGCTGTCTTATTTTGTTAGGTTGTCTGTAAAAAGAATAATTTTAACCTATAAACAAAATCAAATCAGAATATCTGTTAACTCCAACAATGAATCTAAAACATACGTTGGGTTTGCAGATTTAAGTTGTGCTCTAGAATGAGCACCAGTAGTAACGCCAACCGTAATACCACATGAGGCATTTTTACCCTCTTCAATATCAATAATTGAATCTCCTGCTTTCAAGACCTTTTCAGAATTAGTTACATTTAATTCCTTCATAGCTTTGTAAATCATGTCTGGATTGGGCCTTCCATGAACCACATCAGAAGCTGTAATTAAAGCATCGTAATGTATTCCTAATTTCCACTCTAATTTATCTAATAACATATTGGCTAAATTGCTATTATATCCAGTATTTAAAGCAATTTTTATCCCAGCCTCTTTCAGAATTGGAAAAAGAGATGCAACTCCAATACAAGGCGTCACATTTAAATCGGTGTACGCTTTATCTAAATAAATTTTAAACTTTTTGAATATAGCCTCAGAAGTATGTTGTTGGTTCTCACTTTTTGGTAGTTCAGCTAAAATATCTTTAATTGCCTGATGCTTTTCTTTTCCAGCACCATGTTTTAGTACAAAATATAAAGAGACGTTATAACCTGATTCATGTATCGACTTTTGAAGTGTTTTATAAACAACATTATCTTCATTTACAGTAGTTCCTGCCATGTCAAATACTACTAAATCTATTTTTTTAATCATCTTATTCAATATAAATATGTTAAGAAATTATGTTATTAGGTTGCACACCAACTCGGTAACAAGATTGCTTGTCTGCAAAATCGAAAGCTATATCTAGCTGCTCGATAGGAAACTCTTTACCCACCAAATCCTCAAAAGGATATTTTGTGTTATTTTTTGAAAGAAAAACAATTGCTTTTGCTAGGTCTTCATGGATATAATTGTGTAAACCTTTTATAGTTAGTAGGTTTCTTACAATAGTTTCGGCATTTATCGATATATCTCGTTGTGAATAAACAGAGCCTATTAACACACAAATACCTCCTATATTGAGCATTTTAATACCATTCTCTACAGCAGACGGCACACCACTGGTTTCGATAATTACATCGATACCTCCAAACTCTTTTGCAATCTTTAAAGATACCTCTAAATGCTCCTTTGCATTTAGACTCAAATCCGCTCCAAATCGTTTACTTTGTTGAAGCCGTTTCTCTTCAACATCCATTGCAAATACCACATTTGCTCCAGATTCCTTGGCCATGGCACAAGCCGAAAGCCCCAACATACCAACGCCACTTACTAATACATTTTTACCTTTTAAATCTCCAGCCAATCTTATGGCTCCAGCAATTGTTGCATGCGTACAATTAAGAGGCGTTGCCTCTTTGGGCGTAAGGTTTTTAGGGATTTTAAAAATGGTAGAACCCCTCTTTAAATGGCAGTGTGTTGCAAAACCGCCATTAAGTTTATATGTTTCATTTATTTTTTCATGACCATATTTAAATAAGTCTTTCGATTTTTGAGGCATGCCTCTTTTTGCTAATTCATCATTACAATTGTGTGCATACACAGACCATGTTATTTTATCACCTACTTTTAATGCATCTCCATAAAAATCGTTAATACCATTTTTAGGAATCTCTATAATACTACCTATTATTTCATGACCCAATATGCTATGCGTATGTGAACATCGTCTACCGTAAAAGGTATGCAAATCACTAGTACATATTGTTGCGTACACTACTCTAACCAGAATTTCTCCTGTATTTAATTTAGGAAAATCAAAGGATGTTAAAGAAAAAGGTTGTCCTACTTTTTCAAAAACCATTGCTGTTGCCTTACTGTTTGACATGTAATAAATATTATAATTCCGTTATAAAATAAATAACCAATAAAATGGATTCTGTGTCTAAATTATTTTTGGGTACATGAGGTAAGCGCCCATCAAAATATAAGGAGTCACCTTCTTTTAAATGAAAGGTTTTATCATCTAATTGATATTCAATATCTCCTTTCAATAAGAAAATATATTCGTATCCATCAGTTGTTACCGTCTCTCTTTTGGCATTTTTAGATAAAGTAAGCATCGATATTTCTAAAGAAACACCCTTTAGATTTTGCGTTAAAACGGTTTCGTATTTAAACCCTACAGCATCTTCTTTTGTAGTTTCTAAATAGTCTTCTCGTTTATTAAATATGTATCCAGGAAAATCTTGACTTTGTCCAATGTCTTCAAAAAAATCATTGAGATCAACATCAAGGGGCTTCAATATATGAAGCAACGTTGGAAATGTGGGAAATACACGGCCATTTTCAATTTTTGATAACATGGCGATACTCACTTTTGATTTTTCTGATAGTTCTCCTAACTTCCAGCCTTTTAGTCCTCTCAATTCTCTAATTTTAGCTCCTATCCAAGCTACTACATATTTACCATCATTCATAAAAAATAAATTTTTTACAAATATAAATTTTCTTTTGAAGAAAAAAAATAATATTACAATTTTTCTTTAAAGGAAAATAAATTTACTTATTAGAAATATATTAACCATTATTTTACATTAACTTAATAAAATAAGAAAAACACGCTTCTATATTTGCATCGTATAATTTTCTAATTAAGAAAAATAATGAAATTTGAAATTCCTTCAATAATTAATAAAAAATGGAGTCAGAGTTTCTGGCTAATGTTTGCTGCTTTTTTATGCTATACAGGAATGTATGCCGTAAGAAAGTCATTTCTTGCGGGTCAATATATCGATTTGGACATCGGTTTTAATGCAGACCCTAAAACGGTTCTCGTGATTAGTCAAGTTTTAGGCTATATGCTCTCTAAATTTATTGGTATTAAAATGATTTCCGAAATGAATCGTAATGCAAGAACCAAATGGATTTTAGCATTAGTCTCTTTTGGATTATTCATGTTATTAGTCTTTGCCATACTGCCTCCAAAACTTAAAATAATAGCATTATTCTTAAATGGTTTGCCATTGGGAATGGTCTTTGGCATCGTGCTTTCTTATTTAGAAGGTAGAAGAAATACAGAACTTCTTGCAGCGGCGTTGAGCGCTACTTTTATTTTTTCTACAGGTTTAGTGAAAACTGTTGGTATTATTTTGATGCAGGATTATGGCATTGGTGAATATGCTATGCCTTTTGCAACAGGACTACTTTTTTTTCCTGTTTTCATTTTGTCTGTTTGGATATTAAATCGTTCGAAAAACCCTGATGCATTAGATGTTGTAGAGCGTACAGAACGTACCCCAATGAATGCTGAAAAAAGAAAAGATTTCTTAAGAAAACATGGTTTAGGCTATGTGGGCCTTGTTTTAATTTATATTTTCTTAACCATCGTTAGGGACTTTAGAGATAATTTTATAGTTGAGTTTTGGTCTGAATTAGGATATTCAGGAGCACCTGAACTTATTACACTTACTGAAATACCTGTAGCAATAATCGTACTTGTTGTAGCTGCTTTGGGGATACTTATTCGTAAAAACATACGCGCTTTTAATTATGGCATGTGGCTCACACTAGGTAGTGCTATTACCATGCTTATAGCCACATTTTTATTTGAGAAAACACTAATCTCTCCAATTATTTGGATTGTAAGCACAGGAATAGGCATTTATCTTCCTTACATATTGTTTCATTGTCTTCTTTTTGAGCGCTTAATCGCTTTACTAAAATATACGGGCAATATTGGTTTCCTTTTCTACACGGCAGATGCATTGGGTTATTTGGGAAGTGTTGCTGTGCTTTTCTTAAAAGAATTCATGGATTACAAGGGTACATGGACTAGCTTTTTTATCTCACTCAATTTTACATCGGCAATACTCATCATCATTTTTACACTTTTTAGCATTCTATATTTCAATCGAAAAATTTCATCTAATACATTAAAACAAGTAATAACACAATGAAAACAAAAGTATTTCTCTCATTTTTTTTGATGGTCATTATCAATTCCATCTACGCACAAACAGGCACAATCAAAGGGGTTATTCACGATTCTTATGATATTTTACCTTTCGCTACACTTCATTTAAAAAATAATAAAAGGGTTGGTAGTACAACTAATTTAAAAGGAAGTTTTGAAATCTTAAATGCCCCAACAGGAAACCATACTGTGGTTGTTTCATTTTTGGGTTATCAAACTCAAGAATTAAAAGTAAATGTAAAAGAAAATGAAATTACAGATTTAGGGAAAATAATATTGACTCCCTTAAGTCAAGGCTTAGAAGAAGTAGTTTTGAAATCTTCAATCAAACACGGGCAACAAAGAGCAGTTAATATGCGAAAATCAGCACTCTCAATTATGGAAGTAGCGAGTAGCAACTTAATAGGAAAGTTGCCAGATTTTAATGCTGCTGAAGCAGTACAACGTTTGCCAGGAGTTAGTATAGAAAGAGACCAAGGAGAAGGACGTTATGTAACCGTAAGAGGAACACCTACACAATGGAGTTCAAATACACTTAATGGAGACAGATTACCATCTGCGAAAACTTCTGGAGATCTTTTGGGAAACCGTACGGTCCCATTAGATGTATTTCCTTCAGATTTTATACAATATGTCCAAGTAGTAAAAGCTATTACACCAGATTATGAAGGAGATGCTATTGGTGGAACCATTAATTTTATCACTAGAACATCGCCTGAAAAAGAAACATTAAACTTAAATCTTTCTGGTGCTTATAATGATAAATCTCAAAAATCAGGATATGCAGCTACAGCGGTTTATGGAAATAGACTTTTTGATAATAAATTTGGTTTTATGGCAATGGCAACGAGAAATCGTCGTCCATATGGTACAGATAATTACGAAGTAGTTTATGGAAATGAATTCAATAATATTAGAGAGGTAGATATTAGACATTATGATGGTATTCGAACAACTGACGGTTTTAATATTGGTATGGATTATAGATTAGGAGAATACACAACGCTTTTTGCACGTGGTCTTTACAATCGAATGGAAGACAATGAGCGCAACCGTAAAGTAGAGTACTTTTTTGATAAAGCATCTAACAATGCGCAGATGCGTTGGAATATGGTAGATTATCTTTTTAAAACCTATGGAGGAGAATTAGGTGTTGAAACAAAAATTTCAGATAAATTAAAAGCAGATTTTAAGCTATCTGCCTACAAAGCTTTTGCAGGTTATGATGGCCCCAAAACTGTTAACGATTCATTATCTGGGTATTATTATGCAAATTTTAGACAGACTGTTGAATTTGGTGGATTTGAAGATGTGATTGATAGCGATGGAAATGTTCAACAGTTAAAATTTTTAAATGGTGATGGCCCAAACCCAAATAATGGTGATAGGTTTGATAACATACAGCCGAATTTTGTTAATGGAGATTTAAATCCAGACCTTTTTAAACTGCAACGTTATGTAATTTCTATACGAAATGTTGAAGATATGGATCTTGTTGGGCAAGCAAACTTTACCTATACACCCTCTTCAAAATTAGAATTCAAGTTCGGAACAAAATTAAGAAGAAAACAAAGTTCTTATGATAGAGCTTACGCAACCTTTACACCAAGTGCAGATGCTTTTTTTACAGATTTTGAAAGAGAAAAATTCCCGAATAAAAGTAACTTCCTTTCAGAAATAGGATCGCCATATTCACAACCCGTTTTTTTATGGGATATTCCTACGGAAGATGCCATAAAAGACCCTTATGGAAATCCTGTTGCAGGTAATTCTATTGTATTAAATTATCAAGACAAAACAAATTCCATCCGTGCAACAAATAGCTATGACGCAACCGAAAATCATATAGCTGGTTATTTTATGGGAACTTGGAAGTTAAATTCTAAATGGACAATAATTCCAGGAATACGTTATGAGCACACCAATAATGATATTAAAGGATATTCGTACAATAGAACAACCAAAGAAGTAGGAAATACGAACTCAAAAAAAGACTATCCAGCTATATTGCCTATGGTGCATGTAAATTTTAAACCTTCTAATGATTTTGACATTCGAGCAGCATTTACACGCACTTTTGCAAGACAAGCCTTTAACCAAATAGCACCTTTTGAAGATGTGAATGAAGACAATCTTTCAATCACACGAGGAAACCCTAATCTTAATCCAACGTTTGCAACAAATTACGATCTTATCGCCTCAAAATATTTTGGTAAAACTAATTACTTATCCGCAGGTCTTTTTTATAAAGATATTCAGGACATTGTTTTTGTAAAAGCTTCACAAGAGCAAATTTTATTAAACGGAACGCCAGAAACATTTAGAGTTAGAGCATTTGAAAATTCTGAAACAGCTTATCTTATGGGAGCAGAATTTACTTGGGCTCAAGAATTAGATTTTCTTCCAGGTGCATTAAACGGTTTCGGATATTCTATAAATTATACCTATACAAAATCGGAAACTTCTTTGGAGGCGCGAGGAGAAAAAACACCACTGGTAAATCAATCTCCTAATATTTTAAATGCGTCTTTGTTTTATGAAAAGTACGGTTTTTCATTTAGGCTGGCAGGGAACTATAGAGATGCTTTTCTTTGGCAACTTCGAGACTCAAAAGAGCAAGACCGTTATCAAGGGAAAGACTTTCAGCTAGATTTAAATGCATCTTACACATTTCCTAATAACCGAATTACCATTTTTACACAGATGAATAATTTAACAAATCAAAAACTATTGTATTACAGAGGGAAACCTGAAAGACCAGAACAAACGGAATTCTTTTCTTTTAGAGCACGTCTAGGAGTGAGTTATAGTTTTTAAATTTTGAATCCTATTAATTTTAAATCTCATGAAAATTAAATCATTTTTCTTTACGGTAATTTGTTTGTCAATAATCACATGTCAAATAGGCTGTGATGCTAAAAAAAGCAATCAAAAAACAGAATGCTTTCCTTATGGAGTAGCCTCAGGCAACTCAGCATCCAACAGTGTGTTACTTTGGACTAAAACAACTTTAGAGTATATAGAACAAAAAGTACATTGGCAGATTAGTACCGATAGTCTTTTTACAAGGATACATAAAGAAGGTTTTAAAATAGCAAAAGAAGAAAACGATTTTACGATTAAAATTAAAGTGGATGGATTAAGTCCTTCTACTTTTTACTATTATCGCTTTTTTATAGATAAAAAATCTCTATCAACATTAGGCAGAACAAAAACACTACCAGCTATAAATGAGATGCCTGAAAATTTCAGCATTGCCTTGGTAAACTGTAATAATTTTCAGGATGGTTATTTTAATGCTTTTGAAGCTTTAAGCAAAAGAGATGATGTGGATTTGGTAATTCATCTAGGCGATTATATTTATGAATATGAGGCAGGAAGATATGCAGATACGACTCTTGTAAATCGTCTTCACAAACCATCTCACGAAATTGTGACGCTCAATGATTATAGAACACGCTACTCTCAATACCGATCGGAGATAGAATTTCAGAATTTACATGCTAAATTTCCTTTCCTTTTTATTTGGGATGACCATGAATTTGCGAATGATGCTTATGCAAAAGGAGCAAAAAATCATAGTGAAGAAGAAGGTGTTTGGAAAGACAGACAAGCAAATGCAATTAAAGCGTATATGGAATGGATGCCTATTTATAAATCACCTGAGAAAAATCCCCCACACCAAATTCAGATTGGTCAATTAATCGATTTGCTATTGTTAGAAGAAAGAGCAAGTGCACGAACCAAACAAATAAATCCTTGTGAACTCAACGAAAAAGATGTTTTAGAACATACACTTTTGGGTAAAAAACAAATGAATACATTAGTCAATACTATTGAAAACAGTAATAAAGTCTGGACTGTCATTGCGAATCAAGTGGCTTTTACAGGCTACAGTAAAGTAGATTCATTATTTTCTTTAAAATATAAAGATTGGTGGTTAGGGTATCCTAATGACAGAAACCAAGTTATATCAGCATTTAAAAAAGCAACAAATAAACCCATAATTTTAACAGGAGACCATCATTGCTCTTTTGTAATGGCACTTCATGACGATCATCTAGATTCTTGTAAACCTAAATACATTTCTGAACACAATACAAAACCATTGGCATGGGAAATTATGGTGCCAAGTGTTTCCTCTAAAAATTATGATGCGTATCCAGATAGTATTGTAAACAACTATTCTAAAAAATTGGTCAACCCAAAATACAATCCACATATAAAGTTTGCCGATTTAAATAATCATGGTTTTACCATTATGCATTTTAATCAAAATACTGTCCAAGCTGAATATGTTTTTATGGAAACTATCAAGAAAAAAGATGCAACTATTAGAGAAACTAAAACTTTTAACCTTACTTATTAACTCTTAAAATGACAAAAATGAATACAACAATCACTAATTATTTTAAAAGAACACACTCCATATTATTATCATGTATTATTGTACTATTATTAACTGTTGCTTGTGAAAATGAAAATTTCGATTCAAAGGGAAAATCTAACATTGAAAATAAGAATTCTAAATCTACAGACATAGATGAAGCCAATTCAAAAATAATTGACTTTAAGAAATTTACAGAAAATAAAACGAATGTTGCTAGTAAAGTTTCAAGTAGCAAAAATGTTGGAAGCAGCCAAGTAAAAATCTACTCTAGAAATATAGGAGATACTGAAAATCATGTAGTATTTAAATATGGAGATTTAATTAATAGAGCAATCAGTTATAAAGAAAGCAACCCTGATACAGATGTTCGTATAAAGTTTGCCATTTATAAAATTGGAGATAAATCTTTTGTCGTATTCGATCCAAATCATAGTAAGTATGGAGGCGTATATGGTAATGATGAAGCAGGAGCTGCATCAGAAAAATTAATTTTCTCGTTGGTAAAAGCTGCTCGAAGAAAGGTACATATAGATTTTATTTACCACAGAGATATTTTAGACAATACCAATGCCTGTAAGGCAGATAGAAGCGACAATATCTGGAATTATTTAATGAGTAGAATTGAAGCTACAGATTATACAGATGTAGATGTATCAGGAACTAGAGAATTGGTAAGTAATTATCTTTCTGTTACGAGAATGGATTGGCAGAATTCAGCTCGAGAACAGATGCATTGTAAATTTATGATCATTAGTCATTATGACGATGGCGCTAACGGAAAATTCAATTCAGTGTATGTTGCTACGAGTAATGTTGATGATCATGATGGTGCTATTCCTTATAAAAAAGATTGGGTGCATTCTGGAGTTTTAATAAATGGCAATTCAGGACTTTATGAAGCACACAATAATTATTTTTCTATTATCAAAAATAATTCTACTTCTCATACTTCTTTTGCTAGTGCAGTACGAACAGCACATGCATCTAATACTCTAAACTATCATGATACTGATTTTAGTGCATATTTTTTTCCAATTCCTTTATCTCCTAATGGAAATTACAATCCTAGCATAGAAGTATGGAATCCATCAAATGCTTCTGGTTGGGATACACAGTTTAATCCTTTTGCTAAATATGCAAATTATTTAGCAAATTCGAGAAACGGAGGACGCTATATAAAAGGAAACATATATCACATGAAATGGGACAATTTTACCAAAGCTTTTAGAGACAAGTTGAAGGATGAATATGACAATAGAAATACAGCACACACCACAAGTTTTAAGTTTTTAGTTAGCTTAAATAGTAATTCAGATGACAATAAATTTAATAACACGTTAATACTAGAAACATGCAGATATACGAAAGATGATTATGGAAATGGTATACAAAGATTAAAAGATGAGTTTATTGGTACAAATGCAAAAATAAGGCATCAAAATAATGATGTTGTAGATAACATAAAGGCAACAGGTGTTAAAACCCATTCAAAAGATATAATTTTTGCTTTTAGTCAACATTCAGAATATATCTCTATTACAGGATCTGCAAACTTAAAGTTAGATGCATTTACTTCAAAGGCAAATCATTCCTTAGTTATTAAAGAGTTTACTACAGCGCATCCCATTTATAATGAGTTTAAAGCTATTTTTGAATATCAGTATTGATTTTAAGTTTGTCTATTAGATATATAAATTTCATTTTCTGTCTGAAATTGTAATTTAACTAAACTCTTATTTGTCGCCTACTTGAGCACCAATTTTAAGATCGAAAATAAAGTACCTACATTTTTCGGCAGAAATTAAGATTCCAAACTTTGGACTTGTGTAAAAGATTTTTTTTGAATGAAAATTTTTCCCAAATTGGAGTGTGAACTAAAAAAGTGCAAATATGCTGACTGCTTGTTGTGCTTCAGTATGAATCTTATTTACTGTTTAGTCATTACTTTTATTCTATTTCATATATAGTTAAAAAGTATATAATATTCTTTGTTATAATGTGCAGACAGTGGTAAAATGAAGCTATTCAGTAAGAAATAAAAATACTAAAGTTCAAATATTAAGATTTGATCTTCTATTTCATATTTGAGTTGCTCTAAAGTGAACTGCAGATTACTAACTGATGTTAGGCAGAGATTTATATGATTTTGGTAATTTTTACTAAAAAACTGTTAATAACTACCCGTTGTGCATTTTGAGTTAAATGTATTCCAAAATGTCAGTTCGAGTGATTTTTGATAAAAAAAATCGTATCGAGAACTAGTTTAGAAATGAAAATTCTTATTCTCGATACAAATTTCACTTATTTCAATCGTGAAATTCACTCGAATTGACAGAATTTATCAAAATGCACAACAGGTTAATAACTATATTTTCCTATCACTTTTAACCGTTCTTGAAGCGATTTGATCCTAATGAAATTAATATAAATGGAATTATTTTAAACAATATAAATTTCAAACTCATGCAAAAATCTTGTTTCCAGTAACTTAAATGGTTATTACCATTAAATTTAATTTCTATCTATTTTACTGCGTAACATCAGTTACTAATAAATTATTTTAAGTATTTGCTCTTTTAGATTCATCAAAGTGATATAAAGCATAAGGCTCTATACAAATATTTGCGGAATGATGTAGCACTTGCAATCCCATAAGTTTTATAGCACATGTCATTCGATATGGAGAAAATGCTTGTGGTATTTTTGGAAACTCGGTCTGTTTATAAATTACTACTTGCCAGCCTAAAAAAAGTAATACCCCAATTTACAGGTGCTCCGTTTTTTGGTTTGTCGTATCGCAAGGATTTAAATGGAATGGTTAATTCGGCGTAATATCCTTGTTCGGTTTGTTCTTACCGTTCATAGCGTATTCCAATTATTATCCTTAAAAACTATCATTAAAACTTTGGAAATCCCGTTAATTTCCATAAGAAGTGGTCTTAAAAGAAACGGCATATTGCTTATTGTTTGTAAATCAATCTGAATGGCAAAAGTATCGTTTTTACCAAAAGAAAAACCACGGCTAAAATCTTGCACACGAATTCCTTTTACTCCTAATGAACCTTTACAAAAAGCCCCCACATATAGGTTTTTATCATCATAGAGTAGCCTTACTGCAGTTTTATATCGATAGTTTTACGCTAGTACAGGTTCAATTTTAAAAATTCAGATACAATTGGGACGTTTTTCCAATCCATTCCATTTGCCATCAATAGTTATTGTTCCCGTTGCTTTTGTTGCTTGTATTTCTTGGGGATTCTCAGGCGGCGGAAAATTATTGGTCTTTGCCTCTTAGCATATGGTATGCACATTGGAAAGCTGAATATTCCTATATATAAAGTATTTAGTTTTCATTGAGTCAATAATTATTTAGTTCGTTATTTTTTTCATCTTCATAAAACCCGTTATTCCAAAGAGTAAGGATATAAGAGTGATTTTAAGAAAACTATATAGTACCATATTCCATCGTTCATCGTTCTCTTTCATTTTAAAAATAGGACGCAGGGAATAGTCTTCTTGCGTAATAGGTTTGTCCCAAAAAAGCCTGTCATAATAGAAAGAGGTAATCTTTTTATGGAATGCGGTCAATGCCGATTGATAATTCAAAAAGGTATTTAAATCAGTCTTTGAAATCAATGAAAAAGTATCTTGCATATTTACTGCTGGGTTAATCCAAAGAAATTGGTTGACCCATTGATTCCTTTTCTCGATTTGCAGACTATATGCATCAACATCTTTTTTGCTGTGACTATCTTTTAAAGCAGTGAAAGCTGCATATACTTTGGCATTCCCGTTATTGTGCAACAGGCTATCACTAGCTTTATATTGTGGGTTGTATTTTAAAAATTCGGAAAGTATTTCAGCACGTTCCTTTTTATCATTTTCATTTTCTAACCCCGTTCTTCGGGTGAGTTCAGCTAAATGGGTAGTATCTATAGGAAATTTGGTCGTCATCCATACGTTCAGTACAGCTGGCACCACCAATAAAAAGACAAGCCAACACCCTGCGGCACATATGGCATTGAACGCTGAACTTTTAAAAAAACTAATGATTAAAAACATCAAGCTAAACCAAAAGGCACTATATAAAATGACTCCTGTTAACCAAACCAAGGCAGCCAACAGGTTTTCATTAGTAAACATATTGCCCGAAACAAACAGTCCTATTAAAGAAATGAGAAGTGCCAAACCTGTAATCAGCATAAAATAGAATAGTAATCTTGTAACCATTATTTTTCGGATGCTTATGGATTGAATTCGTAGGAGTGCCAATACACCGCTTTCCTTCTCTATGGAATAGAGCCCAAAAGTAAAGGCAATGATAAGCAGTGGAAAAAGATAGATAATGACAAACGACAGGTCAAAATTACCCACGTAAAGTTTAACAGGATTGGCAATTTCATTTTCAAAAAGTTGATAGTAGAGGCTCATTCCTGTTAAACGATGGTAGTATGGATGTAAATCGCGTTGCCCTATGGCAAGTGCGGCATATGTATGAAGGGGAAGCACTGCGTGATATCCGTGTCTGAACCACGCATAAGAAGGGTCTGAAGCAATGTCTTTTCTTCTTTTTGCATCTGCGGAGTTTAATTCTTCATCAAAACTTACTTGATATTGATGAAACTCGTCCTCTTCTATTTTTTGAACATCAGTAATGGTTTTTAGCTGTGCATTAACCACAGATGTGCCATAATAGACGGCATACATTCCAAAAAGGAAAATGATGACCAATAGTAATAACTGAAATTTGTTGCGTACAAAAGAGGTCCATTCGTAGCGTATGATTGTTTTGGTTACTTTATCCATTGGTGGGTTTTGTTTTACGGGTTATGTAATTCAAGAATAGAATGAGTGCTATTGTCCAGCAAAAGAGCGAAGCTAACTCCAACGCGTACTTTTTTAATGTGGTGTAGATTGATGGTGTTTTGTATGTGAAATCTTCTACCGATTTCCACATATCCAGTCCAACACTATATTCATAAAATTTTCCATATTCAGAATTTTCCGCCATATCATCGTTCATTTTTTTTATAAAGATTCTACGGTAGTTTTCTACTTTTTTCTGAAAATCTATCGAAGCATTCAAATCAGTAGCACTAAGCCCCATAGATATATTTCGTAATGCAATGTATGGGTTCACTACACTCACATAACTTCCCAATTTGTTCTGCTTATTAAATATGTTTAAAAGCCTGCCCCAATGTACATCGTACACTTTGTCTCCATATTCTTCTCCTGCCTGCATTCTTACGCCTTCATAATTAAAAGGGAGCTGTTGTACGGAATCTACCTTATGCTTCGTCAGGAGTTCTTTTTCCAGTTTCGTCATTCGTTCAGCTCTTGGTGTTTTTCCGTCCAATCCGTCTGCCTTATCCTTTAAAATGGCTTCTTTGTAGATTTTCATTGAAGGCAATGGATACAAGCTTTCTCCTAAATTGGCAATGGTTTTGGGGATGATGATGGTAAAAAGTATCCAACAGGTAAGCAAGGTCAATAAGGCATTTCTACTTATGGATGATTTTAAGGATACCAATACAGACAGTACAACGAATATAAAAATATAGGCCATATAGGTGCTGCCAAGCAATACAATCCGTATTCCCAAATCTGCAACGGTATCTGGAGTTTTTAGCCAATACGATAGCAGCAAAAGACCCAGTGCAAATGGCACTAAAATGACGAGTAGTATTATAAAATATGCCAAAATTTTGCCCCACGCAATACTGGTCAATGTTACTCCTTGACTACTTAATAATCGTAATGTGCCTCTTTCTTTTTCCTTGGTGAAAGATGCATAGGCTAAAAAGATAATGAGCAATGGCATTAGAATTTGAAGTACCAGAGCTGAACTTAACTCACCAAACCGAATCATACTGCTGTGGTCTTGTGCGGGTCTGAACATAAATTGGTGTTGATAATGCGCTTCTAAATAAACAGAAGTACCAGTATAGGTATCCAGCCCAAAATCGAATAAACTCAATACCGTTTTAGGTTTAAAAATAAAGGTGCCGAAATGTGCCGCTATATGTGGATGCTTATCTCCCTGTCCAAGCCATTCTTCTCGCTTTTCTTCCTGAGCATTTGTGATGGTTTTTTGCTGTTGCTGATATGCGATTACACCTGTATATAATGATATGCCCAACAGCACTAATATGATACAAGAAAGTGTCAGTACCAATTTTTCCCTAAGTGCAATCTTTATTTCTTTTTTTGCTATTCGAATGCTAGTTTTCATTTGTTCGTAAAAATTTTAAGGTTCTGTGGAAACATCCATATACACCTATTAATTATGCATATGTTTTAGATATAATTTTTCCAAATCTTGAAAACTAACATCTTTAGATTCAAACTTTTCAACCAGTACACCTTCTTTCATAATACCGATGTGAGTACCGGTATCCTTTGCCCTAAAAAGGTCGTGGGTTGCCATTAGGGTTGTTACTCCCTTATCTTTCATTTCTAGCAAAAGTTCGGAAAATTCATTGCTTGCTTTTGGGTCTAGCCCCGAAGTGGGTTCGTCTAAAAGTAATACTTTTGCTTCACGTGCCCTTGCCAAGGCAATACCCACTTTTTGCCGCATTCCCTTGGAGTAATTTTGTACCCGTTTGTTTATAAAATGGGTTTGTAAACCCGATTGTTGGAGCAATGTGTCCAATTCATCTTTGGAATAATTTTTCCCGCCTAATCCACAGAAAAAATCTAGATTCTCCAATCCAGTTAAATTTGGATAGAGCATCAAGTTTTCTGGGATATAGGATAGAATTTGCTTTGTTTCTAACGGGTGCTTACTAACGTCCATATCATTTATGGTAGCATTACCATTTGTGGGTTCTATGAAGTTTAGGAACAGGTTTATCGTGGTAGATTTTCCTGCTCCATTGGCTCCTAAAAGGCAAAAAATATCGCCTTCGCCAATCTCTAAATCAAGAGCGTTCAATGCTGTGAACGCTCCGTATTTTTTGGTTAAACCATTTGCTTTTAACATTTTATTTCAATTTTTTGAATCCCGAGATATAACCTCCTGTTGATGTGAACATTTTTGTTGGGGTGTTGGAGTTAGTACTCAATTTGTAAAGGGCATTTTCATCATTGGTAGCGATGGTCAACGCTACTTCATTTTCATTTAATGCTGTAATACTCATATTTCTCTTACCATAAGTTGTAGGTAATCCAGGAATTGCTCCCAAACTTGTTTTGCTTTCTAGATTGACTTCATAGTATTTAAATTGAGGTTTATCAGTCTTATATTCCCAAAAATCGGTTTCATCCTCAACCTTTGTGGTAAAGATTTTCCCATTTACTTGATAAATACCATAACAGATGTTATCAGTTGCCGTGCTCAGGTTGAAAAAGTAATCGGTATCAAACTCAGTAGTGCCATTTTTAATGCGTAAAACCCCGCTAGGAGAAAGACCTCCATTGTCAGATGTTCCTTTTGCCTGTATATAAATGTCCCCATTTGTGGTTTTAATCATTCCTGCATTAGAGGTAGGTCCTCCAAAAAGCATCCCTGTTCGTTGGTCTTCAATAATTTTCTCTACTTTATTAGTTGCAAGATCAATGACGACTACATATGCATAATCGTTTACCGGTTTAAAATTTTTCTCGTAATAAACGCTCATAAACAATTTATTATCACGCTCTATCATATCTTGATAGTAGGTTCTGGTAGCTTCAGGAAACTTATCAGTAATGTCGCTAAGGGAAATCTCATCTTCAATACGCATTGTGGATGGATCAAATACAATGAGTTTGGAAATTCCTCCAGCCACAGTAGCATATGCTATAGTTTCACTTTTAAAATGTATAGAACTAAAAACATTAGCCCCTGGTACAATAATTTTGTTATCTTCCTGAACAAGCCCATTTTCATCATACTTGTATTTAACAAGATTTGCTGGTGCACCAAAGGGCTTCGCATATAGGTATTCCCCCTCTGAAACAACACTAGCCGTACCTGTTAATTCTTTGGCTTTGCCGTTTCCAATAGTTGTAAAATCGAGCTTTTCAAATCCTTGTAAATAGGTTGTCGTATTAGGCCATGCACCACTTACCATAGCCATACCATAGTTTATTTTAATTTCTGTTGGAGCTGGATTGTCGCTAAGAGAATCATTGCTACTACAACTTACTGTAATGCCTACGATTAATAAAACCAGACATAAGCTCTTAAAGGTTTTTGATACGGATGTTTTTACGTTGTTTTTCATTTTTAATCTATATTTATTGGTTATAATTTATTTAAAAAAAGTTCTGAGAGTTATATAAAATGCCCTTCCTGGGCGTTGTACATTAAAATTGTCGAATGCTTTTTTATCAAAAACATTGGCTGCTTCTAGACTTACCGAAAATCTATTTTGGGGAAATGCATATGAAACACCCACATTCTGTATGAATTGTGACGGAATGACATTTTTAAAATCCTTATTACCATCCACATCCCAAAACAGGAAATATTCGTTCACATAATTAGCAGTCCACCACGTTGAAAATTTGTTTTTACTCCCTAAAAAATTATCTTTTTGATAACGGATTTCCCCATTTCCGAACAGATAGGGAATGTTAGGCAAACGGGCATTGAAATATCGGTCGTCTATTGTACCCGTTACATTTTTTGGAGAACGGTTTCGTAAATCCTGATAGGTAGCATTGATTTTTAGCCTTAAAAAATCATAGAGTTGATATGCCAATTCTGCTTCAACTCCTTTGGTCAGAGATTTTAACAGGTTTTGGTACTGTGCAAAAAATTGAGATGTGCGTAACCAAATGACATTATCTGTCAGTCTATAAAAGGTATGTAATCCTAATTTTATTTTTGAAGTATTCCATTGCATTCCAATATTGGCATTGTGGCTTTGTTCAGGTTTTAAAAACGGATTGGGTCTAACCAAGGTAAAATCACCAAACAGCTCAAATTCATCGGGTAAACGGGTGGCATACTCGTAAGATGCTTTTGCCAATATGTTGGATGCTATCTGATATTTAAAAGATTGTGAGACACCAAAATTAGAAGCAGATTGTTTATTGGGCAAAAAGTTGAGGTTCTCAATAGCATATCCATCAGCGTCTAACATAAAATGCTTTATTGCCGTATAGCTGGTAATTTTCTCTTTAAAGGTATGCTCGTATGCCAAACCTATGGCATTCTTAAACAGTTTGGTGGGATTGGCATAATAATCTTCGCCATAAAATGCAGCAGCAATAGGGTCTTTACCTACTCTATGAAACCAAGCGGTAAAAATATTGAAGGTAAATTTCCCTTTTTCCCAAGGATTATATTTTACATTTAACCTACTTACTGCATTTTTAGAAGTAAGGTCTAATGAATTTCTGGAAGAAGATATCTCACCACCCGAAGGTCTGGTATCATATACTTTTCCATCCCAGGTATAGGCATTTAAGCTTAAATCCTTAAAATGTCCTTCGATTTTATTTACACCACCATACCATTTTATTCCAGTATTTGATAAAATTTCCTTTTTTTCATAGGTTACCGAAACCCCTAAAGTATTTTCATCATAGGTAACTTCTCCATAAGGTTGCGCCATAATGGCGTTGTGTTGAACTTCGTCATCCAACCCTGAATATCTAGTATTAACTATGAGCCTATCTGCATACGGTTTATCATAAACCCCAGCATACAGGTTGAACATGTAATTGGAAAACTTATCGTGAAACCGTTTTACAGTAGCAGGGTTTGGATTGCCAAATTCATCAGGTATTTCTACATCTACCTTGTAATTATTGTCTGAATGATTGTAAAATGAATTGATGCCCAATAATGTGTGATTTTTAGAATTCACATACTGTCCGTTAACATTTGCCTTATGGGTATTAAAAGAACCCAACGAATAGGAAACATCTAAATAATCCGAATAACTTTTCCTAAGAATGATGTTGATGCCGCCGCCCAAAGCATCTGCTCCTAAATCAACAGGAACAACACCTTTGTACACTTCTATTTGCTCCATAAGATTTACGGGGATTACGTTAAGTCCCAACCCAGAACCATAATATGACAATGGGATGCCATCTAGGAAAAATTTAACCTGTTTACCAGACATTCCATTGATAAAAACCTCGGCACTACTTCCAAAACCTCCTGTTTGCCTTACATTCACACCAGATATCTGTTTAATAACATCACTCGTATTGTTATTTTGGGTGTACAGCTCTTTAGTATTTAATACAGCTACACTGGCAACACTTTCTCTGAGTTTTTGACTTTTGGATTTTCCTATTATAGTAACATCATCTAACGTTTCCGTTTCTTCTTCCATTGTAAAGGTTAGTTTCAAAGGTTGTCCCTTTTCCAATACAATTTTTTTGTCTAGGGACTTGTATCCCAAAAAGGAAATTTTCACAGAATGATTGCCAACGGGAACCTTTGTCATTTTAAAATTTCCGGAGGTTCCCGTAACAGTACTTTTTTGTAGTGCTATGATGCTAATGTGTGCTCCTGATAAAGGCGTGCCGTCTATATCGACTACTTTTCCTGATAGAGAGGTTTCTTGTGCAAAACTTGATATGGATAATGCCCAAAAGAATATTGCAATGAAAAAATTTCCTGATTTTTTTAAAAGGTTTATAAATACACGCATGGTATTGTTTTCTTTAGAATGTGTCCAGTACTTTTAATCTGCTTATGTGATTGTGCAGCTTTAAAAGCTTTAGGCTTCCATTCTTAATTGTTTTTAGTAAAAATATGTGCTGGGCTATTAGAATAACTACCTAGTGAATACACTGAAGTGATATACAGAGTTTAATCAGTATATACAATGAATACTTATAGGGTCTTTTATGCTATAGTCATATAACTTCAGAAAATTTACTATCCAAAAATCATTAATTGTGGATGGAAAAACTTCTAGATTAAAAGCGTTTTTTTGAAACAATAATATGCTGACTATACAAATAGCCTAAAGTAGGACCTCAATATGCAAGTATGGCAAAAAATACTTTGTTAAAATGAAATAAAGAAAAAGATTATACTAAAGAAGGAGGAGGTCTAGAAAATAAGGCATTAGTATATAGTGTATTGTCATAAACAAAATCATAAATTTTGATGATTTCTTTAGCAATAAATAGTTCTGGATTAGTTTTTAGATATTCTTGTTGACCATTGCCAATAAATGGATTAAGATTAGTTGTGATTACAAATTCACAAACTTCACAATGCTCAACACCATCTTGATCGTGGGTAAACACATGTAAACCAGCTACTTTCAAAGAAAGAAAAATAGTGATAAAAATATAACTTATATATACTTTTAAATAATCTGGTTTCATAAAAAACAAATATACTAAATAAAACCAAAAATAAAATGTTAAATACCTATGAATCAAATTAATTCTACGAAAAAGCTTATATATTGAGTTGCTTTCAATATTTTCAGCCACTCAAGATATCTTATAATTTTAATTATATAATATTAATTAAGGAATGATTTCTTAAAAAAAGTATCGAGAAATAGTATAGAAACACGAATTCTTATTCTCGATACAAATTTCACTCATTTCGTCCGAAACTTTGGCACGTAAAATTCACTCGAATTAACAAGATTTATCAAAGTGTATAAGGAGTTATAATTAGATTAGAGCCCAACGGGGAGAAATGTCAAACTTTTTTATCGAAGATTACAATTCTATATTATCTTTTATGAGTTCTGAAAAACTGAATAATAATTAATAATGCGAATCAAGAGTTAAATATTAAGGTTATAAATGCCACCGCTAATCTTCCATAAATATGAAGATTTAATCCAAATGTAGATCTTACTTTACTAGCTTTTTGTATATCAGATTTTTCAATAATCCAGCTGAACAAGGCTTCAATAGGTTGTCTAATTTTAGGTGCAGCTCTTGAATACAAGTCGTTTGCTGCTCTATCAAACTTTTTTAAAATATCAGGAATTCCTTTTACAGCCTTTACAGGTGTTAGCATTTCTGAATTAAACTTGTTATCAATATCAGTAAGAAAATCACGTCCATTATACATTTTATCACCAAAAAATGTTCTATTTTCTTTTTCTGACCAAGCTTCTTTAAATACTGTAAAATCATTTACAGAAGCTTGTGTAAAAATAATTTGCTCTGGATGTGGTAATTTGTTTGGATTATAAAACCCTAAAGTATGAAGTTTCATTCCATAATAATACATACGCTTTGTAGAACAATATCCTTTGTCTGTAATTTCGGATGCAACTTTACCTGAACATTTTCCTGAGCAAGGATAATAGGCATTTAATCTAATACACTAAATTTTTGAAACATTCCTTTGGGGAAAATTCTGTTAACAGCATACCCACAAAAGTATTCATAACATTAGAAAGTCTATTTATTCTCTGATTAAAAGACTGATAGCTGCCTGAATCAGGAAACCAACTCAATAAATATTCACTTGCAAATTGGTGTATTTTATTCATTTTAAAAATTCTTTGATGATCCATCACAAATAGGTAAATGGTTATCACTCCTTGATCTGTAAGCTTTGGTTTATTATTATTACTGAAACGCTCGCATTCAAATTGTAAGTGTTTTTCAAATTTTTCACAGAAATAATCATATATTTTCACTAACTTGTAATCCTTGTTGTTGCTATTTGTATCCAAAATAATCTTGTTGAAATTGACTATTAAGACACTGATAATCAATGACACAAACAAGTGTTAGGCGTTGTTTTTCAATAAATTATACTTATTTTCTATTCTTAACTCTTTAATAAAGGAAAAGTATTCTATTTTAAACTATGAGTTGATATATGAGTGTTCCTAATTCATTTTAAACTTAACTTTAGGATTTCCCATTTCTCCAATCAGGTATGATGGAAGAAATGGGCAGATATCAGATAGATTTCGAATTAGTTAATTATTATCTACCCATAGTAATGCAATATCATTAGTATCTGAATAATAATTTTGCAAGTTTCAGAAATTTTTAATGTAGAGCTTTTGTTACAAGCAAATAAGCAAAATCTGTCATTACAACTCCTCGATATTCTAATAATTAGTATAATATTATATCTTCAAAAAGTAATTATATGTTTGATATTTAGTAGCTCCATCCATAATTTTTGACATTTATATTGCACTAGATTCTTTTTATATAAACGATTGACTTTTATAAATAAATAGTCAAAACTTTCCACCCTATTTATACAAAAAATAATTGATTATTTCATCCTAATATTCCTATATGATACTGATAATAAACTACTTTAGGAATAAAGTTTATGATTTTTAATCCCTTACATACAAGTTTTAATCCTTTTCAGTTAAGTAATTATTTAAGAAATTATAATAATTTGGAAGAGTAATTCTAAATAATTATGTTATGAGAGATTTTTTTAGAGATGCACTTGATAGAGTAAATGCAAAAGAACTCACAGCTGAACTATACGAATTAACCGTACAAGAATCACATCAACTAGTAGTGTTTTTGAAAGAAATAATACTAGAATTGAAAAAAGAGATTCTTCACAATGAGTTTGTAGATAAAAAAGAAGAAATAACCTTTTTTAAAGAAGTGAAGCCCTATATAATGGGGAGGCTCTTTTTTTATAACTATGTTTTCCATATAGAATCTTCCCGCCCAATAGGAGATCCTCTAGCATTAAAAATATACTATAAAAAAGAACTTAAAAAGATTCTAAAAAATAATGCAACACAATATAATACCTGTTTTTTTTATCAGTATGTTCGAGCCAAAAGAGAGGATAAAGATCAATTATTTTTTACACGAGGAAATAAGGATGTCATTTATAGCGCAAAAACATTCTTTTTTGAAATTGATTCTAAATTTACGACATTATATGACTGCTTATTAGCACTTATGATTAGTGAAGAAAAATTGTGTCATTATATTTTTAATAAAACAGCAACAGTGAGTTCCACATCAAAACCTTTCAAACCTTTACAATGGGTGGCCTCCAAAAATGCAATGATTGAATTGATTTATTCTCTGTATACTTCCCAATCTATTTCACAAGCAACTCTTCGACAGATAGCCACTATTTTTGAACTTGTTTTTAATATTCGTTTGGGTGATATCCACCATGCGTTTCACAGAATGAAATACAGAACCAAAAGCAGAACTTTATTTTTAGATGAACTCAAAATGACTTTAGAAAATCATATTCAAACAGGTGATTTATAATTTTATTCTTTTTGTTACATCCTACAAATCTTAAAATAAATCAGTACCCATTGGCAAGAACTTGGCAATAAAACTTTAAAAACAACTTCACCTTTGTCCCATCATTAAAAGTTTATAAGCGATGGAACTCATCACGTTAGAATCCGAAGTATGGAAACAACTTCAACATCAAATAGAAACGCTCCATAATCATTGTAAGGAAGCAAAAAAAGAAACCTACAAAAACGGATGGTTCAACCAGCACAAAATCTGTACCTATCTACCTATGGGTTCATCTACTTTAACTCAAATACGTAAGGTAAGAGAGCTTATTGATTCAGAAAACAAACGACAATCTTTCCATTTCATAGGAACACTTCGGTCATTGTTGAGTAGTCGTATGCTACGCTCAAAAAAAATTATAGAAAAAATTTGGTTGCAAGCGCCAAACATCATTTAAACAATGAACCATGAATTTAGATAGACGCGATTTTTATGTGTGGATGGATAAGATTCAAGATCGATTCGATTTGTTGGATGAAAAAATAGAACGCTTACAACGTCAAAAAAAGGTCATAGCGGGAGAAGAATTATTAGACAATCAAGATGTGTTGACCATTTTAAAAATCAGTAGCAGAACTTTACAACGTTACCGTTCATCAGGGAAGCTACCCTACTATATGATCAGCGGTAAAATTTATTATCGCCTTTCGGATGTCAACCATTTTATTAGAGCACTTTTTAAACACCCTGTACAACCTTAAAAAGCCAAATAGTATTTTCTCAAGGTCAAATACAGTCAATTCATGAGTCCTATTTTTTTAAAGATGTCCCTATAATACTTTCGATGAATCATCATTATAAATCACCAAAACCATGAGCGAAACAAATCAAGAATTACCAGAGCAGTTTTCGGATATTTTATTGACTTTAGATCAAAAAAAGAAAGAAATCCGTGCTGTAAAAGGATTGGATAAAGACGGAAATTTAGAAACCACCGAAGCTAAAAGAGCCCATCAAAATGAATTTCTAAAAATTGATAAGCACGGAGACCTATTGTCTAATTTTTTATCCAATTATTTCCGTCAAGCCAAAGACCCTACCCGCTTCCGGTTTTTTAAAGTTTCCATAAAGCAACTGGCACAGCTCACTAAAGCTTTTAACGAGTATTTAAAAAAACCAACAAAACCCATGAGTGGAATGTTACAAAAATACGAAATAGATACCACAAAGTTTAACCTAAAAAAAGAAGAAAAAATGACCACAAAAGCAAAACAACAAGACGTGGAATACGAAGAAGTAAGGCCACAACAAAAAGAAAGTAAAAAAACTAAAAACACCAATGAACAAAGTGACTATCGTTATCAGGAAAAAGATATTGATTGGACGACCTTATCCAACTTTGGAATTACCAAAGAGAAATTGGAAAAGCGTAATTTATTACAGGGCTTACTAAAAGGCTATAAAACCAATGAGTTGGTACCCGTTAGTTTGAATCTAGGTACTGCTTTTAGCCGATTGGATGCTCGTTTATCCCTACAAAAAAATGAGGAAGGAAAAGTCACGATGGCTATTCACGGGATCCGTAGAAAACCGATGTTGAATTATCCATTTTTCGGACACGAATTTAGCGACGCTGATAAGAAAAATTTGTTACAAACAGGGAATATGGGACGTGTGGTCGATTTAGAAAACACAAAAACAGGTGAAATGATTCCTTCTATTATTAGTGTAGATAAACTAACCAATGAACTGGTTGCTTTAAAAGCGGAATACATTAAAATCCCTGACGAGATCAAAGGAGTTGCCTTAAGTGAGAAACAGAAACAGTGTTTGCTAGAGGGCAAATCGTTGCATTTAGAAAAAATGATTTCTACAAAAGGAACAGTATTTAACGCGACACTACAATTCAATGCGGATAAAAGATATGTAGAATTCATTTTTGATACACCTGCTCAAAAAAAGGTACAAAAACAACGGGAAACTTTAGGAGAAATACCAAAGGTTATTAGAGGTAAAGCATTAACCGACCCCGAGCGTGAAAATCTAAAAAATGGAAAAACTATTTACATAGATGGCTTTTTAAGTAAAGAAGGAAAATCCTATACTGGCTATCTAAACTACAATTCAAATAATGGTAAGGTTGATTTTTCGTTCAAAAACCCCAATACACAAGAAGATAAGGTAGGGCAAGAAACTAGCAAAAAGAAATCCCAAAAAGCTGAAGAAACACCCAAAAAATCAAAAGGTATAAAAAGATAAGTTGAAAATAAAATGATCGCCATACTTACAGAAAAACCTAGTGTAGCCAATGAGATTGCGGTACATTTAAGAGTTACCCAGCGAAAAAATGGGTATTGGTTGGGAAACGGTTATGCGATTACCTGGGCACTTGGACACCTCGTAGGGTTGGCAATGCCGGAATCTTACGGAATGAAAAGCTTTCAAAGAGAGAACTTACCTATAATACCTAAAAAAATTTTATTAATACCAAGGCAAATTAAAATAAAAATCGGCTATCAAACGGACAAGCGTGCTTTGGAACAATTAGAGATTATCAAAGAAATTTTTAACCGTTGCGATCATATTATTGTTGCCACGGATGCAGGACAAGAAGGGGAATTAATTTTTAGATATATATATCATTACTTGCAATGTAAAAAGCCTTTTGAGCGTTTATGGATCAGTTCCTTAACCGATAAAGCCATTACACAAGGTTTTAAAAATTTACAAAAAGGGCATCATTTTGATAATTTATACCAATCGGCACTGGCGCGTAGTCAAGCCGATTGGCTCATTGGTATCAACGCTACCCAGGCGTTGAGTGTTCAAGCAAAAAATGGGTTGTATTCTTTGGGTAGCGTGCAAACACCTGTTTTGGCAATGGTGTGTAAACGTTATAGAGAACATATTCATTTTATACCCGAAACGTTTTGGAAACTTCAGCTACAACATACTTATAAAGGCATTACTTTTTACACGCATTCTGAAACCTCTTTTACTCAAAAAACTACAGCGGAATCCCATTTAAAATCTATAGAAATTTTAAAACAGGTAACCATAATTAAGGTACAACAAAAAGAACAAAGAGAGCAACCACCTTTACTATATAATATTACAGGATTACAAAAAGAAGCACATACAACATTCAATTTTTCAGCTTCACAAACTTTAGCGATTGCTCAATCTTTATATGAACAAAAACTAATTACTTATCCACGAACAGGGAGTCAATATATCTCCTGCGATATGTGGCAAGAAATTCCTAAGTTGATTTCATTGTTAGAAAAAAATGAAAGATTAAAAGACCATGCAAAAGCATTGCGATTGCGAAAATTACAAAAACGGATTGTCAACGACGATAAAGTAACCGACCACCATGCCCTGCTTATTACTGAAATTCACCCTAAAAATTTATGTAAAGAAAAAAGTGTCATATATCAGCTTATCGCATCTCGTTTATTAGCATCGGTTTCAGCACCTTGTCTTAAAGAACTGACACAGTTCACCTGTAAAGTAAAAGAACAATTGTTTACAGCGAATGGTACTACCATTATTTCAGAAGGATGGCGAGCAATCATAGGACATTTTCAGCAGAGAAATCATCAAGAGCTACCAGAGATTGAACAAGGTGAAGTGCTGAAAATTAGAAGCATTTCATTGTTAGAAAAGCAAACACAAACCAAGCCATTATTCACAGAAGCTACATTATTGTCCGCAATGGAAAACATAGGTAAAACCATCGAGGATAAAGCAGAACGATTGGCCATCAAAGAAGTTGGATTAGGAACTCCTGCTACAAGGGCAAGCATCATCGAAAACTTGTTCCGACATGATTATATACTACGACAAAGAAAATCATTGATTCCCACAAAAAAGGGGTTACAAGTCTATAAAATTGTAAAAGGCAAACATATTGCCGATGTGGCAATGACAGGATTGTGGGAAAAGAAATTAAAAGAGATAGAAAAAGGAGATTTGAGCACTAAAACTTTTATAAAAGGCATTGAATTGTATACTGAACAAATTACCAAGGAACTATTAGCTACTAAAATAAAAAAAATTCCACCCCAACTACTCCCCTGCCCAAAATGTAACGAGCCATCGGTTCGAGTTTTTACAAAATTTGTAAAATGTACAGATGATAAATGCCACTGGTGGCTGTTTAGAACTATTTGCGGCAAAATCTTGACAAGAAAAGCCGTAAAAATACTGTTAGATAGTGGTAAAAGTCCTTTGTTGAAAGGGTTAAAAAGTAACGCGAATACAACTTTTGATGTGTATTTGGTTTTAGGATCTGAAGGTACTACCTCTTTTGAATTTCCTGTAAAAAACGAAAATATAGTTAAAAATACATCCTTTGTATTCATCATTAAGTTTAATTTGAATAATTTAATTTTATATCATCATAATTTTCAACTCTTAAATAATCTATTAATAGTTGGCTATTCTTTTTTATTGTAAAATTCTGTCTTTCAATCGTGGTAGGACTCATCGTATTTCCATTCGATTACTTCTCAATACAAAACGTTCATATTTATTAAATAGAGCGTAAAAGCAAACGATACATAGCGACACTTTTTTTTCCTTACTCACGCCCTTGTCCTTTGTAAGGATAATTGTAAGTTGACTATAAAAATTTATTTAAAAAAACCAAACCGTCGGAAACATTATCAAAGGTTTTCGTTGGTACTGAAGGAGTATTGGTTCGTAAATAGAATCCAGATATCATTTTGGATACATAAGATTCATGAATAAATGCGACTGCTTTTATCAAAACAGAACCTTCTATTGCTAGATAATCTCTTGCAGATTTATTAATTTCTCTAATTCCACGCATATCGCATAAAACAGGTAGAGTCTGCCCTTTATGCAATTCTAATCTATCTTTCACAATTTGAACTCCCGCTTTTAAATCAATATAAACCTCTTCTTTGTATTCAATTTCAAGGATACCATTTTTTAGGCAATACTTAACATATTCGTTTTCAAAATGAAATAACATGATTTGGGGTCTTTTTTTACTCTATTTTGATACAAAAATTAAACCATAAATATTTATTTATGATGAGAACAATACGATATCTCTTTATTTTTTTGTTAATCCTAAAGGATTAATACTTGTCATTAAAGGATTAATAGACCTTAAAAATTTAATATCTCTATCAAATAAAATTAAATTTTTGTAATTTTTAAACCTGTGTTATATTTTTTATCATTTATTTTAAATGACAAATTAAAGGTATACAAAACGTAAAAAGTCGTAATTCAACTGTCAAAGAGTTAAAAAGGGAATTCAACTATAGTCTTACTTCTAAAAAGTTTAAATATTCACGGCATTACGTTTGAAAAATTTTTTAAAATTATAGCATAAGAGATGTATTGAACTTCAATATTATAAATTAGAGCATTTAAAATGTGTGCAAAATATAAAAAAAATAGAATCTCTGAAATTAATGAAATGCTATTGGAGTTAGCGAGCGGTAATCCTTTTTATAGATTGAAACGCACTGGCAAAGACAATTCTATTGAAGGGTTGGTTGTTATCATCAATATGCTAGCAGAAGAAATGCAACAACTCTTGATACATCAAGGATACATCAATTCAAAAGGAAAAATTAAGCATATGGTTCAAATGAATTTTATTCTGGATCATCATGGTATTATCCAAATGATCAATCAAAAAACCGCTGCCATACTAGCTACTTTAAATGCTCCTATTATCAACAAAAGATTTGAAAATTTATTAACTGACGAATCCAAAGCTAGATGGCAAAAGACTTGGAAAATTATACAACAAAAAGACTTTACTGATACTTCTTTAGAATTGACATTTAAAGCACAGCAAAAATTATTAGTCCCATCCTATTGTCATGTCACTGACTTTAGTGATAAAGAGACCGTTTTGGTTACCGTTATTCATTATTATAATACGCAAGATAAATTAGAAAGCGATGTTAAAGAAAGTATTGTCCAATTTATAAGCAAACAGGAGGTACGTTTAAAAAAAGCCATCTATAAACCCAAAAAACATACAATCAGGTTAAGTGAAAAAGATATAGAAAAAATCAGGAAGGGGCATGATATGATCGTGAATCATTTAGAAAAAGAGCTGCCTTCTTTAAAAGATTTCGCGCTGCAATTGGGAACCAATGAGTTTAAATTAAAATATGGATTTAAAGAACTATATGGCATTAGTGTATTTCGCTTTTTAGTTCGAGAACGACTTCGTAAATCCAAAACGCTCATTCAATATACCAATTTATCACTAAAATCTATTGCGCATATGGTTGGTTTTAAAAGCAGTCCTCATTTTTCGAAAGCGTTTAAAAAGCAATATGGATATGCACCGAGTTTGTTACGAAAAAATCACCTAAAAGAAGAATAATCATTTTATAATACCGTGTTTATTAAAAATAAATCCCTTATGTACAAGGGTTTATCCGCCAGATATAAATGGAACTGACTAACTTTATCATATGAAAAAAAAAGGTATGATACGTTCCAAAATACTTGTACAAAATACCATAAGAGTTTCAAGCGTGCTATATATTATATTGTTTGTATATGCAGCTGTTAGTAAATTTCTTGATTTCCAGCAATTCAAAATTCAGCTAGGTCAATCTCCTATAATTACGGCGTACGCAGCTTGGATCGCTTGGGGAATTCCTTTACTTGAACTTGTGATTGCCACCTTATTTCTTTTTCAAAGATGGATGCTATTGGCTTTTTACAGCAGTTTTGCTTTAATGACCATGTTTACCACCTATATCCTTATCATGCTAAATTTTAGTGATTACATCCCTTGCTCTTGTGGGGGTGTTTTGGAACAATTAGGTTGGACAGAACATATCGTGTTTAATGGTGTCTTTGTCGCAATGGCTGTTATTGCCATTTATTTTTTGGAGCATCAACAAATCCCCAACAAATCAGTAGAGTCATGAAAAATAAAAAAATCATATATAAATTATCCATCATTGGACTATTGAGTATTTCTTTTGTTGTGGTGTTGTTCCTGTTGTCTGAAAATCAGGTGCATCTCAATAATGGGTTTACGCGAAGATACATTCCTCGACCAATGACCAAACTTTTTAAACTTCCATTAAAATACAATTCGTATTATATTTCTGGATGGGATACAAAACATTTTTATTTAAGCAGCAGTACCGCCCCACTACATTTATTAAAAGTAAACTTAAAAACAAAGGATACCCAACATATAAAACTTAAGTTGGAGCGAAAAGATTTTCCTTTTCGTTCCGTAAAAACAAAAATCATCCCACCTTATTTCTTTGTGATGGATGGAACCGTTCCATGTGTTTTTCGAGGAAACATCAAAACTTGGGAAGCAAGTCTCTGGATGAAAGATCAAGTGTATTTTACAGAATCAACACCTATAGATGCTACTATGTTGGCATTTAAAACTATTGATAGTAAGCTTTTAAGAAATATTTTAGGGGTACTTCAAAAAGATACCACATTCCATGTCAGCCTGAACAAAACCCTTTTAAAAAAACAAATCGATGGTGTTTTTTGTACTTCAGGGACATTGCATTATAACGCATATTTAAACAAATTAATCTATGTCTATCTCTATAGAAATCAATACCTGATGGTAGATACGAACTTTTTAAATGAAACCTATGGTAAAACCATAGACACCATTCGTAAAGCACAATTAAAGGTGGTCATGAATCATCGTACTCATGAACAAAAGTTAGCAAAACCTCCTATATATGTCAATCAGAGAAGTTTTGTCTATAAAGAGTATCTCTATATTCAATCCAATCGTTTAGGAAAATTTGAACCTACCACAATGCTGCAGCAGGCATCCATTATTGATGTTTACAACCTCTATAAAAACAGTTATGAATTCAGTTTCTACCTGCAAGATGCTCAAAAAAAAAAAGTAAAAGACTTTGCGATCAACGGAAACTACCTGATCTCGATCAATGGTAATACGGCACTCATCTATCAATTAAAACCTAGTTTTTTCCAAAAAAAGGATCAAAGTTCAATGCCCAACATCAATCCAAACAACCCTATACTAGCTAGTTTCAGGAAATGAGATCGAAACCTGTGGAAAAAGTAGATCAAATTGTTTCATTTAAATCTTAGAAAAAATGAGAAAAAAAGTTTTTATTCCGTTTTTTGCAATTGCCTTTGCTATCGTGACGGCTTTTGCTGGTATTCACAATACTCGAGATGCTTTTACAGCCATTGATGGTTATATAGATGCAGAGAATTGTGAGAACCCGATCCAGTGTAGTACAATTGTCTCATTAGATGAGTGTACTTACTTAGGTGTACAGGTGTATGGAAAGGACAGTCCTTTTGATACGTCTTGTCAACGAGTAGTTTACAAACAACAATAAACCTATATTGTTGGGAAGAAAGGAGTTTTTCAAAAAAAGCTCCTTTCTTTTTTATTTTTAAAAAAACCTTATTTTTCAGTATTTAAAACGCTATCCATTTGCCGTAAACATAATTTTAAATGACCATACGTCGTAGCATCTTTCGCCTTACTGCTGTTTTCTGTAATCTTCTTTTTTAGCATTCGTAATTCCGACATAAAACTACTTCTTGTATAATCAGTATGTTTATAGAATTTATCATTTTGACTGATCGCCATATATTTTTTTGGTTTGGTAATTCCCTTTCGTAGAGTCGCTATATAAAAATTTTGCAATTCTTGTCTGTAAGCTTCTATTTCAACAGTATCCTTATCTAGTTCTTTCCAAAGCCCTTTTCTTAGGCTGGCAAAAAGAGTTTCCATAATTTTAGAGTATGCTGGAGCATACGCCATTCTTTCGAGCCTTTTCAGTCTTGCCGCATTCAATAAATCAGATAATAGTTTTAGTTGGTAAAAGGTAATTTTATCAAAAGATACGGTATATTGAAATCTATCGGTAATCTTTGGATTTGTCAACCAATCAGGTCTGTCAAAAGCATTGTTTACTAAAAAATCCAGCGCTTCTTTTTGAATAGCCTTTGGAATCTTGGTGTACGTATTTCCTTTTTGATCCGCAGATTTATAATACACGGTATAGCCGCCTACAAGCATCAGCACATGACTCATTTCATTGAACCACAATTCCAGTGTTTGATTGTATAAACGCTCTAGTAAACGAGGATCCTTTTCAGTTTTGGTCACCTTTGGTAATAAGTCCATGACACGCCGTAAGTTTTTTAAACCCAAAGTGGTACTTTGTATGGGATTGTTGTTATCTGCGACCTGATTGCTGAATGCGGGGCCTATCTTTTCACGGTTGCTGATGGTATATCGAAACCAGCGCACCGTATCTTGTTGTCTTATGATTTTTTCTAAATAAGGAAGCTCTTCCATTGGATCATCACTATTTGAAAATGGTTTGTAGCCCCAAATGATGTTATAGATGTCAGTGGGACCCACTTTTTGAATCAATAAAGAAGGCGGGATCTGATCTTCTGGCTGTGCTATATAATTGTGCCTTGTATAGTTCATGATACTAGGCGTATGCCCCATCTTTGTAAGCCAATGCATATCTCTCATTTTAGCAAATGGATATGCATATTCCCCAAAGTTAGCATCCTTTATTCCAAAAGCATGCCCTGCTTCATGTGAGACCACACATTGGATCAATTCGCCCATTAAATCATCTGGAAAAGGGTATTGTTGTGCCCGTTTATCCATTGGACTACATCTGACAAAATAATTGTCTGAAAGATATTCGTACGATGTTCCAATGATGATATCTGATTTTAGAATTTCTCCAGACCTAAAATCCACAATTTTTGAAACGGTAGATCCAGCTCCTTTTTCAGCACCTCTTATATTTTCTTTAGAGACCCATCGAACGATAGAATGATTGACACTATTTACAGCCCAATTTTTATCATTGGCAGGCACTTCTTTTATTTGAATTGCATTTTTAAAGCCTGCTGCCTCAAAAGCGGGCAACCATTTTAAAATGCCTGTGGTAACATACGGTTTCCACTTTTTTGGAATGCTAGAATCCAGATAAAAAGTCATGGGTTTAATAGGGGCACTAATCTTTTTGCTTTGATCTTTTTTTTCCAAACGCCATCTTGAAATACTGGCTTTTGCATTTTTAGGATGCCGATTTATCGCACTGAATTCATCTTCTACAGTATATCCTATCCGATAATCAAACAAACGGGGCTTCATCGGTGTTGGCAGTAGAAAAAAACTAAAATCTACAGACAGGATTTGATTTATATTCTTTTTAGAAATACCTCTATCCGTTTGAATTATAATTTCATTTTCTAAACAATTGACAGAATGTATACCTGTCAGATTTGAAATGACCGTTTCCTTAAAACCCTGCTGCCAAGCTACGGTATTTTTTAGAAATAAGTCCGTGACCTCAATATAAAAAGTATTGGAATTGCTTTTCTCTTTGATTATTGGAAATATGCCGATGGTATTTGCGAGAATCTTTGGGTTATTATTCACAGGGATGATTGTACCTGCCAAAGATGCTATCCTTGGGATTTGTAAAAGAAGTTGATTTTCATATTTAGTCCATATAACTTGTTTGTATCCTGCACCGTGCCTTACAAAGAGCATGGCTTTGTTTAGCAATTTTTTATTGATTTCAAAATAAATATTTTCCTCCTGTAAATGCGCTTTTATAAAATCATCAGAAACCTGTGAATCATAGAATCTTTCAATATTTTCAACTGTATGTTTTGAAAGATGATTGTAAGCCTGCCCCATTTCAGTGCAGGCGATTAACAAAACAATTGCAAGCAAAAGTTTACACGTAGCTATAAAATGGAGCACTATTTTCCTACATGGAAAAAAGGTATGATGGAGTTTAATAGCCATTGTTTTGAGGATTTAAATTCGGGTTAAGAATTAGTTCCGATGTTGGAATGGGTAATAAAATAGCGGTCGATTTCCAATTGGATTTTATCAATGGCAAATAACTACTTGCTTTCCCTGTTCTCTTTAGGTCAAACCATCGATGCCCTAATTCTGTAAACAGTTCATGTCTTCTTTCCTGTAATATTGCATTAAACACAGCTTCTTGATCGGTAGCGGTAGTCGCTATTAAACCTGCTCGAATTCTGATGGTATTGAGATCTTGAACAGCTCCAGATACATCCCCTAGTTTTACTCTGGCCTCTGCACGAATTAAAAATTGTTCTGCCAAACGAAACATGATGGAATATTCTTTTGATGTCGAAGTTGGCTTTTGCTCTTTGTATTTATAGGGATGATACCAAGAGTTGGATCCTTTTGAGATGGCTTTTGTCCAATTGGCTAGCCTTCCATCTGTAAAGTTAAAACTTTGAATTAAACGGTTGCTTAGTGCTACAGTTCTTGGAGGCCCACTGTTAAAAATAAAGGTAAAGCCTTCATAAGTATTGTATCCATTTGCAGCAGTAGAAAACTGCCAAAGCGTTTCAGGGCTTGTTTTTAAAAAAACTTTATTGATATTTGGCTCTAATTGATAACTTCCGCTGTTTATAATAGCGGTAGATTCCTCCAAAGCCTTTTGCCAATCTTTATGATACAAATAGACACGTGCCAAAAGTGCTGAGGCAGCCCATTTATTAGGGCGTACTTTTTCGCTACTCGTATACTTTTCAGTCAGCAATGATTTGGATTGCACCAAATCTGCTATGATGTTTGTATAAACCTCCTCGAAGGGCATTCGGGAAACCTTACTGTTCGTTTTATAATCTGTTGTGTCTATATAAGGGATATCCCCAAATAGATTGACCAGATAAAAATGTAAAAAGCCTCGAACAAAATAAGCTTCTCCTAAAAATTGCTTTTTTTCTTGTGCTTTTAATTCAGAAGTTTTTTCAAGTCCTTCAATAATTGCATTTGCGGCGTAGATAAGATTGTAACTATTTTTCCAAAGATTGGAAACATTCGTATTGGAGGCTTCTAGACTGCTCAAATAAAAAGACTGAATTTGTGGAAGAGATGTACTGTGCAAATCCAACTCATCCGCATACAAACCTAGCAAGTTATTCATGCCATTCAGCCGTCCGTTGGTGATGCCATCATCTCTAAGATGTGCATAGATATTGGTGAGCGCAGCAGTAACCGTCCCAGCCTCTTGATAGATTTCATCTCCTGTTAGTTGGTCATTGGGCGCATCAATCTCTACAAATGCTTCACAGGAAGATAGCAGTAGTATATAGAAAAATACCTTTGTATAAAAGTGCCATTTTTTTAAAAATTTCATCATCGTGTTTTTAAAATGTGAGTGTTGTACCAAGTGTAAAAATTTTTAGAGGGGGAATCGTTCTGGAAGATTGTGTTTCAGGGTCTAGTCCATCGTATCCAGTAATCGTGAACAAATTTTGTCCTTGTAGGTATATTTTGCAATTCAAGCCTTTGAGCCATCTTTTGTCTAATTGATAAGACAGCGCCATCGTTTTTAATCGGATAAAGGAAGCGTCACTTATGGAGGCTGTACTGCTTAAATAATTTACATAGGCATTTAAAGCTGCTGAATTTCCTCCTGTGGTCAACCGTTGAATTTGTGTGGCATCCCCTGGCTTTTGCCATCGATTCAGATAGGATGTGGGCAGACTGGTTAGGCTTCCTGGTAACCCAGTAACCACATAGCTTTTTCCTAATTGTTTTTTAAATTGAAACAAAAAATTGACATCAAATCCTTTATAGGAAATAGTATTTTGCAATCCCCCAAAGAATGCTGGATTTAGATTTCTAACGACATGATTGTCATTTGGAGAAGAAATAATACCATCCCCATTCACATCTTTAAACGTATAGAGCCCTGTTTGTGAATCTACCCCTTCCAATTGATATAATTTTTGGATATTTAGTGGCTCACCGATGACCAATCTATTGGCATAGGTAGAGCCTTCTAGATCAGGAAACGCCAGTAAGGTATTTTTAGGAATTGAAAGATTTACCGAGCTCGTCCATTTTAAAGCATTCGTATCAAAATTAACGGTGCTCAGTACGATCTCCCACCCTTTGTTTTCAACAGTAGCCTTCAGATTTGCATTTAAAGAACTAAAGCCAGTAGTGCCAGGAAGCGGTATACCCACGAGTTGATTGGACGATCGATTGGAATAATAACTTGAAGTTATAAATATACGGTCATTGAATAGCCCCAGTTCTAGCGCTATTTCAAATTTTTTATTGACTTCCCAACTAAAATCAGGATTGAAAAGCCTACTGGGTTCCAAACCATTGGTATTTTGATAGGTAGAAGGGTTTATCGTATACGTATTTAAATAGCCATAATCTCCAATTTGGTCATTTCCCGTAGTTCCATAACTCCCTCTTAGTTTTCCAAAACTTAGTATTGGAAAATGGTCTTTTATATATTTTTCTTTAGAAAAAATCCATGCCGCTCCTATAGCACCAAAATTTGCGAATCTTTTATGAGGGCCAAAACGGCTTGAACCATCACGCCTTCCTGTTAGGTTTACTAAATATTTTCTTTTATGGTTGATATGGACTCTTGCAAACAAAGCATGGTACTTATAATCACTCAAAGAGTTATTTAAAATAGTAACCGTATTGGCAGCAGCGATGTTTTCAATGAGGCTATTGCTCGTAAATCCTCTGGCATATTGCACCAATTGATTGCTTTGATCTTCTCGAAAGGTAATCCCCACCAAAGCTTTTAGCTCTGTGTCTTTTAGTTTTAGATTCCATTGTAATTGAGGTTCCGCAATCCATGAGGTTCTGTGCGTATCGTTGTGGCGTATGGATGAAAACTCACTTCCTCTGCCATAGGCTGGATTAAATATCGTAGAAGGAGTTGTTTTCTTTTCATTTTGGTAGGTTTGTGTATAGCCTAAACTCGTAGAAAACTTCAGATTCTCCGTCAAGTTGTAACCAACAAGAAGGTTTCCTATTAAGTTTTTGGTATGGGACAAGTATTTGCCTTCCCGCTGTCTTAAAGGATTATTCCAGGTTCCATTTTCCCAATTCAACGTTCCATCATCGGTATAAAGCTCAGGGGCGTTGGGCGTCAGTTTATAAACCTCCCTTATAAAGTCTGAGCTTACAAGGTTGTTGTTTCCTACAGCATAGTTTAGCGATAACTGTACCTGTAACTTCTCGTTTTTTGAACGATGGTTGAAGTTTGTTAAAAAGGAGGCAGTATTGTTGTGAAAGTCTCCGGGAAAAACAGTCGTTTGTTTTTGGTAGTTTCCACTTACTAAAAAGGTGGTTTGGTCATTTCCACCAGACAAAGCTCCTTGGATATTTGTGAAAAGTGCTACGTTTCCAATCAATTCTTTTTGCCAATCGGTTTCTTTAGAGGTGTCCCAAGTACCATTAATGTCGTAGGCATTGGAAGGTATCGTGGTAATACCATCATTTGCATAGGCTTCTTTTCGCAATGCTATATGTTCTGAGGTACTTAGAAGTGGGATTGTATGGGTCACTTTGCCGAATCCACTCGATACATTCAAGCGAAAGGTTGTGTCCCCAGCTTTTCCTTTTTTAGTAGTAATGAGTACCACGCCATTGGCACCACGAGATCCATAAATAGCAGTGGCATCGGCATCTTTTAAAATTTCTATACTACGAATGTCTGAGGGATGAATATTATTTAATGGACTCACTCCTAATCCTGGGATGATTGTACCCGACACTTGAACATTGCCTAAAGTTGTGGACGAAAAGGGCACACCATCTACAACATACAAAGGGTCATTTCCTGTACTTCGGATGCTATTTTGACCTCTAATTTTGATGTCAAAACCTGCTCCTGGAATGCCAGAGGTTTGGGTAATTTCAACCCCTGCTACTCGCCCTTGCAATGCTCCCAAAGGATTGGAAAGCGGTTGTTGCTCCATCACAGCTTGTGTCACCTTTGCAATACTTCCTGTACGTTCTTTTTCGGTTACTTTATAATAGCCTGCATTTAAGATGACTTCATCTAATAGCGTAACATTTTCTTGAAGTTGCATGTGTATGGTTGTACGTTGGTGAACCGGAATGGTTTGTGTTGCATAGCCAAGTGCGGAAAACACCAGAATATCTGTAGACTTCGCAAGGATACTATAGCGACCCTCAAAATCGGAAATACTGCCTTTGTGGGTGTTTTTAATTTGAATGCTGGCTCCTACGATGGGCACTCCATGAGTATCTGTAATCACGCCTTTGATCTCCGTTTGTTGGATTTTAAAAAGCGTATCAGTTGTATGGTGCAAATTGGCAGTATTTGCGAATGTATTTGTAAAAAAAAGGGAAAGAAATCCATAAAAAATACAGCATAAGAGATTCTTACCTGTACACATTGCATTATTTTTCATAATTTTGAGTTAGGTTGAACAATAAGTTGTTTGATTGGAATTTGCCTACTAATGACCCTGCAAAAGTTGGTTAGGAGGTTTTTTTATAAGGGTTTTACCATAGGCAAATGGGTTTTTAGACGTTTTCTTTTCCTTAAAAATGGTGTATAGCTGGTTTTGGAGTATACCTCGCTTAGCTGTTTAGCATGTTCTACCTAGTTGAAGTTGCTTTAGAAAATGAGACGAACACCTCATTAAAGCCAAAATGTATGGATACAAAAAGGCGCGGAACTCAACTTATCACACTAGAGGTACTGGTATACCATGCACCGATAAGAGAGCCCACGCCCGGGTACGTGAGCCTATCTACTTATCATCTCAAGTGCAAAAATTACCAGTTTTCTAGTGAGAGAATCAAAGCGAAAGCTTCAAATATTTTCTATACGAAGAATCGCAAATATATGTAATGAAATACAAATATAGAATAAATATTTAAATGCGGTAACAAAACACCGCAATTTTTTAAAATATTTATAGCAACTTCATTACTCGTTTGAGCATATGAAAAAAATATATAAGCAAAAAATTTTAATTCTATTTGGAAAGCGTCTTAAAGAATTACGTTTACAGAGAAAATTAAGTTTAAGAGATTTAGCAAAAGAGTGTGATTTAGATAATAGTTACATTAGTAAGGTAGAAATGGGTAAAATTAATATACAATTTGGGACAATTATTGAGCTATCTGGTGGACTTAAAGTTCATCCTTCGGAGCTTTTTAATTTCAAACATGAGTGGAAAGACGAAATGTTTGAATAATTTTTTTAGATCCTGACTTCTTTAGATCCTGACTTCTTTAGATCCTGACTTCTGTTTTAGTCCAAACACTTTGAAATTTTAGATACTTCTATTGATACGGCACTGATATAAGAGTTTATAATAAATCTATCTATATTGCATTTTGTAAGAATTTTATCATTCTAAAATAAATTCTATTGTAGTAATAAATCAACAGAGCTTCCGTATATCCAATGGTAATGGCTGTATAAGAGGATAAAAGTTCCACATATAACGAGTTGCCACCAATTTGAAGAAACATTAAGAATGCCATATACAACAGATACAGAAATTGAAATTGAATTAAAAGAGGAATTGACTTCCACTTATATTATTTCTTCACAACATAGAGCAACTGGAAATCCGAACAAAACAGTTTGGACAATAGACTTTAATGATGAAGTTGAATGTTTTAAAATATCAAAAACTTCAGAATGGATTCAAGATAACTATGGTTGGGGAATAAAAGTAATAGATTCAATTATACAGTACATTGGTCATAATTTTGAAAATGAAACACTTAAATTAGCGAAATTCGTTGATGGAAATAAAAATGATAAATGGCACGGTTATCCAGCCGATTATTTAAGAAGGTCACAGGATAGACCACCAACATTTGTACTTAAAAGTTGGGTAGACCAAGGATACTTAACTAAAGCTAAAATGAATAAAATAAGAAGAGGACAAATATGCAGCCTTTAAAAATAAGTATAAAAGGAGATTATTATGACTGCCAAATGTATCGTGGCAGATTATACCTATGGGATTTTAATGGAGGACTTAAAGTTTACGATTGGTCTGCTATTGTTCAAAGCTTAATAAAAAAAGAAACAGACAAGATAGCTTTAACTTTTAGTTTTTTAGATGGTAATTATCTTTATAAGACTTCACTAATTGAGTTATTTAAAGATATTGATTTTAAGCGTTTATTGTTAAAAAAGTTCAAACGTGTAGAAAGTAAAACTTATGAAATAACAGAAAAAAAATTAGCGAAATTTCTTATTGGAGAACAAGAAACACCAACTGGAATTTTACCTACTGATACTGAAATTTACAGTAATCAATTATATTTCATACACGAAAAAGGACTTTTTTCAGGTTCTGCTCATCGAGCGAAATCAGAAAAATATCCTGTAAGTTCAAGACCAACTAAACTTTGGGATTGTAATTTACTTTCGATAAAAGCTAATAAATATCCTCAACTTGCTTTATCTGGTGGAGATGAAGGATTATTTGAATTAAATACATCAAGAGCCCAACCAAAAAACTTAAAGAAAGTAGAGAGTAAAAAACCAATTTATCAAATAAGTAATGAGCATTCCTCTTTTTCAAATTATTCATATCTGAACATTTATAATACATCACTTGTAAAAGGGTCATTTTTAGCAACATTTAAATGGGATAATATAGAACCAATAATTGGTAAATTAGATATTGCACGAAATTTTGAATCAAAGCTCACAGATAAAACAATATTTAATACAAAATCAAAACAACATTTCGTGAGTTGGGGAATTGCAGACAAAATATATAAAGCTAGAAATGGTGGTTTTGAAATAATTAAATATAACAACTATGCTGACAAAGAAAAAGGAGAAGAGAAATTTGAAAAATTAACTTCCTTTAATCTGCAAGCTTGGAAAGGTAAAGTCACAAATGGAGGAAGTGCTTACTTTGGAAATATAGTTGAATGTGAAAATGCACTAATTGTTATATTAAGTGACAATCAAGTTATTACGATTCCAGGACCAATTACTCGATGGAGAGTTTACCCAAGGTCTATGAATTATGAAAATCATTTACACGTCATTCTTGATAATTCTATAGATATTTATTCTTTTAATCAAGATTACTTTTTAAACCAAGAAGATAAAACTATTGGAATTCAATTTAGAAACGAAAAGCCCAAATGGTCACCAAGAACAAGTTATTTTGAAGATACAAACGAAAGTTTATTCGATGATTTACCATTCTGACAAAAAAACTGGTGGCAATAACTAAGTATATGGCGTGCCGATAGGCCAACGCTATATATTCTGTTGACTGATCCGGGAAGTTTTTAGATAAGGGGGAAATCGAGGTTTTGGGTAATACTTATGGGAAGAAGTACTGCGTATACTCTTTTCTATTTTGTGTCCATTTGTTAAGTTTAAGCACTTCTATCGCTGCGATACTTAAAGAAGCGTTTACAATAAATCTATCTATATTGCAGATGGTAAGTTTTTTTATACTTTTACAATAAAAGTTAGTGTAGCTATAAGCTAATAAAACTTCCGTATATCCAATGGTAATGGCTGTATAAGAGGATAAAAGTTCCACATATAACGAGTTGTAAGCAATTTGAGAAAACCGAAAAACATTGAAAAAAACACTTAACAAAATTCTATTTCCTTTCAATGTCTTAATGACTGCTATCGGACTAATAAACTTTGGAGACGATATATTTCCAGCTATGGTTAAATGGGCTGATTTCATAAAATTTGGACTGGAATTAGTAAAAAAAATAAGAGATTTTTTTCTTTTTCCAATTACATTTCCAATTGATAAACTATTTGACCTTGAATTATTGGAATGGTATAAAAGTTACTTATTTATTGGATTTCTTTTCTTAAGCACTTTTAATTTTTCATATAAGAAAATTTGTGGTGGATTTAGTTCAAGTTCTTTTATAATGCTCTGTTTTGGAAAACAAAGATGGAGAATTGCTCTAATGATTCTATTAAGAATATTCGTTTGGCCAATATTCATTTTCGAACTAATATCTCACTATATAAAAGGAGATTATAAACGAAAACACAATGTTTATACATTATGGGGAAAATACCTGTTTTGGGTTTTAATAACTACTATTCTAATAGTCTTTCTAAATTGGATTTGGATTAGATTTAGCATTAATTTATAATAATAAACTGTGGGTGGAATAAAATCTGAACTTATTGAATTTGATTTAACAAAAGAAAACTGCTTTGTTTGTGGAAAACCAGCTGATACAGTTGAACATCTTTTTCCAAAATGGCTTCAAAATAAATTTAATCTTTGGGATCAAGATATTACAGTATCCAATCAAACGAATGTAAAATATAGGCAACTTATTATTCCTGCTTGTAAAAAATGTAATAACGTTACTTATGGGCAATTAGAGCAGAAAATAAAATCCAACAAAGCAGATGAAAAAGATATTTGGAGATGGGCTAATAAACTGCATTTTGGATTAAGACTAAAAGACACATTTTTAGAAGCTGACAGAAAAAACCCTGGAAAAAAGATATCAGACATTTATGAATTAAATGATGCATTGGAACAAAGTAGGCATTATCTGCATTGTATAACTGGAGAATTCTCTTGCTATCCTGACCCTTTTGGTTCAGTTTTCAAATTTGAATTTGAGGAGGAACAATCTTTTAATTTCATACACATATTACAATCCAGCTCAATTTATATTTGTCTGGGTAAAGTCTTATATATTGTATTTGTTACAGATGGACAATTAATGAAAAAAGAAGCTTCTGGAATTATTGAAGATTACAATTCAATCATTAGTAAAGATTATAAAATACAAGATGTATTATTTTTTTATGCGAAATGCGTTTATTATTTAGAGCAACATAAATATTCAAACCCAATTGTTTTTTCTGGAAAAGGAATTGCGAAAATAGGTAGTTCAACCTTAAGAAAAACAAAACCATTAGATAAAGAAATGTTTAATGCAATTTGTGAAAGGTTTGGTATAACTTGGATTGATGAAAGTACTCTAAAATAAAAACTGCTTACAATAACTAAGTATATGGCGTGCCGATAGGCCAACGCTATCTATTCTGTTGACTGCTCCTGGAAGTTTTTAGATAAGGGGGAAATCGAGGTTTTGGGTGTTACTTTGAGAAGAAGTACTGCGTGTTATCTTTTCGATTTTGTGTGCATTTGTTAAGTTTAGGCACTTATATTGGTACAACAATTACAGAAGGGTTTACAATAAATCTATCTCTATTGCAGGTGGTAGGAATTTTTATCTTTTTACAGTAAAAGCTGGCGTGGTAATACATCAACAAAACTTTTGTATAGTCGATTGTGATGGCTGTATAATAGGGTAAAAGTTCCGCATATAACGAGTTACCTGCAAGCTGAACACACAATAACCAATAAAAAATGAATGTAGAAAGATTACACAGAATTCTAATAGACCTTGACCTAGATTTAAAAACGGACAAAATTATTACACTTGTTCAGCAAATTAGAGACCATTTGCAAAATCAAGTAAATCAACCAAATCAGCCAACTCATCAAACCAATTTGGTTAATAGTTTAAATAATCTTTATAAAGCATTAGAAAATTCTAAATTCAATGATTACTCACCAAGTTGGAAAGAAATTATTTCAGAAATAAGTGGAGAAATTGAACTTGGAATACCTTTAAAAAATCGAATAGAGACTATTCTTGCTTCAAATTCTATTACACCAGCAAATGCATTAGAAGAGATAAAGAAAATCTTTGATAATCTGCAAACCTTCCAAACTGCAATTAAAAACACTTTAACTGGATTGAAGGCTCTTGGAATAGAAGAAGAAGATTTAGAAGCTGGACAATGTGAACTTGGATATACTATTCCGAGAGAATATGTTGACAACAAACTTTCAGAGCTTAAAGATGAAATTTCTGAATTGAATTTCATACTGAACAATATTTCAGAAGCTGTAACAGGAGAAAAACAAGAATACGAAGTAAAAACAATCTCTTCAAGCGACTTTTTACTTTATGTAATTATAGCCTTACAAGTTGCAGATGTTCTCTCAAATGCAACAGAAAGAATTTTGAATATTTATAAAGGAATTTTAGAAATTAAACTTTTAAGAAATCAATTAAAAGAACAAGGTATTCCGGCATCTAAAACAAAATCTATTGATACTCACGCCAACGGAATGATGAAAGACGAAATTAAAGCAATAGTAAAAGAGGTAATGGACGAACATTATGATGGAGACAATGGACGTAAAAACGAGTTGCAAAATGGATTAACCATTTCTTTGAACAAACTTGCAAATAGAATTGACAAAGGATTTAACGTAGAGATAAGAGTTGAACCACTTCCCGAACCTGAAGAGGAAGAAGCCACAACACCTGAATACGAACAAAATTCAGAATTGATAAAATCCATTCAAGAAAGTGCAAGAAAAATTGAGTTTTTAGATACAGGCGGAGAATCGATTTTGAAATTACCAGAAAAAAAATAAAGCCAGCAGGTAATAACTAAGTATATGGCGTGCCGATAGGCCAACGCTATATATTCTGTTGACTGATCCGGGGAGTTTTTAGATAAGGGGGAAATCGAGGTTTTGGGTGTTACTTTGAGAAGAAGTACTGCGTGCACTCTTTTCGCTTTTGTGTCCATTTGTTAAGATTTAGGCACCTCTATTGCTACGATATTTACAGAAGCGTTTACAATAAATCTATCTATATTGCAGGGGATAAGAATTTTTATCCTTTTACAATAAAAGCTAGCGTAGTAATACATTAACAAAACTTATATATATCCAATCGTAATGGCTGTATAAGAGGATAAAAGTTCCGCATATAACGAGTTAGCTACAATACAAACAAAAAATTGAAAGAAATTAAAGAATGGTAGATTTTAAAAAAAAATTAGGAAAAAAAGTAATCTTAAAAAAGATAAATCCTCTTGAAATTTACGACTCTTTAGATAGAAAAAGTGAAACCGGACCATTAAGACCTGCTCAAGAATTCATATTAAAAGAATGGTATGCAAACAGGCAAAATGATAATAACTTAATTATTAAATTACATACTGGACAAGGAAAAACATTAATAGGTTTGTTAATGCTTCATTCTCGCCTAAACTCTAATAATTCACCATGTTTGTATATCTGTCCAAATATTTATCTTGTTAAACAAACTATTTTAGAAGCTAAAAAATTCGGAATTCCTTATTGCACTTTTGATTCGTCACGAGATATTCCAGAATCATTCTTGAACGGAGAAAAAATATTGATTACCCATGTTCAGAAAGTTTTTAATGGAAAAACAATATTTGGTCTAGACAACAAATCAATAAATGTTGACCATGTAATTCTAGACGATTCACATGCTTGCATAGATTCTTTAAAATCTACATTCACAATTACTATTAAAAAAGAGGAAAACTTATATTCTGAATTTATCAATTTATTTTCCGAAGATTTATCAGAGCAAGGTGAAGGAAGTTTCTTAGATATAAAAAATGCAAAATATGAATCAATATTACCAATACCATATTGGAGTTGGGTAGAAAAAAAGTCTGAAGTTTTAAATCTTCTTTCTAGTGATGAGGATAATACATCCATACAATTCGCTTGGCCATTAATGAAAAATAATCTTAATAATTATAGAGCCATTGTTTCTGGAAATCATATAGAATTAACACCATATTACATTCCAATGCATCATTTTGGAACTTTTAATAATGCCAAACAAAGAATCTTGATGTCAGCAACTACTCAAGATGATTCATTTTTCATCAAGGGATTGGGTTTTGATATTAATTCAATTAAAAACCCTTTAATTGACCCTAATCAAAAATGGTCAGGTGAAAAAATGTTATTACTTCCTTCATTAATAGATGAATCACTGCATAGGGATGCTATTATCGAAAAGCTAGCTGTTCCATCTAAGAAGAAAGTTGGTTTTGTTTCTCTTGTTCCTAGTTTTAGGCTATCTAAAGAATACGAAGAAGCTGGCTCAATAATAAGTGATAGTAGTAATATTTTTGAAGTTGTACAACACTTAAAATCAGGTGAACATGAACATACTGTGGTTATAGTAAATAGATATGATGGAATTGATTTACCTGATAACAGTTGTAGATTATTAATCATTGATTCTAAACCATTTTTTATGTCTTTGTCTGATAGATATGAAGAAAATTGTAGAAAATCAAGTGATGTAATAAATACAAAAATCGCTCAAAAAATTGAGCAAGGATTGGGAAGAAGTGTTAGAGGAGAAAAAGACTATAGTACCGTTGTATTGATTGGAGGAGACTTAGTTAAATTTATAAAAAGCACTGCTACTAATAAATACTTTTCGTCTCAAACAAGACAACAAATAGCAATTGGATTAGAAATTGCTGAAGCAGCCAAAGAAGATTTAGAAAAAGAAGATAAACCATATAAAGTTATTACATCATTGTTAAAACAATCATTAACTAGAGATGAAGGCTGGAAAGAATACTATAAAGAACAAATGGATGAAATAATTCCAGAAGCTAAAGAAAATCATCTATTAGAATTATTTAAACTAGAGCATGAGGCTGAAAATTATCATTATAATGGAGATTCAGAAAAAGCAAGCCAAATAATTCAAAAAGTAATCGACAACAACTGTTCGGATGAATCAGAAAAAGGTTGGTATTTACAATCTTTAGCAAGGTATTTATACTCTCTAAGTAAAATTGAGTCGACAACAGCTCAAAAAAGTGCTTTCAAAAAAAATTATCAACTTTTACATCCTAAAGGAGGTATCGTTTATAAGAAACTTAGTTTTATCAATCAAAATCGTATTTCAAGAATAAAAGAATGGGTTAACAAGCATTCAAAATATGAGGAATTAATGCTTTCTGTAAACAATATAACAGATGAATTAGTTTTTGGTATGCCTTCAGAAAAATTTGAATCATCTCTTCAAGAACTTGGTCTTGCATTAGGATTATTAAGCCAAAGACCTGATAAAGAATTCAAAAAGGGTCCAGATAATTTATGGTGTATTAATGACAACTATATTATGTTTGAATGTAAGAGTGAAGTTTTAGATACTCGTTCTGAAATAAATAAACATGAAGCCAGTCAAATGAATTCCCATTGTGGTTGGTTTGAAGAATCATACCAAGATAAAAAAGTTAAAAGGATATTAATCATACCTACCAAGAATTTACCCTATCATGCTAATTTCACTCATTCAGTTGAAATTATGAGAAAAAATAGGCTAAAAAAATTGAGACTAAATTTTCAAGGTTTTTTCAGGGAATTCAAAAATTATGAAATCAATGATTTGACTGATGACAAAATAAATGACTTTTTATTGGCTCATAATTTAGATATTAATTCATTGTCTTCTGAATACTCTGAAGAATACTATCATAGAAAAAAGTAAAGCAGCTAATAACTAAGTATATGGCGTGCCGATAAGCCAACGCTATATATCTTGTTGACTGCTCCGGGAAGTTTTTAGATAAGGGGAAGATCGAGGTTTTGGGTAATACTTATGGGAAGAAGTACTGCGTATACTCTTTTCTATTTTGTGTCCATTTGTTAAGTTTAAGCACTTCTATCGCTGCGATACTTAAAGAAGCGTTTACAATAAATCTATTTATATTGCAGGAGATAAGAGTTTTTATCATTTTACAGTAAAAGCTAGTATAGCTATAAGCCAACGAAACTTTTTTATAGCCAGCGATATTAGCTGTATAAAATGATAAAAGTTACGTATATAAATAAGTTACCTGTAATGCAAAAAAACATCGTCAATTAATGAAAATATTTTTGAAATTGAAACATTGGAAAATGTTTTTAATCTGGATTTTAGGAAGTATTCAGATGCAAATTTTTATGAAATCTGATATTTGGATTATTTCTTTTATAATCTATTTCGGACTAATTTTTGGTTGGATGTATTCAATCGGAAAAGTGTTGAATGAAAAAAATGCTGAAATATTAAAAATGCTGAATATTTGGTCAGTAATTTATATAATATCAATGATTCCATTTGTTATTAACTTCCACAATATGGAAATTGGAAATTATGGAGAAATGAATAAACTGATTTCAGTTCCTGCCGGAATAATCGCTATTATTTCAATAGTAAAAGTCGTATTAATATCTTCTAAATCTTTAAAACAAAAAGAGGAAAATAAAGAATTGACTTTTAGTAATTATGCAAAGGAATTTTTCTTGATTTTGTATATGATAGTCGGAATTTGGGTTTTACAACCAAAATTGAATAAAATTGTGGAAAAATGAAAGCACTACAGGTAATAACTAAGTATATGGTGTGCCGATAGGCCAACGCTATCTATTTTGTTGACTGATTCTGGAAGTTTTTAGATAAGGGGGAAATCGAGGTTTTGGGTGTTACTGATCAGAAGAAGTACTGCGTATACTCTTTTCGATTTTGTGTTCATTTGTTAAGATATTTCTATTGCTACGATATTTACAGAAGCGTTTACAATAAATCTATCTATATTGCATTTTGTAAGAATTTTATCATTCTAAAATAAATTCTATTGTAGTAATAAACCAACAGAGCTTCCGTATATCCAATGGTAATGGCTGTTTAAGAGGATAAAAGTTCCACATATAACGAGTTGGGTATAATCCCTCAAAAAGATGAAGGTTAAAAATGAAGATTTTATAAAGACTCTCCAGAATCGATTTAAAAAAATTGATTTTAATGTAATACCAACTTTGAATGAGTTAGAGTTAGAGTTTGAATCTCCATATTGTAAATCTTTTAAATTTAAAATTTGGGTAGAGTCTTTATGGACTATATCTCAGGTCCTTGCAATTCCTAATTTGCATCCAGATAGTTATTTTTGGTATAATGAAATAATGTTTAAACCGTCTTCGGATGATGTCGACGAAAAGTGGATTAAAGATTCTCAGACTGAAATTATAAACACATTAGATGTTCTTTTGAAATATCCGATTCGGATTGAACAGAGAAATGGAATATTTACAAGTTCATTTAAATGTGAGTATAAAAAAGAGAAATGGATTGAATTTAGTAAAAATAGCTTACTGACTTTATCAAAAAAATCAATTCCACCAATTGATGGAAAGAAATATACATATAATTAAAAAAGCACTATACCCAATAACTAAGTATATGGCGTGCCGATAGGCCAACGCTATATATTCTGTTGACTGATCCGGGAAGTTTTTAGATAAGGGGGAAATCGAGGTTTTGGGTGTTATCTTTTCGCTTTTGTGTCCATTTGTTAAGCCTAGGCACTTCTATTGCTAAGATACTTACAGAAGAGTTTACAATAAATCTATCTATATTGCAGGTAATAAGAATTTTTATCCTTTTATAGTAAAAGTTTGCGTAGCTATTAGCTAATAAAACTTCTGTATAGCCGGCCATATTAGCTGTATAAAGTGATAAAAGTTAAGTATATAAACAAGTTGCCAGTAATTTGAAAACCAACCAATAATGTCAGTAAGTAGCTATAGAAATAAAGTCAGCCAACTAAATTCTCAAATTGCGGATTTAATGAAAAAGCAGGTTGTTGAAAGAAAAAAAGAAGTTGATTTGAATTCTAAAATCAATGATTTATCTAAAAGAGCTTTTTCATCAAAAAACCTTTCCACAGTTAAGAGCTATCAAAGACAAATAGACAGTAAGTCAAAAGAGTTAATACGTGTAAGTGCTAAAGTTGCTGACTTTGAAAAAAAGCTAGCTGATAAACGAAAAGAATTGTCTCGAAATCAAGATTATTTGACAAAAGCTGTTGATAATGAAACCAAAAAGAGACAAAGTCAGGAATTGAGTTTTTTAAAGGAAAAAGAGAGAATTAATCGTTCAGAATTGAGCAATATTCGGAATCTAAACTCTGAAATTCAACGTCAACAAAATATATTTGACAACTACCAAGTTCCAGAAAGTGAATTAGCAGATGACGATGTTGACTATTCTCTAAAAGAACTTACAGAACTTCACGACCGAATTAACTCTGTTTTGGAAAAGCTTGAGAAACTTGGTTTTGGACAAGAAATAATATTTGAGGAAATTGAGCAATTAAAAGGGAAAAGCAAAAAAATCAGTAAAAAAGATTTGAAAATGATGCTTATTGGAAAAATTGTAAGCTTTGGAATGGGAAAAATTGACACAGAATTAGCAGCTCAAATATTTGAAGAAATTACGAGTGTGGATTTAACTAAACTAATTGAATAAAAACTACTGGCAATAACTAAATATATGGCGTGCCGATAGGCCAACGCTATATATTCTGTTGACTGATCCGGGAAGTTTTTAGATAAGGGGGAATCGAGGGTTTGGGTGTTACTTTAAGAAGAAGTACTGTGTATACTCTTTTTGCTTTTGTGTCCATTTGTTAAGTTTAAACTCTTCTATTGCTACGATGCTTACAGAAGCGTTTACAATAAATCTATCTATATTGCAGGTGGTAAGATTTTTTATTCTTTTACAATAAAAGCTAGCGTGGTAATAATTTAACAAAACTTCTGTATATCCAATCATAATGGCAGTATAAGAGGATAAAAGTTCCGCATATAACGAGTTACCTGCAATTTTGAAAAAATGAGAATATTATTAATAATTATATTTTGTATAATCTTTCATCCTAGTATATCATCTCAAAATATTCACAGGACAGTTTGTCAAGGAAATTTGATGAGATTGGATAGTTTGCTCAAAAATACTGAAATTGATGTACAAGATAATCGTGGTAGATCTCTATTGCATTGGGCAGTTGCCTGCAAAAAGAAAGAAATATTTGATTTTCTAATACAAAAAGGGATAAAAATTAATGAAGTCGATAATCAAGAAAAAACACCATTGCACGTTGCTGTTCAATTCAACAATTTAGAATACTTTGATTATCTAATTAAATTACAAACAGATGTTGATTGGCAGTCTATCTATGGAGCATCACTTCTTGAACTATCAGTACTAAGCAGAAATAAGACTCTTACAGAAAAATTAATCACAAACGGAATTGACATAAACATTAAAAATCAAAGAGGTAGTACAGCCTTGGAAATTTCACAAAGAATAGGTACAAAAGATATTTCTGAATTTCTAATTTCTAGTGGCGCAGATGAAAGTCTTGTTCGTAAATTCAATCTGAAAGGAAAATATATGGGGTTGGAAAAACCTGAAACAAATCCCAAAATATTTGCACCTAACTTCATTTCTACCGAGGAGCAAGAGTTCGGTTCGGTATTTAACAAAAATGGAACTGAGTTTTATTTTGGTGTTGATGTAGGAAAAAGAAACGAAATTCGATATTCCAAGATACAAGAAGGTAGATGGACTAAGCCAAAAACCATTATTTCGCACGAAAGATATAGCTACAATGACCCATTTCTTTCAAACGATGAAAATAGATTGTATTTCATATCCAAAAGAGCTTTAGATGGAAAAGGAGAAATTAAAGATGTTGACATATGGTATGTTAATAGGCTTGATGACGGGTGGTCAGAACCGATAAATGCAGGTTCGAATATTAATACAAGTGGGGATGAATATTATGTTTCTTTTACAGATGATGGCACCATGTACTTTGCTTCTAATGGTCATCAACGAAAAGATACCGCAAGAACAGACCACGATATTTACTATTCTAAATTCTCGAAAGGTGAATTTCAAAAACCTGTGTTACTGAGTCAAGCAGTAAATACTGAAAACTATGAAGCAGATGTTTTTGTATCACCAGACGAATCCTATATTATATTTTGTTCAACCCGCAATAACGGATTTGGACGCGGTGATTTATACATAAGTTTCAAAGATTCTAATGGAACTTGGTCAAAAGCAGTTAATATGGGTAAAAAAATCAATACCGAACATTATGAATACTGCCCATTCGTTTCTAAAGATGGGAAATATCTCTTTTACACAAGTAATCAGGACATATACTGGGTGAGTACAGAAATTATAAGTGAGTTAAAAAAAACTACAGGTAATAATAACTAAGTATATGGCGTGCCGATAGGCCAACGCTATATATTCTGTTGACTGATCCGGGAAGTTTTTAGATAAGGGGGGAATCGAGGTTTTGGGTGTTACTGATCAGAAGAAGTACTGCGTATACTCTTTTCTATTTTGTGTGCATTTGTTAAGTTTAGGCACTTCTATTGCTATGATACTTACAGAAGAGTTTACAATAAATCTATTTATATTGCAGGTGATAAGAATTTTTATCTTTTTTCAATACAAAGATAGCGTGGTAATTAATACATCAACAAAACTCTCGTATATCCGATCGTGATGGCTTTGTAAGAGGTTAAAAGCTTTGTATATAAGGAGTTGGAAAAAATTTTAGCAATATTATGTATTATAATTTTAGTGAAAATGAATTAAGATCAATTTGTAAAACTTATTTAGAATCATTTGAAAAATGGGCTCGTTTAGTAATTCATGAAATATTGACTGATAACATTGGTTCTAACTATTTCTATCATAGTAATAATGGAGTAAATCTATTTAAAAAAGAACTGATTGAAAATGTTGAAAAAAGAAGATCTAAAGATTCTTTACGTTACAAAAAACCAGTAGATGCTCTTTTGCTTGATGATATCATATATATTTTATGTAAACCTGAATTGTATAAAAAATATTTTTCTCCTTTTTTAATATCTATGTATCCAAATGGGAAAGAAGAGGTTAGAACATTTTTATCAAGATTAATTCCAATAAGAAATAAATTATCTCATTCCAATAACTTATCAATTAGAGAATCTGAACAATGTGTTTGTTATTGCAATGATTTTATAGAATGTGTGAAAGAATACTTCAAAATGACAAATAAAAACAAAACCTTTAACGTACCAACTATAATTAAAGCTATCGATTCACTTGGCAATGAATATATCTTATCAAAAGAAACTGTAGTTCAACATATCACTATTTTAGGAGTGAGTGACAACAGCATGAAAAAATTTAGTTTAGGAGAAAAATTCAGTATTGAAATTACAACAGACCCTTCATTTGAAGATTCAGAATTTACTCTAAAATGGAAAAACATAAATGGTGTTGAAGTTTTAAATAATGGTAAAAAGGTGAATATTACTATATCAAATGAATTAATAGGAATTAGATCTATTGTAAATTGTATTCTGACTTCTAAAAATGAATGGCATCGCGAAAGTAATGCATATGACCAAAATGTGATGTTCACTTTTAGTGCATTACCATAAAAAATTTTCCAACGTGTATAATTAATTGCTAGTTCTCGCTTACTTACGAAAATCCTAGCGGATTTTCTATTCAGTAATTATTTGCTAAATTAGGTGCTTAAATTATGTAACTAATCATAATGTGCCGAGAAGCTGTCTACTTGAATCACGTTGTGTGCAAGTAACCCAACCAAATACAAATTTGAGGCTAATGAATATTAAATCGGAATTAGAAAAAATCTGGAATAATGATAATTCAAATGAACTACCTGAATTTGTAAAAGAAAGAGGGTTTGTATTTGCGGAAAACGAAAAACAAAAAGATATTCTAATAACTGGAATTAATCCTTCTTTTCGTGAAGGAGACCCGAAAAAGGGTTTTGGCTTTGATTTTCAAAAGACACTTTTTAATGAAAAATATGACAATTATTGGGATCCCATAAAAAAGATGCTCTTAAATGAAAATATAGATTTAAGAAAAAATAGTGCATATTTGGACATATTATATTATAGAGAAAGAATACAATCAACTTTAAAAAATGAATTTCTTAAAACTAAAGTTGGAATTGAATTTATTGCTAAACAAATAAGTTTAAGCCAACGTGTTATTGAAAGAATAATAAAACCGAAAGTAATAATCGTAAAAAACAAAGAATCTCAAGCTTATTGGGGAAAATATTCAAATAAAGGAACCTTCTGGATGGGATACGAATTTGAATTTATTGAAAACCTCTATTGTGGAGAATTATATAAAATTAAGAAATTAATTAAAACGAATAAAAGAGTAACAAATGAAATTGAGGAAACTAATTTGGAAAATACATTAGTCCTTTTTTCTCATCATATAAACCAGTACACATCCAAAGAGAAAAGATTGAGAACTGAAACTATTATGGAATTTATTAAAAATATAATCCCTGCACATAATAACTAAATATATGCCTTACAGATAAACCAACGCTATACATCTTGTTGACTAATCCAAGAAGTTTTTAGATAAGGGGGAAATCGAGGTTTTGGGTGTTATCTTTTCGCTTTTGTGTCCATTTGTTAAGTTTAGGCACTTCTATTGCTACGATACTTACAGAAGCGTTTACAATAAATCTATCTATATTGCAGGTGGTAAGATTTTTTATTCTTTTACAATAAAAGCTAGCATAGTAATAGTAATACATCAACAAAATTTGTGTATAGCCAGCTATATTAGCTGTATAAAGTGATAAAAGTTCCACATATAACGAGTTGTAATTAATAGTGGAATCCACTCAAACTCATTAAATTTAGAGTTTTAAGTTGTTGAATTTATTAAAATTTGAATTTTCAAAACGTAGGAATATCAGCAAAACGTTTGAATGATAAAATAAACTAAACAAGCTGAAAAATTAAAATGAATAAGGAAAATAATAATATTGACTTTCTTGAGTATGAATTAGATGGAATGAATACAATCGGAATTCTGAATGAAAGTCTATTCTATGAAAATCAAAGTTATAGTGGGGATATAGAGGAAACTGAAATTCCTCTAAAAAATATAAATAAAATTGAATTTAAGCCTAAAAGAATTAATAGAGAAAGAACAAAAAGCAATTTAATTGGAGATTTCATTTGGACAATTCTTGACTCTGGTGCACATCCAACTGAAGTTGAATATGATATGCCTGAATTAATTATTCACTTTAGGAATGAAAATGGTATTAGGAAAGATATTTTGAAAATTAAAAACAGGAATTTAACAGAAAAAATTTACAAAGAGATAAAATCAAAAATCTACTAATTACAACACTGTATAAACTTTATTGCTGCTAAATTTTTCCTTCGGAAAAATATGCAGGCACAAAGTTGTCTAATATTTTGCTTACTTTTAGCTAAATAAAACGCAACAAATCTTATGCCAAAACGTCAGACTGTCTAATAACTTCTTGATATTTTTCGTAATAATCCCAATGTCATTTTTCAAGTTTTTTGTATCTTAA
>NZ_CANMVP010000032.1 GCF_947501385.1 uncultured Polaribacter sp.
ATAATAAACCAATTATTACTATTTTTAATAATGAAATAAATAACTAAAAACGGTCAACTCTAATCAGGGAAGTACAAATAGACAAACAGAAAATAGAAGATAGAAGATAGAAGATATCTTAAAACCATAAATATTGTTAAACTTGAAACCTGAAACCTTTTAACTACACCCCGTCTAACCTTGAAACCTAGAAACTTGAAACCTTTTGAACCTCATCCGTGTCTAACCTTGAATCTTTTGAAGTATGAAGAGGTAGGAAGTTAGCCGTTGGAAATTAGATATTAGATATTAGATATTAGAAGTTAGAAAATAGACAACAGAAAATAGAAGATATCTTAAAACCATAAATATTGTTAACCTTGAAACCTAGAAACTTGAAACCTTTTGAACCTCATCCGTGTCTAACCTTGAATCTTTTGAAGTATGAAGAGGTAGGAAGTTAGCCGTTGGAAATTAGATATTAGATATTAGATATTAGAAGTTAGAAAATAGACAACAGAAAATAGAAGATATCTTAAAACCATAAATATTGTTAACCTTGAAACCTAGAAACTTGAAACCTGAAACCTTTTAACTACACTCCGTCTAACCTTGAATTTTGAATTAAGAATATTGAACCTTTTGAAGAACCTTGAATCTTTTGAAGCATGAAAAAAACAACCCAAATAGCCTTGGCAATCGCCCTCCTCCTACTCCTTTTCCTATTCAAAGACTGGATTAGAAATGCCATCATTACAGGACTCGGGGGCTATACCACCAAAGAAACTCAAACCATTACCAAAACGGAATATAAACAAGGTGCTATTGATACGTTAGCGGTCTTTAACCACTATGTCAGCACCAAAGGTATTACGCTAAACCCCGAGCCTAAAATTGTGTACATTACACGTACAGCTCCAAATCAAAAAAATACAATCCTTCCCAAAGAAAGCGTACCGATAGATTCCGTCAAACAATTTGAAGTCCAAGTGAAAGATAGCTTGCTAGACGGACGCTTTACCATCTATAACAAGTTTAATGGAGATTTGCTCTCTTCTGAATTCAATTACAAACCGCTCTTTCCCAAATACCTGTTACGGGTAGATACCCTCCGAATCGCCACCACCCAAACGGAAACCTTGACTCGGATTCGTTCTAAATTCGGACTGGGCTTAGGGGTTGACACCCAAAGTCGGTTTCAAATTCTAGGCAGTTATACCACCAAAAACAATTGGCAATTTGTCTATGAGTTTGAAATCCCTAGTGGGATTACTGATCCTACGGACATAAAGCAACCTGTGCATGGGATTAAGGTGTTGAAGGGGTTTTAAGTAACCCCCTTTGTCCTACGGACATTTCCCCGAAGGGGAAAGTTGAGCTGTCATCAACCATGGTGTATCTTATTCTAGAAATTGGGACTTGGATTGCAAATTCCAGCTGTCGGGATGGTGTTTGTTCTGTGCTCCTGAAAGGGCGATATGACGATCCCCAAACCTGTTTCTCATGATTTTTATCGGATGGGATGCTTCCCTCCTTTACATGCATCGTCCCGCTGGGACTTACATTTGTTTGTAAAATATCTTAATGTAGGGCCAAATGCATTGGATAAGGAACTAAATAGGCGACATTGGTGAGTGCAGCTTGAAGTGAGTTTTGAAGGATTGGACTTTTCTTTTGTTTTGTTAGTGTTTATAGTAGGTATGGCTACTCTATTATTTTTGTGTTCATAAAAGTGTACGTTTTAGTTATCATGCAAATGAGATTTCAATCCTATATTTTATGAAAATTTTTAAAATAAGCTCATGAATTACATCTAAAAAAGGTTATTGGAGTTAATCTGAAGAATTAGTCTTGACCTAGTAACATTGATTAAACATTCCAAAAAAGTGACTACATTTTAAATAAATCGTAACCAACCCCTATTCCTAACCAAGGCTTCCCATCATATACCCAAGAGTTAGAAACTCTTCCAACACCTTTATCAATTCCCGTAAAAATTCCAACACTTATCTTATTCCAACTTTTAACATAGCCAAGTCCAAAACTTATAGTTCCTATGGTGCCTTCAGCGTCTCCTTGAGGTTGGGTTAATGTAACATTTGTATTAGCTGCAGATAATTCAACAGCAGTTGAGCCCAAAAAAGCACCTATTGTATTTTTTATTGTTTTAATTCTGTTTCCAACTTTTTTACGATGTGTAAATTTAGTTTTTCCCCAACTGCGTCCACTAAATAGTGCTAAATTAACAGAAGTACTAAACTCTTCACTTTTAATAATTATTTGTTTGATATCCATTTCATTACTTTTATCTAAAGCACTTCTATTCGTTTGAAACCTGTATTTTAATGGAATAGTAATGGCGTTAATATTCCATTCTGTAAATTTAAAAATTGCGGTATGATCATCAGGAATTTCATAAAACAATGCTTCTCTTGTTTCCATTTGATCATTTAGATTCTTATCCTCTTTAATTTCAACTTCAACCTCAACATCATTTTTATCCCTTTTAGTTGATTTTATGATACCATTATCTGATTGCAAATCATCATTTCCAACTGCTCCTTCTTTAAAAGGCCATAGATTTACATATAGTCTACCTTTTTCCATAATTAAACCTGCTTTATACTCAATCTTATTATCTTTTGCGTTGCCAAACGTTTTTGCTCTTATTACTGATAAAACTCCAATTCTTCTATATAATAAAGGATTATTAAAGTTATTTTCATTTACTAATAAAATATTACTCGAACAATCTTTTAGTTTAACGTCTTTGAATACGCCGTTTTCTATAAGTTTAATTTGTTCATCAATAATTTTTTTATTGGATGCCGACAACTGAAAATAATTAATACATTTTTCTCTAGATAAAAATTTGACTTTTGCATTTTCTTTTTCATTTAACGAATTATAATCATAGGTATGTTTTTTATCTTTTAGAAAATCAATGAAATTCGTTATTTTATAATTCTTATAATAGGTTTCTTGCCCATAACAAGCAAATCCGATTACTCCTATAAACACTAAAAAAATATTTTTCATAATCTGTAAGTTTAATTGAACTGCAAGTTCTTTATTTTTTTTTCAAAATATATACCTACAAATAGGGATATATACTTTTATAGAGGTCAGTAGTTAAATACATACTAAGTGAAAATTTTAAAATGCTGTTTATCAGATTCCTGAGTCATTCGTTATTGTCCGTTCGAGACCCGAGAAAAAAATTTTATCAAGCGATTGGAATGACATGAATTAGTCTATAAAATATGTCTGTTCGAGCATTGCCAAAATCAAAATGTATTTTGATTGAAGGTAGCTTGCGAAGCAAATCGAGAACTATTAAGTATTTAATAATCAATAAATTAAATAAACACGTCAATGGTAGCATTACTGAAATGAAAATGTATTTTCATTGAAAGTAGCTAGCAAAGCTATCGAGAACTATTGGTTTGCTTTATATAGGTTTCGACTGCGCTCAACCAGACATCGTTAGTTAATTATTATTTTTAATAAGTAACTAGCTACTGACCTCTATACTTTTATATAAAAATTTATAATTATGGATTTCCATAATTCTATTCCAGTTCTTTTCACTATTTTTAAAAATCAAAAAAAAACTGCAATCCAAACTTAACATCCTATCTGCCAAATGGCTAAAAAAGCAACAACCAAAAAACAAAAATCCATAGAAGAAACGTTATGGGATTCCGCAAATAAATTAAGAGGAACTGTAGAAAGTTCAGAATACAAACATGTAGTTTTAGGACTAATTTTCTTAAAATTTGCAAGCGATAAATTTCAAGTTCGCAGACAAGAATTGTTAGACGATGGCAAGGAGAGATTCATAGACATGGTTGAATTTTACACACAGAAAAACGTGTTTTATTTAACAGAGGAATCTCGTTGGAGCTATATTATTGCCAATGCAAAACAAGACGATATTGCGCTTAAAATAGACACCGCTTTATATACGGTAGAAAAAAACAACCCATCTTTAAAAGGTGCGTTGCCAGACAATTATTTTTCCCGTTTAAATATGGACGTTAGTAAATTGGCAGCTTTATTAGACACCATAAATAATATAGATACTTTAAAAGACGAGCAACAAGATATTGTGGGTAGAGTCTATGAATATTTTCTAAGCAAATTTGCGATTGCAGAAGGCAAAGGAAAAGGTGAATTTTACACACCAAAAAGTATTGTAAACTTGATTGCAGAATTAATAGAGCCGTATAAAGGGAAGATTTACGATCCTGCTTGTGGTTCTGGTGGTATGTTTGTGCAGTCTATGAAATTTATAGACAGCCATAACGGAAACAAAAAAGACATTTCTATTTACGGACAAGAATATACAGCAACTACCTATAAATTGGCAAAAATGAATTTGGCCATTCGTGGCATTGCTGCAAATTTGGGTGATGTACCTGCAGATACTTTTGGCAAAGACCAACACCCAGATTTAAAGGCAGATTATATCATGGCAAACCCGCCATTTAACCAAAAAGCGTGGCGAGCAACAGACGAATTATTAGACGACCCACGTTGGCGAGGTTATGATGTACCACAAACAGGAAACGCCAATTATGGTTGGATTCTTAATATGGTGTCTAAACTCTCAGACAATGGTGTTGCAGGTTTTATACTAGCCAATGGTGCATTATCTGGTGGAGGAACTGAATACGAAATACGTAAAAAACTTATTGAAAATAAGTTGGTAGAGTCTATTGTTATTCTGCCACAAAACATGTTTTACACCACTAATATTAGTGTAACTATTTGGATTTTAAATAATAACAGAAAAGAACGTAAGGTTAAAATTAATGATGTTGAAAAGAATTATCGAAATAGAGAAGATGAAATACTGTTTTTAGATTTAAGAGAAGTTGGTGTGCCTTTCGAGAAGAAATTCATACAATTTAGTCCTGAAAACATCGAAGATGTTTCAAAAACACTTCATAACTGGCAACAAGATTCAGGAACCTACAAAAATATTCCAGAATTCTGCTATTCTGCAACGATTGAGGAAGTGCGTAAAAGAGATTACTCATTAGTGCCAAGTAAGTATATAGAGTTCGTCAACCGGGACGAGAACATCAATTTTGATGAGAAGATGAAAGATTTACAAATTGAGTTTTCTCAGCTTTTAAAAGACGAAGCACAATCTAAAGCCGAATTATTAAACGTGTTTAAAGAATTAGGTTATGAAATCGAATTATAGAAAAATAGGTGATTTCATTCAATTAGTAGATGAACGAAATAAAGATTTAAAAGTTACCAAACTTTTAGGTTTAAGTATTTCTAAACAGTTTATACCTTCTGTTGCCAATATTTTTGGAACAAATATGGCAAACTACAAAATTATTCGTAAAAATCAGTTTGCTTGCAGTACAATGCAAGTAAGAAGGGATAAGAAAATGCCAATGGCTTTATTAAAAGATTTTGAAGAGGCAATTATTTCACAAGCTTATCCAGTTTTTGAAGTTGTAGATGAAACTATTCTGAACCCAGAATATTTAATGATGTGGTTTACACGCTCCGAGTTTGATAGACATGCTTGTTTTTTAGCTGTTGGTGGAGTCAGAGGAAGCTTAGAATGGGAAGATTTTTTAGAAATGCCAATTCCTGTTCCATCCATAGAAAAACAACTCGAAATTGTAAAGGAATACAACATAATTGTAGATAGAGTTAAATTAAACGAAACTTTAAATCAAAAATTAGAAGATACTGCGCAAGCTTTGTATAAACATTGGTTTTTAGATTTTGAGTTTCCTAATGCTGATGGAAGACCTTATAAGTCTTCTGGTGGCAAAATGGTTTTTAATGAGGAGTTGGATTTGGAGATTCCTGATGGTTGGGAGCTTACAAATACTGATAAATCTTCAGAAATATTATTTGGATATTCTTTTGATTCAAAACTATTTTCTGTTAATGAACTTGAAAAACCACTAATCAGAATAAGGGATATTATATCTAATAAAGCAGAGACTTTTACAAGTGAAAAAGTAGACGAAAAGTACATTGTCAAACCAAAAGATTTACTTATCGGAATGGATGGGAAATTTCATTGTAGAATTTGGCTTGGTAATGAATCTTATCTTAATCAACGAGTTGTTAGATTAAGAGAGAATTCTAATATCTCCATCTATAAAATATTCTTTTCCATTCAAGAAGAATTATTAAAATTACAAGATTCAATATTTGGAACTACAGTTTCTCATTTGTCTAATGGTAATGTTAGAAATTTAAAAATAATAAAATCTCCTTTGGATAAGAAGTATCAATTTATCTCAAATTCAATTATACAGAGACAAAATATATTCTTTTCTGAAAATTTAATTCTTCAGGAATTAAAAGATTTACTTCTTTCCAAAATGTCAAAAGTAGAAACAAAAACAGTTTTAGTTTAAACTCTATTATATGAAATTAAAAAACATTGCTATTACGAATTATAGAGGCGTTAAGAATATACAAGAAGTGCCTCTTAGAAATTTATCATCTATTGTTGGTAAAAACGATGCAGGAAAGTCTATAGTGCTTAATGCAATTGCTACTTTTTTAGATGCTAAAAACTATCCTGTTGTAGATTCAGATTTTAATGACAACGATTCAATAATTGTATTTCAAGTTGTGTTTGAACATTCCAATTTAAAAGAAATTTTAGAAGCCAAAATAAAAACTAAGATTAAAAAGGCTGATGGATTAGAAGAATTTTTAAATGATTTTATTTTTGATGGAACAATCATTTATGAAAGAGAAATTAATAAATCGGGTAAAGCATATAATAAAGAATCTATATTAATTAAAGATTTTAATGATGAAGAGTTTGCTAATTTGTATTTTAAAGCTGACGAAGAATTAAACAAAATTATTGAAGATAATACAGTAGTAATACCAGTTGAAGGAAAAGGACGAAATTCAAAAATTGAAAAAATTAAACATATTAAAGCATTTGCTATCGATAAAGGGATTCAGGTAGAAAATAAATTTATAATTGATGATTTTAAGATTAGTAGTTTATTTCCTCAAGTAGAATTGTTTGTCTCAGATTATGGTTTAGAAGCTGATACAAAATTTAAAACAAATTCTGTTACAGAGATTTCAGAGTATTTTCAAAATGCAATAAAAGAAGAACAACAACCTCTTAGAATTGTTGAAAAAGAAATTGAGACAGAAATGCAAATAGAAGCTGAATCAATTAAAGAATTTATGTCTGACTATACGTCTTCACTTCAAAAGGTTGAAATAAAACCTCAGATAATATGGAAAGATGCTATTAAGAATGTAGATGTCCGCTTTCAATTTGAAGGAGATGAAAATCCAATTCCAATGAGTCATAAAGGAACAGGATATAGACGTCTATTTATGGTTGCAAGATTTAGGTATTTAGCAGAAAAAAATAAGGGGAATAATATTGTTTATCTTATAGAAGAGCCAGAGACTTTTCTGCACCCTTCGGCTCAAGAAGACTTATTGAACGCTTTAAAAGAATTATCTGAAGACAATCAAATTGTTATTACAACGCACTCTCCTGTATTTGCAGGTGCTACAGAGACTAGTTCTGTAATTCTATGTAAAAAAGAGAATCAAACAATTTATAAATCCTCAACAGATGAAACAAGACAAGAGTTTTTGTTCAGTATAATTGAAGAGTTGGGTATTAAGCCATCTTTTAATTTAAGAGATAAGTTTGAAAAAATTCTTTTTGTTGAAGGTAAAGATGATGCTTTAGCTTATAAGCTTATTTGTCAAAAGATTTTGGATAGAGATTTAGAAGAAAAAGTATTAGTCCTGCCAACTGGCGGAAGTAGTGTAGATTTTTTTATAAATATTTCTTATTTCAAAGAAAATGGTAGAGAACTCTTTCTTCTTATTGATAGTGATAAAGGATTAACAGAAAAGGAACCAAAAAAACCAATTTTACAGGATAAAACAATAGAAGATTTTAATGCTAACTTTGGTTTTGGATATGCTCTTAAAAAGTCAAATTTAGAAAGCTACTTTCATCCAAGAGCTTTAGAAAATAATTATCACCACCTTAAAGATAATGAGATACATTTTTTTGGAGATAATGAATACTTAAAAGATTTTTTTAAAGAAAAAGGGATAAATAAAAAACATAACATTGATATATTTAATTCAATGACCAAGGAGCAATTTGAAGAAGTTTTGGAAATTGAGTTGATTGACTTTTTGAATAAAATATTAGAATAATGGCAGATTTACATGTAAGCAAAAAAACTATAGGCAAACTATTTAGTGAAATGCAAAATAGAAAATTTATTATACCCGATTATCAAAGACCTTATAAATGGAATATAGAAAAATGTGAGACATTATGGGAAGATATTGAAAACTTTGCTCAAACTGATGCTAAAAAAGGAGCAGATTATTTTTTAGGCACTATTGTTTCTTACAATAGCTTAAATTCTTTGGAAATTATTGATGGTCAACAAAGAATTACATCTTTTTTCTTACTACTACGTTCTTTTTATAAAAAGCTAGAAGCTATGCCAGAAGACGATGATGTCATTGGCCTGAAAAATCAATTAGCACCTTGTATTTGGGATATTAATCCTATTTCCCAAAAAGTATCTGATAAGAATAAAATACATATTGAATCTTTAGTTGCAACGGAATCTGATAATGAAACATTTCATGATATTTTGAAAACTGGTAAAGCTTCTATTCACGCAAATGATAATTACTCAAAAAACTATTTATACTTTAAACTTAAATGTGACGAGTACGCTACAATTAATCCAATGCAATGGAAAGAACTATGCGTAATAATTCTTCAAAACTGCATCCTATTACCTATAGAATGTGATACACCAGAAACAGCACTTACTATTTTTTCTACACTCAATGATAGAGGAATGCCATTATCAGATTCTGATATTTTTAAAGCTCAAATATATAGAAGTAAAAATGAGAAAAGTGAACGCGAAGAATTTACTACAATATGGAAAGACTTAACAGCAATCTGTGAGGAAGGTGGTATAAGTATTGACGATGTTTTCAGATATTATACGCACATTTTAAGAGCAAGAAATAATGATAAAACTAAAGAAATTGGCTTACGTAAATTCTATGCCGAAAGCAATTATTATAGATTAAAAGAAGAGGGTTTTATTGCAGAGATAATTGCTTTGGCTAATTTTTGGAGGTATATAAATAGAGATATTGAACCTGAAACTTTCAATTACTTGATTTTCTAGAAAGCAGAAAATTTATACATTGTTTATTTCATTATCCTAACGATTACTGGAAGTATCCTTTAAGCGTCTTTTTTATAAAAAATAAAGATTCAGAGACATTTTCTGAAGAACTAACTTTACTTTTAAGAAAATTATTAGCTTCACTTGTTTATAAATTTATAGGTGCTCCAACTGTTAATGCTATTAAGGGTGATATTTACCAATCATGTATCAGCATCATTAATAGGAATGAATTGACTTTTAGAATAAATTGGGACGAAGAAAGTCTACAAGGTGACTTCAATAATCACCATTCTTCAAGAATCTCTAGAGTACTCCTTTTATTAGATGCATACTTAAACCCAAATCAAATAGAATTGATTCCATTTACATCAGATATAGAACATATATTTCCTAAAAAATGGCAGAACACAAATTACAACGGTTGGGATTTAGAGGATGCTAATAAATATTTAGATAAATTAGGAAATAAAGTAATTTTAGAAAAGAAATTGAATATCCAAGCAGGTAATGGTTATTTCGGTATTAAGAAGAGTAAATATTTTAATTCTAAAATTGCTAATATAAAAGACCTCGCAACTTATCCAAAAGACGATTGGGTAAAGTCCGATATAGAACAGAGAGAAATTAATTTAAAACAAAATATCATAAATTTTTTTATAACTTTATTATAAAAATATATAAATTTTCAAAAAAAAGCCCTTATTTCAAACCCAATGAGTGAAACCAATCGCATAGAATACAAACGAGAATTTTCTAAAAAAGTAGATTTAGAAAAGGAAGTAATTGCGTTTTTAAATTATCCGGAAGGTGGAGAAATTTATATTGGTATAAATGCTGATAAAACTATTTATGGAGTTTCTAATTTAGATGAAACGATGCTTAAAATAAAAGATAGCATTAAAAATAACATTCAACCTTCTTGCTTGGGGTTGTTTGATATTATTGCGTTAGAAAAAGAAAAGAAAAATGTTATTAAAATTATTGTTTCTAGCGGTACAGAAAAACCCTATTATAAACGTAGAAAAGGGATGACGCCAGAAGGCTCTTTTGTTCGTATTGGTTCTGCTTCTGAACCTATGACACAAAAAATGATTGATGAGTTATTTGCAAAACGTACTCGAAATTCTATTGGTAAAATAATTGCACCTGTTCAAGATTTAAATTTCGAGCAACTGCATATTTACTATCAGGAGAAAAAGAAACCTTTAAACAAACAGTTTCAAAAAAATTTAGAATTAGCAACTACAGACAATGCTTTCAATTACGTAGCGTATTTACTAGCAGATACAAATAACATGTCTTTTAAAGTTGCTAAATATAAAGGAATTGATCGCATACATCTTTCTGAAACCAATGAATACGGATACCAATCTTTAATTAAAGCCTGCAAAAGCGTTTTAGATAAAATCGATATCGAAAATAAAACGCAAACACTAATTACGGCAAAAGACAGAAAAGACAAACGTTTATGGAATACAATTGCATTAAAAGAAGCAATTATAAACGCATTTGTACACAACGATTATACAAGAGAAGCGCCTCCAAAATTTGAAATTTTTAGTGATAGAATAGAAATAACATCTACAGGTTCTTTGCCAAATGGTTTAAGCGAAGAAGAATTTTTTGAAGGATTTTCTATTCCTAGAAACAAAGAATTAATCAGAATTTTTAAAGATTTAGAGTTGGTAGAACAGTTAGGTTCTGGTATTCCTAGAATTATTGCACATTATTCCGAAGAAAGTTTTAAATTTTCTGATAATTTTTTACGCATTACTTTACCAAAATCTTTTATAGATGAAAAAGCAACCGAGCATGTTACCGAGCAAGTTGACCCCTCAAGTACCCCTCAAGTACCCCTTAAGTTAACTCCCGTAACCGACCTAGTTACCGACCCAGTTACCGACCCAGTTACCGACCTAGTTACAGAAGCAAAAAAACAAGTCACCGAGCAAGTCACCGAGCATGTTAGAAATTTAATTAGGGTAATGGATAAAGATTACAGTATTAGCGAATTAATGCGTTTATTTAAATTAACACATAAGCCTAATTTTAGAAATAACTATTTGAATCCAGCTCTTGAAGGTCAATTTATAGAGCTTACAATACCTGATAAGCCTAAAAGTTCAAAACAAAAATATAGATTGACTCAAAAAGGAAAAAGTATAAAAAAATAATGAAATTCACAGAAGCACAACTAGAAAATGTTTTTATAAAGTTATTAGGAATTGAAGGTATTCCACATGTTTTAGGAAATACCATTGATCGCCAACAAAACGAAGTCTTAATTAAAGCAGATATTAAAGCGTATTTGCAAAATAAATACAAAGAAGACAACATTACAAAGAGCGAAATAGAAAGTGTCATTCGAAAACTACAGGTTTTTAGTGCATCAGACTTGTATGAATCTAACAAACAGATCATGAAATTGGTTTGTAATGGTTTTCAGTTAGAAAGAGAAGATCGTTCTAAAAAAGACTTGTATATTCATTTAATAGATTATTCTGCATCAGATAACAATATTTATAAAATTGTAAATCAATTAGAAATTTACGGTTACGAAAAAAGGGTTCCAGATGGTATTTTGTATATCAATGGGTTGCCTTTGGTAGTTATGGAATTTAAAAGTGCTATTCGTGAAAATGCCACAATGCACGATGCGTATGTTCAGTTAACGACACGTTATAAAAGAGACATTCCAGAACTGTTTAAATACAATACTTTTTGTGTGATTAGTGATGGCGTGAATAGTAAAATGGGCTCATTCTTTGCAAATTATGAGTTTTATTACGCCTGGAGAAAAGTTTTAGGTTTAGATAAAGAAGTAGATGGCATCAACTCCATGTATACTATGATTCATGGCTTGTTTAATAGAAACAGGTTGCGAGAAGTAATTCATCATTTTATTTACTTTCCAGATAGCAATAAACACGATTTAAAGATTGTTTGTCGTTACCCACAGTATTATGCAGCAACTAAATTATTAGAAAACATAAAACTGCATCAAAAGCCAGAAGGAGACGGAAAAGGTGGAACTTATTTTGGAGCTACAGGTTGTGGTAAAAGTTATACCATGTTGTTTTTGGCAAGATTGTTAATGCGAAGTCCACATTTTAAAAGCCCGACTTTAGTAATTATTACAGATAGAACCGATTTAGACGATCAATTATCTGGGCAGTTTACCAATGCTAAAGAATATATTGGAGACAATACAATTGTTAGTGTTGAAAGTAGAAAAGAGTTAAAAGAACTCTTACAAGGAAGAAAAAGTGGTGGCGTATTTTTAACGACGATACATAAATTTACAGAAGATTTAGAGCTACTAACAGAACGTAATAATGTAATTTGTATTTCAGATGAAGCACATAGAAGTCAGATTAATTTAGATCAAAAAGTTACAGTAACTGAAGATGGTGTAAAAAAGACCTATGGTTTTGCTAAATATTTGCATGATTCTTTACCAAATGCAACCTATGTAGGTTTTACTGGAACACCAATAGACGCAACGTTAAATGTATTTGGAGATATTATAGATTCTTATACGATGACAGAATCCGAAAAAGATGATATTACTGTCAGAATTGTTTATGAAGGTAGAGCTGCAAAAGTTGTTTTAGAGAGTAAAAAATTATACGAAATAGAAGAATATTATAGAAAATGTGCGGAAGAAGGTGCAAATGATTATCAAGTTGAAGAAAGTAAAAAAGCTTCCGCAAATATGAATGCCGTAATTGGTGATCCTGATAGAATTAGAGCCGTTGCGCAAGATTTTGTAAAACATTATGAAACTAGAATTGAAGAAGGTGCAACGTTAAAAGGAAAAGCATTATTCGTCTGTAGTTCTAGATCAATTGCATTTAATTTATATCAGGAAATAATTGCTATACGACCAAAATGGACAGAAATAAAAGCTTTTGAGGAAGGTTCTGAATTATCAGAAAAAGAAAAGAAAGAGATAAAACCTATTGAGCGCATCAAAATGATTATGACTCGTGGTAAGGATGATCCAAAAGAAATGTACAATTTATTGGGTACAAAAGATGATCGAAAAGAGTTAGACAGACAGTTTAAAAATGAGAAATCTAATTTTAAAATTGCGATTGTTGTAGATATGTGGTTAACTGGTTTTGATGTTCCTTTTTTAGACACGATGTATATTGATAAACCAATACAACAACATAATTTAATTCAGACAATTTCTAGAGTAAATAGAAAATATAAAACAAAAGAAAAAGGTTTGGTCGTGGATTATATTGGTTTTAAAAAGCAAATGAATTTGGCTTTAAAACAATATTCAAAAGTAGATGGTCAAAATTTTGAAGATATAGAAACTTCTATTGTTGTTGTAAAAGATCAGTTAGATTTATTGGCAAAACTGTTTCATAAGTTTGATGCATCCGATTACTTTTCTGGTGTTGGAATAAAACAGTTAGAATGTTTAAATAAAGGCGCTGAATTTGTTCAATTAACCAAAAATATTGAAACGCGTTTTATGAATATTGTAAAACGCTTAAAAGTAGCTTATGACATTTGTTGTGGTACAAATGAGTTTACTGGAATTCAGAAAGATTACATTCATTTTTATTTAGCCATCCGTTCTATTGTCTTTAAGCTAACAAAAGGGAATGCGCCCGATACAGCACAAATGAATGCAAGAGTTAGAGAATTAATCAAAGAAGCCTTAAAAAGCGATGGAGTTGAGGAAATTTTTAAGTTAGGGGAAGATAAAGAGAGTGAAATAGACATTTTTGATGAAAGTTATTTAGCCAAGATTGAAAAAATTAAGCTCCCAAATACTAAGATTAAACTGTTACAGCAATTACTTTTAAAAGCAATTGACGAGTTAAAGAAAACGAACAAAATACAAGGCGTAGATTTTTCTCAAAAATTTAAATCTATTGTCGATAAATATAACGAACGTAAAGAATCAGATATTTTGCAGAGTAATGTTTTAGAAGATTTTACCGATGAAATAATTGATTTGTATCATGAATTAAGAAAAGAGAAAAGCTCTTATAAAGACATGGGGATTGACTTTGAAGAAAAAGCATTCTACGATATTTTAAAAGCGATTGCAAATAAATATGATTTCAATTATCCTGAAGATAAATTAATACATCTTGCTAAAGAAGTCAAAAAAGTGGTAGACGATAAAACAAAATATACAGACTGGAATCAACGTGATGACATAAAAGCAGAATTGAAAGTAGATTTAATTATATTGTTAGCAGAAAATGAATATCCTCCAATTACCAAGGATGAAGTTTTTAAAGAGATTTTTGAACAAGCAGAGAATTTTAAGAAATATAAATCTTAGAGTTCTAAAACAGTATCGGATAATGAGATGAATGTAAGTAAGCCTAAAATAAATAATATAAGTAACCGTAAAAAGAAGAATTTATTAAAATCGTAAGATAATTTTTTTTCTTTATTCTCAATTGGAATAAATAGAGACAAAAACTGATTAATTAGCAAAATGGTTAGAAATTTTCCCCAAAAACCAGCATAAAGAAAATAATTAGAAAGTTTTGAATCGTCAAGACCTAAAGCTTTATCAAAAAAATGAATTAGTATTAATAAAACAATAGAAACAAAAAAAACAAGCTGTACTTTGCCATACATTCTTTGCTTCTTGACTTCATTCTCCATCTTTTTATTCTTCGATGGAATATAGGTCAAGTTCATATTGATGATTTTTGAAGCTTTTAAAATGAAAATATCTCCTGGTACTTTAAGCCTATTTCTTGATTTTATAGGCTTTTCTTCTTGGGTCGATTGTTCGTCTTTAATCTCAATCCCTTGATTGTTTAAGATTTTTTCTTTCCTTTTATAACGATGTGTATCAATTAGATACACCTTATCTAGTTGAGTAATATCGTCACTTTTTAAATCATAATCAACAACATATCCTGTATACAATTCCTTTTGATCATTTTGATCACTAACAGAAACCAATATATCTGCATAGGTCATCAAAATATTTTGATCTTTGCCTTTATTTCCTTTAAGTGAAACCTTATGAGCTTCCTCAAATTTTTTCATATTCAATACTTCTCCACTAAATATATAATACCATTGATTTTTAAATCTAAAAAGCTTAAATTTTTTATCCCAATTTTGAAACCTTATTAATCGACTACTTATGAAACCAGTTAGTGCTGAAAAAGTAGAAACTACAAATGAGTATATAAAAAACTTTATAATATGATTATCAATAAAGTTCTTGGTTACCTCTTGAGTTCCATTAGATCCATCTGATGTAACATCTCTGAAAATTATAAATATATCTAAAAAGCTAGAGTCAAAACCAAGTGAAAAATAATAAATTACAAGAGCAAAAACTTGAATCATTATTCCCGGTATTATACTGAAAAAGATAGAATGCAATACAGGATCTTTTGTGTTGAATTGCTTTGAAAATTCTCCATAAAAATAAAACCTCCTAAAAACTATTCCTGGTATAACTATTGAAATAAAAAAAGCTATGAAACCTACTGTTAAATTCAGAGCTATTTAATTTATAAGATTGACTTCAATTTTGTTTTATCCCAATCTCCTGTAGAATGATATGCGTCAACAGCTTCACGAAGTTTATCAGCTTTTTCTGGATTCTGAACAGCTTTTAATCCATCATCAGAGATAACCTTTGTTTCAGTGGAGAAAGTAATATTTTTAAACTTATGATAAAGAAATAAGATTACCGATAAAATACCTACTATGGCAATTATACTTTCTAAAATATTTTTACTATTTTTCATATCTTATGCTAAACTATCTATTTTCTAACTCTTAAAAAAATGTTTCACTATGTTTTGTGAATTAATTATATATTAAAAAATATCGCCCCCTATCTCGTCCTCCTAAAAACAAAAAAGCCTTCAAAACCAAATGGTTAAGAAGACTTTAAGTGAGCCCAAAAGGAGAAGAGTCGAACTTTCTTATTGAAGATTATAATTCTATACTAGCTTTTATGAAATCTGAAAAACTGAATAATAATTAATAATGATTTTTATCTTTTAGAGGTCAGTAGTTAGTTGCATATAATTTGGTTGTGATTTGTCTTATGAAAAAAATGTTAAAAAATGCCAGTAGCATTACAATAATTTTCTGAGAGATTTCAACAAATAACCCAGCCTAATAAGCCACTATCGTTCCAAAAAGAATTATATAATCATCTGGATGTTTATTTATCATTACTAATTGATAAAAACGCTGAGCTTTAACATAAAGGAATATCATCCTATTTTAGAGTAAATCGTAAAATATTTTAAAATCTCTGTTCTACAAACATTTATAAAAAAGAATACTGCTTTTATAATAACTTTGGAAGAAATAATGGTGTTTTTCCAATACAATTGATAGCAAAAAAACAAAAGAGGTTAGCATAAAGTTTCCCCAATGTTGTCTAGTGATCGGTACTTAAAGGGAGAAGAAGTAGTATATTATTTGCTATATACTAATGTACCTCATGCTTGTGTAAAAGTATCCATTTGCTTCAATCCACCATAACGACTTCCCATTCCTGCAGCTAATATTACTAGTGTTGGTTTTTTCATTGTTTTTTACTTTAAAATCTAAAAAAAGTCATTTTAAAAAATTAATATCTAAACTTATTATCTCTAAATTACTCCCAAATCTTTCCCTACTTTTTTAAATGCAGAAATTGCTTTATCTAAGTGCTCTTTTTCATGAGCAGCAGATAGTTGTACCCGAATTCTAGCTTTTCCTTTCGGTACTACAGGAAAGAAAAAACCAATTACATAAATACCTTCCTCTAATAATTTATTTGCCATTGTCTGCGAAAGCTTCGCATCATATAACATCACAGGTACAATTGCTGCATCTGCACCCACCAAATCAAATCCTGCTTTTTCCATTTCAATTCTAAAGTAATTTGTATTCCATTCTAGTTGATCTCTCAATGAGGCATCATCTGCAATTAAATCGAACACTTTTAATGATGCTCCTACAATTGCTGGCGCTAAAGAGTTTGAAAACAGGTAAGGTCTAGAACGCTGACGTAATATTTCTATGATCTCTTTTTTGCCTGTGGTATAACCCCCCATTGCACCTCCTAGAGCTTTTCCTAAAGTTCCTGTTACAATGTCTACTCTATCCATTACATTTTTTAACTCAACCGTTCCACGACCTGTTTTCCCTATAAAGCCTGTAGCATGACATTCATCAACCATTACCAATGCATCGTATTTATCAGCTAAATCACAAATTTGATCTAGTTTGGCTACAATTCCATCCATAGAAAAAACACCATCTGTAACTATAATTTTAAATCGATGATTTTGTGTATTCGCTTCAATTAGTTGTTCTTCTAGAGAATCCATGTCGTTATTATTATAACGGTAACGACCCGATTTGCACAAACGAACGCCGTCTATAATAGAAGCATGATTTAAACTGTCTGAAATAATGGCATCTTCTTTTGTTAATAATGGTTCAAAAACGCCACCATTTGCATCAAAACAAGCAGCATATAAAATAGTATCTTCTGTTGTGTAGAATTCTGCAATTTTTTCTTCCAATTGTTTGTGGATATCTTGAGTTCCACAAATAAATCTTACGGAAGACATTCCGAAACCATGCGAATCTAATGTATCTTTTGCTGCTTGAATTACTTCTGGATGATTTGACAATCCTAAATAATTATTCGAACAAAAATTGATCACTTCTTCACCTCTAGAAATTTTAATAATTGCATCTTGAGAAGAAGTAATTATTCTTTCAGATTTATACAAACCTGCGTCCTTTATTTCCTGAAGCTCTTTCTTTAAAGTATCTTTAATTTTACCGTACATATTTATTTAAATTGTAGCTAATTTATACTGTTCTTCTAATTTTTGAATCATTATTTTAGACATGGTATCTAAATTGAAAACAGGTTTCCAACCCCAATCTTTTCTTGCATCTATATCGTTGATACTTTGTGGCCATGAACTTGCTATTTCTTGTCTAAAATCAGGATTATAACTTATTTCAAAATTCGGATATATCTTTTTTATTGCCTCAAAAATTTCTCTTGGATTAAAACTCATTCCTGCTAGATTGTATGAAGTTCTTACAGATATGTTCTCTTTTGGAGCATCCATTAACTCTAAGGTAGCTCTAATTGCATCATCCATAAAAATCATTGGTAAGGTTGTAGATGCTTCTAAAAAGCAGTTGAACACCTTTTTTTTAACCGCACTATGATAAATATTTACAGCATAATCTGTTGTACCACCTCCAGGTAAGGATTGGTATCCTATAACTCCAGGATATCTTAAAGACCTTACATCTAAACCATATTTTTCATAATAATAATTTCCCCAAATTTCTCCTGTACTTTTACTAATTCCATATACTGTAGCTGGAGTCAAGTTCGGATTTTGTGGTGTATTTATATGTTCTATTTCATTACCAAAAACAGCAATTGAACTTGGATAAAACACCTTAATTATTCCGTGTAATCTTGAAATTTCTAAAACATTGAAAAAAGATTTCATATTAATATTCCAAGTTCTTAATGGGTTTTCCTCTCCTTTTGCAGATAGAATTGCAGCTAAATGATAAATTTCGGTAATTTCATTATTAATAACTATTTCTTCGATTGAACTGTAATCTGTGGCATCCAACTTTTCGAAATGACCTATAAAATTGGGATTATCAAGCAGATCTGAAGCAATTATATTATGTACTCCATATTTTTCTTGTAGTGTTTTGGTTAGTACAGATCCTAATTGACCTCTCGCACCAGTAACTAAAATTTTAATCATAACTATATTCTTTTAATGATATTATTTATTTTTCTTGACAAATCTGTTTTCTACTTTAGTAAAAAATAGATATTTTATTCATATAGATGGTGTAGTATTCTGTTTTTCTTAAATAGTTTAAAATGTAATTTATTTCACTTTTACTAGAAAGAATTAAAGTGACTTGAAACTTAAACAAAGCCTACGGTATTTATTTTTTTAAGAGTGTAATCGTATATAGTTAGTCCGTAAAAAAAATATAGAAAAAGCCGTTTCAAATAGTTTTGAGACGACTTTATAAACCAAACTAATTCAAATAATTATGGTTAGTATATGTATGCTTTTACTTCCGCTAAAGCAGCATTTTCAGTTCCATCATGAGAAGCTTTTGCAATAATTTTAAAATATCTAAAAGTTTTAGCTGCAGAGAAATCTACATTTTGTGCAGATTTAGACTTTTCTAACGTAAAACTACCTAAAGAAGTCCAAGTATTTTTGTCTGAACTTGTTTCAATTTCTATCGTTTTAATAGTTCTAGACAAACTTTGTCTTTGGTAAAACTGTAAACCTTCAACTTTTACTTCTGCGCCCATATTAACAACAATGGTATGTGGTGCTGTTGCTGTGCAACCTGCACTCCAGCAAGAATGCCAGTAAGTTTCTAGATTATCATCTAAAATATCTGCGGCTCTCCCAGTTGAACCTTCTCCACCTTTATCTTCTTGTGTACTATAGCTTTCTATAGACCAAGTAGATCTATTTAAAAGAGTAACAACTTTTGTTGGTCCAGGTAATGTAGGTTTTGGTAATTTAGAAAAATCAATATTTGGAGCAGTACCAGAAGCTGTTCTAGAAAATGAGGTGTTTGGTGTTACATTATTATCAAAAAAGCCACAATTTTTTAAATAGAATGAATTTCCTTCTGATCCACCAGCATAATCAAATCGATCTCCATTAGCTGCAGTTGCATCTGCTGTAAATTTTCCTTCCTTCATTTCTACCCAGTTACTTTCAGTTGTATATGCCCATTGATTTCCATAATTTACTTTTCTAGTCTCGTTACCTGTACTTGGATTAAAGTTTTCTAAAAATGAATGTGCTCTTTTTATATAAGTAATTGTTTTTGGTCTTCTTAAGCTTGCAATCAATTCCCATTCTCCAATTTCTGGGTCGAAAAAATATCCTGTATAATCTGTTGAACCCGTTACAGAAGAAGGTTCTCCTTTTAATAAAAATTTATAGGTAGTTCCTGCTTTCCAGTTAGCATTTTTAAAACTCTGAATTCCGGAACCTTCATTTCCAAAATCTTGAACGGTTACTCCTTTTCCATTTCCTAAATTTGTTACTTTATAATCTTCTGGAATTTGAGTAGGATCATCTGTCTCAAATGCACTCCATATAGAAAATAGTACACGTCTTTCTGTACTAGAATTTACCTGCATTCCAAAATATCCATTAGAATGTCCATTCGTCATAAAGAAAGTCCCTAATTTATCTTGTCCTGGAGCCACAGTAACTTCATTATAAAACCATTGTACATCTCTGGCTTCTGGTTGCTTATAACTCATATGTACAGATGGACCTCTTCTACCAAAATGATCGTTACTTTGGGGCACAAAATTTAAAGTTGTAGCAACTGCTGTCCCTCCAAAAAGAATTTCATTTAGATCTCCTATATAATTATCTGCTTTTTCTTTTCCTTGAATTTCAATCTTTACATACCCTTCAGTAACATCAAAAGTGCCAACATCTACAACTTCGTAATTTGTGTTTTTTATATCAATTGTTTTTGTGATTCCACCAATGGTTACATTAATTTTAGAAGAACCATCTGGTGATTTCATTTTTAAACCAACATTTAATTTACCACTACCAGTTCTTACAAATGTGTTAATTACATCATCCAAAGATTGCCAGTTATGGATACCATCTTTAGAAATAACATCTTTGTCTTTAGCTATATTTCCTACCACCCAACTATTTGACCCAATAGGAACCGTTTTAGTGAGAGTTAATTTTTCAGAAGGATCTGGTTCTTCTCCTATTGGATCTTCATTAACTCCGCTTCTGCTAGAACAAGAACAGTGGTAAAATACTGTGTGTAATAGAAATATTACTATAAAAAAACTTTTAGTAATTTTAAATTTATTTGCTTTTTTTCTCATAATGAATCAGAATTAATTTTTTTTATAAATTTGATGTTTATCGTTATTATTTACTATTAAAATATTTGTGTTTTCTCTATTTTTAAGAAGTCTTAATTTACGAGCGTCCTTATCTGCATAAAAACCTGTTGAAATATTTTTTTTGTAAGTAAACTTTCCTTTTTCTTTACCTTTTAAAGATACACCAATACCTGCATCAGCTCTTGTTGTTTCTATTTCTGATAGATAATTATTACCAACCAATAATAAATCTTTAATTTTATCATTATCGAAATCGTAATAAAGAATATCATTTACTGGTGCTCTTTGAACTTCTATTGGAAATGCTAAAAATTGAAATTCATTTTTACCATTATTAATAAAAATTCCAGACCGAAATTCATTTACTTCATAGTGTAAAGATGATATGATGCCAGTACCTAAAATGCCTTCTAAATCTGAATTTGCAAATTCGTTATAGGTTTTTATCTTATCTTTTAACATAGGTATTTGTTGCGAAGTACAAGATTTACCTCTCACAGGAACCTGCTTTGAATTGTAGTATTTTGCTAATATAATATCCTCTACACCATTATTATCAAAATCTTTGGTGTATATATGGAATGGTTCTTCTTTTGAGGCAGAATGTTTGTAATTCAGTCCTAAATTTCCAGCGATAATATCTTTGTCTCCATCGCCGTCTATGTCTTCTACTAAAATGGAGTTCCACCAGCCTTTTTCTGAAGATAAACCAGTATATGCTTTATTTTTAGTTAGTTTTCCATCGTTGTTTATAAAAACTTCAACTCCCATCCATTCTCCTGTAACTACTAAATCGTCATCCGAATCATTATCTATATCTACCCATTGTGCATCTGTAACCATACCAATAGTTTCAGCTTCTGGAGCTATTGAAGCTATTTTATTCTCAAATACACCATTGGTATTTACCAATAAATAGTTTTTAGGCGAATAAGGATATTTTCCAGGAATAACTCTACTTCCTATAAATAAATCGAGGTCATTATCGTTATCAAAATCTGATGCGATTACAACTGAACCTGCTGAATTTATCAACGGTAATTTAGAAGTTGTTCTTCTAAAATTATTTCCATTATTAATATACAAACGATCTTGTAATAATACAGAATTTTCTGAAAACTCATAACTTCCACTGACTACATACAAATCTTTGTCACCATCATTATCTGCATCAAAAAAACAAGCGGCAATATCTTCATAATTTTTATCTTTTTCAAAATCAGCTATGATTAATTCTTTAAACGTGCCATTTTTCGTAGCCATTAGAATTTTTCCTGATTGTTGATGTGCTCCTCCAATAAAAACATCTTCTAAACAATCATTATTTAAATCAGCAGTAGCAACTGCTGGTCCTGTTTGAGATAATTTATGCGGTAATAAAAGTTGTTTATCAAAATCTTTAAAAGGGATTTCTTTATGAGAAAAATTAAATTCTTCCTCTTTAAAAATTGCATTCTCTATAACTTTTGTTTCTACCCTTCCTGGTTTTTTGGCATTTTTATAATCTATTATAATGGTTTTATTTGTTTTAGTTGCTTCTAACAACTCTTTTTTACCATCAACCCAAATAATTTCTATTTTATCAAGTTCTTTTTGATTTCCTAAACCAAAATTTAAAGTATTTGACATAGAAGATAAATAGCCTCTTGCATTTGTAAGTTCTCTTATTAATATTTCTCCATCATTTTGATGAACTCTTACTTTTGTTCCGACTCCGAATTTATTTGTAGGCGGTCCAATAAATTTAAATTGTAAAAAATGATTATCACTTATTTCTCGTGCATTGTTTCTTAATAAGGTAGCATTTTCATCTAAATTATTGGTAACAATGTCTAAATCTCCATCATTATCTAAATCTACATAGACAGCTCCATTTGAAAATGTTGGTTTTTCATTTGCCCAATCTTTCGATTTGTTTTCAAATTGTGTATTCCCATTATTTCTAAAGAGATAGTTGGTTAGTTTTTGCTGTGGTAGTTTTTGTGTAAACCCATAAAAATCTTTTTCTTTTAGATTTGCTTTGTTTTTGTTGATATATGCATCGATTTCAATATTTGCATCTCTATCTACAACATCTCTATACACACCATTGGTTACATACAAATCATTATAACCATCTAAATCGAAATCTGCAATCAATGTAGCCCAACTCCAATCTGTTTTTGCAACACCAGCTAATTGAGCGATTTCGCTAAAAGTACCATTCCCATTATTTAATTGCATGGTGTTGTGCATATATTGATGATGATAACCATTGTTAACCATTGCATTAAAACGATCTATAGACATCATAGACATTGTTGTTTTAGAGCGGATATAATCTTCTGGACTCATATCTGCAACCATTAAATCTAACAATCCATCATTATTGATATCTGCAAAATCTGATCCCATACTGTAGTAAGAGATATGCTTAAAAAGGATTTCTTTTTTATCGGTAAAAGTTCCGTCTCCATTATTTACATAAACGAAATCTGGCATAATAAAATCGTTACTCACATAAATATCTGGCCAACCATCATCGTTTAAATCACCCACTTGTGCATGTAATCCAAATCCCAAATCTGGAATGATACCAGCAATTTCAGAAACATCTTCAAATATCCCATTTCCATTATTTCTATAAAGCTTATCAGCACTTTTTGATGCTTTAATTTTTGCTTTTTGCTTTTGAATTTTGTTTAAATCTAAAAGCGCTCCAGATAAATTAAAATCTGAAGGAGCATTTGTAATATATACGTCTAAATCGCCATCTTTATCATAATCAAAAAAGGTAGATGAAATAGACCTATTTGTATCGTCTAATCCATATTCAGAAGCTTTTTCTGTAAAAGTTAAATCTCCATTGTTTATATAAAGCATGTTTGCCAAACGTTCATCACCTTTATACCATCCTGCTCTGTTGATATAAATATCTAAAAAACCATCATTGTTTACATCTGCTACAGAAACACCAACATCAAAGCCTACCCTTTTTTCGATTCCTGCTTTTACTGTGATGTCCTCAAATTCAAAATTCCCCTTATTTAAAAAGAGCTTATTATGATATATGTTTGAGGTAAAGAAAAGGTCTTGTAAACCATCATTATTAAAATCTGCTGCAGCGACACCACCTCCTATATACATATATTGATATTTATAGTAATGAAGTTTTTCTGATTCTAATATTTTATTTTGAAACGTTACCCCAGATATGCTTGCAGGAATATTTGTAAATAGCTTATCTGCTTTTAAATTATCAATTTCATTCTTACATGATAATAAAAAAATAAATACTCCGTATAAGAGATACTTTTGCATTTGTATGTATTGCTAATATAAAATTGTTGTTAATCTAAAGAGGTAATGTTTCTAGCTAAAGCTGAAATGGGTGTTCTATATATTGTAATACAAACCCAAAATAAAACAATATCTATTTGGGGTTTATATTACATTTTGTTTTTATAAATAAGGAGCTATTTCTGCCAATGCAGCATTATTTGTTCCATCATATACTTTAACAACATTCACTCTAAAATAGCGCGCCTTTACAACTTCTTCTAATGGTTTATCTTGTGCCTCTGCATTTTCAGTTCTCTCCAAGGTAAATTCACCTAAAGAAGTCCAGCTTGAATTATCCTCACTAATATCAATAGACAAAATCTCAATATTTCTAGAAAACGATTTTCTTTGTACAAAATTAAATCCGCTAATATCTCGAGATTCTAACATATCAATCACAAAAGAATGAGGAGGCACTGCTGTACAACCATTCCAGCAGGTATGCCAAAATGTATCTGGGTCTCCATCTATAGTATTAAATACTCTACCATTACCAGCTCCTTCTCCATCGTTGTCTTCCTGACTTGTAAAATCCACCACTGTCCAACCAGCCGTATTTAAAGGTACTGGTGGTAATTTAAGATCTGTATCTGTTATAAGTATTTGGTCAGGCTCGCATGACTGAATTCCAAACAAAGTTACTATTACAATGAAAGAAACAATTGCCAGTGTTATTTTTTTTCTAATTATTAAGGATTTTTTCATATTATTTTGATTTAGTTTTTCGTAGGAAAATTAGTAGTCTTCTAAAATTTTATAGGTTAATCGTTTTGTATTAAAGAAGGTTGTAATAATATTTGTTGTTCTGGAATAAACTCTATAATAACCTTTGATGTATGCTCAATTTCAAAGAACGGATTCGAATTGTTAAGATGCGTACCTGGATATCTCCTATCCATAGTTCTTTCATTTCTATATACGTCAAATTTTCGATGCCCTTCAAAAGCCAATTCCAACCTACGCTCGTCCAACACCACATCCAACACAGTTTTACCAACTGGAAGTGAAGTTGAACTATACTCAGGCACATTTGCTCTGGCTCTTAATCTATTGATGTTATCTAAAGCCAACTGATCAGCTCCTTGTTTAGCTAAAGCTTCGGCTTTATTTAAATACATCTCTGCCAAACGAGATACTGTTGGAGACCATAAATGTAAATCATTCTCTTGCTGAGAGGCTTTTAAAATAAAAAACTTAGGATGTCCATTCCTTTTGTCTATGTCAAAATCGAAAGTTACATCTTGCCTTCCATTTGGTCCGTTAAAATAGTAGATTGTTCTCCCATTAACATCTTCAGATTGTAGCGCATAATTACTTCCATCATAATCAAAAGTTATAGCTCCTCCACTATCTGTGGTTCTAGCAAATTCATATGCATACCCATCTTGATCGCTACCATCTACCCAATAGATTGCTGGTATTCTTTGTCCATTATCGTCCTCTAAATATTGTGGCTCTATAAAGCTTCCTCTTAAATCTCCTTGATCTTTATTTAATAATTCAAGATATGTTTGAGACGCATACATTTCACCCCAACCAACACCATCAATGGTAGCATAAAAAGATCCTATGGTAAACCAATCTTCTGTTCCAGGGATATCAATATCTTTAGTCAACGTAACTGAAAATATAGCTTCATCATTTTCTGCAGGAGCTAAGGTATTCATAACAGAAAATTGACCACTTGGCAATAAAGAGTATTGACCTGAATTAATTACTTTATCAGCATATTCGATAGCCTTGGCATTGTCGCCCATATATAAATATACTCTCGACAATAAAGCTTGTGCCGCCTCCTTAGAAGCAAACGATGGGCCTTTATTTTCATTCATCAATTCTTCTGCTTTCAACAAATCTGCAAGCACTTGATCATAGACCTCACCAACAGTATTTCTATCTGGTATATCATCTAAATCTGTTGTTAATTTCAAGGGAATTGATAAATTGGAAGTTCCTTGGTTATAAGGTCTTCCAAAAACATTGCCCATTTGAAAATATACTAGTCCACGTATATAGTAGTTTTCCCCTAATACTTGGTTAGCTTCATCTGTACCTTCTTCTAATAATTCTAACACTGTATTGGCACCAATAACAGCTTTATAAGAATTTCTCCAAAACCGATCATTTCTACTATTATTAGGTACTCTTTGATAGTTGTAAAAAAAGTATAATGGATCGGTTGTTCCACCGCTAATCATTACGTTGTCTCCTGAATATTCAGACATCCTATGTAGGTCATCAGACCATCCATCATAACCTTTATCACCTTTTAAAAACAAATAGTTTCCTAATGTGGCAGCTTGTGCGGCGCCAGGGTCTGCAAACAAATCTTCGGCTGCAACCTCAGTAAAAGGTCCTCTATCCAAATCACATGAGATTGCCATCAAAGTGATGAATAATAATATTGAATATTTTAATTTTTTCATAATTATATTATTTTTATTTAAAAAGAAAAGTTAAGCCCTAAGACAAAACGTCTGGGAACAGGATACCCAAGACTAGTATTACCTATAATAGTTGTACCATTACTATTATCGTTAATGGTTGGATCTACTCCTGTAAATTTTGTTAAGGTCAATAAATTATCTCCAGAAACATATATATTAGCGCCAGATATGCCTACTTTATTAATTATAGATTCTGGTAAATCATAAGAAAATCTCACATTATTTAACCTCAAATAACTACCATCTTCTAAATAACGTGTTGAAACCCGATTACTTCCTCCATGTCCACCTTGTTTTACCTCTGGATGTGTAGCTATATCTCCTGGTTGTTGCCATCGAGTCCAACCATCAGGTAATGCCATTTGATTAAACTGTACATAGAATCCATCAGAGTCGAATAAATTTCTTGAGTTATTGTATAACTGACCTCCATACGCAAAACTCCAATTTGAACTTAATGTAAAGTTTTTATATCTGATATTGGTAAAGAAACCGCCCGTAAAATCATGAAGTGCTGAACCTGCCGTTTGCAATGTGGCACTACTATACTCAAAAGTTGTAGATTTTGTACCATCCTCATTAACCACTTCATAAACTGGCTTTCCATTTTCAGGATGAACTCCAAGCCATTTTCTCATACGAAAAGTACCAAACTCTTCGCCTTCTCTAATTACAGTATTTCCACTTCCTATAATGTCTGTGCCATCTGGAAGTTTAGTAACTTCATTATTATTAAAACTAATATTAAATCCAGTACTGAAAGTAAAATTATCTTGATTTACAATATCTGCTGAAACTCCAATTTCTATACCTTTATTTACCACCGATCCGATGTTATCATATCGCCCAGTAAAACCAGATAAATCTGGTAATCCTCTAAAAAATAACAAATCAGAACTTTCCTTATTATAATAATCAATTGTTACATCTACAGCATTAAAAAATGTGGCATCTAAACCAATATTTGATTCTGTAATTTTTTCCCAAGATATGTCTGGTGTTCCCAATCGATTAGGTCTAGCGGCTAAACTACCTGCATATTGAAACTGAACATCATAGGTTGTTAAAAAGGCAAAACCACCTATTAGGTTACCCACTGAACCATAGCTTCCTCTTAACTTTAAAACATTTATGTTGTCGGAGTTAAAGAAATCTTCTTTATGTATGTTCCAACCCGCAGCGGCTGAGAAGAACGTACCGTAACGATATTCAGGATCGAAAGCAGAAGATCCATCTACTCTTACAGAGCCTTTTACAAAATATTTACTTTTATAATCGTAATCTGCTGATACTAAAAATGACTGCTGCGCAGACTCACCTGCATTCCCATCTATTTGTTGGGGTTCTAGCGCTACATTTTGAACTTCTCCATTCACTAAAATATTTTGAGATGTAGCTCTAAAGTTTCTTTGTTCAAAATCATTATATTCATAGGCTGCTAATACATTAACCGAATGATTTTCATTAAAGGTATTCGAATATTTCAACATTTGGTTTGTAAATCTATTTATGCCTCTGTAGTTATAATCTGAAATAGAACCCTTTATAGCCCTGCCTGCATTAGATCTTGGATCGGTATACGTTAAGCTTTCTGAATGCCCCCATCTAAAGTTGTTTGTAGATAGGAATGTTAGATTGGGTAGCAATTTGTATTCAAAATCAAAACTTGCAAATAAATCGAACGACCGAGAATCACTATAATTCCATTGACGATCAAAAAAGAAGTTTCTCTTATCTCTACCCAACCAATCGTCCCCTTGAGATTGATTGGCATTTACAACAGATCCATCTTCTGCAAATGGCAAATCCCATGGCATATTCAAATAAGCTTCGTATAAGGATGCTTGATTTTGTCTTTCTCTTCTATCGTAAACGAAAAAAAGTTTTGGCTTAATAGTTAATTTATCTGTTATGTTATAATCTAAATTAAGACGAAAATTATATCTATCGAGATCATTTCCAATTACTGTAGACTCTTCACTATAATAACCTGAAGATATTAATAAGTTGTGTGTTTCTGTAGCAGAAGTAAACCTTATGGAAGCATCTCTAACAAATCCATCTCGAGTAGCACCATTAACCCAATCGTAATTTCTGTTCAATAAATCTTCTGTAAACCATCCGTTATTATTTCCTAACTTGGTGTGAAAGTCATATAATTGCTGAGAATTCATGATATCGAAATTTCCGATATTAAATTGGTTAATAGCTGTTTTTACAAAGACTTCTATTTTAGGTTTTTCTCCTACAATTCCTCCTTTTGTAGTTACAATTATTACACCATTTGCTCCTCTGTTACCATATAAAGCTGTTGCTGAAGCGTCTTTTAAAACAGACAAACTAGCTACGTCATTTGGATTTAGCTTAGGATCAGAATTACCAATAATAACGCCATCTACAACCCATAATGGCTGGTTATTTCCATTACTTATGGATGATCGTCCTCTAATAAGTATAGAGGGTGAAGATCCAGGTGCACCACTACTAGGTAAAATTTGAACACCTGCTACTTTACCTTGTAACATGGTTGCTACTTCAGGAACAGTTACATCCATTAATTTCTCTGATTTAATGTTCACAACAGAAGATGTTACTGTTTCTTTCTTTTGAGTTCCATAAGCTACTATGATGATTTCATCAAGTTGACTTACATCTTCTCTTAGTACTACTAAAATTTTTGTTTGGTTACTTACCGTAATCTCTTTAGCTTCATATCCTAAAGATGAAATACTCAAAACAGTTCCTGAGCTTACAGTAAGTTTTAATTTTCCATCAAAACCTGTAACTCCTCCTTTTGTTGTTCCCTTAATAGAAACACTTACACCTGGTATAGGTTCACTTACTTGATCTACCACTGTAATAGTGATAGGGTTCTTTTGAGCATATGTAAATGCTGAAAAGAGAAGCAGTATCATAAAAAATGCAGTATTTTTTTTCATATAAAATTGATTTAATTGATTGATTTAAAATTTATCTTTAATCCAGTTATAAGGTTTTCTCTTTATCCAATTTCCTCTTGTAAAGTCTGGAAAATCTTGTGCATCTCCATTGTTTTCTATAGATACTTCTGACAAGGGTGTTACGGCACTCCATGCTGCTGCGTCATAAGCATCCATTGGTGGTGCACTATTTTCTTTTGCCGATTCTATAAAGGCGTTGAGTACAAAAAAGTCAATTCCTCCATGACCTGCTTCTGTGGCAGAATTTCCATATTTTTTCCATAATGGATGGTCGTATTTTTGAAACCAAGACTCCATACCTTCCCATTCGTGCGCTTTGGTCTTTCCTTCTATATGTATTCTTTGGGTATGATAATCGAATTCTGATATCCCCTGAGATCCTTGCACCTCAAAACCTAATGAGTAAGGTCTTGGCGAGTTTACATCATGGGTAACAATAATAGTTTCTCCATTAGCAGTTTCTATGGTAGATGTAATAATGTCTCCTTGTTTCCATTTCAACTTTGCATTCGGATGATTTTTTCCTCCATTTTCTACAATATACTTATTCAATCCAACGGCTTTTGTGGAATTAGAACTAATAGAGACAAAACGATTTCCTCTATTTATATCTGCCATCGTTGCAACGGGTCCTAAACCATGTGTAGGGTACACATCTGCATTTCTTAAAAGCGAATGTTGTGTTCTCCAGGCCGCCTCAGATGTTCCTTTTTCGCCAAATTCAACACCACCACCATACGCTTGCTTCCCATTATTAAATTTTACATGTCTTAAATCGTGTTTATAACCACATCTAAAGTGTAGCAAATCGCCAAAAACGTCTTGCTTTACCATGTTTAAAACTGCCAAAACATCTCTACGATAATTTACATTTTCTAATATCATTAAATGAGAACCAGTCGCTTCGTGTGTATTTACCAAGTCCCAACATTCCTCCATCGTATTTGCAGCAGATACTTCTAAACCCGTATATTTACCAGCTTTCATAGTATCTACCGCCATTTTGGTATGCCATAACCATGGCGTAGAAATTACCACAGCATCTACATCTTCTAGATCCAATAAATTCCTGTAGTCATAAGAGTCTTTTCCGAAAATTTTAGGTGCTTTAAAATTTGCTTTTTTAATCTTATCAAGAGAAATTTGTATTCTGCTCGAATCGATATCACAAATTGCAATTATTTCAACATCTTTTCTGTTTAACGCATTGTTAAGGTGATTCATACCTCTTAAACCAACACCAATAAAAGCCAATTTTAAGATTTCCTTCTTTTTGCTTTTATTTAAATTGATACCATAAGATAGATTTGGTAAAAGAGAAATTCCTGCTGAGACTAAAGCAGATTTCTTAATGAACGATCTTCTTGAATTTGATTCCATTAAAATATTTTGAAATTAGTATGCTACAAAAATGTCATTTATGTAAATAGGAGATAGGGCTGCTTTTAAGCAAAAGAGGTGGTATTAACTGTCAATTTTGTTTTACTGACCAATATTTACACCTTTTTGAATAATTTAGTATACATTCAAATAAACTTGAGGAGAATGAATAATAGAAAAAGCAATATATTTATAAAGTTATTTAACATTGAATTAGATATAACTTATGGGGCGTCATATACTGAAAATATCAACAATTATATTTTTTATTTTTTTTAAAAATTTTTTATTTGCACAAGAGAGCACAAAAATTAAATACATAAACCCCACTTTTAATAATAAAATAGTTGCTGTAAGTAGTATTTCTAAAGATTTAATTGGAAATGTTTGGATGGCGAATTCTTTGGGAATTTTAAAATATAATGGTTATTCCTACACATTAATTAAAAATATAGAAGTATTTCCAAAAATTTCTAAGTCAGACAGAATCTATAATTTGTATTCTGATAGGTCTGATAATATTTGGGTTTTAACCTATGATGGTTTAGTTGCCAAATATGATGTTAGAAAAGGAATATTTGTTCCAATTTATAATTTATTTAATGAAAAGGTAAGCGTTCTTAAACCTATTAAAAACGGTGTCATATTAGGAACTCATACTGGCAAAATTTATAATTACATTAATGAGGAAATTCAATTAATTTGTACAATTCCTAATATTAATGGTTCTGAAAAGAGAATTATTAGTTTAGAATCTGACAATTCATCTGAATTTTACATTACAGATTCATCAGGAAAACTTTTTAGTTACTCCAAGAAAACAAAAATTTTAGACCAACTAGTTGAGGGGTTTATGAGCTTTCCAAGCCATATAGTTTTACAAATGGATGACTTTAATAGACTTTGGATTGGTACTGAAACTCAGGGTTTTTACATTTATGATACTATAGCAAAAAGGTTTGTTCAAAAATCCTTTTTAAAAGGAGATATTCAAAAATTAGACAAAGAAATTATCATTAGCATTTTTAAAGATAGCTTTGGTTTTATTTGGGCAGGAACAGATGGTGGAGGTCTTTATAAAATGGATTCGAAATCTGGTTTTGTAAAAGTTTATAAACACATCAACTCCAATAAATATACATTAGGTAGCAACACCATTTTAAATATTTCTGAAGATCTAAATTATAACATTTGGATTGTTTGTAATTATCAAATTGTAAATGTACTACCAAAAACAAATTCTACTGTTAAACATATAAGTGGTTCTGCAGATAAAACAATCACTAAAATTTTAAGTCTTTATAAGAGTAAAAAAGGCACGTTGTGGGTAGGAACAGATGGTAATGGTTTAACTCAAATAGAAAATAATAAACGCTCTAAACAATATTTTAATGATGTAAAAAATAACTTTTATGTACAATCTATAATTGAAGATGACTTTGGTAACATTTGGTTTGGTACTTATAGAAATGGACTTTGGAAGTATAATGTGAATTCAAAATCTTTTAATAAAATTCCGATAAAAAATCAGCAAAATCAATCTGCAGGTGACATACGCGTCTTATATAAAGACTCTAAAGACAGAATATGGGTAGGATCAAATATTTCTTTGAATGTATATGATAAAAGCGAAAAATTATTGGCTAGTTTTAACAATAATGAAAACGGTCTAAATGGTTTAAATATAGAAAGCATCATAGAAGACCACAATAAGAACTTATGGTTTGGACAATATTATGGCGGTTTATTTAAGTTTGAGGAAAAAAGCAATTTACAGAATTCTGATTTTGTAAATTTTAAATATGAGTCAGAAAAAGAATACCTTCAGGTAATAGATATGGCTCTCGGAAAAGAGAATGAGCTGTGGCTTATTAATGAAACATTTAATTTAGTATTGTTCAATATAGAAACAAAAAAGTTTAAAAATTTTAATGACTTATACCCAAATAAAGCATTGAATTTCACAGCTATAATTTCATTAGATTCAGAAAATTTTTGGTTGAGTTCCTTAGAAGGAGTACATCATTTTAATTCCAAAAGGAATACAATAATTTCTTACAATTCTACAGATGGTTTTCAAGAAAATAGATACTTCTTCAGAAGTAAATTAAAAAGTAATGGAAATATTTATTTTGGAGGTGCAGATGGAATTAACTACTTCAATCCGTTAAAACTTGAAAAAATAGTTGCTAACCCCAAATTATCAATATCTAATATTAATATACTAAACAAACCCGCAAAATACATTATTCCAAAACAAATAACTTCCTTTAATTACGATTTTGAAGAGATAAACCTCAAGAAAGAACAATCATCCTTTTCTGTAAAATTTGCAGCAATTGATAATATATTATATCCTAATTTTCTGTATTCATATCGATTAAAAGGTTTTGAAAATTCTTGGAAACATACTTATTCTGAGGGATTAGCGACTTATACAAACATACCAGATGGTAACTATACATTAGAGATTGAAGCAAAAGAGATCAATCAGGCTTCCGAAATACTTAAGAGAAATATTGAAATAAATATTTTACCACCACTTTGGAAAACTTGGTGGGCTTTTTTAATTTATTTTCTCTTATTTTCTCTACTACTTTTTTTAGTCTTTAAATGGTATGTTTTAAGGAAAAAGTTTCTAATAAATAGAATTAGTAGGCGAAAAGAAAAGCAACTGCATATAGAAAAGATGAACTTTTTTACAAAAATGTCTCACGAAATTCAAACGCCAATTACGTTAATAACTGGACCTATTGAGGACATGCTAAAACGTGCAGAAATAAATGGAAATTTACTTTTAAAAGAGCGTTTAAATATTATAAGAAACAATGCAATTCGATTGTCTAGAATTGCAAAAGAGTTAACTTTTGTAAAAAATAGAGATCTCAAAAAATTAAAATTATCAGTTACTGAAAACGATTTGCACGGACATATACACAGCATTTGTTTGTCTTTTAAGGAGTTTGCTAGAAGTAAAAAGATAGACTTCTTGGTAAACTGTCCAAAAAATTTGGGGAATGCTTGGTATGACAAAGAGAAAGTTGAACACATCCTATATAATATTTTAGGAAATGCATTTAAGTTTACTCCTTTAGAGGGAAATATTCAGTTGAACGTAAAACCTGTAAATGAAAAACAGTATGTAAAAATTTCTATTTCAGATTCAGGCATTGGAATTTCTAAAAATGAATTGGAAGATATTTTCAAACTATTTTACAGATCTAAAAATACAAAAAAAACAAAAGGATCTGGTATTGGGCTAGCTTTAACAAAAGAGTTAATTGATTTACATAAAGGAAATATAAAAGTAAAAAGTTCTAAATCTGAAGGAACCACTTTTACCATAAAGATCCCTATTTTAGAAGAAAAATATACAGATGATGAAAAAATAATATCTAGCAAAACAGAAACAGAGTTCCGTGAGAATAAAGAAACAGCCAAAACATCAGCAAAAAAAGCCCTAGTTGATAGTAACAAAAAAACAATTTTGATTGTTGAAGACAACTTCGAATTACAAAATTTTATAAAAGAATTATTATTAGAACACTACAATGTTTTACAAGCAGAAAATGGTAAAGAAGGTTTTTATTATGCAAAAAATAACATTCCAGATTTAATAGTTAGCGATATTATGATGCCCGAAATGGACGGTATTGAACTGTGTGAAGCTCTAGGTAAAGATAATCTAACAAAACACATTCCTGTAATTCTATTAACGGCTAAAAACTCTACACAATCTAAAATTACAGGATTAAAAGCAGGTGCTATTGAGTATTTAAACAAACCCTTTAACACAAATGAACTTTTATTAAAAGTGCAGAATATAATTAGTACAAAAGATTCGATTATCTCTAAATATAGAAAAGAATTAATAAACAGACCTCAAATAAAAATGGAACAATCTCAAGACGAATTGTTTCTTCAAAATTTAAACGAAATCGTAAACGAAAATTTAAATGATGCCAATTTTAAAGTAGACACACTTGCCGAAAAATTAAATATGAGCCATTCTAGTTTGTATAGAAAGTGTTCTAACTTAACGGGGTTAAGTCTTATAGATTACATTCGACAGATGCGATTAAAAAAAGGAGCCATTATTCTCGTAAAGTATGGGTACAATATTTCTGAAGTAGCTTATATGGTTGGTTTTAACAATCCTAAGTATTTTTCTAAAAGTTTTAAATCTCAGTTTGGTTTGAGTCCGAAAGAGTTTAAAACTAATGCAACAGCTTCAGAAAATATTGAATTATTTTTTGAAAAAAATAACATTGATTTTACAAATTTTAATGAAGCTTAATTTTTTATTGTATAAATTCTAAAGCTTTTTCAACTTCAGAAACTGGAAGTTTACAAGCTTTATTAACACAGACATAAATTAGCGTTTTAGAAGGATTGTACCTATTTTCTAACAGAGGTAATTTGTTCTCTTTTAAACTACCAGCAATCAATTTATTGGGTATGTAGTATTTATTGAATTCTTTAACTTTTATAAGAGCCTCTTGCCCAACGATTGCTATTTCGTAATAAGGATTTGTAAAATTCATCATTAAATCTAGCCAATTAGAAAAAGAAGAGGGATATTTTTCTATTTCTGGTTTTACATTATTCAACATCGTAATTGCCGTTTCGCTATACTTTCTATTATCGAAATAATGAGATAATTTAAAAAGATTTTTTGCCATTATTGAATTGCTAGAAGAAATCACATTGTCTCTATACTCAACACTTTTTGTTACCAAAGAAGTGTCTTTATTAGAAGTAAAAAAGAACATCTTATTGGTAGTGTCAAAAAAATGATGCATTGTATATTCAGATAAGTTATGGGCATTCGTAAGCCATTTTTCATGTAACGTATTTTCGTATAAACCTATAAAAGCTTCAATAACTGTAGCATAATCCTCTAAATAGCCATTTATAGTACTTTTACCATTCTTATAAGAATGATTTAGACTTCCATCTTTTTTTAATTGTTGGTCTAAAATAAAATTGGCATTCTTTTCAGCCACCTTTAAATAACTCTCATCTTCAAAAACTCGGTACGCATCTACATAAGCCTTTATCATTAATGCGTTCCAAGAAGTAAGTACTTTATCGTCTAACCTAGGTTTGCTTCTCTTATTTCTAGCTTTTGCTAATGTTTTTTTCCATGTTATTTTTTTTCGCTCAAAATCTATACGCTTTAATTTGTTTTCCCTGATGAACGTAGCATCATCTGTATTTCTAATTAAAACGTAATTTTCTCTTTCCCATAATCCATAGGTATTGATGTTGTAATATTTTGCAAATAGTGAATAGTCATTTTGTAATAAATTTTTTAATTCTTTTTGAGTCCAAACATAAAATGCACCTTCTTCTAACTCATTATTAGCTGTATTACTATCGGCATCTAAAGACGAGAAAAATAGCCCTTCATCATTCGTCATATACTTTTCAATAAATGCCAGTGTTTCTAATACTATTTCTTTATAAAGTTTGTTTTGGGTTATTAAATAAGCTTCTGAATATAAGCTTACCATTTGTGCATTGTCATACAGCATTTTCTCAAAATGCGGTATGTGCCATTTTTTATCTGTGGAATATCTAGAAAAACCACCTTCTATTGGATCATATATTCCGCCTTGTGCCATTTTTGTTAATGTTAAATTCACAAAATCTTGTAAATTTTTATCGTTTTTTTGATATGCATATCGCATTAAAAATTGATAATTATTTGGCATCATAAATTTTGGAGATGTATCTAAACCTCCATAAGTAGTGTCAAAATTTCCTGACCATTCTCTAACTACTGATTCTATAAAATCACCCGTGAATTTTGGTTCTTCAGAATTCAGTTGAACAACATCCACAGATTTTATTCCCTTTTGTAGTTTGTCTGCAAATGCTCTTAATTTTTCAGGATTATTTTTATAAAGATCAGAAATCTGTTTTAATATATTTTTCCATTGCTCTTTTTCAAAATAAGTACCTCCCCATATTGGTCTTCCATCTGGCAGAGCAATTACATTTAATGGCCAACCACCTTCACCGTTCATCAATTGAACAGCACCCATATATACTTTGTCTACATCTGGACGTTCTTCTCTATCCACTTTAATATTGATAAAATTTTTATTCATTACTTGGGCAACAATACTGTCTTTAAAACTTTCTTCCTCCATAACATGGCACCAGTGGCAAGAAGCATAACCGATACTAATTAGTAATAGTTTGTCATTCGATTTTGCTTTCGTTAAAGTTTCAATATTCCAAGCATTCCAATTGACAGGATTATGTGCATGCTGTAACAAGTACGGGCTCGTTTCATCTATCAAGTCATTAGTATACAGATATGTATCAGATTTAATGTTGGATTTTTTACAACTGATAAAGAAAATTAAAAGTATAAGACAAAGAGTTTTTTTCATTTGTGCACGTGTTTTTGTTTAGAATAGATCAACTAAAACAAAAATAGGGATAATAATTATGGCATAAAGTAGAATTTTTAGGTGGTTATTAATACATACGAAAATTGCATAATTAGTACCCCTTTTTGACCGATTGACAAAATCAATTATCTATATTTTTGAAAACTATAAGCTCTAAATTTTTTATGATGAAAAAAAGAATCTATAAATTTTTCTTGTTCACTTCCATTACCCTTCTAATTTTTAACTGCTCTAAAGGCGATGAAGATTTTTCTAATAATGACCGAGATGTGAAAGAAGAGGTTCCAGAGGAAGAAGAAACTTTTAATTATACTTCTGCTAACAAATATAACTTGAACATTATCTATTTTATTCCTAAAGGTTCAGAAAAAAGGGTAGATGCTCACAGGAGAATAAGTGAAATTTTGTTACAAGGGCAAGAATTCTATAAGAAAAATATGATGCATTACGGTTTTGGGGAAAAGACATTCAGTATGTTGACAGATAATGTAAAGAAAAGAGTAAAAATAACATTTCTAGAAGGAAGTCAAAATGAGTCTGCATACCCATATAATGGTGGTGGAAATATTATGAAAGGAGAAATTGAAAATTATTTCAAAAACAAGTCTTTGAAGATTGAAAGTGATCATTATTTAGTGATTACTCCTGTTGGTGACCCTAAAAATAACGATACCCCTTATTACGGTTTGGGAAAATGGTGTTTTGCTACAGATTATGATGATATGGATATAAAACATCTTGGAGGCAACTCTGACTCAAGTACGCTAGCCACTACCTATATTGGTGGTTTACTGCATGAACTAGGGCATGGTTTAAACTTACCTCACAACAAAGAAAAAGTTTCAGAATTGGCAGATATTAAATACGGTACATGTTTAATGGGAAGTGGTAATTATACGTATGGTAGCAAACCCACTTTTATGTCTGAAGCAAGTTGTGCTATTTTAAATAATAACCAGATTTTTGACAACATAAACAAAAAATACTATACGGGTGCAACAGGATCAATTGAAGATCTGAAAGCAACATATGAACAAGGTAATTTTATAATCTCAGGAAAAATTGAAGCTAATGTTGCTGTAAACAATATTAGCATATACCATGATCCTGCCGATGATAATGCAAATTATGATGCCGTATCATGGTCTACAAAAGTAGCAACAGATAATACTTTTAGCATTTCTATGCCAATTGCAGAACTTCATAAAAAAGGAGATATTCCGTATGTTTTAAGACTCCTTTTAAATCATGTTTCAGGTGATATTACGAACGTATCTTACAGTTATAAATTTTTAAATGGGGAACCTGTTATAGATTTTGGAACTAAAAATTACAAAAGTAGAGATAAATGGACAATTGATTCTTTTAGTTCTGAAGAATACAATGCTTTGGCTATTGAAGCTATTGATAATAATAAAGATACTTTCTGGCATTCTTGTTGGACTGGGACTTGCTCAAGTGCAAGTTATCCACACTTCGTAACTATTGATACACATGAAAATATTACAGTAGAAGGATTTTCTTTCTTACAAAGAAAAACGCTCTCAAGATCTATAAAAGATATTGAAATTCATGTTAGTGATGATAATAAAACCTATAGAAAATTGGGTTCTTATACATTAGAGAATATAAATACTACACAGAACTTTAAAGCAACAGCTTCTTTTAGATATTTTAAATTTAAAGCAATATCTGCTTATGATAAAGATAGGTTTGCAGCATTAGCAGAAGTTTACTGTTTTTAATAAGAATATTTTTAATTTAATAGAAATCAAAAAAACAATTTAATTAAGTTAATCAGTCAGTTGCTACATATTTAACTCTTAAAATAAAAAAATGGAATAATTTGAAAGTCAATATATATTACTTTTAGTAGGTAACCAAGCTGACAATAAAAGAGAAAGACAATTATAAGATGATGTTTTCATTTTAGATGTTGAAAAATATTTTTTAATAACAATCCTTTGGTTAACTGTAATTTTAATACTTCTTTTCTTTTACTTTTATTTTTGTGCTACTCTATCAAATATTTGAATTCTAAAATTAAATGTCTTTATTTTTTTGTATTAATTTTATTTACACTCTTTTATAACTTAAAGTATAAAAAAAGCAAGATATGTACAATACCTGTACTCCACCCCAGTACCTTTAAACCCTTTAAACAAAAGGTATATTAGATATTGTATCGGAAAAGTAACAAAGAAAAAGAAATTCATCAATAATAAAATCTGATATCATACTAATTTCTAAAAGAAAGTAGCAAAAAGTAAAAGCTGCAGTTTTATTTTCTTGTTCCAATCTTGAAATACCATACTTATTTGCTACTTTTTTCCATTCAGATATCACTTTTTGAATTTCTTGAATAACAATGATACCTTCTTCCTTCTCTATTCTAAAATAGGATCAACTTCTAACGCCAAATTAACATCTAACGCATTATCTTCCTCAGAAATATTTAATTTCAAACCAGTTCCTGTTTCAACCGGATTTATATCATAAGCTGGAGATAAAATCCAACATTTAACAGTTAGTTAAAAACCGTGATTTCTTAAATGTTCATATGTATTTGATACACAGATGCTAAAAACTATTCTGCGCCATAATTGTTTTAAATCTTTATCTGGGTTCGCTCCATGTTTTGTAATAAATATACCAACTCTAAATAACTCACTCCAGAAGAACCATCAGCCCCATCTGTGTAGCCTAACAAAGTTATGGCAGAAGGAAAATGGATTCTTTTCCCTCCCATAGTTCTATCAAACCTTTTAGTTAAAAATGTATGTTGATTACTACTAAACTTTCGAGCTTTTGATGCATTCATTATGAAGCCAGATTTTAGAACCAAATCATAAGTTACCATCTCCCATTCGCCAATATCATTTCCATCATTTTTACTTGGAGAGTTAGAATTTGCAGGATACGTTTTGAAAATATAATTCTTAAAAACGATTTTTATGAAATTTAATATCTTTAATCACTTTACCTCTAAATTAAATCAATGTTGACTACAGAAGTGAAAACCTTTAAGACAGAAGTGAAAAATTCGAAGGTTTGGGCAACTTTTAATTTTGAGTTTGTAAATAATTAAAGGTATTCCTATACTAGATAATTGGAATACCTGTGTATATTATTGATGCTATAAAAATAATACTGGCGTAACATTCAGATAAACGTTCGTTTTTAAATTTGTGGTTCTCTTTCAAAAAATTCATGATGAATGAAATACTGCCTCCTTTAAATGAAAAATTGAAAACATTCTCGTTATATGATTATTTAAAGAATGATTTACAGCTAAATTTAAACCATCTTGTTACTGAAATTGAAGTTTCTAAAAATGACTATCTGTACCGTCCTCCAATAATAGAGAATTTTATATATGAAATCGTGGACGGGGCCATGAAACTGGGAAGCTATAAAGAATCGGGAGAAGAATATGTATATGATGTGATTCATTCTGGTGATTTTTTTGGAAATTTAAAATATTTAAACAATCAGTTTTATGAATTTTCAAAACCTCTGATAGATACTCGTATTCGTGTGTATGACTTATCCTTTTTTAAAAGAGTAATCACAGAAAATCCAAAAACTGCAGAATGGTTTATTTCATACCTTGTAAAAAGGTGGTGTGTTGCCGAAAAAAAATTAGGCAAAGTAAACGAAAAAAATACGATTGAGAAGATTCGTTTTTTAAGACATTTTTTTAATGTTTCTGTAAAAGATTCTCAAGGCACACCTTTTATGCTTTACGATTTGCTTACCCAAAAAGACATGGGTGATTTGGTTGGAACCACCCGTCAAACCATTGCGAATGCTTTAAAGAAAAAATCAATCTTTTCTACTTAAAATGCCTGGATATAAAACGCCATTTTTAGCTTCAAAATTCAAGTTCAATAAGCTACTAACTAATGGGGCAATATCTTCCAATCCCATTTTTTCTATGGTTTTTCCTTTTTCTACACCGGCTCCCCAAGCAATAAAACCAGTTTCTATTTGCTGAAAATCTGGAAAATAACCATGGGTGCCGCCACTTCTTGGTTTTAAAATTTCGCCGTTGGTAGAAAAAGACATCGCTATCCCTGGAATTGGCGCTAGCGCTAGAATCGCATTAGGATCTGTACCAATTTTATCCAGCTCATCGCGTTCTACGATTCTGAAAAGTTTTTTATAAGACTCTGGAAGACTTGCTAATTTTTTTCTCACTTTATCTAACGTTTTTTGATCTTTCGGATTTTTCAGCATTAGAAAAGCGGATGCACCAGACGTATGGAAAGCTGCTTTCCAATTTCCGCGGTTTTTCTTATCTTCCATTAATTCTTCTTCTACTAACCATACATTTGGGCTTAATGCAGAATGAATATCTACAAAACCATGGTCTCCTGTAATCATAAAAGTGGTGTTTTCTAAAATTTTAGCACGTGTAGCTGCTTCTATTATTTTTCCAATGGCACGATCTACTGCTGCAATAGCGGTGTATACTTTCGCTCCATTTCTACCCTGTTCATGCTGAAAATGATCTGTTGCTATGAAGTGAAGTGTCATTAAATGAGGTTTATATGTTTCCAATACATAGGCTGCCATTTCACCCGTACGGTCTTCTCTATTTAAATAATCACCATGAAAGGTTTTTTCATTCATCTTCCCTAAAACCGCTTCTTCCATTTCTTTCAGTAATCCTTTCGGATTTTCATGATTTCGCATTGGTACTATACGTCCGTAAGAACGATCTAAAGTCCATACTTCTGGAATATTATAATCTATGGGGGCTCCAACAGACACTGGCCATATAAAACTGGCACTTTTCTTTCCAGCCGCTCTTACAGCATCCCATAAAGTGGGTGTCTTTATAAGATTACTTTCCCAGTACCAACGTCCTGTTTGTCCTTCTGGCTCAAAAGGACTATTGTAATAAATACCATGAGTTGCAGGATAAGCACCGGTAATTATTGTGGTGTGTGAAGGATAGGTAACCGATGGAAATACACCTCGAACGCCCTGTGCATGCACCCCTTCTTTTACCATTGTTTTTAAATTTGGTGTTGGCCATTGTTCTTCTAGATAAAAATTAGGTCGAAAACCATCTACAGAAATAAGGATTACGTGTTCTGAAGTATTTTTTTCTTGAGCATTGATTGTCAAACTCAAGTAGCATGTTATAAAAAATAGGAAATGTATTTTTTTCATAATAATGGATTGTTGTATGTTAAATGTTGCTATTCATAGTAAATAGTTACTTAGTTTTTGTGTTTTTTTGGATTTAAAAATAGTAGGCACATTTTTTAATTAAATGAATATCTTGCTCCAAATTGTAAGCGCCATGGTGTTCCGTTTATAGGTTCTGTACCCGCACCCGTCTGAACGCTATATTCATAACTATTTGTAGTTGGATTAAAACCAGTGATGCGCATAAAATCTAATCTTCTTCCATAATTGTTTGTGCGACCCCATTCCTTATTTAGTAGGTTGGTGAAATTGAATATATCTACAGAAAGTTCCAGCGCATGCTTCGTGTTTTTAGGTTGAAACTTTTTCTGTAGGCGCAAGTCTACAAGGGTTCTAAATGGATTTTTACCCCCATTACGCTCTGCAAAACCACCATAACTGTTTTGTAGATAGGTTTTAAATCCATTGGAAGTTTCAGGATCGTTTAAAATTTCGTTATACCCATCTACGATATCTTGTGGTGTATTGGGATCATTAGGATCAAAAATATATGCCATATCATTTCTCAGATTAAAATCGCCATTAGCAGTTCTATTATCATCTACATGAAAAGAATAGCGCGTACCCCCAGTTCCAATAAGCGTAGCTCCTAAAGTAAATCCTTTCCATGTTGGAGATGCTCCGTTAACGATTAATTTGGTATCAAAATGATTGTCTGAATACCCGTAGTTTAAATCTCTTGGATCCCCTTCAACAGGTAAGAAGGTTGAGGTATTTGCGACACAACAGTTATAAGAAGAGTTGTCTTTTGATCTGTTGAATGTAAAACTAGTATTGACATACCCATCTTTACCCACTTGAGCAGTACCTTCTAAAATTAAGGAAGCATTGTCTAAAATACCATCAGAGGTAAGGAGCAAGGTTCTCCCCACTAAATTAGAGATTCTAGAATTCGTCCAATCGGTTGATCCGTCAGTACCGATGGTGTTTGCAGGTACAAAAACTTCACGACCCTGGGGTGTTGTAAAAAAAGGTTCTTTTACCAGGTTCGCTTCCTGATAGGTATAGTTATTTACTGTATGACTTAAAATCACATTCATCCCTAAGCTATATCGATCTCCGAAAAAGTGCGTGTAATTAAGATTCCCTTTATAAATAGTTGGGACTTCAAAGTCTTTACTGACTGCGTTAATGGTTGAAAAAGGAGTAACACCTGCTGGTACTCCGGGAACGGTAGATGGATCGTTTCTATATCCTTGAAAATCTGGTGTTGGAACCGCTGCGCCTGTAACATCTATGGCTCCTAAAAGGATGCCACTATTTTGAATGTTGTTCACTTGCGCATAATAATGGGGTTGCGAAGTAAATACACCACCTCCTATTTTTAAAATATCCCTATTTTTTCCTTTGATATCCCAAGTTAATTGCAATCTTGGTTGGATGTTATTAAAATCATTGGGTCTTTCGTCTGTTCGGATTCCTAATTCTTGAAATACAACTGGATTATAAGCTGCTGCTTTTGAAAATGAAGTGGCATCCCATCGCAGGCCAGCGACCAAATTAAGATCTGGATGAAGATCAACTGCTACCTGACCAAAAACAGAGAGATCTAAAACGGTCTGTTTTACAATGGGAAGTCCTAATAAGGGCACTTCGCGCGCATATCTAGAAGCATTTAAATTCTCAAAATCATCTAAAGAATCAAAAAAGAATCGACCATTTTGTTCATTAGAAAGCAATGTTTCTAAACTGGTAATCATGGTATCTGTACCTAAAGTAAGATTGAATTTTCCAGCATTGATATAGGTTGTATTGGTAAACTGTAGTTGATTTTCCAAATTGGTCTCAGGCGTAAAACGTTGTCCTCCTAATTGTACACTAAGGCTTCTTGTATTTCCATTAGGAAGTATAGAAGATACTTCTACAATGGCTCTTGGGATATTAGAAGACGGTAATTCGGTATTTGGTGTAAATGCACGTTCTGCATGTTGGTACTGAAGCTTAAACTCATTGGTTACCGTTGGAGAGAACATTGATCGTAAGGATACCATCGTACTATTCTCTTGCGATTCAAAATCGGAATAGGACTCGGCAACTTCAATATTTGAATTATCACTCACACTAAAAGGGTTCTCCCATTTATTATATAAATTTCTTAGTGTAAGCCTATGCTTGTCGTTTATTTGCCAATCTAACCGGATAAATAGATTATTGGCTACGGTTTCTCTACTAAATTGCCCTATTTGTTGTGAGTTGCTAAGCCCATAAGTAGTGCGCCCAATAGTTAAAAAGCGATCTAAATTATCCTGTGTTATTCCCAACCTGTTTTCGTCATCTTCACTTTGAATGTCTGCAATATTTAAGGGTTCTCCGGCATCTTGTCTTTCGTACACTGCAAAAAAGTGCAACTTGTCTTTCACAATAGGACCTCCCAAACTAAATCCATATTGTGAATTGTAAAAGTCGGCGGTGCGTTCTTCTCCTTGAATGTTGTACTTGCTCTGCAAAGCATCTGCTCTATGGTAAAAGAAAACACTCCCCATCAGATCATTTGTTCCTGATTTGGTTACCGCGGTGATGGCACCACCACCTTGTCTTCCTTGCGTTACATTGTAATCATTGGTAGAGACTTCAAATTCGCGTATTGCTTCTTGTGAAATGGTATAAGGCCCACGCCCTATTTCTCCTGCAGTTAAGGTGTTTCTGGCATTTAGTCCATCTATGGTCACATTGGTAGAGGTTCTTCTTTGCCCTCCCAGATTGATACTTCCGCCTCCTTGCAATGGAGATAAACTGGTCAATCGTGTAAAATTTCTACCTTCCGTAGGGAGGTTTTTTATTTGTCCTGCTCCAATCTTAGTAGATGCTCCAATCTGTTCGATTCGTTTTTGAAGACTCTGACTATTTGAAGAAATAATCACCTCTTCTAAAGTTGTGGCAGCTTCTTGCAGCGTAAAATTTACCATAAGTGCATCATTCAGATTCAAGGTAAATCCTTGCTTTACCACATCCTGAAAGCCTAAATACTTCGCGGTTACCCTATAAGGACCTCCTAAGGGCAATTGTAAAATTTTATAGTCTCCATTTTCATTGGTGATGGTACCAGATGTAAACCCTGTAGCTGTATTTTTAACCACCACTGTTGCACCCATTAATAAATTGCCATCAACATCTGTTACTCTACCTTTTACAGATGCATTTGTTGCCTGACCGTAAGACATGTTGAACGATAGGCAAGCCATCGTAAATACGAGTATTATTTTTAATTTCCCTAATTGTTTTGCGTTGTAGAATGCGTAGTTTTTCATCTTCCTATGTTTAGATTGAAGTACAAAACTATCTTAGAAAAATTATAACTCTATGTTAAGTTTTAACATGAACAACAGACTTAACTTTAATTTTAAAGTTTGTTAATATAAGGTGAAATAAGGACGTCTAAGAAAAGGAAATTATTTTACCTTTTAGGAGATATTAGCTATATCTAGAACTCTTATAAAGTCATTAGAGAATCAATATTTATATGAGACCATGTTAATTGTCCATTCGAATGTTCTAACAAGTTTCAACCTAAAATTAATAAATACACTTTGCACATTCCCACTTCTTTCCGTAAAAATGTATTTCGAGCAAAGTGATTGATTGAAAATTTGTGAACATGCCCTAAAAATTACATATATCTTATAATCATACAACTCATGTATCAAGTTAAAACAAATACGGACTAAGTTATAAGGCAAAAAAAAGTAAAGGACAATAGTATCTTTCAATATTGTCTTTTACTTTCTCTAATTTTTTTATCAATTATTCTTTTAGTAACTATCGTTTTATTTACAATTTTATATCATTTTTTTCTATTTAGAAGTTTAGTTGATTTACTGCTCAGGTACCAAACGTATAATTCTGCTTGGTCCTTGCACTGCAATATACATGTAACCATCTGTACCTCTATGTACATCTCGTACCCGGCCAATTTTGTTCAATAACTTTTCATGTCCCACAACTACGTTACCATTCATTTTTAAACGATGTAGGTATTCGAACTTGAGTGAACTCACAAATAAATCATTTTCCCATTTTCCATAAAAATCTCCAGAAGCAAAGGCCATTCCACATGGAGCTATAGAAGGAGTCCAGTAATAAACAGGCTGCTCCATACCATCCTTTTTAGTTATATTTGTAAATGAGGTTCCATCATAATTTACTCCGTAAGAGATTACGGGCCATCCGTAATTTTTTCCTGCTTTCAGAATATTTATTTCATCGCCACCTTGTGGTCCATGTTCACCCTCCCAAAGATCACCAGTTACAGGATGTAAAGTTAAGCCTTGAGGATTACGGGTTCCATAGGTAAATATCGAGCTAATGGCTCCTTGTCTGTTGTAGAAAGGATTGTCATTAGGAATTTTACCATCGTCTTGAATACGGTGAATCTTTCCAAGAGAATTTTCTAGTTTTTGTGGATATTTGTCCCTGTGTCCACGATCACCAACAGAAACGTATAAATATCCTTTTCGGTCAAATAATAATCTGGAGCCAAAATGGCGATCGGTACTTAAATAAGGAAGTGCCGTAAATATTTTTTTTACTTGCGTCAGCTTATTTCCAGAAAGCTTGGCTCTTGCAACTGCAGTCGTTTTTTCAGATACATTATTAGGATTTGCAATAACATAAGATAGATAAACGAACGAATTATTTTTAAAATTAGGATGTACAACTACATCTAACAATCCTCCTTGTCCTTCGGTAACAACTAATGGAACACCACTTATCTCTACCAACTCCTTATTATTCCTAATCAAAAATAGTTTTCCACCAAGTTCTGTTATAAGAAGCTCCCCATTTGGTAATTGTTCAATAGCCCAAGGAATACCAGGTATCTTATCTGTAATAGTCTCTAACCGGAAAGATAGATCATCAGATTTTATTAATCCAGAAAGAGTAGGATTATTTGCCTCTAGCATTTTTTTTGTTTTTCCTTCTATTTCTGAAAGAATGTAGTTCGTTAAATCTTTAAGATCTTCATCGCTAAAAGAAGCATTATATGCTGGCATACCATTCTTTGTATATCCTACTTTTATAGACTTTAGAATTGCTTCAGGTGTGCTACCATATTTCCAACTTCGTTCTACAAAAGACCCGAAATCTTGTCCATGACAACCTCCACAGTGGTTGCGATAATTAAGTACAGCTTTTTTCTTATCCAGAATTTTAAAAATTGAATTAGGCTCTTCTATGGGTGGAATAAAGTCTTGATCTTCAATACTGCAACCAATCATTACAAATATAAGACTCAATAAAATGAGTGTTATAAAAATTTTAAACAGCTTATAAGTGTTTTGAAAACCTAAAGTCGATTTTTTAGCGTAGATTTCTAAAAATGAAAATGGGATTATTGAGTTCATTTGTTTTGTATTAAGAAATTAATTAACATAAATATTTTCGATACAATAATTTAATCTTTATTTTTTCCATTAGAGTAAAAATAGTTGTTAGTCTAGTCTAAATTAAAATTAACTCTATTTATTAATTGACATATAAAAAAACAACTAAACAAATGATAATATAAAAGTTATAAATAATTTAATTTGTACATCAGTTTTTTTAATTAATTTAGAGTAAAAATAGTACTGCTTTTATATTATTTTTTAGCAAATAATTGATGTCTATAATTTTGTAGAGTTATAGTTTCTGATCAAATAAAAAAGTGAAGAAAACATACTATCTTCACTTTTTTATTTCCTCTTTCAAAATTTTTTTAAATTACTTTAAAAAAGTTTCTTTTTCAACAACCATTTCTAAAGTTACGTTACCTCCTGCTTTACCATCTACTTCTTTAATGGTTTTTTTAGTAAGTTTTCTTGTTAAACTAATCTTTGCTTTACCTGCTTTTAAATTTTTTAAATCACCTTTCTTGATAACCACAGATGTGGCACCTACTTTGGTAGTTGATGGAATTGCGCTTGTTTTTCCATCTTGGTAAACAATGACATATACTTCTTCTCCAGCTTTTACAGCATTTCCTTTCCATGTAATTGTATTATCTTTTTTAAGAGACAGTTTATCATGTCCAGATTTAAATTCGATTTTAGAAACATCTTTAGCACTAAAAGTGTTGTTGAATCTCTTCATTCCATTTTTAACATACGTAAACTTAGCATCTAGCAAGCCTTTTTGTTTTTTCCAGCTATAAAAATAACCATCAATAACAGCAGTGCTAAAAACATCTTGCTTCTTTCCATTAAGTACCACACTTGATTTTCCTTTAAGAGCAAGTCTTGTACCAGTTTTATCAATAGTTCTAAAGGTAGCTTTTGCCTCTGTTTGTTTTTTTGTTAAATTATACTTTACGTAATAATTTTGAAAAATTGGATTTTCTGGCAAAATCATGTCAGAATCTCTACTTTCACATCCTGTAAAAATTGCACTTGCAGCTACTACTGCAATCATAAGAAATCTTTTAATTGTTTTCATTTTTTTGTTTTAAAATTATTTTTAGATTGTTACTTAATAAACAGCTCAATCTTTAAAACCCCTAACTTTTAAAAAAAAATTTATCAATTAAAATTCAAAAAAAAAAAAAAATATCTTAAAATCAATTAGTTACGCTTAAGTTGTTATTGAATAAAAAAATGCTGATAAACTAAAACTCGTACATTTTAGCATAACAAGTATTAAGAAAATTGCCAATTCCCATGATATATTTATAATCAATTGTTTTGCCAGGTAAATTTATGCGTAGATTTTTAGAAACTAACTCTAAAAACAATGTTGGGTGTAATTCTAAGTCCATTTTGATTACTTTCAATCAAATTAAACTCGTCGTCATCATTTTGAGAAACACGATACAATTTATTTAATATATTTCTTCGATCATACATATTCAGTAGAGAAAAACCTATTTTACCTTTCCATTGACTCAATTTTGAAAGCTGAAATTCATACGTTCCTGAAAAATCTAAACGATGATAATTTGGTAATTTACCACCATTAACTTCGGTGTATGTAGTTATTGAATTTTCGCCATTTTGTGGTAAACTTAATTCGGTAAACGGTTTAGAAGTTCTGTATTTCCACCCTAAAGAAAGCTGAAACTTCCCTAATTTAAGTGAATGTGCCCAGTTGAAACTATGACGAATATCAAAATTTCCTCTAAACTTTTTTGCATTTTCTATTTGATCGAAATAAATATTTGAATGCGCAAATGAATAAGCAATCCAAGTACGATAATTTCTTATTCTTTTCTTTATCAAAAAATCAATACCGTAATTATCACTATTACCAGCAGAAAAAACTCCTGTAGCACTAGCAAAACCTCGTGTAAATGATGTCAAACCTTTTGTTTTTCTAACATAGCCTTCTACATCAAAATTCCAATTATTTTTTTTATAGTTTACATTGGCACTTATTTGTCTACTATTTAAACTGGGAAAATCTACATTGTCTGCCAAAGCCCAAACTTGATTCTCTAAGCCTAAATCTGAAGTAACAAATTCAATAATTTGAGTTATAGGTTGGTTTTTTACTTCACCTGAAACACCAATTTTGAGATTTTTATTTAAAAAAACTTTAAAATTAAATCTGGGTTCAATAAAAAACTCATCTGTAACTGAAAAACTATTTAAGCGCATACTTACATCAAAAAGAAATTTCTTAGGATTATTGTATGTGTATTCTGAATAAAAAGCACTAGAGATGTTCGTAGCTTTATCTGTTATTAAATAATCATTTTCTGGGATGTATGATATTTTATTTTCAAATGAAAAAGAAACTTTGTTGGTAGAATGTTGATAGCCTGCCTGTAAAGAATGCTTGTCGCTCAACTTGATATTTGTCTCCAAATCAAGAATAGTTTCCTTTATATTGTTCCCTTTATTTATGGCTAAAGTACCTACCTCATCAAAAGTATCCTTACTTGTATAATTTAAATCGTATGTAGAGTTGCTTATACTTAAATTGTGGCTAATTTTCTCATTCCACTGCTTTTTCCAAGACCCAAAAAAACCTACGTTTCTAATTTTTAATAAGTCTTCTTCTGTATCATTATATTGTTGATTCGAAAAACTGGCCGAATAATCCAATCTATTTTTTACATATAAAGAACTAAAAGTAAGATTATCTTTTTTAGTGAGATTCATATTTACTTTTATATTATAATCTGTAAAGTAAAACTTATTATTTACTCCTGTTGATTTTAACAAATAGGCGTTTTCATCTGATCCAATTCGTGAGTTTTGAAAGACTTTTTTTGTTAGCTTTTTATAAGTAAACGTATTTACGACATCTACAAAAGAGCGCCTAAAAGAAGTTACAATACCTACTTTTTTATTAAATATTGGTGTTTTTAGGTAAGCATCTGCATGGGTCATATTAACTCCAAAACCACCACTTAATTTTAATGGAATTTTTTTTTCTGAATTTGCATCAATCACTCCCGAAATTCTATTACCATACTTTGCTTTTGCGCCATTCTTATACACATTAACCTCATCTGTAATGTATGGATTGAATGCAGAAATCATTCCAAACAAATGACCACTATGATATACTTTTATTCCATCCCATAATATTAAATTTTGATCTGGTGTACCTCCTCTTATGTGCAATCCTGAGGCTGTTTCATTAGGACTTTGAATACCTGGTAAATACTGTAAACTTTCAAAAACATCTGGTTCTGTTAAACCTGGTAAAATACCAAGACTTTTAGGAGAAAACTTTATAGAACCATCACTATTTTTTGAAATACCTTTTGTAAGATATTCTTTAAGAATAATCTCATTTAATTGTTCATTCGAAGGATTTATTTCAAGGCTTTTACATTTGTCTTTTAGAAACTCTCTTGCTAGTATTTTTTTGCTTTCAAAACCTAAAAAATGAATTGCAATCGTATCGTTTTTTTTGACATTTGACAGTTTAAAGTACCCTTTTTCATTTGTGCTTGTCCCAGTCCCTTGATTGAGGTTCATAATATCTGCATATTGAAGTCTTTCTAATGTTTCTTTATCAAAAACATTTCCACAGATCTCGTTATATTCTAATTGGTGCTTACTTTTTACAATGAAGTATCTATGATTAATTTTTTCAAAAATTAAATTCGTGCTTTGTTGAAGTTTATTGAGGATAATATGTAGTGAAATATTGTTGCTAATAAGAGAAAAACTTTTATTCTCAACAATAGTATCTTGGTAGGAAAAGCGTAAATTAAACTTCTCTTCCAATTTTTTTAAAACTGATTCTAGGGGTTCATCAACAAAATCAATGGTAATAGTATTTTGAGAATATAAATGGACAGAAAAAATAAAACATACAATCCAACAGAAACGTTTCATTAATTTTTAATGAGAATAATAGTTTTCTCATTTTCAAAGGTATAATTTATTTCCATAGTGCCAAACACTGTTTGCAATGCAATTTCTATGTTTTTATGGCTAAAACTACCTGTAAAACGTTGTTTTACATCAACTTTATCAGAATTAATCCTTACGTTATATTGTTTTTCTAGTGCATGGATTACTTGTTTTAGAGGAACACTCTTAAATGTTGACTCTCCCATTAGCCATGAAGGAATTGTTTCTCTAAAATTAAAATTCTCTACCTTTTTACCAACATTTCTATAGGCAAGTCCTTTTGTAAGGATTGTTTTCTCTTTTAGACTTTTTACTTCAACTTTACCTTCAAAACATGCTACTTGATAAAAACCTTTAATAGCATTTACATTAAATTCTGTGCCTAATACTTTTACTTCTCCATCTTTAGATATCACTTTAAAAGAGGATCCTTTTTTTACTTTAAAGTACGCTTCTCCTTTAAGATAGGTTATTCGTTCTTTCTGCCAGTTTTTTTTGTCATACTTTAAAGTAGATTTTGCATTTAACATCACTTCAGATCCATCTGGAAGCGTAATTGCTAATTGTTCACCAAAGTCGGTAGTATAAGTTGTTTCAAAATTTAAAAAGTAAAACAATCCAAATAAAATAGCTATTGAAGCTGCAGCTATATATGCCCAATAAGGTAGAAATCTTTTAACTTTTGAACTTTCAGTGGTTTGCATTTGAATATTTTGAAACACTTTTTTCTTGTCAAAATCTGGCATTAAAAGTTTCTCTGAACCCTTTACAATTTTTTGGTAATCATTAAAAACTTCAGAAGACTCAAACTCTGCTTTCTCATTTTCAGTAAGCTCATTATTAAGCCATCTAGCTAAAAAAATATCATCATCATTTTTTTCCATAAAAACCTATGTTTACTATTCTATAACCGTTGATAGTATGTTTACCCTAATTATAATTTAAATTTTATTTCTTTTCTTAAACTCAATAATGCATTGTGCATTCTATATTCTACAGTTTTTACTGAGATCTCTAAAAGATCTGCTATTTCTCGGTATTTCTTTTTATCAATTCTATTTAATAAGAAAACTTCTCTTTGCGCCACTGTTAAATTACTAATCGCTTTCTGTAATTTTTGCATAAACTCCTCCTCTTCCATTAAAAAATCTGGACTTTGATTTTCATGCTTAACAGCATAATTTTGCTGATATTTAAGAACTACCTTGTTATGAGCCACTTCGTTAAAAAAAAGATTCTTAACCACCGTAAATAGGAATGATTTGGCTTTACCTACTAAAACTTTACTACAATTTTTCCATAGTTTGATAAATGCTTCTTGTGTTAGATCTTCAGCCTGATCAATATTTCCACATTTATAAAAAATAAAATTGCGTACTGTTTCTGCATGATCGTCATAAATTTTTTCAAATATTTTTTGCTCACATATTGAGTTCTTTTTATTGGCCATCAATTGTTTAGTTTATTTAAAAAATCAAAACTAGTATTTTTTTTTCGATAAAAAAAGATGGTTTTGATAAAAAAAATCATGAATATATCTTAAGTAATTCAAAAATTTTTACAAATTTAACTTCATACCGAATATTTAAATTTGTTACTGTAAAAAAAATTAGGGTAAATAGTTTATCGCTTGTTATAGATATGTATATACAAATAAAACTATTTATTAATTATTATTAAACCTTTATTAAAATGAAAATTATTTCAAAAAAATCAACAATTACAATGTTTTTATTAGCGGGTCTTGTAGCAGCTGTAAATGCTCAAGAGACCACCACAGTAACTACTCCATGTGGAGTTTACAAAATTGACAATGTTAAAACTGGATCTAGTAATATAGTTACAACTGGTAACTCAACAACTACCACAACCACCAGTTCTTCTAATGTCTCTGTAAATTCTTCAACAAGTAATGGAGTAACAAAAACTAAAATTTTTGTAAATGGAAAATTATATAAAGAAGTTTCATGTAAAGCTGAAGGAAAAACTACAACAAGTATTTCTTCTCCAAGCTCTAGGTTAAAGCCTCTAAAACTTCCTAAAATTGATAACTCTGGATTTTTCTCAAGTTTCCCTAGTTTTTCAAATCTTTTTTCATCCCCCTTTTTTAATTTTTAAGGATTACATAAAAATTAAAATCTAATAAAAAAGAAAGAGGCTGTCTGAAAAGGCAGTCTTTTTTTTTGCATTTTTTTGAAGAATTTCGTATTTTTAAGAATGAGCAG
>NZ_CANMVP010000033.1 GCF_947501385.1 uncultured Polaribacter sp.
ACTCTCTTGTTAATCGTTGGGCGTTACAGTGATGTGCTTGCTTACCCGAGTAAATATGCCTCTGTATACGATTTCTGCTTGGTTTATCCTGAGCGAAACCGAAGGGTCAGTACCGAGTTTTGTAGTTCCGCTTCCTTCACTCCATGTCTCACGACAAACGAGCTTGCGACTTACTAATGCTTCAGAGAGCCTGTCCTGAGCGAAGCCGAAGGGTTACTCCTGCGCATAAGGGACTTGCACCCTCTAGATTAATTATTTACCTTTCGGTAAATCAAAAGATGCCCATGCTGGGCACACTCAACGTGTATAAAAAATTGCTTGGTTTTAGCCAATTTACGAAAGTTTTCGCGGACTTTCTATCTGTGTTTATTTGCTAACTTTAGTGCTTAAAACACGCAACTAATCTTACACAATAACGTTGTGCGTCATTTGAGAAAAAATTTATGGAAGAACAAAAACACCCTTTTAAATTATCAAAAGTAAACTGGATTTTCGCATTAATTGTAATCGGAATTTCAGCTTTTATTTTTTTAAGAAAGGACGGAATTAACGGCTTTAGTTTTGGCTATCTGGCTGGTTCGATTGTAACCGCAGGTCTTATTCCTTTAATTATTGCTTTTGTGGTTTGGTTAATTCGTGGAAAGAAAAATTATGCTGGAACATACACTTTCAATATTGTTTTAGTTGTTATGACTTTTGGTATGATTACAGAGATAGGCGAGATAAGCAAAGAAAAGTCAGAAGGAGTAAAGACTATTTCAAATTCAGTTTCAGAATTAAAGGATAAAATTAACAATGAGGAGGATGCAGTATCAGCTTTTAAAGAGCATTCTACTAATATTGATGGCGGATTATCAAAATTGATAAAGAACAGTACTGGAAATGAACAGGAAGTATACATAAATCTGCGTAAGTTCACCCAAATAAATAATAATGTAATGATTAATTGGCAGAGTTCATACGATTCGGTTATGAGTCCAAGAATTTTAGATTATGGTGTTCTCAAAAACCCAAATGAATATGATTACCAAATCGGTGTTTTAGAAAATTACAAATCTCAATCAAGAATTTATGAAAATCATTTTAAAAATAGAACTACTATAATAGCTGACCTTTTCAAAGGCATTCCAAAAGAAAACCAAACCTTGAAAGGCATAATGAAGGGAATTAACAAACAAGATTCAATTCAAATGCAAATTTTTAAACCGTTTATAAAATCACATCTTTCTTATAGCGATAACTTAATTGAACTTGTTAATTTTCTTGAGAAAAATAAAACGAAATGGACTTTTAAGAATGAGGAACTGATATTTGAAAACAAAAAACTCGAAAATCGATATTTAGAAATAATCAATAATGTAGCGGAATATGAGGAACAAATAGGCGTACTATCGGATAAATTGATTAATGTGATGTAAAAAAAACGACGCACAACAAAGATGTATAAAAACATAAGGCGATTCTGCTAAATTTGAACATTAGAAATATTAACAAAAGCCGCTAAATATAAAATTAGTCTTTTAAGTAAAAAATAAAAGCAACATATTTATATTTAGCTAATTCATAAAACTAAACATAGTGCTTCTCACCTGCCCTAGGTTTATTATACTAGCCGCTGCCCAAAAGTTAAAAAAAACCGAAATGAAAGGAAAAATTATAGGAATTGTATTGAGCATAATTTGTTTGAATTTAAGCTTCGGACAGGAAATACAAGATGGACAAAAAAGATGGAACTCTGAAAACAAACTCACAATTGACGATTTCAAAATAAAAATTAGTGACGAAAATAATGAAGCTGTTTACAGTCAATTTGTGATTTCTTACTCTGCACAAGGATTTGACTTTTTGAAAAGAAATCTAAATAATAAAATCGGAAATTTATTTTTAGGAAATGCCTCTTGGATAGATACTGCAAAAGTAGAGAATATTGATAAACGAATTGAATTTCAACAAACTCAATTTGATCTTGCCGAAATTCACGCACGAAAATTTAGAAAGAGATTATTTATTGAAAAATGGAAAATCTCAAAAGGTTTTGATATTATGAATAAAATCAGTAACGAAATAATGGCGGAATTTTCTGAACAAAGATTATTACTAATTAGAGAAACTGAAAGTGGCGGAAATAATGAAAAACTGACTCAATGGAAAGAAAAAATAATGAACGAATTACAAGAATTATATGAATTTAGATTTGAGAATAAAAAGAAAATAAAACGAAAGAAGTAACACCTGTGGGCAAGCCATATAAACTTTATTGATGACTTTTTGCTTACTTGCGAATCCCGAAGTTTCGGAACTCGCGGACTTTCTTGGTCAGTAATTATTTACTAAATTAGTTGCTTGAAACACGCAACAAACCATATACAACAACTTTAGCCATAAGCAAGCACAAACTAAAAATAGAACTAAAAAATGGCTCTAAATGGATTAAAAAAGGAACTGATCAAAATGGAAAAGACTGAAATTATTAAACTGATTTCAGAATTGTATAAAAAAGTACCAGAAGCCAAAAACTACTTGGATATTTTTGCAACGGGAGAAACTAAAGAACTTGCCGAAAAATATAAAAAACAGATTGAAAAATATATTTATCCCAATGGCAGAAATATGGACTTACGCGAAACCGAAGCACGAAAAATAATTCGCACAGTTCGAAAAATGAAAATCACGGAATTAAACATTGAATTGGAATTACATTATGTAAGCTGTTGCCTAGAAATTATTGAAGATTTTGGATATTGGGATGAGAATTATTATATAGCATTAGAAAAAATGTTTGACAACGCAATAAATGGAATTTCTGAAATTGGAATGGAAGATAAATATAACGAGAAAGTAATATCTTTATCTTCAAAAGCCAGTGAATATGGAATTAAATTAGAATATTAACAAAAAAAGCCAATGGAAGACGTGTATAGCTCATTGCAATGAATTCCTAATCGGAATTCATTGCAAATTGCTATCTTTCGGTTACGACGAAAAATCACAGCTGATTTTCCGCAACCAGCCATCTACAAATACGCTACCACACTTGAGAAATGACAACATTTATAGTCTTAATAACAATATTTTCAGGAATTAGTGTAGTGCTGATTTTAACAAAATATGACTTTACAAAACTGGAAAAAGTTATTAGAAAAATCTCATTTTACTCATTAATCGGAATTTTAATTTGTGTTTTACTTTTAGTTTTTAACTACCGACTAAAAGGAAAATATACAAGCTCAATAATCGGACTAACTTTCTTGCTTTCTACAATATTAGTTTTCGGATTAACTAAAAAAAGTCTGACTAAAATATTGAGCGGAATTTTGACAATACCAATTTTTATTTTTGGAATTTTAAGTTTGTTTTGGGAAATAGGATATGTGTTTTTTTATTTAATCACTTTACCATTTCAACCACCTTTTGCAAAATCTAAAATTAACACAAATCATAACGTGGAAGTTCGAGTTGGAGGATTTTTTGCTTGTGGGGAAAGTTTGGTAATTACAAAGTCCGAGTTTGGAATTTTAGACAAACAATATTATGTTGGAAATAACTTTTGCGTGACCGGAATCGATAAAATTGTAACTTTAGAATTTAAAGAAAATGATGTGGAATTTTTAATATATCACGATGGAAAAACTGAATTTGAAAACCCATATAAATATCAACCTGAAATGAAAAACGTGTGATAAGCCATGTATAATTAATTGCTAGTTTTAGCTCACTTGGGAAATTCCTTCGGGATTTTGCTGTTTGTGTTTTATTTACTAAATTACTTGCTTAAAACAAGCAGCAACTCCTATACAACAACGTTGTGCTTCATGCTGAAAACCGAAATAAAAGCGAATCATGGAGATAAATTTAGCCTACTATCGAAAAAAAGATTGGAGAAAATTCCTGAAGTTAATCGACGACCGAGAAAGCATGCATGACACTTGGAAGGAATGGCACAAATCTTATTTAAAGGCAAAACATCGTTTGACTTCACAAGGTTTGGTCGTGAACGATTTCGTGGTCGATTTGAACGAATTAAGAAAATACTGTTCCAATCGAGGTTTAAAAATTGACGGGAAAGCTCAATCTCAATTTGTATCTGACATAAGATGAATAAAGAACATATTGCTAAAATACAAGCTTTATTAACTGAATGGAATCCACTCGGAAAACGATCGGTTCAAATAGGCGATTTAAATAATTATGAAATTGAAGCGACTGATATCCTGTTTCAGATAAAAAAGAACAACACGGTGAATCAGGTAAGTAAAATGACCAGTACTGTTTTAAATCAAGCTTTTGGAATTCATGTGGATCCAGTGAAATGCAAAATAATTACTGAACAAATTCATATAATGCTTAATGAAAGATAAATACACGAAATCATAACAATTGCTATAATTCATAGCTACCCCTTCCTTATCTGGAAAAACATTAACTTTAAACCAACTCGATTTCTACGGTTCGAAATCTAACGATTTCATCACCGCAACGAAATTACAGCCTTAACATTGCTATTAACGAAAAGATAAATTGAAAAAAATAACGACCAATAAAATGAAAAAACTGATTGTAATCACTTTAATATTTCTTTCTTTGTTTCAGACAATTTTAGGACAAGAGAAAAATGAAATAGATTTTGACTTTTCATGGAAAGATAGACATACCGTCACCCAATATATTTTGATCGCTTTGAGCATGTGGCACTTTTAGCGACTTATAATACTTTTAAATACAAAGCTGTAGTTCGGGGATTGGGGAAAGTTTTTGGCTTGCCAAAAGAGGAAATAGACAAATTAAGTAAAGAAATACAATCGGATCAATTAGATGATATTTCTGAATGGTGTTGACCTATGGAAAGCTCATTGAAGGGTTCCCAAATTATGTAAGCGTACATTCCGCAGGGATTTTAATTTTAGACAAACCCATTCAATATTTTTCTTCAACCAGTATGCCTCCAAAGGTTTTTCTACGGTGCAATATGATATGAATATTGCCGATGATGTCGGTAATTTTAAGTTTGATATTTTAGGACAAAGAGGATTGGCAAAAATTAAAGATGCGTTGGCAATTATCAAAGAAAACAATCCTGATCATCCACCCATCGACATTACAAATATTGAAAGTTTTAAGAACGATAAAAACATCAACAATCTTTTAAAAGATGGTGGTGCCATTGGTGCTTATTATGTGGAATCTCCTGCCATGCGTGGTTTGATGCAGAAATTACAAACGCAAGATTATTTAGGTTTAGTGGCTGCAAGCTCGATCATTCGCCCTGGTGTTTCTGGTTCTGGTATGAAAGACGAATACATCAAAAGACATCGGTTTCCTGAAAAGCGAAAAGAAGCGCATCCGATTTTGTTAGCAATCATGCCAGAAGCTTATGGAGTTATGGTCTATCAAGAAGATGTAATGAAAGTGGCGAATCAGTTTGCAGATTTGACCTTGGGTGAAGCCGATGTGTTGCGAAGAGGAATGAGTGGAAAATACCGTTCCTTATCGGAATTTACCGCAGTAGAAAATAAATTTGTAGCCAACTGCAAAAAGAAAGGATATACAACCGATTTGACCTATGAAGTTTGGAATCAAATTAAAAGTTTTGCAGGGTATGCTTTTGCCAAAGGGCATTCCGCTTCTTATGCTGTGGAGAGTTATCAAAGTCTCTATTTAAAATGCTATTATCCGATTGAATTTATGGTGGCGGTTTTAAACAATGGGGGTGGTTTTTATTCTGCAGAGCATTATATACATGAAGCTAAAATGTGTAGTGCTATTGTGGAATTGCCTTGTATAAACCGCAGTGATCATGCAAATTCTGTACAGCAAAAAACAATTTATTTAGGTTTTGGATATTTAAAGAATTTGGAAGACATCACCGTTCAAAAATTCTTGACGGAGCGTCAATTGCATGGACTTTTTCTTTCTATGGATGATTTTATTGATCGGATTGCCATCTCGATAGAACAGCTAACGATTTTGGTTCGTATTGATGCGTTTCGATTTACCAAAAGAACAAAAACGGAATTATTATGGCATGCTTGTCAATACGAGATTTAACAAAACATCACAAAATAAACTCATGCGCTTGAGTACCTTTATTGATGAAGCTGGTCATTATTTTGATGCGGTACATTTTACAGATGTGCTGCATCAATTTCCAATCAATGGAATGGGCATTTATGGTTGTTATGGAAAAATTATCAATAGATATGGCTTTTGTAGTATGAATGTGATTCAGTCTAAAAAAATGAGTATTGCGGTTGATCCGAGGAATTAGCATACAACTTATCAGATTTATAGCGAAAAATCTTGTGATCATTCGGGAAGTATCTTAGGTGGAGGTAATTAGTGATGTTAGAGTAGTTGGGAAAATAAATGAAGTGCTTAACGCAGTGGTGCACTTTTTTTATGTACAGTGGTGAGGTGGGTGCATGTAATGAATGATTCCCTGAAAGGGGTTGAATGAATGAAATGTACCTACCGTAGACACATGGCAAACATTACTAATTGCTGGAACTTATACCTTTGAAAGGGTGGTGGGGATTGTGGTTTTTTTATTTCTTAGTGAAATGAGACCAGCAAATACTTGAGGTAAGCGTATGGAATGGATGCTGAATCAAGTTCAGCGTAGGCTTAGTGATGGTTTTGTGCAGATGAATGAGATAAGGAATGAAAAAATAATCTGTTGTTACTATCAAAATGAATTTAGAATATTATTGATTGAAGATAGTAGCACATAATGCATTATGTATTAATTTATGACTTTAATAATTAAGAAATTGTCGGGTTCTAATTTCAATTTTCCAAATACTGTTTTTTCTTTTTCTTTTAGAACAATTTCATAATATGTTTCACTAAAATTAAAATAGCACGTAATGGATTCACAATTACTTGTTCTTGAAAATGAAATTAAATCATCTGAAAACGTTAAATCTGTATATTCTCCATATTGAAGGGTCAATTCAGAATTACGTAATGCTATTATTTTTTTATACGTATTAAGTAATGAATTTTTGTCTTTCTCTAAAGCTTTAATATTCAAATCTTTATAATTTTGATGAATCTTTATCCAAGAGGTCTTATTTGAAAATCCTGCATTATCACTATTATCCCATTGCATCGGACTTCTAGATTTATCTCTATTATGGGTATTTCCTTTTATAAGGGCTTCTTCTTTAGACGTTCCATTATCTAAAGCCAAATGATAGTGTGTACGCCCTTGAATATCCATCATTTCATCTATTGAATTTGCTTCAATATTTTCCATACCAATCTCTTCGCCATAATATATAAAGGGAACGCCCTTTGCCGTTAGCATTAAAGCTGCTAAAGTTTCAGCTCTTTTAGGATTATTGTTTGCGAGACGATTTATAAGACGTGGCATGTCATGACTTCCAAAAAATAATGTTGGATAATTGCTCATATTTTTTTCCATGCTTTGCAACTCATCAAATATTCGTTGTGCAGAAAATTCTTTTATACTTCCAAAATTAAAATTGAATACAACGTCCAATAATTCTGTGCCTTGATATTGTTTTAAAACCTCAATTTTATCACTTCCTATTTCTCCAACAATAAAACGGTTATCGTATTCATTAATGGTCGCTCGAATCCTTTTCATGGCCTCTTTAACACCTTTTTGATTAATATCATTGAGGTGTTCCTGTTCTCCTTTTTCATTTGTTGGATTGTCTAAAGTGATCCCTTCAGTAGTCAAAAAGTTGATAACATCCAACCGAAATCCGTCAACACCCAACTCCAACCAAAATCTTAAAACCTTTTGAATTTCTTCAACAACTTTTGGGTTTTCCCAATTAAGGTCTGCCATTTTAACATCAAACTGATGGTAATAATATTGGTTTGTGGTGCTATCCAATTCCCAAGCAGATCCACCAAAAAAAGACTCCCAATTATTGGGTTGGTCTTTCCAAATATAATAATCCCTGTAGGAATTGTCTTTTGATTTTTTCGACTCCTGAAACCATTTTGATTCGGTAGACGTATGATTTAAAACCAAATCCATAATTATTTTGATGTCTTTTCTATGGGCTTCTTCCAAGAAATATTTAAAATCTTCCAAGGTGCCATAAGTGGAATCAATTTTATAATAATCAGAAACATCATAGCCATTATCTACTTTTGGCGATTGCAAAAAAGGCGTTAACCAAAGACCTTTAATTCCCAAGTTTTGAATGTAATCTAACTTGGATGTCAATCCTTTAAAATCACTGTAACCATCGCCATTGCTGTCTTTGTAACTGGGCATATAAATTTCATAGAAAACAGTTTCTTTCCACCATGTTTTATCTGATGAACCTGAAATAGTCTTTGAATTGCATGAAGAAATCAATAAAAGACATAAAAGAAATGGAACAACCGCTTTCATGCGCTATTCTTTCGATTTATAATGATAATCTATTACCACCTCATCTGCGTATAATTTTCCACTTTTCTCTGAAATAACAGCTTTTTGAGGAACAAAAACCAATAAAGCCGCATGTTCTTTGGCAATATTAAAAGTAAAATCACCAATTACATTTTCGGCAATAAATGCTCTTTGAATGGCATCGTAAATCTTTAATTCTTGTGCTCCTGTTGAAATGGTTACGGCTTTAACTTCTGGATTTGGATTGTAATATAGATATGAAGGATGTGCTTCGGATTTATAAAAATCTGTTGCCAACAAATCCAATTGCAAGATATTATCAACGTTGGTCTTAGAAATTATGGCACCAGCAATTCCCACATGCCCACTGCCATAAACGCTAAATTGGGATACTTTAGGATTGTCTTTGTTCCATTTCATGCCATCACCAATTGCAATGGGCGCTTCTAAATCTAAATACAGTCCTTCCTCTACATAATGCGATTTTTTTATAAGCCCCTCGTAAGCTATGACTCCTTTAGTATGTTCCTTTTCCTCAGGAATTGTTTGGTGCTCATCTGGAATTTCATAGGGATAAAATAACCGTGATGCATTAGCGGCATTCAACATCCATTTACCTATGGCATTTGCATAACGTTGGTCGTACCTAACCATCGGCACTAAGGGCCACATGGTATCATAGGTATTCATTAAAAACCCAAAACCACCTTGATCTACAGTGCTTCCAACAATTCCCGAAATATCATAACCATTCCAATTGTCAACCAAAACGCCCCAACCTTCTCTACAAACCGAGGTACCATCAAAAGTCCAATCTAATATTTTTGAATACTCATAATTGGTATCTTCTTCGGCATTTAAACGGGCCGCTACATAAGCTCCAAAAGGCATTAATATTTCATAAAACCTATTTTCTTTCTGATTTAAAAGTACTTCTAATGATGATTTTGCGCCTTTTAAATATTTTGGGTCATTAAATTTTTGATAGGCAGAATACAACACATAAGCATGTCCTGCAGCCACATCTTCTTGTGAACAAATCCAATTTTTAGTGGGTTGCATAGTGGCGTAATTAAAAAAGGAATAGCTGTAATCACCATCTAAAACAGCATCAGCCTCATAAAATTTATCGGCTACAGAACGTAAAATGGGTTCAAAACCTGTTTCGTTTGGATAAAAATCCGCCACCGCATAAAACATCACGTTGGGATACACATCATACCACCAATCTCTAGCATAGCCACCACCTAATTGGGCGACCTCTGGACAGGTATTGTTCATCATAATATCCCATTTCGTTTCGGAATTGAAATAATTTTTCAGCATACCCGCATAGTTTTTACCATTCTGGTTCGATTTATCTACACCTACCAAACTGCCCCCTAATACAGAACCAATACTCGCCAAGGATTCATGAAAAATACCATCATAATGTGCTATTCCTTGTCTAACATCGCCCATTGCTGTATAAATCCCGTAGGTTTCTTGATCTACATTTTTACGGGAATTATCTTTCCAGATCAAAGGCCAATACATTCCTGTTTGATTGGGGTCGTACACCAATCTATCATAATCTTTTGCTATCTGGTGGAAGTCGATAATCTTAAATGGTTTTGGTAAATTGGGCATGGAATCAATCCGGCTCAAATGAAGCTGATCGACTGGATTTTCTATGGTAAATTTTGATGTTTCGGTTTTGCATGAATAAATACCCAAACCGATCATTAAAACTAGAATGTATTTCATTATTTTCATCTGTAATATTCTTTTTTATTGAACTTTCGTAACATCTATCCCTATAACATCTTTATTTTGAGTGGTTACATTTTTAGTCGCTAAGGTTTCATTTTCCAATGTTTCTTGTTGTTTTAAAAGCTGTTTTGCAATAATTATAGAGAGCAATTGAAGTACACCAATAATCAATAAGGCGTACCTTAATGCGATGTCCGTATTTATATAAAAAGCAATCACCAAGAACGTACCTGCGCCTAAAAAACGACCGACGAACAGACCAAATTCATGATTTAAAATATAGGAAAACTCATTTCTGTTTTCTATTGATGAAAGTAAATCTATAACTTTTAATTGAATAGGAAAATAAGCAATATCAAGAACCGGTCTGGCTATCAATAATAAAAACATAAATAAGATGACGCCTGTTGTATTAAAAAGCAACCCATTAAAAAATGATGCCAAGAAAAAGCAAATGAGCCCCACGGAAAAAATAGCCAATCGGTGTTTTGGTTTTGAATATTTCCCTAGAAGCAGCATAATTACAGCGGCTATAACGGCGCCTATTGATATTGCCGAACCCAATGCGCCTTCTGAGTGGAAAAATTTCATCATTAACATAGCAGGTGCCGTAACTATAAAACCTTGTGCCAACCCCTTTAATACGGCCAATTGAAGCATTTTTTTCCAGAGTTTGTGAAATTTAAAATATAAGAACTTCTCATTCTTTGGTTTTTCGTAGGTCCCGAAATGAAATACGATAGATGCCAATATGGTAATGCCAAAAACAATCATGGTGATGACCCTATAAGCTGAATTAACACCTTCATTTTTCAAACCGCCTTCCACTTCCCCGCTCATTAAAAACCATCCTATAAGGACAGGTACCGTAGATGCAATGATGGTGTACAAAAATGTTTCCAGACCATAGTAAAAATTTCGTGTTCTATCTTTGGTGGTAGCCAGTACCAAATAGTCCCTATTGGCCCAATACAGCCCAAACGACATGCCCATGATTAAACCGGCTATGGCTATTCCTGTATAATTAATTTCATCTAAAGACATCATAAACACCATGGAGACGCCGCTTAGTATCATTCCCAATGAGAATAACCTTTTGATATTGATTTTGTTCAATAAAAATCCATTTATAAAAAAAGTAATGGGAATCCCCACATAAATGGCCAATTGATATAAGATAACTTTTGAAGGATCGTTAGAATTTCTCATGATGTACGACGCTACAAAAATGTCGATTACGGGCAATACAAAAGCATAAATGGTATTTGTAAGTATCAATATTTTTGCACTCTTTGTAAAATCTTTTAATCCTACTTTTGCTAAATCTATCATTATTGTCCCAGTGTTTTTAATATTTGATTCATTGAAAAGCTAGCTAAACAAACATGTTCATCTGATGCTCCATAATACATTTTGATGGTGTCCCCATCGACTATATGTCCGTTTGTGAAAACCACATTTCCAAAAAAACCAGTTTGTTCATAACTGGCAATGGGTTCCATAATGGGCAATTCAGAACGCGCAATAACTATTGAAGGATCTTCTAAATCCAATAAAATAGCACCTAAACAGTACCGATTAGCTTCTGTAGCACCATGATAAATTTCCAACCACCCTTTATCCGTTTTAATGGGGGCAGCCCCTGCCCCTAAACGTTTGCTATCAAACTTTCCATCTCGTGTTTTTGCAATACATTTATGATTGCCCCAATGAATACTATCCGGGGACTCTGAAATCCAGATATAGTTTCCCCCTAGTTCTGGACTGCTTGGTCTATGAAGCGCGAAATATTTACCATTTATTTTTTCTTCAAAAATGGCGCAATCTTTATTGTGCGGACTAAATATCATGCCTTTTTTTTCGAAGTTTTTCCAATCCTTTGTTGTTCTTAATCCAACGCCTACACCATTGGGTGACACCATGGTATAGGTTAAATAATAGGTATCTTCAATTTTTGAAACCCTACAATCTTCAATACCATAGCTTTCATAGTCGCCTTCTCCAAAAAGCGAAAGGTAATTTTTGCCTTCTTTGAATGTTATTCCATCCTCACTAAAAAGCAACCTAAGATGTGATATGGTTGTTAAATAATCTATGCCATCATAACTGATAACCCTGGCATCGGACGCATCCAGTTTTGGGTCATTCAAATTAAAATCCAAAATTTCAACGTTGCCAAAATCATTGTAAAGGGGTACGGACAAGAGACCTTCTTTTTGAACCGTGCGTTCTGCCACCCTTACCAAAAGTCCTATTTTCCCATTAAACTCAAACACGCCCGGATTTAGCAAACACTCAATAATCATGTTTTCATTGCTGGGTTCTAAATCTTTTGGGGAAATAAGAGGATTTTGATTATTTCTTTTTGAGATATTTTTCATGAAATTTAGGATTGTATTTTCAAAATATAAGGAGTTTATATGTGTGGTTGTTATTTTAGTTTTTCAATTTCTAAAAGCATGAGCAACGTTTCTAGCGTTGATTCTGCTCCAGAGTTCATATTTACTTCATTTAGCCCAGTAATTCCATCAAAACAAACGCCTGTATCTGGATTATACATGGCTTTATTAGCATCATTTTTTCCTGATATCCATAGCGCTAGTCCATTAACAATCGCTAAATGTTTTTCATCATTTGAATACTGATATGCTTCAGAAGCTGCCCAAATCATCGGTCTAACTCCATATGCAATTTGAGGATATTCGTTTCTGTTTACTTCAACAAAATTATCTCCAGACTTGTTTATCCAAAAAGCTTCAGCAAAACCATTTTGTAGCATTTTAGGGTAAAAATTTTCAATCTCCAGAAGCGCACTATTAATATATTCTTGCTTATTAAAAACTTGTCCTGCTTTTAATAACGCATAGGCTTGATTGTTTCCCCAAGCATGCCATACATTTTCAGAGCTTAAAAAAGCGCCATATGGAAAATTGTTAGCGTCCCCTTTTTGCATAACTAATATACCTGTCGCTAATTGATCAATTATTGTTTTAGCATCTTCATCAGCTGTTCTTAAATAATATTTTAATACACCCAATATTAATACGGCCGATTGATCTGCCGCTGATTTATTAGGGAGCCATGTGGGTAATTCTATCGTATTGATAAATTCTGTGTTTAAATACGTTGTTGGAAGATCTCTTTTAATAGTTGTTATTAATTTTTCTGAAGCCAATGCTATTCTGTCTCCTATATCTTCATCAGATTTTAAAAAAGGATATGCGGATTCTAACGCCCATAATGCTCTGAATGACCACCAATCTAAAACTGCAAGTGATGTTCTGTATGTAGTATTTATAGAAAGATTATTCCATATAAAATTATGAAAGTAACCATTTTGGTTTTGCATCTGTAAAACAAATTCGGTAAGGTTTTTAATTTTTTCTAACGCAATTTCGTCGGTATTATATAATTCCAAATATTTAGACAACATTACAATTGCTCTCGCAACATCATCTACACAAGTAAAGCCCTCATTGGGTTCAATTGCATACTCATAATTTGGGTATTCACTATAAATATGAATAATTCCAACTTTTTTTTCATTAAAACGAATCTCTTTATAAAGATGATTAAAATGACTAAAATTTATAGCATCATTAAATAAAGGGGCAGAAGCTGTAATGGTGTCTTTGGGTGGCGGCGAAATATTATCATCTTCAAAGGGTTCCTTTGAACTGCATGACACAAATACTAAAAGTAGTATCCCATAAAAGAGTATGCTTTTTCTAGATATAAATGTCATGACTACCAATTTTATTTGTGTTTACAGGTTTTAATTTTGAAGTCATACTATTTTTTTGATGATTATTCTGAACCAATATTGAGTTGTTTAAAGTAAGCAACCCTATTTTTATTGATTTAAAGAGAAGCAACCAACTTAAAGACTACTTCTCTTTTCTTTATCAATAAAACCAAACTAAAAAACTGTTTTTATAAAAATTCTAATAATTAGTATTTTGTGTAATGGTTCCTCCAGATTTATCAATATCTCTTTGAGGAATTGGATACAAATAATTATGGTCTTGAAAACTTTTACCAAGATCTGTTAGAACTGTTTTGGCTGTTTTCCATCTTTTTAAATCATTAAATCTTTGAGATTCAAAACCTAACTCGACTCTTCTTTCAGACATTAACCAGTCTTTTATTTGAGATGGATTCGTGGAATTGGGTCTGTCTACTAAAGTGCCTGCAGGAATTGTAGAACCGTCTGCTGTAGGACTTGTTCTTGCTCTTGCTCTAATTTGATTAATAATTGCAATAGCACCCGGATAATCTCCATTTTCATTCAATGCTTCCGCTTTCCAAAGTAATACATCTGCATAGCGAATAAAAATTCTGTTCCCAGGAGAATTATCATTCCCTTTATAATCTATAGTTGATCCCAATATTTTAGACACATGTTGATTCGCTACATCCACAGTATATAATAACCTAGGATCATTGGGCTCAAAAGCATTTATAAAATTTTCTGTAGGTGCAAAAAAGCCCCATCCAGAAACTGCTGCAAGTCCATTTCCTCTATTTGGAACTTCACCAGAACGGTGGTCATAAGCAAAAATAACCTCATTATCAGTAAATTCTTTGCTTGCGTCAAAACTGTCAAAATAGTTGGTATTTAGGCTGTAAAAAGCGAGTGCATCTAACTCTGCAATTAAATTGAGTACACTGCCCCAATCATTACCATAATGCACGGCAACTTTTGCTTGCAATGCAATTACCGCTCCTTTTGAAACTCTTGATTTGTCTGATGGATCTGGATATTTTGTATTAGGTAGTAATTTTTTAGCTTCTGATAAATCTGAATTAATTTGAGCCAAAACTTCACTAACAGGTACATTTACTGCAACTTCAAACGCTTCTTGAAATGATTGTAAAGGCGTAAGTAATACGGGTACATTTCCAAAATTGTTTATCAAATCAAAATAGTAAAAAGAACGTAAAAAATAAGCTTCCCCTAATAATTGATTTTTACGAGTTTCACTCATTCCTACAAATTGCACTGTTTCATTATTTGTTAATAAGCTTATCCCGAAGTTTACCCTATTGATACCTTCATAATTATACGCCCAAATGCCATTGAATGCTGGGTTTTCTGAAGTGAAATTAAAAAAACTTACTTCATCCATCCAAGCTTGATCGCCATCTGGACTCCATTTTTTATTCATATCATTGGCTGCAATGTCCTGTAAAATAATGTCATTTCTAAATACCGTTCCCCCAGTCCAGTCCCATCCTCCAAAAATACTATTTAAGGTGCTTCCTAAGGGTTCATAAGACGATCTTATGGAGGTTTCTAAACCTATTAATGTAGGTGTTGTATCTACTTGATCTATGGTTAGTAGTCCGATTGGATCCCTAGTAAGTTCGTCATTACAACCTACCAGAATGATAAAGAGTACGATTATACTATTATATATTGTTTTCATCTTTAATGATTTTATAAATTAAAACTTAACATTTACGCCAAATAGAATTGCACTTGATGACGGGTAAGTTCCCATATCAATTAAATCTACAGATTCTGGATCCATTCCAGTATAGTTTGTTGCTGTAAATAAATTTTGACCAGACAAGTAAAGACGTATGTTTTGAAGTCCCTTCAGATCATTTATGGTATAGCCAAATTCAATATTTTTAAGACGCAAGTAGGATGCATCTTCAACAAAAACACTTGATACCCTGCTACTTCCATTGTCGTTAAATGTAACTCTTGGTATGGTATTCGAACTTCCTTCACCATCCCAAGCACCTAAAATATTGGTGGTATAATTGAAAGGACGTGAGTCATAATCTAGTATTTTTTTAGAATCATTGTATCTGTCAATACCTTCTACTCCTTGCAAAAGCATCGAAAAATCAAACCCTTTGTAATTTGCTGAAAAAGAAATACCATAGGTGAGGTCTGGAATTGGATCACCGATAAATGTTCTGTCATCAGCATCAATTTTTCCATCATTATTTACATCGTTAAATTTAAGATCTCCTGGCTCTGGTTTTTCTAAATCTGGTGTTTCGGTTAAATGGCTGTCTATTTCAGTCTGATTTTGATAAATCCCAACCATTTTATAGCCATAATAAGCATTTAATGAGCTTCCAACTTCAGTCTTTGTGACACTACCTTGTAAGTTTGGTAAGTTTGGGTGTAATTTTTCAACATTATTAGTTGAAGTTCCTAAATTGGTATTGATACTGTATTTAAATTCATGATCAGAATTTCTGTAGTTTATGCCAAGTTCAAAACCTTTATTACTCACTTCTCCAGCATTTACAAATGTAACATCTACATCTCCTACAATACTTGGTAAGCCAATAGGCAATAAAATATCAGCTGTATTTATTTGGAAATAATCTATTGATATTGCCAATTTATTGTTTAATATACCTAAATCAATTCCAACATTTGTAGAAGTAGAAGTTTCCCATTTTACATCTTCATTTCCATATCTATTTGTTATAATCTTACCATCTGTCTGACTGATTAAAGTTAAGTAGTTATAATCCTCTATCTCTTGATTTCCTGCTTGCCCCCAGCCTGCTCTTAATTTTAAATTAGATAGCCAATCTACATCTTTTAAAAAAAGTTCATCAGAAATTTTCCACCCTGCAGAAACCGAAGGGAAGTATCCCCATTGATGCTTTTCAGAAAAACGAGAAGAAGCATCTGCTCTCAAATTAGCAGTTACCATATACTTACTGTCAAATACATAAGTAGTGGATCCAAAAAAAGAGAATAAGGTAGATTCTGTAGCGCTTCCACTATTCCATAAATCGATATCTGTGGCACCATTGTCTAAATATCTAAAGTTTTCAAATGTATATGGAAAACGAGTTCGACTGGCTCCAATAGAAGAGGAGCGAGAATCTATAAATTCTGAACCAAGTAATACGTTAACATCGTGTTTTTCGTTAATTGTTTTTACATAGTTTAATGTATTACTAAATGTTATTGTGCGCAATTCACCTCTTTCTTCATTCAAATTATTGGGCCTGTTTTTTCTTCCTAATCCTTGATCAATTGCGTTTCCTTGTCCATCATCATCACCAAAATTCTCACCAAATGCTTTGTTATGAATAAATGATAAATCTATTCCAACATTGGTTCTAAATGTTAATTCTTTATCTTTTAAAAATGAATATTCAGCAAATACATTTCCAAATGTTCTAAAATCTTTTCGTACATCATCTGTAAAATGAGCCAAAGCGATTGGGTTTGAAGACCATTCGTACTTCTCACTTTCCCATCCACCATTTCTATCTGTATAAAATGGCAAATCTGTATAGGGATCTCTTATAGAATAAGTAGGATCATTCACGTCTTTAAAAACACCAAGAACAGGTGGTCTTAAAAGAGCGTGTCTAACCACACCAGGTACATCACCTTTTGAAGATAATTTATCTTGTATAGCATATGTTAATTGAAGATTTGTTCCCATTTTAAAGCGATCTGTTAGCGCTACATTTAAATTGGTTCTATAAGCCAATCTTTGGTATTGATCATTATCAAAGAGTACAATACCATCTTGACCGTAATAGTTCAATGACATTAAAAATTGAATTTTATCACTTCCTCCACTTGCTGTAAATTGTAAATTTTGTGATTCTCCAGTTTCAAATAATTCATCAAGCCAATCAGTATCAGAAAAATCAGCTCTACCTTTATCTGCTGTGTAAGGGTTTGTTCCTGTTCTGTCAGAATTGTTCCAAGCCTTTTCAACAGTATTCATATATTGTTCTGCATTTAGCATGTCAGGAAGATTAGAAGCAAAATGAAGCCCCGTAAAATAGTTAACATCAAAACTTATTTTTCCTTTCGTTCCGCTTTTTGTCGTGATTAATACCACACCTCCCGAAGCTCTGGAGCCATAGATAGCTGCGGCAGAAGCATCTTTTAAAACCGTCATTGATTTAATATCAGCTTGATTTAAAAAATTGATATCTCTTGTAGGAAGACCATCTACTACGTATAAAGGATTATTGTTACCTATAGTTCCTTCTCCACGAATACGTACTTCTATAGGATCTCCAGGAGCACCCGTACTAGAGGTTACTTGTACACCTGGCACTTGCCCCTGTAAAGCTTGCGTAACATTTACTACTCTGGTTTTTTCAAGATTGCCCATATCTACTACTGAAACGGCTCCAGTTAATGTTGATTTTTTTCTTGATGAATATCCTACAAGAACAATTTCTTCCAATGTTTGTAAATCTTCTATCAATACAACATCAATAAGCGTCTTTCCATTTATAGGTACCTCTTTTGTGGTATATCCCAAAAAACTAAAAACCAAAATGGCGTTTGGTTCTACATTATCGATGGTATAGTTCCCATCAAAATCGGTCACCGTTCCTTTAGAGGTATTTTTTACAAGAATGTTTACACCAGGAATGGGCCCATTATTATCTGAAACAGTACCTGTAATTGTTTGAGCCAACACAGTTCCCCCAAATAACAATACACCTATTAAGAATAGGTTATAAATCATATTTTTTTTCATAATAAGAACGTTTTTAATTGATTCATCATTTGAGTAGTTTTTTTCATAATTCTAAATAATTATAAGTGAATTGAATTCGTTAAGGTATTGTATGGTTATGATTAAAAAAATCACATGATAAAGATATCAGGATAACATGAAAAATAGTGTACACTATTTCTCCAAAAGTGTACACTGACTTATAATAACCTTATTTTTAGAGGGTTAAAATGAATTATTCTTATATTATTCCTGAATTATTATTCATTTGATAATTTTTAGGCGTGCTGTTGTACATTTTTTTAAACTCCCTATAAAAATAAGATCGGTTATTAAAACCTGATCGATAGCACACCTCTGAAACGGTACAATTACTTTTCCGTAACAATTCAGCAGCATATTTTAATCTTATAGTTCTTATTAAATCTGCAGGAGAAAAACCAAAACTTTGTTTAATTTTTCTATATAACTGTGAATTGCTTATTCCTAACTTCTCTTCTATAAATAGGCTTTGCAAATTTTCATTATCTATATTATTCCGTATTAATTTGATGACATTTCGTAACAATTCTTTATCATCATTATGTACCGGAAGATCTTTGATGTTCTCTATAAAGGTGTCTTGAGATAGCTGTTTTAAAATAAGCTCTCTTTCTTCAATTAGTTTTTGAACCCTAACAAGGATATGATCTGGATGGAATGGTTTTGGGATATATGAGTTTGCACCGCTTTCTAAGCCTTCAATACGATGTTGAATTGAACTTTTTGCAGTAAGCATTATTAAAGGAATATGGCATGTTCTATCATCATTTTTAACTTTTTTACAAAACGATATACCGTCCATTATTGGCATCATAACATCTGTAATAATGATATCAGGAAGCTCTTTTTTCATCCTTTCTATAGCTTCAAATCCATTATTTACTATTATAATTTTATATTTTTCTTTTAATAATTCATTCAAAAACAGTTGAATTTCTTTTTCGTCTTCAACGATTAATATCACTTTACGTTGCTCTAGAAACGCTTCTAGTGACGACATTTTATTAAATGTATCTTCAGTTTCATTTGGGGTTTCTTCAAGAATGTTTTTAAGATAATCTGAAATCAGGATTTGACTTCCCTCTGTATCAATTTCATTGTCTTTAAATGATTCTTTACTACAGGGTATAGTAATTGTAAACATTGTAATTTTATTTGGTCTACTTGACACTTCAATTTCGCCCCTTAATACCGTTATTAATTTTTTAATATATGCTAACCCAATGCCTGTTCTAAACAAACCAGTGTCTGATTTATCTTCAACATCTGATAAAAAAAATCGATCAAATAATGAATCTAACTTTTCTTTAGAAATGCCTTTTCCTGTGTTCGATACTATAATACAAAGTGTTTTTATAGCATCTCCCTTTACATTGAACTCCAATTTAATGCTGCCATCTTTTGGCGTATATTTAAAGGCATTAGACAACAAATTAAAAATGATTTTTTCAATTTTATCCTTATCGTACCACCCGATTAGTTCTAGTGGCAATTCCAAATCATATTTAATATTTTTATCCAATGCCCATTCATCAAAAAGCTCAGCAATTTGTTCAATCAAATTAACCAAATCAAATTGCTTTACAGTGACTTCTAAATAATCATACTCAGCTTTTCTAAACTCAAGTAACTGCTGTGTTAAAAAAAGTAGTCTTGAAGCATTTCGCTGTATCATATTTATAAATTTCTTACTTCTTTCTCCCAGATTCTCAGATTCCGCAAGTTTTTGAACAGGACCAACGATCAAGGTTAAAGGCGTTTGAAATTCATGTGCAATATTTGTAAAAAATGTAAGCCTGTTTTGGTGTATTTCTTCTTCTCGTTTTTGAAAAATAATATTTTGTCTTAATTTATACTGTTTCCTAAAATAGCTCCAAACAAAAAGGAGAAATAGACCCAGTAAAATAAGATAAATAAATAGGGCCACGTTTGACTGCCAATAAACAGGCTTGATTTTGATGTCAACAGCATGAACGGCATCACTCCAAACACCATCACTATTAGACCATTTTAACCAGAGTGCATAAGATCCTTTGGGCACATTCGTAAAAGAGATGATTCTTCTATTATTGATGGTATTCCAATCTTGATCAAAATTATCTAATTTATAGGCATACTGGCATTTTTCACTATTTATATACGTTAAAGCTGCTAATTCTATATCAAAAAAGTTTTGGTCGTGCTCTAAAACAATAGATGGATATGTCTTTGATTTTGTAGATATCACGAGACTTTGATAATAGGGAGCGTCTTGATTTTGGCCACTAATTTTATCGATAAGAAGATCTGGTATCACTTGGGATTCTTCTATTTTGGAAGGCAAAAAATAGTTAAATCCTTTGATTCCGCCCATAAAAACAAAATCTGTACTATTATTTTGATAAAAAGCCCCATCTGCAAATTCATTATTTTGCAAACCTTCATTTTTAGTATAGTTAATAAATTTTGAATCCTTGAATATAAAATTAGATACCCCAAAATTGGTGCTTATCCAAAGATTGGATTCTTCATCTGAAACTATTCCATGAATGGTGTTATTGGGAAGCCCTTCATTTACTGTAAAGTTTTTAAATCTAGGTGTTTCTTCATCCTTAAATTCTTCTAACAAATTCAAGCCCAAACTCGTGCCTATCCAAAGTTTTTTATTTGCATCTGTATGCAAACATAAAATATCGTTATTTGATAAACTTTGTGAATCGCTCTTACTATTTTTGAATGTTTTAAAACTACCCGTTTCCTTATTAAAAAGATTTAATCCTCCCAATCTTGTTCCTAACCAAAGTTCATTATTGCTTTTTGGAACTATTGAAAAAATAATATTGCTGCTTAAATATCCATCTGTGTCATTTGCAGCTAGGTATTGCTTAAAATCAGTGACTTTTAAAGTCCCGCCCAAACGTGAAATTTTAAAACGAATCATTCCATATCCATTGGTTCCAAGCCAGATAAATCCTTTTTCATCCTGATAAATTGCATACGTTGATTTAAAATATGCACAGGCTTCATTTCCCACAATATCCTGCCAACTAATGAGTTTTGAATTTTTTAAGTCAAAAACATCCATCCCTTCTCCATCCGTTCCAATAAAAACAAGATCGTTCCTTCCCTTACAAAGTGAAAATACAGCATTATTGATTAAGCTATTACTTTCATTGAAATGCTGATAACTTAGTGGTTCATTTGGATTTAGATAGAATTTTGACGGAAAACGGAATAAGCCCTTTCCTTTTGTTCCTACCCAAAATGAATGTCCTTCCACTTCTAAAAATACCCTGACAATACCCCCATCCATTTCGGGAACCTGTGCTTTAGAAACCAAATGAAACACTTTCTTAAGCGGGTTCATTTTAAAAAGACCATCACCATCGGTCCCTGTCCAAATTATATTTTCAGTTCCTTGTATTAATGTCGTTATATTTTTGTTCTTTAAGTTTTTAACCCATGAATTATTGGTAGTTGTTCCTAAGCTATCCATTATAAAATATCCTGAATTATCATGTAACAAGAGACCTTCTTTAGTACTGGATATAATATTTAGAAACGTCCCTTTATTGATTTGCAGCTTAGTTTGGTCTTTAAAAGAATATAGCACCGTACTACCTGAAGTAGAAATAAAACATATTTTATCGCTAGACAATACCTCAAAATCCTTGACATCATTTAAAATCTTCTCATTTTGGGACACTATTTTTGCACCTATTTTAGTTGTTTTTATTTTTAGGGAATAGAGTTCATTATTATCTAATAACAAAAGTAATGCTCCCGTTGGTGCAAATGTCATTTTTTTTATAGCATTCGTAGGAAGGTTTTTAGTATTTAATAATTGAAAATCATTTCCATCAAAATATCCAATTCCCCAATCTTTAACTGCGCAATACACCTTTTTGGAGGCATCAAGCGTCATGTTAAACTCGGATTCTGAAAAAAGAGGTTTGTCTTTTCTCGAAAAGTAATATCTCTTAAATGTATTTGATTTTTTATCGTATCTATTTAATCCGTGCATGGTTAATACCCATATATAACCCATGTCATCTTCATCAATTTTTAAGATTACTTGATTGGAAAGACTGTTTTCATTATTTAACTCAGGTCTAAAAATCTTAAAATCTTTTCCATTAAATCTATTTAATCCATCCCATGTGCCAATCCATAGTAAATGTTCAGAATCTTGAAAAATAGTATTCACGGAACTGTTTGAGAGTCCGTTGGTGTTATCTAACTGTTCATTATAATAGTTTGCTTTATTGGTTTTTAATGAGTCAGCAAGAATATCAATTCTTCTTTCTGATAGTTCATTAGATAGCTTTTGTCTCTTTAAAATAGTATTTGGTGCTCCAAAGGATTTATGTAAACAAACCGCTATCAATAATAAAAAGAATATCACTTTATTACCTATTCGTACACTTTCCATTTTTTAGATCTTAAATTTATTACCGTACTACTTGGATTTTTAAGACTCATTAAATCGGTTATAATATCGCACAAACACCAGTCTTTAAAATCTATTCTATAAAAGAAATGATTTTTTTCTTACTATTCACATCTGTTGCTCTTTTTTTTATAAATAACTACACATATTTTTTGATTTATCATTTGAGTTTGGAAAACTGGCTATTTAGTTCACGACTTTTCTATTTTCACGGGAGTTCATGAATAGCCACAAATTCAATTTATAGTTCCAATTTATGCGGTTGGATGCGGCTATTTAACATAATGCCGTTATAGTGCCTGGAAGGATGGAAGAGCAGTATAACAGCGCATTATGTTACTTAGCTTGGAGATAGCGTTTCAATGAATAGCTTTTTGCTGGCGCAGCTCTTTATAGTTGTGAAATGAGGTACGAATGGAGCAAGCTATCATGTGCTGCAGTAGTATGGGGATTTAAACGCTATAAGGAAGGAGGTGAGCTTTTTGATTAGCATCGTTCGTTATTTTGGACTTAAAAATCACTTATATTTTAGAAATACCTATTATAATCCTTCTTATAGGTTTCACAATTATTTGATAGGTATCTGCATTTTCCAGCTTTTTTTTAGTACGTAATTGTATGTACTTTTTATCGCATGCGCATTACTCTACCAAACCCCATTCTTTTACCTGTGTTATTAAATTTCCAACTAAACCCAATCATAAAATACTGCTGTAGCACGGTGCTCTGTGAATCTTGTATAAAATTTTGATTTGCAGTTCTTCTGGCATTGGTATTTTGTTTTAATATATCGTAGGCTTTTAGGCTTAACGTTGCTTTATCCTTTAGTATCGCATACGATAAAGTTGAGTTCCAAAACCAAGAACTTTTTTGAAAATTTGCTGCTACATTTGGGTTGTAGTTGTATCGTATGTCATTTCGCCAGTCAAATTTTTTTGGTAATGAAGTCGTTAGATTTAGATTTAAATTATGAGATAAAAATTCTCTATCGTCAAAAGAATCAATGTCAAAACTATTTCTTGAAAATGAAACAGTATAACTTGGTCTTACATACATCACATCTTTCCATGAAAATGTTAGATTTACACCAGGTCTTATAGATGTGTTTCTACTAGCATATTTTATCCCGTTATTGAAATTAATAGTTTTATTTAAACTACCGTTTAAGCTCACACCGATGTTTACAGATCTTAAAGAGTCTATTTTAACCCTTTTAGAATAAGAAGCACCGCCAGAACTCATGTAATTACCGTTTACATTGGTATAGGTAGTTTTACTCACTAAATCTTCGTTAATTATCGTATTTGAAACCACCTGATTGTTCATAAAGCTAGTAATTAGACGGAAATTAAATCCTGTACCTTTTTGAAAATTATGAGTGTAAAAATTGGCCGAAATTGTATGATCGCTTCTTGGTTCTAAATTAGGGTTTCCAACTCTTATATTTAAAGGGTTTGATACATCTTGAAACGCTTGTAACTGCGATAATTGAGGTGGCCTGTTAGTTAGATGATAACTCATATTCATCGCCGATTTAGAACTAAAATTGAGCCTAAAACCTGTGTTTAGTTCAACAGCTTTAAATTTACGCGCAATATTGAATTGAGGACGTAATAAATCTTGGTTTTCCAGCGTCCTAGATAGATAACTGATCCCAAAATTTGTAGACCCTTTTTTGCTTCGATAATTAATAGAGACTTCTGGTTTTAAAATTTCATCTATGTATTTAAAATCGGTACTTAAATCGGTATTAAAAACAGTGTAGTTGCCGTTTATATCTTTATCTAATGTGCTTTGAATATCATGTCTTGTATCATTAGAATAGCTGTATCCTAAATTCAACATTAATTCTTTAGCTATTAGCGGTAGGTTGTATTTAAAGTTTGTTCTAAAATTATTAACCTCGTTATCTCCATCTGTAAATTGATCTCTTACAATATTATTGGGATTATCTCCATAAATATTAATTTCAGATTCTAAAAAACTATCGCTTTCGCTAGCACTTATATCATTTTCAATGCTTACACTTAAATAAGCTCCTTTTGAACCAAATTTCTTTGTAATATCAATATCGTTATTAAAATTCTTACTTAGGTTTTTTCTTGTAGATTGTGTCGTTGATTGGTTTATCAATTTATTAAGTTCGTCACTAGAGGTCTCAGCACTTGAAAAAAGATTCTCACTATTCGTAAATTTAAACGATGGTTTTATATTAATTAATAACGTAGCATCTATTTTAAAATCAAATCCCATATTTGCTTTATTGCTATAACTATCATTAAGTGAAAAAGATTCTGAATTTGTAAAAAACCTAGAATTTGGCAATATGTTTTCACGCTGGGTAGTTGTTTTGTTTTCTGTACTGCTATTTGCATAAAAATAATCAGTAGCTAAATCAAATGTTTTAGTTATTTCATCTACAAAATTAACGCCTACGTTAGACGATGTAGTAATACCTGGTAATGAACCACTACCAAGATTTGAAGGCCCTCCAACCATTGAAAAATTACTTATTCCAGAACTAAATCCAATTGAATTATGGTTGTTACCGCCTAAAATTATGCTTATACGCTGGTCGTTATTAAAACGGTTAAGCATGCCTTTGTATTCGTACCTCTCATCTGTTCCAAGACCTATAGAAGTATTTCCAAAAACACCTTTATTGTTTTCTTTTTTTACGGTTAGATTTATAGTTTTATTTTTACCATCTGCAACCTCTCCTGTAAATGCCTGCGCATCTGTTTTAGTATCAACCACCTGTACTGTTTCAATAATAGCTTTTGCTAAATTTCTAGTGGCTATAACTGGGTCGTTCCCAAAAAACGGTTTACCATTTACTAAAATTTTATTTACAGGCTTTCCATTTATGGTTATTTTTCCGTCTAAATCTACTTCAACACCTGGTAAAACTTTTAATAAATCCTCTACATTGGCATCTTTTTTTGTTTTAAAGAATTTCACATTAAATTCTAATGTATCTTTCTTTATAGTGATTGGTGCTCTCGATTTAATAACAACTTCATCCAAAATATTATTACCAACTTTCATATGTATGGTATCTAAATTGATTTTAGGTTGATTTATTTTAATAATTTTTGAATAGGTTTTATAGCCCACAAAAGATATAAGAAGCTTTAGCTGTTTGTCATAGGTTTTATTTTCTAGTTTAAAGACCCCCTTTTTATCTGTTATGGTATAGGTTACCAAAGTACTATCTTTTAAACGCTCTACATAGACGGTTGCAGCTTCTAATACGGTTTTATCTTCTTTAGAAATCAGTGTTCCTGTAATTTCAAACGCTTTATTTTGCGTATAGCCCAATATAGAGAATAGTATTGCTATCGCTAAAAGAAGATGGTTCTTCATTTGATGGATGAGTTACAAATATTAAGATTCAGCACTTAAAAATATTATACAAAATAATTAGTAATCTAAAAATGACTTAAATTATTCTAAAGGTTTAAATACAATCTCAAAAGATTCAGCATTATTTAAAACGTTTTTTGTAAAATTTTGAAGGTCTTCTTTTGTTATTTCTGAAATTATAGTTTCAAAATTTTTCGGATTGTTCATATTGTAGCCTTCACGATAAAACTGTGTTAGTAAACTCATATCGTATCTGTTATAGTCCTTTTGCTGTTTCCGTTCTTTTACATAATTTGTCAATGTTTTGTCTAAATCCGATTGTTCGATTTTACCATTAACTATTTTTTCAATTTCTTGATGAACAATGGTAATTAATGCCTCTGCTTTTTCTGGGTTACAATCAAAACTTACCGAAATAGAAGCTTGTTGCTTTGGTCTTTTAGAAACACTAGCTGATACCCTTGCACCATAAGTTCCGCCTTCATTTTCTCTTAATGTTTCGGTATATCTTAGTTGTAACACATCTGCTAAAGCACTTGCGATGAAAGCGTTTTTTAAACTGTATTCATACTCATTTTTAAAGGTTATTCTTACGGAGGTTTTTGGGTCTTCCATTTTTAAATAAATATCCTTATCTATCGTCTTGTCTCGCCATGATGTTGAGTTGTCTTTCCACTCTTCTTTAAATGAATTTGTGGGGATACTCGCTATATATTTTTCTATAAGTGGTTTTAAAACGTCTTTTTTAATATCTCCTACTATAAAAAATTCAAAATCGGCGGCATTGCCAAATCTGCTACTGTAGATCGCTTTGATTTTATCGAAGGAAATGTCGTTAATAAAAGCATCATTAAACAAACGATGTTTCGGGTGATTGTTACCATAAAGTGTTACGGTAAGGCTATCTTTCATTTTTTCTGAAATATTTTCTCGCCTTCTTATTTTATAATTTTTTACATTTTGCATAATTACCTTATACCCATCTTTATCAAATCGTGGTTTTACAAAGCGTAAATACACCATTTGGAGCATGGTTTCAACATCTTTTGTAACCGATGTTCCTGTAATTTGTTCAGATAGTCCTGAGAGATTTACATTCGTACGAGCGGTTTTGCCAGCCAACACTTTTGGTAAATCTGTAGCCGAATAGTTTCCTAATCCAGAATATTGTATAACGTTAGCCATTATATTTGCTGATGGTAAATAGGAATCTTCTAGCAGTGATGTGCCCCCATCACTAACGGCTACTAATTGTACATCATTTGCGTTTTTATCGACAAATTTATAGTGTAATTTTATATTGTTACTTAAGATGAATGTTGTAGATTTTAAAGAATCATTCGCACTTTCTGAAACAATATGACCCGCATTCATATTGATACCTGTTGTTAATGTTTTGCCTTTAAAATTGTCTGTATATGGAACTAGACTATTACTGGTTTCAACAGCATTTATAATTTTTAAAGCGGCTTCTTTTAAAAGGTTTTTTTCATCTTGTACGCCAGTAACAAGTAGGTATCTATTTTTGGCATTATATAACTCTTTAATTCTATGATGAACTTCTTCATTATTTAATTCTTTACATATATATTTTACAATTTCGTATTCTTTTTCAATATCGGTAATCACGGCATTGTCTAAATAATTTTGTTTGATAGCAGCTACTATAGCATTATGCGATTTATCGTTTTGCTTGCTTATTGCGTTCTCATAATATTTTTTAAATTGAATGATGGTTCTATTTATTTCCTCTTCGGTAAATCCAAACTTTACAGCTCTATTTATTTCTTCTAATAGAACCTTAAACGCCTCTTGCTGTTGGTTGGGTTTTGGAGAGATTCTGGCTGAAAATACATTTGTAGATCGCGAATTTTTACTATAAGCTATTCGAACACCTAAAAATGGAGCCTTTGGCTTTTGCGTAATTTCAGAAAGCCTTGTAGATAACATATTGGTAACCATATTATTTAGTAAGGAATTTTTTAAATCGGCAACAGTTTTATAGTTAGATGATTTAGGATGCCTTATACCAAATGTTATGGAAGCTGTGGTTACTTCTTCATCTAAAGCCAGCGAATAAAGTAAGTTGTCATTATCTGGAATATCTACAATAAAGCGCTCTTTAGGATTTTCTATAGCAGGAATGTTAGCAAATAGATGTATAATTTTTTGTTCAATATCTTCAGCATCAATATCGCCAATTATGGCGATGGCTTGCAAATCGGTTCTGTACCAATCGTGGTAGAAATCTCGTAGTGCTTTATATTCAAAATTATCTATAATGTCCATTTGCCCAATAGGCATTCGTTTGGCATATTTTGAGTTGTTAAACATTGTAGGAAGGGATTGTTTCAATATGCGCATGCCGCCACTTTGTCGGGTGCGCCACTCTTCTTTAATGACACCTCGTTCTGCATCAATCTCTTCTTCAGTAAGTAATAAATAGTTAGACCAATCTCGTAGTATTTTTAATCCTGTATCTATAAGTTCTGGTGTGGTAGGTATATTATTTATATTATATACGGTTTCATCAAAAGAGGTGTATGCATTAATGTCTCTTCCAAATACCAAGCCTTGTTTTTCCATAGTATTTAACACGCCTTTTCCAGGGAAATTTTCAGTACCATTAAAAGCCATGTGTTCTAAAAAATGCGCCAAACCTCGTTGGTCGTCATTCTCTAAAACCGATCCTACGTTTTGTATAATGTAGTAGCTAGCCACATCTTTGGTTACATCGGTATTTTTAATATAATAGGTCAGTCCATTTGGTAATACACCTTTTTTAACGGTAGTATCAAGAGGTAACCCTTGATTTAGGTTTATATTTTGAGTACTAATATTTAATGAACATAAGAGTAGTAATACGGAGATTGTTTTTGTCATTATTTTTAATGTTTTTCTTGATTACAGCGTATAATCATGATATTAGAAAAGTTTTAATTTCTTCGTCTTCTAAATAACAGTACCGCACCTAAAGTAGCCATTAAAATGGGAACCATTCCTAGAAGTATTATCTTTAAATAATTGATTTTAGTTCGGTTTAATAAAATTTTAGTGTCTATAGATTTTGGTCTTTTTGTATTTACAGAGTACTCATTATCACTAAACCACTTAAACATTCTTACTGTAAATATGGTGTTTACGGTTCTTGGTGTGTACCTATTGATAATTTCTGCGTTGCTCATAAAATCGGCATCACCAACAATCATAATTTTTTGCAGATTATCAGTTATCTTTCTTTCTAAAGCAACCGCTACAGTAGCTTCGATTTTTTTATCATTAATAGTATCAAAAGCTACTGTTTCCGTATTTAAATCAAAAGTTTCTAGTTTGTTCCAGGTGAATGCTTTGTCTGTTTTTAAAATAGGAATCACTTTAAAATCAGTAGCATCGCTATAAGATAATCCCATCGCTTTTGGAGTGGTTACTATAGCAGATTCATGTAAATCAAGTCCTACCTCCGCAGCAGACTCCGTAAAATGATTTTGTATCAAGTCCAAGTCGAAGTTTTTACTTTCTTGTAATAATACACCCTCATTAAAAGTTACGCCTAAAGGTTTTATAATGGGGTTTGCTATATTTTGTCTTCCAGGTTCTGCCGTAATTAATGCGTTTCCGCCAGCATTTATATAGTTTTTTATTTTTTCTAAATTTTCAGGTGCATATTCGTGTTTAGGATCTGCAATGATTAAAACATCTAAACCTTTAGGAATATTGCTTTTATCTTTAAGAGAAATCTCTTGTACATTCACATCAAAACCAGAATTAATAAGCGACCCTCTAACGTTTAATCCATTTAATATAATCTTATATGAATTGTCACCGTCTTTATGAATGTCGCGTTCATCATTTCCGGATAAAATACCTACTTCACTAGGAGGCTGCAAAATGCGTTTTAAAGTTGAAGAGATATCTGTTTCATTAGGATATTTTCTTGTATCATTGAACATTCTAAGTGGTATGGTTTTATCTCCATATTTTATAATCCTAACAAATCTATTACCTTCTGGCTTTAAATCTATTTTCGCTTGTATTTGCTCTGGTGAAAGCACGTTCTTAAAGTTTATATGATACGTTTTTGCTTTTTGTTTTGCTTCTTCTAATAGTGTTTTTGTTGTATCTCTTCTATACGGTATATCGTCATAATAATAGATATAATCCATCGTTAGATTTGGTATGAATCGGCGATATATTTCAAATTTTCTTAGATCACTAATACGCTTTTTAGGCTGGGCATCTTCAGCGGAATAATGAAGTAAATTCACGTAATTAGTTATATGAATAGGATGCTCTAATCTTTTAATAAGATTTTGCGATGTTTCAGTTAGCGTTCTATCTTTAAAGCGTGTGGTGTCGTAATACTTATTTACTGTTGGTAAAGAGGTTATATAACCAATAGCTACAACCACTAGCACTAATGCGGTATATGTGATAATCTTTTTGGCAGATGATGTCGTTTTTCGTGCATGACTCAATTTTATAGTAGATAGCATTAAAAACAGAAAAATAACAACAACAAAGTAGATGATATCTTTAGAGGAAATTAGGCCATTTACAAAATAATCTGTTCTTCCTTTTATAGAAAGCCAATAGGTAATATCTCTAAAGAAGTCAAAGGTTTGTCCTACACTTCCTATAAAGTTTAAAATAGCAAGTAAAGCCAAGGTGCTTATAGCGGCAACCACTTGGTAACTGGTAAGACTAGACATAAACAGTCCAATAGCCGCATAGGCACACATTAAAAGGTATACACCAAAAATTCCTCCTAAAACAAAAGGAATATCTAAAGCTTCAATAGATAGGGTTCCGACAAAAATAAAGCTTAAAAGTATGAGTACTAATAAAAAATTGTACACTAGCATAGACAGGTATTTGCCTAATATAATTTCTGTAATGGTAATAGGAGAAGAGTATAATAGTTTTATAGAACCGCTACTAATTTCCCTACTCATAAGCCCCATAGTAAGTAAAGGAATATATAAATAAAGATGCTTTTGTGCTGTAGCTAAAATACCATCATCTAAGGCAAACAAAATATTTGTAAGTCGTTGTAATGGACGCCCTAATTGTTGTGACGTTTCAAACCTATATAATAAATCTGTAAATGTTAAAGCGGTTTGCGTAAAAAAAATGATTAAAACCAACCAAGCAATCGGTGAATAAAATAAAATACTTAGTTCTAGACGTGCTATTTTTATGATTTTTTTCATGTGCTAGCGTCTGTTTTTTTTGATAATTGAGCAAAAATAGCATCTAACGAACTTTTTTCAAGATGGATTTCTGTCATGTCCCAACCCTTATCAATACTTAACTTAATAATAGACTTTGTAATTTCTGATCCTGTATTGAAAGTTAATCGTATGCTATTTTTCTTCACAAAATCTACATTCACAATTCCTGGTATTGCTAAGAACGTTTCGGCATCAGGAGGGTTTTCCATATACACCATTAAGGTATTTGGCTTTATGTAATTGTTAAATGCATACATAGAATCTTTGAATACCACTTTGCCATGCTCTACCATAACAATAGTATCGCAAGTGGCTTGTACTTCAGATAAAATATGGGTAGATAGAATCACAGCGCGATCTTCAGCAATGTGTTTTATTAATTTTCGTACTTCTAAAATTTGATTTGGGTCTAAACCATTAGTAGGCTCATCTAAAACTACCAACTTGGGGTTATGTATTATGGCTTGCGCCAATCCTACACGTTGTTGGTACCCACCAGATAGATTTTTTAAAACACGCTTACTAAAATGACTGATACCACATTTTGTTTTGGCAACTGTGAGGGCATTTTTGATTTCTTTATTGGGTATTGAACGCATGTGGGCACAATGGGTTAAATATTCATCTACCGTTAACTCTAAATGCAATGGTGCTTTTTGTGGTAAAAATCCAATCAATTTTTTTGCCTCTACAGGGTTTTCTCTAACATTAATCCCATCAATATAAGCATCCCCTTCAGTTTGGTTAATCACACCACACAAAATATTCATAGTGGTAGATTTCCCCGCACCATTAGACCCTAATAAACCCAAAATGCCTTTGTTTTTTATTTCAAAGTTGATATGTCTTATCGCCCAATCTTTGCTATATCTATGAGATAAATTTTCAATTTTTGCAATACTTTCTTCCATGTTATAATACTATTACTGAGTGATTTTTAATGTCTTCTTCTTTTTAATAAAATAATGAGCCCAAAAACTCCTAATAAAAACGGCAGTGCAAAAGCATAACCAATTTTAATCCATGATAATTGATCTTGTGATGCTATAATTTTATTATCAATGGGTTTGGGTCGTGTGGTGTCTATTGGGTATTCACCATTACTAAACCATTTAAATATTGCCGTAGCAAACTCAAAGTTTTTAGTTCTTATTTTTAAGTTTTTACGGCCAAATTCACCATTGCTCATAAAGTCTGCATCACCTAAAACCATTATTTTTTGATGCTTATTATTTAGAGTTCTTGTTAAAGCCAATGCAACGGTTGCTTCTACTTTTTTATCTGTTGAAGGATTATAACCAATAGAATCGGTTTCAATATTAAATGGCTTTTTATAGTTCCAAACTTGATTTTTATCTGTGACCAAAATTGGAGTGGTCTTAAATTCTAATGTATCTTTATGCGCTATTGCCATGGTACTTGGCATGCTAACAATCTGGTCTTCTTTAAATGAAAAACCGTGTAAATATGCTTGTTTGGTAAAATGCGTTTTTAGTAAATCTAGGCTATAATCGTCACTTTCTTGTAACAATGTGCCTTCTGAAAAGGTAACACCGATGGTCTTTAAAATAGGGTTAAGAAGGTCTTGTTTATTAGGTTCTTCTGCAATAATGGCATTACCACCTGATTGTAAATACTTAATAATACCCTCTAATTCTGAATTGCTGTATGCCTCTATAGGATCTGCAATAATTAATGCTGAAAGGTTTTCTGGTATTAAAATTTTGTTTTCATTATTAAGAATTTTTACAGTAGTAAAGCCTTGATTGATTAGTGATGCTCTCGAATTGAGTTCATTCAATAAAGATTTATAATCTTTATCGCCTCTTTTCTCTATATTACGTTCACCATTGCCTTGCAAGATGCCTATTTTAGGTGAAGTTGTGAGTATGTTTTTAATAGCTGCCGAAATTTCTGCTTCGCCAGGATATTGCACCAGATCATAAAACATACGTACGTTTGCCGTTTTACCATCGTGCTCTATAACTCTTACAAACCCGTTTGATTCTGATGTTAAATCAATGATTTTTTTAATTTCTTCTGGAGCTAATACATCGACAAAATCATACCCAAAAGCTGTTGCATATTTTTGTGCGCGTTCAAGCAGTGTTTGACCTCTATCATCTCTAGCATCTAAGGTATAATCATAATACGGTATGTACTCTATATTCATATTTGGTAAAAACCTAATGTACGTATCAAATTGCTTTTGATCGTAAATCCTAAATTTTGGGGATCCTAATTGTCCAAAACTATTTACAACATTTGCATACACAGTAATATTCACGGGTTTGTCTAGTTGCTTTAATAAGTCTTGCGTGTTTTGTGTTAAGGTGTTGGTTTTAAAACGTGTCGTATCATAATAACCTGTAAAACTTGGTAAAGAACTTAGATAACCAATCGCAAGCGCACCCATAATAAGGAGGCTGTATTTCATTATTATTTTTCCTAAGCTTCTTGTTTCTCTACCTTTATTTAATTTCATAATGGTAAGTGTTAAGAATAAGGCAATTATCAAAATAAAATAGATTACATCCTTACTACTTATTAAGCCATTTATAAAATTGTCTACACGGTCTGATAGTACCAACCAATACGTAATGTTTCTTACAAAATCAATACTTTGCCCCACAGAACCCATAAAATTTAACACGCCAAAAACAGCGAGTGTAGTAATAGCAGCTACCACTTGATAGGACGTTAAACTAGACATAAACAAACCGATTGCCGAATATGCACAAGCCAAAAGATATAAACCTAAAATACCACCAAGAATAAATTCAATATCTAGTGATTCAATCGTTATTAACCCAGTAAAAAATGCGCCAAATAATATCAATACAAACAGCATGCAGTATATAGCCATCGCACAAAATTTACCTAAAATAATCTGGAAATTTGTTATCGGCGAGGAGTATAAAAGTTTTATAGAGCCACTACTCAACTCTCTGCTCATAAGTCCCATGGTAAGCAACGGAATGTACAAATAGAGTTTGCTTTTCACTGAAGTAAAAAAACCTTGGTTCCCACCAAAAATACTAGTCGTCAATGATTTTAAATCGTAACCTAGTTGTTGATTGGCTTCTTTTGCATCAATTAAATCTGTAATAGATACACCACATTGAATGGTGAAAATGATCAATACTAACCAGGCAATGGGAGAGTAGAAGAGGATACTGAGTTCAACTTTAGCTATTTTTAGTATTTTTTTCATTGTAACTTTTAGACGTTTTTTAAAAAGCTGTTTAAGCCTATTTTTTAGACTCCATTTTTAATTAATGATTTATGGATGTTGCTTATAAAAAATAGCAAGAGGTTTATAACCTCCTACTATTTTTCCAACAAAGACAAGTTGTTATTTTTGAGTACCTATGGCTGTTACACGATCAAAGCCTGTAAAAGTTTTAATATTTGGTGTATCAATATTTCCAAGACCAATATTGATGATAGGTAAAATGGATACTTTACCTTCTGTACCATTATAAGTAGACATTATTAATTGTTTATTATTGGTTGTTATATAGCTAGTAGATTGATCATAAGGATACCCAGCCTGCTGATATACTTGTAGCGTTGTAATCTTTTCACCAGCTGGTACTGTATAACGAGTTTCAAAAGTTGGTGTAGATGCACTATAAAGCATAGCATAAATAGTAGTATCTGTCGCATAATATATTACTTTTTGGTCTTCCAATATCACAAAATGCTTGGCATTAGCGATGTTAGGTGCACCTGCTAAACTAGTTATAGATAGTGGCGCTGGTGCTATTGGACTTGGAAACTCATCAATACCTCCATCAAACTCATAAAGTATCATCTCGTTGGTTGTGAGGTCTTTAAGTAAATGTCTAAAATTACCTGTTGTACTTACGCCTGCGGCAACATTCGTTTTATTAGTAACATCATCTGGATTAAATACGCCTGTAGGTGCACTAGGCACACGTATCATATTACGATCTCCAAAACTACCAATTCTGGCTTGGTATACAAAATGTTCGTTAGTTTCATCATAAAAACTAATAATTACAGGGGGATTAGCCTTACGAATTACTGCAATCTCAGCAGGCACTTGAAATGTAAAATCGAAGGGTATACCAAATTCTCTAGAGATACCTAAATTAGTTGCAGTAAATTTGTTACTTCCTACATATAAAACTGCACTAGTAGCAACTCCTAAAGATTGAGGTTGGTAAGTACCTAGATTGCCAAAAAATAAATCATCATTTTTACCTCCAAAGGTATAATCGAGTGTATTAATTCGAACTACACTATTATCGGTAATCATTAACATAGCATCTACCCCAAAAATGGTTGTAAATATCATATCTTTTATAAGTCCATCTATAGTATTGTTGTTAATAGCAGAATATACATTTTGCTTAACACTCACTTCATTAAAATCTGGTGATACTTCTGGAGACATAATATGGCTTATATCTGTAGTAATACCATCAGCCGTAACAGCTACTACCAAGCCTTCACCAATATTATTCAACACCGTTAATGGCCAGGCTATACTATATTCTAACTCCGTAATATTATCAATTACTTTATAAAATAATTGATGGAATCTACCCGTTCTATTGGGAGGTAAACGAACCTCGTAATCTAGATTTTTTTCTGTACTAATCACATCATATTCTGTTGTATTTGGTGCTAGGTTTATGCGCCATTCATAACTTAAATCTGCTTCCGAGAGATTACCAATATCTAAATCTGGAGTTAGAGTTAGGCGTTCAAATTGGCGTACTGTAAGTTCACTCATCCCAGTTGTGTCTATACGAACACCGCTAATCAAGTTATCGTCTAAAGTACTATTATCTTCGTAACAAGATAGATTTATTGTTAGCATTAGACCAAAACATAGTAATGCAAATAGTGTTGATTTTTTCATGTGTTTATGTTTTATAATATTTTAATTTCTTAATCGAACTTTGTCTTGGTATAGTATCTTGGCACAATTTCTTCACCCGCTAAATCGCCATCATCATGTAATAATGGGTTCCCAGGGTTATCTAAATTATACTGTTTTACATAATCGCCAAATTGTGTGCCTAATGCTGTCGCTCCTGGCACACCAACTAAACTAAAATCTGAGCGATCAAATACTTTAACTCCAGTGGTCTCTACGATGATACGGTATGCATTGGTACTGGCAACACTAGTAAAGAAAAAGCGATAGTAGCGCCACGAAGGGACTACGATTTGATTCGTCCAAGACAGCACAAAATGGTCACTTTCTACGATGCCTGCTGTAAAATCTTCAGAATCTGTTAATTCTACTTCTATGGAAACTGTTTCTGAATCTAAGGCATCAGAGTTCAAAAGCTTTACAGGTAATTTTCCTCTAAATTCGTTGGCTTTAATAACACCTTCAAGTATTTCATACTGGTTTTCGGATGCTGTAGTATCATCACCTGCTACCACTTTGGCATTAAAAAAGCGATCGAAATCTACAGCATTTCCTACTATTTCAACTTCTAGCTCTTCTATGTGTTCACCTGTAGTATTTCCTAAAAACGAATATGCTTTTGCAAAAGGACTTTCTGCATTTATAGTTGAGGGTACAAATGTAATCTGAGTATTACCTTTAAAGGTTTCAATTTCGTCTTGGGTACATCTAGTCGTAAATATAACAAAGGTGATTAGTAAGATTCCTTGTAGAATATATTTAATTTTTTTCATAATTTCTAGTTTAAAAAATTAACACTAATTATTTTATAGTTCTGTGTCTGGATATGGCAACACGTAAATTTCATCGTTTGCTATTTCTTCATCACCTAACCCAGGAAAAGTAGTGAAACCTAAGCGTTTATAAAAGAAAAATAATTGCCCTTCCCCTATGTACTCTTTTTGATATTCTTTTATCAATTCTTCTCTTACTTCTTCTGCTGTAGCAGTATCTGGAATATCTTCGATAATACCCCGACTTTGTCTTACGGTGTTTAAATTAGCGATAGCCAACTGTAAATTGTTTGCGTTTAAATAGTATTCAGCTACGATATAATACATTTCTGGTAATTTCATCAACGGTACCTTATCCTTATTTGAAATGCCAGAGTCCTGAATAAGTTTGGTACTAACCAAACCCTGATTTTGAGGTTCTAGCAAGGTGTTAAAACGAATATCAGCCACGCCTATATTAGGATTATTGGCTTCATATAATTCATCTGCTCTGGATTGAGATAAAAATAAAGCACCAAGGTTTATAGATGCGTTAGAATCAGCTGCATCCAGAAAACCATTATAAACATTTACAAGTGCATTAACATCTAAAGCAAATATTATTTCTGGATACAAAATAGGGTCGCTAGCAACTGGATAGTCACTTGCTGAAATGAGCATAGCTGGTGATTGTGTAATAACTTCTTCTGCTGCAACCCTTGCAGCATCTAGGTTTTGTAATCCACCTTGCCATATAAGTACTCTCGCTTTCAGTGCTTTCACCGTATAATAGTTTATGCGTAATTCTCTATTGTTATAAAACCCATTTCTATTTACTTGATCGTAGTACCCATTCGGTTTGCTGGACTCTGTATAAATAGGATCTTCTTTTAATAGTTCTAATGCATTTTCAATATCAGTTTCCATTAAATTAAAAGTTTCTGTATAGGAACGTCTTGGAGTCACATTTTTGGTAAAACTTATAACATACGGTATGGCAAGTTCTCCATTACCATTGTTACGTTCAGCTAGGTTTCCTAATCCGTACAAGCGCATTAAATCGAAATGTAAGAATGCTCGTAGCCCTAAAAATTCACCTTTTATAACGGCATAGTCAATAGGGTCAAGAATATTGCGTTGCTCATCAATCACATCTAGCGCACTATTTATATTGGCTATTATATTGTAGGTCTTTGTCCATAAGGCATCTACTTGAGGGGTAGATTCTACACCTCTGTAATTATAATTCTGAACTTGGGCATAATCGGAGAGTGCATTAACAAGTTCGTATTGACGACTCAACAGATCGACTAAATTATACATAAGGTCTCTTGAGTATAACTCTGGGGTAGTCATCCCAATATATACTCCTATTAAAGCATCTTTAAAACCAGATTCAGAACTAAATTGACTTTCTGCGGTAATTTGCGCCGATGATGTTTCATCTAAAAAATCATTACAAGACCAACTAGATAAGAGTATCGCTATTGCTAAAAATATATAGGTTATTTTATTTTTCATTTTTTGTCTCTTTATTATCAATTAGTATTAAAATGTAGCGGCAAGCGAGAAGGATAGGGTGCGCGCAAACGGAAAACTGGTACCGCGTTCAATCTGTATTGACGAAAATTTAGCCACTTCGTTCATATTAAAACTCAATCGCAAACGTTGCAATTTTGTATTAGCTAAAAACTTTTTATTAAATTCATAATACACGTTTATAGCTGCAATATCTAGTTCATTACGGTCTTGAACAAAACGTGTGGTAGGTCGTGTTAGCGTAGTAAAATCTGTAAAAGTCCCAATTTTGTTAAAAAATCCCAGTCCTTTAAATTGTGTGACTTGGCCTGGGGTATTCCAACGTCCTGTAAGTACACGCTTATCAACATTAAAATTAATATCGACATTTTCGACCCGATCTACCAGTGTTTGATTATAGAGTTGCCCGCCACCTAAATATCTACCAGTTACAGAAAGCCCAAAGCCTTTATATTCTGTAGTAAAACCAAAATTACCACGAAAAGTTGGGTTGCTATCTCCAGCAGCAATCATATCGTTCGCATCCCACTCAAAAGTTGTATTACCATCTCTATTTATGTACACTTCTCTACCTGTTGCAGGATCAATCCCTAAAGAAGGTACAGCCCAAATAGTATTCAATGAAAGCCCATCTTCATAAAAAAGTACAGGTTTATTATTATCATCTGCTGCAGCACGAATTCTGGCAGCCTCGTTAAAACTTTCTAAAGCATCAGAGAGTTCTATAATTTCATTTTTATTAGTAAATAAGCCTACATTAAAGGTTAAAAAGCTATTCTCATTAGACCATACCAAATACGAAGCATTCAACTCGAAACCAGAATTCTTAACTTTACCTAAATTTTCTTTTACCGAATTAAATCCTGTAGAGGTGGGTATTGTAATATCTGTAATTAAATTTTCTGTATAACTTTCATAGTATTCAAATGTAAGTGATAGTCCTTTTACACGTGCATCAAGCCCTAAATTATAATCAAATTTGGTTTCCCATTGCAAACCATTATTGGCTAGTCTATCTAAAAAAGAGCCATTAAAGTTTTGATATAGCTTCTCTAAATAATAAGAATACGTAGCTACTGAAGCATTGGCATTAAAGTTTTGATTTCCCGTAGATCCTAACGTACCACGAAGTCTTAGCTGTTTTATGGCATCACTTTTAAAGAATTTTTCGTTGTGTAAATTCCATCCTAAACCCAGACTCCAAAAGGTAGCCCAGCGATTATCTGCACCAAATTGTGACGATGCATTGGTTCTTAAGGTTACATCAGAAAGAAAACGGTTGTCATATACATAAGAACCTGTCCCTAAAAATCCAAGCTCACGCGATATGGCATCTATACCTGTTGGTCGAGACCCCAAAGCATAATCTCTACCAAATATAATATTACTTTGTCCACTAGGGAAGCCTTCTACCTTATGTACGACTTCGCTGAACTTATATTCATAAGCATTGAAACCTACATTCGTAAAAAAGGTGTGTTTATTTACAGTTTTATTAAATTGAAGGTTAAAATCGCCTGACAAACGCATACTTTTCCCATTGTTAACCTGATAAGAACCTGCTCTTCTCCTTCGCTCATCACTTATACCGCCGGGATCAAAGATGTCAAAACTGGTATGGTCAGATGGTAAAAACTCATCGGCATCGTTACGCTTGGCGTCAATACCTATTCTTGTAGTAGCACGAAATTCTGGTGAAATGTCCCATTCTATATAAAGATTGTTTATTACATTAAGATAGGTGGATTCTAATTTTGTTCCTATAGTTGCATTGTATAATGGATTGGTATAATATATATCATCTGATATGACCTCACTGTAAAAAGGAATACTCCCATCAGGATTATTTGCTCTCCAATAAGGATTCATCCTTGTATATAAACCAAATGCACCATACGGAGATTCTTCAGCTTTATTACTAATAATATTTGTTCTATTTGTAAAAGCTAGATTTTTTGTACGATAGAATGCTGTTATACCACCGCTTATAGTCTTTCTTCCAGAGCCTTTCATAACACCAGCAACATCATTGTAGCTTACATTGGCAAGCATTCGTAGACTTTCTGAACCAAATTCTGCAGATAAAGAATGGCGTTGTCCAATACCTGTTTGCAGGGGTTTTGCCAACCAATCTGTATCTAAGCCTTCCAAGATTAATTTTCGTCTAAAATTATATAATTGTTGTAAGCGTACTAGTTCGTCTGGATCTCCACTATTACGTGTATAAACCCCATCTATACGCTCTGCTTCCAATTTTTCTGCGGCATTAGTCAGGTCATAACTTGTTAAGTCTGGTAACACAACATCTAAATTGGTATTATAAGTAATTCTAGATTTAGCACCTGATAGTCGTTGTGTTTCAATAACCACAACACCGTTGGCGCCACGTGATCCATAAATGGCTTTGGATGCAGCATCTTTAAGCAACGTAACACTCTGTATAAAGTTAATGTCTATGTCTAAGACTTGTTCAATGGTGCTTTCAAAACCATTTAAAATAAATAGTGGTTGATTAGGGTTTCGTAAGTAATTTCCTCTTAAATTAGAATTTAATTCAGATTCTTCTGGTGGTAGCGTTGAAGTACCTCGTATTTGAACATCGGGTAGGGCGTTAGGGTTAGAGCCTAATTCAAAATTATCAAATATTGCAATAGAGGGATCTAAATTTCTAATGGTTTGAAATAGGTTGGCATTCCCCACACGTTTTAATTCTTCTTTAGTGACGGTTATTGTAGACCCTGTAAAACTATTTGCTTTGCGCTTAAAAATACCCGTAGAAATAACTACCTCATCTAATGCAGTAGCATCTTCTTTCATTTGGATATTGATTGTATTTTGATTTTGAAGAGTTACTTCTTCTGTTTTGTATCCCAGGTAGCTGAATACCAGGACATCATTTGGGTTTGCGGCGATACTAAACGTACCGTCAAGATTCGTACTCGTCCCTTTTTTTGTTTTTTTAACTAATATCGTTACTCCTGGTAAGGGCTCATTGTTTTCATCTACAACCTTCCCTGTAATTTTTTGTTGCACTTTTTTTGGTACTTTAATTGTATTTTCCTTTAAAGTATTTGTTGTTTTTTTTACCAAAAAAACTTGTGATTCTATAATATTATGATCTGTTTGAGATAGTTCAAATGCTTGAGTTAGCACATTTGATACTGGTTCTTGAACCACATTAATGGAGATTTTACGATATAAATCGACATCTTTTAGTTTATAAACAAAACGATATTCTGTTTTTAATTCGATCTGATCAATCAAATGTTTTATGGTAACATTCTCTAAATTTAGGGTGATTTTTTTTTGAGAAAATGCAGTGTTTGCCTGCATTACAAAAACCATACTAAATATAAATAATAGACTAAGTTTCATCTTTAAATGGAGAATTAATAAAGATTTGCATCTTCTTTTTGTGTTAAGAAGCTTTTTCATACTTTTACGCTGTTTAGGTGATTAAATAAATTTTGTTTAATTACTTTTTAAGGATCGGGAAATGTGACCGCATTTTCCGATTTTCTTTTCCTTTTAATTCAATAAAAGTGTTTTGAAATACTGTTCATTTGTTATCTTGTTTAGTTAATAAATATTTTATTTTGTTCAATGGTATATTCAACGCCGTAAGAAGCGTGTAAACCTTCTAAAACTTCGTACACTGAAATATCACCAAAATTTGCGTTGTAAATTTCTTCATTTAAATTTGGGTTATTATTCACAATTGTTACGTTGTAATGACGTTCCATTTTTTTAAGCATGTTCTTAAACGATGTGTTTTTAAAAATTAACTTTCCTTCAATCCAGGATGTATAATTGTATGTATTTACTTTTTCTTGATTAATGATTTTTGATTGTTTATTGTAAATTCCTTTAAAGCTAGGTTCTAGCATATGACTTATAGTCATTTTTCCTTTTTTTTGTTTGTTTACATCATAAGTAGTATGTATTTTATCTAAACCTACTAAACCTTCAACCAATACAACATCGGTTGATACATCTTCTGGATATGTACTTACATTGAACTGAGTACCAAATACCCGAATATTTAGCTCCTCGGCGTTAACGATAAATGCATTTTTTTTGTTTTTAGTTACATCAAAAAAACCTTCGCCATTTAAAAAAACCTTTCTTTCCATATCAGGTAAAAACTTTACAGGGTATTTAAATGTAGAACCTGCATTCAAATAAACATGCGTACCATCTGACAGAAATAACTCAAATCTTTTACCGTATGGAACTGTTATGGTATTATAGCTTAATTCTTGTATTTCATTTGTACCGTTATACGCAATTACATTCCCTTTTTGATTTCCCACAACGGCACCATTTTTATTAACGATTGGCGAGTTTATTTGTTCAGAAATAACCTTTACGTCACCGTTTTCCAACTGAAGTGTTACATTTTCATTAGGAATTATTAATGTATTATTCGTCTTAAAATATCCTTGCTGATAAAAATAGCCCACTGAAAATAGGATTAAAATAGCGGCAGCATATTTAAAGAATGTTTGATACACTCTTTTAACTGGTTTCTCTCTCTCTTTTGTTTTATTGATAATTTTTTGATACGCTTCTTCTGCATTCACATTGCTATACGCCGTATCTAACTGTTGATTTATCCTTACAAACTCTTTAAAAGATGCTTTATTTTTGTTATCTTTCAACCAAGCTCTTAATATCTTAAGTTCTTCTAAAGAGATCTTATCCGTTAGGTATTTTATAATTATTTTTTCCAATGATTGGTTTGTTTTGTTTTACGTGTGACGCAAAAAAGATATTACACCCTTAACAAAAAGTTAAATATTTTTTTAATCTTTACCTTTTAGATTTTATTACCTTACAAAATTATCTCGTTTTATGATGAAGAGTAACTCTTTATGGATTCGTATTCAGCAACATGATGAATTGGCGTTAAAAGAACTTTTCAACCTCTACTATAAACCTCTTTGTTCTTATACTGTACAATTCACACAACGCATGCCCGATGCGGAAGATTTGGTGCAAAGTGTTTTTGTGAAACTTTGGATGAAACGAGAAAGTTTAACGATTAATACATCTATAAAATCTTATTTATATAAAGCAGTGTATAATGCCTACATAGATAAATTTAGGAAAAATAAAAAAAAAGAAGATTTTTTTGAAAATCTAAAATATGAAGCCATGTCTTTTGAATTGGAGGATGATGAGAATGAATTGCATGCTAAAATCGAAAAATTAAAAAGTATTGTAAATGATTTACCCGAACGGTGTAAAGAAATTTTACTACTTAGTAAATGGGAAGGATACAAACACCGAGAGATTGCAGAACAACTAAATATCTCATTAAAAACTGTAGAAGGGCAATTACGTATTGCTTATATTAAAATTCGAAAAGGTTTTGATAAGGATGATAAATTAATTTTGTTTTTTTTAAAATAGCGCTGCTTTTTTAATTTAATTTTGAAGGATGTTTGAGTAGTGAGTAGCTTTTGCTGGCGCAGCTCTTTATAGTTGTGGAAGGAGGTACGAATGGAGCAAGCTATCATGTGCTGCAGTAGTATGGGGATTTAAACGCTATGGGCGTGTGGCGCGCCTTTTGGCTTTGCTCAGGATAAGTTTTATAAACAGAAGATAGAGACAATTTGAAAAACAGCTCTTGAATTTTGATTTGTGAGAAGTTATAATTTAGTTTCTTCAAATATTACCTTGTTAATTATTCGATTTTTTCCATTAACATCTGAAACCTTTCTTCTCTGACTAATGGGTGGATATGCATTGCTGAAATTACAATGTCTTGTGGTTTCAGATTGTTTTTTGCTTGTGCCATCTTAATATTTTGTATTGTGATATGCAATATGAAAAAATTATTATATAAATCTACCCTTAGACTATTTAATATCGCATATTGCAATACGCGATATCTTTTTATATAAAATACCTTTAAAATGATAAGGGTATTTTTTATGAAATATTAAAAGCTTTATTTATTATCTGTTGCTCTTTGTTTGAAATCCCTATTTCTTTAGCTACTTCTTTCCACATAGCCACTACCGCTAGCACTTCATTTATAATTGTATTCATTTCCTCTTCGTCCAAACGAAAGTATTCTCCAACGCTTTTTGCCAGCTCATAATCAAGGGCATTGTTATCTATATCGATATTTAATGCTAATCCGTCTTTGTCTATGGATGGGTTGATATCATAGGCGGGTGATAATACCCAACCTTTATCGGTGAGTATAAATCCGTGGTTTCTTAAATGATCGTCTGTATTTGAAATGGCTATATTGAATACCATTCTTCGCCATAATTGTTCCAAATTTTCATCTACCATTGCGCCATGGGTCTGGATGAATTCTGCTAGGTCTAAATAACTTGCAGGCTGGTCTCTTATAGTATCTTCATTATTTCCTGTCATGGTCATTGCCGATGCAAAATGTACTCTTTCTCCCCTATCTCTATCGAATCGTTTGGTAAAAAAGGTATGGTATGTACCTGTAATTTTTTGAGTTCTGCATTCGGACATCTTAATGCCAGCTCTTGTGGCGAGTTGATACGCTAGGTATTCCCAAGCTGCTTTATCTATGGTATCATTTTTGGCAGGGAATTTTGCGATCCAAAGGTTTTTATCGTTGTCTAGAATATTGGCCTTTGGTCTGGCACCTCCTAATGAAGATCCTGACGCCATCAATACTGCCAACCATTTTTTTACCTCCTCACTATCTTCGTCATTTTCAAAATTCTTTGCTGCTTCTTGTAGCTCTCTGATGGATGACCAAGGTGGTGTTGGTGTTTGGTTTTTGTCATCTAAAAAAGAGCCGTTCAAATCTGTTTTAAAGCGCAATGCTCCCATGCGACTCTCATCATACACACCCAATAAATAATCTATTTCATAGAGTGTTTTTGCTCTTTCCTCTTTTTCTCTTGCTCTTTGTGCTTCCCTACGTTTCATTAATGTACGTCCCCAAGTATCTGGCATGCTATCTAAAAAGATACCGAAATTTTCTTTATTATTGGGATATTGTGGGCCTCCGTAGAATTGTATGTCTGGGTCGAGCAATAGTTGCTGTTTGGATTTTATCCAATCTTTGTTGTACTCAAAACTAAAGGCCTTTTTTCCTTTGGCAGATAGTGCCGAAAGTGTACCAATTAATTGAGGTTCTTGCATTGGTTTCCAATGTGCGTAAACGTATATATCTTGTTTGCCCTTTGCCATTTTATACTTTATTTACGATGAACAGTTTGCCGCGCTTCGCTCGCAATGACGACCTTACTTTAAATTAAGTCGAGGTCTTGGAGTTTTCTACCAAATTCATCATCTGCAGCAAGTTTTAAAAAATCGTCTTGTAAACCCAATACCCGTAATACATTAAAATAGGCACCTATTGCCACACTAGGATTTCCTGTTTCTATTAGGTACACGGTGCTCCTAACAATGTCTGCTCTTTCAGCAACTTGCTCTTGTGTTAGCTTCCTTCTCTTACGCGCTAACTTTATATTCTCGCCCATCTGTTTTAGCATATCCTGATGCTTCGGAAACAGTATTTGTTTTTTCTTAGCCATCACTAAATGATTGTTATTTCCTACAAATATACTATATATGATTGAAATAACACTCATTTTAATTTTTTCACCTATATCTATTCTGCTAGTTTTGTACCAAAATTTGGCAAATACTTTATTTTTTGCCAACGTTTAATTTGTAATTTCCTTCTATATAACATTCTTTAAAATAGCTAGTCCACTCCTTTTACCTGCACTTTATGTTCACTTTTTTACAAGGTTCATTATTCGTGAACAAGGTTAAATCATGAACAGGATATCTCGCTAAATTCTACTCGGTTCTCTGGTGAAAAGTGCTTTTTGTATTCAAGCGGTGTTCATTGATTTTCACTTTCGTTTGTCTTTTGAACTATTATTAAAAGCAATTAAATTGAATAGTTCTCGCATCCTACTTCTTACTCTGTTCCCATACTGTTGTTCGATTTCTGATGCTGATAGATTTGTAGTGGTGTGCGTTTTTAATTTTTTACTTATGAATAGATCGTACCGACTTAATATAATTTCTGCCATGACATTGCACTCATTCCCGAAGTATTTTAAGTTGCTTTCCGTTCCTAAATCATCAAAGCAGATTAGATTGCATTTGGGCTGGTACAAATTTCCTTTGCTATATCTGTAGACTACCTCATAGCCCTCTTGTATAAATTCAAAACTTACATCTCTACACGATTTTACATAATACTTATATTTCCAAACTCTAACCAAAGCAAAAACCACTATCAGAATGGACTTTTTCACTTTCCCCTTAGGGGAAATGTCCGTAGGACAAAGGGGCAAAAAGGACTATTTAAAACCCCTTCAACACCTTTACCCCATGTACCGGTTGCTGCACACCCGTAGTACTAGAAATCCCACTAGGTACTCCAAACTCATAGACAAACTGCCAGTTGTTTTTGGTGGTATAACTGCCCAGGATTTGAAGCCGACTTTGCGTGTCAAACCCTAAGCCCAGTCCGAATTTAGAACGAATCCTTGTCAAGGTTTCCGTTTGAGTAGTGGCGATTCGGAGGGTGTCTACCCGTAAGAGGTATTTGGGAAAGAGCGGTTTGTAGTTGAATTCAGAAGAGAGCAAATCTCCATTAAATTTATTAAAGATGGTAAAGCGTCCGTCTAGCAAGCTATCTTTCACTTGGACTTCAAACTGCTTGACGGAATCTATCGGGATGCTTTCTTTGGGAGTGGCAATAGGTGTTTGAGTCCCTACTTTACGGGTAACATATACAATTTTAGGCTTGGGGTTGAGTGTGATGCCTTTGGTGCTCACATAGTGGTTAAAGATCTCCAAGGTATCAATAATTCCTTGTCGGTATTCGGTTTTGGTGACTACTTGGGTTTCTTTGGTCGTATAGCCGCCCAGACTGGTAATGATGGCATGTCTAATCCAGTCTTTGAAGAGAAACAGCAATAAGAGTAGGGCGATTGCCAAGGCTATTTGGGTTGTTTTTTTCATGCTTAAAAAGATTCAAGGTTCTTCAAAAGGTTCAATATTTTTCATTTAAAATTCAAGATTAGACAGGGATGAAGTTTAAAAGGTTTCAGGTTTCAAGTTTCTAGGTTTCTAGGTTAGACACGGATTTCACGAATTGGTGCCGATTTTACCGAAAAGTATTCGCAGATTTTTTTATCTTTTGTACTTTTCATATCTAATTTCCAACTGCAAACTTCTCACCTCTTCATACTCCAAAAGATTCAATATTCTTAGTTTAAAATTCAAGGTTAAACTGGGAGGACGTTAAAAGGGTTTCAAGTTTCATGGTTTCAAGTTTAGACACGGATTTCACGAATTGGCACCGATTTTACCGAAAAGGAATGGTAGATTTTTTTATCTTTTGTATTTTTCAACCTATATCAGGGACTTCTAACTTCTAACTTTGTACTTTTAACTTTCAACTTCTAACTTCCTGTCATCTCGACCTTGTTCCCGAGGCTTCGGGAGAGATCTCTAAAGCTAACGTTAACACGATATGAGATTCCTCGGTTCCGCTCCGCTTCGCTAGCTACCTTCCATCAAAATACATTTTGATTTCGGTAATATTTCTCCTTTATAAAGCCAA
>NZ_CANMVP010000034.1 GCF_947501385.1 uncultured Polaribacter sp.
GGAATCCAGACACCACAGATCCAAATCCATTAACACCAACAACAGCACCGGATGTATTAATAGTATCTGAAGGTACAACAGGAACAATTAACGTGTTAAGCAATGACGATTATGATCCAGGTGCAACTATTTCATTAGTAAATGCAAGTACAGGAACAGCTCAAGGAATAATAACTTTTGATGGAACTACTGGAGAAATGAGTTATATACCTGCATTAGGCGAAGCAGGAACTATAGTAACGGTAGATTATATTGTTTGTAATACAACAGTAAACCCATCAGTTTGTAGAACAGAATCGGTAACCATTACGGTTCAAGCAGATAACGATGGCGATGGTATTCCAGATGTAACCGATTTAGATGATGATAACGATGGTATTCCAGATTTAGTAGAACAAGATGGAGACCCAAATAGAGACACAGATGGTGATGGAGTTCCAGATCATTTAGATTTAGATGCAGACGGTGACGGAATAAACGACGTTGCTGAAGCTGGAAATGGAGATTTAGATACAGATGGTGATGGAATCATAGACGGTTCTGATACTGGTTCTGGAACTAACGGATTGTTTGATGGATTAGAAGACCCAGCAGATAGTGGTACCCTAAATTATATACCAATTGATACAGATGGTGATGGTACACCAGACTTCCAAGATACTGATGATGACGGAGATGGTGTTGATACCGAAGATGAAGATATTGATAATGATAGTGATCCAACCGATGATGATACAGATGGCGATGGTATACCAGATTATTTAGACACAGATGATGACGGTGACGGAGTTGATACTTCAGATGAAGACACAGATAATGATGGTGACCCAACAAATGACGATACGGATGGCGATGGTGTTCCTGACTATTTAGACACAGATGACGACGGTGATGGCATAAATACCATTGATGAAGACGTAAATAATGATGGTGACCCAACCAATGATGATTCAGATAATGATGGCATTCCAGATTATTTAGATGATGGGAATACAGATACAGATGGCGATGGTATTTTCGATGATGTAGATTTAGATTCAGACAATGATGGTATTCCAGATGATATCGAGAACGGAGGAGATGATACCCTAGATACCGATGGTGACGGCATTCCAGATCACTTAGATTTAGATTCAGATGGCGATGGTATAAATGATGTTGTTGAATCTGGAAGCGGAGCATTAGATGCAGATAACGACGGAGTTATAGATGGTTCAGATATAGGTTCGGGTGCAAACGGTTTATTTGATGGCGTAGAAGATGCACCAGATAGCGGTAACTTAAATTATACACCTATCGATACAGATGGAGATGACATTCCAGATTTCCAAGACACAGATGATGATGGCGATGGCATTGATACCAAAGATGAAGATGTTAATAATGATGGCGATCCAACAAATGACGATTCAGATGGAGATGGCATTCCAAATTACTTAGATGAAGATGACGATGGCGATGGAGTTGACACCAAAGATGAAGACATTAATAATGATGAAGATTCAACAAATGATGATACAGATAGTGATGGCATTCCAAATTATCTAGATTCCGATGACGATGGCGATGGCATTGATACCAAAGATGAAGACATTAATAATGATGAAGATTCAACAAATGACGATTCAGATGGAGATGGCATTCCAAATTATCTAGATTCAGATGATGATGGCGATGGAGTTGACACCAAAGATGAAGATATTAATAACGATGGCGATCCAACAAATGATGATACAGATGGCGATGGCATTCCAAACTATTTAGATGAAGATGACGATGGCGACGGCATCAATACAGAAGATGAAGATAATAATGGTGATAATGACATCACTAATGATGATGATGACTTTGATGGTGTTCCAGATTATTTAGATGATGATGACACAGATGGCGATGGTATTCCAGATAGTGAAGATTTAGATGATGACAATGATGGTATTCCAGATTTTATTGAAAACGGAGGAGACAATACCTTAGATACAGATGGTGACGGTATTCCAGATCATTTAGACTTAGATTCTGATGGAGACGGAATCACAGATCTTGAAGAATCAGGTTCAGGAGCGCCAGACGCAGATGGAGATGGTATTATAGATGGTTCTCAATTCGGTTCAGGTCGTAACGGTTTATATGATGATATAGAAACATTTGATGATAGTGGCCTCTTAAATTACGATATCAGAGACACAGACAAAGATGGGATACGAGATTTCCAAGATATAGATGATGATGGAGATGGTATCAACTCAGAAGACGAAGACATGAACCTAGATGGTGATGTTAAAAATGATGATGAAGATGGAGATGGCATTCCTAACTATTTAGATAATGATGATGATGGAGATGGCATTGCAACAATAGATGAGTTTATGTTAGACTGTGATACAGATGGTATTCCAGACCATTTAGACATTACTACTTGTGATTTAATTCCAGACGGATTCTCACCAAACGGAGATGGAACAAATGATACTTTCGTGATACCTGCATTATCTAAATATCCAAACTTTAAATTAGAGATCTTTAACAGATGGGGTAATCAAGTATATGATTATAGTAATAATGCTAGAACAAGTCCTTTATGGTGGGATGGTTATTCAACAGGAAGATTAACGTTAAATGATAGCAAACCAGTACCAGTAGGAACTTACTATTACATTATTTACTTTAATGATGGATCAAGAAAACCAATCACAGGTTGGGTTTATTTAAACAGATAAAAAAGATAAAGGCAATAAAAATGAAAAGAATTATAGCAATAATTGCAGTTGTATTATTTACTGTTTCTGCAAAAGCGCAACAAGACCCCCAATATACTCAATACATGTATAATATGAATATCATAAACCCAGCTTATGCTGGGTCTTATGATGTTTTGAGTTTAAATTTTTTGGGAAGATCTCAATGGGTAGGTATCGATGGCGCGCCAAGAACATTCACTATGGGAATAAATGCTCCTGTAGGTAAAAATGTTGGTCTAGGATTGTCTATTATTGTAGATGAAATAGGACCAGTGCAAGAACAAAATGTATACGGAGATTTTTCATATACTTTAAAAGTTGGTAAAGATGCAAATCTAGCATTGGGTTTAAAAGCCGGTTTTACGTTTTTTAATATTTGTTTGCCCTGTTTAAATACAGTGAATGATAATGATCAGGCTTTTATAAATCAAAATGCAAATAAAATCATGCCCAATATTGGTGCAGGGGCATTTTATTATACAGATAAGTTTTACGCAGGTTTATCAATTCCTAATTTGTTACAAACGTTTCATTTTGAGAAAGAAGGAGGTCAAATTTCAAGCGCTTCAGAAAGAAAACACTTTTTCTTTACCTCTGGTTACGTGTTCGATTTATCAGAAGATGTAAAATTAAAACCATCTGCTATGGTTAAGGCAGCAGAAGGGGCTCCTTTATCCATTGATTTTTCTGGAAATGTTTTACTCTATGATAAATTAGAGTTTGGTTTATCTTATAGGTTAGATGAATCTGTTTCAGCATTAATAAATGTAAGAGCCTCTAGAAGTTTAAGAGTAGGGTATGCTTATGATCACACGCTAACAAACTTAGGAAATTTCAATTCTGGTTCTCACGAAGTTTTTGTGTTGTTTAATTTCGATTTTGAAAGAAATAAAATCAAATCTCCAAGATTCTTCTAGTTTTAAAAATACAATTATGAAAAAAATAATACCATTTACCCTCCTACTTTTATTTAGTGCGCTCACCATAGTTGGGCAAACGAAAGAAACTAAAAAGGCAGATACTTTTTTTGAAAATTTATCATACACATTAGCAGCAGAAAAGTATAAAGAATTGGCAGAAGAAAATGCAACAGCGCACGTATTAAAAAGATTGGGAGATAGTTATTATTTTAATGTAAATATGCAAGAAGCATCAGAAGCTTATAGACAGCTTTTTACCAATTTCCCGACTCAGAAAGCAGAATATGTTTTTAGATTTGCACAATCTTTAAGAGGTATTGGAAATTTTAAAGAATCTGATAAATGGATGAAGAAGTTTCGTAAACTAAAGAAAAATGATAGTAGAGCGATTCATTTCACAGATTCAGAAACTTCATTAAATGAGCTTAGAAATGGTAAACCAAATTACTCTGTAACCAACTTAAGAAGCATAAATACAATAAACTCAGATTTTGGTGTAACAGATTATGGAAACACAATTCTATTTTCTTCACCAAGTCAAAGAAATGTTTTTGTAAAAAGAAGTCATACAAGAAACAATAAAAACTTCTTAGATATCTATAAGGTTATTAAAGAAAAAATAACCACCAATGAAAATGATAATTCTGATGTAAGACCCATGTTTGCAAACGAAATTAATTCTAAATACCATGAGTCTTCCATTACCTTCTCTCCAGATAGAAAAACCATGTATTTTACTAGAAATAATTATAATAAAGGGGTCTACAAAAATGATGAAAAAGGCTATAATAATTTAAAAATATACAAAGCTGTTTGGCTAGATACTAAATGGGACAATGTAGAAGAACTTCCTTTTAATAGTAGCGAGTATTCTACAGGTCATCCTTCTGTGAGTAAAGATGGTAAAAAATTATACTTTGCTTCAGATATGCCTGGAAGTGTTGGAGAAACAGATCTTTATTTCGTAGACATCAATCAAGATGGTTCCTTTGGTGAGATTCAAAATTTAGGACTAGAAATAAATACAGAAGGAAGAGAAATGTTTCCATATATTTCAGAAGATGACATCCTTTATTTTTCTTCAGATGGTCATTTTGGTATTGGAGCATTAGATGTTTTTTCAAGTACTAAAGTAGACGGAGCTTTTACAACGCCCATAAACTTAAAAGCACCTGTAAATTCTAAGTTAGACGATTTTGCATTTTCAATAAACCCAATTACGAAAGAAGGGTATGTATCTTCTAACAGAGAAGGTGGTATTGGTGATGATGATATCTATGCTGTTATAGCATTACAAAAGCCAGAAATTATAAAACCACGCTGTTTTCAAATGGTTACTGGTGTTGTTAGAGATAAAACATTTAAAAATCCTTTAGCAGATTCAAAACTAGTTTTAAAAGATCATAAAGGCATCATTATAAAAGATACGTTAGTGGGTGCCTTCGGTAAATTCTCATTTAAATTACCGTGTAACTTAAAATACTCCTTAACAGCATCTAAAGAATATTACAAATCAGATACAGATATATTTACTACAACAGATACACAAACCATTGTTTTAGACTTAGACATTTCTTTAAAAATTGAGAATGATTTTTCTTACAATGAAAGAGGAGAATTAATCGTTAGAATAAAACCAATCTACTTTGATTATAATAAAGCGACCATAAGACAAGATGCTGCGATAGAGTTAGAAACTATTGTAAGTGTCATGAACAAATACCCAAAACTTATTGTTAGATCTAGTTCTCATACAGATGCACGAGGAAGAGATACCTATAACGAAGCATTGTCAGATAGAAGAGCAAAATCTACTGTAGCGTACATTATCTCTAAAGGAATTAACGCAAATAGAATTTCTGGAAAAGGTTTTGGAGAAACCCAATTAACAAATGATTGTGTAGATAATAATACACACTCTAATCGCGTAAAATGTACAGATTTACAACATCAAACTAACAGAAGAACAGAGTTTGTAATTATAAAAATGTAACAAACAATTACTTAAAATATAAGAAGAACCCTTTAAAGGCTCTTTTTTTGCGCCTATAACCCGCTGTTTTCAATAAATTGATTAATTTCGCAATCTTATCCGAAAAGAGATATAATGAAAGCGAAATTTCCTGAATACAAAGGACTTGACTTACCAAAAGTAGCAGAAGAAATTCTAGAGTATTGGCAAGAAAATAACATTTTTGAAAAAAGTGTTTCCACAAGAGAAGGTGCAGAGCCTTATGTGTTTTTTGAAGGACCTCCTTCAGCAAATGGTTTACCAGGTGTTCACCATGTTTTGGCACGCGCAATAAAAGATATTTTTCCGAGGTATAAAACCATGAAGGGCTATCAAGTGAAGCGAAAAGCGGGTTGGGATACGCATGGCTTACCTATTGAATTAGGTGTAGAAAAAGAATTAGGAATTACCAAAGAAGACATTGGTAAAAAGATTTCTGTTGAAGATTACAATGCAGCTTGTAGAAAAGCAGTGATGCGTTACACAGGTATTTGGAACGATTTGACCCAAAAAATGGGTTATTGGGTAGATATGGAAGATCCATACATTACTTACGAACCAAAATACATGGAATCTGTTTGGTGGCTATTAAAACAGATTTACAATAAAAAATTAATTTACAAAGGCTATACAATTCAGCCATATTCGCCAAAAGCAGGAACGGGTTTAAGTTCGCACGAATTAAATCAACCAGGAACCTATCAAGATGTTACGGATACAACTGTTGTTGCACAATTCCTATCCCCAGCCCTTTCCAAAGGAAAGGGAGCTGAAAACGATATTTTTAAAGCGTTCAATTTAGAGCATGATTCAGAAGTACTTCCATTCGGGAAGGATTTAGAATGGGATTTCTTTTTTCTGGCTTGGACAACCACTCCGTGGACGTTGCCAAGTAATACAGCGTTAACCGTTGGGCCAAAAATTGAATATGTTTTGGTGGATACGTTTAATCAATATACGTTTGAACCCACCAAAGTGGTGTTGGCTAAAAAATTAGTTGATAAACAATTTGATAAAAAGTTTGTTCAAGTTGATGATAATTCAGCTTTTGAAAATTATAAAAAAGAGGATAAGAAAATTCCATATAGAATCATTGGCGAATGTTTAGGTAAAGATTTAGTTGGTATTAAATACGAGCAAATTTTAGATTATGTGTTGCCAAATGACAATCCAGAAAATGCTTTTAGAATCATTGCTGGAGATTTTGTCACTACAGAAGATGGTACAGGAATTGTACATACCGCACCCACTTTTGGAGCAGATGATGCATTGGTTGCAAAACAAGCCGTTCCAGAAATTCCGCCATTATTAGTAAAAGATGAGAACGATCATTTAGTTCCGTTGGTAGATTTACAAGGAAAGTTTAGACCAGAAGTGACTGAATTTGCTGGTAAATACGTAAAAAACGAATATTATCCTGATGGTGAAGCACCAGAGAAATCTGTAGATGTTGAAATTGCCATCAAACTTAAAACAGAAAACAAGGCTTTTAAAGTAGAGAAATACAAGCACAGTTATCCGAATTGTTGGCGAACAGACAAGCCTATTTTATATTATCCGTTAGATTCTTGGTTTATCAAGGTAACGGATGTGAAAGATAGAATGTATGAATTGAACAAAACCATCAACTGGAAACCAGCATCTACAGGAACTGGCCGTTTTGGAAATTGGTTGGCAAATGCAAACGACTGGAATTTGTCACGTTCTCGTTACTGGGGAATTCCTTTACCAATCTGGAGAACAGAAGATGGCAAAGAAGAAATCTGTATTGGTTCTGTATCAGAACTCAAGACCGAAATGCAAAAATCAATAGCGATGGGATTCATCCCATCGGACATTTTTGAAGATTTCGAAGTTGGTAATATGTCTGATGAGAATTACGCAAAAATAGATTTACACAAGAATATTGTTGATGAAATTATTCTAGTTTCCGCATCTGGACAACCCATGAAACGCGAAAACGATTTAATTGATGTTTGGTTCGATTCTGGTGCTATGCCGTATGCACAATGGCATTATCCGTTTGAAAATAAACAAAAAATTGATGGGAATGAATCTTTTCCAGCAGATTTTATCGCAGAAGGTGTAGATCAAACAAGAGGTTGGTTTTATACTTTACATGCAATTGCCACCATGGTTTTTGATTCGGTTGCGTATAAAAACGTAGTTTCTAACGGTTTGGTGTTAGACAAAAACGGACATAAAATGTCGAAACGTTTAGGAAACGCGACAGACCCATTTACTACATTAGCAACCTATGGTGCAGATGCAACACGTTGGTATATGATTGCAAATGCAAATCCTTGGGACAATTTAAAATTCGATTTAGAAGGAATTGAAGAGGTAAAACGTAAGTTTTTCGGAACTTTATACAACACGTATTCATTCTTTTCTTTATATACAAATATTGATGGTTTTTCGTATAGTGAAGAAGACATTGCCTTAGAAAAAAGACCAGAAATAGACCGATGGATTTTGTCTGAATTACATACCTTAATCAATAAAGTCGATACATTTTATGCAGCCTACGAACCCACAAGAGCTGCAAGATCAATTTCAGATTTTACGCAAGATTATTTGAGTAACTGGTATGTTCGTTTAAGTAGAAGACGTTTTTGGAAAGGAACTTACGAAACTGATAAGATTTCTGCGTATCAAACCTTGTATACCTGTATGGTTACGATTGCAAAATTAGGAGCACCAATTGCACCATTTTTTATGGATAAATTGTACCAAGATTTAAATGCTGTAACCCATAAAGAAACTTCAGAAAGTATTCATTTATCTGATTTCCCAAAATTTGATGAAAGTTTTGTAGACAAACCTTTAGAGCTTAAAATGGAAAATGCGCAAATCATTTCCTCTTTAGTATTGTCATTAAGAGCAAAAGAGAAGATAAAAGTGCGTCAGCCGTTACAAAAAATCATGATTCCTGTTGATAATGATCAGCAAAAAGAAGCCATTTTAGCCGTTGCAGATTTAATAAAACACGAAGTAAATATTAAAGAAGTGCAGATTTTAGAAGATGCTTCAGACATTCTTATCAAACAAATTAAGCCTAATTTTAAAGCTTTGGGTCCAAAATTTGGAAAAGAGATGCGTTTCGTAGCTGCTGAAATTCAGCAATTTACACAAGAAGATATTCATAAAATAGAGAAAGACAAAAATATTTCTATAAAAATTAATGGAAATTCTATAACTTTGGGGCTTGAAGATGTGGAAATTTCATCGAAAGATATTGAAGGTTGGTTGGTAGCCAATGAAGGTGGTTTAACCGTTGCTTTAGATGTAACAATAACAGAAGATTTACACAAAGAAGGCGTTGCCAGAGAATTGGTGAACAGAATTCAGAATGCACGTAAAGACACAGGTTTAGAAGTAACAGATCAAATTAAATTAACGGTTTTAAACTTCGAAAACTTACAACCTTCTATTGAAAGAAATAAAGAATATATCATGAGTGAAACATTAACAAAAGAATTGGTTTTTGTAGATGATTTAAAAAATGGTATAGAAATTGAGTTCGATACCATTAAAAGTAGCATATTAATCGAAAAAATGTAGCATTATGCCAGACATTAAATTAAAATACTCTGATGAAGATTTACAAGAGTTTAAAGAAATTATAGAGAAAAAAATTAAAAGAGCAGAAGAAGACTTAGCTTTGTTACAAAGTGCTTATAAAAACGATGCCAATAATGGTACAGATGATACGTCGCCATCATTTAAATCTTTTGACGAAGGTTCTGAAGTAATGAGCAAAGAAGCAAACGTACAGTTAGCCATAAGACAAGAAAAATTTATACGCGATTTAAAGAATGCTTTGTTGCGTATAGAAAATAAAACCTATGGTATCTGTAGAGTTACTAGAAAATTAATACAAAAAGAGCGTTTAAGAATAGTGCCTCATGCAACGTTAAGCATCGAAGCAAAACGCAAACAATAATATTTATTTTAAAAGCTTTCTCTTAAATTTTTAAGTAGAAAGCTTTTATTTATTCTTTTTTAAAACCTAAATTCTTTAGGTAAAACACTACGTATAGATTTTTATGCTGATGAAAAAAATATTTATTGTTTTTCTATTCTTATCACTTTCATCAACAATCTATTCTCAAAAAACAGCGACTAAAAAGTTTCAAAGCGCATTTAAAGAAGTAAGTATTTCTACAATGGGTTTAGATAATTTTATTTTAGAAAATTCAGGTACTGAGTTTATTGAAATCATCTTACGTGCAGAAAACCCCAACAAACAGCACATTGTAGTAAAAGAAGTTAATGGTGAAACCGTCATAAAATTTAACATTCCTACATTTAAAAGGGAAGAAAAAATCTTTCGAAAATACATTACAAAAAGACTAAAAAGAGCTGCTGCAATTCTTAAAATTCCAAAAAACACAAACGTTTCTATTTTTGGTGAAGAGATTCATATCTCTTCAAAAAGTTATCATGGCAATTTGAGAATTTTTATAGAAAATGGTATTGTGAAGTTAGATACTATTCAACAAAATTTAGAATTAAAACTCTATACAGGTAATGTATTTGCAACGCTTAAAAAAACGCATGTAGATGTAATTTCTAATAGTGGGAAAATTAAAATTGATGGAATGCTCTACCACAAAAAATATCAAAAAACAGCTATTTCGACACCTAGAGAAGTATCAATTATTACTAAAAAAGGGAATATTTTCTTAACACACAGATAAACACAATAATATTGTTATTTTTGTGAGCACAAATTCAAAAAAAATGTCAAAAAAGAAGCTGGCAATTCTTACCATATGCATCGCAATTATTTTAGATCAAGTTATAAAAATCTATGTAAAAACACACTTTGTTTTAGGTGAAGAATTCGTGGTTTTCGAGTGGTTTAGAATTCACTTTACAGAGAATAATGGGATGGCCATGGGTTTTGAGTTTGGTGGAAAAGCAGGAAAACTTTTTTTAACTTTATTTAGAATTGTGGCAGTAGGTGCAATTATTTATTGGTTAGCGGGTACAATCAAACGAAAAGTGCACAATGCAGTTGTAATTGCCATTTCTTTGATATTTTCTGGCGCAGTAGGTAATATTATAGATTCTGTTTTTTACGGAATTATTTTTGATGATTCGAATCATAAAGTAGCCACACTTTTTGCAGACAAACCTTACGGAGAATTGTTTTATGGAAAGGTTGTAGACATGTTCTATTTTCCCTTATGGCAAGGTGTTTTACCAGACTGGATTCCTTTTGTGGGAGGAGAATTTTTTACTTTTTTTCAATATATTTTTAACCCTGCAGATGCTTTTATAAGTATTGGTGTTGCCTTGTTGTTTTTTTTTAGCAAGCAAGCATTTCCTAAAGAAGAGAAACAGCTAAAAGCATAATCTTTAGTATCTTTAAAGAAAGTTTTATAAAATGCGCTTTCTAAAATACATTGCTATATTTTTATTGGGTTTTTTAATTGCAAAGTTTTGGTATGCCCCAAAAATTGAAAATCACAAACAAGAAGAAATTCAGGTGGTGGTAAACTCTATTAAAAATCTTCGAAAATTAGTAGTCTCTAGTGGTACGTTCTCTGAAGTATACAATTATTCTGATTCTAAAAAATACTTTTACAACTATTTATCTTTCGATAAAAAAGCTATTGTTACTGTAAATGCAACGGTTGAGGTTGGGTATGACTTATCTCAATTAGAAATACAAATAGACAGTTTAGAGAAGAAAATTTACATTAACAAAATACCAAAAGAGGAAATTACCATTGCGCCCGATATAAAGTATTTCGACTTGCAACAAAGTTCGTTCAATACTTTCTCGAAAACGGAATTGAATAAGATCAACGAAAAAAGTATCGAAAAAATAAAAGAAACTATTGAAATTACCGATTTAAAAAAGAAGGCAAAAGTACGTTTTTTTAAAGAAATTTCTAAAATTTATCAGCTTTCTGCCATTTACAATTGGCAAGTTGTAGACAATACAAAATCAGATTTTTTAGAAGCGTTTAAAGAGTAGTTTTTATCTAAAAATAAATCAATCGAAGTCTGGTGAAACTTCAATCAATCTTTTTTGAATTCCATAAATAACCAAACCAGCAACATTTTTAGAGGCTGTTTTTAATAACAAACTATTTCTATGGCCTTCTACTGTTCTTGGACTTATAAATAATCTACCTGCAATTTCTGAGGTTGTTAATTGTTCACATAAAAGCTCTAAAACATCTTTTTCTCTTCTAGAAAGGTGATTGTTGTTTAATTGTGCTTTTATCTTTTTTCCACTGGAAGAGTGTGCGTTTTCATTGATAATATCCATTACATGATCATCATAATAATAGCCATATTTAAACACTTGGTTTATGGTTTTTACAACCACTTTTGGTGAGGTGTTTTTTAACAAATAAGAAGACGCTCCAAAATCAATCATACTCGTTATAAAAGATTTGTTATTATAACTGGTAAGTGCAATAATTTTTATGTCTTTATGCTTTCTATGAATCATTTTTGTAGCTTCAATACCATCTAACACAGGCATTTTTAAATCCATTAAAATAACATCTGGTAATTGATCTGTACTGTCAATAAAATCTAGTAATTTTTGACCATTATTTGCTTCAAAAACAACATTAAAATTTTCTTGTTTTTCAAGAATAAAACGGATGCCTTCTCTAAAAAGCTGTTCGTCATCTATAATTGCTATGTGTATTTGGTGATTCATTTTCGAGGGAAATTAAAATATTAAAACCTTTATTAATAGCACTTTTTAAATGCATTTTTCCTTGCAGAATTGCTACTCTGTTTTCTATATTGGTTAGCCCTAACCCTTTTTTAGACAACGTTTCTTCTACATTAAAACCAATACCATTGTCAGAATACTCAAAAATAAAACTTTGTTTTCTTTCCTCAAAATTTAAATCTATTTTTGTGGCTTTGCCATGTCTAATAGAGTTGTTAATTAATTCTTGTAAGATTCTAAATAAGTGCAACTCTCGCTGGCTAGATAAGCTCTCTTTTACATAATGTACCGTATAAGAAATAGTTACTTTTTTGCTACTATTAAAATCGTCACACAATTCTTCAATAGCTGGTTTTAAGCCTAATTTACTCAATACAGGTGGTAATAAATTGTGTGCAATTTTTCTAGCGCTTTGCAAACTCTTGTGTGTAATTTCTAATATTTTTTTATTGATGAATAGGGTTTCTGTAGCATCTAAACTGCCATCAATTAATAGGTTTGCATTTAAGTTGATTACATTTAGTTTAGAGCTAATGTCATCATGCAAGTCTTGTGCAATTCTTGTACGTTCGTTTTCTTGGGTAACAATAATTGCTTGTATGCTCTCTTTTTGATGGTTGATAACCAACGTCTTTTTCTCTAATTCTTTTGCAATTATTTTTTTTCGAGAAACAAAAAAGAAGCCCAATAAAGCTGCTGCCATTAATAGTAAAACTAAAACGGCTGTAATGATAATTACAATAATTTGGTTTTCTTCGGAAAAAAGACTTTCCATTTTAGAGGATTCAGTTTATAGAAACCAAAGATACTATATTTATGACTTTAATTTTTTTAGTCTAAAGTTTTTATACCATTCTAAAGAGATTAGTAGCTGATAAACAATGTAAAGAGATGCATTAAAAAGCCAAATAATTAATTTGATATCAGATTTTAAATTTCCTGCAATAAAAATTAATGTGCTGCATAAAATATAAAGAAATAAACCCGAATTCAGGTAAATAAATTTCTTATTTGAACTATCTAATCTTCTGATTAAAAAAATAAAACTATAAACAATTAAAGGGATAGAAGTAATTAAAACCTCAAAAATATTATGTTTAAAAAAGGTTTCTGGTAAAAATGAATAGTAAATACCTAAGGAAACAAGTACCAAAACTAAGTATATTTTTATAATATTCGAAAGCAATATATTTTTAAATTCTCTCAAGAAAAAAAAACTTAGAAATATAATTTGACCGATAAAATAGAAATGGGTAAAATAAAGATTTGGTATTTTACGACTATTAAGATAAGACATACTAAGTTGTATAACTAAAACATATAATAGGTAAAATGCTATAATTTTAAAAGCTACCGTTTTTTTACGATAGCTTTTAAAAAAAAGAAATATATTAATAACTAAAATAATATTACCTAAATTGGCAATAAAATTGATAATTTCTTTCAACTCCATTTTAGCCGTTTAATGGACTAGAATCATCACATAAATCTGGACAGGGTTGAGTTGCGTCAAAAATTCTACCACTATCGTCATCTAAGGTTTCACCATCTTTAGAAGAAATCATATCTTTTCCTTGTGCATTTACGCCAACAATAATTAGTTTTTCTGTAAAAACTGTTTCACCTTCAATAATTTGTTTTTCAACACCAATATAGCCACGTACGCTTGCAACACCTGGTTCTTTTGTTACCTCTTGTAAATCGATTAAAGGAATATTAAATGCTCTACAATGTTGATGATCATTATAAGAATCTTCCATTTTACGCCATCTCTTAGTCCATCTTTTAGCTTTCTTTAAAGTAATTGTGTTTTTTTCTGCCATAATTAATTAAGTTTGGTAAATAAATAAGTTTGTTTAGGTGATAAATTTAACTAAAAATATAAGAAACATGGTAAGATTAAAAAGTTTTTAGAATTTTACTTTTTTCATTTCTATTTTTCTAAGAAGATCTTATTTCTGCATGTTTAAAAATGCGTAATTTTGTGGCATGCCTGCATCCTTAGAACTTCAAATACAAACCTTACCAAATACACCCGGAGTATATCAATTTTTTGATAAAAACGAGGTTATTATTTATGTTGGTAAAGCGAAGAATTTAAAGAAAAGAGTTGCTTCTTACTTTACAAAAAATCACGATAGTGGCAAAACAAGGGTTTTAGTAAAAAACATTGTACAAATAAAGCACATTGTAGTAAATACAGAAACAGATGCTTTACTATTAGAAAACAACCTGATTAAAAAATACAAACCCAGATATAATGTTTTATTAAAAGACGATAAAACCTACCCTTGGTTGTGTATCAAAAAAGAACGTTTTCCGAGAGTTTTTTTAACGCGAAGGGTTATCAAAGATGGCTCAGAATATTTTGGGCCCTATACATCTGTTAAAACGGTAAGAATTTTATTAGATCTTATCAAAGAATTGTATGCTTTACGAACCTGTAAGTACGATTTAAGCGCACAGAAAATTAATGAAGGAAAATACAAAGTCTGTTTAGAATATCATTTAGGAAACTGCAAAGGACCCTGCGAAGCTTTAGAAACCGAGACTCATTATGACAATTCTATCAAAGAAATTAGAAATATCATCAAAGGAAATTTTAAAGAAAGTTTAGATCATTTTAAACAATTGATGTTCGATTATTCTGAAAAGATGGAGTTTGAAAAAGCGCAGAAAATAAAAGAAAAACTAGACAGGTTAAACAATTATCAAGCAAAAAGCACCATTGTAAATCCGTCTATAAATAATGTTGATGTATTTTCTATCATTTCTGATGAAACACATGGATATGCAAATTTTTTAAAAATTTCTAACGGTGCTATCATTCAATCTCATACTACAGAAATTAAGAAAAAATTAGACGAGTCAGACAAAGAATTGTTAGAATTGTTTATTGTTGAAATAAGACAGCGTTTCAACTCACAATCTCCAGAAATTTATGTTCCATTTAAAGTGAATTTAGGTGAAATTGTAAAAGTAACCATCCCAAAATTAGGCGATAAAAAAAGAATTGTAGAGCTCTCTGAAAGGAACGCCAAATATTACCGACAAGAACAATTCAAACAAATTAAAATTGTTGATCCAGACAGACACGTAAAAAGAATTATGGCGCAAATGAAAAAAGATTTGCGTTTAAGTGTAGAACCGCGTCATATCGAATGTTTCGATAATTCGAACATTCAAGGGACGCATCCTGTGGCAGCGTGCGTAGTTTTTAAAGATGGGAAGCCGAGTAAAAAAGATTATAGACATTACAATATAAAAACCGTTGTTGGGGCAGATGATTTTGGTTCTATGGAAGAAGTGGTTTACAGAAGGTACAAGCGTTTGTTGGCAGAAGATGAACCCTTGCCACAACTTATTATTGTAGATGGTGGAAAAGGACAATTATCGTCTGCCTTAAAAAGTTTAGAGATCTTGGGTTTACGTGGTAAAATTGCCATTATTGGAATTGCAAAAAGATTAGAAGAAATTTATTACCCAGACGATCCCATACCGTTGTATTTAGACAAAAAGTCTGAAACGTTAAAAATAACGCAGTATTTAAGAAATGAAGCACACAGATTTGGGATTACGTTTCATAGAAATAAAAGGAGCAAAAGTGCCATAAAATCTGAGTTAGAAGAAATTCCTGACATTGGTACGCAGACAATTACAACATTATTGCGTAAATTTAAATCTGCAAAACGGGTTAAAGAAGCTTCATTAGAAGAATTAAAAGAAGTAATAGGCAACTCTAGAGCTCTAAAAGTGCATAATTTTTACCATAAAAAATAACAATGAAATTAAAATTAAACCTTTTATTCTTACTTTTTTCTATCGTCATTTTAGCACAAGACAAACAACCAAAAGTTGGGCTTGTTTTAAGTGGTGGTGGCGCAAAAGGATTTGCACATATAGCCATATTAAAAGAAATTGACAAAGCTGGTATTCAGCTAGATTATATTGGCGGTACCAGTATGGGCGCTATTATTGGTGGTTTTTATGCTGCTGGTTATTCTGCAAACCAAATTGAAGAAATTGTAATCAATACAGATTTTCTAACGCTTATTAGAGATAAATTACCAAGAAGTTCAGAAACATTTTTTGAGAAAGAATTTGGTGAAAAAACAGTGCTTACGCTACCTGTAGAAAAAGGGAAAGTAGGTTTGCCTAAAGGAATTTCTAAAGGACAAAATGTACTAAATTTATTATTGGAGCTATTTGATGCTGTAGATGGCAATCAGGATTTTTCTAAACTTCCCGTTCCTTTTTTCTGTATTGCAACAGATGTAGAAAACGGTTCGCCAGTAATCTTAGAAAAAGGCTCGCTACCCTTGGCTTTAAGAGCAAGTGGTTCTTTTCCATCATTATTAAATCCTGTAGAAGTAGGAGACAAACTTTTAGTAGATGGTGGTATTTCGAATAATTTTCCTGTAAGTGTTATGAAGGCCAAAGGAATTGATATTGTAATTGGTGTAGATGTAGAAGGCGAATTGTTTGAAAAGGAAAAAATAAACTCTGTAGTTGCTTTATTAAATCAAATTATGAGCTATCAAATGTATAGCAAATCAGATGAAGAAATTAAACAATTAGACGTTTATATTCACCCAGAAATATATGAGTATACGGTGGTAGATTTTGATAAAAAAGTTGAAATTTTAGAAAAAGGTACTATTGAAGCAAAAAAGTTTACAAAAGTTTTTGAAGAAATTGCAGCAAAACAACTTGTAAAAAGAAAAAGAAAAGTCATAAAATATACAAATAAGAAATTATTAATATCAGATATTTCAATACACGGAGCAAAAAACTACACTAGAGCCTATATATTAGGAAAATTGAATATTAGAGAAGGCGATAGTTTGTCAAGAAAAGACATTACAAAAAAAATACACCTACTTTCTGCCACTAGAAATTACAATAGAATAGAATATAACTTTATAAAAAAAACAGACGGTAGTTACTTATTAGATTTTATAGTAAAAGAATCCAATGAAAATGCGAATCTAAATTTAGGTGTTCATTATGATTTACTCTATAAATCTGGAGTTTTAGCAACTTTTAATAAAAAACATCTACTAAAAAAGAACGATTTATTTTCTTTTGATATGATTTTAGGAGATAATTTAAGATACAATTTAAATTATTTTGTAGATAATGGTTTTTATATCAGTTACGGTTTCAAGTCTAGATACAATCATTTTAGAAGCAATTCTAAGTTCAATCAAGTTTCTGATTTACCAAACGTAAGTAGCATCAACTTAAGTTATTCAGACCTTACAAATCAAGCTTTTTTTCAAACCACATTTAATAGAAAATTTGCTGTTGGTCTTGGTGTAGAACACAAATGGTTAAAAGCTTCTACAGAAACATTAGCGTCTGATGCCAATGAGGCAACAATTATCGATAGAAGCAATTATTTTAGTGCCTTTGGTTATATAAAATTAGATACCTACGATAAAAAATATTTTGTGACCAAAGGTTTTTTTGCCGATTTAAATTTTAATTGGTATTTGGCATCATCAGATTATAATAAAAATTTCGAACCCTTTTCTCAAGGAAAAGGTACTTTAGGTTTCGCCACTACTTTTGCTGAAAGACTAACGTTTCAAAACACCAACGAAGCAGGTTTTACCATTGGGAATCCAACTTCTAATATATTCGACTTTTATTTAGGAGATTATAATCAAAATTATATAAATACGTTTGTTTCTTTATATGGTTATGAGTTTGCAGAATTGTCTAATAATTCTTTTGTAAAAACACAATTCGATTTAAGATATAGAATAGGTGACAAAAACTATGTTTCATTTATTGCAAATTATGCAAGAATAGAAGACAATGTTTTTAAAAATGTAAAATTATTTGACAACGTAAAATCTGGGTATGCGATTGGTTATAGTTATGACTCTCTTATTGGACCTATAGAATTAAAATATAGCTGGACTCCAGATTTAAATGAAGCCCATTGGTTGTTTAACTTAGGGTTCTGGTTTTAAAATAAACCCATAAAAAAACCATGAAACCTTAAAAGTTTCATGGTTTTTTTATAACTTTATAGTGTTTATTGCTCTTGTTTTCTACTTAAATGAAATTCCTCATACGTCTGTAATAAATTCATTAATGCAGTAATTAAATCTTTAGTTTCTAACAAAATACTGAAATACAATGTCGTGTTTTTAGGACTTGTTTCATCCGTTCTAATTCTAGCGACTTGTTTTTCTATAGAGGAAGAAACACTTCTAAGCAATTCATTCTTTTCTATTAAGAGTGCATTTAAATCATCTAAATCTCTATTTTCGAAAATAGTAGCCTCTTTCACTAACAATGTAGATAGCTGAATGTCTATTATTTTTAGATCTTTAATTTGCCCTTTCTTTAAATTTTTATGGTTATTATTTACATGTTTGTAACTTGCTCTAGAAATATAACTAATTGATTGTGCTACATCTTGTAAGTATCCTAAAACCATGATGTAAAATCTACTTGCCTGTACAGAGGTTTCATCTAAAGATTTAATAAAGTAGAAAACACCATCTTTTAAACTGTCTATTTCGTTGTTTAATTTGGCAACGTGTTTCTCTGTTTTACGTAATTTATTTAAATCTTGGTTGGCTAAATCATTTACAACATTGGTATATAATTTGTTTACACGACTAATAACTCCAGAGATATGGTCGGCACTTTCTTCAATCACCCCATTAATGGTAATTAATTCTGTTCTTTCCATAAATTCTTGTTTTTTAACTTCTTTGGTTTTCTTTCTGTGGATTAATGTATTTCTTCCAATTAATAGCGCAACAACCGCTAGTAAAACAGGAATCATAACCATGTTCCAGCTAATTAAGTAAGCAACCACTGCTGCTGCAAAAAAGGCTGTGATGGCAGTTAAAAACCAACCACCAATAACATTAATTACACCTGCAACTCTATAAACAGCACTTTCACGACCCCAAGCTCTATCCGCTAAAGAGGTTCCCATAGCAACCATAAATGTTACATAGGTTGTAGACAAAGGCAATTTCATAGAAGTAGCAATTGATATTAGAATACCAGCAACAATTAAGTTTACAGAAGCTCTTACCAAATCAAAAGCAGGCATTTCATAGGTTTTATCTTTTGGCAATGCAATTACAGGTTTTTGAAATTTAGAATCTATAAAAGCTAAAGTTGATTTTGGAACTAGATAGCTTAAACCTACATTAATACCCATAGCAGCTCTTACTACAATTCTAGAAAGCGGATTTGGTTGAAATTTTTCATGCCCTTCTCCTTGTCTAGACAAATCAATTCCTGTTTTTATTACATTTTGAGCCTTGCTTGAAGTCCATAAAGTTACTACCATAATACCACCAGCTAGTAACAATAACCAAACATTAGAAGGTACTTTTTTAGCTAAAATGCCCATTGAAAAAGAATCTGCAGCGACACCAGAAACTTCCCAAGCTTGGTAAGAATTCCACGCGGCAATTGGCACACCTACAAAGTTTACCAAATCGTTTCCAGAGAAAGCCATTGCTAAAGAAAAAGTACCCACACCAATAATTAATTTTAATATATTAATTTTAAATGCTTTTATTAAAATTTGTGATATGAATGACCAAACAACAAAACTTCCAGCAATAATGGCAAAGGTATTTCCTTCAATTAAAAACTTTACATCTTTATAAAAAGGAGTTCCCTTCATTCCTTTTATGATGATGAAATAGGTTATTGCGGTAATGGCAAAACCACCAAATAAAGCATTTATATACGTGGCTCTTTTTTCAAAATTAAAGGAATAAATAAGCCTAGAAACAAACTGTACAATGGCTCCTACAGAAAATGCGACCACTACAGAAAGTAAGATTCCGTTGATGATTTCAAGTGCTTTTTTGTGGTTGATATAACTCCAAATATCTGAAATTGATTGTGTATCATTTGCAGAAATTTTTATCAAAGAAATACAAACTGCGGCTCCTAATAATTCAAAAACAATAGATACTGTAGTTGAGGTTGGCATTCCTAATGAATTAAAGATATCTAACAGAAGAATATCTGTAATCATTACCGCCATAAAAATGTACATAATATCTTGAAACATAAACATATTAGGATTAAAAATCCCTTTACGCGCAACTTCCATCATTCCACTAGAGGTAATGGCTCCAAAGAAGACACCTAAACTAGCAATAATCATGATGTTTCTTACAGAAATAGCTTTTGAGCCAATGGCTGAATTTAGAAAGTTAACAGCGTCATTACTAACTCCTACAACCAAGTCTACCACAGCTAAAACAGCCAAAGCAACAAGCATTAAAATATATGGATCTCCCATTTTTCTTTAAAATTTAGTTTTGCAAATTTACAAACACAAAAAATTGTGAATGTTATGCTTATGTTATTATAATTAGATTCCCGTTTTCACGGAAAAGACAATTTGAACTGAAACCCAAAATAAATCTTGGAAATTATTTTCATTTAAAAATGAATATCCACCTGTAATCTATACAATAATTGATTTGTATTAAAACCAATATCAGTATAGCTTAGATCTGTTTGTACTTTTAATTGATGACCCGATATATATTTAGAGAGCCCTAACGTATATTGATTTTCTGCTCCTTTTCCGGTAATATTTCTGTCTAAAGAAATATTTGTGTAACGTGCAGAAACTTCAATTGTTTTAGAAACTAAATATCCGGTTTGTAAATTCAAGCCATTTCCAACCTGAACTTCATCTCCTGTTAAAGTACCATCAGAATTTTTGGCAAAAGCGTCTTTTGCATCTCTATTGGCATATTCTCCCATAAAAGAAAATCCTTTGTGTTTGTACATGGTATCTATAAAAAAAGTTGAAATATTTGTGGAGAAAAAACCCGTATCGTTTAGCATATAAGCACCTTGATTACTTTTGGTTTTAGATGCATTGTTATTAAAATCATACGCAAAACCAAGAGATAGTTTAGGGTTCTGTTCAAATTTCAAATCACTTCCTTTATAATCTCCTTTGTTTTTAAAATCGCCAAAAGGAAACAATTCAATTCTAGAGGTGTATTGATGGCCGCCAATATTTCCTGTAGTAATATTTCTTCCTTCACCCTGCGAAATAGAAAAGATTTCTTTGACTAAAAAAGTATCTGAAAGATGAAAATGATGTCTTAATTGAACACCCATATCACGATCTATGGTAAACCTGCTATTTAATAAAGACCTGTCTACTTGTTGCAAATTTGCAGAAGATATAACACGTTCTCTATTTCCAGGTAATTTGGTTTGCCCAAACCATAAGACAAAGTTTCCAGAGAAATTCCATTTTAAAACAGCGTCTAAAATATATCGAGGAGCATTGCCTGTGTATTTAGAAGCACCAGATTGATCTCTGTTAGACAAACCCAATTCTACTTTGTATCTAAGTTTGGGTGAATACGCAAAACCATCAAATTTTAAACGAGACCTTCTAATTAACATAGAAGTTTCTGGATTCGAAAGACCGTTATTTACTTCCCATTGAGAGGTTGCTAAGGTTTGGAATCTTAAACCTACTTTCATAGACCAAGTACTGTCTTTTCCTTTTAAGTTTAAAAGACCTTTTCCAAATTTAGGTGCATTGGTTTCCTGAGCATTCATGCTTAAAGATGAACACATAGAAGTTAGAATTACTACATAGAGTAGCATCGAAAATTTCATATTTATTAGTTTTTGTCGCTGCAAAGAACTACTAAATATGTTAATTTAACGTTAATGGAATATTATTAAATAAAAAACTGCCTTGGCCAAAGGCAGTAGGTCACATAAAATAGTTGACAAAAACTAATAAATTTATAATGACACTTCATCTTTAAAGATTATTACAAATATCTAACCATAGGTTTAATTTAATGTTTGCTGTAAATTAAAAAACTGTTAACTATTCTCTACAATTTAACCTTTAGATAATGTTTCTGTAATACAAGCATAATTTAAAGCTAACATAGACTTTACAAAACTAACGGACTTTTGCCTAAGAAATAACAAACAATAATGAAGAAAATTTTATTTATTGCTTTTATAGCACTAAGCCAAGTTTTAATAGCGCAAGACAAAGGAATTCTAAAGGGTGTTTTAACCGATAAAGAAACAAACAACGATCCTTTGCCTTTTGCAAACGTATTTATCAAAGGAACTACAATAGGTACTACTACAGATTTTGATGGCAACTATACCATAAATGTTCCTGCGGGAACACACACCGTTGTATTTAGTTTTTTAGGGTACAAATCTGTAGAGAAGCTTTTTACAATGAAAGCTGGTGAAACTGTAATTGTAAACCAATTAATGTCTGCAGAACAAGGGGTTGGTTTAGATGAGATTGTTATAAAGTCTTCTACAAATAAAGAATCTGTGAATGCTCTTTTGTTAGAACAAAAGAAGGCGATTACAATTGAACAAAAAATTGGTCAACAAGAACTAATAAAAAAAGGAGTAGGAGATGCTGCAACTGCACTTACAAAAACAACAGGTATTTCTAAACAACAAGGCTCTGGTAATGTTTTTGTAAGAGGTTTAGGAGACAGATATAATATTACTACCTTGAATGGTTTGCCGTTACCGTCTAATAATCCATCTCAAAAAAATATAGATTTAAGTATTTTCTCAACAGATATTATAGAATTTATTTCTATTGATAAAACTTTTAATACTAAGAATTTCGGAGATTTTAGTGGTGCAAATATTGATATTTCATCAAAAAAATACAAAGGAAAAGGTTTTTTAGAAATTGGTTTAGGTTCATCAGTAAATTCAGAAGCAATTTCTCAAGATAATTTTTATTTGAATGATGGACCAAATACAACAGGGTTTTATGATATAGGCATTCCTAATTTCCCATTAAATAACTATAATTTTGGAACAAGTTGGGATAGAGAAAAAGGAAATACACCAGTAAATATGAATCTTTCTTTAAAAGTTGGAGATTCTTATGATTTGGGTGAAGATACAAAACTTAGTGTTTTTGGAGTTGCTTCGTTTGATAACGGATATCAATTTAGAGAAGGAGTCAATAGAGGTAGCGTAAATGTTGGAGGTGTTGCAAGAAGAGATTATGATTTTAAGAACTATATCTATAAGACAAACACTACAGCAATGGGTAATATTCGTTTAAAGCACAAAAATCATGAGTTTTTGTACAATGCTTTAATGATTAATACTTCTAATCAAACACAAGAAGAATATACAGGTATTGTAGATGTTTTTGATTATGCTCCAGAAGGCGGTGCATTTGTGCAAAGAGCACTTTTTGAAAGAACACAATTATTTGTACATCAATTATTAGGAAACCACAAGATTCAAGATAAGTTTGAAGTAAATTGGGGTGCTGCATATAATTTTGTAAGTAGCGATGTTCCTAACAGAAGACAAGTAATTGTAACTCCAGATGATTGGAATATTCCAAATGGACCAAAATCTTTTAGAAGAACTTTAAATGATTCTGATAACCATAGATTTTATCAAGATTTAGAAGAAGAAGAATTAGCAGCAAATATTTCAACATCCTATCAATTTAATAAAAACGATGAGGGTGATTATAAAGGAAAAATTACTTTGGGCTATAGTGGAAGGTTTAAAGATGTCGACTTTAAAGCAACTCAATTTAATTTTAGAATTAAAAATAGTGGGGGAAACGCAGTTACACAACCAATAATTACAGATATTTACAACTTAGATAGTTATTTTAATCAGGACAATTTTAGTGCGGGTCTCTTTGATATTAGAACTTTTAGAGGAGGTTTGGGCACAAATACTGATGTTTTGAGACCACAAACTTATGGTGGAAATCAAAGTATTCATGCAGGATTTCTAAATTCAGAATATATATTTTCTAAAAAACTTACAGCAGTTTTAGGTATTAGAGTAGAGCAAATTAATCAATCTCTTAATTTTAACACCTCTTTACAAAGCGGTGAAAATGAATTAGATCAATTAGAATTTATGCCTGCAGTTACTGTGAAATACACTTTAAATGATAAAAATAATTTAAAATTTGCGGCAAGTAAAACATATACCTTACCTCAATTTAAAGAAAGAGCTCCTTTTCAATATGATGAAACTCCAACTTTAACAACCTTGGGAAATCCTGCATTGTACACATCTACCAATTATAATTTTGATGTAAAATGGGATTTCTTTCCAACATCAGAAGAAATAATATCTGTAGGTCTTTTTGGTAGATTTATAAATGATCCAATTAACAAAATTACTATTAACTCTGCTTCCAATGATGTAAGTTGGGTAAATTCTGGAGACCAAGCAACTGCCTATGGTGTTGAACTTGAAGCTAGGAAAAACTTTTTTGTTTCTGAAAGAGACACAAAAAATAAAATTTTAGAAACTAAATTATCTGGTGGTTTAAATGTTTCTTATTTAAAAACAAATCAAGATTTAAGTCCAGATAAAGTATTTCAAGAAACTTCAGATGCAGGTTTTCCTTTAAGTGTAGATTTCTCTTTTGATGAAAGTGCATTATCTGGGGCTTCAGATTTATTAATAAATGCAGATATAACATTCTTAAAAGAATTTACAGCAGAAAGTAATATTCAATCTACAATAGCTTTCAACTATTTTTCAGATAGAATTTTTGCTTTGGCAACAGAATTAGGGAGAGGTAATATTATAGATTCTGGAATCCCAACCTTAGATTTTATTTTAAAATATAGTCCAAATAAAAATCTTGGTTTGGGCTTTAAAGCAAATAATATTTTAAACCCTACAGTGGAAAGGGTACAAGAAGTACAAAACGTAACAGTTTCTTCTTTTAAGTTAGGTATAGATGTTAGCTTGTCGTTAAGCTATAACTTTTAGTTAACATTTGTATAACCAAACCTTAAAATTTAGAACATATAAACTTAACAATAGTTCATTTATTTTGTATAAACAAAAACTAAAAATTCAATAAAATGAAAAAACAGATTTTAAGTATTTTAATGATAATGGCAAGTTTTACACTAGTAATATCTTGTGGAGATGACGATCCAATAATTACGTCTAGTTGTACAGATGGTATTCAAAATGGTGACGAAACCGGGATAGATTGTGGAGGTTCTTTATGTGAACCATGTGCATCCAATTCAGTTTTAGAAGGAGATGTTACTGATGATGTAACTTTGGACGCTTCAATAACATACGATTTGCAAGCAGCTTACGTTGTTAGAGATGGGGGTAAATTAAGAATTCCTGCTGGAACCATAATTAAAGCATCAGGAGGTACTGCTTCTTATATTGCAGTGGCTCAAGGCGGGCAAATTTTTATTGATGGTAACAAAGATAATCCAGTTGTAATGACTTCAGGAAGCGCTTCTCCTGAAGCTGCAGATTGGGGTGGTTTAGTAGTTTGTGGTAAAGCACCAACAAATGTTGGTTCAACTTCAACATCAGAAGTAGCAGATTTAACTTATGGTGGTTCTGTTTCTGCCGATAATTCAGGTTCTATTCGTTACTTAAGAATAGAATATACAGGTGCAACTTTTAACAGTTCAAAAGAATTTAACGGTTTATCTTTATTTGGTGTGGGTTCAGGAACAACTGTAGAATATGTACAATCTTTTGAAGGGGGAGATGATGGTATAGAATTTTTTGGAGGTACTGTAAGTGGTAATTATTTAGTTGCTACAAATTCTGGAGATGATTCAATTGACTTCGCTGACGGTTGGGCCGGGACTGGCGAAAACTGGTATATTTCTGGTGGAGCTCAAGCTGGTATAGAAGGTTCTAATAATGGTGATAATGGAAATGCAACTCCGGTTACAATGGCAACTTTAAAGAACATTACGGTTGTTGGTCCAGTAGCTGAGGGTGCTTTATACTATAAAGAAGGTGGAGGTAACTTTACTATAGATAACTTTTATATTGCTAGTTCTAATTTAGGTGTTAAAGTAAGTTCTACAGATGCTGAAGCAGCTGCAAGATTAGAAGCTGGCGCTTTAGTAATGACAAATGTACAGTTTGCAAATAATATATCTGGTTTTGTTCAAACAGATTATACAGGAGCTAACGTTAACTTTATCAGTCAAGGTATTGCAACTGGCGCTGGTAATGGAGCAGGTGCTCCTGATTGGGCTGCAGGTTGGACAAGAGGTTTAAGCAATAGTGGTGTGACATCAGAGAATTTAGCTGGTGAAGTAACTAGTGATGTTACTTTAAATGCCAATGTAGAATATTTATTAACAAGTTCTTTTGTTGTGAAAGATGGAGGAAAGTTGAGAATCCCTGCTGGAACTACAATCAAAGCAACGGGTGGTACTGCTTCTTATATTGCGGTAGCACAAGGTGGTCAAATTTTTGTAGAGGGCACGGCTTCTAATCCAGTAGTTATGACCTCTGGAGTGTCAAATCCTGCAGCTGCAGATTGGGGTGGTTTAGTAATCTGTGGAAAAGCACCTACTAATGTAGGTTCGGTATCTACCTCAGAAGTAGCAGATTTAACGTATGGTGGTTCTGTTTCTGCCGATAATTCAGGTTCTATTCGCTATTTAAGAGTAGAGTATACAGGTGCAACTTTCAATAGTTCTAAAGAATTTAATGGTGTATCTTTATTTGGTGTTGGTTCTGCAACAACTTTCGAGTATGTACAATCTTTTGAGGGAGGAGATGATGGGATCGAATTTTTTGGAGGTACTGTAAATGGTAAGTACTTAGTTTCTACAAATTCTGGAGACGATTCAATAGATTTTGCTGATGGTTGGGCTGGAACTGGTGAAAACTGGTATATTTCTGGTGGAGCTCAAGCTGGTATAGAAGGTTCTAATAACGGAGATAATGGAAATGCAACTCCTATTACAATGGCAACATTAAAAAATATTACAGTTGTTGGTCCTGTTGCTGAAGGTGCTCTTTATTTTAAAGAAGGTGGAGGAAATGTCACTATTGATAATTTTTATATTTCTGGTGTTGATTTAGGTGTAAAGGTAAGCTCAAGTGATGCTGAAGCTGCTGTTAGAATAGAAAATGGTGATTTAAAAATGACTAATGTTCAATTTGTGAATAGTCTTTCTGGTTTTCTATCTACAGATTATAGTGGTGCAAACCAATCATTTATTATTGAAGGAACTGCAACTGGTGCAGGTAATGGAGCTGATGCTCCTACTTGGACAAATGGTTGGACGAAAGGATTATAGAAATTATAATTTGTCTAGTCCTAAAAAACCGAGCAGCTTGCTCGGTTTTTTTTATATAATTTATTTTTCTTAACTATTCAATAACTTATTTTTAACAGCTTATTCATTTAATTTTTAGACATTTAATATGTAAAACTCTAAAAACATTTTATTATGAAAAAAAAATATTATATAATAATTTTCTTAACGTTTTTATACACTTTAGGTTATTCACAAAATTATAATTATCACAGGTTGGCAACATACTCTAACCTTACGAATGCTTGTTCAGAAAATAGTAGTGATAGGTTTATTGTTAAAGTAAATATAGATGATGTTCTTTTAACTAATGGAGAATATTATTATATTGACTTAGGAACTAATTTTGGATTAGGAAAAAGGTATTGTAAAGTATTGAATAATTCAATTGGTTCAGGTGATGCTGATTTTAATTTAACCGATAATTTATTAAAATCTCAAAATTCTTTTAATCCTTGTAATTCGGGCTATTATTATTTTAATTTTTCAACTTATTCTACAGCTGAATATGCTTGCACTGAAAATCAATCTGATCGTTTTCAAATAAAAGTAAATTTTCTTATGGATAATGTAACATATAATAATTTGAATGTTAATACTACTCCGATTAAAATAGATTTTGGAAATACTTTTAATTTAGGTGTACGTTATTGTAAAATTAATAATAAGAGTTTGGGAAAAGGAGATGCTGATGTGGATTTGAATTCTTTTAATTCAACAATAATCAATTTTCTTTCTAATTCACCATGTGAAGAAACCTTTTATAGATATCATAGAGTAATAACTTTTACAAGTTTAGAGAGAGCTAAAAATTATTTATGTAATAGTAATAATGCTAATGATGGGGTTTTTAAAATAAATTTTAGGATTGATCAATTGCTAAATATAAATAAAATTTTTCAAGCAAATTTTGGAAGTAACTTCAGTTTAGGGAATAGATATTTTGTAGTTTTAAATAGATATAATGGAAGTGGTGATGCTGATTTTGATATGGATGTAAGTAGTATAAATTTTAACAGCATCGGTTGTGTCTTGGATTCTGATAATGATGGAGTCCCAGATTCAAATGATAATTGCCCTAACAATCCAAATACGAATCAATCAGATATAGACAATGATGGTATTGGAGATGTATGTGATTCTGTAAATAATAACACAACAGATTTAGAAATAAATGAAAATAATGTTCATTTAACTAGTGATTGCTTTAGTTGTTGGAGTGTTGTAGCTAACTTAAATAGTAATTCTCAAAGACACATTGCTAATGAATTTGGTACAGCATTGAATTTTTCCCTTTTAATAATTGAAAATAGTGGAAATATTGCTACCCCTTCAACCAAAATTAATTATTATTTATCTACAGATAATAGTTTAAGTTCTAATGATTATAAATTTTCAAAATCTACAAGTGTTCCCGCAATTAATTCTGGGCAATATTATAATGCAGCAACCTCATTAAGTGGTAATGATTTTAAAAATTCTGGAGCACCTTATGGCTACTATTATTTTATTATAAAAGTTGATGCTGATGCGCAAATAAATAATGAGATTTCAGAAACAAATAATACTGTTAGCTTCAGAATAAGATATAGAAAGGATACTTTTAGTAAAGTAGGGGCTTCGAAATTAATTCTTATGACTGATGATATTAATGAACAAGAAGATATTCTAAATAATAATAAAATCACTGTCTATGATATTTTAGGTAAGATAATTGTTAAAGAAACTGTTATAAGAGGTTTTTTTGAAAATAAAGAAATTTTCAAAAATCTTAAAAATGGTGTTTACATTATTAAAACAGATTCTGAAATTAGAAAGATTTTGATAAATAATTAATAATTAAGGATAAAGATACAGGCTTAAAGCCTGTATCTTTATTTATAGAAAACAATTTTATTCAGCTTTTTTTGAACAACAAGCCATTTTACAATCTTCTTTGCAAGCTGTTTTATCACTTTTTAGTTCACATTTTTCTTTACAGGCATCAGTACAAGAATGAGCTACTTTTTTAGTTGCTGAGGCTTTGTATAAATCTCCGCCTGCAATGCCATCAACAAAAGCAATTAGATCTTTTTTAGAAGTTGTATACGCATCAAACGATATGTTAGCAATACTATCGTTAAAAATTACTTTGGCGTCTAGCACGCCTTCTTTTTTAGACAATTTAGATTGTATGGTTTTTGCACAACCAATTTCACAAGTCATACCAGAAATGGCAAGAGAAATAGTTTCTTTTTTAATTTCTTTAACGGGTTCTGTTTTGCATCCTGTTAGGATAAGACAAGCAATAGCTATTGAAAATATTATTTTTTGAGCTTTCATTAGATTCTGTTATTAAATTATATTACAAATTTATCAATATTAAGATTGATATCTTAATAATTATTAGACTTTTGCAACTTGAAAAGATAAAGCATGAATAATCAACAACAAAAATGGTTGTATTTGGTCTTACTTTCTTTGGTTTGGGGAAGTTCTTTTATTTTAATGAAAAAAGCCTTGTTGGGAGTTACGCCTATTCAATTAGGAGCTTTAAGAATGATATTTACTGCGATTTTTTTACTTGCTGTTGCGCCAAAATCCTTAAAAAAAATTCAAAAGAAGCATTATAAATACATTGTTTACACGGCTCTTACAGGTACTTTTATTCCAGGGTTTTTGTTTGCTTTTGCCATTACAACAATAGACAGTTCTATTGTATCTATTCTAAATTCACTAACCCCTTTTAATACACTAATTTTTGGAGCACTATTTTTTGGTTTTGCTTTTAAGAGAACGCAATTGTACGGAATTTTAATTGGTTTGGTTGGGACGTTAATTTTAATTCTGAAGGGCGCAGCTTTAAACCCAAATCAGAATTATTGGTATGCCTTATTAATTATTGTGGCCTCTGTAGGTTATGCTTTTAATGCAAATATGGTAAAGAAGTATTTAGACGATTTAAATGCACTTTCCATCGTAACGGGTAATTTTTTATTGCTAATTATACCCGCAACCATTGTTTTGGCTTTTACAGATTTCTTTACAACATTTAGTTTTAAAGATGAAGTGTTGATGCAGTCTTTAGGGTATCTAGCAATTCTATCGATTGTAGGAACAGGAATCGCAAAAACGATTTATAATAAATTGGTTCATATTTCAGATCCTGTTTTTTCATCATCAGTAACCTATTTAATTCCTATTGTAGCAATTTTCTGGGGATTGTTAGATGGCGAAGCGTTAAGTCCACTTCAAATATTTGCAGGAGTTATTATTTTATTAGGAGTGTATTTGGTGAACAAGACGAAATAGATTTAAGTTTCAGGTTTCAGGTTTCAGGTTTCAGCGTTTCAAGATTTAAGAAAAATTAGTTTCTGTCATTCAGAAGGAGGAATAATTGAAGCACCTCTTAGATGAAAGATTTTTATCAACTTCAAAATTTAAAACAAAAAAAGAGTCAAAACGCAGTGTCTTGACTCTTTTTTTTATACTCTTGTATCTGTTTTAATTATTTAAAATCTGCGTCAGAAACACCTTCGTTTATTTTAATTTCTGCAACTTTGAAATCTAACGTCATTGGGCCACTTTTTAGAGCAACTGAATGAGGAAACATAATTCCGTTTACCTCTTTATAATCAGCAAAAGTTGTAGGAACTTCTATTTCTTTACCGTCTGGAGTTTTTACAGTTTTTATTTCTTTAGCTTTTAAACCTGTTTTTACATTGTAGAAAACTTCAGTATTACCAAGTACGATAACAAAATAATTTTTACCATCAATAGGTTCAATTCTATCAAGCTTTCCCATTTTATAGGAAGCATCATTAAAAGGAGCTAAAACAGCTTTGGCTTCTAAAACTTCTTCTGGTTTCATTTCCATTTTTTGTCCTCTTGCTTCTTGGTATCCTTTTGTTCCGTCAAAAATAATTTTTTGCATTGCATTTCCCATTACAGAAATTACCATTGATGATTTGTTTGGCGCAGCAGCTTTACGTGTCATTACCAAAGGAGTTCCTTGAATAGTTGCGTTCGAAACAATCATTGTTGTATTTACAGCCATTACTTTGTCTTTACCTCCAATGGCTTCAAAGTATTTATCTACTACTTGTGCTGCAGTCATTCCTGCAGGAATTGGCAACGTCATTGCTGGTTTTACAGTTGGGTTTCCTTCTTTATCAAAATAATTGATTACATAATCTGTATTCTCTAAATTTTTTAAAACATCAATTCCTTTCCCCGTAATAACAATTCTTGCTTTGTCTGCTCTAAAATATTTAATGGCAGCATTTTGAACATCATCTAAAGTAACAGCATTTATGTTTTTTAAATAGTTTTCATAATAATCTTCTGGCAAGTTATTTTGTAAAATACTTAACGCGTAACTGGCAACTGTACTTGGTCTTTCTACTGCTTTTACAAAATTTCCTAAGTATTTTGCTTTTGCAATATCTAACTCTTGTTGAGTTGCTTTTTGATAACGAATTTTGTTGATTTCTTTCATTGCTTCCACAACCGCGCTGTCTGTAACCATATTTCTTACAGAGGCAGACATCTTAAACCTAGAAGCATATCTATTTGCACCAACTCCAGAGTAAGCACCATAAGTATATCCTTTGTCTTCACGAAGATTTTTATACAATCTACCAGTTCCGCCACCACCAAGAATTTGGTTGGCTAATAAAACAGCATAATAATCTTTGTCGTTCATTTTTAAATCTACAGCACTAATAATGGCCATTTCAGATTGCACTGCATTTGGCATGTTAATAAAGTTTATTTCTGTAGTTGCAGGGTTTTTTACTTCTGGTAAAACCTGTGGCGTGATTACTCCTGGTTTCCAAGCACTAAATAATGAGGTAACTTGTTTTTTTACATCTTTAAAATTTACATCACCAATAATTACCAAATACGCATTGTTTGGTTTAAAAGTTTTTGTATATAAATTTTTAACATCTTGTAAAGTGATGTTTTTTAAAGTTTCTAAAGTTGTAAATTCTCCATAAGGATGCTCTTTACCATACGTTAAAGCTCTATCTACTTGACCCGCAATAGCAGCAACACTCTTTTGATTTGCTTTAATGCCATCTTCAGATTGTTTCATTTGTTTGTCAAATTCCTCTTGCGCAAAAACAGGATTAAAAGCAGCATCTGCCATTAATTCTAAAACTTCAGGAAAATATCTAGATAAAGAGCTTGCAAAAGCACTTTCTGAGCCAAAACTAATTCTAGCACCTAAGTAATCTACCTTAGAATCAAAATCTTCTTTAGACATGTTTGTAGATCCTGTACCTAACATACCACCTACAAAACCTTCTACACCAGATTTATTTCCGTGAGCCATTGGTTGATTGTCTATATCTAAAGTTACAGAAACTCTAGGTAATTTATGATTTTCTACAACTAATACTTGCAGTCCGTTTTTTAAAGTAAACTTCTTTGGAGTTCCTATATTAATTTTTGGAGCGGGTCCAGATGCTGGCATTTTGGTTCTATCAACTTGAGCAGAAATACTCATTGATAAGAATAAAAATGTAATTATTGAAAATATATTTGTTTTCATTGTTCTTATTTTTATGTGATTATTTCTTTTGTGATGCTGGTAAATAGTCTATTACAACACGTTTGTTTTTCGCTAAATATTTTTTAGCAACGGCTCTAATTTCTTCTTTTGTGATAGAATTAATAACTTCTAACCCCGTATTAATTTTTTGTGTGTCTCCCATTAGCATATAATTACTTACCAATGATGATGCAATGCCTTCTACGCTTGAGTTAGAGGAAACAAAATTGTTTTCGAACTTATTTCTTACTTTTTGTAAATCTTCATCAGAAATTAATTCTGTTTGTAATTTTAAGATTTCTTCATCCATTTCATTAATCAAATCATCTAAAGTAGTTTCTCCTAAAGGAATTGCTCCAATTGTGTACACACTATAATCAACTAAAGGTCTACCAAAAGAAAATACAGCTAAGGCTTTCTTTTTAGTTTCTACTAATTTTTTTTGTAGTCTAGAACTTTTTCCATCACTTAAAACAGTAGAAATAACATCTAAAACTTTAGCATCTCTATCTCTCATAGATGGTGTTTTGTATGCCAAAACAATTGCAGGTAATTGAATATTAGAGTCGTATTCTGTAACTCTTTTTTCTGTGGTTCTTTCTGGTTCTATCGTTTTAACAGCTTTAGGTGCAATTCTTGCTGGTATTGTACCAAAATAATCTTTAATTAAAGACTTCGTTTCCTTTTTTTGAAAATCTCCAGCAACTACTAAAACAGCATTGTTTGGCATATACCATTTGTCATAAAATGCTTTAAATTCTTCTAATTTAGCATTGTCTAAGTCTTCAATAAAACCAATTAAAGGTCTCCCATAATTGTGGTTATCAAAAATATGCTTGTAAATCATTCCGTATTGAATTTTACCATAAGGCGCATTATCCATACGTTGTCTTTTCTCTTCTTTTACAACTTCATTTTGTGTATCAATGGCCTTTTGATCTAAAATAGGATGCAAAAGTCTTTCAGATTCCATCCATAAACCCAACTTTAATTCGTTAGAAGGATATGTTCCATAATAATAAGTTCTATCCCAGTTTGTATTTGCGTTTCCGCTTCCACCTCTTGCAGATTGTATCTCACTCCATTTACCTCTTTCAATATTCTTTGTTCCAGTAAACAATAAGTGTTCATAAAAATGAGCCATTCCTGTTTTTCCATCCTCTTCATCTACAGAACCTACATTATACATAACACCAACAGTAACTAGTGGCGCAGAATTGTCTTGATGCAATATTACATGCATTCCATTGTCTAATTTGTACTCTTCAAATTCAACCTGTTGTGCATTTGTAGAAAATGCAAGCAGTAGTGCCGAAGCAAGAGAAAACATACTTTTTTTCATTTATTTTTTGTTTAATTAATATTTGATGACCTGTTTGACGCAGAAAAATTTTCTTTGTTACAACAAATTAACATTCTTTATAAGATATTTTCAAAAATAATAAGAATCCTGCAAAATAAGAAGTTAAAACGCTATTTATTCACTTGATTCTAATGCTTTTATTTTTTAAGACAATGTTGTAGGATTCTAAAAAAGATGTATATTTGCATCCGCATTTTCAACAGAGAAGATGCCATTAATTAGTATAAATACGCAAAACAAATAGTATGTACGCAATCGTAGAGATAGCAGGGCAGCAGTTTAAAGTTGCAAAAGACCAAAAAGTATACGTACACCGTTTAAAAGGAGAAGAAGGATCGAAAGTTACTTTTGATAACGTTCTTTTACTTGATGACAAAGGAAGTATATCTATTGGCGCCCCAGCTATAAAAGGAGCCGAAGTAACGGCAAAAATTTTAAGTCACTTACAAGGTGATAAAGTAATCGTCTTCAAAAAGAAAAGAAGAAAAGGTTATCAAAAGAAAAACGGACACAGACAAGCTTTAAGCGAGATTCAAATTGAATCTATTGCTGCTTCTGGTTCTAAAAAAGCTACTAAAAAAGAAGCTGCACCAAAAACTGCTACTAAAAAAGCAGAGGTTGAGGTAAGTGATAATTTAGTTACAAGAGCAGAAAATCGTGTTGAAGAAAGCAACGTGGAGATTGATGTTGAAAAATTATTAAATAGTATTGGTACTGCAACGAAAGCAGAAGCTGATGATTTAAAAGAAATCAACGGAATTGGACCTGCCTATGCAGATAGACTAAATGAAGTTGGTGTGTATACATACGAACAAATCAGTAAATTAAAAGTTGCTGATAGAAAAGAACTTTCTGCTATTGATGGTATAACTCGCGATAAGATAGAATCTGAAGAGTGGGTGAAGCAAGCAAAAGCTTTATTAAAGAAAAAATAATTAATCGATTAAATATTTAAGCCATGGCACATAAAAAAGGAGTCGGTAGTTCGAAGAACGGTAGAGAATCAGAATCGAAACGTTTAGGTGTAAAAATATTTGGAGGACAAGCTGCAATAGCAGGTAATATTATTGTTCGTCAAAGAGGAACCACTCACAATCCAGGAGAAAACGTTTACATGGGTAAAGATCATACTTTACACGCAAAGGTTGACGGAGTAGTAGAGTTTAGAAAGAAAAGAGACAATAGATCTTATGTTTCTATAACTCCATTTGAAGCTTAAGAAATTAAGGTTTAAAAAAAGTTTAAAAGGCTCAAACATTCAATTGTTTGAGCTTTTTTGTGTTTAGCGTATTTTGTAGAAGTATACTAGCTTCTATTTTGTACTTTTACAAAGATGAAATTTTTGTACAATTTTGTAGTCTTTTTGGCTTCTTTATTATTGCCAATAGTAGCTGTTTTTAATAAAAAAATAAAGCTTTTTATGGATGGTAGAAAAGAGACATTTGCTAAAATTTCACCCTTAAAGAATAAAGACGTTATTTGGTTTCACGCAGCTTCTTTAGGTGAGTTTGAGCAGGCAAGACCTGTTATTGAAGAAATTAAAAAAAGGCATGCTAACTATAAAATAGTAGTCACTTTTTTTTCTCCTTCGGGATATGAAATACGAAAAAATTATAATTTAGCTGACGTAATTTGTTATTTGCCATTAGATTCAGAAAAGAATGCAAGAAAATTTATTGAAATATTAAATCTGAAGTTAGTAATTTTTATAAAATATGAATTTTGGCCTAATTTTCTAAATGAATTAAAAAAGAAAGAAATTCCAACAATTTTAGTTTCAGGAATTTTAAGAGAAAAGCAGCTCTTCTTTAAAAGTTATGGTGGCTTTATGAAAAAGTCTTTGGAGGCTTTCCATCATTTTTTTGTGCAAGATGAGAGTTCTAAAAAATTGCTAAAGTCCATCAATCTTGAGAATGTTACGGTTGCGGGAGACACTCGTTTTGATAGGGTTTCTAAAATTTTAGAACAAGATAACTCACTAGATTTTATCAACGAATTTAAAGACAATACCTATACAATTGTTGCAGGAAGTACTTGGGCAGAAGATGAAGAGTTATTAGTGAATTACATAAATAAGAAAGCCTTAGAAAACGAAAAATTTATAATTGCGCCTCATAATATCAAACAAGATGCAATTTTAGAATTGCAAAAATCAATTAATAAAAAGGTTATTAAATATACAGATGTCTGGTCGAGCGAAGTCGAGACCTCAAAAAAGTTGAAACTCTCGAAAAAGTTTGTCTTGAGCGAAGTTGAAAGAACCAAGGAGATAAAAAATAATTTAGCGGCATATCAAGTTTTTATTATTGATACCATTGGTATTCTAACCAAAATTTATGCTACTGCAGATGTTGCTTATGTTGGAGGAGGTCTAAAAACAGGTTTGCATAATATTTTAGAACCAGCAACTTTTGGGATTCCTGTAGTGATTGGAAATAAGTATGAAAAATTTAAAGAAGCTGTAGATTTGGTGCATATTGGTGGCTGTTTATCAATTAAAAATCAAGAAGAATTCAATACGAGTTTTATCAATTTAAAAAACGATACAAACTTTAGAAATTTAACAGGAATTATCAATAAAAAGTATATTGAAGATAACCTTGGGGCAACAGAATTAATTATGAATTATTTAGAAACAAAATTATAACAAATGTCAGGTCGAGCGTTCCGAAGCTTCGGAAGAGACCTCATTATTTAATATGAAAGCATGGATTTTATTTTACAACCTTGGCCTTGGTACGTTGGAGGCCCATTAATAGCAATCTCGCTATTATTATATTTTTACTTCGGAAAGAATTTTGGCGCATCTACAAATTTTGAAACCCTTTGTACAATGGCGGGCGCAGGAAAAGTATCTGACTATTTTAAAAAAGACTGGAAAGAACGTGATTTTGCAATGCTATTTGTTATTGGTTTAATTATTGGTGGATTTATTTCTGCCTATTATTTAATACCAAATCAAACCATAGATTTAAATCCAACAACAGTTCAAGAACTAACTGATTTAGGTTTTACAAATGTTGCAAATCAGTATTTTCCTGATAAGATTTTTGGTGAGGAAGCATTTTCATCACTTAAAGGATTTTTAATTTTGTTACTTTCTGGAGTACTCATTGGTTTCGGAACACGTTATGCTGGTGGTTGTACTTCTGGGCATGCAATTACAGGTTTAAGTAGTTTACAATTACCATCTTTATTAGCCGTAATTGGTTTTTTTATTGGTGGAATTATAGCAACTTGGTTTATAATTCCAATTTTATTTTAGGAATTTATTCATTTCCTGCAAGGTTTCAAAAACCTTGTTGGTATTCATAACAAATAAACATACCTACAAGGACAAGGAAAAAAAGATCTTGCAGGGTAAAAATATCAAAATGAAAAACATCAGATTTTTAATATTAGGATTTTTTTTCGCAATTGTGTTAAGTAAAACGCAAGCCATTTCTTGGTATCGTTTTTATGAAATGTTTAAATTTCAATCTTTTCACATGTTTGGAATCATTGGAGGCGCAGTGGTTATTTCTGCTATTTTTATGCAGTTGTTTAAAAACGGAAAAATTAAAGATATCAACGGGAATAAAATTATACCAAAGCCAAAGAAAAAAGGCTTTATCAGCACTATTTTGGGAGGCACCTTTTTTGGTTTAGGCTGGGGAATTTCTGGTGCTTGTGCAGCACCAATTTTTGTGATTCTTGGTTTTAAATTAGTTCCGGCTTTAATTTTATTAGTGGGTGCGCTTTTAGGGGCATTTATATACGGAATCTTGAGTAAAAAATTACCAAATTAAATGAGCAAACTTGTAGATAATTTTGGACGACAAATAGCATATGTGCGATTGGCAGTTACAGATCGCTGTAACTTGCGATGCCAATATTGCATGCCTGCTCATGGAATAGATATTGTGCCAAGACAGGAATTATTAACTTTTAAAGAAATGTACCGTCTAGTTCGTGTTTTAACAGAGTTAGGTGTCAATAAAGTACGATTAACTGGAGGCGAACCTTTTGTTCGGAAAGACTTTGTTGGTTTTTTAGAAATGCTGTCTTATAATGATTTGTTAGATGCGATTAACATTACTACAAACGGAGCATTAATTTCTCATCATATTTCTAAAATTGAAAAGCTTAAAAAAGTAAAAAATATCAATTTAAGTATCGATAGTTTACAAAGAGAAAAATTTGCAAAAATTACACGAAGAGATGTTTTTCCAGAAGTCTATAAAACCTTTGAATTATTAGAGAAAAGCAGTTTAAATTTAAAACTGAATGTGGTGGTACAATCGGGTTTTAATACAGATGAAATTACTGATTTTGTAAGACTAACAAAAGATAAAAATGTTGCTGTACGTTTTATTGAAGAAATGCCATTTAATGGAAAAGGGCAACGCGAAATGCAAGAAAACTGGACGTTCAGAAAAATTTTAGAAGAAATACAAACGGAATTCAAAGTAAATGAGGTTCCATCTGAAAAATCATCAACATCTAGAAATTATTCCATTGATAATCATTTAGGAACTGTGGGGATAATTCCTGCATTTACTAGAACTATCTGTAACGATTGCAATCGAATTAGAATTACAAGTACAGGAACTTTTAAAAATTGTTTGTTTGACGATGGTGTTTTTAACTTACGCGATTTTATCAGAAAAGGCGCTTCTAATGACGATTTAAAAGAACTTTTTTTATCTTTAGTGAAAGAAAAGCCAGAAAACGGATTTATAGCAGAAGCGAATCGAAAAAAAGGAGGTATTTCTGAAAGTATGAGTACAATTGGAGGGTAAAGCCCATCTTAACCTTCACATTTCGTCTTCGCTCAATGCAAGCTCCAAGAAGAAATACTCTTGTGTTTGTGTTACCCTTATAGTTGGTTTGTCATCCTATGTTTGCAAAAGGATATGGATTAAAGTATTTATATTAGATAGATATTAATAAAAAGGAGAAAGA
>NZ_CANMVP010000035.1 GCF_947501385.1 uncultured Polaribacter sp.
CGCAGTCGAGAGGTTTTAATGAGGTCTCGACTGCGCTCGACCAGACATATATTAATAATTTGTAAAACAGTAACTTACAAGCTACGTCAATGGTAATATTACCAAAATCAAAATGCATTTTGATTGAAGGTAGCTTGCGAAGCTATGGAGCGGAACAGCGGAATCTCAAATCACTCCCGAAGCCTCGGGAACAAGGTCGAGATGACAGAAAGTTAGATATTAGAAGTTAAAAGTATGTATGTATAAGAGCAGATAAAGAAAACTAAAATCACCTTGTCATTTCGAATATTACCAAAATCAAAATGTATTTTGATGGAAGGTAGCAAGTGAAGCTATCGAGAACTGTTAAATAATTAAAAATCAATTAGAATCTTTCCTATAAAAAAACGCATCTTTATTTAAATGATGAGCTTGTTTTATACAATCCTTTTCTAGTTACAATGCCTTAGACTGTCTTAGTATTTCGCTAGTTTATGAAAATGGATTTTATAATTTACTAATCTAATTTCTTTTTTAACATACACAAAACGCCTAATTCTTCACGAGATAAATTTTCATTCTTTTTTAGCAACCTGTTTATTTCATTTTGAAAATAGTTTATGGTTTTACCGTGTGTATATTCATCAATAACTCTAGGATCTATATAAGAGCTTCTTGCCACAGAAGGTGTGTTTCCTAAGTGTTCACTAACTTTAACTACGGCATTACGAATATTCTTGTCTAACGCTTTTTGATCTTTTTTATCTATAGCGCCAATTTCATCTAAAGCCATGGCAGCAATCACAGTTCCTGACCAGGTTCTAAAGTCTTTTGCAGAGAACTCTTCGCCCATTACTTCTTTGATATATTCATTTAAATGTTCGCTTTTAACATCGTGTTTTACACCCTCTTCATCAATGAATTTAAAAATTTCATAACCCGGTAATTCATCAATTTGTTTTACTGTTTTGGCTAATTTTTCATCAATAATATGCCGTTCTTGTTCTTTTCCAGATTTCCCAATATAATTAAATAGTAGTTCTTCACCATCAATCGTTAAGTGTTTGCTGCGCATTGTGGTAAGTCCGTACGTTTCATTATTTTTTGAATAGTAATCACTTCCAGGTCTAAAATACGCCGCTTCTAGTAAACGAACCATACAGGCTAAAACTTTTTCTCTACTTAGTTTTTGCTTGCGAAGATGTTGCCCAGTAACCCGCCTCATGTGTTCTAATTGATCTGCAAAATCAAGAATTCTATCAAATTTCTCCTGATCGCGTTTTTCTCTAAATTTAGGATTGTAGATGTATTGTTTTCTGTCTTTATCATCACGCCCAGTTACTAAAACTTTGGCACTCTTTTTGGAACTAATTTCAACATCTGTCCAAGCTGGCGGAATTACCAAAGATTTAAACCAATCTCTAAGATTTGAGTCTTTAATGGTTTGCTTTTTTTTATCAAGATATGTAAAACCCTTACCGTGTTTCTTTCTATAATACATTATTACCTGTTTAGGGAAACGAAATTAAAAAAAAATTGCACTCTAAATGCGAATATTATTAACTCAAATGATAAATCTTTAGCTGGAACTCTTAGTTTGCATTGTGGTTGTATATGTAACTGAACTTCAATCTTCCAACTTTAAAACCTGAAACCTAGACTTCGACAAGCTCAGCCTGACATTTGTTACTTTTAATTGTTTTTTGTAGGTTTTCTATACTCTATACTCTATACTCTATACTCTATACTCTATACTCTAAACTCAAACTTCAAATTCTAAACCGTCTCACTTCCAATGATGAGATTCCTCGTCGGCTAGGCGCCTCTGTCGGATTTGTACAACCTCAAAATAGTCACGATGGAAGCGTCTTAGAGAAGAGTGGTTTTTGTGTGAGATTCTTTCAGAATAAAAAAATGCATAAAAAAAAGCCATTTATAAATGATGTACAAATAGCTTTTAGATGCTTTAAAATTTATATTTACATGGCTACCAAATCTCCAGTAATATCTTTTGAAGGTAATTCAGATTTTCCCATTAAGAACAAATCTACCTGTCTTGCGGCTTCTCTACCTTCTGAAATGGCCCACACAATCAAAGATTGCCCACGACGCATATCACCAGCAGTAAAAATATTTGGAATATTCGTCTGGTATTTTCCATATGCAGCTTTGTAATTAGATCTGGCATCTCTATGTATTCCTAATTTGTCTGCTAATGTACTTTCTGGACCTGTAAAACCAAGCGCCAATAATGCCAAGTCACAAGGCCAAGTTTTTTCTGTTCCAGAGATTTCTATCAATTCAGGTCTTTGGCCAGGAATCATTTTCCATTCTACATTCACGGTTTTTAACGCAATTAATTTTCCTTTTTTATCTTTTACAAATTCTTTTGTATTGATCAACCAATTACGTTCGACACCTTCTTTGTGAGAAGAGGAAGTTTTTAATTGCAAAGGCCAAAAAGGCCAAGGAGTTGTCGGTGAGCGATGACCAGGAGGTTTTGGCATGATCTCAAAATTTACCACAGATTTTGCTCCGTGCCTGTTTGAAGTACCAATACAATCAGATCCTGTATCTCCACCACCAATAACAATCACATTTTTATCTGTCGCCATTATCTGGTTTTCAACTTTTTGACCAAAGAGTACTTTTGTTTGTTGTGTTAAGAAATCCATCGCTTGTACAACACCCTCAGCGTCAATACCTGGAGTTGGCAAACTTCGTCTTTCAGTGGCTCCTCCGCATAAAACAACAGCATCAAAACCTTTTAAATCTTTCACCTTATAATTAACCCCTACATTTATGTTTGTTTTAAATATAATTCCTTCGGCTTTTAGAATAGCCATTCTTCTGTCAATAATTCCTTTTTCCATTTTAAAATTGGGAATTCCATAACGTAATAATCCGCCAATTTCATCATCTCTTTCAAAAACGGTCACTTTATGACCTGCTCTATTTAATTGCTGGGCAGCAGCTAAGCCCGCAGGACCCGAACCAATTACAGCAATTGTTTTTTCTGTTCTTATTTTTGGGGGTTGTGGTTTTATCCAGCCTTCTTTAAAAGCTCTTTCAACAATATTTTTTTCGATATTTTCAATAGAAACTGGGTCTTCAATAATACCTAATACGCACGATTGCTCACAAGGAGCCGGACATAAGCGACCCGTAAATTCTGGAAAATTGTTTGTTGAATGTAAAATCCAAGACGCTTTTTGCCATTCTCCTTGATGCACCATGTGATTGAAATCTGGAATCAAATTTCCTAATGGACAGCCACTATGACAAAAAGGAATCCCACAATCCATACAACGTGAACCTTGTTTTTGTAATTCCTTTTCAGACAATGGAATTGTAAATTCTTTATAATTTTTTACACGATCTTTTACAGAAGTGTAGGTTTCATCTTGTCTTTCAAATTCTTTAAATCCTGTTACTTTTCCCATTTGTAATGTGTAATTGTGTAATCGTTGAATTGTGTAATTGTTTTAGTTTAATTCCAAAATTTGGTTTTAAACTAATAATCATAAACTATCAACCAAATACTATGCTATAGTTAGTTCTTCGAACATTGGTTCTTCTGTTTCTAAGCGTTCTAAAGCTCTTTTATATTCCGTTGGCATTACTTTTACAAAGTTTTTTAAGCTCGCATCCCAATCGGCCAATAAAGTAGCACCTTTTTTACTATCTGTATATAAGACATGTTTTTTGATTGTTGCTTTTAAATCTGCAGCGTCTTCTTCTAAAATAGCTTCAAATTCGATGGTTTCTGTATTACATAAACCATTTACAAATGTATTTTCTGGATCGTAGACATAGGCAATTCCACCGCTCATTCCTGCAGCAAAATTTCGACCTGTTTTACCAATCACAATTATTTTTCCACCTGTCATGTATTCACAACAATGATCTCCAACTCCTTCTACAACTGAGATGGCACCAGAATTTCTAACGGCAAATCTTTCACCAGCAATTCCATTAATATATGCTTGACCGTCTACTGCACCGAACAAACAAACATTTCCAACAATGATATTGTCTTCTGCTATAAAATCTGCTTTCGCTGGTTTTTTGATGATTAATTTAGCGCCAGACAATCCTTTTCCTAAATAATCATTTGTATTTCCATCTAAAATAAATGTCAATCCAAACGCTCCAAAAGCACCAAAACTCTGTCCTGCAGAACCTGTGAAATTGATATTTAAAGTATCTTCTGGTAGGCCTAAATGCCCATATATTTTTGAAATCTCGTTACTAACAATAGCACCTACAGTTCTATTGGTGTTTTTTATAGGATAGGCAAGATTCATTTTCTCTTTTCGATACAAAGCTCTGTGTGAATCTTTTAATATTGTAAAATCTAAAACATCGTCTAAATTATGATCTTGTTCTTCTGTATTTCTCACAATAAGTTTGCTGTATGAATTTGGTCTGTGTAAAATACTTGACAAATCTAAACCTTTCGCCTTATAGTGTTTGATGGCTTTGTTTGCATTAATTTTATGTGTTTGCCCTACCATTTCTGCCAAAGTTCTAAAACCAAGTTGTGCCATAATTTGTCTTAATTCTTCAGCAATATAAAAGAAGAAATTTATAACATGTTCTGGTGTTCCTTTAAAGTTTTTACGCAATTCTTTGTCTTGTGTCGCAATACCTACTGGACAGGTATTTAAGTGACATTTTCGCATCATAATACAACCAGAAGCGACTAAAGGAGCAGTGGCAAAACCGAATTCTTCTGCACCTAATAAGGCTGCAATGGCAACATCTCTTCCTGTTTTTAATTGTCCATCACATTCTATAACAATTCTACTCCTTAAGTTATTCATGACCAAAGTCTGTTGTGCTTCAGACAAACCAAGTTCCCAAGGTAAACCTGCATGTTTTAGAGATGTTAGCGGAGAAGCTCCTGTACCACCATCATAACCAGAAATTAGAACCACATCTGCTTTTGCTTTGGCAACCCCGGCAGCAATGGTACCTACACCCACTTCAGAAACTAATTTTACATTAATTCTTGCTTCACGATTTGCATTTTTTAAATCGAAAATGAGTTGTGCCAAATCTTCAATTGAATAAATATCATGATGCGGAGGAGGAGAAATTAAACCCACAAAAGGTGTGGAGTTTCTAGCGGCAGCAATCCAAGGTAAAACCTTATAACCCGGTAATTGACCGCCTTCACCAGGTTTGGCTCCTTGCGCCATTTTTATTTGTATTTCTCTTGCATTTGTTAAATAATGAGACGTTACCCCAAATCTACCAGAGGCAACTTGCTTGATGGCAGAGTTTCTACTATCTCCGTTGATATCTTTTTGAAAACGTTTTCGATCTTCACCACCTTCACCAGAGTTAGATTTACCACCTATTCTGTTCATTGCAATGGCTAAATTTTCATGCGCTTCTCTAGAAATAGAGCCGTAAGACATGGCACCCGTTTTAAAACGTTTTACAATCTCTGTCCAAGGTTCTACTTCTTCCAAAGGAATGGGATCTAAATTGTCAAACTGAAACAAACCACGAATGGTCATTAAACTTTCTGCTTGTTCATTGATGGCTTTGGCATAGACATCATAACTGGCTTGATCACTTAATCGAACAGCTTGTTGTAATTTAGATACTGTAGTAGGATTGAATAAATGACGTTCGCCATTTCTTCTCCATCTATAATCTCCACCTATATTTAAGCCTAAATTTTTATCGATTTGATTGTCTGGGTATGCTTGTTTGTAACGCTGGTCAATCTCTTTTTCAATTTCATACAAACCAATACCTTCTATTCTGGAAGCGGTATATGGAAAGTATTTTTCTACGAATTGAGAATTAAAACCTACAATTTCAAAAATTTGAGAACCTCTGTAAGAATGCAACGTAGAAATTCCAATTTTATTCATCACTTTTAAGATTCCTTTTCCAATGGCTGTATTGAAATTGTCTACCGCTTTTTGTTCGTCCATATCAGTAATGAAGCCTTCTTTTACTTGCATTCTGATAATTTCATTTACCATATAAGGGTTGATGGCACTGGCGCCATATCCAAATAATGTTGCAAAATGATGTGGTTCACGTGGTTCTGCAGATTCAATAATAATATCGAAATAAGAACGTTTTCTTAAACGATTCAATTGATGATTTACAAAAGAACAAGCCAATAGGGCAGGAATCGGAGCAAATTCTTGATTTACACCTCTATCTGAAAGAATAATGATGTTGTTCTTATTTTCAAGAGCTTTTTCTATCTGAATAATTATTTTTTCTAAAGCATCTTCAAGACCATTTAGTCCTTGTGCTTTTGGATATAATATCTGAATGGTTTCCGCTTTAAAACTTTCAATATTGATACTTCTAATTTTTTCTAAATCGGCATTAGAAATAACAGGATTTTGAATTCCTAATTTTCTACACTGCCTTTCTGTAATACTGAAAATATTTCTATCTTTTCCTAAATTTAAACTAATATCTGTAACAATATTCTCTCGAATACCATCTAAAGGCGGATTGGTAACTTGCGCAAATAATTGTTTAAAATAGTTAGAAATTAACTGTGGTCTGTCTGATAAAACAGCTAGTGGAGTGTCAATTCCCATCGATCCCAACGCTTCTTTACCAACTTGTGCCATTGGTGTAATTACTTCTTGAATGTCTTCAAAAGTATAATTGAACAAACGCTGACGTGTTTTAATATCAATCGTTTCTATGGCACAGGTCTCGTTTGTATAAGGAACATCTTTTAAATGTAAACGGGTTTTGTCTAACCATTCTTGGTAGGGTCTTTCTAAAACAATTTTACTTTTAATTTCTTCGTCTTCTATAATTCGCCCTTCATTCATGTCTACCAAGAACATCTTTCCTGGTTCTAATCTACCGTGTTTTTGTATATCTTCTGGTGCAATATCTACCACACCAATTTCTGAAGACATGATTAATTTACCGCTTTTAGTAATGGTATATCTTGAAGGTCTTAATCCGTTTCTATCTAACAATGCACCAATATAATCTCCATCTGTAAAAGGTACAGAGGCAGGGCCATCCCAAGGCTCCATAATACAGGCATTGTATTCATAAAAAGCCTTACGTTCTTTAGACATGGTTGCATGTTTTTCCCAAGCTTCAGGAATCATCATCATCATAATTTCTGGCAAAGAACGCCCTGTGTGGGTTAATAATTCTACGACCATATCCATGGAAGCAGAATCTGATTTCCCTGGTAATATAATTGGAAATAATTTTTCTATTTGCGGACCAAAAACATCACTTTTCATAATTTCTTCACGCACCCGCATTCTACTCACATTGCCACGTAAAGTATTGATTTCTCCATTTTGACACATGTATCGAAAGGGTTGCGCAAGTTCCCAAGTTGGCATTGTATTGGTAGAAAAACGTTGATGTACCAATGCCAAACGGGTTACTAAATCTATTTCTTGAAGGTCTTTATAATAAGGACCAATATCTTCGGGCATGATAATACCTTTATAAATAATAGTGGTTATAGAGGCGCTAGAAACATAAAAATAGTTGCTTTCAGAAATTTTAGAATTTCTAATTTCGTGTTCTGTAATTTTACGGGCTGCATATAATTTTGCTTTAAAAGTAGCTTCGTCTAATGCTTCATTTTTACCGATAAAAAATTGTTCAATAGTTGGTTCTGAAGCCAAAGCAATCGCGCCCAATTGAAGGGAATCTACGGGGACTTTTCTCCATCCTAAAATAGAAAGTCCTTGTGCTTTTACTTCATTTTCAAATGTTTTTTTACAAAAATCATACTGGTTGGATACTTTGGGTAAAAAGACCATTGCTACTGCATATTCTCTTTGCTCAGGGATTGGAAAATTACAAACTCTTTTAAAATATGCATGCGGAATATCGATTAACAAACCCGCACCATCTCCAGTCTTTCCGTCAGAACTTACGCCACCTCTATGTTCAAGTTTTACTAAGATTTCTAATGCATCATGTATAATTTGATTTGTCTTGTCGCCATTCAAATTACAGATAAATCCAGCTCCGCAATTTTCATGTTCAAATTCAGGTAAGTATAAGCCTTGTTTTTCCATTTTGTATTCCATTATGTTTGCTAATTTATATTTTTTATTGAGAAAAGTTTAGGGTTTTGAGGGTTTTAATAAAACTTTTACGATGAAAATAAAAAAATGATATAAATAATTCAATAACAATAATTAAACCTTGATATATTATCAAATTCATAAAAAACAGAAAAACCCGTAAATTTTTAAAATTTACAGGTATAGAAAGTGATTTTTTTTATTTGTTAATGTTCGTTTAGACGGAAATCTGGATACGCATCCATACCGTGTTCATGAGCATCTAGTCCTTCTAATTCTTCTTTTTCGCTAACTCTTATTCCTATAGTTTTCTTTAAAGTAAAAATGATAAGAAATGAGGTTGCAATACAAAATATAGCATAAGATGCAACACCAATTAATTGACTTAAAAATTGACCTCCACTTGCAAGGTTTCCAAAAATACCAACGGCTAAAGTTCCCCAAATTCCACAAATTAAGTGCACAGCAATTGCACCTACAGGATCGTCTAGTTTTAGTTTATCAATTAAACTAACAGCAAAAACAATTAGCACACCAGCAATACCTCCAATTAAAACAGCGTCCATTGGAGACATTTGATCTGCACCCGCAGTAATACCAACTAAACCGCCTAAAATTCCATTCAAAAACATTGTTAAATCTAAGTTTTTAAACATCATTGTAGAAACGAATGCAGCAGTAACACCACCTGCAGCAGCAGCTAGGCAAGTAGTAACTAAAGTTAGAGAGGTTAAACCTGGGTCTGCAGATAAAACAGAACCGCCATTAAAACCAAACCAACCTAACCAAAGAATTAAAACTCCAGCTGTAGCTATCGGAATGTTATGTCCAGGAATAGCTTGAATTTTCCCATTTTTAAATTTCCCTATTCTAGAACCTAATAAACAAACAGCTACTAAAGCTGCCCAACCACCCACAGAATGCACTAGTGTAGAACCAGCAAAATCATAGAAAGGAGTTTCTAATTTTTGTAAAAATCCGCCACCCCATTTCCAAGAACCTGCAATTGGGTACACGAAACCAACGTATAAGATTGTAAAAATCATAAACGGACCAATTTTCATTCTTTCAGCAACTGCTCCTGAAACTATGGTTGCAGCTGTTGCAGCAAACATTCCTTGAAAGAGGAAATCTGTCCAATAGGTGTACCCTTCATTATAAGATAAATCTAAAACTCCATCTTTTAAAGGTGCAGAAATACCGAAGATAAAATCTCCTAAATAACCCGTAGAATTTGCGCCCCAAGTTGGGTACATTAAATTAAAACCGATTAACGCATATAACAGCAAACCAACTGTTATAATAAAGATGTTTTTAAATAAAATATTGATTGTGTTTTTTTGCCTTGTCAAACCAATTTCTAAAAATGCAAAACCAAGATGCATAAAGAAAACTAGCGCTGTACAGATCATCATCCATACGTTATTTGTTATTTGTGACTCCATAATATATTTTAATCGTTGATTAGTTGATTGTTTTGCCTCCTTTTTCTCCTGTTCTAATTCTATAGGCTTCTTTAATGTCGCTTACAAAAATTTTCCCATCACCAACTTCACCAGTACTTCCAGACTCAAGAATTGTTTTGATAGTAATGTCTTCAAAATCGTCATTTACAACTATAGAAATATATCTTCTTTGAATATCGCTGGTACTATAACTGATGCCTCTGTACACATGGCCTTCTTTCTCGTTTCCTAGCCCCGTAACATCCCAGTAAGAAAAAAAGTTTACACCAATTTCATGCAGAGCTTCTTTTACAGCTCTATATTTTGATTTTCTGATAATTGCTTCTATTTTTTTCATGGTAAAAATTATTTGAATTTGTTAGTATTAAAATTTCTCGAAAAATAAGAAAATAGTATTTCTCAAAAAAATCACACAACTTTACAGTTGTGTGATTTAAGTATGAACTATGGATACATAAGATTATTTATCGTCTTCAAATTCTCTAACTCTTTTTCCTGGGTAGGCAATAGAACCGTGTTCAGAAATATCTAAACCTTCTATTTCTACTTCTTTAGATACACGCAATCCCATGGTTGCTTTTAAAATCCCTAAAACAATAAAAGATAAAGCTACAGCCCAAACAGCATAAGCTAAAACTCCAATTGCTTGCGTACCTAGTTGAGAAGCACCACCACCATTGAACAATCCAATGCCAGTATCACCATCTATACCCCAAAGACCTATTACTAAAGTTCCCCAAGCACCCGCAACACCATGTACTGAAGCTGCACCAATGGCATCATCAATTTTTAATTTCTTTTCTATAAATTCAATAGAGAATACAACAATAATACCTCCAATTAAACCTGCTAAAACAGCACCACTCGGACTCATGTTTCCACAACCCGCTGTAATACTCACCAAACCTGCTAAAACACCGTTTAAAGTTTGTCCTAAATTTGGTTTTCCGTACCAAATCCAAGTTGTAATTAAGGCTCCAAGTCCACCTGCAGCAGCCGCTAAATTTGTAATTAAAACTACATTAGAAGCAGCAGTTGCGTCAGCTCCACCCCAAGCTAATTGAGAGCCACCATTAAAACCAAACCATCCAAACCAAAGGATAAAAACTCCTAAGGTTGCTAACACTTGATTGTGTCCTGGAATCGGCAATACTTTACCATTTACATATTTCCCAATTCTTGGTCCTACCATAAATGCAGCTACCAAAGCAGCCCAACCACCTACAGAGTGTACAATTGAAGAACCTGCAAAATCAATAAAGCCCATATCTGTTAGCCAACCGCCACCTTGCCATTGCCATCCACCAGAAATAGGGTAGATAATAGCGGTCATTACAATTGAAAATATGATATAGGTTGAGTATTTTGTTCTACCCGCAATTGCTCCAGATACAATGGTTGCAGCTGTTGCAGCAAACATGGTTTGGAAAAATAAATCGGCGCCTTCACCTTGCAGTAAGCCACTCCAAAAAAACCATCCGTTAGACGTATCTCCGTACATTAAAGAGTATCCTACCAACCAAAATGTTAATGATCCTACACAGATGTCTAGTAAGTTTTTCATTGCGATGTTTACCGCATTTTTAGATCTTGTCATTCCAGATTCTACTAAAGTAAAACCTGCTTGCATTAAGAAAACTAAGATACCAGCAATTAGCATCCATAGCATTCCCATATCTCCATTGATTTGTTCAACAGCTTTTGTAATCTCTGTTGCTGGAGCGTCTTGAAAAATAGTTAAGAATAGACTCATAATTATATAATTTTAGTGATTTGATTTTTTTTAGAAAGAATATACCGCAGCTAAAGTTGCTCCCGTCATATTTTTTTCTGTTCCCATAAACCCAGGGATGATCATATCGTCAGAAGTATCATATCTTATTTCAGGAATAATTGTTAAACTTTCTGTTAATGATAAGTTTCCTGTCAATGTAAAAGCAGTTACACTTTCATCTCCTGCAGCAGCAGTTGTTTGGAAGTATTCTGGTCTTAACCCTAAAGAAAATGTATCAGAAAATGTGTTTTGTAAGTAAAGTGCAGCACCTCGGTAACCAGCATCTGCATCGCTAGAATTTGAATAGGCAGCATTAATTCCTAAAAAGAATGATGCTGATAGATCGAAACCACCAGTATAATCTAAATATAACACATCCGTAAATCCGAAACCGTCTGCACCATACGCTAAATTAAAAAATTGACCTTTATAACCTGTTTGAAAACCTAATTGATAATCGTTACTTGGGTTTGCTCCCGATACTAAACCATGAGGGTTTGTTACCGCAAACATAAAAGATAAATCTTCGGTTGCAGCATAGTCTAATTTTAAACCAGTATGTGAAAAAGGACCTGCATTAAATAAGTAAGAAACGGAATAATTAAAGTTTCCTGCTGGAGAAATTACTTCATAGCCATACCAAGTATTGAACTGTCCTAAAGTTAAGGTTACTTTATCTGAAGCGTTGTAGTAAGCATATAATTGATTGATAGCTCCTTCATAAGCATTTGCTGCATTTGCTCTTGGTCCGTATGCTAAATCTGCAACCACCCCAGCTTTTCCTTTTTCATAAGAAAAGATGGTATTTGCCATACCTAAACCAAAACCATTTGCAACGGCACTGCCACCATACAATATACCTACTGAACCAGGTGAACCACTTTTTAGATTACTTGTATGATACACGTCTACACTTCCGCTTACAGTGAAAGTTCCTTTGTTTTCTTGAGCATTTACTATTAAACTTGATACAAATAGTAATGATAGAATTAATTTTTTCATAATGAGTGTTCTTTTAGTTGTTAATTATCTGTTAATGAACTCGGGTCAAATGTATAGATTAAATTTAAACAAACAAGGGGTATGTTTTTGAAAAACGTTGTATTTTTGGTTCATGCCCTCAAAAAAAAGGGGTATAAATTGAGATAAGTATATTTTTTTGTTTTTCAAGGGTGCAAAATGTTAGGTTCGTAAAAAAGAAGTATATAATTTTGAGATATTCATAAAAATGCACTTTTTGTAAAAAAAAATGTAATTATTGTACTTTAGCACCTATGAAATATTCAATTTCTTACGTAGTTTGTTTAGAATTTTTAGGTTTTCGTTTTTCTGGATGGCAAAAACAAACAAATGCGAAGACATTGCATGACATGGTTGATAAATCGTTGTCTTTTGTTTTTGAGGATACAGACTATAAAACCTTAGGTATCGGAAGAACCGATGCGAAAGTATCTGCAAATTCGTACTATTTACAGTTATTTAGGAATTCTGAAATTGACGAAGTTTTTTTTATGAAATCTTTAAATTCTAATTTTTCTCCTGATTTTAGAGCGGTTTCAATCCAAAGAGTGGACACGGGTTTTAATATTATAAAAGCTTCTAAAATAAAAGAATACCATTATTATTTTTCTTTTGGCGCTAAAAATCATCCTTTTGCAGCTCCTTTTTTGGTGAATATTGATCAGGATTTAGATATTGAAATGATGAAAACCGCTGCAAAATTATTTGAAGGAGAACATTTTTTTCATAAATATTGTACAAAACCCTCTGAGCATACAGTTTTTAAAAGAGTAATTGATACTTGCGAAATTGTAGAGAACACGATACTTACTGCTAGTTTTTTTCCTGAGAAATCTTATATACTAAAAGTGAAAGGAAAGGGTTTTTTGCGTTATCAAATACGTTTGATGATGGCAACCTTGTTTGAAGTTGGAAAAGGAAATCTTGATTTAAATTTTATTAGAATTTCTTTACAAGAAGATAACGATCAAAAATTTTTAAGGAATATTGCGCCTGCATCTGGTTTGCAATTGTATGCTATTGAATTGAATATATGACAAAGCCCCTTCAGGTTTTTAAAGCCTGAAGGGGCTGATAAAGTTAATTTTAAACATTTTAACTCTCAAAGGGTTTCAAACCCTTTGAGGGTTCTCAAACAGATAAAATTATCCTTTGATAACGCCTCTAGAAATTACAATTTTCTGAATTTCTGAAGTTCCTTCATAAATCTGCGTAATTTTAGCATCTCGCATTAAACGCTCTACGTGGTAATCTTTTACAAAACCGTTTCCACCGTGAATTTGAACAGCTTCCACCGTTTGTTCCATAGCAACTTTAGATGCATATAACTTTGCCATTGCCGAAGACATGTCGTAATTGTTTCCTTGATCCTTATCCCAAGCAGCTTTCATAACCAACATTCTTGCCGCTTCAATCTCTGTATACATATCTGCCAATTTAAACGCAATTGCTTGATGGTTACAGATTTCTGTACCAAAAGATTTGCGTTCTTTTGAGTATTTTAAGGCCAACTCATAACCACCAGCAGCAATTCCTAAAGCTTGTGCAGCAATACCAATTCGACCACCAGAAAGTGTTTTCATAGCAAATTTAAAACCAAAGCCATCTTTACCAATTCTATTTTCTTTTGGTACTTTTACATCGTTAAATTGCAGGGTGTGTGTGTCTGACCCACGAATACCTAATTTATCTTCTTTTGGACCTACATGGAAGCCTTCTGCTCCTTTTTCGACAATAAAAGCATTGATTCCTTTATGACCTTTTTCTCTATCTGTTTGTGCAATTACTAAGTAAACATCTGCACGTCCACCACTTGTAATCCAGTTTTTTGTTCCGTTAATTATATAATGATCGCCTTTGTCTTCTGCAGTTGTAGCTTGAGAAGTTGCGTCAGAACCTGCTTCTGGCTCACTTAAACAGAATGCGCCTACAAATTCTCCCGTAGCTAGTTTTCTTAAGTATTTTTGTTTTTGTTCTTCATTTCCATAAGATTCTAGACCATAACAAACCAAAGAATTGTTTACAGAGACTATTACAGAGGCAGAAGCATCTATTTTAGACAATTCTTCCATAATTAATACGTAAGAGATAGCGTCCATTCCACTTCCTCCATATTTTGGGGCTACCATAATTCCCATAAACCCTAAATCGCCCATTTTTCTGACCAATTCATTCGAGAATTCTTGTTTATGATCTCTTTCAATAACACCAGGTAATAATTCGGTCTGCGCAAAATCTCTTGCTGCATCTCGTATCATGATGTGTTCTTCTGTTAAACTAAAGTCCATTTTCTATATTTTTTTGAAGTATTCGTAATTTTCGACTGCAAAGATATCGATTTCGTAACATATTTTCAATAGACTTTTATTATTTTTACTGATATGAATATAGCAGAAACTTTTGTTGTTGGTTTAATGTCTGGTACCTCTTTGGATGGAATCGATTTGGTCTATGTAAAGTTTGATCAAAATGAATATCAAAATTTTAAAATTCTACATTCACAAACTATTCCATATAATAAAGAGTGGAAGCAACTATTGCAAAATGCCATTCATTATTCTAGTAAAGAATTAGAAAATCTAGATGCTACTTATGGACAGTTTCTAGGAGGTGTAGTTAACAATTTTATTGCTAATTTTAAAATTGAAGTGGTTGATTTTATTGCATCTCACGGACATACCATATTGCATCAACCAGAAAAAGGGATTACTTTACAAATCGGTTCTGGTGAAGAAATTGCCAAAATCACAAAACAAAAAGTGGTTTGCGACTTTAGAACGCAAGACGTGAATTTAGGCGGTCAAGGAGCACCTTTAGTTCCCATTGGTGATAAATTGTTGTTTTCTGAATATGATTTTTGTTTGAATTTAGGAGGATTCTCTAATGTTTCCTTCGAAAAAGATGATCAGAGAATTGCTTTCGATATTTGTCCTGTAAATATTGTGTTAAATCATTATGCTCAGAAAATAGGTTTAGAATTTGATGCCTCTGGAAAAGTAGCTGCTTCAGGAGAAATTAATCCTCAACTTTTAGAAAAACTGAACGCTCTGGAGTTTTATAAAAAAGAAGCTCCGAAGTCTTTAGGATTAGAGTGGGTGCAACAAGAAATATTTCCTTTAATTGATGCATTTGAAACAATTATTCCTTCAATTTTAAGAACCTTTGTAGAACATATTGCAATTCAAATTTCAGAAATTATAAAAAATTCTAATGTGGTTTTAATTACTGGCGGAGGTACCTTTAATACTTTTTTAATGGCACGAATAAAACAGTGCTCAAATGTTAAAGTTGAACAACCTTCTGATGAGTTGATCAACTATAAGGAAGCTTTAATTTTTGCATTTTTGGGATTGTTGAAAATAAACAATCAAATAAATTGCTTACAAAGCGTCACTGGCGCTAGTGAAAACCATTCTTCGGGCGTTATTTTTATGGCCTAGGTTTTAAATTAAAAAATTTTAACAATTGTATTTTTTACATTAAGTTTGTAGCACACAGTATCTATCAATAATAACTCTCAAAATATTTTAAGAAATGAATCAACTTTAACTTCTCTAATTAATAATAATGTTGAAAATAAGTGCATTGAAAAGTCTAGAATTTAAGTTGAAAATTTACAAATAAATAAAATGAAAGAATTATTAAAGAGATACGAAAACAAGCAACCAGAAATCGTTTTTCATTGGAAAGATGCAGAAACAGAAGCAGAAGGATGGACGGTGATAAACTCTTTAAGAGGTGGTGCTGCAGGTGGCGGAACTAGAATGAGAAAAGGTCTTGACCAAAACGAGGTAATGTCTTTGGCAAAAACAATGGAAGTGAAATTTACAGTTTCTGGGCCCGCAATTGGGGGTGCAAAATCTGGAATTAATTTCGATCCAAACGACCCAAGAAAAAGAGGCGTTTTAGAGCGTTGGTACAAAGCAGTTACACCACTTTTAAAACATTATTACGGTACTGGCGGCGATTTAAACGTAGATGCAGATAAAGATGTAATTCCAATTACAGAAGATTGTGGTGTTTGGCATCCACAAGAAGGAATTTTTAACGGACATTTTAAACCAACCGAAGCAGATAAAATCAATAGAATTGGTCAATTACGTTTAGGCGTAATCAAAGTTATAGAAGACAAACAATTTTCTCCAGATTTATCGAGAAAATATACAGTTGCAGATATGTTAACTGGTTATGGTGTTGCAGAAGCTGTTAAACATTATTACAATATTTACGGAGGTAAAATTGAAGGAAAAAGAGCGATTGTTCAAGGATTTGGAAATGTGGGTGCTGCCGCAGCTTATTATCTTACGCAATTGGGCGCAAAGGTTGTGGGTATTATAGACAGACAAGGAGGCGTAATCAACGAAAAAGGATTTACAGTCAATGAGATGACGAATTTATTTTTATCAAAAGATGGAAATCAATTAGTTTCAAAAAACATGATTCCTTTTACAGAAATAAATGAGAAAATTTGGAGTGTACCCGCAGAAATTTTTGTTCCTGCTGCAGCTTCAAGATTGGTTTCTCAAGATCAAGTTCAACAAATGATAGCAACAGGTTTAGAGGTGATTTCTCCAGGAGCAAACGTTCCTTTTGCGGATAAAGAAATTTTCTTTGGACCTATTATGGAATATACAGATAATCATGTAAGTTTGCTGCCAGATTTTATCTCAAATTGTGGTATTGCCAGAGTTTTTGCCTATTTAATGGAGGCAAGAGTAACATTGCCAATGCAAGACAAAGCCATTTTTGATGATACTTCTAATGTGATTAAAAAAGCATTGCAAAGAACTTTTAATAAAAGTGCATCAAAAACAAAAATTTGCTCGACAGCATTTGAAATAGCATTAAAAGAATTAATATAAATTAAATTTAAAGCATGGAATCAGTAATTATCATCGTATTTGTAATGGGGTATTTGGCCATTACGCTAGAACACAATATTAAACTAGACAAGCTGATACCAGCTTTAATTATGATGGCCGTTTGTTGGGCATTGGTTGCACTTGGTGTAGACCATTTTACAACATGGTTTGATTCAAGTAAACATGCCTTAGTAGATGGTTTTGGTGGTTTAGGACATGAGGATAAATTACATTTGGTTGAAGAGACTTTATTGCATCATTTAGGAAAAACAGCTGAAATTTTAGTGTTTCTTTTAGGTGCGATGACTATTGTTGAAATCATTGATTATTTCGATGGATTTTCAACGATTAAGAGTTTTATAAAAACAAAAAAGAAGAAGAGTATTCTTTGGATTTTTTCGATTTTAGCTTTTATTTTATCAGCAATTATAGACAACCTTACTGCAACAATTGTACTAATTTCTATTTTACAGAAAATTGTTAAAAGTAGAGATGAAAGAATTTGGTTTGCAGGTTTGATTATTATTGCTGCAAATGCGGGTGGTGCTTGGTCACCCATTGGAGATGTAACCACTACAATGCTTTGGATTGGTAAAAAAGTAACAACCTTAAAATTGATAGAATACCTTTTGTTACCTTCTTTATTATGTATGATTGTTCCTTCTTTTATTGCTTCATTTTTACCAGCATTTAAAGGAGAAATAGATTTTGATGAAGATGAAGTTGAAAAGCCAAAAAGTCCGCATAGTGGAAGAATGTTGTATTTAGGATTAGGAGCAATTGTTTTTGTGCCAATCTTTAAAACCATCACACATTTACCACCTTATGTAGGTATGATGCTGTCATTAGCAGTTGTTGCAACATTTGCAGAAATTTATAGTAATTCAAAATTTTCTATATCAAGTATAGAGGGAGAAGAAGCAGAGGAACACGCTATGGGAGCTCATCATAGTCCTGTACATGCCTCATTATCTAAAATTGAAATGCCAAGTATTTTGTTTTTCTTGGGAATTTTAATGGCGGTTGCTGCATTAGAATCCTTAGGGATTTTATTTAATTTTGCATCTACATTGCAAGAAACGATTCCTATGATGGGTACAGAAATGCACACAGCCGGAGCTGGAGGCGTATCTGATTTAGTAGTGATGTTACTAGGAGTGGGTTCTGCTATTATAGACAATGTTCCTTTGGTTGCGGCAAGTTTAGGAATGTTTTCTGAACCAATAGATAATGAATTATGGCACTTTATCGCTTTTTCTGCGGGTACAGGAGGTTCTATGTTAATTATTGGATCTGCGGCCGGAGTGGTAGCAATGGGAATGGAAAAAATAGATTTCTTTTGGTATTTTAAAAAAATATCTTGGTTGGCATTAATTGGTTTTATAGTAGGTTCTGCTGCTTTTATGGTGACAAGAACCTTATTTTAATACCTATAAATAAATAGTAAAATGTCATTTCAGGATTTACTTGAAATGGCATTTTTTTTGATAATAAATTTGACGATCTATTTTTGAAACAATTTTCAAAAAGAATCCTCGTTAGTAAGTAAGAACATAAAAACAATCATAAATGTTGTCATATTTTCAAGAAAATAAAGCGTTGTTAGAAGAAACAGTTTCCGAAGAAAAAACATTGTCTATCTATAAATTAATTATGGATGGTGGTTTAGGTGGGCAAATTATAATTGCAATTTTATTCGTTTTATTAGCGGTAGCCTTGTACATTTATTTTGAACGCTTTTTTGCCATAAAATCCGCTTCTAAAATTGATGAAAATTTTATGAATCAAATAAAAGACTATGTTTCTAATGGGAAATTAGAAGCTGCAGATGCGCTTTGTAAAAGTAAAAATACACCTACGGCAAGGTTAATTGGTAAAGGAATTTCAAGAATAGGGAAACCTCTAGAAGATATTAATACTGCTATAGAAACAGCAGGAAAGTTAGAGGTATATCAATTAGAAAAAAATGTAAGTGTTTTGGCTACAATTGCTGGTGTGGCGCCAATGATTGGGTTTTTAGGAACAGTAATTGGAATGATTGTTGCAATTCATGCAATAGCAAATGCGGGCGGTCAAATAGACATTAAAATGCTTTCTGACGGATTGTATACCGCAATGACAACCACGGTTGCAGGTTTAATTGTAGGAATTATTGCGTATATCACGTATAATCACCTGGTAGTTAGAACAGACAAAGTGGTGTATCAAATGGAAGCCAAATCTGTTGAGTTTTTAGATTTATTAAACGAACCAGTATAACAAGGGGTTTCAACCCCCTGGAAAAAGATTTGAATACTGAATACTAAATATTGAATATATCGCATGAATTTACGAGGAAGAAATAAAGTAGACCCAACATTCAATATGTCTTCAATGACAGATATTGTTTTTTTATTGTTGATATTTTTTATGCTAACATCAACATTAGTTACCGTAAGTGCTATTGATGTTTTATTGCCAAAAGCAGGTGGAAAAACAGAAAACAGCAAGTCTGTAGCGATTACAATTACAAGTAATTCACTTTTTTACATTGATAAAACAAAAGTAAGTTCCTCTAATTTAGAAAGTGAAATTTTAAAAAGTATTGGTGCAGATAAGCAAAAAACGATTATTATTCGTGGCGATCAAGAGGTACCTTATAAAAATGTGATGCAAGTAATAGACATTGCCAATAAGAACAAATTAAAAATGATCTTAGCTGTAAAAGGTAAATAACAATGGGTTTCAACCCATATAATTTTGAATAGCAATGGGTTTCAACCCATTGAAAAATAAATGAAAATATTAGAAACAAAACATAAACGAAAATCAGCAATAGTAACAGCAATAATTTTGTTGTTATTGGTATTTGTTATTTTCAATTATGGAATGCGGTATTTAGATCCGCCAGAAGAATATGGTTTGGCAATCAATTTTGGAAACACCAATGTTGGTAGTGGAGAACCTGTTGTAAATTCAAAAAAAACAGCACCCAAAAAAGTCGTAAAAAAAGAAGCTGTTGTTGAAGAAGTAAAAGAGACTCCAAAGGAAATTATCAAAGAAGAAATTATTACAAAAGATACTTCAAAAGATGTTCCTGTTGTAGAAAAAATACAAGAAAAAAAGGTAGAACCTATAAAAGAGGTTGTGAAAAAGGAGATTCCGAAAGAAAAGCCAAAGGCAAAACCATCTAAAGAAAATCAAGATGCTCTAAATAAATTATTGAATGGAAATGCGGAAGATGGCGAGCCAAAAGGAGAAGGAGATGATACCATTGAAGGCGTAAAGGGAAAAAAAGATGGAGATTCAAATTCATCTAAATACTACGGAAATACAGGTAATGGTTCAGGAGGAAATTACAATCTTGCTGGAAGAAAAGCATTGTCAAAGCCCAAAGAACAGCCAGATTGCCAAGAAGAAGGTATTGTTGTTGTTAAAATTACGGTAGATAAAAGCGGAAAAGTAATCAGTGCAATTCCTGGAGTAAAAGGAACTACAAATACAGCAGCTTGTTTATTAAAACCCGCAAAAGAAGCCGCTTTAAGAACAACTTGGAATTCTGACAATGATGCGCCAAAAATACAAACAGGAACAATCATTTATAAGTTTTCTTTGTCTAAATAATCACTTACATTTGTTCTTAACAATGTCATGCTGAGCTTGTCGAAGCATATACTTGAAATTTTTTAGATTAATGACCTACCAACAGACTCTAAATTGGATGTTTGCCCAATTACCAATGTATCAACGAGAGGGTAAAACTGCATTCAAAAAAGATTTAACCAATATTTTAGCGTTTTCAAAAGAGCTTAACTTTCCAGAAAAGAAATTTAAATCCATTCATGTAGGAGGTACAAACGGAAAAGGTTCCACCAGTCATATACTAGCCTCTATTTTACAAGAAGCAGGCTATAACGTGGGTTTGTACACTTCACCACATTTAAAAAGCTTTACAGAAAGGATACGAATTAATGGTAAGGAAATTCCGAAAAGAAAAATTACTTCATTTATACATAAACACAAAGCATTTTTGGAAAGTCAGAAATTATCTTTTTTTGAGATGACTGTTGGTTTGGCTTTCGACTATTTTGCTGCTGAAAAAGTAGATATTGCAATCATTGAAGTTGGTTTAGGTGGAAGATTAGATTCTACAAATATCATTATACCAGAAGTTTCTGTGATTACGAATATAGGTTTAGATCACACGCAATTTTTAGGAGAAACATTGGCAGAAATAGCATTTGAAAAAGCAGGGATTATCAAAGAAATTATTCCGGTTATTATCGGTGAAGAACAAGCGGCTGTAAAATCAGTTTTTATCGGGAAAGCAAATGAAACCAATTCAGAAATCTCCTTTGCTTCAGATGACACTAAAATGTATCAAACCGATTTGTTAGGCGACTATCAGAAATCAAATTCAAAAACTGCAGTTGCTGCTATTAAAAGTTTAAAAGAATTTCAGGTTTCAGAAGAAAATATAAAAAAAGGATTGTTAAATGTGGTAAAAAACACCAATTTAAAAGGAAGGTGGCAAATATTACAAGAAAAACCGAAAGTAATTTGCGATACTGCTCATAATAAAGAAGGACTAAAAATTGTATTAAATCAACTAAAAAATCAAGTTTATTCACAATTACATATTGTTTTAGGAGTTGTTTCCGATAAGAAAATAGAAGAGATAGTACCGTTATTTCCACAAGAAGCGGTTTATTATTTTTGCAAACCAGACGTACCAAGAGGACTTTCGGAGGTAGTTTTGCAACAAAAAGCAAAAGAATTCAAAATCATTGGAAGAAAATATGCGTCCGTAAAATTGGCGTTAAAAAATGCGTTACTGAATGCAAATCAAGAAGATATCATTTTTGTTGGAGGAAGTACATTTGTGGTGGCAGAGATAATTTAAAATAAAAATGATTTTTATTTTGGAGATATAAAATTCTATGTTATATTTGCACCCGCTAAGGGCAATTAGCTCAGTTGGTTCAGAGCATCTCGTTTACACCGAGAGGGTCGGGGGTTCGAATCCCTCATTGCCCACATCAATTACAATCCTGATGAATTTTCATCAGGATTTTTTTGTTTTAAGATTCTTATAATAAATTATTTTCTTGTCGATTTTTGTACCTTCGTTTTTTAATTTTAAAAGTTAATAATGAATATAGCCGTAATAGGTTCTGGGTATGTTGGATTGGTTTCTGGAGTCTGTTTTGCAGAAATGGGCAATAATGTAACCTGTGTTGATATAGATGCAGTAAAAATTGATCAGCTAAACAACGGTGTTATCCCAATTTACGAGCCTGGTTTAGAACAAATGCTTCTTAAAAATAGTAAGAATAAAAATCTTTATTTTACTACAGATTTATCAAAAGGCATAAGTAATGCCGAAATCGTATTTATTGCAGTAGGTACGCCTATGGGAGCCGATGGCTCTGCAGATTTAAAATACGTTTTATCGGTTGCTAAATCGATAGGTGAAACCATGCAGAAAAGATTAATAGTTGTCAATAAATCAACGGTTCCTGTTGGAACTGCAGATAGCGTAAGAAAAACTATTCAAACGGAATTAAATAGTAGAGAATCTAGTTTAGAATTTGATGTTGTTTCCAATCCAGAATTTTTAAAAGAAGGAGCTGCAATAGAGGATTTTATGAAGCCAGATAGAATTGTTATTGGAGCAGACTCAGAATATGCTGTGGATAAGATGAAACAATTATACTCACCTTTTTTTAGAACTCATGATCGCTTTATTACTATGGACATTCGATCTGCAGAAATGACAAAGTACGCAGCAAATGCAATGTTGGCTACTAAAATTTCGTTTATGAATGAAATTGCAAATATTTGTGAAGTAGTTGGAGCTGATGCAAATCAGGTTAGAATAGGAATTGGTTCTGACAAAAGAATAGGTTATAGTTTTATTTATCCAGGAGTAGGTTATGGCGGCTCATGTTTTCCAAAGGACTTAAAAGCCTTAAAGAAAGTTGCTGAAGAAAATGGTTATAATGCTCATTTAATACATGCTGTAGAAAATGTAAACGATGCCCAAAAATTAGTAATTGCAAATAAGATAGTTAAAAGATTTGGTGAAAACTTAGAGGGCAAAACATTTGCTATTTGGGGTTTAGCATACAAACCAGGGACAGATGATATGAGAGAAGCATCTTCTATTTACGTTATAAAAGAGTTGATAAAAAGAGGTGCTAAAGTTAAAGCTTATGATCCTAAGGCTATAGATGAAGCAAAGAGTTTTTATCTAAAAGATATATCAAATCTTGATTTTTTTGAATCTAAATATGAGGTTTTAAAAGATGCTGATGCATTGATATTGCTTACAGAATGGAAAGAATTTAGATCTCCAGATTTTGAAGAATTAAAAAATACATTAAAAAGTCCTATAATCTTTGATGGTAGAAATCAATACAATGCTTTTAAATTAGAGGAAAATGGTTTTGAATATTTCCAAATAGGAAAGTTATAATCAATTTATAATTTTGATAAAAAACGAAATACCTTTATTTAGAACTTTTTAGGAGTCATGATTTAACAAAAAGGTTTTTGTAGCTTTGCGAGCTTTAAATAGATACACATTAGCATTTAAAATGAATATTAATTTATCAAATAAAACAATACTCGTAACTGGAGGCGCTGGCTTTATAGGTGCTAACCTTTGTGAAGCTTTGCTTGATAGAAATAATAAGGTTGTTTGTTTAGATGATTTTTCAACAGGAAAAAAAGAAAATATAAACTCTTTTCTTACGGATTCTAATTTTACTTTAATTGAAGGTGATATTCGAAACCTAAAAGATTGCTTAAAAGCTACTAAAAATGTAGATTTTGTTTTACATCAAGCAGCTTTGGGCTCTGTTCCCAGATCTATCAATGATCCTATTACTTCAAACGAGGTAAACGTTGGTGGATTTTTAAATATGTTAGTTGCTTCTAGAGACAATCATATAAAACGTTTTGTGTATGCCGCAAGTTCTTCAACTTATGGTGATTCGGAATCACTTCCAAAGGTAGAAGAGAAGATAGGGAAACCACTTTCACCTTACGCAGTTACAAAATATGTAAACGAATTGTATGCGGATGTATTTTCAAAAACTTATGATTTAGAAACAATTGGACTTCGTTATTTTAATGTTTTTGGTAAAAAACAAGACCCTAACGGTGCGTATGCTGCAGTAATACCTAAATTTATCAACCAATTAATGAATTTAGAAGCTCCAACTATTAATGGAGACGGACTCAATTCAAGGGATTTCACATATATTGATAATGTTATTCAAATTAATTTATTGAGTTTAATTGCTGAAAAAAGTGCAGTAAATACTGTATATAATGCTGCTTTTGGAGATCGGAATACGTTGAACGATTTAGTTTTATACTTGAAAGAGTTTCTATCAGAATACAATCCTAAAATTAATGATATCAAGGTAATTCATGGAGCAAATAGGTTAGGTGATATTCCGCATTCACATGCAGAAATTAGGAAAGCTACAAAACAATTAAATTATAACCCTGAGTTCTCTTTGAAGCAAGGATTAAAAGAATCGATAAAATGGTATTGGGAAAATCTAAGAAATGAGTAATATTAAAATAACAATTATTGGTTTAGGATATGTGGGTTTGCCTTTAGCGAGATTATTTGCAACAAAATACGCTGTTGTTGGTTTTGATATCAATGAAAATAGAGTTTTTGAATTAAAACAAGGAAAAGATGCTACATTAGAAGTTGAAAACTCTGTTTTAAACAAAGTTATAAAAAAAGAAAATACAGCTGATAAAGGGTTGTATTTTACAACTTCCATTGAAGATATAAAAGATAGTAATTACTATATAGTTACTGTTCCTACACCTGTAGATAAAAATAACAGACCAATTTTAACGCCGTTAATTAAAGCAAGTGAAACAGTGGGAAGCGTGCTTAAAAATAATGACATTGTCATTTATGAGTCTACAGTGTATCCTGGAGCAACGGAAGAAGATTGTATTCCTGTGTTAGAAAAAACATCTGGATTAGAGTTTAATAAAGATTTTTTTGTGGGCTATTCACCAGAAAGAATAAATCCAGGAGATAAAAAACACACCGTAGATAAAATTTTAAAAGTTACATCTGGTTCAAATTTAGAAACAGGAGTTAAGGTTGATGATTTGTATAAATCTGTAATTACTGCAGGAACCCATCTTGCTCCAACTATAAAAGTTGCTGAAGCTGCAAAAGTGATAGAAAATTCTCAAAGAGATATCAATATTGCCTTTGTAAATGAATTGGCTAAGATTTTTAATTTGATGGATATTAATACGCAAGATGTGCTAGCTGCGGCAGGAACAAAATGGAATTTTCTTCCTTTTAAACCAGGTTTGGTGGGCGGACATTGTATTGGTGTGGATCCTTATTATTTAGCCCAAAAAGCGCAAGAGTTTGGTTATCATCCTGAAATTATTTTATCTGGAAGAAGGGTCAATGATAGTATGGGTAAATATGTAGCCTCTGAAGTTGCAAAACTAATGATCAGAGAAGATGTTCAAGTAAAAGGGGCTGAGGTTTTGGTTTTAGGAATCACTTTTAAAGAAAATTGCCCAGATGTTCGGAATACAAAAGCGGTAGATGTTGTAAATGAATTGATAGATTTTGGTACCGATGTTACCATTTATGATTCTTGTGCAAATCCAAATGAGGTGAAGAGAGAATACAACTTAGATTCTCAGAAAAATATTCCAAATAAAAAATTCGATGCAATCGTTCTAACAGTATCTCATAAGGAATTTGAAGATTTAGACTTAGAAGCGCTTAAAAAAGAAAATTCAGTTGTCTATGATGTTAAGAATTTTTTCAATCCAAATGAAGTAAATAAATCATTATAAAAAATGAAAAACTTTGCATTAATAGGAGCCGCAGGTTATATTGCGCCAAGACATTTAAAAGCTATCAAAGACACAAATAATAATTTAATCGCAGCCTTAGATAAGTTTGATTCGGTTGGGGTCATGGATAGCTATTTCCCGAATGCAGATTTTTTTGTTGAATTTGAACGTTTTGATAGACATATCGAAAAACTAAAGAGAAATCAAAATATTCATTTAGATTATGTAAGTATTTGTACTCCAAATTACCTACATGATTCTCACATAAGAATGGCTTTGAGAAGAGGTGCCCACGCCATTTGTGAAAAACCCATTGTTCTAAACCCTTGGAATATCGATGCATTGGCAGCGATAGAAAAAGAGTCTGAAGGAAATATATATACGATTTTGCAACTAAGATTGCATGAGTCTATTATTCAGCTCAAAAATAAAGTTGATTCATCAATTAAAAAAGAGAAATACGACATTGACTTGACGTATATTACTTCTAGAGGGAAATGGTATGATATTTCTTGGAAAGGCGATGAATCTAAATCTGGCGGAATCGCAACAAATATAGGGGTTCACTTCTATGATATGTTATCTTGGGTTTTTGGAAATGTTCAAGAGAATATGGTGCATTTAAGAGAAAAGAACAAAGCTGCGGGATATTTAGAGTTTGAAAATGCCAGAGTTCGATGGTTTTTATCTATTGATGAAAACGATTTGCCAAAAGAAATAAAAGAAAAAGGGCAAAGAACATATAGGTCGATAACTATAGATGATGAAGAATTAGAATTTAGTAAAGGTTTTACAGAACTGCATACCAAAAGTTATAAAAAAATTCTTTTAGGTAACGGTTTTGGACTTCAGGACGTTAAAAGGTCTATAGAAATAGTTCATGATATTCGAAATAAAGAAATCCTAAAAACAGGTGAAAACCACCCTTTTATTAAGTAAATAATTAAACTATATTTGCAGAATGAAAATTGGAATAACATTCAGTTCATTTGATTTATTGCATGCTGGGCATATTAAAATGTTAGAAGATGCAAAACGTCAGTGTGATTATCTAATCTGTGGTTTGCAAACAGACCCAACATTAGATCGTCCAGAAAAAAATAGACCTGTACAGTCTGTTGTAGAAAGATATATTCAATTGAAAGGATGTAAATATGTAGATGAAATTGTGCCTTATGCAACTGAACAAGATTTAGGAGATATTCTGAAGTCGTTTAAAATAGATATTCGTATTATTGGAGATGAATATGCTAGTAAAAAATTTACTGGAAGACAATATTGTGAAGAAAAAGGCATTGAATTATATTTCAATAAAAGAGAGCATCGTTTTTCTAGTAGTGGTTTAAGAAAAGAAGTACAAGAAAAAGAAAATTTAAAAGTAAAAGATAAGTAATGAATATAGCTGTTATAGGATCTGGTTATGTAGGTTTGGTATCAGGAACTTGTTTCGCAGAAATGGGAAATAAAATAATCTGTGTGGATATTGATCCTGAAAAAATTGAAAAACTTAATAATGGTATTATTCCAATTTTTGAGCCAGGTCTGGAGCAAATGGTTCTAAGAAATATTAAAAATAAAAACCTTTTTTTCACTACAAATTTATCAAAAGCCATAAGTGATGCCGAAATAGTGTTTATTGCAGTTGGTACTCCTATGGGAGATGATGGTGCTGCAGATTTGCAATATGTATTGGCCGTAGCAAAATCTATTGGTGAAACAATGCAGAAAAAATTAATAGTTGTTGATAAATCCACAGTTCCTATTGGTACTGCAGACAAAGTAAAAGCAACCATTCAATTAGAGTTAAATAGGAGAGAATCCGATTTAGAATTTGACGTTGTTTCTAATCCAGAGTTTTTAAAAGAAGGAGCTGCGATAGATGATTTTATGAAGCCAGATAGGGTTGTAATTGGTGCAGATTCAGACTATGCCTTTGAAAAAATGAAACAATTATATTCTCCTTTTTTTAGAACTCACGATCGTTTTATTACGATGGATATTCGTTCTGCAGAAATGACAAAATATGCGGCAAATGCCATGTTAGCTACTAAAATCTCATTTATGAATGAGATTGCTAATATCTGTGAAAGAGTAGGAGCAGATGCTAACATGGTTAGGATAGGGATTGGTTCTGATAAAAGGATTGGTTATAGCTTTATTTATCCAGGAGCAGGTTATGGTGGCTCATGTTTTCCTAAAGATGTAAAAGCGCTTAAGAAAATTGCTGAAGAAAATGGTTACAAAGCTAATTTAATCACTTCTGTCGAAAACGTAAATAATGCTCAAAAGCTAGTTATTGCAAATAAAATTATTAAAAGATTTGGAGAGAATTTGATTGGAAAAACGTTTGCCCTTTGGGGTTTGGCTTTTAAACCAGGTACAGATGATATGCGAGAAGCGCCTTCTATTTATGTTATTAAAGAATTAATAAAAAGAGGGGCTAAAATAAAAGCTTATGACCCAAAAGCAGTTGAAGAGGCAAAAGAGTTTTATTTAAAAGATATAGGGAATATTGAATATTTTGAATCTAAATATGAAGTTTTAAAAGATTCTGATGCCTTAATTTTACTAACGGAATGGAAAGAATTTAGATCTCCTGATTTCGAGGAGTTAAAAACGCGATTAAAACAGCCAATTATTTTCGATGGTAGAAATCAATATAATGCTTTTAAATTAGAAGAAAAAGGTTTTGAATATTTTCAAATTGGAAAATAAGAAATTATATAAATGAACAAATCATCAAAAATATATATAGCTGGTCATAGAGGCATGGTTGGCTCTGCTGTTTGGCGAGCTTTAAAAGAAAAAGGATATAAAAATTTGATTGGTAGAGCTAGCACTGAATTAGATTTAAAAGATCAACAAAGTGTAAAAGCTTTTTTTGAAACTGAAAAACTAGAAGTAGTGATTGATGCTGCAGCAAGAGTTGGTGGAATTTTAGCAAATAATGATTTTCCTTATCAGTTTTTAATGGAAAACATGCAAATTCAAAATAATTTAGTTGACAATGCATTAAAATCAGGAATTGAAAAGTTTATATTTTTAGGGAGTTCTTGTATTTATCCAAAATTTGCTTCTCAACCTTTAAAAGAAGAATATTTATTAACCGATACCTTAGAGCCTACCAATGAATGGTATGCTATTGCAAAAATTACAGGAGTTAAAGCTTGTCAAGCTATACGTAAACAATATCATAAAGATTACGTTAGTTTAATGCCAACAAATTTATATGGAACTCATGATAATTTTGATTTAAAAACATCTCATGTATTACCTGCCATGCTTCGTAAATTCCATGAAGCAAAGCTAAATAGTGAGCCTGTCGAACTATGGGGTAGCGGAACTCCAATGAGAGAGTTTTTGTTTGTAGATGATATGGCAGAAGCCGTAGTTTATGCTTTAGAAAATAAGTTACCAGATTATCTATACAATGTTGGTTCAGGTAAAGATATCACGATTAAAGAATTGGCAGAAACAATTCAAAAAGTAGTTGGTCATAAAGGAGAAATTATTTGGGATTCCTCAAAACCAGATGGAACACCGAGGAAGTTGATGGATGTTTCTAAAATGGCAGCAATAGGTTGGCAGTATTCAACAGAATTACAGGAAGGTATTGAGAAAACATATGGATGGTTTTTAAATAATATAGAGAATATAAAAGAAGTAAAATTAGAAGCTAATTGAAAAAGATGAAAGTAGCATTTATTACAGGGGTAACAGGTCAAGATGGCGCATACTTAAGTGAATTCTTATTAAAGAAGGGATACCAAGTGCATGGTATGAAAAGACGTTCTTCGTTATTTAACACAGATAGAATAGATCATTTATATCAAGATCCTCATGTAGATAACAGAAATTTCTTTTTACACTACGGTGACATGACAGATAGCACAAATATCACCCGTTTGATAAAAGAAATTCAGCCAGATGAAATTTACAATTTAGCAGCAATGAGTCATGTTGCTGTTTCTTTTGAAACACCAGAATATACTGGAAATGCAGACGGTTTAGGTACATTACGTATTTTAGATGCGGTTCGTTTATTGGGTTTAGAAAATAAAACTAGAATCTATCAAGCTTCAACTTCTGAACTATATGGTAAAGTACAAGAAGTTCCACAATCGGAAACAACACCTTTTTATCCGCGTTCTCCATATGCAGTCGCTAAGATGTACGCCTTTTGGATTACGGTAAACTATAGAGAAGCTTATGGAATGTATGCTTGTAATGGAATTTTATTTAACCACGAATCGCCATTAAGAGGCGAAACTTTTGTAACCCGTAAAATTACTAGAGCTGCTTCTAGAATAGCGTTAGGGTTGCAAGATAAATTTTATTTGGGTAATTTGGATGCAAAACGCGATTGGGGTCATGCAAAAGATTACGTAAGAATGATGTGGATGATTCTACAAGCAGAAGAAGCGGAAGATTGGGTAATTGCTACAGGAAAAACAACAACAGTAAGAGGTTTTGTAGAAATGAGTTTTGCAGAAGTAGGAATAGAGTTAGAATTTAAAGGAGAAGGAGTTAAAGAAAAGGCATATATTAAGCTTTGTAGCAATAAAGAATATCAACTTGAAATTGGTAAAGAAGTTTTAGCAGTAGATCCAAAATATTTTAGACCGACAGAAGTTGACTTATTGATTGGAGATCCTACCAAAGCAAACACAAAGTTAGGCTGGATTCCAGAGCACGATTTGGCATCTTTAGTTAAAGATATGATGCAAAGTGATGTGAAACTGATGAAAAAAGATCAGTATTTAAAAGATGGAGGTTATTACACTAACAATTATTTCGAATAAATCAAATTAAAGAATAAAATGAATTTCTTGAAATTAATTGGTAGGGATAAAAGATTATTTGATGTTGATATTGATAATAATCAACATGAATTAACAAAAATAGTTAGTGATTCTAAATTTTTGGTTTTAGGAGGAGCAGGGTCTATAGGACAGGCTGTAGTTAAGGAGATTTTTAAAAGAAATCCTAAAAAATTACACGTAGTTGATATTAGTGAAAATAACCTTGTAGAACTCGTTCGAGACTTAAGAAGTTCTTTTGGTTATATAGACGGAGATTTTAAAACATTTGCATTAGATATAGGTTCAATTGAATATGATTCATTTTTTGAGTCAGATGGCAATTATGATTACGTATTAAATCTGTCAGCATTAAAACATGTTAGAAGTGAAGAAGATCCTTTTACTTTGATGAGAATGATCAATGTAAATATCTTTAATACAGATAAAACATTAGCACAATCTATAGAAAAAGGGGTCAAGAAATACTTCTGTGTTTCAACAGACAAAGCCGCTAATCCTGTAAATATGATGGGAGCTTCGAAACGAATAATGGAGATGTATGTGAATAGAAAAAGTGAGTACATTCAAGTTTCGATGGCAAGATTTGCTAATGTAGCTTTTTCAGACGGGTCTCTGTTGCACGGTTTTAATAAAAGAATTGAAAAGAAACAGCCTATAGTTGCCCCAAATGATATTAGGAGATATTTTGTTACTCCTCAGGAATCGGGTGAGTTGTGCTTAATGTCTTGTGTTTTCGGAGAAAATAGAGATGTTTTTTTTCCTAAATTAAGCGAAAATCTTCATTTAACTACATTTTCTGACATTGCAATAGAATTTTTAAGAATAAAGGGATATAAACCTTTTATCTGTTCTACAGAAGATGAAGCAAGAAATTATTTTGTGAATAGTTATGATGAAAATAGTTGGCCGTGTCTGTTTACAAAATCAGATACCTCTGGTGAAAAAGATTTTGAAGAATTTTATACAGATTCTGAGACCTTAGATATGGATCGATTTGAAAATTTAGGAGTAATTAAAAATGAATTAGAGTATAATGAGGGTAAACTCAACTATTTTGAGAACAATATTATTCAATTGAAATTGAATAATTATTGGAATAAAAACCAGTTAAAAAATCTTTTTTATGAAATGATACCTAATTTTGGACATAAAGAAACTGGTAAATATTTAGATAGCAAAATGTAGTATGAATAATAAAATTATAAACTTTATTAGAAACGAATTCGATACTAAAGAATTTATCCCTCTTCATGTTCCTACTTTTAGAGGAAATGAAAAAAAATACCTTAACAGTTGTATAGATTCTACTTATGTTTCTAGCGTAGGCTCTTTTGTAGATGATTTTGAGCTATTCATGAGTAAAATAACAAAAACTACCAAAACAACAGCAGTAGTTAATGGAACATCAGGTCTTCAAGTCGGTCTAAGATTAGTTGGTGTTAAAAAAGGAGATGAAGTAATCACTCAAGGATTGACTTTTGTAGCCACTGCCAATGCCATAGCTTATAATAATGCAAGTCCAATATTTTTAGATGTAGACTTGGACACTATGGGGTTGTCACCGAAAGCAGTTAATGATTTTTTAGAAGAGTTTGGAGAGTTAAAAGAAGACGGATGCTATAATAAAAAATCCGGAAAAAAAATTTCTGCTTGTATGCCGATGCATACGTTTGGATTTCCAGTGCATTTGAGCGAACTAATTACGATTTGCGAAAAATGGAGGATTCCAATAGTGGAGGATGCTGCAGAGTCTCTAGGAAGTGAATATAAAGGAAAACCTACAGGAAGCTTTGGAGAAGTAGGTGTATTTTCTTTTAATGGAAATAAAATTGTGACTTGTGGTGGTGGTGGTGCAATAGTAACCAATAATATACGGCTTGGAGAGAAAGCGAAATTTTTAACCACTACAGCAAAACAGCCTCACTCATACGAGTATGTTCATAATGAGCTAGGATATAATTTTAGGATGCCAAATATTAATGCAGCTTTAGCATGTGCTCAATTAGAACAATTAGATAGCTTTTTGGAGAACAAAAGAAAACTGGCAAATAAGTATATGAACTTTTTTAAGAGTGAAGGAATAAAATTTAGAACTGAAAATAAAAATTCTAAAGCAAATTATTGGTTAATGTGTGTTGAGTTAAACGATAAAGATGAAAGGAATTTATTTCTAGAAAAAACGAATGGAGCAAATGTAATGACAAGACCAATTTGGCAATTAATGCATAGATTACCAATGTATAAGGATTGTCAAAGAGACGAGCAAAAAAACGCATTATTTTTAGAGGAAAGAATTGTAAATATACCAAGTAGTGTCAGATAAAGAAATAGTTTTAATCGGATATTCGGGACATGGTTATGTAGTGGCTGAAGCAGCTGATTCATGCGGTTTAAATTTAAAGCATTACTCAGAATTAAATAAATTAAACAATAATCCATATAAACTAGAGTATTTAGGATTTGAAAAAGACGCTCATTTTAAAGGATGGCATAATAGATATTCTTTTATTTTAGGATTGGGTAATAACGAATTGAGAACTGAGGCTTTTAAACTAATAAAACGTAAAGGTTTTGAAGTTATCAATGTTCAACATACATCTGCTTCTGTTTCCAAAAACATTAGTATTGGTTCTGGCAACTTTATTGCTAGAAATGTATCAATAAACCCGTTGGCAGTAATTGAGGATTGTTGTATAATAAATACGGGATCTATTATTGAGCACGAATGTATTATAAAATCGGGAGTTCATATAGCTCCTGGAGCTGTGTTAGCAGGCAGTGTAACTGTTGGAACTGGTTCTTTTGTGGGAGCAAATTCTGTTATTAAACAAGGTCTCAAAATAGGTAAAAATGCTATTATTGGAGCAGGTTCAGTTGTTTTGAAAGATGTTCCTGATAATGCAGTTATTTTTGGAAATCCAGCAAAAAAAAAAGCTAATGGTTGAGACTAGTTTAACATCTATGAAGAAATCTAACACTGTCTTATTGACAACAGTTTTTCCTTTATCCGTTAAGTTTTTAGACGAATTTTTAAATTCTTTAAAGTTACAAACAGATAAAGATTTTGACCTATTAGTTGTTAATGATGGAGTGGCAAATTTTAAAGATTTAATCAAAGAATACAGACAAATAAATATTATTGAGATTGTTTCAGAGAAATCTATCGTGCAAAATAGGAAAACAGGAATTGAAGCAGTAATGAAACTAAACTATGAGTTTTTAATCTTTGGAGATAGTGATGACTATTTTGAAATGAATAGAGTTGCTTTATCAAAGAAATTGCTCAAAAAATATGATATAGTTGTTAATGACTTAACACTTTTTGATAAGAAAGGAATTTATTGTAAATCGTATTATTCAAAAAGAATTGATGATTTATTCGAAATTAATTTAGAGTTTATTAAAAATAAAAATATTTTAGGTTTATCAAATACTGCTGTTCGAACAGAATCTATTGGAGATTTAGATTTTTGTAAAAATCTTGTTGCTCTAGATTGGTATTTTTTTTCAAAGTTGTTATTTAAAAATAAAACTGCAGTTTATACAAACCAAACGCAAACTTATTATAGACAATATCAAGATAATACCGTTGGTTTAGGAGATAATTCTATGAATTCAATTAAGAAAGCTATAAAAGTTAAAAAAATACATTATCAATGTATGACAATAATTAGTGATTTTTTTGATAAATTGCTTTGTGAAATAAATTATTTAGAAGTAAATATTGAGAATGTAGATTTTGAGAAAGACAAGACTAATCAATCTAATTTATTATGGTGGGAAATCCCTAATTATAAAATAAAAACTAAAAAAAAAATATGAAAGTACAATTAACAACTACCAAAACAGTCTTTAATTATTCTAAACCATATATTATTGCTGAACTTGGATCCAATCATAATGGAGATATGGAGTTGGCTAAAAAGTTAATGATTGAAGCTAAAGAGGCTGGTGCTGACTGTGTGAAATTTCAGAGTTGGTCTAAAGATTCTATTTTTTCTAGACAAAAGTATGATGATAATTATTTCATAGCAGATGACTATAGAGATAGAAATGATTATACTTTGGAACAAATTGTTGATGAGTACTCTATTTCTGAAGAAGGGTTGTTAGATATGAAGAAATTTGCAGATAGTATTGGCATCGATTGTTCTTCTACCCCATTTAATAAAAAGGAAGCAGATTTTTTAATTGATAAATTAGAATCGCCTTTTATTAAGGTGGCTTCAATGGATTTGAATAACTATCCGTTTTTGGAGTATTTGGCTAAAAAGAATAAACCTATGATTATCTCTACTGGTTTAAGTGAATTATACGAGATAGATAAAGCTGTTAAAACTATTGAAAATACAGGGAATAAAGAGATTGTTATCCTTCATTGTGTTGCAACTTATCCTCCTGTAGATACTGATGTAAACTTAAATAATATAAAAACTTTGATGAGCACTTATCCAGAATATCCAATTGGGTTTTCTGATCATACTCTAGGAATTACAATTCCCTTAGCAGCGATTAGTTTAGGAAGTTGTTTACTTGAAAAGCATTTTACTTTAGATAAAAACATGGAAGGTTGGGATCATAAAGTATCAGCTACTAAGGAGGAAATGACTGCTATTGTTGAAAACTCACAAAGAATCGTTGATGCTTTAGGTTCTTTTAGAATTTCGGCAACAGAGTCTGATGAAAAGAAAACTGAATTTAGAAGAAGTATTGTTATTACAAAAGACTTAAAAAAGGGATATGTTCTTCAAGAAGACGATCTTGATTATAAAAGACCGGGAGGTGGTTTTAGCCCAGGGATGATAGAGTTTATTGTTGGTAGAACCTTGAATAAAGATTTAGGTTATGATCATATATTAAAAAAAGAAGATTTAGTTTAAATATGATTGCAATTATTCCAGCTAGAGGTGGGTCAAAAGGATTACCAGGAAAAAACATTAAATTATTAGATGGTAAACCTATGATTGCTTACACAATAGAAGCAGCAAAAAAATCAAAAAATATTGATCGCGTTATCGTTTCAACAGATTCTAAAGAAATTGCTGAAATAGCCATTAAATTTGGGGCAGAAGTACCTTTTTTAAGGCCGGAGCATTTAGCGACAGATACTGCTTTAGCAGTAGATAATTATATTTATACAATTGATAAAATAAATAAAGATAATAATACTCAAGAAGAGAGTGTTGTTATTTTGCAGCCAACCTCTCCTTTAAGATCAACTAAGGATATTGATGGAGCAATTGACCTTTTTAAGAAAAAAAATGCTGATTCAGTTATTAGTTTCTGTAAAGAAAATCACCCAATAAAATGGCATAAGAATATAAAAGAGGATGGGAGCATTGTTTCTATTTTTGAAGATACAATTGCTAATAGGCAGGAAGAGGTTCCTACCTACTATCCTAATGGAGCAGTATTCGTCTTTAATTTTTCTTTTCTGAAATTTAAAAAGTATTATTCTGAAAAATCATATGCTTTTATTATGAATAGATTAAATTCTGTAGATATAGATGTTATTGATGATTTTGAATATGCTGAATTTTTAATAAAGAAAAGAAAAAAAAAATAAACGTATAATTCTAACTTTACAGAGATTACGATCATTAATAGATCTTGTTTTTTTAAATTAATTTATTGAGTTAGTCATTTAATTTCCGTATATTTAAGTCAATAAAACTAGGATAATGGAACAATTTGAAGGACAA
>NZ_CANMVP010000036.1 GCF_947501385.1 uncultured Polaribacter sp.
ATCTCTGCGAAAAAACGCTGTGAATCTCTGTGCAATAATAAATCAAAATCCAACGGCTGCATCATCCCCACGTTTATCGGCACCCCCTTCTAATTGCCCGTTTGGTAACACTAAAATAGCATCAACACGACCAATAATTAAAGAATTTCTTTCTAAAATTTCATAGCCTAAAGACTCGAGTTTGCTTTTTATTTGTTTCGTAAAACCATTGGGTTCCATTCGAATCACATCTGGCAACCACTGATGGTGAAATCTAGGCTGATCTACAGATGCTTGCATTCCCATATCATACTCAACAACATTTAAAATATTTTGTAAAACGGATGTGATAATGGTAGAACCTCCAGGAGTTCCTATAACCATTTTTAACTTTCCATCTTTTTCTACAATTGTAGGCGTCATGGAACTTAGCATTCTTTTTTCTGGTGCAATTGCATTTGCTTTAGAACCTACTAATCCATACACATTCGGAACACCAGGCTTGCTAGAAAAGTCGTCCATTTCATTATTTAAAATAAAGCCTGCGCCTTTTACAACCACTTTAGAACCGTAACCAGTATTTAAAGTGGTGGTTACAGCAACGGCATTTCCAAACTGATCTACGATCGAATAATGTGTGGTTTCATCACTTTCATAACCTAAAATTTTTCCGTGAGAAACCTCGGAAGAAGGAGTTGCTTTCTCCCAAGAAAAACTTTCCATTCTTTTGTTAAGGTACTTCTGATCTGTTAAACTATCTATAGGAACTTTTACAAAATCGATGTCTCCTAAATAATTAGCTCTATCTGCATACGATCTTCTTTCTACTTCGGTTAATAATTGCACATATTGCGTTGAATTGTGTTCAATTTCTGATACATCATAAGGTGCAATCGATTTTAACATTTGTGCCAAACAGATGCCTCCGCTTGCAGGCAATGTCATAGAAGTAATCGTATAGTCTTTATAATTAAAAGAGATGGGTGTTCGCCAAATTGCTTGGTATTTTTCTAAATCTTCGTGCGTAATAATCCCCCCTAATTCGGTAACGTACTTTACGAATAAATCGGCTGTTTTACCTTTGTAAAATCCGTCTTTCCCAAAATCGCGAATACGTTCTAAAGTTTGCGCCAATGCTTCTTGTTTTAAAATGTCTCCGGCTGTCCATTTTTTATCAAAAACAGTTTTATAAGTATTTACTTTTTCGAACCTTTCAGTAGCATTGTTTAATGAATTTGCTTGCTTCTTTGTGATTGTAATTCCGTTTCTTGCCAAATCAATCGCAGGCTGAATTAATGCTGTAAAAGGCAAACTTCCGAATTTATCGTACACTTCAAAAACACCCGCTACAGAACCTGGAATTCCAACGGCATGCGCACCTAAGGTGCTTTTATTTTCAATTACATTACCAAGTGAATCTAGATACATATCTTTATGCGCAGTAATCGGTGCTTTTTCTCTAAAATCTAAGGCGCCTTTTGTGCCGTCATTATTTCTATACACCATAAATCCACCACCACCAATATTTCCAGCAACAGGGTATACCACTGCCAAAGCCAAATGTGTTGCAACCATCGCATCATAGGCATTTCCGCCTTTTTGTAAAATATCGGAACCTATTTTAGAAGCTTCTTCTCTTGCAGAAACCACCATGGCTTTTTCTGTGATTACACCTATGGTTTTTTCTTTTTTACAAGCATTTAAAATTGATAAAAGTGTACATAAAATAAGGAGGTGGATTTTTTTCATATGGTTCGTTTTATATTTCTTTGTCTTAATATATTAATGAATTTTAAATCTATTTTTCTTCAACGATTCGAGCTTGTCAGTTCGAGTGTTTTTTTATTGTAATGCAATGAAAATAAAAAAATGTATCGAGAACTTTTTTATAAATTAGTACGTGGTCTCGATACAATTTCTATGAAGAATCGGAATTACTACCATTGACGTGTTTATATAATTACCTGATTTCAAGTAGATTAATAGTTCTCGACTGCGCTACCATTGACGTAGCTTTTAAGTTACTGTTTTACAGATTATTAATATATGTCTGGTCGAGCGCAGTCGAGACCTCATTAAAACCTCTCGACTGCGCTCGAGGAGACATTACGTCATTCCAACCGCTTGATAAAAATTTTTTCTTGGGTCTCGAACAGACATATTTATAGACTAATTTACGTCATTATAACCGCTTGATAATTTTCTATCTCAAGTCTCGACCTGACAGAACGCTAACATTATTAAATATACCCGTTGTGCATTTTGAGCTAAATGTATTCCAAAATGTCAGTTCGAGTGATTTTTTGATAAAAAAATCGTATCGAGAACTAGTTTAGAAACGAAAATTCTTATTCTCGATACAAATTTCACTTATTTCAATCGTGAAATTCACTCGAATTGACAGAATTTATCAAAATGCACAACGGGTTAAATATATAATTTTCTAAATATTAAAAGAAACCTTAAGCGCCCAATTCTTCTAGTTTTCTATTAGAAAACGCTATTAAATCTTTAAAAAAGAGCGTAAAATCTTCCTGTAATTCTGCTTCTAAAATTTCTAAATCTTCTATGGCTAAATTCATTTGAGACTTTCCTTTGGTTCTGGTGTTCATTCCGTTTAAAACTTTGGCAATTCCTTCTTTGTATTGATAATTGAATAATATATTATATTCAATCATATATTTGATAAAATTTTGAGATTTTAAAGGTAATTCAGGAGATTTCTCATCAAATAATTTATTGATAGCATCTGTATATATAGCTAATGGAATTTCAGAATAGGTTGCCCAATTCTTGGCTAGGAAATAGTCATACAGTATATCGATAATTACACCATCATAGTGTCTGTAACGTTTGTGCAAACGACGTTTGCTTTTTCTTACAATTTCATGTGCATCTGTAAATGTGTCTATTTCTCTGTGTAAAAATATTCCTTGCTGAATCTCTTTAGAAAATCGTTCATAATTATTTCCTCTAATATGATCTGCAATAAAATTGCCGATCATAATGTCAGTATTGTTTTGTGAAAGGTATAAATGAGCTAGGAAATTCATGGAGGTAAAAGTAGTCAAAAAAGTGTTGACAATTTTTAGTGCTAGGAGTTGACAATTTAAAATTTAACTTCAAAAAATTATAGAAGAAAAGTAAAGCTCAGCAAAGAAAAAATTTACAATTAAAATCCAAGGAAATTATTTATTCTTATTTGGATGCTGTCTTGTATCAAAAACTCTTACAATATAGATATCATTTTTTCCAATCCGATAGGTGATTTTATATTGATTGATTAGAATTCTCCTGTAAATTCTTTTTAGATGTTTAAAAGATTCATCTATCTGTCCATGATTTGTAAGATCGATTTTTGAATTTAGAAGAATTTCAGGAGATGCTATTAATTTTGATGCTATTAATTTTTTTGAAATTTCAATAGCTTTTTTAGAATTGTATAATTTTAAATTAAACTTGGTCACTTTTTCCAAATCATTTGTGGCTCTTTTTGACCAAACAATAGTTTTAGTCATTATCTACCCAATTATCTAGCATCGCTTTAACTTCCGATGAATTATATACATCTCCATTCTTAATATCTTCTTCACCTTCTGCAATCATTTTATCTAATTGCTTTTGATGTTTGTATTGTTTTATAATTTGATATAAATTCTTTAAAGAGTTTTCATCCTCATTTTGGATAATCTCTAACATTTCATTTCGAATTTCTAAAGTGCTCATAACGTATTATTTTAGTAAAGATAAGAAATCTTCAATTATTGAAGTGATTTAAACTTTTCTCAATTGGCTACAAAATGCCTTTTTTCCCTTCAATTAGAAAAGTTTAAATCACTTCATTAGATGAAAACAAAAAACCACAATTAATTCTGAATCAATTTCAGAACCATTGTGGTTTTAATATATTGTAGATTCCTGTTAGAGTTTATTTTAAAAAAGTCAAAAAAAAGCAGGAGACAAATCATTTGAGTACAAAACGCACACTGCGAGTGCTAGTTATTCAACATCACTGGCATCACTAACATGGTGACTTGTTCACCTTCGTCAGTGCCATCAATAGGTGTTAAAATTCCTGCTCTGTTTGGCAAAGACATCTCAATCAATACTTCGTTAGAACTTAAATTGTTTAACATTTCGCTTAAAAAACGAGAGTTAAAACCAATTTGCATGTCATCACCTTGATAATCACAACTCAAACGTTCATCTGCTTTGTTGGCAAAATCTAAATCTTCCGCAGAAATATTTAGTTCTGTACCTGCCATTTTCAAACGAATTTGGTGTGTTGTTTTGCTAGAGAAAATAGAAACACGTCTTACTGAATTTAAGAAAGAAGCTCTATCAACCGTTAATTTATTCGGATTTTCTTTTGGAATTACCGCTTCATAGTTCGGGTATTTTCCATCAATTAAACGACAAACCAACACCACATTATCAAACGTAAATTTTGCATTTGCATCATTATATTCAATGGTTACATTACTATCTGAACCTCCTAAAATTCCTTTTAATAAATTTAAAGGTTTCTTAGGCATGATAAATTCTGCCGTTTGGTCTGCAGTAACATCTGTTCTAGAATATTTTACCAATTTATGCGCATCTGTTGCTACAAAAGTTAAACTTTGTGAGCTAAACTGAAAAAATACACCACTCATTACTGGACGTAAATCGTCGTTTCCAGCAGCAAAGATGGTTTTTGAAATTGCAGTTCCTAAAATATGTGCAGGAACAACCGTTTTACTTGGAGATGGTAAAGAAACCGCTTTTGGGAATTCATCGCCACCAAAATATGCCATGTCATATTTTCCTTGATCAGAACTAATTTCTATGGTATTGTCACCTTCGGTTTTAAACGTTAAAGGCTGATTTGGAAACGTTTTTAAAGTATCTAATAATAAACGTGCAGAAACAGCAATAGCACCTGCACTTTCACTTTCTACTTCAACTACAGAACTCATTGTAGTCTCTAAATCTGATGCAGAAACTTTTAATTGATTTTCAGACAATTCAAACAAAAAGTTGTCTAAAATTGGCAAAGTATTATTACTATTTATAACGCCGCCTAAAACTTGTAATTGTTTTAATAATTGCGAACTGGATACAATAAATTTCATGTAATGTTTTTTCTTAATTTGATTTACAAATATAATCTTAATAAGTGACTTTAAAAATTAATTTATTAACAGGTTATGAGCATTTTGTTGCCGATTTTGAAAACGTTATAATTATGTTAACAAATCCTATTTTGACGCATAAAAAACTACATTTGTTTTTACGGATATTTTTATTTTAAATTAAAAATGTCTCCTAGAGCATTATTTAAAACTGAAATATATTTCAGTTTGAAGATAAAAACGCAGTTTATGAGAGGCTATATGTAGGTCTCTTCCGAAGCTTCGGAACGCTCGACCAGACAAATTACTATCAAATTACTACAATGAAGAGAATTCTACTAATTCTATTACTATTATCGGCTACTTCTAATACGATTTTTGCTCAAAAACCTCAAAAATTAACGACCAATCAAATTTACGAAAAAATTCAAAAGCTAAATTTTTTAGGGACAGCTTTATACATTGCTGCACATCCTGATGATGAAAATACACGCTTAATTGCATATTTGGCGAACAACATAAAGGCCAGAACCGGCTATTTATCATTGACAAGAGGAGATGGTGGTCAGAATTTAATTGGTCCAGAAATTAGAGAACTGTTAGGCGTTATTAGAACACAAGAATTGTTAGCTGCAAGAAGAATTGATGGCGGACAACAATTTTTTACCAGAGCGAACGATTTTGGCTATTCAAAACATCCAGATGAAACGTTAAAAATCTGGAACAAAGAAAAAGTGTTGAGTGATGTTGTTTGGGCAATTAGAACCTTTAAACCAGATGTAATCATCAATAGATTTAATCATAGAACGCCTGGAACTACGCACGGTCATCATACAAGTTCTGCAATTTTAAGTGTGGAAGCTTTTGATAAAGTGGGCGATAAAACACAGTTTCCAGAACAATTAAAATATACAAGCGTTTGGAATCCGAAAAGATTATTTTTTAATACTTCCTCTTGGTTTTATAGAAATCAAGAAGATTTTGACAAAGCCACAAAAGGCAAGTTGACTTCTTTTGATGTTGGTGTGTATTATCCTTTAAAAGGTTTGTCTAATAACGAATTGGCATCTATGGCAAGTAGCCAGCATTTAAGTCAAGGTTTTGGACGTTTGTTAACTCGTGGAAGTCAAAAGGAGTATGTTGAGTTTTTAAAAGGCGACAAACCAAAAGATCAGACAGCTATTTTTTCTGGAATCAACACTACTTGGAATCGTTTAAAAAATGGCGGCGAAATTGGCGACATTCTATATGAAATTGAAGAAAATTTCGATTTTGTAAATCCTTCTAAACATTTACCGAGACTTTTGGAAGCCTACAAAATGATTCAAAAAATTGAAGATGCACATTGGCGAGCAATTAAAGAAAAGCAGCTCAAAGAAATTATTGAAGCTTGTGCAGGTTTGTATTTGGAAGCATCTGCAGTTAGTGCTTCAGCAACGCCAAATGCTACCATTGCTATAAATTTTGAAGTGCTAAATAGGAGTGGCGTTCCAATGGAATTGACTTCAATTACATCAACTATTGATAATAAAACAGTTTCGAAAACATTAGAGCTAACGACAAATAAGAAAATCAATTTTAAAGAAACCATTACTATTAAGACAACTCAATTTTCAGATCCTTATTGGTTACGCGAAAAAGCATCTTTAGGAATGTATGCGGTTGAAAATCAGTTATTAATTGGAAAGCCAGAAACGCCAAGGTCAGCTAAAATTGATTTCAATTTAATGATTGATGAAGTACCCATTACCATCACAAAAAATGTGGTGAGAAGATATTCAGAAAGAGACAAAGGTGAAATTTACGAACCTTTTGAGATTTTGCCAATTATCACAACAAAATTACAAGATAAAGTGCTTCTTTTTTCTGATCAAAAAGCACACAAAATTGCTGTAGAAGTTCGTGCAGGAGCAAATAATGCAAAAGGAAAAGTAAGTTTGAAAGTGCCAACAGATTGGGAGGTTTCGCCAAAAGAAATCACATTTAACATTCAACAAAAAAATGACAAACAAACCGTTGAATTTATGATTACACCACCAAAAAACCAATCGGAAGGAAAATTAGAAGTTATAGCAACTTCCAATGGAAAAACTTACAACAAAGAATTGGTGGAAATTAATTACAACCACATTCCGAAACAATCGATTTTATTAAATTCTGAAGCAAAGATTGTTCGTTTAAACATTAAAAAAGTAGGGGATAAAATAGGATATATAAAAGGAGCGGGAGACAGGGTTCCAGAAAACTTAAGACAAATAGGATATACCGTTGTAGAAATAAATCCATCAGAAATAAATGCAGAAAATTTGCATGAGTATGATGCGATTGTTTTAGGAATTAGAGCGTATAATGTAGAAAAAGAACTCAAATTTAAGCAAAAATATTTGTTAGATTATGTTGAAAAAGGCGGAAACATGATTGTACAATACAATACCAATAGAGGAGTAGCTATTGCAGCACCTTTTCCACTAAAATTGTCTAGAGATAGAGTGACAGATGAGTTTGCTGAAGTTCGAATTTTAGATAAAAACAATTCGTTGTTAAACTTTCCGAATAAAATAACAGCAGCAGATTTTGACGGTTGGGTACAAGAACGTGGTTTGTATTTTCCTGGATCTTGGGATGCAGCATACACACCAGTATTATCGATGAATGATAAAGGCGAAACGCCTAAAAATGGAAGTTTATTAATTGCGAAATATGGCAAAGGAAATTATATCTATACAGGTTTAAGTTTTTTTAGAGAATTGCCTGCTGGAGTTTCTGGAGCGTATAAATTATTTGCGAATTTATTGGCTGCTGGGAAGGAAAAGGAGTTTTAAGGTTTAAAATTTCAGGTTTCAGGTTTCAGGTTTCAGGTTTCGAGTTGGTTTTGTCATTCCTGCGAAGGCAGGAATCCATAGGAAGTAAGTTTAGATTCCTGCCCTCTTAGGAATGACGGGTAGTTGGTAAATAAGTTTAGCCCTTCTCGAAGTATCGTGAGAAACGGCATCCTTTTTTTGTTTTTCTTAAAAAAATATAGCCTTTCGTCTACGCTCAAGATAAATTACAAGCTGGGAAATAGCTTCAAAAAAATAATATAAAATGAATCATCAAAAGTACATTTGGAAAAAGGAATATACACTGGTTTTAGTGGTCAATGTAATCTATATGATTGTGTTTTATTTTATTACCAATTACTTTACCGTATAATTTATGGAAATAGCAAATAAATTACATGCAGTAGATTGGATTATTTTATCGGTAACCTTACTATTTATTGTTGCCTACGGCACCTATGTTACTAGAAAAAATAAGAACGTTACAGATTACATCAAAGGTGGAAACGATTCTAAATGGTGGACAATTGGTTTGTCTGTAATGGCCACCCAGGCTAGTGCCATTACTTTTTTATCAACTCCTGGACAAGCGTTTCATAGCGGAATGGGTTTTGTGCAATTCTACTTCGGTTTGCCAATTGCAATGGTGATTATTTGTGTGGTTTTTATTCCCATTTATCACAAGCTAAAAGTCTACACTGCTTATGAATTTTTAGAAGGAAGATTCGATTTAAAAACCAGAAGTTTAGCGGCAATTTTATTTTTAATTCAAAGAGGATTGGCAGCAGGAATTACCATTTTTGCGCCCGCAATTATTTTGTCTGCAGTGCTGGGTTGGGATTTATTAACATTGAATATCATCATCGGGTTTTTAGTGATTATTTACACCGTTTCTGGAGGAACAAAAGCCGTAAATGTTACACAAAAACAACAAATGATTGTCATTTTTATAGGAATGTTGATAGCATTTTTTATGATTATGAATCAGCTTCCTGCAAATATTACGTTTACTAAAGCACTAGAAATTGCGGGCGCGAGTAATAAAATGGAAGTGCTAGATTTTTCATTCGACTTGAGCAATAGATACACCGTTTGGACAGGTATTTTGGGTGGAACATTTTTAATGTTGTCTTATTTTGGAACGGATCAAAGTCAAGTACAACGGTATTTGTCTGGAAAATCGGTTAGAGAAAGTCAGTTAGGATTAATTTTTAACGGATTGTTAAAAGTGCCGATGCAATTTTTTATTCTGTTGATTGGTGTGATGGTTTTTGTGTTTTATCAATTCAACCCATCTCCATTAAATTTTAATCCAGGAGCAAATGAACAAGTTGAAAAGTCAAAATATGTTGAAGAATATCAAGCCTTAGAAAAAGAACATATAGAAATTGAAAATACGAAGAAAGTATTGTTTGCTGACGGTTTTCAGGTTGAAGAAAAACAACAAATTCTAGATTTGAATGAAAGAGATTTAGCGTTGAAAGAAACATCAAAGGTAATTATTGATAAAATTGATAAAGAAAACACCCTAGATAAAATAGAATCAAATGACAAAGATTATGTCTTTATTCATTTTATATTAAACAATCTTCCAAGAGGATTAATTGGCTTATTATTGGCCGTAATTTTATCTGCAGCAATGTCATCAACAGCATCAGAATTAAATGCACTGGCAAGTACAACGGCGATAGATTTATACAAACGTAATGTAAAGGGAGAAAAGAGTGATGCACATTTTGTAAAAGCCTCTAAATGGTTCACATTGGCTTGGGGAATCATCGCCATTTCAGTAGCATGTATCGCCAATTTATTCGATAATTTAATTCAGTTGGTAAATATCATTGGTTCTATTTTCTACGGAAATGTTTTAGGGATTTTCTTACTCGCATTTTTCTTTAAAAAAGTAAATGGAAATTCAGTTTTTATAGCAGCTTTAATCACTCAAATATTAATTTGTTCCATTTATTATTTCGGAATTTACCACCTAGAATCTCAAGGTTTAGAACCAATTGTTAGTTATTTATGGTTGAATTTTATCGGATGCATTTTAGTGTTATTTTTCTCATTAGCATTTGTTTTTAAATCGATAAACAAACAAAGTAGAATTACTTTAATGATTACTTCTTTAGCAATTTTTAAAATTACTTATGATGTTTTAAATGATGTTTCTTTAAATATTATTCATGTACTTTCTTTAATAATTTTGTTTTTCTTTTTAGGATTCTTTAATATTGATAAAACAATTATAAATGAAAAATAAAACCATCAAATGGGGAATTATCGGACTCGGAAAAATTGCCCATAAATTTGCTACAGATTTAGCAACTGTAGAAAATGCAACATTGATTGCTGTTGCATCTAGAAGTCAGGAAAATGCAGATGAATTTTCTAAAAATTTCAATGCAAAAACAGCTTACCACTCTTACGCAGATTTAGCAAAAGACCCAGAAGTTGATGCTATTTATATTGCAACGCCACACAGTTTTCATAAAGAACATGCCATACTTTGTTTAGAACATAAAAAAGCCGTTTTGTGTGAAAAACCTTTTGCAATGAATTTGCAAGAAGTAACCGAAATGGTTGCCATCTCCAAAGAAAATAATACCCTTTTAATGGAAGCTTTATGGACCTATTTTTTACCACATTACCAATATGTTTTAAAATTACTCCAAAAAGAAAAGTTTGGAAAAGTAACCAAATTAGAAGCAGATTTTGGTTTTCACAAAGCTTACGACACAGAAAGCCGACTTTTTAGAAAAGAAGTTGGTGGCGGAAGTTTGTTAGATATCGGGATTTATCCAATATTTGCAGCTTTATCAACCTTAGGAGTTCCAGAAAGCATAGCAGCCAATGCTACTTTTTTTGAAAACGGAGCAGACAGTTCTTGTACTATGAATTTCAAGTATCATCAAGCAACGGCTATTTTAAAAAGCACCTTGTTAGAAGAGACACCTACAAAAGCTGTTTTTACTTGCGAAAAAGGAACTATCGAAATTAATACCCAATTTCATGCACCTTCAACAGTAACCATTACTACAAAAGAAAAAGAAGAAATAATCGATTTTGACTACAAAACAATTGGTTACAGCTATGAAATTAAACACTTTAATCAACTTGTAAGCGCTAATAAAAAGGAAAGTGATATCATGACTTTTGAATTTTCTAAAAACTTGATCAAAACTTTAGATAGGGTTAGAGAAATAATTGGTTTAACCTATTAACTCATCTTGTTTTAGGAATTCCATATCTTCTGTGTGAATAGGTTCTTTTGGCATACATATTGACTTTTATAAATAGAAAATCAATCTTTTTAAAGTTTAATTTTTTGATTTTCAGTTATTTAATAAACATAAAACAGATGTTGCTTTCTTTGTTCAAAAGAATCAATGTCAGTATGACAGATATAAAGAAGATGAGTAAACCAAAAGTAGTAAGATTAGACAATATGTCGCTTCATAGCATTTTAAATGAAGATTCTGAGTTAATTCCATTGATGACGCCAGAAGATGAAGAGATTATCAATAAAGAAAGTGTACCAAAAATTTTACCAATATTACCTTTAAGAAATACTGTTTTATTTCCAGGAGTAGTAATTCCTATCACAGCGGGCAGAGATGCATCTATTCAGTTGATAAAAGACGCAAACAAGGGCGATAAGGTAATTGGCGTAGTAGCACAGAAAAATGAAGACGAAGAAGAACCAACGTTAAAAGATGTTCATACAACAGGTGTTGTTGCACAAATTTTACGTGTTTTAAAAATGCCAGATGGCAATACAACGGTTATTATTCAAGGTAAAAAACGTTTTGAAATTGATACCATTATTCAAGACAAGCCCTATTTAAAAGCCACTGTAAAAGAAGCTATTGAAGACAAGATTATTGATGATGAAAAGGAGTTCGAAGCAATTATAGAATCTATAAAAGAACAGGCATTAGAGGTTATTAAAGAAAACCCCATGTTGCCATCAGAGGCTTCCTTTGCAATTAAAAATATAAAATCAGATTCTTTTTTGGTGAATTTTATTTCATCCAATATGGATTTAAGCGTAGCGCAAAAGCAAATAATTTTAGAAAAAGACAATCTAAAAGAACGTGCTTTATTAGCGTTGAAAAACTTAAACAAAGAGCTTCAAAAATTGCAATTGCGTAATGATATTCAGTCTAAAACCAGAGAAGATTTAGACCAACAACAACGTGAATATTATTTGCACCAGCAATTAAAAACCATTCAAGAAGAATTGGGTGGTGTTTCTAATGACCAAGAGTTAGAAGAAATGCGTGTAAAAGCAAAGACTAAAAAATGGTCAAAAGAAGTAGCAACCACTTTTGAGAAAGAGTTGAACCGTCTAAAAAGAATGAACCCGCAAGCTGCTGAATACGGTGTTCAAAGAAGTTATTTAGAGTTGTTATTAGAATTGCCTTGGGGTATTTTTACAGAAGATAAATTCGATTTAAAAAGAGCCACAAAGATTCTAAACAGAGATCATTTTGGGTTAGAAAAAGTAAAAGAAAGAATCATAGAGCATTTGGCTGTTTTAAAGTTAAGAAACGATATGAAATCGCCAATCATCTGTTTGTACGGACCTCCAGGAGTTGGTAAAACATCTCTAGGAAAATCGGTAGCAGAAGCTTTGGGAAGAAAATATGTAAGAATGTCTTTAGGTGGTTTAAGAGACGAAGCAGAAATTCGCGGACACAGAAAAACCTACATTGGTGCCATGCCAGGGCGCTTGATTCAGAATTTAAAAAAGGCAGAAAGTTCGAATCCTGTTTTTGTATTGGATGAAATTGATAAATTAGGGCAAAGTCATCAAGGAGATCCTTCTTCTGCCATGTTAGAAGTTTTAGATCCTGAACAAAATGAAGCTTTTTACGACAACTATTTAGAAGTTGGGTATGATTTATCGAAAGTTCTTTTTATTGCAACAGCGAATAATTTAGGCGAAATTCCTTGGGCTTTAAGAGACCGAATGGAAATCATTAATGTAACGGGGTATACGATTGAAGAAAAAATTGAAATCGCGAAAAGACATTTGTTACCAAAGCAATTAAAAGAACACGGTTTAACCACTGAACATTTAAAATTAGGAAAAAAACAGATTGAACAAATTGTGGAAGGTTATACAAGAGAATCTGGTGTTAGAGGTTTAGAAAAACAAGTCGCAAAAGTGGTGCGTTTTGCAGCAAAATCTATTGCTATGGAAGAAGCTTACGATATCACATTAACACATGAAGACGTCGAAAAAATCTTAGGAACGCCAAGAAACAGAGATAAATACGAAACGAATGGCGTTGCAGGAGTGGTTACAGGTTTGGCTTGGACACAAGTTGGTGGCGATATTTTATTTATAGAATCTATTTTATCTAAAGGAAAAGGAACACTTTCTATTACGGGTAACTTAGGAAACGTGATGAAAGAATCTGCTACAATTGCGTTGCAATACATCAAATCGAATGCGAAAGAATTTGGCATCAAACAAGAAATTATAGAAAAGTACAATGTACATATTCACGTGCCTGAAGGTGCCACACCTAAAGACGGACCCAGTGCTGGTATTACCATGTTAACGTCTTTAGTGTCCTCTTACACACAACGTAAGGTGAAAAATAAATTGGCCATGACAGGCGAAATTACCTTACGCGGAAAAGTATTGCCTGTTGGCGGAATTAAAGAAAAAATATTAGCGGCAAAAAGAGCCAATATTAAAGAAATAATTTTGTGTGAGGACAATAGAAAAGATATTTTAGAAATAAAAGAAAGTTATCTAAAAGGATTGACTTTTCATTATGTGTCTGATATGAAACAAGTCATAGACATTGCACTCACAAAACAAAAAGTACAAAATGCTAAGAAATTAGTGTAAGTTTTAAGTTTGAATAAAAAAAGCCTCTTTTTACTGAGTTTTCTCAATTTCTAGGGGCTTTTTTATTGAATTTGCTAAGTGATTTTTATATGCTTTGTAGCATTTCTAAAATACTAAATTAATGAAAATAAAATATTTTCTTGATGAAGAGTAAATAGCTATAAAGTATGGCATCGATGTTGTACAGAGTTTTTATTTGATATATTTGTTTTCATATTTAGCTAAAAGTATTTATATGCAATTACTTCATACAATTGAAGATGTTCATAAAGTTTTTGATACGCAAGGAAGTAGTCCTTTACTTGTTACATGTGATGATTTCAGAGATTGGGTATGTAAGTATGATAGGTTTCCTAAATATTTATTTAACGAACTTATAGCTTCGGAATTTGCAAAATTATGGGAAATTAAAACTCCAGAAACCTCCTTGATAAAAGTGAAAAGTGAGCATATTCCAAGTGAAAAGTTTCCACAATTACAATTAGGTTGGTTTGAAAAGGAATGTTTTGGTTCATTATACCTTGAAACCTCTAAAGAATTAGATCATACAATGCTTTCTATGTTTCAAGAAAAGTCTTTCAGAGATAAAATAGCTGATAAATCAGATTTTTTAAAAATTGCTTTATTCGATATATGGATTGCAAATGAAGATAGAAATCATAATAATTTTAATTTACTATTATATGTATCTCCAGAAAGAACAAATTTCTTCTACGCAATAGACCACGTGAATATATTTAATTCGAGTTTTCTTGATTACGGAATAGCTGAATTAACAGAAGATGATTCAATAATTAAAACAGATATAGCAAAAATTTTATTTGGAAAAAACAGGAAATTAACAGACATTGTAAATAACTTAATTGAAATGTTTTACATTTGTACCAAGGAATGTGAAGATAAATTAGAAGAGAAATTGAGTTTAGTTCCTGATTCTTGGCATATTGACAAGGATGTAATAAGGGAAAGAATTACAAATAATTTATTTTCTGAAGATTGGAAAAAGCAATGTGTGACCAATTTTAGAGAGTTTGTTCAATCTTTTGTAGCTAATTAAAATGAAAACAATTTATTCGATTTTATACGTAAACTTAAATACCACTCTAAATGAAAGAGTTAGTATTGGTGTAGTTGTATCCAATGGTATAAAAAATTATTTTAAATATTCTATAGAAAAGCTTTCAGCTTTTAAAGGTATTTTAAATAATGAAAGATATGGATTGATTAAAAATTATTTGAAATCCATAGAAAAGCAAATAGGTGCTTCCAGTGTGAATATTTCAAGTCAATTATTTGAAAAAAAAGAGTTTCAAAATAATTGGGTTAATGAAAGTTATTTAACATATCTTTCAAAGTATTCAAATAATATAGTTCAGTTCTCTTTACCTAAATCTATTGATGTCGAATTAAATAGTAATAATTTTAAAAGGATTTTTGAAAAATATATTTTTAGATATTCAGAAGAGATAAATGTCACTCCAATATTTAATGTTCATTCGGTCGTTAAAACACAATTATTTCCAAAAATCGAAAAAAGAGTAAATCTTGAAAAGACATTAACTTCAAATGATTTTGAAAACTTATTCGCACCTATAGATATTGATTTTATTGGTGTAAATGGAATTCCAGTTGCTGGTCAAACTATAGATTTTGAAAAAAAACACTATTATCTGGAAAATGATGTCACTCGATTTGTTTCTTTAACCAAAGCTATTGAATTAGAAGTTGATAGTAGAGGGAAGTATTTTGTTTTAGGAAGAGAGCCACAAAATAAAATAAATAAAAATCACTTTTTATGGGAACAAATCAGGGACACAGAATTCCTCGAGTTTGTTGATGTTGATGAAGTTGGAATTATCGAACAATATATCGAGAATAACAATGTGAAGCCATTCTTTGACTAAAATACATTATTATCAATTATCCGTTTTTTAAAATTTTGGCCAACGTGATATAGATATGGTATCTTTTCAATGATTGATATCAATAGTTACTGAAATAAGTTCAGCACAGTAGCGAAGTTAAAAAATTTTAATGAGAAAATAAATATCTAAAATGCTGCATTTTAAAACGCTACTTCAATTTCTTCTTTTTAGTATGGAGAATAAAAGTGGCATTTACACCAAAATGAAAGTTTCCGTCTTTGGCATTAAAATTATTTCTGGTTTGTGTGATAAAAGTATCTTCCGCAAAGTTACGAGCGTTGGTCATGTGAAATTGTAGCATTAAATCGCTCACTTCCCAATTGATCCCCACCATAAAAGCGTTGTAGGTGTCTATCGATTTCAATGAATTGGCAACATAGAAATATTCTGAAACAATAGCAGCATGACCGCCAATTTTATGTCTTCCGCCAAAACCAACAGCAAACTGACTGTTTGGATCGCCATCTAAAGAACTTGTACTTCTTTGAATAAAAGTAGGCATTATTTGTAGCGAAAGGTTAGCATTCATTTTTCTGGCAATTAACAACTGACTTGTAAATGCATATTTATCTGAAGCCGAATTACCGCCATATAAACTCGTATTTGCATTCGCTTTGTCTCTATGAGAAAATCCTTGAACAAACGTAATGCTAAAAGGCATTTTTTTAGAATTCCTACGCTGTTTAAAAATTTTGAATTTTAAAAATCCATCTGTAATTTTATCATGATTTGTATAACCAAGACCAAAGGTAAAATTATCTGTAAAAGCATAATCTAAACCATATCGCGTACTTACTACATCTGCCAAAAAACGTTGCCCTTCAAAATTAGGAATGTTCCAATATCTATTATACAAAGCAATTTCTAAAGCGCCTTTTTTTCTAGTTTCAATAGAATGCCCTAAACCCATTCTTGTGGTTTTAAAAGTTGCAATTTCATAGACGGGTTTGTCTGGGAATTCTTTTGCTAATTGGTCTAACAAATTTTGTGCGTTTGCAGAAGCCATACCTATAAAAAATAGAAAAAGGAGCTTCAAAGTAGGTTTATTCTTCATAAGGTTGGTATTGAAACTTAAATTTTAAAGAAATAGTTTTGGCAATATTACTAGATAAAATGGGTGGTATTTTAATATCGAAATCGTTGACTAAAACATCAAAATTTCCTTCTAAAGCATACGTACCGTTATTATTTTCTATTGTCGATTTTATTTCTATTTCCTTCGAAATGCCATGAATGGTTAAAGTGCCTTTTATGATTTTTGTTTGTAAGGCCACGCTAGCATCCAAATTGATGATTTTTCCTTCAAAATTAGCCTTCGGATACATGTCAGATTCAATATAACTCTCATTAAAATGCTCGTACATTAAATCTTTTTTAAACACAAAAGCGCGCATTAGCATACTTACAGCAATGGCTTCTTTTTCAATGTCTAAAATGCTTACTACTTGATTGTTTTTTGCTTCAATATTTTCTACAGAGGTGTAAGAAAAGAAGGTTACTTGTCCTTGACGTGTAATAAATTGAGATGTAGTATCGTCAAAATCTGTAAAAAAAGTAAGTAGTAAAAGAATGGGGATTAATTTATTCATTCGTTTTTAAATCTATATAACAATTCAACAAGACAACATCTTTTAAAAATCCTTTACAAATGCCTTTTATTTTTATTTCTTGATGTTTTTTTAACGTTTTTACTTTTTCTATTTGGTTTTTATCGATGTCGCAAATAATACCAGCATCATTATTTTTACTGTACAATAATACTGTAATTCTTTTATTTAAAAAAGTAACTTCTTTTACAAAACCAACTACTTCTAGAATTTTATCAACATACAATTCGTTCGATTTTTCTTCATCCGTAAGAAAAGAAGCAACCAATTCATTCGAATTTAAAGATACTTCTGAACTCACTTTTTCTAAATTCCTTTCAGGTTCAGAAAACACAACTGTCACAAAATAGAAAATGATTACCAATATTGATAATGTGACCATACTAGAAACAAAAATATCTTTTTTCTTCATAAAATCAGATTACGTAAAAGTATCAAATTATATTTTGACGTACGTAGATAAATAGTTACCGACTAAAAAAACATTTTAATCGGTAATTACCTACAATTGTCTTAATTAGTAATGGTAATAATACCGGTCATAGCACCATGAAATTCACAATTATAAAATAAGGTGTTTGGTGCTGTTGTAGGTACTGTAAATGTTATGGTACCAGAAGCTGTTCCGTTATTTGTAACGCCACCATTGTAAATATTTGCAGTTCCTGTTCCTTGTACCGATTTTATTAAAAAAGGATGTCCAGGTGTATTTACATTAAACGTGTATGTCTTTCCTCTTTGCAATGTAAAATTAGCATTGCTAACATTGGTAAGAGCATCATTATTAAAAATATAAGCAGTTGCGCCACTGTTGGTAACATCATAATTTTTTGCTACAATGGGTGTGTTGCTATTTGCACCAATATTTCCTTGGGCAATTAAAGAGCTTAGATTAGAAGCACTCAAGTGCACATTTAAATACGCATCTAAAGTAGAAAAATCTGAATATTGAATGGCTGCACCACTCTCTAATGTTGCTACTTGTGTTTTGCTAATACCAGTTTCTCCTTGTACAGGATTCAATGCAATAATAATTGCACCATTACTTCCAGCAGCGCCAGCATGAATGTGCGCAGGATGTTCATCACCCGCAGAAGTTCCGTTTAAAATGATGGCCACCAAAGTGGTTCCGTTTACACGCTCGTAAAATTTAGCAACTCCATCTATTCCTGCAACATCTTTGGTTACCAAAGGATATTCTTTTAATTCTCCTGTCAGTTCATTTTGTCCGATATCTACTTGTGCTACAAATGTTGCAACTTCAGTAGGACTTAAATGAATATTAATATAACCATTGTATTCTAATAATGTTGCGTAGGTGATTGCGTCTCCATTATCTTTCGTTTTTATATTGATACTGCTTTTTCCCGTAGTACCCTCTACAATACCTAAAGAAATTGCCACTGCACCACCTTCTACAGCAGTATTTAAATGAATATGTGCAGGATGTGTACTGCCTGCAATTGTATTTTGTAGCTCAAGTTCAATAGTGGTAGATGCATCACTCATTTCTTTAAAAGTAGCCGTTCCAGATATATTAGCATCTGTGAGCGCTTTTAGTTGGTAAACTTTTTGTGAACCAGTGGCCACAATTGCTATAGTATCTGAATCTGAATCGGAACTACAACTGATCATCACAGTTGAAAAAACCAATATAATAATGGCCGATAATTTAATTTTAATTGTTGTCATTTTTTTGTTTTTAAGATTAGTAATACACAAATGAACTTCTTTCTGTTTTATAAATAAAAAAAATAGATGTGAAAGGGAAATTGAGTTTTTAAAGAGGAAAAAAGCTAGTTAAAAAATCATGGTTTTAGGGTTGAAAGATGAATATTCTTTGTTTCATTAAAATTTAAACGTTAATTTTAGCTTTTTAAATTTCTATAATTAAGAATGAAAAAAGACAGACTTTATTTTTTAACCTTCTTATCTATTGCCGTAATTTTTCTGTTAACTGCATCTATTGCTGTTCAATATTTTATCAAAGCCAGCGCAAATCAATTAATAGAAGTTCAAGTAGAATCTAGTAAGAGAGAAGCAAATGAAGTGGCACGGTTTTTAGATTATGAATTCTCTAAAGATATTTCTAAAAAAGAGGTTGTAAAAAATACCCAAAAAGTAATTGCAGACTCTAATACAGATAGCTGGTTTATAAGTGTTTTTAATTGGAGCGGGAAAGAGGTTTGCCATCCAGATATTACAAAAGTGGGTCAAACAGTAAATTCTAACCAGACGTTATTGGCTTCTTTAGAAGAGAAAAACAATTCAGAAGATTTGTATGAACTCTTAGTAAATAGAAATGCTTCTGATGAAAGTACTTCAGAAATTATATACATTTCACCTTTAAAAAATGCCGATTTAATTGTTGCTGCAAATGTAAATATGAATCGTATTGCTGCACAAATGAATGCATTAAAAGTCAATTTTTATCTCATTTTCTTACTAATGGGAATATTGATTATTGTATTGTCTTTTTTAGCGGTACGTTTTATTGGAAGCGCTTATGAAAAACAATTAGAGTTAAAAAATTCAACTTTAACATCAGAAGTTGTAAACCTTTCTAAATTGAATATCGATTTGGCTTCTTATAGAGAAAAAGTGGTAGAAGTTGCCCAAGAAGAGGCTACCGGAGATACTACAGAAAAAGGTAAGCAAAGAATTTTAACCTATGTTAGAAATGAACTAGTTCCCATTCCTATCAAAGAAATTGCCTATATTTATACAGAAAATACCATTACTTATGTGGTGTGTTTTAACGGAAAAAGATCTACAACCAATACAAGTTTAGATGATATGCACACCAATTTAGATGCGGCATTGTTTTTTAGAGCAAACAGACAGTTTATCATTAGCATCACAGCCATCGATAAAATTATAAAATACGGAAATAGTCAGCTTAAGATTTTATTACAATCTAAAACTTCCGAAGAAATAATTATCAGTAAAAATAAAGCTGCAGAATTTAAGCAATGGTTAAATATGTAAATAGCTTATTTAAAAAAAATGATAAAATGAAAGAACTATTCAAGCCTATTTTTTCCTTTTTAAGGATTTTTTTTCCTTCTCACGAAAGTAAATTAGCGCTATAATGGCTTCATTTAGTTTCTTTACCCTATTAATTTTAAATCCAATTAAAATGAATTTCAATCAAAAAATTAGAACAACGTTCCTAATCCTTTCTTTAGGAATCTTTTTTGGCTCCTGTATTTCAAACGTTGAAGAAGAATTAGAAGAGCCACCGGTAGACGCAAAAGTATCTTTTAAGGATGCTGTAAAACCAATTATAGACGGTAGATGTATTTCTTGTCATGGTGCAGGAGGAAACTCTCCAGAATTAACAAGTTATGCAACAATTAGTGCAAACGCATCTTCTGTAAAAAATGAAGTTGCTAGTGGCAGAATGCCGCAAGGTACTACGTTAACACCAGCACAAATAAAAACCATTGTAGACTGGGTAGACGAAGGTGCTTTAGATAATTAAAATAGAGGATATGAAAACAAAAAAAATCATCATCGGAATTTTAATTTTAGGACTTTTAGGCGTGTTTGTTGCCTATAAAATGTATCACAAACCCCATGTAAATGTTGCTGATGAAAGTGCAGACATTACTTTAACAGCAAATACCATTTTAGAAGATTTTTCTTCGGATGAAACAATGGCAAATACCAAATATTTAGAAAAAATAATACAAGTAGAAGGAATTGTTTCTGAAGTAAAAACAGCAAATGAAAAAGGAATCATCACCTTAAAAACAAATGATGATTTTGCAAGTGTTTTATGCCATTTATCAACAGAAGCAACTAAAAAAATACATACCGTTAAAGTAGGACAAACCTTAAAATTGAAAGGAATCTGTACAGGTTTCTTGATGGATGTTGTACTGATTAAATGTGAATTCATCAACTAATAAAAACAAACAAAATGAAAATTATATATACCGTGTTAGCTTGCCTCTTCTTTGTAGCAATAAGTAATAGTCAAGAACGTTTTTTAACTAAAAACGGAACCATCTCTTTCTTCTCGACTTCGCCAATGGAAAATATTGAGGCAAAAAACAATCAAGTATTAAGTATTGTAGATGCTGCTAATGGACAAATGGCTATTTCTATTTTAATGAAATCTTTTATGTTCGAAAAAGCATTAATGCAAGAACATTTTAATGAAAATTATGTAGAATCAGATAGATATCCAAAAGCAACTTTTAAAGGAGATCTTTTAAATTTTGATGCGATTGGAGATTCAAAAACAAAAACACAAGTAAAAGGAAATTTAACCATACATGGTAAAACCAAAGAAATTACCATTGAAGCAACTACTTTAAAAACTGCAGATTCCATTTTAATGACGGGAGAATTCTTTGTAGAATTGGCAGATTTTGGAATAGAAATTCCTGCTGTTGTAAAAAATAATATTGCAAAGAAAATTAAAGTAAACTTTAATTTTAATCACAAACCATACAAAAAGTAAAACATGAAAAATAGGCTATTAACAACATTCATAATTTTTTTTAGTTTACAACTTTCTTCACAAGATTTGCTAGATGTTTTAGATGCTGAAACATCAGAAACAGAAAACGTAGTAACTGCTACTTTTAAAGGAACTAGAATTGTAAACGGACATTCGATTGAAAATAGAAAAGACAAAGAATTAGAATTTATCATTTCTCACAGATTCGGAAGAGTAAATACCGGTTTTGAAGAACTTTTTGGTTTAGATCAATCTAATATTCGTTTTTCTTTTGAATACGGCTTAACAGATAATTTAACTGCAGGTTTGGGAAGAAGTAGTTTTGAGAAAACCTACGATGGTTTCTTAAAGTACAGTTTGCTAAAACAAAGAACAGGCGCAAATTCTTTTCCGTTTGCTGTTTCTCTTTTTGGAAGTATTGCAGCAAAAAGCCAGAAAGCAATTGCGGGTAACGAAAGATCTTTTGCAGAAAGTTTGTTTTATGTTGGGCAAGTTTTAGTGGCAAAAAAATTGAATTCTTCTGTGTCAATTCAACTAACACCAACTTATGTGCATAGAAATTTAACTGCGATAGCAGCAGATCCGCATGATATTTTTGCCTTGGGTTTTGGTACAAGAGTAAAGTTGAATAAAAGAGTTTCTTTAAATGCAGAATATTACCAACAGTTTAACAAACTAGAATCTATTAACGCTAGAAATTCTTTGGCTTTTGGTGTCGATATAGAAACTGGTGGGCATGTTTTTCAAATCATTCTATCAAACGCAATTACCATGATAGAAAAAGGATTTATCACAGAAACTACTGGTAACTTTTTTGGTGGAGACATTCATTTAGGATTCAACCTTTCGAGGACTTTTTAATCGAAAATAGCTTCTCTTTATTTAAGTTCGAATTTCCAATAAAATGATCATTTCAGTGGTGTGTATGCGCAAATTAATTGTGCAATGAAACCAAATTTCAAAAATAATTATTGAGAAATAGCTTTGTTGTATTTTACAAATTCATTATCAAAAAATAATACAACAAGCTATTTTTAATCTCTATTTTTCTGTTTTTATACAGAAGAGTACTAAAACCATACAGGCATGTTTCAAAGAACTTATACAGTGAAAGGCGAAGATGTAAATGATTTTATGGTGATGCAAAACGCGGCATTTTTAAATTACGCTTCTAAATTATTTGATACCTTTCTTTTCGTAAATGGTTTTGCAAAACTGAAAATGAATACTTTAAAAGTGGGGGTTCAAAAAAGTAATGCTCAAATTAAGCATCACAACTATTTAATGTTTACACAACCATTTTCTATAGAATTAGATTGTAAAGAATTGGGTTTGTGTGAAAAGAAAATGACGATAGAAGTTCATTTTTACAATCAAAAAAAGGAACTTTGTGCAACCATAAATAGCGCACTTTTTTGGTTCGATTATAGTTCTTGGGAATCTGTAAAACCACCAAAAACAATTGCAAAACATTTCTTGAACAATCAAAAATTTAGAAGAGTTGGTTAGTTTTTCTATCAACGTTAAAACTGATGCAGTATGATTTTAATGTTTTGTTTATCAGTTCAGTATCTAGCGAATTTACATTTTTTAGGTTGAAGTGAATAAGTGAATATTGCTATTTTTTCAGCTTAATTTTAGAATTGCTTTGTTCTAAAAGCGCTAAATAATCTTCAATTTTAAAAACTTTGCTACTAAAACGAGAGGTTCTGTTTCGTCCTTCATTTTGCCTTACAATAGATCGGGCATACCGTCTAATTTCGTCTTTACAGGTTAAGATGATACCAGGAATTGGTGTACTTTTTCCATCATCATCTTTCGCAACCATCGTAAAATAAGAAGAATTACAATGCTTTGTATTGCCAGTTCTAATATTTTCAGATTCTACTCGCAAGCCAACCACCATAGAGGTTCTACCGGTATAATTTACAGAAGCTTTTAAGGTTAATAACTCACCAACTTCTATAGGATTTAAAAAATCGACTTTATTTACAGAAGCGGTAACACAATAATTTCCTGAATGCTTAGAAGCGCAAGCAAATGCAATTTGATCCATCAGATTTAGAATATGCCCGCCATGAATTTTACCGCTAAAATTAGAATGCGAAGGCAACATTAATTCAGTAATGGTTAACTGAGAATCTTTAATCTCTTTAAACTTTTTATTCATCTACATTGTTTTTACCTCTAAAATGAGGCGAATTTTCTTGTGTTACTTTGGTAATAAAATATTTGGTATCTCCCAACCAAAAGAAAGTTGCGTAGCGTTCTTTATAAGACAACTTCACGTATTTTCCTTGGTATTTCTGTAAATTTTCAATCACTTTTTTATTTTTGTCTTCCACAGAAAAAGAAAAAATCTGTGCACCAGAAATTCCTTGGCTAATTTCTCCTTCCCACGTTTTTACTAAAACACCTTTTCTACTAATTTTTATCAACTCACCAGATCTTACTCCGGTACTATAGGTAATAAAATAGACCAATACATAATACAAAACAGTTAGTATGATTAAAGAACTCACTAAAACACCTATGATTTTTTTCATATTTCAAAAATACAAATCTAATTTTTAGTAAGAGAAGAATTATTCAGCATTTATTTTTCCTCTTTAAGTGCTTTTTTTCCTTTTTTAAGTAATATTTATTGTGTCATCGTTAAAGAATCTCTTTATTTACATAATTGAATAAAAATTACAATTTGGACGATTATTATAAATTTTTAACATTAAATATTAGAAATTAATAAGAATAATTTGGTATTTTTAGGAAATTTTTACAATTACAAAACCAACTATTTAACTAATTTAAACAGAATCAAAATGAAAAAAAACTACCTTTTTAAATTCTTATTGCTAGCAATCCCTGTTACTGCTTTGTTACTAATGTCTAATTCTGGTGGAATAACAGCTGGAAGAAGTGGATCACCAGGAGATGGTGGTAACTCATGTGCAGGATGTCATACAGGAGGATCAGTTGGTGTGTCTGCAAATATTACAACGAACATTCCTGCTGGTGGATACGAATTGAATACAAATTATACAGTTTCAGTTAATGCTACTTCTTCTGCGGCTGGTGGCTTTCAAATGGTTGCAGAAAACGCTTCGAATACAAAAGTGGGTGCATTTACGGCGGGTACAGGCTCTAGAACTACTACAGATAAGTTAAGAATAACTCATAGTAATTCTGATAATAACTCTTGGTCTTTTACTTGGAAATCTCCAGCTACAGACGCTGGAAATATTAAATTTTATGCAGCTGCAGTGGTGGCAAATGGAGATGGTAATAATGGTGCTGGAGATAAGGTTGCGCTAACAAGTACCTCAGGAGCTACCGTTTTAGGAATTTCAGAAGCAAAACGTTTAAATTTTGATATGTTTCCTAATCCTTCTTCAGAAAATGTAACCATTCAATTGCCTTCTGGTGCAAATACTGCTGTGGTAGATTTTTATGATTATGTAGGAAGATTGGCGTTGTCTAAAAAAATAACAACTTTAAATAATAAAATTGAGGTTGCCAATTTAAGTGCAGGTGTGTATCTTTTAAAAGTGGTGACAGATGATAAAATTGGAAGTCAGCAATTTATAAAAAATTAACGGGGGATTTTTTTTATTGAACTCATCTTGATTTTTTGTTTTTAACCGAAAATGAGTTGAAATTTGTTCAGATGAGACACTTTTTGAAAGGCATAGCATCGCTACGCATAAAAAAAGTAACGAAATATGAGCGAATTTTAGCCATTTTTTAGGAAATAGAAAAAGTCAAGACGAGTTCATTGTTAAAAACCGATTGTATTTATTGCAATCGGTTTTTTTTGTATTTTTTTTTAAAGTAAATTTGTGCGACTTCAAAAAATAGAAAATGAACTACATTTTATTTGATAGTGATGTTAGAAAATCATTATTGCCATTTACATATACAAGACCCGTTGCAGACATTAGAATAGGGATTTTAACCATTAGAGAAAAATGGGAAAAACATTTGGGTTTAACCACTACAACAATTACTGAAGCATACTTAGAGGAAAAATTTCCTATGGTAGAAATGGAAGAAAATATTTTAATAAATGCTTCTTTTTGTCCTACAACATCTTTGGTTGAAAAAGTAAGAAACCTTTCTAAAAACGAAGCTATTTTTAAAGGTGAAGACGTCATTGCATTCTATACGACAGATTCTCAAGAAGAAGTAAATTTTGAGGAGTATACGCATATTGAATTTGATGAAGAAATCATTCAAATAAAAAATACTTGGGATATTTTTTCTTTCAATGGAAAAGCAATTCAAGAAGATTTCGATTTAATTACAGAAGATAGAACTTCAGAACCCATACCAGAAGGTGTTCAAGTTTTAAATAAAGAAAATATTTTTATTGAAGAAGGAGCAACAATTGTTTTTGCTACTTTAAATGCTTCAGCTGGTCCTATTTATATTGGGAAAGATGCTTTAATTATGGAAAATTCTTCTATAAGAGGTCCATTTGCAATGGGAGAGCATGCAGTGGTTAAAATGGGCACAAAAATTTACGGAGATACCACATTAGGACCTTATTGTAAAGTAGGCGGAGAAATAAACAATTCCGTTTTATTTGGATATACTAGCAAAGGACACGATGGTTATTTAGGAAATGCTGTTTTGGGTGAATGGTGTAATTTAGGTGCAGACACCAACAACTCGAATTTAAAAAACAACTATACAGAAGTAAAACTATGGAATTATGAATCTGGTAATTTTGCCAAGACAGGATTGCAGTTTTGTGGATTGATGATGGGAGACCATTCTAAATGCGGCATAAATACCATGTTTAACACTGGAACTGTAATTGGTGTAAGTGTGAATCTTTTCGGGAGCGGATTTCCAAGAAATTTTATTCCCTCTTTTAGTTGGGGAGGCGCATCTGGTTTTACAATTTTTCAAATGAACAAAGTATACGAAGTGGCAATGGCTGTTTTAAAAAGAAAAAGCTTGGAGTTTGAAGAAATGGATAAAAAAATTCTAGCACATGTTTTTGAAGAAACAAAACAATATCGAAATTATTAGATTTCTAAATTTTGAAAATAAGAACTTGCACTCTTTTCAACCAACGGCAAACTGAGCATGTAATAGTTTTTTAAAAACTGAGTCTGAAATATATAAAAAACCGTAAAATGTAGCTACATTTTACGGTTTTTTATATGAATTACTCAAAAAGGAGAACAGCCACTTAATTTCTTTCTACAATACTCCCTGAGCCTACAGATTTACTATCAATATGTTTTGGGTTTCCTTTATAATAAATACTTCCAGAACCTACCAATTTTGCTTTTATTTTATTATTTACCGTTGTTTTTATACTTCCAGAGCCCGCAATGGTAGCATTTAGTTCTTCTGTAGTTAAATGATAAGCTCTGATACTTCCAGAGCCTGCAATAGAACATTTTAATTGGTTTGTAGTTCCTTTTAGGTTGATGTTCCCAGAACCGCCAATATTAGTGCTTATTTCGTCTGAATCTATGTGTAGTTCGATATTTCCAGAACCCCCTAAATTTACATTAAAATCGTTTGCTTTTAAAGTTGTTTTACTAGAAATATTTCCAGACCCCCCTAAAGCAACACTTTCAATATCATCTACGGGTACGGTTACTGTTAATCTTTTTGTTGTTCTAATGTTTGTGTTTTTTTTATATTTTATTTTCAAAGTTCCTCCACTGACTTCTGTTTCAATATATGGAATGATATTTTCTTCGCCTTCAATAGTAATGTTGCCTTCTTTTCCTTTGACAAGAAGTACATCAAAAGAGCCACCAGCTGCAATACCATTATAATTAGATGTTGTTCTATTTACAGTAACAATCGTTCCGTTTCCTTTAATTTTCTTGCTTTTTCCCCACCAATTTTGTGCGTTCACAGAAAAAGTAAGTGTTAATAAGATACTAGCTAAAAGTATTTTTTTGGTCATCATTTTTATTTTTAGGATGTTAATTTTCTTCAATTCTTACGCTACCATATTGAGAGTTTACTCTTAGTGTAGCCTTTGTATTTCCTTGGCCATATTTGCCTTCGTAGTATTTTTTTGTAGATTTTGAAATACTTTTATACATTTCGATATGATCATCATTTCTTTTAAAACTACTGTATTGTAAATCAATTTCAAAATTGAAAGAAATACCACTTTCTACTCCAATTCTTATACCCGTATACTGACCAGAAATACCAACGTTTTCAAAATCATCCTTTAGGTTTTTTATGGTTAAAGAACCATAATCGGTGTCTATGGTTAAATTTTTTCTAACAGTTCCAAAACGCATCGTTACGTAATCTGAATTTCCATTGATATTTTCAACATCATTTACGGTAATGGCGCCATAATCTAAATTAAAATCAATAACACCCGCTTTGTCGAATTTTAATGTTGAATAATCTGCATTCAATTTAATGTTTTCAGAGTTTTCTATGGTCAGTTTTGAATAATCAATATTGATATTTCCACTTTTCATAGCTCTAATGGAAGAACTAGAACAGTAATCTAAATTAATCGTATTGTTGTCTGCTAATAATTCTCCAATAGCAATTTTGCCATAATCGCAATGAATAGCTGCTTTACCAGATAAATTTCCTAAATAAATGCTACCATAATCGTTATCTAAATCTACAGAATTGGTTTTTGGCATTTTAACAATATAATTGATTTTGTAATTGGTGTTTTTACTTTTTCCCCACCAAGACCAATTGCTTTTCTTTTCACCAAATAGGGTTTCAGCTTCCACGTAAGATGCACTTGCACTGAATGCGATTCTAATAGAGTTTAGCTTTGTTTCAACTTCATCTAAATCGTCTCCCTTTACGGTAATGATTACTTCAATTTCTACACGGTTTTTGTCCCAAGTTGTAATGTTTAAGTCACCATATCTATTGTTTAAAAGCACCTTAGCATCTGAGTTTACATTGTATGCTTTTTTAACTTTTTTTGTTTTCTCATGTCGCTTTTCATCATTATTTGCGTTTGCAATTATGGGGAGCAACAGGAGTAAAAATGTAATTTTATAGATAGATTTCATTTTTTATAGTATTAGGATTCTTTATTTGATCTATTTGTTTTAGAGTTCTTTCTAAAATATCTAAGCGTCTTTGGTAATTTTTTATCATTGCACTAATAATTCTTCTGTGCTTTCCGTTTTTAGTCAACTCATGAATAAAAATTTTGTAATTGTCTTCTAGTTCTTCCAATTCGTCTAAAGCACTTTCTATGATGGTTTCTGTTTCTAAACTTCTGTTTTTTTCTAAAGTTTTAATTTCTTGATTGATGGTAGACACAAAATAGTTTTGTACTTCTTCCATTTTTGGCGAAACATCTGCCAAATCTAGTTGTCTTTTCTGATGGTTGCTGCCTAGCCAAAATCCGAAAATTAAAACGACAGAAGCCGCTACACTTAACCATTTCCAAGAGGTTTTCTTTTGGCTTTTTGACGAGTTTAATCTGCGTTCGAAACGTTCTAAATGTCCAGCGTTCGGTTCTTCTAAATTGAAATTATTTTCAGAAAAAAAATGATGTAATTTATCTTCCATATCCTTGTGTTTGTATGTTATTTGCAAGTAGTACTTGCTTTAATTTCTTTTTTGCTCTAGAAACGGTAGTTCTCACATTTTCATTGGTATAGCCTAATATTTGACTAATTTCTTCGTAATCATAACCTTCAATTAAATGCAAGTTTAAAATGATTCTGTAATTTTCTTTTAAACTCTGTAAGCAACTAAATACATTGCTTGCTTTTAAACCAGAATAATCAATGCTTTCATTTTCCGCTTCCTCTGTAGGAATTACTTCCATTTTTACTTCTTGATACCTGTTGTTCTTTTTTAATTGGGTCAAACTCTTATTGATCACAATTCTTTTTAACCACGCACCAAATGTTACTTCGCCTTTATAGGTATGCATTTTTGTGAAGACCGTTAAAAAGGCTTCTTGCATGATATCTTCTGCTTCAAATGCGTCTTTTAAAATACGATGTGCTGCATTGTACATTGCTTTGTAATAGCATTTGTACAATTCTAGCTGCGCATTTTTATCGTCTTTTTTACAGCGTTCTAAAAGGTTGGTTATATGTGGTTGATTGGTCTTCAATAAAACGTTTCTATTCTAGAGACAAATTTGTTTTTAATTTGTGACACTTTTGTAGAAATAAAAGTAAACTTTTTTATTTGGATGGGCTTTGGTAGGGTATTAATGAAGATTGAAGTTGATTTATAGAATTTTCCCTAAATTTAAATATAAGGTGAGTTTAGAAACAAACCAAATAAATTCCACAAAAAAAATCTCAAGCTTTCACTTGAGATTTTAACTATTTTATAAAAAATAAAAACAATTTACATGGCCCCCCATTCTTTTAAAGACGTTTTGTTCATCTTTACATAACCAGCATTGTTTGCTTTTTCTGCATATTTTAAAGACATTTTTGCAGCAGCAATGGCACTTGCTGTTTTTCCTGCTTTTGCATGGATCAAAGATTGCTGACGTAAAAACCAAAATTTTGGAGCATCCGCAGTCATTTCAACAGCTTTGTCAATCCACATTTGTGCTTGATTGATGTCTTTTCCTGCTTGTAAATAATAAACAGCTGCACCATACATATCGTTTGCCGTAGGTCCGTTCATGATTTTATCAATACTTTTAGAAACCATCTTATCTGTAGGAGTTTCAATTTTTAAACCTACATAGGTATTTTCCCACATAATTCCTAAAACAGCAGAACTGTTGGTTAAATCGTCAAAACTAATGGTAAAGGTTTCAATATCCATAGGAACATCTAGTGTTGCAGCATTTACTTTGGCGGCTACCTTAGATTCATCCCATTTTGCTGGAGTTCCCCAATTGGTTGCATCCGAATATAAAATAATGTCCCAAGTTTTTTCACCAGGAATGGTATACAAGGCATAGGTTCCTGCTTTTAAAGTTTTTCCATCAATCATAACATCGGTAGAAAACGTCAATTTTGTATTCGCGTTTGCGCCAGTTCTCCAAACTTTTCCGAAGTCTTCTAAACCACCAAAGATTTTTCTGCCTTTCATACTTGGTCTAGAATATTCTAAAGTAATATCTGTTAAACCTACTTTTTGTTCGATCTTTTGTGACGGACTCGGTGCAGGTGTTTCAATTTGTGCATTTGTAGTATATGCTAGTGCAAGTAAAAACAGACTTAGTATAATTTTTTTCATGATTTGTAAATTTAGTATTAGTTCTTTCAAAATTACGACTTCAAAAAACGACAAATGTTAACAAAAGCTTAAAATAAACCAACGTATCTTTGTGCTTTAATTATAAAAATGAAAAAATATATAGCTGAATTCATTGGAACTTTTTCGATGATTTTTTGTGGAACAGGAGCAATGGCCGTGAATGAAGTTACTGGAGGCGAAGTAACACATGTTGGCATTGCCATTACGTGGGGCTTGATTGTGATGGCAATGATTTACGCTTTTGGTGAAACTTCTGGCGCACATTTTAATCCTGCAGTTTCTATTGCTTTTGCCTATGCTAAAAAGTTTGCATGGAAAGAAGTTCCTAAATATATTGTTGCTCAAATTTTAGGCGCATTTGCAGCCAGTTTCCTATTGTGGTTTTTATTTCCTGAAAGTGAAAATTTAGGTGCAACCATACCAACCGTTACTGTTTGGCGAGCCTTTGTATTAGAATTACTCCTAACATTTTTCTTAATGGTAGTCATTATAAATGTTTCAACAGGAAGTAAAGAAATGGGTATTATTGCTGGAATTGCAGTAGGTGGAGTCATTTTATTGGAAGCCATGTTTGCTGGTCCAATTACAAATGCTTCTATGAATCCAGCACGTTCTATTGCGCCAAATATGGTTTCTGGAAATATAGAAGGTCTTTGGTTGTATATTTTAGCACCCATTTTAGGTGCTTTGTTGGCAGTAGTTTCGTGTAAATTGATAAAGGACGATGATTGTTGTGATACAACAAATTGTTAATTAATACCAAATTTTAGTTTGAAGAATATTAGTATTTTAGGTTGTGGCTGGTTAGGAAAACCCTTGGCTACTTCTTTTTTAGAGGAAGGTTTTTCTGTGAAAGGTTCTACTACTACAGAAGAAAAAATGGAAGCTCTAGAAATTCTAGGAATAGAGGCATATTTAGTGAATATTTCTGAATTTGAAGAATTTGATGCATTTTTAAATACCGATATTTTAATCATTGCCATCACTTCTAAAGATGTTGACGGATTTGAAAATCTAATTTCTCAGATTCAGAATTCATCAGTTCAAAAAGTGATTTTTATTAGTTCTACTTCTGTATATCCTAGAATTAATAAAAAGATGACAGAAGAAGATGCGGTTTTAGACACTCCGCTAACAGAAATTGAAAATTTATTTAGAAACAATGATTTTTTTGAAACGACGATCCTTCGTTTTGCAGGTTTATTTGGTGGAGACAGACATCCTGCAAATTGGTTTAAAAATGATAAAAAAATTCCGCGACCAAAAGGTTTTGTCAACATGATTCACAGAGAAGATTGTATGGAGATTATACACACTATTATTGCTCAAAATTGCTGGAATACCACTTTTAATGCCTGTGTGAATCATCATCCAACTAGAGAAGCGTTTTACGTAAATGCAAAAATGAGCAAAGGTTTAGAAGCGCCAATTTTTGAAGAAAATGAAACCTATCAATGGAAAATTATCAGTTCTAAAAAATTGCAAAACGTTTTAGATTATGAGTTTATTCATAATAATTTGATGGAGATTTAAGAGCCTCTTTAATTCCCCAAAGGGGAAAATACTCTAATTTTAAATACTTTGCGAACCTCTGCGAAACTTCTCTGCGAATCTTTGCGGAAAAAATTTAGTAAACTATTTAGAATACTTTCGTTTTCGAAAATAATTAAAAACAAATCCAAATCCAAGTAATAAAATGAGCGGTAAAACCACATTTAAAAACTGCCAAAAAGTACGTTCTTTAAATGCTTTTTGTTTGTCTAACATTCGTATTTGTAGCGTTTTGTTTCTCAAACGCATCAAACCAGCATCATCTAACAAATAATCTACAGCATTTAGTAAGAAATCTTTATTTCCGAATTGCTGTCCAGTCCATTTGTCTCTGGCTAAATCATAGGGTTTTTCTTTTAGAATTTGGTTTTTTCCAACATCACCATCTGCAATAATCACCATTTTATTTCCTTGTGATTTTTCTCTAAAAAGGGATGTTTCAAAAGGTTTTACTCGGTTTTTATAGGCTGAATTAAATTCACCTTCCAACAACACAGCAAATAATTGATTTCCGTTATTATAATCTGTTTCAACAACTTCATCAGCAATTGTTTGCAACGCTATAATTGTAGGTGTTCCTATTTTTTGCGTTAATAGAGAGCTTACTAATAAAGGTATTTTTTTAATGTTGTTTTTAAGTGTATCAATTTGGTTTGCAAATTGTAACCTTACAGGAGAAACATTTTTTGTAATGGAATGATTGGGGTTTCCGCCAACCAAAGGATGGTAAAACCAATCTAAATTTTTAAACTGAGTTTGATTGCCAACTTGCCCAGTTGCCACAGGAATTTGAGCTGCATACAAATCTTTAATTAAGCTTGTATTTAACCGAACTCCGTATGTAAATAACAAATCTGTAAGGTTTAAATCTCTAGGATACACAAGCATTTTACCAGTTTTACTTAAACTATCTTGGTCTGCTTGCACATTGTCTAACATCCATAATGTTTTACCACCATTTGCTATAAATTGATCTAGCACAAACTTTTCTTTTTCGGTGAACTTTTCAGTTGGTTTTGCAATAATTGCCAAATCTAAATTCAAAAAATCTTCTAATGTTTGTTGCGGATTATCAGTTACAGAATCTAACGTGAATTTTGCCAGTCTGTATTTTTTTGCAACTTCACTTAAAAAGCTATATTGATAGAGGTCTGATAATTCTCCATTTCCAGTAAGCATCGCCACTTTTTTACGTTGCTTTTGCGTCACAATATTAATTGCGTTGGTAAAACTGTATTCTAAATTTTCAATTGCTTTTTGCAGTTGTTCTTCTTGTGAAGCAACAATGGAAGTTGGCAATAAAGAAACAATTGTCGTTTTTTTACCATAATTAATTTCTGCCCAAGGAAAAATAATTGCTTCAGATAATTTGCCATCTTCTTTCACAGTTAACTGACTCGGAATCATTCCTTTTTTAATCAATGCTTCACGCTGATTGTCAGGGGTTTCGAAACTGATTTTAATCTTCGGATTTTCTGCCGCTAATTCTTCTAAATATTGTCTTGTTTCAAGCTGTAATCTTTTAAATTCTGATGGAAAATCGCCTTCTAAATAAACGCTAATAGAAAGATCTCTATCAACTTTAGAGATAATGGTATTTGTAGTTTCAGAAAGTGTGTAACGTTGGTCTGCAGTGATATCGAAACGTTTGTAAAAAGATTGATTCACAAAATTTAAAGCAATCAATACGATGACTAAAATGGAGATGTTTTTTACGTTTTTATTCATTTTCTAAACGCATTTTAGTGATGAATAAAAAGAAAATAGTTACACTTATAAAATACATAAGATCTCTAGTGTCTATAATTCCTCTAGAAATACTTTTATAATGTTCATTAATTCCGAATTTTTGAATCATTAAATTATTACTGAAGGAATTTGCAATGGCATCAAAACCATAAAAGAATATAAAAGTGATAAAAACGCCTAAAATAAAAGCCACAATCTGATTTTTAGACAAGGTTGAAGTAAATAATCCAATGGCTGTGTAGGTGGAAGCTAAAAAAAGCAAGCCAATATAGGACCCTATTGTGCTTCCAAAATCGATATTTCCAACAGGGTTTCCTAATTCATAAATGGTAAATACATAGGTAAATGTTGGAATGATAGCAATAACGACCAATAGGAGCGAAGCCCAGAATTTTCCCAGCACTATTTGCCAATTAGAAATTGGTTTTGTTTTTAGCAATTCTATGGTTCCGTTGTTAAATTCATCAGCAAAACTTTTCATAGTAATTGCCGGAATTAAGAATAGAAAAACCCACGGTGCCAAATAGAAAAACGAATTGATATCTGCAAAACCTGCATTTAAAATATTAAAATCGTCTTTAAAAATAAATAAAAACAAACCGTTTATCAATAAGAAAACTCCGATAACCAAATAGGCAATTGGCGAAGAGAAAAATGAGTTGAATTCTTTTTTAAGGATTGCTATCAATGTGAAATTGTTTATTTGTATGTTTACTTGTTTTTAATTCCAAAATTTATATTTCTTACTAAAGACAATTAAAACTCACAATGTCTTACTAAGCTTGTCGAAGTATTTTTACTCGAGTCTTCGACAAGCTCAGACTGACAGTCGTTAGATTAATTATTTTCAAAGTTATTCTCGATACAATTTAGACGAAAGATCAAAATCACAAGTGAACAGTATGTTAGTTTTATCGTGGTTTAAAATTTGTTTTAATCATTAAAGTTTAATCATTTATCCTTATACCTTAACTTTGCTTACTTTAGTTCCTCAGAGTCTGTCACTTCGAGTGATTTCGTTTTTTCAACGAAATTGTATCGAGAAGTTTTTAATAAGTTCTCTTTACAAATTTATACTTTCTAAATTATTATTCTCCAAACTCGATTATCATCAAAACCTCTATCACGTCTTTCGGACTGAAAAACAAAATTGTGTTTTTCTAATAACGCGATAGAAGGCATATTATTTTTATGCGTAAACGCTTCAATCGTTTTTAAATCCATCTTTTTAAAACCAAATTTTAAAACTTCTTGCATCGCTTCAGTCATCAATCCTTTTTGTTGAAACGCTATTTTTAATTTATAGCCGATTTCACCATACTTATTATCTAAACAAACATTGTGTAAAACAATGCTACCAATCACTTTGTTTTCGAATTCAATCAACCAAAAAACACGTTTTTTCTTTTGGTATTGTTCACTACATGTAATAATAAAATCTTTAGCTTCATCAAAATTTTGAACTCTTTTTGTAGCTACAAATTTATTAATTTCTTCACTAGAACGTAAATCGAAAACAGCTTTTATATCCTCGAAATTTGCTTGACGTATTTTTAGTCTTTCTGTTTTTAAATTTGGAAAAGTAGAAAAGTTAAATGTGTTCAAAATATTTATTTTTGCTTACTGCTTACTGCTTACTGCTTACTGCTTGTACTTCCCTGATTAGAGTTGACCGTTTTTAGTTATTTATTTCATTATTAAAAATAGTAATAATTGGTTTATTA
>NZ_CANMVP010000037.1 GCF_947501385.1 uncultured Polaribacter sp.
TTTCATCATCATAATCAGCTTTGTTTTTAAGTATACTTTTATTCCATAAATATAAGATTACAAATCTAAAGGCGGCAAGCAGGAACGGGAATCTAAATATAGTCCTGAATGTTCTCGGGATGGTTTTTGACTTTTTTCAGGTCAAAGCTTGTGCCCAATTTGATGGGGTATGAAACCAGCGAAATACCTATGGCTCTGTCTCGAAAATAGTTGGTTTCAAAATTTTTTATTTGAAAAAATCGATTTAAAAGCTTTTTATTGTGCTTTTATTCATTTTAAACAAGATTGTATTCCAATAAAATTTAAACCTTTTAAAATGATCGTAAAGTAGTGGTTTGCTATAGGTATTCCTTATTTTAATTTATTAAACATCAATAAAAACTATTTTAAGCCATCCCATTCCTCTTGAAATTGCTTCAAGTAAATTTCCATAAAATCGTGTCTTTGCGCAGCAATTTTTTTTCCAGTAACTGTGTTCATTTGATCTTTTAACAAAAGAAGTTTTTCATAAAAATGATTGATTGTGGGTGCGTCTGATTTTTTATACTCCTCTTTTGTCATCTCTAATTTTGGTAAAATCTCAGGATCGTATAAAGTCCTGTTTTTAAATCCGCCATAATTAAAACATCGTGCAATACCAATGGCACCAATAGCATCTAACCGGTCTGCATCTTGCACAACGGCTAGTTCTTTTGACGTAAATTTTTCACCAGTTGTATCCAAAGAATTTTTATAAGAAATATGTTTTATAATATTTACAACATGATTTATAATTGGCTGTGAAACATTTTGACTTTGAAGGAATTCAGTCGCTATTTTCGGGCCAATAGTCTCGTCGCCATTGTAAAATTTTGGGTCTGCAATGTCGTGCAAAAGTGCTGCGAGAGAAACTACAAAAGAATCTACGTTTTCATCTTTAGCAATTAACACTGTATTTTTAAAAACACGTGCTATGTGAAACCAATCGTGGCCGCCTTCAGCATTTTTTAGTTCCTTTTTTACAAATTCTATGGTTGCATTGAGGATTGCTTTTTTGTTCATAAATATTATTTTCTAGATAGCAATGCTTTCTTTAACTTTTTAATTTCTGTGAGAAAGACATACTGCATCGGTAGAAAAAAGAAAGGAAAAAAACTGTTGAATGTGATGCCGTTTTCATAGGTGCTAAGACCCGAAAAAACAAATAATAAAATGATGATCACACCATGTATAATTGAAAATAATTTCTGATTTTTAAGTTTTTTTTGAAGTTCTTCTTTCGAATAATGCTCAAATTGGGAAGCCATAGCTTTTGTTTTTTATAAAAGTAAAAAAACCACGCGGATTTGCGTGGCTTTTAGATTTTTTGTCAATTAAAATAGATTAACAGAATTCGTCGTAAGCTTGCGCTAAATTTTGTGCAATCATTTGTGCAGAACGCCCTTCTATATGATGACGTTCTAACATGTGCACTAAATTACCATCTTTAAACAACGCAATCGCTGGAGATGAAGGTGGAAACGGAATCATAAACTCACGTGCTTTTTGGGTAGATTCTTTTTCTACACCTGCAAAAACAGTGGTTAAGTTTGTAGGTGTTTTCTCTGCACCTAAAGAAGCAATGGCTCCTGGTCTTGCAGTACCTGCAGCACAACCACAAACAGAGTTTACCATTACCAATGTTGTTCCTTTTTTTGCCAACGCATCTTCAACGTCTTCACTTGTATATAATGCTTCAAAACCTGCGTTTACTAACTCGTCACGCATTGGTTTTACTAATTCTTCTGGATACATAATTCTTGTAAATTTGAAAGGCAAATATACGGATTACTTCAATAAAATTCAAGTTTAAAATAAAAGGGAATTTCAATAGAAATATCAATAAAATTGATGTGCGTTACATTCTCATAGAAAAAGTAGTTTTCATACCTTTGAAAAAAATAGAAAATAGCATTGTTTATGGGGAATTTTACAAAATGGTTAGGAGCAGGTTTGGGGTTTACTTTAGGAGGACCCATTGGTGCAGCTTTAGGTTTTACAATAGGTAGTTTTGTTGATGGTTTTTCTATTGAAGATTTCACCAATGAACAAAGAGAATATCAAGAAAGAGTAGGAGGAGATAGCAATAGAAGAGGTTCTATAGATACACAATCTGGCGATTTTGAAATGAGTTTACTTGTTTTGGCGTCTATAGTTATAAAATCTGACGGAAAAATAGATCAAAGAGAACTAGATTATGTTCGTGCTCAATTTTCAGGGATGTATGGGAAAGAGCGTGCCAATAATGCTTTTAAGTTATTTAAAGGGATTGTAAAAAAACAAATTTCTGCACGCCAAGTTTGTATGCAGATCAGAGCCCATATGTCTCATGCTTCTCGTTTACAATTATTACATTTTTTATTCGGAATTGCCAAAGCAGATGGATTTGTTACCGAAAGTGAAGTGGAAGAAATTAGAAAAATTGCAGGGTATTTGTATATAAATGATAGAGATTATACCTCTATAAAAGCCATGTTTTATGATGCTTCGGATACCGCATACAAAATTTTAGAGATTGATACATCTGCTACCAATGATGCTGTAAAAACGGCGTATAGAAAAATGGTAAAAAAATACCATCCAGATAAGCTACAAGGATTGGGTGAAGCACATTTAAAAGGTGCTAAAGATAAATTTCAGAGCATTCAAACCGCTTATGAAAGGATAAAAAAAGAAAGAGGTATTTAATTATAATTATTAAAAATTTCGATGGTGACTTTTTTAAAATTCGCGTGTCATAGAATATGAAAAGTATTTGAGTTAATCTTGTTAAATAGCTCTTAACTAATTATATTTGTAACAAATCACGCATTCTTTTGTTAAAATTCACCTTATTATTTAAAAAAATAGTTTCTTTTATATTTTTACTATGCTTCTTTTTTTCTAGCAATATCTTTGCACAATTAGATAGCGAGCATTATCTACCGCCATTAAAACAGGTTGCTAACAATCAAGCTATTCAAGAGCAAGCAGTATATTTTTCTACACCAGTAACCACTCCATTTGTAATAGAAATTTACAGAGGAACGAGTGTAACACCTTATAAAACAATTTCAGGTTTAGCAAAAGGAAGTCCTAAGATTTTTGATTCTAGTGGGCCAACAGCAGAGAGATTAAATAACGGAGATAATAATATTACACTAGTAACAAATGCAAACACAGGCGAAGTTTTAAGCTCAGCAGGATTAAGAATTATTGCCCCAGGAGGAGAAAAATTTTATGTAAATTATCGCGGAGTTTCTGGTGCGCAAGCAGGATCTTTAACTTCAAAAGGAGCAAAAGCAAAAGGTATTGAATTTAGATGGGGAGGAATACCTAACAGAGCCACAAATACAAATCTTTCCACAAGTTTAGGGATGATGGCTACAGAAGATGGCACCGTAGTTCAGGTTTTTGGCTATAATACAGAATGCAGATTTAGAAAAGGAACTGCAAGAGGAGGTATTACGGCAGATACGCAAACAATTAATTTAAATAAAGGACAAAGCTTTGTTCTAGAAGCAGCTAAAAATGAAACAACTGCTAATATAGATGGTTGGTTGGGTGCATCTATTACTTCAAATAAACCCATTGTAATTAGTAATGGTGGGTTAAATGTAGGTATTCGAAGTGGATCTCAAAGTAGAGATGTTGGTATCGATCAACCAGTTGGTCTATCGGCTTTAGGAAAAGAATATGTTTTTGTTCGTGGAAACGGAATTAATGGAAATTCTTCATTAGGTAGAATTGGTTCAGAATTTCCTATAATTGTTGGAACAAGAAACGGTACAGAAGTACGCGCAGGAGGTGTGCTTATTGGCACTATAAATGATGGAGAATATCTAATAATAGATGGGAGCAATTTTTTATCAAATGTGGCAGGAGCAAGCATGTATGTTAATACTACTAAAGATGTATATGCTTATCAATGTTTACAAGGAGCAGTTGGTAAAATACAAACGATAGGAATGAACTTTATTGCTCCGGTAAATTGTTTGTTACCAAGCGTGATGGACGAAATTTCTGATATTGCTAAAATTGCAGGAAAAGCATCAAACATATCCGCAATCACAATTATTGCTTCAAAACTTACAAATCCAAACAATATTATAGTTAGACAAACCGTAATTAGTCCTACAGATCCATCGATGTCTACCACAACAACAGTTTCGTTGCCTGCACCAGTTTTTCCTTCAGGAACAGATGATTGGCAAACTTTTTACGTAGATGGTTTAGAAGGTCAAATAGATATAAAATCTACGGGACCAATTGCTGTAGGAACCTTTATGAGTCAAGGTTCAAATGCAGGTTTGGCGGGTTACTTTTCAGGTTTTGATACAGTACCAGTAGTTAGAATAGATGTAGTTGGTGGAGGATGTTACCCGCAAACTAGTTTGCAAGAAGCAACAGGAGGTTTTGATGCTTACCAATGGTACCAAGATGGTGAACCAATTGCTGGGGAAACGAATAATCAATTATTATTAATAGATGCAAGCAAAGGAAAAGATTTAGGTTTAGGCAATTTTTATGTCTCAGTAACAAAAGGAACCTGTTCGTATCCTTCCGCTACAATCTCAGTATATAACTGTGATCCTGATGTTTTAGTAAAAAAAGTATCCGATGTAAATACGTCATCAAATATGAGTACTTTAACAGACGATGACCTTGTAAATTTTACAGTAACAGTAGAAAGTAACGGCATAAACCCAGTTACTAATTTAGTGATTGAAGATACGTTTCCACCAGAATTAGAATTGCAAAGTGTTACTCCAGTACAAGGTACTTGGTCAAATCCAAATTGGACAATAGGAAACATGTATTCTGGGCAGATATTTACTTTAAATATTGTTGCCAAGGTTCCTAAAAAACCTACAGAAGGTATTTTTACAAATGTGGTTTCTAATACACAAACAGAAACAGACAGTAATTTCTCTGCTGATGATTTAACTGAAACGATAAATATTGTCGCAAAAAAAATAGATTTAACGTTAACTAAAACAGTAGACAAAGCAATACCAAAAGTAGGAAGTACAATAATATTTACGTTAACTTTAAAAAATAACGGACCAGATGTTGCTACAGGTATAGAGATAAAAGATTTATTGCCTTCTGGTTTAGCTTATAATGCATCAAGTTCAACTTTCCCAAATAACACAACATATACAGCAAGTACTGGTATTTTAGATTTAAGTGGAATTACCATAGCTAATGGACAAATGATAACTTTAAAGTTGGCAACTACCGTAACTGCTAAAAACTTGAAATTGAATACAGCAGAAATTTTTAAAACAGAACAAATTGATATAAATTCAATTCCGAATTCAAATAACTAAAATTAAAATGAGGAATTCATTTTAATTAATTTAAATTTTAACGTATTTTAGCAAAAAGTGTTAAAAAAAACATAAAATTGTTTGATTGCCTATTTAGAAAAACAGACAATTAATCATAAAGTTGAATTATAATATTGACAGAAAACGATTTAAAATATTAAATAAGAGATATTTTATTAATATTAAAACCCCTAAATCCCACGCTAGACGATCAGTCACAGAATAATAGTATGAGTTTATTAAAAAGTAACGTTAAAGTAGTTGATTTATTATTGCTTACGCAAATATTTCATCACTACTAAAACAGAACATAATGTAAATAAGCTTACAATAACATCACTTCCCCCACCAGTATAGTACCTAGTATAATAGCATATCTAGTATTTAGTCATACTCGACGAACAATAATGTCTGTTTATCGAAAAATGAACTAAAGGACATTGTCATGGTCTAGTTTTGCAAATCAGTAGAAATAGCTTCTATTAAATTAGAATATGTATTCATAACATATAATTTCACAATTGAAACTATATCTATTAAAACCAAACAGGAAATAAAAATAATACCCCAAAAATACTAAAGTTCAATTTATTGTATATAATATTTTAAGGGTCCTTTATACAGAAATAAAATGAAAAAAAAATTACTTATAACATTCATTTTCACCTTTTTCTCCTTGTATTTTTATGCAGATGGAACCAAAAGAGTCATGCCAGATCCAGCTAATGGGGTAGCATTATATATTACAGATGATGGTAGATATGGGCCTTATTTAAATGCCCCAATCTCACAAAGGCTACAGTTTAGAATCTTAGATGCATCAGAAAATTTTTATTTTGGTATAAATCCAAGAGAAAGAACAGGTAGCCCTTTACCTTTGCTGAATAACTTGTATTACAAAATTAAAAGATCAGATACAGGTGCTACAGTTTATAAGGAAGGGTTTTTTACAACCACTTCTGGAAGTACGGGTTTTATAGAAAACTATGCAGATGCTGTTGCTGGACCAAAAATTGGCGGTGCAGCTACTGGGTATGTTCCATTAGAATTTAATCCAACAGCAGTTGGTGATTATTATATAGAAATTTATAAAAGTGATGATAATGGAGTAACTCAAACTGATGTAGGAGGTAGTGTAGTGATTCCTTATTTTGATTTTTCAGTGGCAGATGCTTCAGATCAAGTAATAGAAGGGCGTCTTTTTTCTCAAAAATGGGGATTTATTACTTATGACCCAGCAACATTTGTTCCTGCAATCGGTTTTGATTTTAAGGGAAAGTTTTTTGGATATACTGATGATCAAATTATTGTGTCTGTAGACTTTCAAGAAGGTTTTAGACCTTTTGGATATTTGTTATCGATGAACAAATTTGGAGTAGTAGATGATGATAACGCTGTTTCTAACAATTGGGAAACCACAAGAAAATCAATTTCTTACGGTGCACCAACATCAAATACAATACCTACTTTGCTAAATGGTTATCCAGTTTTTATTACAGAACCAGACACGAATGCTTTTCCAGTAGGTTCAACAGTGCCACCAGTTTTAATTGGAGATATTTTTGGCTGTCCAGGTAATTATTTATTTCCTGTAAAATTAGCGGAAGCAGGTGACGTCGCTATTACCTTAGATTTAAACGGTGTTGCTGGTTTTCAAGAGGGTACTAGCGATATTATTATAGAAGCATACAATCAACCCCAAGGAAATATTGTTGTTTTTTGGGACGGGTTAGATGGTTTAGGCAATGCAGTAAGAGGTAACACCTCCTCTTCAGCAGTCATTACTTCCTTAAGAGGAAGAACCAGTATACCAATGATTGATGCAGAGTTAAACCCAAACGGATTGACCATAACATCTGTTGCGCCAGTTTTGGCAAATAGAAGAATGTATTGGGATGATTCTGACATTGTCATCACAGATGAAAATACTACTGTGGGCGGTCAAAACGTATCTTCACAAGCACAAGGACTGATTGGTCCAACCCACAAATGGAACGGAGATAATCCACCAGCAGACAATACCCCAAATAATCCTGCGCCTGCAGGAAGTAAAGGAAATACAACCCCAGAAACTACAGATGACTATGGAAACGAAAGAGTTTTAAACACCTGGTTTTACGGAGAGCAAGTGGCTTCACCCGAAAACACAGTGAGTGTTCCCAATTGTGATGTTGATAATGATGGACTATCAGATGATCTTGATTTAGATGATGATAATGATGGAATTTTAGATACTGTAGAATTGGGTGGTTTTGATCCTGATGGAGATGCAGACGGCGATACGGTACCAGATTATATAGATCCACAATTTGCAGGTTTTATTGACTCTAATGGCGATGGTGTTGATGATAGATTTGACCTAGATTTAGACGGTAGAATAAATAGTTGGGATTTGGATAGTGACGGAGATGGAATACCAGATAATATAGAAGCACAAACTACTTTAGATTTTATTGTTGCAAGTTCAACAATAGATACCAACGGAGTTCCAGATAATTACAATGGTGGAATTTCAGTGATCGATACAGATGGAGACAGCGCAGCAGATTATTTAGATACAGATGCTGATGGAGATAGTGTCTCAGATACTTTAGAAGCAAATCTAACACTAAGCGGAAGCGATTCAGACAGAGATGGTTTAGATAATAATATAGATACAACAACGGGTCTTTCAGATCCAGATGGAAATATTAACAACCCAAACACATTACCAGATAACGATAATGATTTAGGAATTGATGGAGGTGATGTAGATTTTAGAGATGCGACAGATAGCGATTTTGACAATGATGGAATTGCAGACTTCACAGATGTAGATGATGACAATGACGGAATTTTAGATGTAGATGAATGTAATGTTGCACCAACAACAACAGTTTTTACATATACAGGTGCAGATCAATCATATACGATTCCTTCTAATGTAGTATCAGTTACCGCTAAAATTTGGGGAGCTGGTGGTAGAGGAGATGTTAGAAGTGGTAGAGGAGTTGGTGGCGCTGGTGGATATTCAGAAATTACTATTTTAACTAGTGACCTAACGAGTAATACTTTAATTCTTACGGTTGGTCAAGGAGGAAACTCATCAACTGGGTCTTCAACCTATGGTAATGGTGGTGCGGGGTTTTTTTCCAATTCAAGAAATTATGGAGCAGGAGGTGGTATGTCAGCAATTAGTTATATCACATTAAACAATCCTGGTGCTGTATCACAAGCAGATCTTATCGCCATTGCAGGAGGTGGTGGTACCATGCCAGCTTTTACAAATACAAATACAAATGCAGGTGAAGGTGGAGGTGATATAGGAGGAGCTGCAACAGATTCTAGAACAGCTATTAATGGTCAAGGTGGTACTCAAGCAGCGGGTGGTGCCAGTACAAATGGTAATCCAGGAACTTTTCTTCAAGGTGGTGCTGCAATAGTTGATGGTGGCGCTGGTGGTGGAGGTTATTATGGTGGTGGTAGTGGTTCAATTGTATCAGGTAATGAAGGTGGTGGTGGTGGTGGCTCTGGATATTTTACATCCTTAGCAACTTCAACCCAGACTTTAAGAGGATCAGTTCAGACTCCTCCTATGAATTCAGATGGAGATTATATTACGGGTGTTGGTGTTGGAGGGAATAATAGCGGTCAAAACGGAGGAAATGGTTTAATTGTATTGATTATAAATTATAAATGTGATACCGATAATGATGGTATAGCAAATAATTTTGATACAGATTCAGACAACGATGGTTGTCCAGATGCAATTGAAGGAGCAGGTACTATTCAACCAGATCAATTAACAGCTTTAAATGGTGGTAGTAACGGTGGAAGTTCTAACAACCTTGGAACTACTTCTAACGCACAAGGAAACCCGATAGTAAATGGAAGTGGATTCAGTCAATCAACAGCAGCAGCAGTAACAGACAATACAGATAAAACAGCTTGTCAAGTAGATTTAAGTTTATCAAAAACTGTAAACAAGCCCATTTTCAAGGTTGGTGACGAGGTTATTTTTACTTTAAGAATTACAAACGAAGGGAAACTTACCGCTACAGGAATTCAAGTAAAAGATATTTTACCAAGTGGCTTAACTTATAATGCTGGCAATTCAACCATACCATTAGGCACAACATACAACAGCACAACAGGAATTTGGGATTTAAGTTCATTATCTGTAGCAACCAGCCAAACAATAAGTTTGCAAATTGCAGCAATTATTAATAATACTGCAGTAAAATTAAATACTGCAGAAATTATTGCCAGTACATCAGAAGATGAAGACTCAACACCAAACAACGCCAACTAACAAGACGATACCCTATATAAAGATGAAAAATATGCACTCAATTTTCAACTTAAAGAATAGCATTACAAGAAAAACAAAAAGTTTTGTTTTGATGATGGCTATTGGTTTCATTTCTGGTGTCTCTTACGGACAATCAGTCACCATTTTAACCAATACCACAACACCAGAAGGTACAGATAATGCAGGCGATGTAATTAACTATTTTGCGTATGTAAGCAATACTGATGCAGTATCGTTAACAAATGTGGTGTTTGTAAATTCCTTAAATGTAGCACTTACGCTAGATAGTGGAGACACCAATACAAATAATATTTTAGACCCAAAAGAGTGTTGGGTTTACAAAGGTACTTACACAATTACAACAGCAAACGTTACCGCAGGTAATATTCAAAATACATTTAGCTTTACAAGTACAGAAATTACAACAGCTCAAACCTACGTACATACAGAAGATGTTCATGAAGATGATATTTCTTTTGCTAGCGTTTTGGCTTTAAATGATATAGATGCAGTTAATGATGATTTTTCTGGAACAATCGTAAATGGAATTACTGGCGGAATAGCTGGTGATTCAACAACAAACGATTTACTAAATAATGTTGCTGTAACAGATGCAGATATTACAATCTCAATTCTTTCAGATGGAGGTTTAACAGGAGTTACAATTAGTGCAAATGGAGATGTAAATATACCCGCAAATTCAGCAACAGGTACCTATACAATCACCTATAAGATATGTGAAAACACCAACACCTCTAATTGTGATTCCGCAACAATTCTTGTTGAAGTTGATGGAGATGCCGATAAGGATGGTGTTTTAGATTCTGTTGATAAATGTAATGGCTTCAATGATGCAGATGATAATGATGGTGATGGTGTTGCAGATGGTTGTGATTTAGATGATGATAACGACGGAATTTTGGATACCGCAGAAAATGCAATTAGTGGTGATCCAATTGTTGACACAAATAGTAATGGTATTTTAGATTACAAAGATCCTAGTATTGCTGGTTTTACAGATGCCAATTCAGACACCATAGATGATCGTTTTGATATTGACCAAGACGGGAAAATAGATCAGTTTGATACAGATACCGATGCAGATGGTTGTTTTGATGTAACAGAAGCAGGTCATAAAGAAAGCACAACAAAACTAGGAGAGGTACAAGGAACAGGTTACAATACTACAGATGGTAAAGTAACAGGTTTTGCAACGGCTTACACAGGTACAAATTCAAATGTTTCTACGGTAGGAACACCAGCAACAGTATCTTCACAACCAACCAATAAAAATATCTTGGTAGGTGCAAATACTACTTTTTCTGTAACTTCTACAGGAAATGTGTTTCAATGGCAAGTAAGTACCAATGGAGGAACATCTTTCTCGAATTTGACAAATTCAACCGTTTATGGTGGTACAACAACCAATACTTTAGAAATTACAGGAGCAACACTTGCACAAAATAATTATCAGTTTAGAGTAGTAATCTCTAAGACAGATTACGCTTGTACTACAATTTCAGATGCAGCAACACTTACTGTATTTACAAACGAAGCACCAGTTGCAGACAATTCTACAATAACGGTAGATGAAGAAACTACAGGAACTTCTTTAGCGCTAACAGCACCAACAGATACAGATGGTAATGCATTAACAATTATAGTAACAGGTTTACCAACTTTAGGAGTCGTTAAAAAAGCAAATGGAGATATCGTTTTAGACGGTGCAATGATAACTTCTGTAGAATTAACGGGTCTTGTATATGATGCACCAACAGATTATAATGAAACAGATGATGCAGGAGATTTTACCTACACAGTTTCAGACGGCATCGCAGCACCAGTTACAGGAACAACAGACATTAACATAAATGCAGTTAACGATTTACCTGTTGCAAATAATGATTCGGGATCAGGAAACGAGGATACCGTTATCAATATTGCAACCATTGGAGCAAATGATACTGATGTAGATGGCAATGTAGTACCAGCAACCATTATTTTAATCGACCCAAACAACGCAGCTAATACAGGAAATTCTTCCACACCATTAGTAATTGCAAATGTGGGAACTTATACAGTGGATACTAATGGAAATGTAACGTTTACAGCAGTTCAAAACTTCGCTGGTGCAGCAGATATTAAATATACCATTAATGATAATAGTGGTTTTACTTCAAATCAAGCAACGTTAGATATAACTGTTTTTGCGGTAAATGATGCTCCAGTTGCAAATGCAGATACAAATACTTTAACAGAAAATGACATCTTAACAGTTGCGGCGGCTAACGGTTTGTTAACAAACGATTCTGATGTAGATGCAAATACCCTTTCTGTAACAAATTTTACAATTAATGGAGACGCAACAACCTATAATTCAGTAGACACTGCTACGATTGCTGGTGTTGGAACATTACAAATAAATTCAGACGGTAGTTACACCTTTGCACCAAACGCAAATTATTTTGGGGCTGTACCTGTAACCACTTATACTATTTCTGATACAAACGGAGGTGCAGATAGTTCAACATTAACCATTACCATTAATGTAGATTCAGATTCAGATGGTGTCGCAGATGTTTCAGATCTAGATGATGATAATGACGGAATTTTAGATACCGTAGAATCAAACGGATTAAATCCAAATGCGGATGCAGATTCAGATGGTACACCAAATTATTTAGATACAGATTTTGGTGCTGATGCCAATTCAGATACCATTGTAGATAGTTTCGATTTTGATAGTGACGGCATTCCAAATCATTTAGATTTAGATGCAGATAATGATGCCATTCCAGATATTTTAGAAGCAGGTTTAGTCGATTCAGATAATAACGGATTGGTAGACACCGCTACTTTTGGAACCAACGGTTTTGCAGACAATTTAGAAACAGCAACAGATAGTGGAACCCCAAATTATACGGTAAGAAATACAGATGCCAATTCAGACATCAACGCAAACTTATTTGACTTTTTAGATCGAGATTCTGATAACGATGGTATTTCAGATACAGCAGAAGCGTTTTCAAATAATGCGACCTATAATGATATCAATAATGATGGTATTGTAGATGGTTTAGTAGATACAGACAATAATGGTTGGCATGACACAATGGATGCGGAAACTACGTTTCCAACTTTTTTAAATTCAGATACAGATGCTTTACCAAACTATTTAGATTTAGACTCAGATGGTGATGGATTACCAGATACTTTCGAGGGGAACTTCCAAGTTTCAGATGGAGAAAATGACGGAATTGTAGGTACAGGAACTCCTGCAGATTCAGATGCAGATGGTTTAGCAGATACCAATGATCCAGATTTTGGAGGAAATATATTAGGTGGTTTTGGATTTAATCAAGACAGAGATGGCGATGGTGTAAAAAACTATTTAGATATAGACATTGATAATGACGGAATTATAGATAATATCGAAGGGCAATCAACCACACAATATATTGCTCCAACAGGAGTAGATTCAGACGGTGATGGTTTAGATAATGCTTATGATGTAAATCAAATTGAAGGTATAGGTATTGGGTATACAAATACAGATGGTGGTTCTGCACCTGATTATGCAGATACAGATGCAGAAAATGATGGTATTAATGACATTAGAGAAAATAATATTGACAATACAATAGATGATGCAAACAATGATGGTGTTTTAGATACGTTCGCAGATGCAGATGGAGACGGTTTAGCAGATATTTTTGATTTAGTTTCAGGAACAGGAACTGCAAATAATGGCACTAACGGGAATCAAGCACCAACTTCACAACCAGATTTAGATCCATCTGGTGGAGATAGAGATTGGCGTGAATCTTCGACACAAGATAATGATGGTGATGGCATAAATGATACGGTAGATTTAGATGATGATAATGATGGTATTTTAGATACAGATGAAGACAGAGGAACAGATGATGGTGATCCAAGAACAAACCCAACAGATTCTGACGGTGATGGTATTCCGAATTATTTCGATTTAGATTCAGATGGCGATGGTATTCCAGACTATACAGAAGCTGGAGGAACAGATGATCCTGATGGAAATGGACAACCAGGTACAGGAACATTAACATTAACAGCTACAGATGTTAACAGTAAAGGTATTCCATTGGCTGTATCACCAGACACAGCAACCACAGGAACAAGTACAACTTCAAACTTAACATTACCAGATACAGATTCAGATACTGTTAAAGACTTTTTAGATGTAGATTCTGACAATGATGGAATTGTAGATGCTATTGAAGCGGGAGGAACAGATTCAGATGGAGATGGTAGATTCGGTTTGGGTACTACAAACGATTCAGATTCAGATGGTTTGGCAGATGCGTTAGATCCTTCTACAGGAGGAACTCCATTAACCATACCAGATACAGATCTAGACGGGAAGAAAAACTATTTAGATTTAGATTCAGACAATGATACGATTCCAGATAATGTAGAAGCACAATCTACTTTAGGTTACATTGCACCATCAGCAACTTTTACAGATACAAACAAAGATGGTTTAGATAATGCCTATGATAAAAATAATTCTGGGACAGCAATTGCTCCAGTCAATACAGACGGTACAGACAACCCAGATTATATAGATTTAGATTCAGATAATGACACTGTTAAAGACATTGTTGAATTTAACCATGCTTCGGCAGACACTAATGGAGATGGAAAGACAGATACTTCTGTTGGAAATAATGGTTTAGATAACAATTTTGACAACGGTGATACCTATGCAGACGTCAATGGAAGTTTAGATGATACGCAAGCAGATAATTCTTTAGATGAAGATAATGATGTAAATACTGGTGGAGACGTTGATTATAGAGATATTTTTGATGCTGATAACGATGGTGTTGCAGATGCTTTAGATGAAGATGACGATAACGACGGAATTTTAGACACCGCAGAAACACCAGACAATAACAATCCAGATTTGGATGCAGACAATGACGGAACACCAAACTATAAAGATGCAGATTATGGTACCCTAAATGCAAATGGAATCGTAGCTACTTTTGATACAGATGCAGACGGAATTCCAAACCATCAAGATACAGATTCAGATAACGATTCTTGTCCAGATGTGAGAGAGGCCAATTATACAGAGAGTACAACAAAGGCAGGTCAAGTTCAAGGAACAGGTGTTGGTACAAATGGTAGAGTTACCGGAACTTCATCGGCTTATACAGAAGCAGATGCCAATACAAATGTAACTACAGCTGGATCTCCAGTGATTATTACCAATCAACCATCAGATCAATCGGGATTTATAGGAGGAAGTGCAAGTTTTGACGTAAACTCTACGGGAACTGTATTCATATGGCAAGTAAGTACAGATGGAGGAACTTCTTTTACAGACATTTCAAATGGAGGGATATATTCTGGAGCTACAACTCGTACATTAACCATTTCAAATTTATCAACTTCAGAAAACAACAATCAATATCAAGTAGTTGTTTCTAAGTCAGATTATGCTTGTTTTACCCCATCTACACCGCCAGCAAAACTAACGGTTCAAAACAATCCGCCTGTTGGGAATGATGATCCAATCAATCCTGCAGAAACAGATGAAGATACTGCAGTTACAGTTTCTACAATTGGTGCCAACGATACCGATGTAGAAGGGAATGTTGATCCTTCAACAATTATTTTAATTGATCCTAATAATGGGGCGAACACAGGACAAACAGGAACACCTTTGGTGATTTCTGGAGTGGGTTCATATACTGTTGATCCTTTAGGAAATGTAACATTTACACCTGTTCTAAACTATAACGGAAGTGCTAATATTAAGTACACCATAAAAGACAATAGCAATTTAACATCCAATCAAGCAACAATTAGTATTACGGTAAACTCTGTTAATGATGCACCAGTTGCAAATACAGATTCAGGAACAGTATTAGAAGATGCGGTACTAACAATTTCTACGATAGGTGCAAATGACACCGATGTGGATGGCACTATAGATCCAAAAACAATCATTTTAATAGATCCAAGTAATACTGCCAATACAGGTAATTCAAATACACCATTAGTTATAACAAATGTGGGTACCTATGCAGTTGATGAATTTGGAGAAGTAACATTTACTCCAGTACAAAACTTCAATGGATCTGCAGATATTAATTACACCATAAAAGATAACGAAGGATTAGTTTCTAACGTTGCTTTATTAGATATTTTTGTAACACCAGTAAATGATGCTCCAGCACTAACAGCAGACACAGGAAATGTTGATGAAGATGGAAGTTTATCTCTAGATGCAGCAGGAGGATTATTATCAAATGACTCAGATTCAGATGGAAACCCACTAACAATTACAGCATTATCAATACCAGGAGTGACTAATCCAACAGTGGGAACACCTATCAATATTTCAGGAGTAGGAATAGTAACTATTAATGACGATGGTAGCTATAGTTTTGTGCCAGCAGACAATTTTGATGGAGAAGTACCTGTAATTACCTATACGGTAAGTGATGGAACTACTACAAAGAACAGTACATTAACGATAACGGTAAATCCAATCAATGATAATCCGGTAGCGGCACCCTACACAAAAGTAACCAATGAAGATACTACATTAACGGTAGTAGACACTGCTGGTTTGTTAAGTGAAGCGAGTGATATTGATGGAGGTGTTGGAACTAAAGATGTTTTAGTAGTTTCAGGATATACAGTTGCTGGAGAAATAAAAACATTTACTTTAGGAACAGCAGAAAGCATTACAGAGGGTACGATAACCATTAGAAGTGATGGTAGTTACACTTTTGTACCTACTTCGAACTTTAATGGAGCGGTACCAACAATCACTTATAGCATAAGTGATGGTAAAGGAGGTAGTGCAAGCAGTACTTTAAATATTAATGTAACCCCAGTAAATGACGCGCCAGTACTTATGGCAGATACAGGTAATATTGATGAGGATGAAACCTTAACTGTTCTAGAAGCAGATGGTTTATTGAGTAATGATACCGATGCAGATGGAAATACTTTAACAGTAACAAAATTCAGAGTTGGCGGAACAGAATACGCTATCAACACCCCAATATCTTTAGCAACAGGAACACTAACGGTTAATGGAAACGGTAGTTATACCTTTGTTCCAGCTGATGATTTCAATGGAGAAGTACCCGTAATTACCTATACGGTAAGTGATGGAACCACAACAAAGAACAGTACACTAACCATAACAGTAAACCCAGTCAATGACAATCCAGTAGCAGCACCCTACACAATAGTAACCAATGAAGATACTACGTTAACGGTAGCTGACACAGCTGGTTTGTTGAGTGAAGCGAGTGACATCGATGGAGGAGTTGGAACTAAAGATGTTTTAGTAGTTTCAGGATACACAGTAGCAGGAGAAACAAGATCATTCACTTTAGAAACAGCAGAAAGCCTTACAGAAGGGACTTTAACTATTAGAAGTGATGGTAGTTACACTTTTGTACCCGCTTCAAACTTTAATGGTGCAGTACCAACCATCACCTACAGTATAAGCGATGGTAAAGGAGGTAGCGCAAGCAGTACTTTAAATATTAATGTAACCCCAGTAAATGATGCACCAGTACTTATGGCAGATACTGGTAATATTGATGAAGATGAAACCTTAACTGTTCTAGAGGCAGATGGTTTATTGAGTAATGATACCGATGCAGATGGAAATACTTTAACAGTAACAAAATTCAGAGTTGGCGGAACAGAATACGCTATCAACACCCCAATCTCTTTAGCTTCCGGAATACTAACGATTAATGGAGACGGTAGTTATAACTTTGTACCTGCAGATGATTTTAATGGAGAAGTACCTGTAATTACCTATACGGTAAGTGATGGAACTACTACAAAGAACAGTACGTTAACGATAACGGTAAATCCAATCAATGATAATCCGGTAGCGACACCCTACACAAAAGTAACCAATGAAGACACTACATTAACGATAGCAGACACTGCTGGTTTGTTGAGTGAAGCGAGTGATATTGATGGAGGTGTTGGAACTAAAGATGTTTTAGTAGTTTCAGGATATACAGTTGCTGGAGAAATAAAAACATTTACTTTAGGAACAGCAGAAAGCATTACAGAGGGTACGATAACCATCAGAAGTGATGGTAGTTACACTTTTGTACCCGCTTCAAACTTTAATGGTGCAGTACCAACAATCACCTACAGTATAAGTGATGGTAAGGATGGTAGCGCAAGCAGTACTTTAAATATTAATGTAACCCCAGTAAATGACGCGCCAGTACTTATGGCAGATACAGGTAATATTGATGAAGATGAAACCTTAACTGTTGCAGCGACACCAACAACAGGGTTGTTAAGTAATGATAGCGATGCAGATGGAAATACTTTAACGGTAACAAAGTTCAGAATTGGCGGAACAGAATATGCTATCAATACCCCAATCTCTTTAGCAACAGGGACACTAACGATTAATGGAGACGGTAGTTATATGTTTGTGCCAGCAGATGATTTTAATGGAGAAGTACCTGTAATTACCTACACGGTAAATGATGGAACCACAACAAAGAACAGTACGTTAACGATAACGGTAAATCCAATCAATGATAATCCGGTAGTGGCACCCTACGCAAAAGTAACCAATGAAGACACTACATTAACGGTAGTAGACACTGCTGGTTTGTTAAGTGAAGCGAGTGACATCGATGGAGGAGTTGGAACTAAAGATGTTTTAGTAGTTTCAGGATACACAGTAGATGGAGAAACAAAAACATTCACTTTAGAAACAGCAGAAAGCCTTACAGAAGGGACTTTAACTATTAGAAGTGATGGTAGTTACACTTTTGTACCCGCTTCAAACTTTAATGGAGCAGTACCAACAATCACTTATAGCATAAGTGATGGTAAGGGTGGTAGCGCAAGCAGTACTTTAAATATTAATGTAACCCCAGTAAATGACGCACCAGTAGCCACAGCAGATGTAGGTATTACTAATGAGGATGGAACTTTAACTGTTGTAGCGGCAGCAGGGTTATTAAATGGAGATACAGATGCAGATGGAGACCTTTTAACAGTAACAAAATTTAGTATTGCTGGAACAGAATATGCTATAAATACTCCAATATCTTTAGCAACAGGGACACTAACTATTAATGGAGACGGTAGTTACACCTTTGTTCAAACGGAAAATTTTAACGGAAATGTACCAACAATTTCTTACACAATTTCAGATGGTAAAACAACTGCAAGCAATACATTCAACATCAATGTGAAGCCAGTAAATGATGCTCCTGTTGCTGTAGATGATGTAGCTGGTACAGATCCAGATATTGCGATTAATATCCCAGTGTTAAATAACGATACAGACATTGACACAGGTGATATTTTGTCGGTAAGCAGAATCGTTACCAATCCGACAAACGGAACAGTATTGATCAATTCAAACGGAACAATAAGATATACACCTAACTCAGGTTTTGATAACGGTTCTGATAGCTTTGAATACGAAGTTTGTGACGGAAGTGGATTATGTGATATAGCGCTAGTTAACGTAACTGTGCCTATTTCACAATTTGCACCTGTGGCGAACGAAGATGTAAAGAAAACAGATGAAGATAAAGACTTAATAGTAAGTGCTGCAAATGGAGTACTACAAAATGACACAGATGGTAATTTAGATCCTTTGACGGTATTATCTTTTACAGATCGTACAACAACTTATACAGCAGGAGACCAAGCCACTCTTGCAGAAGGAAAATTAACTTTGAATGAAAATGGTAGTTATACTTTTATACCCAACCCAAATTTTTTCGGTCCGGTAACAGTAATAGCATATACGATTAGTGACGGTACTGCTTCAGCAAATGCATCAAGTACATTAAGCATCATAGTAGAATCAATTAACGATGCTCCTGTACTAATGGCAGATGACAATGTGGTTACCGAGGACGAAACTTTAAACGTAGTTGCAGATTCTGGTAAAGGGTTGTTGGACAATGATTCAGATATTGATGCAGATCAACTAAGCATAACAAAATTCTTGGTAGAAGGAACAAGTTATACGTCAGGAACAACAGTAACGCTAAATGAAGCAGGAGCTATAACAATCAATGCAGATGGAAGTTACACTTTTGCACCAGCAGCAGATTTTGATGGTGTTATTCCAGAAGTTACCTACACGGCTACAGATGGTGAGATTTCACTAAATGAAACTTTAACCTTAACCTTAGATTCAGTAAATGACGCTCCTGTAGCGAATGGGGATTTAGGGACAACTAATGAAGATGTAAATTTAACAGTCAATGCAGCCAATGGTGTATTGAAGAACGATACAGACGTAGATAATACCGCTTTAAATGCACTAAGTGTAACACAATTTGTAATTGGAACAACTACTTATAATGCAGGAGAGACAGCAATTTTAGATGAAGGAACTTTAAAATTAAATACAGATGGAAGTTATGTTTATAAACCAACTGCAAACTTTAATAAGTTAGTTTCAGATGTAAATGTAACATACACTGTTAGTGATGGTGACTTAACAGATACCGCATTACTAAAAATTATAGTAGAGCCAATTAATGATGCTCCAGTTGTGGTGGTAGATGACAATGAGGTAACCGAAGATGTAAACTTAGTAGTAAGTGCAGGTTCTGGTAAAGGATTATTGGATAATGATACAGATGTTGATAAAGATTTATTATCGGTAACTGAATTCTCGGTAGAGGGAATGAGTTATACGGCAGGAACAACTGTCAATTTAGATGCAGCAGGAACCATAACCATTAACGCAGATGGTAGCTATACCTTTATCCCAGCGAAAGATTTTGATGGTAATATTCCAGAAATTATTTATACCGCTTCAGATGATACAAATTCTGCAAATGGGACTTTAACATTAACCATAACAGCAGTAAATGATGCGCCAGTAGCGAAATCAGATCTTGGAGAAACCAACGAAGATGTAACTTTAACGGTGAATGCAACTAATGGTGTCTTATCAAATGATGAAGACGTAGATAATACAGTGTTAAATGTAACACAATTTGTAATAGGAACAACAACGTATACCGCAGGAAATACAGCAACAATAAATGAAGGAACTTTAAAATTAAATGCAAATGGTAGTTACGTTTTTACGCCAGCCGCAGATTTTAATGGAACAGTTTCAGATATAACATATACCGTTAGTGATGGTGATTTAACAGATACCGCAATACTAAAAATTATAGTACAAGAAATCAACGATGCTCCAGTAGTGGTGGCAGACAACAATCAAGTAACTGAAGACGTAACCTTAATAGTAAGTGCAGCTTCTGGTAAGGGGTTATTGGATAACGACTCAGATGTCGATAAAGACTTATTATCGGTAACTGAATTCTCAGTAGAAGGAATGAGTTATCAAGAAGGCACAACAGTTACTTTAGATGCAGCAGGAATTATAACCATTAATGCAGATGGTAGTTATACTTTTATTCCAGCAACAGATTATACAGGTGCTATTCCCGAAATTATTTATACCGCTTCAGACGGTGTTAACTCGGCAAATGAGACCTTAACATTAACCATAACAGCAGTAAATGATGCGCCAGTGGCGAAAGCAGATCTTGGAAAAACCAACGAAGATGTAACTTTAACAGTGAATGCAACTAATGGTGTATTATCCAACGATGAAGATGTAGATAATGCTTTATTAAACGTAACGCTATTCAAAATAGGTACAGTTACTTATCCTGCAGGAACAACGGCATCAATAGCTGAAGGGACTATTAAGTTAAACGCAAATGGAAGTTACACTTACGTTCCAGCAGACAATTTCTTTGGTTTTGTTCCACAAATTACCTATACCATTTCTGACGGAAATTTAACGGCTTCAAGTACTTTGACAATAGAAGTGACATCGGTGAACGATATGCCAACCGCAGTATTAGATACCAACGAAATAGATGAAGATGAAACCTTAACAGCAAATGCAGGTTCTGGGAAAGGCTTACTAGATAACGATACAGATGTAGATGGTGATGTTTTAACAGTAACTAGTTTTAGAGTTAATGAAACAACATATACTTCTGGAACAACAATTACTCTTGACGAAGGTGTCTTAACCATCAATGCAGATGGAGGTTATATTTTTGTGCCAGCAAATAATTTTAATGGGCAGGTACCACAAATATCGTACACTATCACAGATGGAGACAATACATCGAATAGCACATTAGATATAAAAGTCAATGCAATCAATGACGCTCCAACAGCTGTGGTAGATCAGAAATCTACGATTGAAGACACCCAATTAAATGTCAATGCAACTAATGGTGTTTTAAGCAATGATTCAGATGTTGATAATGAACTAAAAACAGTTGGAGAGAAAGACGTGATAACTGTAAATAGATTCACAATTAATGGAGTAAATTATAATGTAGGTGCAACGGCAAGTATTGCAGAAGGAACTCTCAAATTAAACGCTGACGGAAGTTATATTTTTACACCAAAATTAAACTTCTTTGGAATTGTTCAAGACATCAACTATAGAATTACAGATGGTTTATTAACAGCGTCAGCAATTCTAAAAATCACAGTTACTGCTACTAATGATGCACCAATAGCGAATTCAAATACAAATTCAACAAAAGAAGATGTAGCTCTTGAAGTTGGTCCAGGTGATGGGTTGTTAGCGGATGACACAGATGTAGAAAACAATCCATTAACGGTAACTCAATTCACCATAAATGGGACTACATATACAGCAGGATCAACAGTTACGATAGCAGCAGGTGTTATAGTAATCAATACAGACGGGAGTTACACATTTACCCCTAAATTAAATTTTAATGGTATTGTGCCACAAATAAGTTATACAATTTCAGATGGTGTTAACACGGCGAATAGTACGCTAAACTTAACAGTACAAAAAGTAAATGATGCACCTGTCGCAAATGCAGATACCAACTTCACAAACGAAGACACGAACTTATCAGTTGCAGTAACAGATGAAAAAGCATTGTTAAAAAACGATGTAGATGTGGATGGTGATATGTTAACCATATCTGGGTTTGCTGTAAATGGAACTTCATACTTAGCAGGAGAAACAGCGAGTCTTACAGAAGGAAGTTTAAAAGTAAACTCAAATGGTAGTTATACGTTTATTCCAGCAACAAATTTTAACGGAATTTTCCCTGTAGCAACTTACACTGTTACCGATGGTATAGACCCAGTAACAAGTACCTTAACTATTACAGTTAATCCAATTAATGACGCACCAACAGTAGTTGCTGAGGTAAACGATGTAGATGAAGACAATCCTTTAACAGTAGCTGCTGCAGATGGATTATTAATGAACGCTTCGGACATAGATGGAGATACGCTTTCAGTATCTGAATTTTCAGTAAACGGAACTACATATACTAAAGGGACAACTGTAACTTTAACTTCAGGGACTTTAACCATAAATTCTGACGGTAGTTATACTTTTGTTCCAGCAACAGACTTTAACGGAATTGTTCCAACAATTACTTACACTGTTACAGATGGTAATAACTCATCAAGCGCTACATTAAAAATAACGGTTAATCCAATAAACGATAATCCTGTAGCACAAGATGAAAGTGTTTCTACAGACCCACTAACTCCGGTTGCAATACCAGTTTTAAGTAACGATTCAGATATAGATAAAGACCCACTTACAGTTAGCAATATAACAGTAGCACCAACAAAAGGTACTGCAGTAGTAAATGCAAACGGTACTATTACTTATACACCTCAATCTGGGTTTAACAATGGTACAGATACTTTTACCTATGAAATTTCTGATGGAAAAGGAGGTACAGATACCGCAGTAGTAACAATTGCTGTTCCTCAATCTGCTTTTTCTCCAATAGCGAATAGCGATAGTGGAAATACAAACGAGGAAATCAAATTAGAAGTGAACGCAGCAAATGGTGTTTTAAGTAACGATACAGACGGTAACTTAGATGCAATTACTGTTGTGAGTTATACCGTAAATGGGGGAACATTTAATGCAGGAACTTCAACAACAATAAATGGGGGAACCTTTGTGTTAAATTCTGGTGGAGATTATTCATATACACCTGCAATCAATTACAACGGAACCTTACCTACCATTACCTACACAATTACAGATAGCACAGGTACGCCAAATGCATCAAGCACACTAATTATAATAGTTGAGCCAATTAACGATGCGCCAGTGGCTAACCCAGATGTAGCTTCTGTAGATGAAGATACTTCTTTAGTTGTCAATGAAGCAAACGGAATAATAAAAAATAATGATATAGATATCGATGGTGATGTACTATCAATTACACAACTTTTAATAGGAACTACAACTTATGCCACAGGTACTGCAATCAATTTAGATGAAGGGACTTTAAATGTTCAAAGTGATGGTAGTTATTCTTTTACTCCTTCACCAGATTTCAATGGTATTGTACCAACAATAACATACACCTTAACAGATGCTATAGAAGAAGTAACGAGTACTTTAATAATAACTGTTAATAGTATAAATGATGCACCAGTAGCTATAGACGATTTGAATAATACAATTCAAGAAGATAATCCAATAACGATTGCAACTATTGGAGCTAATGATACAGATGATGGTGCAGTAGCCCCAGCAACTATAATTTTAATAGACCCAAGTAACTTCTCAAACACAGGTCAAACTGGTGCGCCTTTGGTAATTGATAAAGTGGGAACCTATACTGTTGATAATTTAGGAAATGTAACCTTTACACCAGTACTCAACTTTAATGGCACAGCGGATATTAATTATACAATACAAGATGATGATGGTACAACACCATTAACCTCTAACATGGCAAAGATTGGAATTACAGTCACAGCTGTGAACGACATTCCAGTAGTAGCATCAGAAACAACAACAACTGCAGAAGACACGCAGTTAGATGTCGATGCTACAAATGGATTATTGAGTAATGATTCAGATGTAGACGCAGATCCATTAACCATCATGAAATTTGAAATTAATGGGTCTTCATATACAGCAGGAGCTGTTGCCAATCTTACAGAGGGGACTTTAAAAATTAGTGCAGATGGTAGTTATATATTTACTCCAGCACCTAACTTTAATGGTTTTGTGCCTCAGGTAATGTATACGGTATCAGATGGGACGGCTAAAGTAACAGGCACTTTAGATATTGAAGTGACTGCCGTAAACGACAGTCCAGTAGCGGTGGCAGATGTCAATTCAACGAATGAAGACACTCAATTAATAGTATCCGCAACGAACGGCTTATTAAAGTTTGATACAGATGTAGAAGGTGATGATTTAACAGTTACTGCGATAGCTATTCCAGGGGTAACCAATCCACAAATAAACACAGACATAACGATAAGCGAAGGTGTAATTAGAATAAATACCGATGGTAGTTATGTGTTTACTCCTGCAGCTAATTATAATGGAGCAATTCCAGTAATTACATATACAATTAGTGATGGTAAAGGAGGTACGGCAAGTAGCACTTTAACACTAACCGTGAAACCAATCAACGATGCGCCAGTAGCTAAAGTAGATATGGGTACAACAGATGAAGATACTGTATTAGACGTAGATGCTGCGGCTGGATTATTGGCCAACGATACAGATGCAGAGAATAATCTGTTGTCTGTAACTCAATTTACCATAAATGGAATAACATACCCAGCAGGAACTACAGTAAATTTAACAGGCAAAGGAACAATTACTATCAATTCTGAAGGGAGTTATACATTTACTCCAGCACTGAATTATAATGGACCTATCCCTCAAATAAGCTATACGGTTACAGACGGGACAAATACCTCTACAAGTACTTTAGACATTGCAATAACCTCGGTAAATGACAACCCAGTAGCAAACGCAGATGTGAACTCAACGAATGAAGATACTCCACTAACGGTATCTGCTACCAACGGTTTATTAAATAATGATACCGATGTAGAAGGCGATAATTTAACGGTTACTGCGATAGCTATTCCAGGAGCCATTTTACCTTCTATAAACACAGATATTACAATAGACGAAGGTGTAATTAGAATAAATGCTGATGGAAGTTATGTCTTTACACCAGCAGCGAACTACAATGAAGCGGTTCCAGTAATTACTTATTCCATAAGTGATGGTAATGGAGGCACAGCAAATAGCACGTTAACGTTAACAATAAAACCAATTAATGATGCACCTGTGGCAAACTTGGATGAGAATTCTACAGCAGAAGACACGGTACTAGATGTACTTGCTACAGATGGTTTATTGTCTAACGATACGGATATCGAAAACAATTTGTTATCGGTAACAGCATTTACGGTTAATGGAATAACGCATTCTTCAGGAGACACTGCCAATTTAACAGAAGGTGTTTTGCGTATTAAAGCAGATGGTAGCTATAAGTTTACCCCAGCTTTAAACTATTTTGGCCCTATTCCTCAGGTTACCTATAGAATAAGTGACGGAACAAATACCGCGACAAGTACCTTAGATATTACAGTAACTGCGGTAAATGACAATCCAGTAGCAGTAAAAGATGTTAATTCAACGAATGAAGATACCCCATTAACAGTTTCTGCTACCAACGGTTTATTAAGTAATGATACTGATGTAGAAGGCGATGATTTAACAGTTACTGCGATAGCTATTCCAGGAGTAACCAATCCACAAATAAACACAGACATTACAATAGACGAAGGTGTAATTAGAATAAATGCAGATGGTAGTTATGTATTTACACCAGCGGAGAATTACAACGAAGCGGTTCCAGTGATTACCTATTCAATTAGTGACGGTAAAGGAGGCAGTGCAAGTAGTACTTTGACATTAACAATAAAACCAATCAATGATGCACCCTTAGCAAAATTGGATGAAGGGACAACAGATGAGGATACGGTACTAATTGTAGATGCAACAGCAGGTTTATTGTCCAATGATACCGATACAGAGAATAATTTATTATCTGTAACCACATTTGCGGTTGATGGAACTACCTATTCATCAGGAGATACAGCAAATTTAACAGAAGGTGTTTTGCGTATTAAGGCAGATGGTAGCTATAGGTTTACCCCAGCATCAAACTATTTTGGCCCTGTTCCTCAGGTTACCTACAGAGTAAGTGATGGAACAAATACCGCGACAAGCACTTTAGACATTACAGTAACTGCGGTAAATGACAATCCAGTAGCAGTAGCAGATGTGAATTCAACAAATGAAGATACTCCATTAACAGTATCAGCTGCAGAAGGCTTATTAAAGTTTGATACTGATGTAGAAGGTGATGATTTAACGGTTACTGCAATAGCAATTCCAGGCGTAACTAACCCACAAGTAGGTGTAGACATTACGATAGATGAAGGTGTAATTAGAATAAATGCTGATGGTAGTTACGTGTTTACTCCAGCGGCTAATTATAATGGCGACTTGCCAGTTATTACATACACAATTAGTGATGGTAATGGAGGTACAGCAAGTAGCACGTTAAGTATTACAGTAATACCAGTTAATGATTCACCGGTTTCGATGCCTGATGAAATTGATGTTGATGAAGATACACCACTAAATATAGACGCTGCAAATGGGATATTGGCAAATGATGTAGATCCAGATGGAGACCCAATCACGTTAAGTGAATTTACGGTTGGCGGGGTAACGTATCCAGCGGGTACTGTTGTAACATTACCAGAAGGAACTTTACAAATTAATTCAGATGGTAGTTATGTATTTACGCCAACAGAAAACTTTAGTGGAACATTACCGACGGTATATACTGCTACAGATAATTCAAATTTATCTAATAGCACACTAACAATAACGGTAAACCCAGTTAATGATCAACCAGTCGCTACGGATGATATTGCGGCAACAGATCCTGGAGTTTCAGTAATTATTCGAGTATTACCAAATGATTCAGATGTAGATGGAGATACTCTTACCGTAAGTTCAATTATTACGCAGCCAACAAACGGAACTGTACAAATAAATGGAGATGGAACAATTACATATACACCTAATAGTAGCTTTAACAGCGGGTCGGATACCTTTGTTTATCAGGTCTGTGATGGAGATGGTTTATGTGATACGGCTATAGTTACCGTAAGTGTTCCTAAATCATTATTTCCACCAATGGCGAATTCAGATACCAATTTTATTACTGAAGACACTACATTAACAGTAAATGCTACAAATGGACTATTAAGTAATGATACTGATCCAAACGCAGGAGATACGCTGACAATAACTAAGTTCCAAATTAAGGGTGTTAATTATAATGCTGGAGACACAGTAAGTCTTACAGAAGGAATGATAACCATTAACGCTGATGGTAGTTATGTGTTTATTCCTACAACAAATTATAATGGTGCAGTACCAGTTATTAATTATACCATTTCAGATGGCACAACTACTGCTACTTCTACAAACACATTCAATATACAAGTTAGTTCGGTTAACGATGCACCTGTATTGAACCCAGATACCAATTCAACACAAGAAGATACTCCTTTGAATCTAAATGCAGCCAATGGATTATTGTCTAATGATAGTGATGCGGACGGAACTACATTACCGATAACTAAATTTGAAATTAACGGAATAACATATTCTGCTGGCGAAACAGCAATCTTTACCGAAGGAACGTTAACCATTAATGGCGACGGTAGCTATGTGTTTAATCCAGCACAAGATTATATTGGTACAGTACCACAAGTAACCTATACTGTTTTTGACGGTGTTGTTAGTGTAACGAGCACCTTAGATTTAACCGTAACTGGAGTTAATGATGCACCAGTAGCCGTAAATGATCCAGGAAATGTAACCAACGAAGATACAGCGATAACGATTACAACAATTACAGCAAATGATACCGATGACGGAAGCGTAGATGCAAGTACAATCATATTAATAGATCCAAACGATGACTTTAATAGAGGTAATTCAAACACTCCGTTAGTAATTTCAGGAGTTGGTACATATACTGTTGATACCTTAGGAAATGTAACATTTATCCCTGTGGCAAACTATAATGGTCCAGCCAATGTAGACTATACAGTAAAAGATAATGAAGGTGCATTGACAGACAATGTGGCTACAATAGCAATTACGGTTATTCCAGTAAATGATGCACCAGTAGCGGTTGCAAAAACCAACTTAACACAAGAAGATACTTTATTAACTGTAAATGCAGCAAACGGATTATTATCAGATGCATCAGATGTAGAAGGCACGCCATTAACTGTAACTGGCTTTACTGTTGGAGGCACAACCTATCCAATAGGAACAGCAGTAGCTTTAGCAGAAGGTGTATTGACGATTAATTCAGATGGTAGTTATACATTCAATCCTGCATTAGACTTTACAGGTTCAGTACCACAAGTAAGTTTTACAGTAAGTGACGGTACGTTAACGACCACAAGTACTTTAGATCTTACGGTAACGGGTATCAACGATGCACCAGTAGCCGTTACCGATTCAGGAAATACAACGAATGAGGACACCGCGGTAACGATTCCAACAATCACAGCAAATGATTCGGATGACACCGCAGTAGACGCAAGCACTATTACTTTGATTGATCCTGATGACGCAACAAATACAGGTAATTCAACAACACCATTGGTAATTCCAGGAGTTGGTACATATACTGTTGATGCTTTAGGAAATGTAACCTTTACTCCTCTAGCGAACTATAACGGCCCAGCCAATGTAGAGTATACGGTAAAAGATAATGAAGGAGTATTGTCTAATGTGGCTACAATAGCAATTTCTGTTATTCCAGTAAATGATGCACCAGTAGCGGTTGCAAAAATCAATTCAACACAAGAAGATACTTTATTAACTGTAAATGCAACAAATGGTTTATTGTCAGGTGCATCAGATGTAGAAGGCACTCCATTAACAGTAACTGGCTTCACTATTGAAGGAACAACTTATCCAATAGGAACAGCAGTGACAATAGCAGAAGGGGTATTAACAATTAATTCAGATGGTAGTTATACATTCAATCCTGCATTAGACTTTACAGGTTCAGTACCACAAGTCAGTTATACAGTGAGTGATGGTGCACTAAACACAACTAATACTTTAGATCTTACGGTAACGGGTATCAACGATGCACCAGTAGCCGTTAACGATTCAGGAAATATAACGAATGAGGACACCGCGGTAACGATTCCAACAATCACAGCAAATGATTCGGATGACACCGCAGTAGACGCAAGCACTATTACTTTGATTGATTCTGATGATGCAACAAATACAGGTAATTCAACAACACCATTGGTAATTCCAGGAGTTGGTACATATACTGTTGATGCTTTAGGAAATGTAACCTTTAGCCCTCTAGCGAATTATAACGGCCCAGCCAATGTAGAGTATACGGTAAAAGATAATGAAGGAGTATTGTCTAATGTGGCTACAATAGCAATTACGGTGACTTCAGTAAATGATGTTCCAGTTGCAGTTGCAGATACAAACACCATACAAGAGGATACTTTATTGAGTGTAAATGCCACAAATGGATTATTAAAGAATGATACAGATGCTGACGGTACACCATTAACATTGTTAGAGTTTACAGTCAACGGAACTAGCTACCCAGCCGGAACCACTGTAACCTTAACAGAAGGCGTATTGACAATTAATTCTGATGGTAGTTACACATTTAATCCGGCACTAGATTACACAGGAGCAGTGCCACAAATAACATACGTTGTTAGTGACGGTGTTGATAATGCAACATCATCATTAGATATTACTGTAACTGAGCAGAATGATGCACCAGTTGCCGTGAACGATGTTTCATCAACTGTACAAAACGTAGCTGTCACTTTACCAACAATCACTGGTAACGATAGCGATATAGACGGAACAGTAGATGCAAGTACAATTACTTTAATTGACCCGAATAATGCGTCAAATACTGGTAATGCTACTACACCATTAACCATCATTAATGTAGGAACATATACAGTTGATGTAGCAGGTAATGTAACATTTACACCTGTAGCAACTTATACAGGTACAGTGGTTGTAAATTATACAGTTAAAGATAATTTAGGGCTAATCTCTAACGTGGCTTCAATAAGAATTACAGTTTCACCAGATAATGACGGTGATGGGGTAGATGATGCTACAGATTTAGATGATGACAATGATGGTATTGCAGATGTCGCAGAAAATAATGGAGGCAATCCATTAGGAGATATCGATAACGATGGAATTCTAAATTACTTAGACCCAGATACTATTGGTGTAGATGCGAATAATGATGGAGTAGATGATGCTTTTGATAAAGATGGTGATGGAATTATTGACCAGTTTGATTTAGATAGTGATAACGATGGAATTTTAGATATTTTAGAAGCAGGTGGAGTTGACGCAAACGGAGATGGAAAAGTAGATGGCTTTACAGATGCAGACAATGATGGGTTAGATGATGCAACGGCAACAACACCACTAGTGGTAGTTGATACAGATGGAGATGGTATTCCTAATTGTGTAGATATCGATTCAGATAATGATGGAATTATAGACAATATAGAATCTCAAAATTCATTAGCTTTTAATGCTGCCTCTGGAAAAGATACAGATCAAGATGGTATTGATGATGCCTATGATGTGGATAACGGTGGTACACCAGTTACGCTTCTAAACTCAGATTCAGACACGCTACCTAATTATATAGATATTGATTCAGACAACGACGGTATTATTGACAATATAGAATGGCAAACAACACTGGGATATTTAGCTCCAGAAGCAGATACAGATGGTAATGGTTTGGCAGATAGTTATGAAACTGCACCAGGTTCTGGAATACCAATTGCTTTCCCATTAAATACAGATGGTGTTGACCCTCCAGATTATACAGACATTGATTCCGATGGAGATGGTCTTTTAGACACTGTTGAAGCTTATGACACCGACGCAGATGGAATTGCAGAAACAGTAGCTTCTGGAAATGACACAGATAATGATGGGTTAGATGATAATTTCGACCTAAACCCTAACGGACCAGCAGATCCTAAAGCAGCGTCGAATAATGATCAAGAGGTAACAAACTTCCCTAATGATCAAGATCCAAGTACGGCAGAAGTAGATTTTAGAGACAATGTAACCTTTGGAGTAGCAGTAGACACAGATGGAGACGGAATCAACGATAATGTGGATATTGATGATGATAATGATGGAATTTTAGATTATATAGAATCTTTAGGATTCCAACCATCAGGAAATCCAAATGATCCAAATTGTTTCTTCCCTAAAGTAAGTTTTAAAAACCCAACTTATATTACAGGAACAGGAACAGCAGGTTCTGGTTCTCTCGGAGCAAAATATCGTTTCGAAAATGTAGTAGACGTAACCGGTTTTGGTGGTACAGGTGGAATTTTAGATGCAATAATTGAAATTACAGACATTGTTGGAGGTGCAACTCTAATAACTATTGATAATTCAACGACAGGTAGTTCAGATGCATGGCAACCAGAATACACGGTGCCAACACCAACAAATAATAAAGCAGAAATGGCGTTTAAAGTAGTATTGGTTAATGATAATACCAATACAATTTATAACATCAGTAGATTTAGCGGAGTTATTTATGATATTGACGGAGCAAATGCAAGAGAATCGGTAATTCTATCCAGACCAGGATTGTATGTAACAGATAGTCAAACGCTATTAAACGTAACAGAAAATCCTGCAACAGGTTTAGTAACCTTCCAAGGACCTGATGATACCTATGCTGGAGTAGATTTGTCGCCAAGATTGGCAACGTTCTTCGGGTACTACAACTCATCAGTATTTAATATTCGTTTCTCTGCAGAACTACTTTCAGCAACGTCAAATACAAATCTAGGTTCTGTATTATTCTCTGGATGTGCAATCAACGGATTATTTGAAGGAAACACAACTTCTAATTCCCCGTCACAAACAAATGGAGCTTTTGAAAACTCTGGACCAGGAACTTTCCCTGTGTTTGTTGTAAATGATGGTGTAGATAGTGATGGTGATGGTAGATCAGACGATAAAGATATTGATAGTGATAATGATGGAATACCAGATAACGTAGAAGCACAAACAACAGTAGGCTACATTATGCCGGGAACTGCAGATGCAGATATGGATGGTTTATTAGACGCTTATGACGCAGCTACAGGAGTTAATGAAAGCTTAGGGCTTAGTCCAACAGATTCAGATTCAGATAGACGTCCAGATTATTTAGAGACAGATTCAGATAATGATGGGTTAAGTGACACTAAAGAAGCTGGTTTTACTGCAGCAACGAACAATAATGACGCAGATGTAGACGGACTCTTAGATGCTTATGATGATGTAAATACTTTAGGGGGACTAATTGACTCGAATGATGATCAGGATAATGGAGCATCAGATTTGCCAGATTTAGAAAATCCAGCTACAACTGAAGTTGATTATAGAGAATTCTTAGATTCAGACGGTGATGGTATAACAGATAGTGTTGATTTAGATGATGATAATGATGGAATTCCAGATTCAGTAGAAGAAAATGGAGATCCAAACAGAGACACAGACAATGACGGAATCGTAGACAGGTTAGATTTAGATGCAGATGGAGATGGTGTAAACGATGTTATTGAAGGGGGTCATGGTCAACTAGACGCAGATAATGATGGTAGAATTGATGGAGCAGATGTAGGTTCAGGAACGAATGGTTTATTTGATGGAGTTGAAAATCCTGCAGATAGCGGAACGTTAAATTATACTCCGTTAGACACAGATAATGATGGTACACCAAACTTCCAAGACGTAGATGATGATGGAGATGGAATTGATACAAAAGATGAAGACGTTGTAACTGCAGATGGAAATCCGACTAACGATGATTCAGATGGAGATACTATTCCAAATTACTTAGATACCGATGATGATAATGATGGAGTTCCAACGGAAGATGAAGACAACAATAACAATGGAGACTTTACAGATGATAATGAAGATAATGATAACATACCAGATTATTTAGATGATGATGATACTGATGGTGACGGTACTCCTGACAGTGAAGATTTAGATGATGATAATGATGGGAATCCAGACACCACAGATCCAAATCCTAAAACACCAACAACAGCACCAGATGCGTTAACGGTAGTTGAAGGGACAACAGGAACTATCAATGTCTTAGCAAATGATGATTTTATACCAGATGCAAACACAACAATAGTGGATGCAGGAACAGGAACAGCACAAGGAACAATAACCTTTGATGGAACTACTGGTGAGATGAGCTACAGTCCAGCTTCTGGCGAAGCAGGAACTACAGTAACGGTAGACTATATTGTTTGTAATACAACAGTAGACCCGTCAGTTTGTAGAACAGAAACGGTAACCATTACGATTCAAGCAGACAATGATGGCGATGGTATTTCAGATATAACCGATTTAGATGATGACAATGATGGGAATCCAGACACCACAGATCCAAATCCACTAACACCAACAACA
>NZ_CANMVP010000038.1 GCF_947501385.1 uncultured Polaribacter sp.
CCCAGATTGAACGGTCTGTTTGAGCTCTTTTTTATTCTTTTTCTGAATAAAAAAAGCGAGTAGTGAAAGCTGGAAATCGCTTCAAATAAAAACCTTCTTGATTTCTCAAAAAGGTTATTGTCTATATTCTATTATCTTGTTTCTCTTCTCTCAAAAAGATTAATCATTCAACTTTAAAACCGCCATAAATGCTTCTTGTGGAATTTCTACATTCCCCACTTGACGCATTCTTTTCTTTCCCTTTTTCTGCTTTTCTAACAGTTTACGTTTACGAGAAATATCTCCACCATAACATTTTGCGGTAACATCTTTACGGAGTGCTTTGGTAGTTTCACGCGCAATTATTTTTGCGCCAATAGCAGCTTGAATAGGAATATCGAACTGTTGTCTTGGTATGAGTTCTTTTAATTTCTCTACTATTTTCTTCCCAATTGAATAGGCATTGTCTGCATGTAATAATGCAGAAAGTGCATCTACTGGCGATCCGTTTAATAAAATGTCTACACGTACTAATTTCGATTCTCTCATACCAATCGGAGAATAATCGAAAGAAGCATATCCTTTAGAAACGGTTTTTAATCGATCGTAAAAATCGAATACTATTTCTGCCAAAGGCATGTCAAAGGTTAATTCAACTCTTTCTGTGGTTAAATAGGTCTGATTGGTAATTTCGCCACGTTTTTCGATACACAAACTCATTACTTGTCCTACAAAATCTGACTTTGTAATAATACTTGCTTTAATAAATGGCTCTTCTACTCTATCTAACCTAGATGGATCTGGTAAATCTGTAGGGTTATTTAATAGCACAAGCTCATTAGGATTTTTCTTAGTATATGCGTGGTAAGAAACGTTGGGAACTGTTGTAATCACAGTCATATTAAACTCACGTTCTAAACGTTCTTGAATAATTTCCATGTGTAACATCCCCAAAAATCCACAACGAAAACCAAACCCCAATGCCGCAGAACTTTCTGGAGCAAAAACCAATGAAGCATCGTTTAATTGTAATTTTTCCATAGAGTTCCGCAACTCTTCGTAATCTTCTGTATCTACTGGGTATATTCCTGCAAAAACCATGGGTTTTACATCTTCAAAACCATCTATAATTTCTGTAGTTGGGTGTACAGCGTCTGTAATGGTATCTCCTACTTTTACTTCTTTTGCGGTTTTAATTCCTGTAATTAAATACCCAACATCACCTGCTTTAACAGATTTTCTAACAACTTGTTCTAGTTTTAAAGTACCTACTTCATCAGCAAAATACTCATTGTTAGTTGCCATAAATTTAATACGCTGTCCTTTTTTGATTTCTCCATTTAAAACTCTAAAATAGGTTTCAATGCCTCTGTAAGAATTGTAAACAGAATCGAAAATTAGGGCTTGTAACGGTGCATCAACATCTCCTATTGGAGCAGGAACTCTATTAATAATTGCTTCTATAATTTTATCAACTCCAAAACCTGTTTTTCCACTTGCGTGAATTACTTCTTCAGGATCACATCCTAATAAATCTACAATATCGTCTGTTACTTCTTCTGGATTTGCAGAAGGTAAATCTACTTTATTTAAAACGGGTATAATTTCTAAATCGTTTTCTAAAGCTAAATATAGATTAGAAATTGTTTGTGCTTGTATGCTTTGTGCCGCGTCTACAATTAGTAAAGCGCCTTCACATGCTGCAATAGAACGAGAAACTTCATAAGAGAAATCTACGTGACCTGGAGTGTCTATTAAGTTTAAAACATATTGCTCACCATTGTGCGTATAATCCATCTGAATGGCATGCGATTTTATGGTAATTCCACGTTCGCGTTCCAAATCCATACTATCCAATAATTGGGCTTTCTGTTCACGTGCAGTTACAGATCCTGTAAAATCTAACAATCTATCTGCTAATGTACTTTTACCATGATCTATATGTGCGATAATGCAAAAGTTTCTTATGTTCTTCATGCTTCGTTTTCTAACTACTTTCAGTTGACAAAGGTATGCTATTTACAAACCTTGTCAAATAAAAAAAGTACAATGAAATTCATTGTACTTTTCTTTAAATTTATGGTGAATTTACAAATCTCTTTCTAATTCTGAAATGGCTACTTTAAACTCTTCCCAATTAATGGTATCATCACTATTTTTATCGTATCCTTTCAATAATTCGTTGGCTACAATTCCTGATAAAAAACCACTGATTTCAGCATCTCTTAGCATTTTTTTAATTTCAGATTTATTTAACCTGCCATCTTTGTCTGAGTCAAAAAATTGAAAAGCTTCTTCTGGCGAATCAAACTGATTGGTGATTAAAATTCTAATTTTTCTTAAAATATTTTCTTTTGCTCCCATATTATTTTTTTAATATTAATTTTGCCATTCTGCAATAAATAAGTTGGTATCTCTACCACCTCCATTATTTCTATTTGAAGAGAAGGCTAGTTTTTTACCATCGTTAGAAAATACAGGAAACGCATCAAAAGTTTCTCCATGTGTTACTCTTTCTAAATTTTTACCGTCTAAATCTATCAGATATAAATTGAAAGGAAAACCTCTTTCTGCTTCAAAGTTAGATGAAAATAATATTTTCTTTCCTGAAGGGTGAAAAAACGGACTCCAATTTGCATTTCCTAAATCTGTTAATTGACGCAATTCAGAACCATCTGCATTACATATATAAAGCTCCATTTCTGTAGGTTCTACCAAACCTTCTGCCAATAAATCTTTGTATGCTTTTATTGCTTCCGGTGTTTTTGGTCTTGAAGAACGGAAGATAATTTTTGTTCCATCTGGAGAGAAAAATGCGCCGCCGTCATAACCCAATTCATCAGTAATTTGCTGTACATCAGAACCATCAATATTCATGGTATACAGTTCCAAATCTCCACTTCTGGTTGATGTAAAAACTATTTTATCTCCTTTTGGTGAAACGGTTGGTTCTGCATCGTAGCCTTTTTCATTTGTTAATTGTTTTACAATGTTCCCTTCTAAATCGGCAACAAAAATGTCGAAACTATCATACACAGGCCAAATGTATTTTCCGTTTTTACGAAGTGGAACGTCCGGACAATTGTCATCCACTAAATGTGTAGATGCATAAATAATATGTTTGTTATCTGGTAAAAAATACGCGCAGGTTGTACGCCCTTTTCCAGTAGAAATCATTGGTGGCATTTTGTCTTTAAAATCCTCGTCGACATTCATTAAAAACATCTGATCACAGCTTACATTCCAATTTGTATAGTTGGATTGAAATACCAATTGCTTGTCGTCAAAACTCCAATATGCTTCCGCATTATCGCCACCAAAAGTTACTTGTTTGATACTTTTAAAATGCACTTCTTCTGGATAGATTAAAGAGTCTTTTGCGACAATTCTTTCTGTTGTCTTTATTTCTGTCCCTTTTTTTTCGTTTTTACATGATATACATATCATTACAAATACAATTAGGTAAACAATTCTCATTTTCTTATTTATTAATTAACTTTACAAAAATAATATTATCATTATGAAAAACGTCCTATTTTTTATCTTTTTGAGCATTTTAATTTCTTGTAAACCAGAAATAAACCAAGAAAACCGAATTAAAGAAGACGTTGCATTTTTAGCTTCTGACGCTTTAGAGGGAAGACAAACAGGAACCGAAGGCGAAAAAAAAGCTGCAGACTATATTGCTGAACGTTTTAAAGAATTAAAACTACAACCAAAAGGAACTTCTAGTTTTTTACAGCCATTTACCTTTAAACCAAAAACAAATCCGCATGACAAAGTGAAATTTGACGTAAATGGTGATGGAACTATCACAGGAAATAACGTTTTAGGCTTTATAGATAACAATGCAGAAAACACCGTAGTTATTGGAGCGCATTATGATCATTTAGGTTTTGGCGGCGAAGGTTCTTTGTACAGAGATTCTATAAAGGCAGTTCATAATGGTGCAGATGACAATGCTTCAGGCGTTGCTATTTTATTAAATTTAGCCACAAAATTAAGAAAAAAAAACACTGAGAATAATTATTTGTTTATGGCTTTTTCTGGAGAAGAAATGGGACTTTTAGGTTCCAATTATTTTGTGAAAAACCCAACAATTGATACTAAAAAAATATCTTATATGATAAATATGGATATGGTTGGAAGAATGAAAAAAGACAGTTCTTTAGCGGTTTATGGAACAGGAACTTCGCCGATTTTTAAGCAAGTTTTAAAATCTCATAACAACAATTTTAAGTTAATTCAGCAAGAATCTGGAGTTGGACCAAGCGATCATACTTCTTTTTATTTAGCTGATATTCCTGTATTGCATTTTTTTACGGGTCAGCATGAAGATTATCACAAACCTGGTGACGATTCAGAAAAATTGAATTATAATGGAATGAATTTAATCTCTGACTATATTTTTAACATTATTTCTGATTTAGATGATAACGGCAAATTACCTTTCAGAAAAACAAAAAATGAAAGCGAAGAAACACCAAGATTTAAAGTAGGTTTAGGTGTAATTCCAGATTATTTATTTGATGGAAAAGGAATGCGAATTGATGGAATTTCTGAAGACAAACCCGCACAAAAAGCGGGCTTGCAAAAAGGCGATATTGTGATTAAACTAGGTGATAGTCTGGTGACAAACATGATGAGTTATATGCGTGCTTTGTCTGTTTTTGACAAAGGAGATACAACAAAAGTAATTGTAAAAAGAGCTGAGAAAGAAGTTGAAAAAGAGATTAACTTTTAAAATCCCATCCTAAATCCTTCCTATTTCGACTTCGCTCAATACAAGCTTCAGGAAGGACTTGAAAAATGATTTCATCATTTTTTGTCATTTAGAAGAGGAACGACTAAAGAATCTAAAGCTGACAGTACTTTTATAGAATTCGAAACAAATTATGATAAAAACAAAACAAGATTTCATCAACAAAATACATCTAATTATTTCTGTCTGTATTGTAATTCCTGTTTCTTTTGTCTATGGATTCAATCCGTCCTTAAAATTTGATATTCAACTACAAACCATAGATGAACATAATTTTTTTAAAGCCATTATGGGGTTGTATTTAGGTTTTTCTATTCTTTGGATTCTTGGTGTTTTTAAAAATCAGTATTTAAAAATGGCCATTGGTACAAATATTATTTTTATGTTGGGTTTAGGTTTTGGAAGAGTGTTGAGCATTTTTATTGATGGAGCACCAACTTTCAACTACATTTTTGGGACTTTTGCAGAATTATTTTTAGGTTGCTACGGAATTTGGGTTCTGAGAAAACTCCGATAATTACCTCCTTTAAAATATAAGAAATTAAATACCTACAAGGTCTTTTGAAACCTTGCAGGAAAACACTAATTTTGCAAAAAATTAATTTGTTTTGGTAAAAATAGACAACATAGAGCTTCCTGACTTTCCATTATTATTAGCACCGATGGAAGATGTTTCTGACCCGCCTTTTAGAGCTTTATGCAAAGAAAATGGTGCAGATGTTGTGTATACAGAATTTATTTCTTCGGAAGGTTTAATTCGGGATGCAGCAAAAAGTATTCTCAAATTAGATATTTACGAAAAAGAAAGACCTGTTGGAATTCAAATTTTTGGAGCCAACCTAGATTCGATGTTGAAGACAATTGAAATTGTAGAAAAATCCAATCCAGATATTATAGATATCAATTTTGGTTGTCCTGTTAAAAAAGTAGTTTCAAAAGGTGCTGGCGCAGGAATTTTAAAAGACATCGATTTAATGATTTCACTTACAGAAGCCATGGTAAAACACACCCATTTGCCAATTACTGTAAAAACACGTTTGGGCTGGGATCATGATTCAATTAGAATTGTAGAAGTTGCAGAACGTTTACAAGACGTAGGCTGTAAAGCCATTGCGATTCATGGTAGAACACGTGCGCAAATGTACAAAGGTGATGCTGATTGGAAACCGATTGCTGAAGTTAAGAACAATCAAAGAATGCACATTCCTGTTTTTGGAAATGGAGATATTACCACACCAGAAAGAGCAATGAAAATGCGTGATGAATATGGTTTAGATGGCGCTATGATTGGAAGAGCTTCTATTGGTTATCCTTGGTTTTTTAAAGAAGTAAAACACTTTTTTAAAACGGGTGAACATTTGCCAAAACCTACCATTGTACAACGTACAGAAATGGCTCGAAGACACTTGCAAATGGCAATTGATTGGAAAGGGGAACGTTTGGGTGTTGTGGAAACCAGAAGGCATTATACGAATTACTTTAAAGGGATTCCACATTTTAAAGAATACAGAACTAAAATGGTTACTTCAGACGACCCAAAAGATGTATTTAATGCTTTTAATGAAGTGGAAGAAAAATTTGGGAATACTATTATTCCTCAGTATTAATTTATTTTTCTATAAACGCTTCAGAAATTCTACTACTCGCAATTTTTGCTGCGATAAAACCTAAGACTGTAATTGTACAAAACACAATTAAAAGGTTAGAAAATTTAAATTCTACAGGATAGGCTAAATTTGGCACAATCATAAACAAACTAAATTCCTTTTGTAGAAAAACCAAAATTACTCCTAAAACTAACCCGACACACATCCCGAAAAAAGTTAATAAAAAACCTTGAAAAATAAAAATTTTCTTTATTTCTTTAATCGTTGCGCCTAAATTGAATAAAGTTTTTAGGTTTTGTTTTTTATCAATAATCATCATAATTATTGCCCCGATAACATTGAACAGTGCGATGATAACGATTAAGGTAAAAATCAAATACGAAACAAAATTTTCGGTATTTATTACTTTATAAAAAACTTCGTTTAATTGCTCTTTGGTTTGCACTTTAAAATCAGTGCCTAATGCTGTTTGTAAATTTGCTGCAACTTCATTTGAATCTTCAATATCATTCAACCTTAGCTCAATTCCAGTTACTTGATTTTCTTTAAAACGAAGTAAATCTCTAGCTTGTTCTATAGAGGTAAATACAAATTTACTTTCAAATTCTTCGGTTCCTAAATACACGCCTACAATTTGTGTTTCAATACTGTAAAAAGGATTTCTAGGATTTATAAACCCTTTACCAGGTTTAGGAATCATTATTTTTAAAGGTTCACTATAACTTAAAATCCCTAATGAAAGTTTATTTGAAATGCCTCTTCCTATAACTGCTGTGTTCTCAAAATCTTTTTGAAGCCAAGTACCCACACTTAATGAAGAGTCTATTTTAGAAATATTTGTATAATTTTCTTCTACACCTTTTATAAAAGCGATTTCATTTTTCTCATTAAATTCTAAGAAAACGCGTTCTTCAATAACTTTAGTACTTTCTTTTATTGAAGTATTAGTTTGTAATTTTTGTTGTAAGGTTTCGGTAATAAAAAAAGATTTACCTACTGTAGTGGTAATCTTTATATCGGGATCTGAAACATCTAATAAACTATAACTAAAGGTTCTTAAGCCAGAAAAACCAGAGAGAATAACAAACAAAGCGAGCGCCCCTACAATTACCCCAAATGAAGCTATCATAGTAATGATATTTATAGCATTGTTGCTAGTTTTAGAAAATAAATATCTTTTTGCGATGTAGTAAGGAAAACCCATAATCTCGTCTATACTCGATAGGATATTTTAATGATTTATCTTTTTTGACGTTTCGGTAAGACATCAGGATTTTGAATTGGGTTGTCATCATCACCTTTTAAAGACTTGTCAATTTCTTCTATATAATCTAAAGTGTCATCTCCAAAAAATAACAATTCTGGCATTCTTCTTAATTGGTTACGGGTTCTTTTTGCCATTTCATGACGAATTAAAGGCGTATTAGATTGTATTCCCTTCACTATTTCATCTCTTTCCACGGAAGGAAAAATACTCAAATACACTTTTGCGACACCCAAATCTGAAGTTACATGCACTTTAGATACAGAGATAATAACTCCTTTCATACCATCTTGTGCTGCTTTTTGCAAAACATCTACCAAATCTTTTTGTAAAACTCCTGCAATTTTACGCTGTCTGTTTGTTTCTTCCATAGCGCAAATTTACACTTTTTTTATGGAGTATAAATCTTATTTTTTATAGCGTACATAACAAGACCAACTCTATTTCTAACATGTAGTTTTGTAAATAATACATCTCTATAACCATCGATGGTTTTCGGACTTAAACACATTTTATCTGCAATTTCTTTGTACGTGAGTTCTGTACAGGCATATTTCATAAAAGTAATTTCTCTTTCTTTTAGAACAATTTCTTCAGTTCTATTTCCAGCAATAGATTTCATTAATAAATTCGTCACGTTTTTTGTGTGATAAAAACCATTTTCTACAATTTCTAACAATGCTTTTTCTAAAGTGGCTTTTTCTGTATCTTTTAATAAATAACCAATGGCACCTACTTTTAGCATTTTTAAAATGGTAGCATCTTCGTCTTCTACAGAAAGCGCCATGACATTTACACCCGAGTGGTTTTCTGTAATCCACGCTGTCGTTTCAATTCCGTTCATTATGGGCATATTGATGTCCATTAAAACAACATTTGGGATAAATTTTGGCGATTCAGAAAACTTATCTACCAATTCTTGTCCATTTTTACAAGTATACAAAACTTTAAACTTGCTAAAACCATCTACCATACCAGCTATTGCTTGAGAAAGCAATATATGATCATCTACAATAACAACTGAATATTTTATCATAATTTATATACTATTTTTAATGAGGTTCCCTTGTTTTTTTCTGATTGAAAAACGGCAGTCGCACCAATTAATTTTGCTCTATTTTTAATATTTTCTAATCCAATTCCATTAGATATATTTTCCGAAGTTAAAAAACCAACTCCATCATCTTTTGCTGTTATTTCTAGTTGCTGTTCACTAAAATGTAGAAAAACATTTAAATGGGAAGCTTTCGAATGCTTTATTGTGTTCGCAAAGAATTCTTGCAATATTCTAAAAATGATAATGGTAGATTTCTCGTTAATTTTTTGCTCTTCGCCCGTAATACTTAAAGTAGATTTTATAAAATTCAATCTATTAAACCGATCTATTTCTAGCTGAATAGCTTCTTTTAAATTGATATTCTTTATAGCTTCAGGATTAATCAATTTAGACAATGCTCTCACCTCAGTAAGTCCTTTAGAAATAGTTTCTGAAACTTCTTCTATAGTATTTGCAGTTGCATTTTGTAGCTGAATTTTAGCCAATGTTAGTAATTGCCCGATGTTGTCATGCAACTCCCAGCTAATATTTCGAAGCGTTTCTTCTCGAATTTCTATTTGAGTTTCTGCAATTTCGCGTTCAAAACGTTTTTTATTTTCTTCCTGCTCTTTTAATAGCATATTTTTCCTTTTCTGAAAAATACTAAACAATAGAATACTAAAAAAAACAACTAAAACAATAATTATAGTTGTTGCAAAAAGTATTATCTGACTTTCCTCTGACTCCATAAACCTCCGAATATAAAACAACTATACATAAACATTGACAATGCAATTTGAATATTAAATAAACCAACCACTTCTTGTTTAGAAATATTTTTCATCTGGTTTATGATCGTAATAATTGGTATTGTTCCCAAATAATAAACTAAAAGCCCAAATACAATCCAAAAAGAAAGTGTCTTTTTATAGTTTAAAATTTTATTGGAGTTTAAGAGTTCTTTAAAAAAGAAAAAAAGAACAACAGTGATTAAAATACTCCCTGTAATCGAAGCCACTGTATTGTAATTTAAAATATAGCTATCTATATAAAAACTAGAAAAAATATAAATGATATTAAACACATACATAATATAAAATACATTTTTTTGACCTGATGTGGACAATAATAATCCTTTTAAAAATAAAAAAAGAAAATTAAACTCAAAAAAAGTAAGTATGTTATAGAGGTATAAATTTCCTTTTCCTATGCTTAAAATATAACCTGCTATCATTTCAAAAACAAACAAAAAAATCAAGTAGGTGGCAAAATATTTTAAATCTATCTCAAACGTATGTTTAAAATAGAATACAGTATACATTAATACTGATAGAGACATGAATAGATATACAATATTAAATAACATATTACATCGGTGGACTTGGTTTTAACCTATTGGTTCCAGAACTTTCCAATTCATCTTCATTCTCGCTAAAAAATGAAAAAAAAGAAGCCCGCATTACTTGTTTCGTTTCTCTGCTACTAAACTTATTTAAGAATTTTGTAAAAGGAATTGGTTGTCCTTTTTTAGAATATAAGGGTTCATAGGCTGTATTTTTACCATTGATATTTGCTGTTGGCATAAAGATTAAAGATTGCCTTCCACTTAACGTCGTGTCTAATTTATAATTTTCAGGATATGCCGCAGAAAAAATTTGTATGCCTGTCAATTCAATATCTTTTTCTTTAGATAATTTCTCTAAATAAGCGATATACTGTTTTAACTGATGTATCTCATAGAAATGAGCAATAGTTTCTATAGAATCTTTGCCATTACTAAATCTTTTTCTATACGCATCTAACACTTTTTTTTGACCTATATCATATTGATGAAACATCCTTGCCATCTCATTGTACGTAATTGCGTTGGAAGGCCTTGAATTATCTATTTTAATATGTTCGTGATGATTACACTCCGTTTTACAACTGCTTACTACAATCATTAAAAATATAAATAATAGCGAAAATCCATTTAAAGTTTTCATCAGAAAAAAGTTAGATTAATATCTTACAAAATACAATTTTTTACTTCGAAACAAAAAAGGGTTCAAATAAAACACCTTAAAAAACTAAATTACAGTTATTTAAATTTAATTTAAAAAAAATTAATAAGTGGTTTTCCTGTAGAACAATAAGGGTTTCAACTCTTGAAGTATAACATAAAAAATACGACTTTTGACAGATTAGTTATTCTAGGGAAAATTGCTGAAAGTATCTTTCTCAATTGAAAGAAATTTTAATAACGCAAAAAACCTCAAAACAAAATGTTTTGAGGTTTTTAATAAGTTTATGATGAAAGCTTAATCTGCTAAAATAATAGCCTTGTTATCATTCAGCTCTAAAGTTCCTGAATTGATAGCTAAAGTTAAAATTCTATCATCATCTATCTCAGCTTCTAATTTACCATGTAAATCATCTAATTTTAAATGATCTTGACTATGAACATGAATCTTTACGATACCTTCCTTTAATATAGAAACGATAGGAGCGTGATTGTCTAATATTTGAAACTCACCATCTGAACCAGGCGCTGAAAATGAATCAACTTCTGATGAGAATAATACAGCTTCTGGTGTTACAATTTCTAAAAACATTGTTAAACTTGTTTAACTATCCTGAACTTGTTTCAGGAACTTTATTAATACATTTCTTAATTTTTGAGATACTGAAACAAGTTCAATATTAGCTTATGTTATGCCTCAGCTAACATTTTCTCTCCAGCATCAATTGCATCTTGAATGGATCCTCTTAAGTTAAATGCAGCTTCAGGATATTTATCCAATTCACCATCCATAATCATATTAAAGCCTTTAATAGTGTCTTTAATATCTACTAAAACTCCAGGTATTCCTGTAAATTGTTCCGCAACATGGAATGGTTGAGATAAGAAACGTTGTACACGTCTTGCTCTATGAACCACTAATTTATCTTCTTCAGACAATTCTTCCATTCCTAGAATCGCAATAATATCTTGTAATTCTTTATAACGTTGTAATAATTCTTTTACAGCAGTTGCCGTGTTATAATGCTCATCACCTAAAATGGCAGCAGATAAAATTCTTGAAGTAGAATCTAAAGGATCTACTGCAGGGTAGATACCTAATTCAGCAATTTTACGAGACAATACTGTAGTGGCATCTAAATGCGCAAATGTAGTTGCTGGTGCTGGATCTGTTAAATCATCTGCAGGTACGTAAACCGCTTGTACAGAAGTAATAGAACCTTTTTTAGTGGATGTAATACGTTCTTGCATTGCACCCATTTCTGTTGCTAATGTTGGTTGGTAACCTACTGCAGAAGGCATACGACCTAATAAAGCAGAAACCTCAGAACCTGCTTGTGTAAAACGGAAAATATTATCTACAAAGAAAAGAACATCTTTTCCTTGGCTATCTCCTGCTCCGTCTCTAAAGTATTCAGCAATTGTTAAACCAGACAAGGCAACACGTGCACGTGCTCCAGGTGGCTCATTCATTTGTCCAAAAACAAAAGTTGCTTTAGAATCTCTCATTCCTGGCTTATCTACTTTAGATAAATCCCATCCGCCTTCTTCCATAGAATGCATAAAATCGTCTCCGTATTTTATAATTCCAGATTCTAACATTTCACGAAGTAAATCATTTCCTTCACGAGTTCTTTCACCAACTCCTGCAAAAACTGATAAACCACCATGTCCTTTTGCGATGTTGTTAATTAATTCTTGAATTAAAACAGTTTTACCTACTCCTGCTCCTCCAAATAGACCAATTTTACCTCCTTTTGCATAGGGTTCAATTAAATCGATTACCTTAATTCCTGTAAATAGAACTTCTGTAGAAACAGATAAGTCTTCAAATTTTGGTGCAGATCTATGTATTGATAAACCGTCTTTACCAACTTTAGGTAAATTTCCAAGACCATCAATAGCATCTCCAGTAACGTTGAATAAACGACCATAAATATCGTTACCAATTGGCATTTGAATAGGACTTCCTGTTGCTAAAACTTCAGCACCTCTGCTTAATCCATCAGTAGCGTCCATAGAAATGGTTCTAACTGTATCCTCACCAATATGTTGTTGTACTTCTAATACTAAAATAGAACCATCAGCTTTTTTAATTTCTAATGAGTCATATATTTTAGGAAGTTCAGTATTTTCTGTATTGAATTCAACATCAATTACTGGGCCAATAATTTGAGAAACTTTTCCTGTTGTTGTAGACATCTGTATCTAATTATAATTATTATTTATATTTTGAGATTTACCATCTCATTTTCAGCATGCAAAGGTAATTCTTTTGGTTGTAATTAAAAAAGTTTTTTATTTAAAACTCAACGATAATTTGCATAAAAAAAGCCTCACCAAAATGGTGAGGCTTTCTACTATAATTCTAAGAATTATTATTTGTTAGTAACTTTTACAATTACTCTTCTATTCTGAGCTTTACCTGCTCTTGTTTTGTTTGTTGCAATTGGATCACCTTCTCCGTAACCGATAGCTTCTAATCTAGTAGTATTAATACCTTGTGCTACTAAGTAATCTCTAACGGCCATTGCTCTTCTTTCAGACAATTTCAAGTTGTATGGTGCAGTACCATCACTATCTGTATGTCCTTCAATTACAAAATTAGCCTCTGGATTATTGCTCATTACTCTTACCATATCATTTAACTTAGAAGTAACACCCGCTTTAAAAGTTGCTTTGTTAGTGTTAAACAAAATTGCTTTCGCATATTCAGTTAAGAAATTTTCATCTTCTACAGTAATTACTGGTTTAGGACATCCCATATTAGATGCTGGTCCAGCAACAGTAATACATTTATCGTCTTTGTCTAAAACTCCGTCACCGTCAGTATCTGCCCAAGGACAACCATCATTAGAAACAGGACCTGCTACGCTAGGACATTTATCATTTTTATTGATTACTCCATCACCATCAGTATCAGGACAACCTTTGTTCGCTTTTGTTCCTTTTTCATTAGGACACATATCATCTTTGTCCGCTACTCCATCACCATCAGCATCAGGACAACCGTTCATAGAAGCTAAACCAGCTACAAAAGGACAAGCATCATCAGAATCTTTGATTCCATCGCCATCAGCATCAGGACAACCGTTGAATTCTTTTAAACCAGCTACCTCTGGACAAGCATCATCTTTATCAAATACACCGTCTCCGTCAGTATCTTTTCCTCCAAATTTAATAACTAAACCTAAAGAAGTCTGGTAATGTGCTCTTACATTATCAGAAAAACCTTTTTTAGTTCCTGTTTGAAAGTTTAAACCTAAGTTATCATTAAACCAAGTATTAAAACCTAAACCTACGTTTAACATTGCTTCTCCACTTGAATCAACTGAAGTATAACCACCACCTAAATACACATAAGGATCAAACCAAGCAGTTTCACCTACTAAGTTATTTAAATCATACTTTACAATTGCATCAATTGCATAATAAAGAAAATCAGAATCATTTTCTGCTACTACAGTTTCAATTTTGTTTAAAGAACCTGCTAATTGCAAAGAAAATCCTTTGTTTAAATACTTGTCTACAGAAATTCTAGAGATAGAAGGTAGAACATTCCAATCGCTATTTCCTAATAAATCTTTAATTTGGTCACTAAAGTCATCTCCGTTATAGAAATCTACTACGTTTAAACCAAACCCAACAACCCAAGGGTTATTCTCATCTTGTGCACTCACGTTGCTAACTGTTACCAACGCAAACAAAGCTATCACAGCTAATTTTAATTGTTTCATTATCAAATTTTTAAATTAAAAGTTCATTATTTTAAGGACAAAAGTAAGTTCTTAAAACTTATCTACAAAGATAAATCCGTAAAAAGTTAAAAAAAATACAAGTTTTTTTAGTCCTGTCTATATAATTTTTAATTCTTTTCCCACTTTTTTAAATGCAGAAATTGCTTTATCTAAGTGCTCTTTTTCATGAGCGGCAGACAGTTGTACTCGAATTCTAGCCTTCTCTTTAGGAACCACTGGAAAGAAAAAACCAATGACATAAATACCTTCTTCTAATAATTTATTTGCCATCGTCTGCGAAAGCTTCGCATCATATAACATCACAGGAACGATTGCTGCATCTGCACCCACCAAATCGAATCCTGCTTTTTCCATTTCTGTTCTAAAGTAGTTTGTATTCCACTCTAATTTGTCTCTCAAAGAGGTATCATCTGCAATTAAATCAAATACCTTTAAAGAAGCTCCTACAATTGCTGGTGCTAAAGAGTTAGAAAACAAATAAGGTCTAGAACGCTGACGTAATATTTCTATGATCTCTTTTTTACCTGTGGTATAACCACCCATTGCACCTCCTAGAGCTTTTCCTAAAGTTCCTGTTACAATATCTACTCTATTCATTACATTTTTAAGCTCAACCGTTCCACGACCTGTTTTCCCTATAAAACCTGTAGCATGACATTCATCAACCATTACCAATGCATCGTATTTATCGGCTAAATCACAAATTTCATCTAATTTAGCGACAATTCCATCCATAGAAAAAACACCGTCTGTAACTATAATTTTGAATCGGTGATTTTGTTTATTCGCTTCAATTAGTTGTTCTTCTAGAGAAGTCATATCGTTATTATTATAACGGTAACGGCCAGATTTACACAAGCGAACTCCGTCTATAATAGAAGCATGATTTAAACTGTCTGAAATAATAGCGTCTTCTTTTGTTAATAGTGGTTCAAAAACGCCGCCATTTGCATCAAAACAAGCAGCATATAAAATAGTATCTTCTGTTGTGTAGAATTCTGCAATTTTCTCTTCCAATTGTTTGTGGATATCTTGAGTTCCACAAATAAATCTTACGGAAGACATTCCGAAACCATGCGAATCTAATGTATCTTTTGCTGCTTGAATTACTTCTGGATGATTTGACAATCCTAAATAATTATTCGAACAAAAGTTGATTACTTCTTCACCTGTAGAAATTTTAATAATTGCATCTTGAGAAGAAGTAATTATTCTTTCAGATTTATACAAGCCTGCCTCTTTTATTTCTTGAAGTTCTTTCTTTAAAGTATCTTTAATTTTACCGTACATTTTTTATTGATTTAAGAAATACAAAGTTACAAAGTTTATTTTCTTTGTTTATACTTCAACAACAGCAATTTTATCATTGATATATATTAAGATTTTTTTAGCAATGACAAAATTCATCGATTTTAAAACTCTTTCATACGTTAACAATTGCTGATGGTATTCCTTCGAAGGATTTCCGGTCTTATAATCGATTATGGTAACTTCATTTTTAGCATTAAATACCAATCTATCTGGAATGATAATTTGGTTGTCTACATCTACAATTTCTCTTTCATTAAAAACGGTTACTTCTTCTGAAAAGTAAGTTGTTAAATCTGGGTGATTTACCACAGAATTGATGGTGTTTTTTATTGAAACAAATTGATGTTCATCTATAAAACCTTGTTGATGATATTGTGCTATAATGCCATCAACCTCTGTGTTTGTAATAATTTTAGATAATATTTCATGAAATAAATTCCCAAAATCAATGGCTTTTCCTTGTTCTGTATTCCATAGTTTTGAAGCACTTGCCAACAATACAATATTGTGTTCTTGCCAAGGAGTTGAAATGAATTTCTGATGAATTTCTGTTGAATCAGTTTCTTCTTCCTTTTTATGAAACCTATTTTTATTACCGAAAGAATACTCTAAAAGATCTTCTTGCCAAAGGTTTTGTTCTTTTAAATAATTGATAAAAATACCAGAATAATAATTCACATTCTCTACTCCTTTCGCAGAAATTTTCTTTTCTGTAATTATATGTAATTGTGCTACGGCTCTTGTTAATGCAACATATAAAAGGTTAAAATTATCTAATTCTAACGCTGCTCTTTGCTGATTGTAAATTTCTAATCCTCTTGCATTGATTAAACTGATATCTTTCTTGAAATCAATTAAAAGCTCCTGAAATTGATATGTTTCTGGCAAAGCATCAAACCAAATTTTAGGATTCATTTGTCTATATACATCTACATCACAAGGAAAAATAACCACAGGAAATTCTAACCCTTTCGATTTATGAATGGTCATGACTTGAACTGCTTCTGAATTTTCGGATGCCACAATGCTCAACGTGTCTTTTTTGAGTTCCCAAAATTCTAAAAACTCACCAATATCAGTTGCTTTTCTTTGTTGCTCTAAAACAACATCTAAGAAAAATTGCACATATGCATCAGAAGAAGCCACCAAATTAAAACCTCTAATGATTTCTTCGATTTTCTCGTAAAAAGGAACTTGCTGAAAGACTACAAAATTAAAAGTAACTCCATAAGATTTTAAATCTTCAAAAATTAATGAATTTGTAGATTTTATATACTTTTTAAAAAATTGATGTTTTGGGGCTGTTACTTTTAAATGTTTGTAGAGGAAATATAAAACTTCAAACCTTTTCTCTTCATCGTTTGCATTCTGAATGATTTGTAAAATAGCAATGATAAATTGAATTTTAACGTTGTTATTCAACAACAATGTTTCTGAAGAAATGATAGAAACGCCATTTTCTGATAAATAATCTGCCACTGCAATTCCGTCTTTTTTTGTTCTTGTTAAAACACAAATTTCATTTAGGTAAAAATCTTCTTTTAATTCATTTATTTTCTCTAAAACTTTCTTTGGATATTTTACTTTCTCATCTTCCTTTTCCTCTTCTTTATCTAAAAAAGACAGCGATACATAACCTCCTTTTTTAGCATTTTCTAATTGCGTATTTCCTTCAAAAAACAGCTTTTTATAAGCCTCATTTTGAAGAAAGTTCGAAGTATGTTGAAAGAAAGAGTTATTAAAATTAATAATTTCTGAATAGCTTCTATAATTAGTTTCTAAATTTCTGATATCTTTTTTGACATGAAACGGATTTTCTTCATTTGAACCTAAAGCGATAAACTGTTCTGCTTTTCCTCCACGCCATCTATAGATAGCTTGTTTGCCATCGCCAACCAGCAATAAATTACTATATTCTTGTGCGAGTGCATTGTCTATTAAAGGAATTAAGTTTTGCCATTGCAGCACAGAAGTATCCTGCATTTCATCTATAAAATAATGCTGAAACCGTTGCCCAATCCTCTCATAAATAAAAGGTGCAGGTTGGTCTTTGATATTGTCTGAAATTAATTGATTAAATTCTGCATTTAATCGAATGTTATTCTCTTCTTTAATTGTATTTAGTTCAGCATTAATATGATTTAAAACCGCCAACGGAATAATACTTTTTAAAGTAATTTTATTTAATAAATACAGAGAAAAAGTTGCATTGTATAAATCTTTAGATTGGTAGTAATAATCTCTTAAATTTTCTGAAATTGCATCAATAGTATCTTTAATATTTGCATCTGTTTTTGCTGCGTAGAGATTTTTAGACTCTTCTATGGTTTTATTTAAACGACCATCAAATTTCAAATCTTCGCTTTTTAGAAATTTTAATTTTCCCAGTTTTTGAAAATGTTTTGGGTATTCTCCCGCATAACCAAAATCGGAAATGGCAACTCCATTATCATTAATAAACTTTAAAACTTCCTCTGCTAATATTTTATAATCTTTCTCAATTTTGCTATTTGATTTCTGAAGCTTTTTTTTAAGCTCGAAAAAATCGTCTAATTCTTTATCTGCCAGTTTTCTAAAATGTTGCACGTCATCTTCATTTAATAATACTCTGGCAAAATCATTGAGATCTTTAGAAATATCCCAAGATGTATCATCATCTGTTTTATCTAAAGAATAGGCAATTAAAAGGTTGGTGAGTTTTTTATCGGTTCCAATTTTAGAAATCAGCAGATCTACCGCTTCATTTAAAAGAGCAATTGCATCCATCTCTACTTCAAAATTGAGAGACAAACCCAAATCATGGGCAAAGTTTTTAATAATTTTATGCGTAAAACTGTCGATTGTAGTGATTGAAAAAGCAGAATAATTTTGAAGAATTGCGTTTAAAATTTTCTTGCTTCGTTCTTGAATTGTTGCGGCATCTAAGGTTGTTTCCTCAAGAATTTTTGGGTAAATATCTGTGCTATTTCCTTCAGAAAATTCCTCTAAACTAAACAACACACGTTCTTTCATTTCGCCAGCTGCTTTGTTGGTAAACGTAATTGCCAAAACCTTTTGAAAAGCAAAAATATCTTCTGAAGTTAATAAGACTTTTAGATATTCTTTAACTAAGGTGAAAGTTTTTCCGCTTCCTGCTGAAGCATTATATACTTGAAAAGTTGATGGTTGTTGCACAATTTATTTTTAAAAACGAATTGTACGAATTTAGTTTATTACACAGAGATTCGCAAAGAAATTACAGAGATTCGCAGAGATAAAAAAATACACAAATTTCACAGATTATACAGATGAGTGCGGAAAAAAGTTATTCCACAGAGTTTCGCTGAGAAATCACAGAGATTCGCAGAGATAAAAAAATACACGAATTTCACAGATTATACAGATGAGTGCGGAAAAAAGTTATTCCACAGCGTTTTACTGAGAAATCACAGAGATTCATAGTTTACCAGAATGATTAATATGCGAGTGAGAACATAAGAGTGTTTCTTCCCTTCGGGAAGATTAAGATGGGCTTTTATCCAAGTCCAACATCTAAAGACATCATTACTATAAATCCGCCAATAAAGCCGAGTGTGGCAATATCTGTGTATTTGTCTCTTTGTGTTTCTGGTATTACTTCTTCTACAACCACAAAAATCATTGCTCCTGCTGCAAAAGCCAAGGCATAGGGTAAAATTGGCGTAAAAAATGATACTGCCAAAGCTCCTAAAACTGCAGCAACTGGTTCTACCACTGCAGACAATTGTCCGTACCAAAAACTTTTTAATCGACTAACCCCTTGTCTTCTTAAAGGCATGGCAACTGCAAAACCTTCTGGAAAATTCTGAATCCCGATACCAATTGCCAAAGAAATTGCGGCAATAATCATTTCTGTTTGCTCTACGCCCACCAAGGTTGATGCTGCTCCAAACAAAACGCCAACCGCTAAACCTTCAGGAATGTTATGCAAGGTAATTGCTAAAACCAATAAGGTTGTTTTGTGCCACTCCGTTTTTACACCTTCAGCTTCACTTTCTTTAAAATTGATGTGTAAATGCGGTAAAATTTTATCCATTCCAAAAAGCGATAAAGCTCCCAAACCAAAACCAATAGCAGCTGGCAAAACTTTTAAAAAACCTTCACCAGGACTGTTTTCTATTGCTGGTGCTAACAAACTCCAAAAACTGGCAGCAACCATTACACCTCCTGTAAAACCTAGCATTCCATCTAAAACGGCTCTGTTTGCTTTTTTAAAAAAGAAAACCAAAGCGGCGCCCAATGCAGTTAAACCCCAAGTAAAAAGTGAAGCATACAATGCAGCCCAAATAGGGTTTTCTTTTGCGAATTCTACTAATTGATCAAAAATACTCATAATGTTATTTTGTTTATTTTATCTAATGCCCATTATGGGCTTTAATATATAAATTGTTTGCTATTTTATTTGAGATTGATAATTTTTTTTCTCCAATTAAAATAGATAAAGAATTGTCAAACTCTTCTTTTTCTAAAATGGTTATTTTCTTACCTAACGTGATGCCTTTTTTGTCTAAAAATTGTAAAAATTCTGATGAAGAATCGTCTACACCAATACAAATACCACTTTCATTTTTAGATAAAGTAGCTAACAACCTTTTTTCAATTGTTTTTAAGTTTCCATCTTTATCTGGAATTGGATCTCCATGAGGATCGTGTGTTGGAAATCCTAAAAAAGCATCCAATTGATTGATGAGCTTAGACGATTTAATATGTTCTAACTGTTCAGCAACATCATGTACTTCATCCCAAGAAAAATTTAATTTTTCAACTAAAAAAACTTCCCACAATCGGTGTTTTCGAACCACATTTGCGGCTGTTTTATTTCCTAATTCGGTTAACGTTACTCCTTTGTATTTTTTATAAACAATTACTTTTTTATCAGATAGTTTTTTTATCATATCTGTTACAGAAGAAGCTTTTGTTGCTAACTTTTTTGCAATAGCATTTGTACTGATTCCTTGATCTGTATCTACTTCTAAATGATAAATAGTTTTTAAATAATTTTCCTCAGAAAGCGTAAACATTTGATAGGTATTTAGTGTTGCAAATATATACTTTTTATTTATAATAAAATAAATTTTTAGACAAGTCTAAAAATTTATTTATATTTGTCAAAAATAACAATTAAAAAATGTCCATATCTTTTAAAATCTCCTGCTTTTTGTTTTTAGGAATTGTCTCTACTAACGCACAAACAAACAGTATTTCAGGAAAGGTGCTGTCTGAAGGAATACCGCTTCCGTATATAAACGTATACTTAAAAAACACAAAACTAGGAACAGCAACCAATGAAAATGGTTTTTTCGAACTGAAAAACATTCCTCATGGAAAATATACAATGGTAGTAAGTAGCGTTGGTTTTAAAACAAAATCTGCAAGAATATCGTTTTCTGGTAATGAGAAAATTATTAAAAACTTCAATTTAAACGAAAACAACTCCTTAGAAGAAATTGTCATTTCTGGAACTTTAAGACCTGTTACAAAATCAAACAGTCCAGTTCCTGTAGAAGTATATAGCGAAACTTTTTTTAGAAAAAACCCTACGCCCTCTATTTTTGAATCGATGCAAAATGTAAATGGCGTTCGCCCACAGCTAAATTGTAATGTTTGTAATACGGGTGATATTCATATAAATGGTTTAGAAGGTCCTTACACGTTTGTTTTAATTGATGGAATGCCCATTGTTAGCGGACTTTCTACCGTTTACGGTTTAACAGGAATTCCACAAGCATTAATAGAAAGAGTAGAAGTTGTAAAAGGTCCCGCGTCTACTTTGTATGGCTCTGAAGCAGTTGGTGGTATTATAAACATCATCACTAAAAAACCTGCAAATGCACCAGTTCTCTCTACAGATATTTTAACAAGTTCTTGGGGAGAAGTAAATACAGATATTGGATTACGATACAAACCATCAGAAAAAACGCACGGTTTATTGGGCATCAACTATTTTAATTACCAAAATAGGATTGATAATAATAAAGATGGTTTTACAGATTTAACCCTTCAAAATAGAATTTCTATTTTTAACAAAATAAATATTGAAAGAAAAAGCAACAAGGTTTTTACCATTGCTGGTCGTTATGTATATGAAGACAGATGGGGAGGAGAAATGGATTGGGAGCATGAATTTAGAGGAACAGATATTAAATACGGGGAAAGCATTTATACCAACAGATGGGAAACTTTTGGAACCTATCAACTACCCACTTCAGAAAACATCAATTTTCAGTTTAGTGCAAATGGTCATTATCAAGATTCTTTTTACGGAACAGATGCCTACAACGCTGAACAAATTATTGGTTTCGGACAATTTGTATTCAACAAACAAATTGCTAAAAAACATGATGTATTATTAGGTTTGGCGTATAGATATACATTTTATGATGACAATACTTTTGCAACTTTACATCAAAACGGAACTATCAATCAACCTTCGGTTACACATTTACCAGGTTTTTTTGTGCAAGATGAAATTGCCTTGAACACACAAAATAAATTACTGCTAGGCGCAAGATTAGACTACAATAGTTTACACGGAAGTATTTTTTCGCCAAGAGTCAATTACAAATGGAATGCTAAAGACAACTCAGATATTTTTAGAGCAAGTATTGGTAATGGTTTTAGAGTTGCGAATGTTTTTACCGAAGATCATGCAGCACTAACTGGTGCTAGAGAAGTAGAATTTGATGGCGAATTACAGCCAGAAACCTCATGGAATGCAAACCTTAATTATGTAAAAAAAATACATACAGAAAATGCTTTTATTACTTTAGATGCCAGTGCTTTTTACACCTATTTCGACAATCGGATTTTACCAGATTATGAAACAGATTCGAATAAAATTATTTACGCAAATTTAGATGGATTTTCTGTCTCTAAAGGAATTTCTTTAAATACAGACATGACATTTACAAACGGATGGTCTATAAATGCTGGTGCCACTTTAATGGATGTTTCTATTACAGAAAACGGAATTAAAACAAGACAATTATTAACGGAAAGTTTTAGCGGAGTTTGGTCTATTTCTTATAAATTCAATGCGAATTTAACAATTGATTATACTGGAAATTTGTACGGTCCAATGCGTTTGCCTTTAATTAGTGCTACAGATCCTAGAGCACCAAATTCGCCTTGGTTTAGCATCCAAAACATTCAATTTACAAAGAAATTTACAAATAGCTGGGAAGTCTATGCCGGTGTAAAAAACCTGCTAAACTTTACACCTGCTGCAAACAGTATTGCGCGTGCTTTTGATCCTTTTGATAAAAATGTTATTTTTGATGCAAACGGGCAAGCAACTGCAACTCCGAACAATCCAAATGCATTAACTTTCGACCCAAGTTATGTATATGCTTCCAATCAAGGAATTAGAGCATTTTTAGGCTTGCGCTACACACTTTTTTAGATGAAAAAACTTACATGTCTTTTTATTTTCTTCGGAAGTTTAACCCTATTTTCACAAGTAGAAAAAACTACATTAAATATCTTTACATTCTCTGAAGTTGAAAAATTACAGCAACAAAACCCAAAACCTATGGTTGTTTTTATCTATACAGGTTGGTGTAAAATTTGCCATGGAATGCAAAAAACTACATTCAATAATAAAAAAGTAATGAAACTCTTAAACGAGCAGTTTTATTTTGTAAAGTTAAACGGTGAAGAAAAAAAGGATATTCTATTTCTAGACAAAAAATTTGTTTACAAACCTACTGGAACGAACACTGGAATTCATCAGTTAGCAAACGAATTGGCTTCAAAAAAAGGAAGAATTGCGTACCCAACAACAACTATTTTAAACTCTGAATTCGAAATAGATTTGCAAATAGATGGGTATTTAAACGCTAAAAAAATGTTAGCAATTCTAGAAAAATATCAATTAAAAATAAATTAATGTTCCCAAAGCCTTGGCGATAAAGATCTATTTCCAAAGCTATACACCAAACCTACAGAAGTATATATATGAGATTTCTGACTTTCGAATCTGGTTTCAGAAAACTTATACATAAACTGCATGTTTAACCCATATTTAGGTGTAAACCAAAATGTGGTTCCTGCGCCAAAATTTAAAGTGGGTGTAAATCGAATTGCGCTAATAAAACTTCCTCCAAGAAGCACATAAGGAACTACATTATTTTTAGAAGTTCCAAAATCATAACGTATAGCTCCATCAAAAGTGGTGTATTTCTGGGCATCTCCTAAAGCCGCTGCAAAACCAGCATCTAAGGTTAAATTTTTAAAAAGGTTTCTAGAAATATTAAATCTAGGAGACTGAAAAACCCATTCTCCTTCAACAGTTTTAGCATCTTCAAAAGAATATTTAGCAGATGCTAAATGACTCCTGCAGACCATTTTTGGGATTCATTTTGAGCGTTTATTTCTCTTAAAAAAAGAAAAAAGAATACGACAACAATTAAGGCTTTAAATTTCATGTTTCGAGGTAATTGGGTGAATATTTATAACTGAAATCAGACAAATATATTGCAATCTTTAAGAAAACAAAACAGTTCATGGGTTTTTATTGATATACACCTTACATTTGCATAAAATTTAGTAGCTTGAGCAAGCAGCATATTGTAAATCAGTACCAAACATCTGTAAACGTATTGCAGATAATTACACAGTTTCAACAAGAAAAAAACCATTTTCAGATTCAGAATTTGGTTGGTTCTTCATTGTCTTTTGTCATTTCAGAGACTTTTAAAAAAGCAGACAAACCTTATCTTTTAATCTTTAATGACAAAGAAGAAGCCGCTTATTATCTAAATGATTTAGAGCAACTTTTAGGCGATAAAAATGTGCTTTTTTATCCTGGATCTTACAGAAGACCTTATCAAATTGAAGAAACAGACAATGCAAATGTTTTATTGCGTTCTGAAGTTTTAAACAGAATAAATTCAAGAAAAAAACCTGCTGTTATTGTTACGTATCCTACCGCTTTGTTTGAAAAAGTTGTGACTAAGAAAGAGTTAGAAAAAAATACTTTAAAGGTTACGGTTGGTGAAAATTTATCTTTAGATTTTGTAAACGAAATTTTATTTGAATACAAATTTAAACGCGTAGATTTTGTTACAGAACCCGGAGATTTTTCGGTTCGTGGTGGAATTATAGATGTTTTTTCTTTTTCAAATGATGAACCTTACAGAATTGAATTTTTTGGTGATGAAATAGACAGTATCCGATCTTTTGATGTAGAGACACAGCTTTCTAAAGAAAAGTTAAAGAAGGTTTCTATTATGCCAAATGTAGAGAACAAAACATTGGAAGAACCTTTCGACTCCGCTCAAGATAAAATCCGAGAAAGCTTCTTAAAATACATTTCTTCTAATACGATCATATTCACTAAAAATATCGATTTATTAGTTGGCAACTTAGACAAATTCTTTCAAAAAGCAGCAGAAGCATTCGACGATTTATCTAAAGAAATAAAACATGCAAAGCCTTCAGAATTATTCTGTGATGGTGCTTTTATAAAAAAGCAATTACAAGAATTTTTATTAGTTGAAATGTCTCCTCGAGCGCAGTCGAGAGGTCTTTCTGAAATTAATTTCAATACAATTCCTCAGCCCTCGTTTAATAAACAATTCAACTTATTAATTGTAAATTTAAACGAATACCACAAAGCAGGTTTTACCAATTACATTTTTTGCGCAAATGATCAGCAAGCAAAACGTTTTCATGATATTTTTGATGATGCTGAAACAGAAGTGCATTACGAAACGGTTGTTTTTCCACTATATCAAGGTTTTGTAGATGTCGACAATAAATTGGTTTGTTATTCAGATCATCAAATTTTTGAACGTTATCATAAATTCCGTTTAAAAAATGGCTATGCAAAAAAACAAGCCATTACACTTCAAGAATTAAACAAGCTTGAAATTGGCGATTATGTAACCCATATGGATCATGGAATTGGAAAATTTGGTGGCTTGCAAAAAATTGATGTTCAAGGAAAAAAGCAAGAAGCTATTAAATTGGTTTATGGCGAAAGAGATATTTTATATGTAAGTATTCATTCACTTCACAAAATTTCTAAATTTAACGGTAAAGATGGTAAAGCACCTAAAATTTATAAATTAGGTTCTGGCGCTTGGAAAAAAATCAAACAAAAAACAAAAGCGAGAGTTAAACATGTTGCTTTTAATTTAATTCAGCTATATGCTAAAAGAAAACTTCAAAAAGGTTTTGCTTTTGGTCCAGATACACACATTCAGCATGAATTAGAAGCTAGTTTTATGTATGAAGATACACCAGATCAATTTACAGCTACTCAAGATATAAAAAATGATATGGAAAAAGAGCAACCCATGGATCGATTGATTTGTGGTGATGTTGGTTTTGGGAAAACAGAAGTTGCTATAAGAGCCGCTTTTAAAGCTGTTGATAATGGTAAACAAGTTGCCATTTTAGTTCCCACAACTATTTTAGCTTTTCAGCATTATAAAACGTTTACAGAAAGATTAAAAAACTTTCCTATTAAAATAGATTATCTAAACAGGTTTAGAACGGCGAAACAAAAAACTACCGCCATTGATGGTGTAAATGATGGTTCTGTAGATATTATTATTGGAACGCATCAATTAACAAGTCAGCGTATACAATTTAAAGATTTAGGCCTTTTAATTATAGATGAGGAACAGAAATTTGGTGTTGCTGTAAAAGACAAATTAAAAACGCTGAAAGAAAATGTAGATACGCTTACGTTAACGGCAACCCCAATTCCTAGAACTTTACAGTTTAGTTTGATGGCAGCAAGAGATTTATCTGTTATAAAAACGGCACCACCAAATAGACATCCTATTGAAAGTAATGTCATTCGTTTTTCTGAAGAAACCATTCGTGATGCCATTTCTTATGAAATTTCTAGAGGTGGCCAAGTTTTCTTTATTCATAACAGAATCGAAAATATAAAAGAAGTTGCTGGTTTGTTACAAAGATTAGTTCCGTCTGCAAAAATAGGCATTGGTCATGGACAAATGGAAGGCAAAAAACTAGAAGGTTTAATGCTTGGTTTTATGAACAATGAATTTGATGTGTTGGTTTCTACCACAATTATAGAAAGTGGATTAGACGTACCCAACGCGAATACCATTTTTATTAACAATGCGAATAATTTTGGCTTGTCAGATTTGCATCAAATGCGTGGTAGAGTTGGACGTTCTAACAAAAAAGCGTTCTGTTACTTTATCACGCCACCATATCATATGATGACAGATGATGCTAGAAAACGAATAGAAGCCCTTGTTTTGTTTTCTGATTTAGGAAGCGGAATTAACATTGCCATGAAAGATTTAGAAATTCGTGGTGCTGGAGATTTATTGGGTGGTGAACAAAGTGGATTTATAAATGATATTGGTTTTGAAACCTATCAAAAAATATTACAAGAAGCCATTCAAGAATTGAAAGAAAATGAGTTTAAAGAATTGTACCCTACAGATACTTCGAAACCAAAAGAGTTTGTAAAAGAAGTAACCATAGACACCGATTTCGAGATTCTTTTTCCAGATGATTATGTGAATTCAATTACAGAAAGATTGGCTTTGTATCACAAGTTAGGAACACTTGAAGAAGAATCTGCATTACAAACTTTTGAAACAGAAATTGTAGATAGATTTGGAGAAATACCTATTGAGGTCTGCGATCTCTTAGATTCTGTTCGTATCAAATGGTTGGCAAAAGAACTCGGTTTGGAAAAAATTATTTTAAAACAAAAAAGAATGATTGGGTATTTTGTTTCGAATCAACAAAGTGATTTTTACCAAACAGACGCTTTTGCTAGAATGCTTACCTATGTAAAAAACAATGGTAAAAGTTGTGTGATGAAAGAGAAAGAAACCAAAAATGGTTTGCGTTTACTAATCACTTTTATTAAAATAGATACTGTAAAAACTGCTTTAAACATCTTGCAAAAAATCTAATATGGCGTCAATATTTGGTCATGCATTGGTCTCAATTGCGTTAGGAAAAAGTTTTTCAAAGAAAGAACAGACTTGGAAATTTTTTACGTTGGCAATTATCTGTGCAATTATTCCAGATGCAGATGTTATTGGTTTTAATTTTAATATTTCTTACGCAAGTTTTTGGGGACACAGAGGTTTCTCTCATTCATTTCTTTTCGCATTCATTCTTGGAGTATTAGTGACATTTCTTTTCTATAGAAAACTCTTTTTAACTAAAAGGGGAATTATTTTAATTCTATTTTTCTTTTTATGCACAGCTTCTCATTCAATTTTAGATGCGATGACAACTGGCGGACGTGGAGTAGCATTTTTTTCACCTTTTAATGATACTCGTTACTTCTTTCCATGGAGACCAATTAAAGTTTCACCAATTGGAATTATGCGCTTTTTTAGTGAGCGAGGTATCAAAGTGATTTCTAGTGAACTTATCTGGATTGGAATTCCCAGCATCATTTACATCATAATTATATTATTCATGAAAAGAAAAAATAACTAATGCAAAATTCCCACATCAAAAACCTTTCTCTTTTACTTTTAGCCACCATCTTTATAAGCACTTCAGGTGTTTTAGGAAAATATATAAACATGTCTCCAGAAGTAATTATCTGGTTTCGTTCAATTTTTGCAGGTGTTTTTTTGTTTTTTTATTGTAAGTTTAAAAAAGTAGATTTACAGATAAAAAACAGGAAAGATTTAACTCCTTTTGTAATTAGTGCCTTTTTAATGGCAACACACTGGATTACTTATTTCTATGCACTAAAACTCTCTAATGTAGCTATTGGAATGTTATCAATTTATACTTTTCCCGTGATTATTGCATTTTTAGAACCGCTTTTTATCAAAACGAAATTTAACCCGATTCATATTTTTTTAGGCTTGTTAGTTTTAATAGGATTGTACATTTTAACACCAGAATTAAGTTTAGAAAATTCCGATTTAAAAGGAATTATTTTGGGTGTTTTTTCTGCATTTTGTTATGCGATTAGAATCTTAATTTTAAAGCAACATGTTGGCAACTATAACGGAAGTATGTTAATGTTTTATCAGACTTTAATTATTAGTGTTTTGTTACTTCCTTTATTATTTTTTGGAGATTTCTCTAATTTCCAAAATCAATTGCCGTATTTAATTTTATTGGCATTAATAACCACCGCAATTGGACACACCATGTTGGTACATTCTTTAAAACACTTTTCAGCTTCTACAGCAAGTATTATTAGTAGTATTCAGCCAATTTCTGGAATTGTAATTGCGTATTTTATTTTGAGTGAAATACCCAATAACGCAACTTACATTGGTGGGAGTTTAATTTTGTTAACAGTTATTATTGAGAGTATAAGGAGTAAAAAGTAAATTTATTTAACATAACTTTAACTTTGGCATCTTCTTTGATTTTAGTTTATAAAACGGAATATTATGAACTCAAAATTTAAAATTACAATTCCTAAACCTTGCCACGAAAATTGGAGCAAAATGACGCCTAAAGAAAAAGGAAAGTTTTGCAGTTCATGTTCTAAAACAGTGATTGATTTTACTAAAAAATCTACTGATGAAATTCAAAATTATTTAGTTGAAAATAGAAATCAAAAAATTTGCGGACATTTTTATAAAAAGCAATTAGATACGATTGTTATTGAAATTCCACAGACAACTTTCAATCAACAATTGTCTTTTCAGAAATTATTTGTTTTGGCGTTGCTTTTTGTAATGGGAACAACACTGTTTAGTTGCCAATATTCTGATGGAAAAAAGCAGAAAATTGAGAGTGTTATTATTAAGGATTCTTTGAAAGTTATTGAAGAAGATGTTGAGTTAATCTTACCAACCCAAAACACAATCGATTCTTTAAAGTCAGATGAAGAAATCATAATCGATGGCGCAATTGAATTTGGAGAGATTACTATTGTTAAAGATGTTGTTTGTAATTTTGGAGTTATTACAGAACCTCCAAGATTTAAAGAATCAAAAAACCTTTCCAAACCAGAAGCGAAAAAAGATTTTGATATAAGAATAACAGATTTTGTTCTAAATAATTTTGATAATAATCTTACAAAAAGTTTAGATTTAAAGGAAGGAAAATACAGAATTCAGACTCAATTTGTTATTGACAAAAAAGGAAATATTACAGATATTAAAGTAAGAGCTTCTCACTATAAATTAGAAAATGAAGTCAGAAAAATTTTATTGAGTTATACGTTTAGCTTCTGTTTTATTAATTTTTGATATACTGGCTTTTCTTCAACCATCCTACAAA
>NZ_CANMVP010000039.1 GCF_947501385.1 uncultured Polaribacter sp.
TCCATGTCTCACGACAAACGAGCTTGCGACTTACTAATGCTTCAGAGAGCCTGTCCTGAGCGAAGCCGAAGGGTTACCCCAGCCCATAAGGGACTTGCACCCTCTAGATTAATTATTTACCTTTCGGTAAGCAAAAGATGCCCATACTGGGCACACACAATGTATAAAAATAATTGCTAAATTAGTGCTTAACCAAAGGTCGTTGCAGTTTTGTTACGTCTGATTTTCCTGCGGAAAATCCTCGCACACAAAACCGCAACTATTCTTATACATAAACTTGAAACATTAAAAAAAATCACACAAGTTTACAATTAACGAAACTTTTTTATATTTGCATTGTATTTGACTTTAAAATAGAATGACAAAAAGATTTGAAACAATATTACTAACTCATGTTACGCAAATAAATCCCCAAAAAAGGAATTATGCAGCTTTAGGTGTTGATAAGTTTTTGAGTTCATTATAAGCAGCTTGTTGCGCTGCTAAATAGATTTGTGTTTTCATTGCAAAGTGATTTTTTCCTGTTCTTTGTTTAAGCCACTCCAACTTTATATATGCTATAATTGACAGGACAAAATGATTCGTTTGTGTTGCTGTTTTTTTAGTTGGAGATTTAGCAAAACCTGTGTTGCTTTTAATTGATTTATGATATTCTTCTACTGCCCACCGTTTTTTGTAGATTGTAGTTATTTGCTCATACGATAAACTTAAATCACTACAAGCCAAGTACAACTCGCCGACTGTATCATTCTCGTTTTTGAAAACTTGCTTTGTAAGCAACAGCGGAAAGTCTAGTTTTTCAAACCAAACTTCCACGGTCTGCTGTCCTGGCTGTAATGTTTTAATATTTACGTATGTCTCATTTTGCTTATCTTCTAATGATAAGGCTACTTTTCGATTGCTTTTTAAGGCAATAATAAAATCGTTTTTCAATGTTTTTTTACAACAAATCATATTTTCTACCGAAGAAAACCAACTATCTGCCAAAACATAATCAAAGTGTATTTTACTGCTACATTCTTCTAACATTTCTCTAAAAAGTTCATTTTTAGTTTTGCTACTTTTACGCTTTTTATTTCCTGTTTTTTTGTCGGTAACCCAAAGATCTTTCTTTATAAACTCTACGCCACAGGGTATACGCATCTCGCCAACTTCCACTAAAGCAGTTAGAAAATTAATACCTTTTACAGACCTTCCAAATACATGGTCAAAATGCCAAGTGTTAAGCTCACTTTCATCTGTATATTGTTTTTCTTGTATAGAATCATCAAAACTTAAAATGATAGTTTCTTTAGATTGAGTCAATTCTTCAACATAAGGTTTTGCTTTTTTCCATAGAAATTTACTGTAGTAAACACCTCTTCCTAATGCTCGTGTTATTTTGTCGTGTTTTATTGAAAGTAATGATGCCATTCCTGTTGCTGTCGTGTAAGAACTTGAACTTATCAAGTAATCTGTATATAAATCAACAAAATTATCCATCTTTTTTAGTTTCAGAGTTATCAACAATATAATCTATAAATAGCGTAAAGTCAAATTATTATTGCGTAAGGTCAGTTACTAAAAGAAAAGAAGCATTTGCATTCGTTGAGAAGCAAAACCTTAAAGCTCGAAACAAAATATTCCAAAACATAAGACGAGCTGAACAGCAATCTAACCAAAAGTTCTTCCAAAAACTGACTGACAATATTTGGGAGTTTAGAACTCTATATTCTGGAATCCAATACAGACTTTTGCCCTTTTGGGATAAAGAAGATAAAACAGAAACTTTGGTTTTTGCGACACACGGAATTATAAAGAAAACCAGCAAAGTCGACAAAAAAGAAATTGATAAGGCTGATAAGATTAGAAAAGAATATTTAAAAAATAAAAAGAAATGAAAAGTTACACTTTAGATCAAGCAGAAGACCTTTTAATTGGAAAAAAGGGGACAAAAGAAAGAGACGAATATGAATTTGAATTAAAACTCGAATTGATAGGCGATATGATTAAAACTGCACGAAAGAAAAGAAAGCTAACTCAAGAGCAATTAGGGGAATTAGTTGGAGTTAAAAAAGCGCAAATTTCAAGGCTTGAAAATAACACAGGAAATGTAACTTTTGAAACTGTAATGCGGATTTTTAATGCTTTGGGAGCAAAACTGAACTTAAATCTTCAGATGTAAAAAACGTTTGCCAATCGAGTAGACGGGTGACGACCTAACGGTCGCCACTGCGCCTCTCACGCTACCGTATTTTAGCTATTTTTTCCAAGTTATAAGCCACTGCTGAGAGATGCAGGACCTTATTGGCTTAACAATGCGAATCTAATAACGTCCAAACGATTTGACAAGTAAAGAAAATTATCCAAATATTGATTGTTTAGGCTATTACAAAGTAAGACTATACTATCTATTTATGAGCATTGACGGAACAGATTGATTCAAAATCACAAAGTTATAATTAGCAAAGCCTGCACATAACAAAGAACTATGTAAAAATAACTTTTTTCTACACTAAACAAATGTATTCACTAGTGTTATTAGCTTAAATAAAGATAGTTATAGATTTGCTACATCTAGTATTCCTTCGTACATTCCTCACGCACAAAACCATTAAAAAATCATTTCAATAGAAATCTTATAAGAATTGAAAAACACGTCTGACATAAATAAATTGGTAGAACATTTTTTTAGACAAGAATCTGGAAAAATGATTTCAGTACTAACTGGTATTTTTGGTTCAAACAATTTAATTCTTGTTGAAGATATTGTACAGGACACCTTAGTTGAGGCCATAAGTAATTGGACCTATAAAGGAGTTCCTGAAAATCATGTAGCTTGGCTATATACTGTTGCAAAAAATAAAACATTAAATGCGCTTAAAAGAGAAAAAAATAAAGAAAAATTCATCTCAGAGCGTTTATATATATCAAAAACAAATCGGCTTAATGAGCTGGACTCGAATGATCTGTTTTCAGAAGAAAGCATTTCAGACGACCAATTACGCATGATGTTTATGTGTTGTCACCCCTCGATTACAAAAGATTCCCAAATTGCCTTAATACTAAAAACATTGTGCGGATTTAATATCAGCGAAATAGCCAAATCTTTCTTAACTAATAATGAAAGTATCAATAAGCGTTTGGTTAGAGCGAGAAAAACAATTAAAAAAGACGACATCCCTTTTGAAGTTCCTTCAAAACAACAATTGGACAAAAGAGTAGACGCCGTTTTAGAAGCAATTTACCTATTGTTCAATGAAGGATATAGTGCTTCAAACGGAAATGAATTAATTCGTACAGAGCTTTGTCAAGAATCTATTCGATTGGCAGAAATGGTTGCAAATCATAAATCTATAACCAACAAATCAAATGCGTATGCGTTGATTGCCTTAATGCAATTGAATTCATCTCGTTTTAAAGCTAGAGAAGATACAAATGGAAATATTATTACCTTAAGCCAACAAAATCGATCATTATGGGACTATCACATTATGGAACAAGGTTTTTCTAATTTGAAAAAAGCCACCCAAAATCAATATATCTCAAATTATCATATTTTGGCGACAATTTCAGCTTATCATTGTTCGGCCAAAGACTTTGCGTCAACAGATTGGAAAAGTATTTTAACACTATATGATAAATTATTGACTATAGATAATTCTCCTATTGTAATTCTCAACCGTGCTATTGTACTCTCAAAAATAGGTGACATACAAACCGCGTTTCAAGAATTAACTACAATCGAACATGACAAAATCATCAAGTTTAACTACTTGTTCTATGCTGCTAAAGCCGAATTTCACGTTCAAATAAATGAATACAATCTAGCAATAAAAACACTTACAAAAGCCATTGAACTTGCACCTTTATCGAAAGAGAAACAAATGTTAGAGCATCGGTTAAAAAAATATTTTGATAAAAAAAACAATAATGATGTCCCTAATTCCTAAACTCGATTGTTATTAGGGAGTAAACATCATTATTAATTTAAAATAAATAAACATGAAAGATTATCTATTGATTATCAAAACAGAAGGATGTGTCTGGACAGACCTATCCGCAGAACAATTGCAAAAACATATGGAACACGGAGGTGCGTACATCGGCGAACTCATGAAAAAAGGGATTCTAAAAGGTGCAAGTCCTATTGAAAAAACAGGTAGCAGAATCATTTCAAAAAGTAATGGAACGCTAAAAGATGCTCCATTTAATGAAAGTAAAGAAGTGGTGGCAGGATTTTTTCATGTCACAGCCAAGGATATGGATGAAGCAATACAGATTGCCAAAGAGAATCCTATTTTTAATGATATTTCAACTAAAATTGAGGTACATCCAATGATGCCAATCGGAGGATAAACCAAAAATTTTTGATGCTAAAAAATTAAAAACATGAACAAACAAAGAAAAGTAATCGGATGGATTGTTACCATTGTTGCTTGTCTTGCACCCGCTTGGGGTGTAATCGGAAAATTCATTAGCCCGGAAATGCAGGCAAATATGGCCTCGATAGGTTTTGAGCCCTATACGCAAATGGTTGCTATTTTTGAATTAATTGCTGTCGCCTTTTTTATACTCCCACAAACAGGCAGAATTGGTGCATTATTAATGACCGCACTTATGGCAGGTGCTGTAGCCGCACATCTTGGACACGGCCAAAATATTGGTTTTCAAACCACTATTTTGTGTTTGATCTGGACAGCAACGCTTATTCGATATCCAGAATTCTTACGCTTTCGCGCAAAACAAGAATCTTAATTGAATACACTTAAAAACATTTAAAAACATTTAAAAAAAAAATAAGGTAGATTTTTTTAAATCTACCTTATTAATAAAAATGTTTTAATCTAAAAATTAAAGTTATTATTGATTCTTCTTCAACATTTTATCTAACTTTTTAATCTCTTCATTATACTCTTCTATCGCAGCATCAATTTTTCCTTTTTTAAACTCTTCATTGAATTCTTCGATAGCGTTTTCATTAATTTTTGTATATTTTTTTACAGTTTCATCTAGCTCTTCTTTTAAATCGTCGAACTTTTCAGAAAGCTCTTCTAAATTTTCTTTCATTTCACTATCAGAAGCATTAGGATCGCTAATTAATTCTAAATATTCTTCTTGAATATCTTTAACATCTTCCATAACTTCTTCGGTCTTTAACCAAGCAGGAATTGTATTTCCTAAATTAGCAATTCTAAAGTTCATGTTTCTAATACGTTGTGCATTTGTAACCACATTCGGCTTTCTCATAGCTGCTAACTCAGCGTTTACAACTGTAAAATTAGACCAATCATCAAAACCTACAATTCCTTTCGCATCTAGGTTGTACACAATTGCAGTACCATCTTTCATCTTATAAGTACGCGTTTTAATCTCTTCGTTTACTACAACTTCTTCTTTTTCTACAGCATCTGTTTTAACAACAACAATTTCTTCTGTATTTATTGAATTTTTCTTTTTATCACTATCACAGGAAACTAGCATAAAACTAGAAACGGTTAAGGCAGTTGCAAATAATTTTATTGAATTGATTTTCATATTTTTAATTCTATCGTTTTTATTTCTTTGCAAATTTACAGAATAAAGAAGCAGATACTTAACGCAAATAATTTTATTATTAACTCTTTAAAAAAGATGAGTTCAACATTATAAGAAAATAATTTAAGTAGATTTTGCAGAGAAACGGCTTATCTTTGAAAACTATACTACAAAATTGAAACATTTCCAAAATTTTAAAATTGATATTTCAGAGAAAACACTTCCTGAGAAATTTACCTTTCCTTTTTATTATCAACCACATCCGTTGGCCATCATTGCTGCGGAAGAACTGCAAAGTTATTTAATAAATCAGACTGATTTTAAACATAATTTTGATACTAAAACAGAAAAAGGAGCACCGCCTGTTGGGAAAATGTTCGGCGTTTTAGTGGTAAAAAATAAACAAAATGAAATTGGGTATTTGACTGCTTTTTCAGGAAAATTGGCTGATAAAAGTTTGCCAGAAAAATTTGTGCCTCCTGTTTTTAATATGAGAACAGAAGGTAGTTTCTATATAAAAGGAGAACTTGAAATTGATAAAATTAACGCAGAATTAGGCCATTTAAAAAAAGATAAGGTTTATTTAAAATTAAAAAAACTCATTAAAAATACTACCAAAATTATTTCTGAAGATCTGGCATTGCAAAGAAAGAAAATGAAACTTTCTAAAATTGATAGGAAAAATAGAAAGATCCAAGGTGAAAAAAGTTTTAATGAATCTGCATTTGAAAAATTAACAGATAGGCTAAAACAAGAAAGTTACAATGATCAATTTCTTCTAAAAGAATTACAGGAATATTATCAAACTAAAATTGAAAAAATAAGTGAAGAATACCTAGCTTTTGAAGCTAAAATAACAGCCTTAAAAAAGAGTAGAAAAGAGAAATCTAACCATTTACAACAAACATTATTTAGTAATTACGCTTTTTTAAATCAACAAAAAGAACGCAAAAACTTATTAGATATTTTTAACAATCCATTGATACAACCTCCAGCAGGTTCTGGTGAATGTTCTGCACCAAAGCTACTAAACTATGCATTTGCTAACAATTTAACACCCATTACAATGGCAGAATTCTGGTGGGGAATTTCGCCAAATTCAGCCATTAGAAAACACAAAAACTATTATCCTGCCTGCCAAAGTAGATGCAAACCAATTTTAACACACATGTTAAAGGGTTTAGAAATGGATGATAATTTGTTGTTAGAAAACTTATCTGAAAAGAAAACACTTCAAATTATTTATGAAGATGATGTTTTAATTGCAGTAAATAAACCCGCAGAATTTTTATCTGTTCCTGGAAAAGAAATTAAAGATGCTGTTTTTACGCGTATTAGAAATCAATATCCTAAAGCAACCGGTCCTTTAATTGTGCATAGATTAGACATGTCTACTTCTGGTATTTTATTACTTACAAAAACAAAAGAAGCGAATAAAATTTTACAGCGTCAGTTTATAAACAGAACTATAAAAAAACGTTATGTTGCTTTGTTAGATGGAAATTTAGCAGAAAATAGCGGAAAAGTAATGCTTCCTCTTCGTGTAGATTTAGATGATAGACCCAAACAGTTGGTAGATTTTACATACGGAAAACCAGCAGAAACAGATTGGAAAGTAATTAAAAGAGAATATGGTAAAACTAAAGTTTATTTTTATCCGATAACTGGTAGAACACATCAATTAAGAGTTCATGCTGCCCATAAAGATGGTTTAAACACGCCAATTGTAGGAGATGATTTGTATGGTAAAAAAGAAAATAGATTGCATCTACATGCAGAATTTATTGAGTTCTTACATCCATCAACAAACAAAAAAATGAGTTTTACTGTTGAAGCTGAATTTTAATTGGATGTCTCTTTTAAATTCTCAATAAAATCTTCAACAGAAAGTGCATTATCTACAGCATAATTACCAATTTTTGTTCTTCTTAATTCTGATAAATGTGCACCAGAATTTAGGGCTTTTCCAAAATCGAAAGCCAAGGAACGTATATACGTCCCTTTGCTACACACTACTCTAAAAGTAACCTCTGGTAAGTTTATTTTTGTAATTTCAAATTCAGATATGGTTACAGTTCTTGCTTTAATTTCTGTAGTTTCTCCTTTTCTAGCGAGTTCATACAAACGTTTACCTTCTTTCTTTATGGCTGAAAAAATAGGTGGCTTTTGCTGAATTTCACCAATAAATTCTTTGGTAGTTTCTTGCAATAATTCTTCAGTAATATGTTCCGTAGCAAAAGTTTCGTCAATTGCTGTTTCCAAATCGTAACTGGGTGTGGTTGCGCCAAGGGTAAAAGTACCTGTATACTCTTTTATTTGACCTTGGTAGGTAGCTATTTCTTTGGTTTGTTTTCCTGTACAAATAATAAGCAAACCCGTTGCCAAAGGATCTAAAGTACCTGCATGACCCACTTTAATTTTCTTGATGTTGAATTGTTGTTTGATTTCCCAACGTAATTTATTTACTACCTGAAAAGAGGTCCAAGTAAGTGGTTTATCAATCAATAAAACTTGACCGTTTTTATAATCTTCTTCAGTCATTTTTGCTGATTTTTAAAGTAAAATTAATTTAAAAGTGCATACCCAATTGCAATACTTCCTACAACTGCACAGTAGATTGAAAAGTAAGAAAGTTTGCTGTTTTTTACTAAAGAAATCATCCATTTACAAGCCAATAAACCTGCTAAAAATGCTGCAATAAAACCGGCTGAAATAGAAATCATTTCTGAAGTTTGAAAGCTTAAATCTCCGCTTAAAAGATCTTTTCCGATTTTACCAAATATTAAGGGAACGACCATTAAAAATGAAAAACGAGCTGCTTTTGTTCTATCTATTCCTAATAAAACAGAAGTGGAAATTGTTGCACCAGACCTAGAAATTCCCGGCAACATTGCAATTGCTTGAGAAATACCAATAATTACTGAATTCGAAAAAGATACTTTTTTATTGGTCTTTTTAGCTTTGTCTGCCAATAATAATAAAAGTGCTGTCAACAATAACATACAACCTACTAATAATATTTTTCCGCCGAAGAAAGATTCTAATTCTTCTTCAAATAACAACCCCACAATTACTGCAGGAATCATAGAAATAATAATTTTTAATGAAAACTTACATTCGTCATTCCATTTAAATTGAAACAAACCTTTAAAGATTTCTATAATTTCTTTTCTAAAGACTACAATGGTACTTAATGCCGTTGCAAAATGTAAAACTACTGTAAATGTTAAACTTTCTTCTGGCACAGAAGTGTCTCCTAAAATTGCTTTCGCCAATTCTAAATGACCACTAGAAGAAACTGGTAAAAACTCTGTTAAGCCTTGAATTATGCCAAGTATAATGGCCTCTAAAATGTTCATGCTATTTTTTAGGGTTTGCTAAAATTGCATAAATCTCTATTCCCAAACCAATAATAACTAAAGTTGGCGCCAACCGAATTCGTTGCCAATTGTAAATTTCTTCATTGAAAACTTCAGGATTTTCACTTCCACCACCTGCCATAAAAATAAAGCCTAGAGCAATAAAAACAAGTCCTACAATCATAAAGATGTAGTTCTTTTTTCCAAAAATAAATGCTGGTTTCTGAATAATTTCGTCTTTCATGTTTTAATAATAAAGTTCGTCTGTTTGTAAATTTAAAAAGCGCTGTGTTGCAAAGAATGTACTTAACCAAGTAATGATAAACGCTGCTACTAAAACGCCACCAACTAAGTATGCTAAAGAGATATAATCTTTTAGTAAACCTAAACTTGGTGCAAATATATCAGCATAATAAATAACAACCGCCAATCCGATTAATGCTAAAAATGCGCCGAAAAAACCTAATTTTATACTTTGCCAAATAAATGGTTTTCTTATAAAGCTTTTAGTAGCACCAACCATTTGCATGGTTTTTATATTAAACCGTTTAGAATAAATTGACAATCGTATAGAGCTATTGATTAAGATAATGGCCACAAGACCAAAAAACGCACTTAAAACCAAAAGCCAAAAACTAATTCTTTGAATGTTTTTTGTTAATAAATTAATCAGAGGTTTGTCATAAGAAACATCTGCAACAAAAGCATTTTTAAGAAAACGTGTTTCTAACTCTTGCATCTTTTCTGGGGTTACAAAAGCTGCTTTTAAGTAAATATCGATTCCGTTTTTTAAAGGGTTTTCACCTAAAAACTTCATAAAATCTTCACCAATTTCTTTGCTATATTGTTTTGCTGCTTGTTTTTTAGAAGTATAAATAATTCGCTTTGTAAATTCTTCATTTTCTAAAGAAGCCTTAAAACCATTTAGCTGTTTTGTAGTTACTTTGTCTTTTAAGAAGAGTGTAATGGCTACTTTTTCTTTCACTTTATTGGCAACTACTGTAGATTTTAAAAGTACCAAACCTAAAATACCAACCATAAACAGCACCAAAGCGATACTTATTACAACAGAAATGTAAGAAGATGCTAAACGTCTTTTTTGATAAGATTCAAATTTTGAAGGCATTTACGATAACTTTTTAAGCGCTGGCAATATAATAATTAGTACGCAGTTGGCAGTAAGAGTTGGCAGTATTTTAACGATTTCTATGTTACTTTATAGAGTTCAGCAGTTAAATACACACTAAGTACAAATTTTAAAACACTGTTTGTCAGGTATTTGAACCATTCTTTATTGTCCGTTCGAGCGCAGTCGAGAACTATTGATCTACTTTATATAGGTTTCGACTGCGCTCAACCAGACATCGTTAGTTAATTATTATTTTAAAAAGTAACTAGCTACTGACCTCTATTACTTTATTTTAGTTTTTTCTATTTCTTGACAAAGTTCTATCAAAACGCCATTGGTAGTTTTGGGATGCAAAAAAGCAACTAATTTATTATCTGCGCCCTTTTTAGGAACTTCATTTAAAACAACAAATCCTTCGCTTTTTAGCCTGCTTATTTCAGCTTTTATATCTGAAACTGCAAAGGCAATGTGATGAATTCCTTCGCCTTTTTTATCGATGAACTTTGCAATGGGACTTTCTGGATGGGTTGCCTGTAATAACTCAATCTTATTGGGACCATTTTTAAAGAAAGAGGTTTTAACACCTTCTGAAGCTACTTCTTCAGTCTTGTAATGTGTTTTACCAAACAGGGAAGCAAACAACTTATTTGAAGTTTCTAAGTCTTTTACAGCAATACCAATATGTTCTATTTTATCCATCCTTTATATTTATCTCGCATTAATTTTAATAGTATCTAACTCATAAGTTCCATCAAAATTCACATTCCCGCTTCCTACATATTTAAATGCAATATAAACAGTACCTGAATAATTTGACAAATTTATATAGGTAGAATGTATCCAATTTTTAAAGTCTTCTCCATCTGATACTATTTTTGCTGGTAAAACATCCCAGTTTGCAGCAGTTATATTTGTTACTGTTCCGTCCCAATCGGACGAAATTAGTGTTTCTAAGTTACTTCCGTTTGCAAAACTATTAGAAGTTTCAAAAGATAAAAATTCTTCGGCAGTTGCATCTAAGTCAATCCCTTTTGTAATCAACCAAGTGATGGTGCTTGCATTTCCAGAATTTCTAGCCACTACTCTTGCAGCTTTACTTTGCGAATAGGTGTCTGTATAAGATCTCCAAGAGACGGTGCCTTCTTCTCTATAATTTATCCAATCAGTAATTGCAATTTCTCCTGATGAATTTTCGAAATCTTCTTCTAATAAAATTATTGGAAAATCACTTTCAGACAATGTTGAACAGCGATCACCAGACATGGAAACATCTTCTGAAGTGTTTAAAACCAATACTAAAAAATCACCCCCAAAATCATTAGAAACTACCGCTTTTAAACTTCCACCACCTGTTGGTAATGTTTTATTTGCAAAACTTGCAAAAGAACTTGTTTCTACTAATAGAGCTGCAAAACCTAAGGTTTGACAACTTTGTATTTTACGTTGCGTATCAAAATCTTCTGTTGGATCTACATAAGATTTTCCTGCTAAATTAGTAGGAAAAATAACCTCTTGTACTATTACAAACGTCCCAATATCTGAAGCATTCAAACCAGCCAAAGAAACCAGTTTCGGAACAATTGTTTCCGTATTTTTAGATCTAAATAAGTGGTTTTCCATTTGATGTAAAGTAATACTTTGTACTTCATTTACGTCTGTCGGATTAATTTTACCTCCAATTGCAATCACACCATCGCCAGCATTTGTTTCGCCAATATATAAATCTTTTAGATAGATATAAACTTCTCTACCCATATTAAATTTGTTGTAACTATCATTTAAATTTAACGAAACTTTTATTCCTGCTGTTGGATTTTCTGGAGCGTCTTGTAAATAAAACTCTCTAAAGAAATTTCCTTGTTGATCTGAAGAAACCACATACCCTTTTATCACAATATCAGACACCACTTTTAAAGGTTCGTTTCCTGAAATATATAATGATTTTACTTCTTGAATTGATTTTAATTGGTATTTATTGGCCTGAATACTGTCTAAAATACGCTCTAATTTTTCATTTTCTTCAAGTCCTAAACTTTCTGGAACTGTATAGTTGCCATCATCTACACAAGAAGAAAATAAAATACTGGTGATAATTGTTAGGATCAGGATGGTTCTTTTATAGCTTTTCATTTCATTTTTTTTAGAATCTTACATTTACATTCATAAAGTACGTTGTACCTCTACCATACCAATATTTGTTTCCAAAAATGGGTGCATCTAATTCTTTGTCTTCTTTTAACTGTATATAATTTGCATTTCTACCTTGTTCAAATCCACCAGATTTATATACTGTGTTTAATAGGTTGTTTACTGTTGCGAAAAAACTAACATAATAGCTGTTTATTTTCCAAGATTTTCCTCCAACTAAGTTGACCACCATATAATTATGAAACCTTTCTTGTGCTAACAATTTTCTTGCAATGTCTGTATCATAATTTTGAAATGGCAAACCATCTGAATCTGTAAAAAAATTGCGAGACCTCGTTAAAGGTGCAATATCTACGTAGGTATTGCTAAAGAAATTAGTTGTTGCGCCAACCCACCAATACTCTGGATCTCTGTATTCAAAACCCACAGAATAGGCATTGTGAGGTCCTGCCGCAACTTTATAATTTTTTAAATTCGAAGTATAATTTCCTGAACGACCATTCGCATCAAAAATACCGTCATTTACAACATCTGAAGTAAGGTATAAATCTGGGTTATTATCATAGGTAAACTGACCCATAGCAGCAGCACCTTTTAATTTAATTGTTGATGTAACTTGTGCTTCTACCCCTAATTCTAAACCGATGTGTTTTTTGTCGATACCAGATAAAATCTCTTGTACAAATGCAGTATTATCTCCTCCAACACCATCCGCAAAATAGAAAGAAATTTCTGTAGCATCTTTTAAAGAAGTGTAATAACCAGTGAGTCTAGAAGTAATTATAGGACTTCTTACAATATAACTTGCATCTGCATACACTATCTTTTCACTTTGTAAATTATCTACGGTATTATTATTCTCTCTAGCATTTGAAAAAGAATTTCTAATTGTTGGTGCTTGGGTCAAGTAAGCTACATTTGCATCCAATACATGGCGCCCATTTATCTTATAAGTTGCACCTGCTTTGATTCCGTAGTTTGTAAAATCTAGTTTGTCAGAGACGCCTAAAGAATTGTTTTCAAATCTTCCGTTTTGGTATAAACCCTCTCTTTGATACGTAATTCTAGTGATATTTGCTGCCGTATAAAAATCTACTTTCTTATATTTAAATTGTGCTTGTACAAATGCATTGAGTACATCTGAATTTAGATGATAGTTGTATTTGAACTTTTCTCCTTTCGCTACAACATTGTTTGGATTCAATACATTATTTTGTTGTGTAACTTCAGAATCTGCAAAAGGATTGATGTCTAAATACCCATTGCCACCCAATAAATCGATAACCTGCGCAAAATTCTGTGAACGCAAACGCTTGTATTCTAGCTTACCGTTTAAAGAAATATTGTTATTTATATAGGTATTAAAAATTGTGTTTAGCGTGAGTTGCTTGTCATCCGCTCTATCTTCATACAAAACATACGCGTTACTTGTACCTGCTGTTGCATTTGTAATATTGGCATCAAAAATACTGTTCCAATCTAACTGACCATTATTCACAAAATTTTTTTGTGATGTGTAAGCACCTGCTAAATCATTATTTCTTAAAAAATAACTTGGTAAATACTGATAATAGGTTGGACTTGGATTTGCACCACCATTAAAATCTAAACGGCTATTTCCTATCTTACCAAACTGATAAGAAACATTTGTTTGCAAGCTTGTGTTTTCTGAAAGATTCCAATAATGATTCAGCATTAAAATTGGCTCTTTTACTTCTTTAATTCTTGAATTCGTTTTGTTTCCGTTTAATCTTCCCCAGTATTCATTGTATTCAATTCCTTTTAAATCAAATACTTCTTGTGTGTTGGGCGAAGATTTTCCTCTTCTATTAGGTGTAAATATCGAAGTAAAATTAATACTGTGTGTATCGTTTATGTTCTTTTCTATGGATACAAATAGTGAATAGGTATTATACGAAGTCCCCTCATTAAAACCTTCATTGCCTACTCTTCTACTTCCTGAAAAGCTGAAAGACCAATCGCCTTTTAAAATTCCTGTAGCATGGGTTGCCATAATTCTATGCTGGTAACTCCTATCCGAAGAAGAATAAGAAATTCTGGTTCCTGGGTTTTGTTGTGAAGCTCTCGTATTGATATTTGTTGCGCCCAAAACACCACCAAAAGTAACGTTAGAAGGAGACAAGCCATTGCTAAATTCCTGATTTCTTAAAACATCATTCAAACCACCCCAATTGCTCCATTGAGCTCTACCATCATACAATTTATTCATTTCAATTCCGTTAATTAAGACTTTCCCATTGCCAGAATCTAAGCCTTTTATTCGGAAAAAAGAGGAACTAAATTCAAACGCCGCAGATCTTAAAAAAACATCTCGTGTCGCCTGTAAAAGACCCGAAATATTATCAGCAGCACTTGCGTCATTATTCAATTCGTCATCTGTAATGGTAATAATACTTAAATCTTGCGCTTCTGTGATATCTTTAAAAAGTAAAATAGTTCCTAAATCTATTAAATTTCCAGAAAGTGTTACAGGAAATTTTTGACTTTCATAACCATTTAGTTCAATCTCTATGATATAATTACCATTCGTAAGTTCTGTAATATTAAAAAAACCTCCAACATTTGTACTGCTTGTAATTATGGTATTTTTTACACGTACTAAAACATTTGGTAACGCATTTTCAGAATCGCTATCTACAACAATTCCTTTGATGCTATTTTGTGCATTAACTCCTAAAATTAAGAACAACAAAATACAGGTAAGTATTCTATTCTTTCTCATAATCTTTTCTTTTTTTCAGAAATATACAAGCTAAAGTTACACATTTATAGATGATTAGCAAAAAAATAGCTTTATAATTTTTTTGCTTTATATTTGATTTTAAGATGTATAGCATTTAAAATCTATTTAATAATGAAGAAGAATTTACCAATTTTAATTGTCTTTTTATTGAGTATAACTTTTAGTTTTTCTCAAAATAAAGGCAAAAAATATACCATAAGAACCATTGCGTTTTACAATTTAGAAAACCTATTTGATACCATAAACGATGTTTCTAAAAATGATGAAGCAAGCCCAATGATGGAGTTAAAATCGAATAGGTCTAAAGTGTATTGGGACAAGATTGATAAGTTGGCAAGCACCATTGCTAAAATTGGTTTAGACAAAGCCAAAACAAGTCCTGCAATTATTGGAGTTTCTGAAGTAGAAAATTTAAATGTTTTAGAAGACCTGGTAAAATCGAAACATTTAGCAAAACAACACTATGGAATTATTCATTACGATTCTCCTGATAAAAGAGGAATTGACGTCGCTTTATTATATCAAAAAAGATATTTTAAACCTGTTTATCATGAAACTTTTAATCCAAATATTTATAGAGAAAACAGAAAAGTATATACTAGAGATCAATTATTAGTTACGGGCTATTTAGATGATGAATTGATTCATTTAATTGTAAACCATTGGCCATCTAGAAGTGGTGGCGAAGCAAAAAGCAGACCTTTGCGTGAAAAAGCTGCGTATCAAAATGTAAAAATTATTGAAAAAATTAGAGAGACCGCACCAAATGCAAAAATTTTAACGATGGGAGATTTTAATGATGATCCTATCAACAGTAGTTTTAAAAAGGTTTTAAAAACGAAAAGTAAGAAGCAAAACGTTGGTAAAAATGATATGTACAATCCCTATGAGGATTTACACCGAAGAGGTTTTAATACATTGGCGTATAGAGATCATTTGAACTTGTTTGATATGATTTTAATTTCATCTCCATTATTAGACAAAGGTGAAAAAGATTTTTCTAGCTATAAAATGTTTAAAGCGATGATTTTTAATAAGCGCTTTTTGAGTGATAAAAAAGGTCCCTTTAAAGGCTACCCTTTTCGAAGTTTTTCGAATGGAGTTTACACTGGTGGTTATTCAGATCATTATCCGGTTTACCTATATTTAATTAAAGAAAAGCAGTAAGGTTTAGGTCTCAACCAGATATTTATGAACGACAAAAACCCAAAACTTTAAAGTTTTGGGTTTTTTTGATAAAAAATTATTGCCTTGTTATCATTATAAAATTACTCTTTTTCTGATGTAAATCTATAATGTAAGTATGTGTAAGCATCTCTAGGTATAATCGTAATCCACTTTTTGTGTTTTAAATACCATTTAAAACGAACAGAATTCATGCCTTTTAATAGGTAAGCAGCAATAAAAGGATGCAAGTGTAATTGTATCTTTTTATTTTTTGGATTCGAAATAAATTTTTCTAAATCTGCTTCTATTTTGTCTAATAAGACAATGGGCGCTTCTACTTCTCCATTGTTGTTTGGGTTGGCTTCGGTAGTTTTTATACTCAACTCTGGTCTTACCCTTTGTCTTGTAATTTGTACCAATCCAAATTTACTTGGAGGTAATATTTTGTGTTTTGTTCTGTCAAAAGACATTTGCTCTTTTAAATGCTGATACAGTTTGTTTCTGTTTTCAGCTTTGTGCATATCAATAAAATCAACAACTATAATTCCACCCATATCACGCAGTTGTAACTGGCGTGCTACTTCTGTAGCAGAAATTAAATTTACTTCTAATGCTGTATCTTCTTGAGAACCTGCTTTGTTAGAACGGTTTCCGCTATTAACATCAATAACGTGTAAAGCTTCTGTGTGCTCTATTACTAAATAGGCACCTTTGCTCATAGAAACTGTTTTTCCAAACGATGTTTTTATTTGTCTTTCGATTCCATATTTTTCAAAAATAGGCACTTCAGACTTGTGCAACTTTACTATTTTTTCCTTTTCAGGATAAATTTCTTGTAGATATTCTTTAATTTCTACTTTCAAAGTTTCATCATTTGTTACAATACTTGTAAAAGTTTCATTCATAACATCTCTTAAAATAGAAGATGCCCTGTTTAATTCGCTCAAAATTTTTGTGGGTGTGTTTGTATTCGCGATACTTTTACACATCTTTTTCCAACGTTCTAATGAGTTTTGCAAATCTTTATCTAACTCTGCTACTTTTTTTCCTTCTGCAACAGTTCTTAGAATAACGCCAAAACCTTTAGGTCTTATGCTTTTTGCTAATCTTTTTAAACGTTCTTTTTCTTTAGGGTCTTCAATTTTTTGAGAAACTGAAACTCTATTAGAAAAAGGAACTAAAACTAAAAATCTACCAGCTATAGAAAGTTCTGAACTTAATCTTGGGCCTTTTGTAGAAATTGGTTCTTTTACAATTTGTACCAACAGGTTTTGTCCTGTTTTTAGAACTTTGTTAATACTACCGTCTTTGTGAATGTCTTCCTCGAATCGGAAGTTTTTTAAAGTGAATTCTTTATACTTACCTGTGCTTACTTTCTTAATGAATGCGTTTAATGAATTTACCTGCGCACCTAAATCATGATAATGTAAAAACCCGTCTTTTGGATATCCTACATTTACAAAGGCTGCATTTAAACCTGTTAACACTTTTCCTATTTTGGCTAAAAAAATATCGCCAACAGAAAACTTGTTTCCAGATGTTTCATTATTTAATTCAATAAGTTTACCATCTCTTAATAAGGCAAAATCAATATCAGATGAATTTGAACGAATTATTAATTCTGTTTTCATACTGAATTTGGTTTTAACACTGCACTTTAGTGTGCAGATGGATTAATATTGTCAGGTATTTTGTAATACCGTGTGAAAATTTACTGTCTTACACAACTGTAAACTTTCAAATGTCAATGAACTTTTTTTAATTGATCTGTTTTTCGCTAAATAATAAACGAAAAAGTAAGCGGATGCTTACTTTTTCTTATGTCTATTTGCTCTAGCTCTTTTCTTTCTTTTGTGTGTCGAGATTTTTGCTCTCTTTCTTTTTTTACCACTTGGCATAATGTTTCCGTTTTTTTTTAAATCTGTTTAAGATTTAGATTAATGTTTTGTTATTTAACAGCCACTTTACTTTTTACACCTTCTGTAAAAGTTTTTGCTGGTTTAAATGCTGGAATGTTGTGAGCAGGAATCTTGATAGTAGTATTCTTAGAAATATTTCTACCTGTTTTTTCTGCTCTTGTTTTGATGATAAAACTACCAAAACCTCTTAAATAAACGTTATCGCCATTTTCTAATGCACCCTTTACTTCTGTCATGAATGCCTCAACTGTTGCTAAAACATCTGTTTTTTCGATTCCTGATTTGTCTGAAATTTTCGATACGATATCTGCTTTCGTCATGTCTCTATTTTTACTATATTTTTATTAATTTACTTCCAAAAATGCGGATGCAAATATATGATAATTAATCAACTCCAAGAACAATAAGGCTTAAAATTATGTGATTTTTATGATGTAATATTGCAATTCTATATTTTTAACATGAAATTTTCTAATATATTAATTTACTGGTACTTACAAAACAACAGAGAACTGCCTTGGCGCAAAACGAAGAATCCGTATTTTATTTGGCTGAGCGAAATCATGCTGCAACAAACAAGAGTTGCTCAAGGTTTGTCTTATTATTTAAAATTTACCACCACTTTTCCAACAATTTTCGACCTTGCAAAAGCAGACGAAAGTACCGTTTTAAAAATGTGGCAAGGTTTGGGGTATTATTCTCGTGCAAGAAACCTGCATTTTAGTGCAAAACAAATTGCGAATGAATTGAATGGCGAATTCCCCACAACCTATAAAGAAATTATAAAATTAAAAGGAATTGGAGATTATACCGCTTCTGCCATTGCCTCTATTTGTTTTAATGAACCTACCGCTGTTGTAGACGGAAACGTATACAGAGTGCTTTCTAGATACTTTGGTATTAAAACAGCCATCAACTCAACTGTGGGAATTAAAGAGTTTAAAACGCTCGCACAATCTCTTATAGACGAAACACAACCAGGAACTTTTAACCAAGCCATTATGGATTTTGGTGCATTGCACTGCAAACCACAAAATCCGTTGTGTGAAACCTGCCCTTTTACTGATAGCTGTGTTGCTTTTGAAAAAAAATTAACAAAGGAATTGCCGGTAAAAGAGAAAAAAATAAAAGTTAGAAAACGGTATTTTAATTTTTTAGTGATTCAAACAAATGCCAATAAAACCATTTTAACGGAAAGAAAAGGAAAAGGCATTTGGCAAGGTTTGTATCAATTTCCACTAATTGAAGGTGACGCAATCATTCATCAAAAAGAAATCATTGCTTCAAAAGAATTTACCGACCTTTTTCCGGAAGAAACCACCATTTCATTGTTCAACAAAAAAGAAATTATCCATAAACTTTCTCATCAACATTTATATACACAATTCTGGATTGTAGAAACCAAATCAGTAAAAAACGCAACCATTTCTTGGGAAAACATTCAAGATTTTCCAGTTCCTATTTTAATTGCAAATTTTTTAGATCAATTTCAACCTAAAAAGTAATTGCTTTTTTTAGTATATTTGGTATGTAAAAAGAAATTGAAAAATGGCAGGAACAATAAACAAAGTAATACTCATTGGTAATTTAGGTGATGACGTAAAAATGCACTATTTTGATGATCAAAATTGTGTTGGCCGTTTCCCTATTGCCACTTCAGAAAGTTATACCAGCAAACAAACTGGTGAAAAAATAACCAATACAGATTGGCATAACATTGTTGTTAGAAATGGTTTGGCAAAAGTTTGCGAAAAATATTTATCTAAAGGAGACAAAGTGTATGTGGAAGGAAAATTGAAAAATAGACAATGGGAACAAGATGGTGTAAAGCGGTACTCGACAGAAGTGCAAGTAAATGAAATGACCATGTTAACCACCAAAAAGAATTCTGAGAGCAATACAACGCAAGCACAGAATCCGCCAGCAGATACTGCACCAAAATCTATTGCACCAGAAGAAAAAGACGATTTACCTTTTTAACAACTTAAATTTTTAAAATTGGACCCAGATCCTGAACAATTATTTTTTCTATTCGCTGCTTTCGACCTTATTACTACCTTAAACGGAATTGCATTAATTGCATTACTTATAAGTTCTGCCTTAATTTCTGGTTCTGAAATTGCCTTTTTTTCATTGAATCAAACAGATTTAAATGAACTTTCTAACAACGGAAAAGAAGAAAATATCGTAGTTACTTTATTAGAAAGACCCAGAAAATTATTAGCCACAATCTTAATTACCAATAACTTTATAAATATTTTAATTGTACTCATATTCGCTTCTTTGGCAGAAACTTTGTTTGGCAATTTTAAGTACCAATTAAATTTATATCTATTTACAGTTTCGATTCGTTTTATAGTAGAAATTATAGTTATTACTTTTTTAATTCTCTTATTTGGCGAAGTTTTACCTAAAGTATATGCTTCTAGAAATGCATTGAGTTTTTCAAAAAAAATGGCCAAATTTATTCACTCAGTTAATATTTTTTTAACACCATTTAGCATGCCTTTAATTTCAATTACAAAGTGGATTGAAAAAAAATTCGGGAATAAAGCAAGTAATTTTTCGGTAGAAACCTTATCACAAGCTTTAGAACTCACCTCTCAAGGTGCCACAAGTAAAGACGAACAAAAAATATTAGAAGGTATTGTAAATTTTGGAAACACAGAAACTGTGCAAATAATGAAACCTAGAATAGATATTTTTGCAATTTCTGATGATGAATCTTATGAAGAAATTTTAGATAAAATATCAAATAAAGGCTACTCTAGAAACCCAGTATATCATGAAAATATAGACAATATTATAGGTGTTTTATATGCAAAAGATTTATTAGCACATTTGAACAAGAAGGTTTTTAAATGGCAAAATTTACTTCGTGAACCCTTTTTTGTTCCTGAAAATAAAAAATTAGACGATTTATTGGGCGACTTTAGAGCCAAGAAAAACCATTTAGCAATTGTGGTAGATGAATATGGAGGAACGAGCGGATTGGTTACTTTAGAAGACGTTATCGAGGAAATTGTAGGTGATATCAATGACGAATTTGATGATGATGATTTATCGTATTCTAAAATAGATGAAAACAATTATATTTTTGATGGCAAAACCACTATCAAAGATTTTTGTAAAGTGTTAGATGATGAAGATGAAGAAATTTTTGAAGAAGAAAAAGGCGAAAGTGAAACACTTGCTGGCTTTATTTTAGAAATTTCTGGGAAATTTCCTAAAAAAGGAGAGAAAATAAGTTTTAAGAATTATACGTTTACAATAGAAGCGTTAGATAAAAAACGCATAAAACAAGTAAAAGCAACTAGAAATGCGTAACCTTTTTCTGCTAATTTTTTTGATGAGTTTTATTTCTTGCAAAGAGGATGTTTTGCCAAAACCAAAAGCCTATTTAAGCTTAACCTATCCAGAAAAAACGTACGAAACTTTAAAAGCCAACAGACCTTACACTTTTGAAGTTTTAAAAGCTACAACGGTTATGAACGAACCAAATAATTGGTTAAAAATTCAATACCCAAACTTAAAAGCATCTATAGACATTACCTACAGACCTGTAGAAAATAATATGAATGAATTGCTTTCTGAAGCAGAAAAACTAGTTTTTAAACACACAGTAAAAGCAGCACAAATTATACCAAAAGACTTTGTAAATAGAGATCAAAGAGTATTTGGAAGCATTTATGAAATTACTGGAAATGCGGCTTCACACATTCAGTTTCATATTACAGACAGCACAAAAAACTTTATCAAAGGTTCCTTGTATTTTTATGCAAAACCAAACTACGATTCTATTTTACCCGCTGTAAATTATATCAAAGAAGATATTTTACATTTGATCGAAACTTTGGAGTGGGAATAAAAACCCATTTTAATCTTCCCAAAGGGAAGAAATATTCTTATGTTAAAAAAACTAAATTGTCTCATTTCTTGCTGAAATTATAATTGAGAATCGTGAGATTTTTTTCTTGATTCTTGATTCTTTTCTCTAAATAATCTCCATTTTTTTCAATAAAAAAGAAGCATTCATGTTTTTACAAACTCCGTTTTTTAATGTATAATCGAAAAACAATTCGTCGTTGATAATTTCTGCATCAAAATAGTAGTTTTTAATACCTTGAAATTCATTTTCTAAATCACATAAACTCACATCGTGGGTTGCAATAATTCCTGTAGATTTCGATTTTGTGAGTTTTTCAACAAACTTTTTAGAACCAATGGCTTTGTCTTTACTGTTGGTTCCTTTTAGAATTTCATCTAGAATAATAAAATAATCTTCTCCTAAAGTTTCAGGGTTAATTTCATCAACAATAAACTTTAATCGCTTTAATTCTGAATAAAAATACGATTCATCTTCTGTTAAAGAATCTGTAGTTCGCATGCTCGTAATCAATTTTATAGGCGAATATTTAAAATGCTTTGCACAAACAGGCAAACCACAATTTGCCATTACAATCGACAAAGAAACTGTTCTTAAAAAAGTACTTTTCCCAGCCATATTTGCACCTGTAATGATAAAGAATTCTTCTTTCTGAATGATAAAATCATTGTCAACTCTTTTATCAGCATTCAATAAAGGATGTCCTAAATTGATTGCGTTTACCACTTCTTTGTTTGAAGTTATTTCAGGAAATACAAACTTTGGATGATTAAAATGAAAGTTAGCTAGCGAGTTTTGAGCATCAAAAAATGCAACTACTTCAAACCATTTTTCTACGGTATGTTTATAGTTATGAATCCACTTTTCTATTTTACTTGAGTTGTATATTTCAGATAGAAAGAAACCATTTCCAAATACAAAAATAATGATATTGTTTCGTTGATCGAACGTATCTAAAATTCGTGAAAATTCTTTAAAGATAACGGAAGCCTTCTTTTTTTCAGAGTTGATAATATTTTTTTTCTTTTTCAGAATTTTTGAAGTAAATTCTTCATTTTCAATCTGATTTAATAATTGATGGTATTGCTTAAACGTTTCTCGAACCTTATCCGTTTCAGCATACAAATTGCTTGACTTTTTAAAGAATCTTCCTATGATAAAAAGTCCTGTTAAAAACCAAAAAATGATATATACAAAAGAGAGCATTCCGAATGAAATAAGCCCAATGAACACCAAAGAAATTACAGAAAAGCCTATTTGAATTTTTGATAAGTTTTTCGGAAAAACAGATGTATAATTTGAAATCCAATTTACAATAGATTTAGAAGTATTTTTAACAGAAATTAAGCTTGCCAACGCAGAAAAATGCTGTCTCCAAAGTACTTTTTCTGAAAGTTCTTTTAAGGCTTGTTGCTTCTCTAATATAGAAGCTGTACTATTTTCTGTTAGCAAAGTTGCTAAGACTCCTTTTCCATCATTAGTTGTGGTTCTATTTATGTATTGAAAAAAAGATCCTTTGCCAAACAAATCGATGTCATTGCTATAAAAATGAGCAGAATTTATAAATGCTGAGCCCGTTTCTAAATGATGAAAATCGCTGTTTAAAACTTGAATTTCAGTGGAATTAATTCTAATTTTCTCAGCAAGAATATTTCTTTTTCTTTTTAAATCAATATATTTTACAACTAAAAAACTAAAGATAAAAACACCTAGAAAAGCAATGATAAAAACATCTGGATAGCTACCAAAAGTTAGATACATTAAAAAACTAGTTATTAAGAATATGGCAAATCTAAAAACACTTAGATTTACAGATTTCTTTTTTAAGATTGCTGCTTCTTTTTCTAAACTAGCTTTCTGATTTGTATAAAATTCTATTGGGTTTTGCATTATCTATAAAACGTTGTTTTTTTAAGTTTTAATAACTAGAAATTCCGCCAGTTAAATTCAATACTTCTACATCTGGATATTTCGTTTTTAATAGTACGGTTGCATTATAACTGTTGAAACCTCTTTGGCAGACCATAATATACGTTTTGCTTTTATCAATATTTATTTTATCGGCATCAAATTCGCTAATATGTATGGTTTGATTTACTTTAAAAGGCAACTTTAAATCCTTTAAAACAGCTATAATTTCTAGATTTTTAGATTTCGATCGAAAAGACAAACGATCTTTCAATTCTTCAGGTGATATTTGCCATTCAGCATTTTGATTGCTACAAAATACATCCACATAGGTTTGTAATTTAAAAATTTTAGCAATTTTATCTTTTAGAACGGTGGGTTTTAGTTTCATTTTTAACTCTTGGTTTTTTAACGCATTATATATACGCAATTGATTTGTTAATGGTTCTCCAATGCCTGTAATCAATTTTAAAACTTCGTTTACTTGTTGTGTTGCCATCATTCCAACAATGCCATTTAATGTTCCCGCTTCCTCGCAATTAGGAATGTCTGTTGCCATTTTTGGAAAAGCATCTCTTAAATTTGCGGAGTAACTTCCGTCTTTTTGAAGCACATTAAATACAGAAACATAGCCGTCAAACTTATACAAAGAACCATACACCAAAGGTTTGTTTTTAATGACACAAGCATCGTTTAATAAATATTTTGTTGGCAATGAATCTGTGCCATCAACAACAATATCTATGTTTGAAATCAACTCAAAAATATTTTCTTTTGTAATTGGTTTGTTCGTAAAATGAACTGCTGTAAAAGGCGCTCTTTTTTTTATAAATGTTGATAAAACTGCGGCTTTAGATTTGCCAACATCGTCTAAACTATAAAAAACTTGTCTGTGCAAATTCGTTACATCAACCGTATCGAAATCTACTAAATGAAGTTGCCCAACTCCGCTTGAAGCCAAATACACTGCAATAGGGCTTCCCAAACCGCCGCAACCCACCACCAAAACAGATGCATTTTGTAGTTTTTGTTGTCCCACTTCACCAATTTCTGATAAAGTAGTTTGACGTTTAAAAAGTTGTGATTTTGTTGGTTTCATTTTATGCTGTCCCGAAATTTCGGGAGTTTCAGTGTATTTGTCATTCCTGCGAAGGCAGGAATCTACTCATTAAAATTCGATAATTAAATAAACAGATTACTTCGTCATTCTTCTTACCATTGACGTAGCTTATAAGTTACTGTTTTACAAATTATTAATATATGTCTGGTCGAGCGCAGTCGAGACCTCATTAAAACCTCTCGACTGCGCTCGAGGAGACATTACATCATTCCAATCGTTTGATAATTATTTTTCTCGGTCTCGTAATGACGTCGATGAAATCTCTTTTTTAGCGCTTTCAAACGCTTCTGGCGTATTTATATTTCTAATAAAAGCATCCTCAATTTCTACAATCTCAACATCAGAATTGATTAACATTTTACGCGGACAAGAATAGCCTTGTGCTAGATATTGTAATAAAATAGGATACGCTTTTGGCTCGTAAATAGTAATTAATGGTTCTACAAATTCCTTGTTTTGTCCTTTGATTGCTGTCGCAACTTTACTCGGGTTTCTATGTTTTAATAATTGTTGAATGATGGTATCATTTATAAAAGGTAAATCTGTTGCCAACACAAACCAAGCCGAATTTGGATCTTTTTGAAACGCAGAACAAATGCCACCAAAAGGGCCAAGATTTAGAAAAACATCTGGAATTTCATTTGAATTTTGAGATTTCTCGACTTCGCTCGAAATGACATTGTTATTTTTTTTGTCATCTTGAGCCTTTTGTCTTCGCTCAAGATAAACTCCGTCGAGAGATCTAACCGAATAAAAAGTTTCTAAATTATTATTTTCTAACAGTTCTTTGGCAAATTCCTTTTGCAATTTTCCATGATAATTCAGTTTAGATTTATCGGTTCCCATTCTGGTACTTTTTCCGCCAACCAAAACCAATCCTTTTATCGGAGCAATTTTTTCTTGAATGAGGTTATGAATATGAATTGAAATTTTTTCAACTTCATCAATCGTATAACAAATTTTGTTTTTTATGTTCGGATATTTCTCCTCTAAAAAAGAGAAAAATTCAGTTTCTTTTTTCAATTTAATAACAAACTGAATGTCATCTAACTGCGCTAATCTTTTTAACACAGAGGCTTCTTTGGCTTCATCTAAAATTAAGATTTGTTTTGCTCCTTGATAATGATTTCCGTTGATAAAAACATAATCGTACTGTGCAAATTGCAAACGTTGTTCAAAGATATTTATGGTTCCTGAAGTTGTTATTTGTAAATTTCCTTCGTGATGAAAAGTATATGCTGATAACCTATAATTGTCATCTCGAGCACAGTCGAGAGATTTTGCGTGAGAAGCATCAAAATAAGCCAATTTATACTTTGATAATCTTTGGGATACCTTGTGAACTAAATCTGAAATAATTCCACAATTGCTTCCTAAAATCGCAATTTCATTTGGCGCAAACTTATCGTTATCTCTTCTTTCTAAATTTGTATGTTTTGTGTGTTTTTTCATATATATGCTGTCCCGAAATTTCGGGAGTTTCAGTATCTTTTTGTTCTTTTTTTTCTAATTTATTGGTCTTCAAATGTCTCAAAATTTAGTGAGAAATAGAGTTTAGAGATTCTTTTAGGATGACAAACTGTTGTAAAATTTCTACTTTTTTAAAAATGACAAGCTATTTTTATCAAAAATAACACATGAGTGTTTCTTCCCTTTGGGAAGATTAAGATGGGCTATTCATATCAGATTTTCCACCTGTTTTTTCTAACAACTTTACTTCTTTAATTACCATTTTTTGACTGATACTTTTACACATGTCATAAATCGTTAAACAGGTAATATTTGCGCCGGTTAAAGCTTCCATTTCTACACCTGTTTTTCCTTCAATAGTAACTTCACAAAGTACTTCTATATTTTCTGAATCTATAATTTCAATATCAATATCAATGCCATTTATGAATAAGGGATGGCACATCGGAATCAACTCTGACGTTTTTTTAACTCCTTGAATTCCTGCAATAATTGCCGTTTGAAAAACAGGGCCTTTTTTTGTGATCAATTCATCATTTGAAAACTGAGAAATTATCTCTTTTCCTAAAAACATCGTTGCTTTTGCTACAGCTGTTCTTTTGGTAACTTTCTTGTCAGAAACATTTACCATTTTAGGGTTGTTGTTTTTATTGATGTGGGAAAAGTTGCTCATTGTTTTTTTATGAGGATTTTAAAAATAAAAATTCGTTAAAACTTAACAATGTTCTCGATACAATTTCGCCTAAAAAGGCAAAATTACTCGAACTGACATCACATTTTAACAGTTTTAATAGGTATACTGTCACTTCGAGTGAAATTTCTTTTTCAGAAATTTTGTATCGAGAAGTTTTACAGTAGCAAAATACTTACTTAAATTTCTTCTTTGCTAAATTAGGGAGTTTTTCAAACTCATCATTAATTAAAGCTTCTTTTTTAGCTCTCGACCATTTTTTTATTTGTTTTTCTGTATCTATTGCAAATCCTGCATTTGTAAATTCGCAATAAAAAACCAATTCTAAAGGTCTTCTATAATATGTGAAACTCTCTTGATGCTTTCCTTGCTGATGTTCAAAAAAGCGTTTTTCAAGATCTGAAGTGAACCCTGTATAATAGGTTTTATCAGAACATTTTAAAATATAAACGAAATAGGTTTTCATAGTTGGAATCTTAATAGTTCTCGATACAATTTTTCTTCCTTTGTCAGAAAAACCACTCGAACTGACAGCGTTTTCTTACTATTGCATTTAAATGCTCACGCACTGTCACTGCGAGTGATTTTGCTTTTTTGCAAAATTGTATCGAGAAGTTTTTATCTATACCTAATCACCGGAAAAACCTCTCCGCTTTTAAATTCCTTATTCTCACTTGGTAATTGAATAAAAGCGTCTGCATGCACCAAACTTGCTAAATCTCCAGAACCATTTCCCATAACTGGGTTTGCAATTAAATGCCCAAATTTATAACATAATTTTACTTGTAAAAAATAGGTTAAATTGGGTTTAAATGAAATGTCTTTCGCTAAAATTGCTGTTTCTTCTTCCATTTCTAATCCTACTGATTTGTAATACCAAGGATAAAAATACACCAAGCAATTTACAAAAGTTGAAATTGGATTTCCAGGAAAACCAAAGACAATTGTTTGTTTTTTGTTTTTATGATTTTCATTATGATAAACACCTTGTTCACTCATACTTAAAGAAGCTGCGCTTCCAAACCAAAAAGGTTTCCCTGGTCTTTGTGCCACCTTATGAAATAATTTCTCTACGCCTAATTCTTCAAAAACTTGGGGTAAAAAGTCAAATTTTCCTTTGCTCACGGCACCACTAAAAAGCAAGACATCATATTCTTGTAAATATGCTTTTATTTTTTCTTTTAAAACAGGTTTGTCATCTGTGAGATGGGCTGTTTCTGATGGAATGTTTAATCTTTCTAATAACGAAACCAAATTAAACACATTAGATCTTCTTATTTGATGTGATAACGGAGTTTCATCAACACCAACCAATTCATCACCCGTAGAAACAATCATCACTTTTGGTTGTTTGGCAACTTTTACAAAGGCTCTTCCAACGGTTGCTAAAACGCCTATTTCCGCCGCTGAAATTTTTGTGTTTTGTTTGATTAATACATCGCCAGCTTTCCCGTCTTTTCCTTTTGTATGAATGTTCTGTGCATCGTTAATTGTATCAATATCAATTGTTGCAATTCCGTCTTTAATTGTAACATCTTCATAACGAATAACGGTATTTGCATTATTAGGCAACACTGCACCTGTCATCACTTCAATACAATTCTTTGCATTGTAAAGTGTTATTTGCTCACTTCCTGCAGCTTGAATTCCTTCTATTTTAAAACTTCTTTGTCCGTTTTTGAATGAAGCGTAATCAATTACAATTCCGTCCATTGAGACCCTGTTAAAGGGAGGAAAATCTCTGTCTGCAAAGATATTTTCTTTTAAAATTCTACCAACAGATTGTAAAAACGGAATTTCTTCCATCGAAGTTTCGGTACCGAAGTTTTGGACTGAATTTAATACAATTTGTAAAGCTTTTTCTACTGAAATCATTTTGAAAGATGTGTAATTGTTTATTTGTTTAGTCGTGTAATTGTAATTATTAGTATTTCACAAACCTTAAACGCTTATTTAGATTCCTGCCTACGCAGGAATGAACTGTGCTTAAAAACAAATATTTGGTTGATAATTTTCTATATATTTTTGTTTTG
>NZ_CANMVP010000040.1 GCF_947501385.1 uncultured Polaribacter sp.
CATCAAAACAAAAATATATAGAAAATTATCAACCAAATATTTGTTTTTAAGCACAGTTCATTCCTGCGCACTTGTCTGCCGAAGGTAGAGGCAGGAATCTCATATTTAAAAGGTGTCAATTCTTGAAATAATTAGAATTAAAAAAACGTATAAGATTTGACTTTAATTCTAGAAAATGATCATAGATTCTTTATCCAAAAAAGGAATCCCAACCTATTGATTTTACTCAATATTTTGGGATTGACCTTGTGAATTCTCACGTAAAAATACAATTTGAAATCAATTCACAACCGTGACCACGAATCAGAGCTGCTAAACCTACTTGTGAATTCTCACGTAAAAATACAATTTGAAATCAATTCACAACGAAGGACAAGACAAACAAACAACACGTCCCCTTGTGAATTCTCACGTAAAAATACAATTTGAAATCAATTCACAACGCAACAGTGTTTCCACCTAAAGAAGCAATCCTTGTGAATTCTCACGTAAAAATACAATTTGAAATCAATTCACAACGTGGTTTTATAAGTAATTCAAGTAAATTAACTTGTGAATTCTCACGTAAAAATACAATTTGAAATCAATTCACAACGCTTTATTTCCGTTAAAATCAACTTGATTTCTTGTGAATTCTCACGTAAAAATACAATTTGAAATCAATTCACAACTGCTAATACTACAATACAATTAATGAGCAACTTGTGAATTCTCACGTAAAAATACAATTTGAAATCAATTCACAACCAGCTGCTACTAAAAAGATTACTGTAAATCCTTGTGAATTCTCACGTAAAAATACAATTTGAAATCAATTCACAACTCTTACATGAGAATAATTCATTTAGCTTATCTTGTGAATTCTCACGTAAAAATACAATTTGAAATCAATTCACAACTATCGACTATTGTATTTATCTGTCGCCCCACTTGTGAATTCTCACGTAAAAATACAATTTGAAATCAATTCACAACCCACCCCCTTTAGTTTCTAATAAATCAAAACTTGTGAATTCTCACGTAAAAATACAATTTGAAATCAATTCACAACCAAGCTTCTAAACATTTAGGAACTAAATTTCTTGTGAATTCTCACGTAAAAATACAATTTGAAATCAATTCACAACAGACATTATTTCTAAATATATGGGTTGTGACTTGTGAATTCTCACGTAAAAATACAATTTGAAATCAATTCACAACAGATTATTCCAACAATATAAAATGAATTTCCTTGTGAATTCTCACGTAAAAATACAATTTGAAATCAATTCACAACGAGCTTCTGAAACAATTACTCGTAATTTTACTTGTGAATTCTCACGTAAAAATACAATTTGAAATCAATTCACAACGCCATAACCAAGCAATAAATAAAGATTATCCTTGTGAATTCTCACGTAAAAATACAATTTGAAATCAATTCACAACAAGTTGGTATTTATTTTTGTACTATGGGAACTTGTGAATTCTCACGTAAAAATACAATTTGAAATCAATTCACAACTGGAATCATACAGGGAAAAGATAAATTGGACTTGTGAATTCTCACGTAAAAATACAATTTGAAATCAATTCACAACACGGGGGTGGGATTAACGATAGCGTTTTATCTTGTGAATTCTCACGTAAAAATACAATTTGAAATCAATTCACAACTCCTGTTTTAGGTGTTACATACACATTCCACTTGTGAATTCTCACGTAAAAATACAATTTGAAATCAATTCACAACGTATTCTTTAATGCCCAACCCGCGTATTAACTTGTGAATTCTCACGTAAAAATACAATTTGAAATCAATTCACAACTTCGTACCCGATATGTACTGCGGGGTACGACTTGTGAATTCTCACGTAAAAATACAATTTGAAATCAATTCACAACTAATGCACGTACACGATGAAGCCGTGGCAGCTTGTGAATTCTCACGTAAAAATACAATTTGAAATCAATTCACAACTATCATCCTAACGTTACAACAAGCACAAGCCTTGTGAATTCTCACGTAAAAATACAATTTGAAATCAATTCACAACAAACAACTTATCATTATGCGCACTCGATAACTTGTGAATTCTCACGTAAAAATACAATTTGAAATCAATTCACAACGGTTTACTTAAAATATAATATTCAACATACCTTGTGAATTCTCACGTAAAAATACAATTTGAAATCAATTCACAACGACAATAGATACATACGATACTAAAGCATACTTGTGAATTCTCACGTAAAAATACAATTTGAAATCAATTCACAACTATTGCGCCATGCCAAATCAAAGAATAATTCTTGTGAATTCTCACGTAAAAATACAATTTGAAATCAATTCACAACAAGGTTTACGAACCTAAAGAGCGTGAAGTTCTTGTGAATTCTCACGTAAAAATACAATTTGAAATCAATTCACAACCTATATACAAATTGACGGAAACACAGTAAACTTGTGAATTCTCACGTAAAAATACAATTTGAAATCAATTCACAACCTCGTTTTGGCTGCATGAGACAAGGCCAGCCTTGTGAATTCTCACGTAAAAATACAATTTGAAATCAATTCACAACTATAAAACCGACAAAGAAAAACGAACAGAGCTTGTGAATTCTCACGTAAAAATACAATTTGAAATCAATTCACAACTGAAGTATTTGACTAAACTAGAACCAACAACTTGTGAATTCTCACGTAAAAATACAATTTGAAATCAATTCACAACAAGGGGTCTGAAGCTAAAGAAACGTATTTACTTGTGAATTCTCACGTAAAAATACAATTTGAAATCAATTCACAACTTGTCCGTTCTGTCTTTTTTCCACTCTGTCCTTGTGAATTCTCACGTAAAAATACAATTTGAAATCAATTCACAACAAACGGTTACAATGCCGCACGGTGTCGCATCTTGTGAATTCTCACGTAAAAATACAATTTGAAATCAATTCACAACTGACAGAGAGCGGTAGAACTTTTGAGAGAGCTTGTGAATTCTCACGTAAAAATACAATTTGAAATCAATTCACAACTCGCCGTAGTGAGCAACTAAATTATTTGCTCTTGTGAATTCTCACGTAAAAATACAATTTGAAATCAATTCACAACTGTAAATTCAGTATTAAATTCCTTGAAAACTTGTGAATTCTCACGTAAAAATACAATTTGAAATCAATTCACAACGCAACAACGGGTCGGCGACGTTAGGAATAGCTTGTGAATTCTCACGTAAAAATACAATTTGAAATCAATTCACAACGAACAGACACGCAACCTTATTCGATTATTGCTTGTGAATTCTCACGTAAAAATACAATTTGAAATCAATTCACAACCCTCAGTAACGGTGTACGCTCTACAAAAAGCTTGTGAATTCTCACGTAAAAATACAATTTGAAATCAATTCACAACCCCCATCAATAAATCGATAGCAGAACTACGCTTGTGAATTCTCACGTAAAAATACAATTTGAAATCAATTCACAACAAACGCTTGAATTTATGACAAACCAAATTACTTGTGAATTCTCACGTAAAAATACAATTTGAAATCAATTCACAACATATCGCCACCTTTTTTAAGCATAGTTCTTCTTGTGAATTCTCACGTAAAAATACAATTTGAAATCAATTCACAACCTGCTCCTGCACCAACATTTACAGAAGAAACTTGTGAATTCTCACGTAAAAATACAATTTGAAATCAATTCACAACCGAATTTTATAAACGCTTCTAACTGCGCTCCTTGTGAATTCTCACGTAAAAATACAATTTGAAATCAATTCACAACGGCGTTTCTTTTTGGGCGATACAAAACTGCCTTGTGAATTCTCACGTAAAAATACAATTTGAAATCAATTCACAACACTTGGTTTGTTGTAATAAGCTTCATCCATCTTGTGAATTCTCACGTAAAAATACAATTTGAAATCAATTCACAACAACCCCTGGCAAGGTGGTGAAGTCATATAGCTTGTGAATTCTCACGTAAAAATACAATTTGAAATCAATTCAAAACTCCATTGCAAAAAATACGCGCTTCTTTTTTCTTGTGAATTCTCACGTAAAAATACAATTTGAAATCAATTCACAACGGAGTGCTGTCTAAATCTCCCCACATATAACTTGTGAATTCTCACGTAAAAATACAATTTGAAATCAATTCACAACTATCTGCAGCAAACATACCTGCTGCAATTCTTGTGAATTCTCACGTAAAAATACAATTTGAAATCAATTCACAACCAGCATAATGGTTTGCCTTCTTTTAATGTACTTGTGAATTCTCACGTAAAAATACAATTTGAAATCAATTCACAACACTGTACTTGTCTCCGTTTTTTAATGTCCTCTTGTGAATTCTCACGTAAAAATACAATTTGAAATCAATTCACAACAAATTCCCAAATATATTCTTCAACATCTTTCTTGTGAATTCTCACGTAAAAATACAATTTGAAATCAATTCACAACGAAAACACTTATAGATACGGTTATCTTTTTCTTGTGAATTCTCACGTAAAAATACAATTTGAAATCAATTCACAACTGTTGTAGTTTCACTTGAAATGTCTGGAGTCTTGTGAATTCTCACGTAAAAATACAATTTGAAATCAATTCACAACTAAATATAGAACAGCCTTTGTTTGGTGAAGCTTGTGAATTCTCACGTAAAAATACAATTTGAAATCAATTCACAACTCTCTTGTGTTTTCGCCATAATTATGGTACCTTGTGAATTCTCACGTAAAAATACAATTTGAAATCAATTCACAACTAATTGATTGCGATAATATAGCGATTGGAGCTTGTGAATTCTCACGTAAAAATACAATTTGAAATCAATTCACAACTTACTTTTTTAGGTTACTTGTAATATTATTCTTGTGAATTCTCACGTAAAAATACAATTTGAAATCAATTCACAACGGAATGGATGCAGAGTAAAATTGTTTTGCTCTTGTGAATTCTCACGTAAAAATACAATTTGAAATCAATTCACAACTTAATAGATAAACAAATAACCAAAAACTTACTTGTGAATTCTCACGTAAAAATACAATTTGAAATCAATTCACAACGGGTAAATATTAAAACATATAATTATGAAACTTGTGAATTCTCACGTAAAAATACAATTTGAAATCAATTCACAACACATCAGTCCTACAAGTGGATTTCATCATGCTTGTGAATTCTCACGTAAAAATACAATTTGAAATCAATTCACAACGCTTGTTCTGTTGACAATTCGTAAGTTTTACTTGTGAATTCTCACGTAAAAATACAATTTGAAATCAATTCACAACGCTTAACACTTTATTCTAACAATAAAAAATCTTGTGAATTCTCACGTAAAAATACAATTTGAAATCAATTCACAACTACTAAAACCTGTTCTAATATATTGTTTTTCTTGTGAATTCTCACGTAAAAATACAATTTGAAATCAATTCACAACACCTTAAGGCTGGGTTTGCTGGTAATGTTACTTGTTAGTTTAGCCCCCAATAAGTTCGGAGTGATATTTATTAAACCATTGAACTATTTATAATTTAATACTTTATTTTAAAAAAATTATATGTAACTATAATATAGTTACATATAATTTGTATATTTACACATGAGTAAGATTGAGAAATTAATAGCAAAATTTTTAAGTGTTCCAATTGATTTGACTTGGAATGAGCTTTTAAAATTATTGGCTCATTTCGGTTTTACTGAAATAAAAAAGAAAGGAAAATCTGGAGGTTCAAGAGTAAAATTTATAAATTCTAAAAAGCAGATATTAAACTTTCACAAACCGCACCCAGATAATATTGTGAAACAATATGTTATTAGACAAACATTAGAAAAGTTAAGATTATGGAAAATTATTTAAAATATAAAGAATATTACGGTTCTGTCGAGTTTAGTTCAGAAGATAATATTCTATTTGGAAAAATTATAGGTATTAATGATTTAGTAAATTATGAAGCTGAATCAGTTGAAGAATTAAGAGCTTCATTTATTGAAGCTGTTGAGGATTATATTGAAACTTGCAAATTAGTAGGTAAAGAACCCAATAAATTTTTTAAAGGTGTTTTCAATGTAAGAACTCCTAAAGGAGTTCACAGACATTTAGCAATATTGGCTGAAAAAAAGAAAATGAAACTCAATGAATTAGTAAATAAAGCATTTGAATTTTTAATAGAAAATGAAGATCAAGTATTAAATTAGTGAAACTCAATTTTTATTCCGAAGCTTCGGAAGCAAAGCAATGAATTAAAAATTGCTAGCTGAACCTGACTATGCCGGCAGGCAGGCTAATCCCGCTTTTTTAGCGGGATCTATGGGTTTTACCTGCCAGCCGGCCGGCTGGTTCCCCGACGCTCTGCGTCGAAATAAAAAATAATTTTCTACTTGATACCTCGTACCCTTGGGTCGAGGTTTTTCATTTAACTAAAAATGAAACATAAAAAACCATACACATGCCCCAAATTTGAAGAAACTGGATTAATTAATTCAGAAGATGGAGGAAATTCTTGTGAATTCTCTAGTAAAAATACAATTTGAAATCAATTTACAATGCATATTGAGCATAGTTTCTAAAGATGGAAGAGTAAATTAAAAAACCATAAAAAAGGAAAGAGAAAAAGATAGTTCAGCATCTTTAGCAAGATCCATAAAGGATAAGTCTGCAAACGGAGATGCTAAACTACTGTACAAAAATACAAAAAAACTTCGCCTAATAATAAAATTTTATTTTTTTCGTTTAAGTAAAAAAATGATAAATTTAACTTATGAATATATAACTTGGTAAAAGATGTTTCAGAAATTTTATTTTTTAATTCTAGTTGTTTTTCTTTCTTGTAATAGCAATGAGAATCCTTGTTTTTCAACTAAAGTAGATATACTCGCAGTTAATGAAAGTATGAACTGCGATGACTTTGAATTTAACTTTACGAACGTTGATTTTAATGAATTAAAAATAATAAATAATCTAAATGATTATAATTATTATGTATCGGACAACTGTGATATGGATATCGATTTCAATCTATATACAGTTGTTATAGGTCATTTTTCACGAAATAAAATAGTTGATACCGTAGCGTATAAGATGTCTACTTTACCTTGTAGTTCAAATGATGATTATTATTTAAATATTGTAGTAAAAGAAAAGGAGGAATTGAATACAAATGACATCTCTATCATTGAAAATGAATATGTATTAGTATTTTCAAAATTTGATGATAAACCTATTCAACTTTATTACACGATTACGGATATTTAGAGTTTATTGTTTTATAAATAAAGATATTTGGGAGTAGATGAAAATCGCTCCCATTTTTTATGAAAATAGTAAGTTTATGGATGCTCAACCTCCTCTATTTTAGAAAATTTTTGATTTGGTTGCGTTTAATTTTTTACTTTTCGACTTATGTTTTAGTAAAGGTGATTCTATTATTGAGTTAATGAAATATAAATGATTGTTTCTATTGCTTGCTATCATAAAATTCTTATTTGTGAATTCTTACGTATAAAAAAACCGTTTCGTATATAGAAACGGTTTGTAATACCTAAAAACATATTGTGTTTACATATAATCTTCTATTGGGTTGCAAGAACAAATTAAGTTTCTGTCTCCATAAGCATCATCAACTCTTCTTACGGTAGGCCAAAATTTATTGTCTGCAATATATGCCAGCGGAAATGCGGCTTGTTTTCTAGTGTAGGGCAGTGTCCAATCATCTGCAGTTAGCATTTCTTGCGTATGAGGCGCGTTTTTTAAAGGATTGTTCTCATCTTCTTTAGAAGCATTTTTAATTTCTTCTCTGATTGAAATCATCGCATCACAAAAACGATCCAATTCAGCAATACTTTCAGATTCTGTAGGCTCAATCATCATCGTTCCTCCCACTGGGAAAGAAACGGTGGGTGCGTGAAAACCATAATCCATCAAACGCTTTGCGATGTCTACGACTTCAATTCCGTGTTGTTTAAAATCACGGCAATCGATAATCATTTCATGTGCTGCACGTCCTTTTTCACCTGTATACAACGTTGGGTAATGACCTTCTAAACGTTCTTTGATATAGTTTGCATTTAAAATGGCCATTTTGGTAGCATCTGTCAATCCTTTTGAACCTAACATGCTAATGTATCCGTAAGAAATTAAACAGGCCAAAGCAGAGCCCCAAGGTGCGCCAGAAATTGCTGTAATTGCTTTTTCTCCTCCAGTCGGAATTAAAGGGTTCGTTGGTAAAAATGGCACCAATTGTGGCGCTACACAAATTGGTCCTACGCCAGGGCCACCACCACCATGTGGAATCGCGAATGTTTTATGCAAGTTTAAATGACAAACATCTGCACCAATGGTTGCAGGGTTCGTTAAGCCAACTTGCGCATTCATATTTGCACCATCCATGTACACTTGTCCGCCATGATCATGAATAATTTTGGTGATTTCTTGAATTTCACTCTCAAAAACGCCATGTGTTGATGGATAAGTTACCATCAAAGCCGCTAAATTAGTTGAATGCAATGCTGCTTTTTCACGCAAATCATCTACATCTATATTTCCGTTTTCTGCAGTTTTAGTCACAATCACTTTCATCCCTGCCATCACAGCAGAAGCAGGATTTGTACCATGGGCAGAAGCGGGAATGATACAAATATTTCTGTGCGAATCTCCATTTGATTGGTGATATGCTCTGATGGTCATTAAACCAGCAAATTCACCTTGTGCACCAGAATTGGGCTGTAAAGAAGTACCTGCAAAACCAGTAACGATATTTAATTGATGTTCTAATTTTTGCAAAACTTCTTGATAACCTTCTGCTTGATTTAGGGGCACAAATGGGTGAATATTTCCCCACTGTGGATTGCTTAAAGGCAACATTTCTGAAGCGGCATTTAATTTCATTGTACAAGAACCCAAAGAAATCATCGAATGGTTTAATGCCAAATCTTTACGTTCTAGTTTTTTGATGTAACGCATCATGTCTGTTTCAGATTGATACGTATTGAAAATTTCATTTTCTAAAAACGAAGTATTTCGTTGTAGGTTTTCTGAAATTATAGTTTCTGATGATTTGGATTCGCTAGCTTTTAAATGAAATGCTTTTTCAAAACAATTTACAATTGCGTTGATTTCTTTAGTACCCACAGTTTCGTTTACAGAAATTGAAACATGGTTTTCATCAACATAATTAAAGTTGATGTTATTGGCTTCGGCAACTTCTTTTAATTTCTGAGCTTTTACTTTTATTAAAAGTGTATCAAAATAAGAAGTATTCAATTGTTTAAAACCTAAACCTTCTAAGATTGTAGCTAAAGTTTTCGTGTTTTTGTGAACACGATCTGCAATGTGTTGAATTCCGTTTTTTCCATGAAAAACAGCATACATTCCTGCCATCACCGCTAATAAAACTTGCGCAGTACAAATGTTAGATGTGGCTCTTTCTCGCTTTATATGTTGTTCTCTGGTTTGCAATGCCATACGTAGGGCACGCTTTCCGTTTTTATCTTTGGTAACACCAATAATTCTTCCAGGAATACTTCTTTTATAAGCTTCTTTGGTTGCAAAATAAGCTGCATGAGGACCTCCGTAACCTAACGGAATTCCAAAACGTTGTGTGGTTCCAACTACTACAGAAGCTCCAAATTCTCCTGGTGCTTTTAATTTTACCAACGATAAAATATCTGCTGCAACCGCTACTTTTATATTGTTTCCATTCGCTTTTGCTACAAAATTTTCATAGTCAAAAATTTGTCCGTGTTTTCCTGGATATTGTAAAATTGCTCCAAAAAATCCATCAGAAAAATCAAAATCTTCATGATTTCCAATGACCAATTCAATGCCAATTGGCGTGGAGCGTGTTTGTAAAAGAGATAATGTTTGAGGCAAAATTTCTTCAGAAACAAAAAATTGATTGGCACCAGCTTTTTTCTTTGCTCTTTCTCTTACATCATATAGCAAAGCCATGGCTTCTGCTGCGGCGGTACTTTCATCTAAAAGCGAAGCATTTGCCAATTCCATTCCTGTTAAATCGCAAATCATGGTTTGGTAATTTAACAACGCTTCTAATCTACCTTGCGCAATTTCTGCTTGATAGGGTGTGTAAGCAGTATACCAACCTGGGTTTTCTAAAATATTTCGTTGAATTACACTGGGTACAATCGCCTCATGATAGCCCAAACCAATATAACTTTTAAAAACTTTATTTTTTTCTGAAAGTGCTTTTATATGCGCCAAATACTCATATTCGCTCATTGCTGGCGCCAAATCTAAAGCGTCTTTTAAACGAATATTGTCAGGTACAGTTTCCGTAATTAATTGTTCTAAATCATCAGCTTTTATAGTTGATAGCATTTGTTCTTGTTCCTTTGTATTTGGACCAATATGTCTAAGTTGAAACGAATTTGTATTCATTAATTTAGTTTAGTTACGATATGTTTCAATCGATTTAGTGTTCTTTTTATCAACCAATAAAAATGATTTCTTTGGCGGAACAAAAATAAGGATTAAATGGATTATTTTTTAACTGAAAATGAATAAATTGATGTTAATTATCAACTAAAAATGAATGTTATAAACAGAAGGGTTATTTTTGTTTAATGAAGTTTTTAAAAATACTGTTCAATTTTTATATCAATGCTAGTATTCACGTAGGTTTTGCTGTGTACGCATTTGTAAGAATCACTGAACACTATTTAGCACTTACCTATAGCGAAAATTTAGATTATTTTATTTTTTACGGAACCATTACGGGTTATAATTTTGTAAAATATGCAGGGGTTGCAAAATTGCATCACAAGAGTTTAACGGAAGATTTAAAAATTATTCAAGTATTTTCTCTTTTTTGTTTTTTAGCGATGTGTTATTACGGATTTCAAATTCCTTTAAACACCATCTATGTTTCAATTCCTTTTGTTGTTTTAACGGTATTGTATGCAGTTCCGTTTTTAAGTGGATTTGATAAAAATTTACGTCAGGTGAGTTATTTAAAGATAATCGTAGTAGCTTTCGTTTGGGCAGGTTTTACAGTATTAATACCTGCAATTAATGCAGGCAAAGAGGTCTCGCTAAACATTTTGTTATTATTGCTACAACGTTTTTTAATTGTGGTTGTTTTAATTTTACCTTTTGACATTAGGGATGTAAAGTATGATGCGATTTCTTTACAAACAATTCCTAAGAAAATAGGAATCCAAAAAACAAAAAGATTGGGTTTAGGAATCCTAATTTTTGCTTTGTTGATAGAATACAGCATGAACGGAAGCGATATTTCAAAAAATACGTTTCTAATTTTCTTTTTTTTAACGCTAATTTTCTTGATGCGCTCTAAAATCAATCAATCAAAATACTACAGTTCTTTTTGGGTAGAATCGTTGCCCATAGTTTGGTGGCTACTTCTTTTGGGATTTCATAATATATAATGGTTTTAAAGATTATTTTTATCAACTTATAGATTATTGTAGTGAATTACAATAGATATCATAAAACTTTAAATACACTTCTAAATAACCTACGATATTTGTAGCTTTACCGCTATTAAAAATCAACCAAGATTCGCAAAAATGAGTACCGAAAAAAGAAATTATATTTTCGATTTTGACAGCACGCTAACAAAGGTTGAAGCATTAGACGTTTTAGCAGAAATTACGCTTCAAAACAATCCGAAGAAAAAAGAAATTATTCAAGAGATCATTGATATTACCAATTTAGGAATTGATGGTGAAATCTCTTTTACAGAATCTTTAGAAAGAAGAATAAAATTATTAAAAGCAAACAAGGCAGATTTAAAAGATTTAGTGGTTGCTTTAAAAAAGCAAGTTTCTAATTCTATTGAAAGTAATAAGGAATTTTTTGAAGAATTTGCAGATGATATTTATGTGATCTCTTGTGGTTTTAAAGAATTTATAGATCCTATTGTAAAAGAATACAACATTCCTTCAGAAAGAGTGTATGCAAATACGTTTGAGTTTGCAGAAGATGGAGAAATTATTGGTTTTGATGAAGAAAATGTATTGTCGAAGCACAATGGTAAAATTCAATGTTTAAAAGACATGAATTTAGATGGAGAGATACAAGTTATTGGTGATGGTTATAGCGATTATGTAACTCGTGAAGCAGGTGTGGCTGATACCTTTTTTGCCTATACAGAAAATGTTTCAAGAGATAAAACAACAGAAAACGCAGACCATATAGCGCCAAATTTAGATGAATTTTTATACGTAAATAATTTGCCAAGAAATATCTCATACCCAAAGAACAGAATTAAGATTTTATTATTAGAAAACGTGCATTCAGATGCTTTTACAAAGTTGTCTAAAGATGGTTTTTCTGTAGAAACGGTTTCTAAAAGTTTGTCTGAAGACGAGTTGATAGAAAAAATAAAAGACGTACATGTTTTAGGAATTCGTTCTAAAACAAATGTGACCAAGAAAGTAGTTGCCGCTGCAGAGAAATTAATGGTGGTGAGTGCTTTTTGTATTGGTACCAAACAAATCGATTTAGAAGCTTGTAAAGAAAAAGGAATTGTAGTTTTTAACGCACCTTATAGCAATACCCGTTCTGTAGTAGAGTTGGCCATTGGAGAAATTATTATGTTAATGCGTAGTGTTTTTCAGAGAAGCACAGAGATTCATAATGGGCAATGGAACAAAACTGCTGAAGGTTCTAGGGAAGTTCGTGGTAAAAAACTAGGAATTGTGGGTTATGGTAATATTGGTTCGCAACTCTCTATTTTGGCAGAAGCTTTAGGAATGGATGTGTATTATTATGATGTTGAAGATAAATTGGCTTTAGGAAATGCCACTAAAGTAGATGAACTATCTGAGTTGTTAGCCATTTCTGATGTGGTTACTCTGCATGTTGATGACAATGCTGCAAATAAAAATTTCTTTGGAAAAAAGGAAATTTCTCAAATGAAAGATGGTGCATTTTTGGTGAATCTTTCTCGTGGATTTGTAGTTGATATTCAGGCTTTAGTAGCCGCTTTAAAATCAGGAAAAATTGCAGGAACTGCTGTGGATGTCTATCCTGAAGAACCCAGAAAAAATGGCGAATTCTTTACAGATTTAAAAGGGTTGCCAAACGTAATTTTAACACCGCATGTTGGTGGAAGTACAGAAGAAGCGCAGCGTGATATTGCAGATTTTGTACCGAGTAAAATTATGGCATATATGAATTCTGGAAATACAGTAGATGCTGTGAATTTTCCAAACATTCGTTTGCCAAGACAAACCAATGCGCATCGTTTTTTACACATTCATAAAAACGTTCCAGGTGTCATGGCGAAAATCAATAAAATTCTAGCTAAATACGATTTGAATATTACGGGGCAATATTTATCTACAGACCCTAAAGTGGGCTATGTAATTACAGATTTAGACAAAGAATACAATAAAGAAGTCATTGAAAAATTAAGAAACGTAGCAGGAACTATTAAGTTTAGAGTTTTGTATTAACCGAGTTTCCATCATTACGAGAAATAATGATGCAGCGATTTTTTAATTAATTATAAAATTTAAGCCTTTCAATTTTTAGTTGAAAGGTCTTTTTTATGATTTTTTTTCTTAGTGCTTAAATTCTTTTTTTAAGTCAATAATATTTTTATCCTTTACTCCCAAATAACGCTTACTGCCTAGGTATCTATTTCTGTTAAACCCATCATAATTAGCTTGTGTTTCGTCCATAGAACTAATATGAACATTCCCAGCAGCATGAATAAATTCCATTTTAGAATTGCCCAACCAAATACCAACATGCGTAACACGTTGTTTTTTATTTTCTGTAGCTTTTTTTCCGAAAAACAATAAATCCCCTTTTTCTAAACCTTCAAAAGTAAAATTAACATCTACCGTTTTACCTGCATTAATTTGTTGAGAAGCATCTCTAGAAATCACAAAACCATTCATTAAATACACCATTTTTGTAAATCCGCTACAATCCATTCCTTTAGCAGAAGTTCCTCCCCATAAATAAGGAAAACCGTCCATTTTTTTAGCAATAGTTTCGATGTTTATTTGAGAAGGTTGTAGTTTTTGCAACCATTTCTCGTAAATAATAGCTTCGCTCTTTTTTACAAAACCAGTTCTATTATCTGGATACTTTACCTCATAAAAAGAAGCATCTTCAGATAAATATTTTAAAAGCCCACCAAGAGTGATATCCGAAATAATTTCAGAATTGACATTTTTCTTTTTGTAAACATAGCCAAAATTGGTTGTAAAAAGCACTTTTTTAGAAGCGTTCCAAGTATCGAATTCGCCTTTGTTCATCGTGTGAATTCCCCCTCTATCTACCCAAGAGATATATCTGTCTGGAGTTTGAATTCTATAAAAATCACCTTTCTTGTCTAGAATTTTTAAGGGCATTCCTAACAAACCTTGTGTGCCTAATTCAGCAGAATGTTTGGGTTCTGAACGAATATTTATCACCGAATTTTTAGCAACAGCAAACATATTATTACCAACAATAGTATCTGGTAAAACACGAATTTTATTGATATAGGCTACATCTAAAGATTTTAAACTATCTAATAATTTTTGGTATGCTTCTTTAGAATCTGTCATTCCAGAGACAATAATTTTATCGTCTGAATTGTCAAATTTTATATCATAAATAGCCACTCTTCTATCGGGTGCATACTCAGCTTTAATACTTTCATTAACACCTTCTAAACCAACTACTAAAAGAGAATTATTACTACAGGAAATAGATAGAATAATTGAGAATAGATATATAAATTTTTGGAATTTCATAATTTCAATTTTAGAATTTCATCAAAAATAAAGATAGTAATTTATTCTTTTAAACTTTATTCTAAAAATAGTTTGTTTTATATTTGAGAACAATCATTTTTTTATTCATGAAATTCAAAAATACTTTAGCGTTCTCAAAGCAATTAGACAAAGAGGATAAAATTTCTTATTTACGAGAAAAATTTCATATCCCAAAAGATCAGCATGGAGATGAATGGCTTTATTTTACAGGGAATTCTTTGGGCTTGCAACCAAAATCAACCAAGGAATATATCAACCAAGAATTAGAAGATTGGGCAAATTTGGGCGTAGAAGGTCATTTTGAGGCGAAGCATCCGTGGTTGAATTATCATGAATATTTAACGGATAAAATGGCAAAAATAGTTGGCGCAAAACCAATTGAGGTGGTTGTAATGAATACATTAACGACTAATCTTCATCTGTTAATGGTTTCATTTTACAGACCTACCAAAACAAAATATAAAATTGTAATAGAAAGTGATGCATTTCCTTCAGATAGATATGCTGTGGAATCGCAATTAAAATTTCATGGTTTCTCAAAAGAGGATGTTATTGAGTGGAAACCAAAAAAAGGTTCGGCATTATTAGATATAGAAGATTTAGAAACGATTGTTAAAGAACAAGGAAATGAAATTGCATTGCTTCTTATTGGAGGTGTAAATTATTATACAGGTCAGTTTTTAAATTTGAAAAGGATTACAGAAATTGGGCATTCAAAAGATTGTGTGGTAGGAATCGATTTAGCACACGGAGCAGGAAATGTGCAACCCAACTTACATGATTCTGGAGTCGATTTTGCAGCTTGGTGTACCTATAAATATCTAAATTCCGGACCCGGAAGTTTGGCAGGAATTTTTGTTCATGAAAAGCATTCAAAAAACAAAGACTTGCCACGTTTTGCAGGTTGGTGGAATCATAACAAAGCAACGCGCTTTAATATGCGACAACCCTTTGACGTGATGGAAGGAGCAGAAGGTTGGCAATTGTCAAATCCGCCCATATTGTCTATGGCAGCCATAAAAGCGTCTCTAGATTTATTTGATAAAGTTGGAATGGACGCTTTAAGAGAAAAATCAGAAAAGCTAACAGGTTATTTTGAGTTTTTAATCAACGAAATTGATTCTGAGGATATAAAAATTATCACACCGAGTAATCCAAAGGAAAGAGGTTGCCAATTATCCATTCAAGTTAAAAATGCTGATAAAAATTTGCATAAACAACTAACAGCGCAGCATATCATTACAGATTGGCGAGAACCCGACGTAATACGTTGTGCACCGGTTCCTATGTACAATAGTTTTGAAGATGTGTATCAAATGGTAACTATTTTACAAACGTTATTGTAAAATAGTTAAACTGAACTTTTTCAGTTTCTTATTGCGTCTGTCATTCCTGCGCACTTGTCTGCCGAAGGTAGAGACAGGAATCTAAAATAAATAAATGAACAAAAAAGATAAAATACTCATCATTGGCGCAGGTTTATGTGGAAGTTTACTTGCATTAAGACTTGCACAAAGAGGTTATAAAGTTGCCATATACGAAAGCAGACCAGATTTAAGAACCGTAGATATTTCTGCTGGGAGATCCATCAATCTAGCTTTGTCAGATAGAGGTTTAAAAGCACTGCGATTATGTGGAATGGAAGAAAAAGCTAGAGAAATATGCATTCCTATGAATGGCAGATTAATGCACGATACCCAAGGGAATACATTTTCTTCCAATTATTCTGGAAGAGAAAACGAATATATCAACTCAATTTCGAGAGGAGATCTGAATGCGATTTTATTAGATGAAGCTGAAAAGCATGAAAATGTAAATCTCCATTTCAATAAAAAATGTACAAAAGTTGATATAGAAAATACGACAGCTCATTTTAAAGATTACAAAACCAAGGAAAAATTCACTGTGGATGCCACTGTAATTTTTGGAGCAGATGGCGCAGGTTCTTCTTTGCGAAAAAGTTATGTTTCAGAACGCAAATTCTTATTCAGTTATTCTCAAAATTATCTAAATCACGGGTATAAGGAATTAGAGATTCCTGCGGATAAAAATGGAAATCATCAAATAAGTAAAGGGCATTTACATATTTGGCCAAGAGGCGATTTTATGTTGATTGCACTCCCAAATATGGATGGAAGTTTTACCGTAACGCTCTTTTTAAGTTATAATAAAGGCGAATTTAATTTCGAAAATTTAACTTCAGAAAAAAAAATAACCGAATTTTTTGAGAAGGAATTTCCAGATGCTTTGGCATTAATTCCGAATATACAAGAAGAGTTTATCAATAACCCAACAGGACCTTTGGGAACCATTAAATGTTCGCCTTGGAGCTATCAAGATAAAACGTTGTTAATTGGCGACGCGTCACATGCAATAGTGCCGTTTTATGGACAAGGAATGAATGCTTCATTTGAAGATGTTTTTGTGTTAGATGGAATCTTGAATCAAGAATTAAAGGATTGGGAAGCTGTTTTTAAAGCCTATCAAAAAGCTAGAAAACACGATACAGATGCCATTGCAGATTTGGCAATCGATAATTTTCATGAGATGAAAGACCATGTTGCGAATCCTTTGTTTAAAGAAAAAAGAAAGATAGAAATGGATTTAGAAAAAACATTTCCAACACAATATTCGTCAAAATATTCGTTAGTTACTTTTAATGAAAATATGGGCTATCAAGAAGCCATGAAAAGAGGTAGAGCACAAGATAAAGCATTATTGAATTTGATTTCTGGTGACGATATCTCGACTTCGATCGATATGACAAAAGATGAGTTAGAAATTGTTTTAAAGAGAGTAATCAAAGAAACTAACGAGATTTTGCAAGAAGATAAAGTTGCAGGAATGTAAAGCCCATCCCAACCTTCCCCAAGGGATGGAGCTAGCAGTTTTTTGAAAACAAATTGATGTAAACTTAAAATAATATGAGCACAAAAGAAAACCATAATGTTGCGAGTTCCTCCCCTTCGGTGAGGTTAGGTGGGGCTTTTATTGTTTTACTTCGTGGAATCAATGTCTCAGGAAAAAATAAAATCCCGATGGCAGATGTACGTGAATTATTAAATAATTTAGATTTTCAAAATGTGCAAACCTATATTCAAAGTGGAAATATTATCTTAGAGTCAGATTTAGAGAAAGATGAAATTTGTGATAAAATTAAAAACGGAATTCAAGAGAGATTTGGATTCGATGTTCCTGTTTTAGCGAGAACAATATTAGAATGGAAAAAAGTAATTGATAATTATCCTTTTTCAATAGAAAATGAAAAAATAGTTGCGTTAACATTTCTGAATAAATCAACAAAAGAAACGACAATCGAAGTCAAAAATATTGGAGAAGACTCATATAAAATAGTTGAAGATGTTGTGTATTTATATTGTCCGTCAGGTTTTGGTAGCACAAAACTGACTAATAATATTATTGAGAGAAAGTTGGATGTAGTTGCAACTACAAGAAATTTAAGAACGACTTTAAAATTATTAGAATTAGCACAATAATATGAGAGAAAAAAAAGTAACACCAAGAGGCGCGTATCCACATGTAAAAGTTGTTGGCGATTTTATTTTTGTATCGGGAACAAGTTCAAGAAAACCAGATAACACGATTGCAGGAGTCGTAATCATAGACGAAATGGGAACTAAAAAATTAGATTCTTATTTACAAACAAAAGCAGTTTTAGAAAATATCGATCGTAATTTAAAAACGGTTGGTGCAAGTTTAAAAGATGTGGTAGATGTTTCTTCCTTTTTAGTAAATATGAATGATTTTGCAGGCTATAACAAAGCCTACGCAGAATTTTTTGACAAAGAAACGGGACCAACAAGAACCACTGTGGCTGTGCATCAATTACCACATCCAGATTTGGTGGTAGAGATTAAGGTGACTGCTTATAAGAAGTGAAATTCCAAAAAAGACTTCATTTCAATACTTGAGTAGCAAAATTTATATTATTTTTACGATTTAAAAGTAAATATTTTGATAAATAGAAATCTTACAGCGCGCATACTTAAAAACTTTAATGACCATAAAGTAATTGTTTTAGTTGGTTCTCGACAAGTTGGGAAAACTACGCTGCTTTTAAAGAATTTTATGAATTCAGAAACGCTTTTACTAAATGGAGATGATTATGAGACGAGACAGCTACTTGAAAATACATCAGCATCGTTTTTAAAACGTTTAATTGGTAATTATAAAAGAATCATTATCGACGAAGCACAACGCATTGAAAATATCGGAATTACTCTTAAAATACTACATGATCAATTTTTAGAAATTAAAATAATAGCAACAGGCTCTTCCGCTTTTGACCTCGCAAATAAAATTAACGAACCACTTACAGGTAGAAAATGGGAATATAAATTATGGGCAATTAGTATGAATGAAATGATACAGCATCATTCACTTTTAGAAGAATCGCGTTTGCTAAATCATCGTATAATTTATGGCTGGTATCCAGATGTAATTAACAATCCTGGAAATGAAAAAGAAATTTTAAATCAGCTTTCAGACAGTTACTTGTATAAAGACATACTTACTTGGGAAGATATTAAAAAACCTCAAAAATTAGAAGCCTTGGTGCAAGCTTTAGCATTTCAAATAGGACAACAAGTATCTTATCACGAATTAGGACAAATAGTAGGTTTAAATAACGAGACAGTAGCGCGTTATATTTTATTGCTTGAAAAAGCGTTTATTGTTTTTAGATTGCCATCTTTGAGTAGAAATTTACGGAACGAACTTAAAAAAAGTAAAAAGATTTATTTCTATGATGTTGGTATTCGAAATTCAGTAATAAAAAATTGGAATCCTGTTGGCTTAAGACAAGATATTGGTGCTTTATGGGAAAATTTTTTAATTGTAGAAAGATTAAAATTTAAAGCAAATAACGGCATGCTTTCTAATGATTATTTTTGGAGAAATCAAGCCCAGCAAGAAATCGATTTTGTAGAAGATTATAAGGGTACCCTTTGTGCTTATGAGTTCAAATGGAATGTTAAAAGAAAAGCAAAATTTAGTAAAAGTTTTACGAATGCGTATCCAAATCATCAATTGATGGTGGTAAGTAAAGATAATTATTTAGATTTTATTACGAATGAATAAGATGTATATAATGGTTTACATAGAAATTTTTTTAGGTAGCATAACGCCAACAAGAACAACCCTTGCTGTGCATCAATTACCACATCCATATTTGGTGGTAGAGATGAAAGTGGCAGCTTATAAGAAGGCTAATTAACTAACGAATGTCTCCTCGAGCGCAGTCGAGAGGTTTATTTATGAAAATGTATTTTGTTTATATATTAAAATGTTCAGATAATTTGCTATATGTTGGTATTACAAATAACATAGAAAGAAGACCTTTAGAATTGATATTTCATCAAATTTTTAATGATGTTGAGCAAGTAATTTATTTTGAAAAGAAAATAAAAAAATGGAGTGGTAAAAAGAAATTGGCTTTAGCAAATGATGATTTTGATATGATTGAAATATTATCAGAATGCAGAAATACAACGCATCATAAATATAATCCGGATAAATAATGAGTTCTCGACTGCGCTACCATTGATGTAGCTTGTAAGTTGATGTTTTACAAATTGTAAATACTGTCGTCGAGCGCAGTCGAGACCTCATTAAAACCTCTCGACTGCGCTCGAGGAGACATTACGTCATTCAAGCCGTTTGAAAAAATTTTTTTTCTCAGGTCTCGAACATACATAGAAAGTTTAATTAAAATAGTAAATGAACATCCAAAACTACATCAACGGAGAATTTGTAAATCCAATAAATGGGGAATATATTGATAACTACAATCCATCAAAAGGAGAAATTTACGGACAAACTCCAAATTCCTCAAAAGAAGATGTAGAAAGCGCATACCAAGCAGCAAAAACAGCTTTTCCAAGTTGGAGCAATACCACGTTAGAAGAAAGAAGTAAAATATTATTAAAAATTGCTGATTTAATATTGGAAAAATTAGAGGTTTTAGCAACAGCAGAATCAAAAGACAATGGGAAACCAATCAGTTTAGCAAAACAAGTGGATATTCCAAGAGCAGCAAGTAATTTCCAGTTTTTTGCAAATGCGATAACACAGTTTTCATCAGAAGCACACGAAAGTGTGGGATTAAATGCGGTTAATTTTACATTACGTCAACCCATTGGAGTTGTTGGTTGTATTTCTCCTTGGAACTTACCTTTGTACTTGTTTACCTGGAAAATTGCACCAGCCATAGCTGCAGGAAATTGTGTGGTTGCAAAACCGAGTGAAATTACACCTATGACTGCTTATTTATTAGGCGAAATCTGTAATGAAGCAGGCCTCCCAAAAGGCGTTTTAAATATTGTACATGGATTAGGAACATCAACAGGACAAGCCATTGTAGCGCACCCAAATATCAAGGCAATTTCATTTACAGGGGGTACAAAAACAGGTGCACATATTGCAAGCGTCGCTGCACCAATGTTTAAAAAGCTGTCTTTAGAGTTGGGTGGGAAAAACCCAAATATCATTTTTGCAGATTGTGATTACGAGAAGATGTTGGCAACAACGGTTCGTTCTTCATTTGCGAATCAAGGTCAGATTTGTTTGTGCGGAAGTAGAATTTTTGTTGAAGAAAAAATTTATGAGCAATTCAAAATAGATTTTATCAAAAAAGTAGCGGAGTTAAAAGTTGGCAATCCCTCAGCAAAAGATACAAATATGGGGGCTTTGGTTTCTGCAGCACATTTAGCAAAAGTAAAATCGTATATTGATGGTGCCAAACTAGAAGGAGGAAAAATAGTATTTGGCGGCAATAAAGTGACTGTAGAAAATTGTGAAAATGGTTATTATCTACAACCCACTATTATTGAAGTTTTTGACAATAAATGTAGCTTAAATCAAGAAGAAATTTTTGGACCTGTTGTTACGATTATATCGTTCAAAACAGATGAAGAAGCATTGCAATTAGCCAATGATGTACCATATGGTTTGTCAGCAACATTATGGACAAATAATCTAAACCGAACCATGCAATTTTCTAAACAATTACAAACCGGAATTGTTTGGGTAAATACTTGGATGCTGCGTGATTTAAGAACACCTTTTGGAGGAGTGAAAAATAGTGGAGTAGGACGAGAAGGTGGTTTTGAAGCATTGCGCTTTTTTACAGAGCCTAAAAATATTTGTATATATAGCCCATCTTAATCTTCCCAAAGGGAAGAAACTGTTGTCAAGAATTAAGATGTATGAAAATAATTTGATAAATAAATATAATTAGCCATAACTAAATAAATCCCCTTTCCTTTGGAAAGGGTTAGGGATAGGAATGAATAAAGAAATAAGAGAGAAAATCATTCAAGTTTGTGATGAAAAAATTGCTAAAAAAGGAGATCATGTTGGTTTGTCTTTTTATGCTTTTTTCAAGAATAAAAATGACAATCCAAAATTGTTACTAGAAATGGCTACTTGGTGGATAGAAACGCATGAGTTAAATCACTTTGAAAAAGCGGTGAAGATTAAAAAATGGTAGAATATAATTAGCACTAAAATGTCTCCTCGAGCGCAGTCGAGAGGTTATTATGAAAATGTATTTTGTTTATATATTAAAATGTTCAGACAGTTTACTTTATGTTGGAATTACAAATAATATAGAAAGAAGATTTGAAGAGCATCAAAAAGGATTGAATAAAAGTTGTTTTACTTATAAAAGAAGACCTTTAGAATTAATATTTAATCAAGTTTTTAATGATGTTGATCAAGCAATTTATTTTGAAAAGAAAATAAAAAAGTGGAGCAGTAGAAAGAAATTAGCTTTAGCAAATTATGATTTTGATTTGTTAGAAATATTATCAGAATGCAGAAACGCTACACATCATAAATATAATCCAGATAATTAATTAGGTCTCGACTGCGCTCGACCAGACATAGATAACACACTAAAATAAATGAATTTAAAACTAAAAAATAAAAATGCCTTAGTTTGTGGCAGCACACAAGGAATAGGAAAAGCAACCGCAATACTATTGGCGGAAGAAGGGGTAAATGTTACCTTAATTGCAAGAAACGAAGAAAAGTTAAAAGCGGTTTTAGCAGAATTACAAAATAGCGGAGCACAGTGTCATGGTTATTTGGTTGCCGATTTTTCCAAGCCAAATGAATTAAAACAAGTTTTAGGAAATTTAGAGTTGCAATTTCATATTTTGGTGAATAATACTGGAGGTCCTGCAGGAGGTCCAATTTTTAATGCGAAGATTGAGGAATTTGAAAGCGCTTTTACGCAACATTTAAAATGCAATCATATTTTAGTGCAAAGTTTAGTCCCGTTTATGAAAACACAATGTTTTGGCAGAATTATCAACATAATTTCCACTTCTGTAAAACAACCTTTAGATGGTTTGGGCGTTTCAAACACCATACGTGGCGCTGTTGCAAGTTGGTCTAAAACGTTGGCAAATGAGCTGGGTGAATTTGGTATTACAGTCAACAATGTCTTACCAGGAGCAACAGGAACCGAAAGATTGAAAGAAATAATTAAAAATAAATCTGCTAAAACTGGAAATTCTTTTGATGAGGTTGCAGCGGCAATGAAAAACGCTTCACCTGCAAAACGATTTGCAAAACCTGAAGAAATTGCCAATGCAGTTGTCTTTTTAGCAAGTGAAAAGGCAAGTTTTATCAACGGAATTAACGTTCCTGTTGATGGTGGAAGAACAAAATCACTCTGATCCCATCCCTAACCCTTTCCAAAGGGAAGGGAATTAAAATGTAAATAATTATTTTGAGTTAGTCATTTAATTTCCGTATATTTAAGTCAATAAAACTAGGATAATGGAACAATTTGAAGGACAAGATA
>NZ_CANMVP010000041.1 GCF_947501385.1 uncultured Polaribacter sp.
AATTCCGTTGGTGCCATCACCATCATTTACATCATCACAGAGTTCTAAATCGGTAACAGGGTTTGCAGTGGGAACTGTATCTGTTTTTAAATATAATTCTCCAGTACCACTACAATTGTTATTGTTTTTATTGGTAATTTTAAAATAAATAGTTTGTCTTGTTGTATCAGAAGGGTACGCAGTATTTCTATAGTTTGAAATATCTGAAATGGCATTAATTACTGCAGTCCTATCCGCTCTAGTTTCATAATAGGAAACTTCTAAATCTGGCTGTAATGCTGCTGGAAAAAATGCTAATATTTCATTATTCGCATCGCTAAAATCAAAATTAGTAATACCATCTGTATCATTGTTTAAAGGACCATCTGTACCATCGGCTTGAAGAAAATCATCACAAACACCAGAAAACTCTTTATCATAAGCTACATCTGCAGACGCTTCAACTTCAAGATTGATTTTAGAGATTCTATAACAATTTTCTTCAGAAATGGTTCTTACCCAAGCTTCACCAGTTTGGTTTACAGGATAGCGTAATTCATCTGCAATAAAAGGAGTTCCTGCTATTGCTTCGGCTTCCGTTTCGAAATATTCGAAAGTTTCATTCATGGCATTTGCGGAAATGGAAATTTCTGCTTCTGTTAGATTTATAGTAGAAATTCTATCTAAATCATCATCACATTGCAATAGACTTACTGTATTTGCAACTGTTGGTAAAGGATCTACAAATAAATCAAGTGTTTTTGAAGCATCGAAACACGCAGGATTGTCCTTATTTTCTACTCTAACAAATACAGTTTGGTTATTTGTAACTGAGTGGTTTGCATTTTTATCAATTAAAGTGGTAGCATCATTTGTATCTGCTCCAGCAAATGTTGTATGATAAGTGACATCATATTGGGTGTTACTTAAAGTTCCAAGAATTTCTAAATCTCTTGTGTTTAAAAGAAATGTATTAACAATCCCATCTGTATCGTCACCACTTTCTATATCATCACAAATACGATAAGGTGTTGGTTGGATAGGAATTGGCAGCCCCGTTACAGCGAGTGTAAATTCGGTAATATCAAAACAAGCATTTGGAGCATTTTTATTCTGAACTCTTGCATACATTGTTTGAGAACTAAAAGCACTAGGATTGGTAAAAGGATTCGGAAGTAGCCCTAAAGAGGAAGTTGCATTCGCTAGACTATCGAAGTAAAGAACTTCAAAAATTGTAGGGTCTAGTGCTCCCAGTATTTCATCATCCTTTTCTAAAGCAAGATCAAAATCATTAAAACCATCATTGTCTGTGTCACAAAAAAGGATATCTTCTGGTTTCGTTGCAGTAGCAGCCTTAAAAACATCGACATTAAAAGTACCGTTGTAAACAATATCATTGTTACAATCATCTTTTAGTGATATTTTTAGATTATAAACACCGGCATCACTTAAAGAAATATTGTTTAAAAACAATTTATAATCAGGGTCAGCAGAAGGAATAATTGTTTGGTTTGTACCATCATCAAAAGTCCATTCGTAATTAATATCCGATCCAGAAACTTTAGCAGGAGTAATTACTTTGTTTTGACCAATACAGAATTCTAAGTCTTTAAAGTTGATAACTTCATTTGTAGCTTCGTCTTTAATTTCTATTTCTAAGAAAAACGATTGAATAAAAGGAGGTAGACCTTCTGTTGAAAGACCTGTTGTTAAGATTAATCCATTTTCATCAAAATTAATATCTAGAGCCTCTTTTTCAGGAAAGTTAATGACACCAATTGTATTAGTACGACTTCTAGCATAATAAATCTTTCCATTTGCGGCAAGTTGCAAGGCACCTCTGTACCCAGCATTTGTTTCATACACTAATTGAGCACTGTTGTTGATATCTAAAATATTTCTAGATTCTAAACTAAACTGCATAACATTTGCATAATTTGGAGAATTTCTAATACCAGAATTATCAAAAAACTGGCTATGAACGCCAGTTGAAATGTATAATTTTTTACTATTTCTTGAAAACTCTACTCCATAACCATTTCCAGAAACAGATAAAGAGCTTCCATTAGTAATTTTTCCCGTAGCAGCATTAAAGTCATATATATAAGAACCAGAGTTTGCACTTGCATTCACAAGCGTTTTTCCATCTGGAGAAATTTTTAGGTAGCCTCTTAAATTAGATAGAAAATTTATATTAGGAGATGTAACTGCCGTATTTACAATGCCATTTTGAGTTATCAGATAACTATAAAAATTATTGGCATCGTTTGTAACCGCCCAAAAGGTATTGCAATCTTCACCTCTAATTGCTGTTATTTTTTCTCTAGCATTTATTGAACCATTTAAAAAAATATTTTTATTGGTAACTTCGCCTAGATTATTATCTAGAGACATATTTACTTCGGAATAAGCAACACCATTTCCTTGATTTCCATCACGTTGGTTTCCAACTGTGAAAATGTAATAAATATTAGTATCTAAGGGTTTTGGAATTATTATGGCGGATTGCGAACTTGAAGAATTGCCTAATAAACCAGTTCCATTTACCATTATACTGCCAGTTCTGTTGTAAACCGTAGAGCCATCTGTATAAAATTGCAGAATGCCATTCGCATCAGAAATTGAGGCAGAACCTTCGTCTGTTGATAAAGTCCCAGATAAAATATTTGGAGGATTTACCTCAAAATCTAAACCTGCATTTTCTCCGAAAAACCAAAAATTAGCTTCTTTTTGAGAAAATGTATTTAAAGCAATGCATATTAAAAATAGCGGTAAAAAATTCTTCATTTGATGATTTATCTAGTATAACATCAAATATATTTAAAAAGTACTACAAATCTCTCTTTTTTAACAGTGTAAAAGATAAATAAATAAAGATAAATGTCCATACCGAAACAATTGCAATAGTAGAAAAATCTACAGCATAACTTTTGGTAAAAGTTTCTCCTATTTGATTGGCAACAGACCTAACTGCTCCCAGTCTAGAAAATGGTTCTTTAATTAGGTTTGCCATGGCTTCAAAAGGCAGAAATTGCATAATGCTATCTACTGTATCGCCTGTGTTTTCTGCATCTTTAAAAGTCCAAAATAAGTAACCTTTAAAAATACTTTCAACAAAAAACCAAACCACCATTGCACCTACTGCAAATGCAGATCTTTTTACTAAAATCCCGAAGAATAATCCCATAGAAAAGAATCCTACCAATTTTATAAAAAAGGCAAATAAGTATTGTAAATCTGAGGTTATGATTGCAAATTCATTATAATCTGAATAAAATAAACCTAAAATTAGCGAGATAAAAAAGACAAATATTGTAGAGACCAGAGCAAATAAAACCACCGTGTAAAATTTAGACAGAATAAATTCTTTTTTACTTAGACCATCAATTAAATTTTGCTTTAAGGTTTTGTAACTATATTCATTTGCCATCATTGAAACAATAACTAACAACAAAAAGAATTTTAAAATAGCTGCCATGTACGTATTAAAATGCCAGATATAAGGGAAGTTAAAAATGCCTATTTCTGCTAAATGAAATTTTATTGGGCCAACATCAAACTTTATGGCTGCTATTAAAGCGATGCATGTTAGTAAGCCAAAGTAAATAAGCGATAAAACCTTGCTAGCTTTATTATGTTTTAATTTATGAAATTCTATGGTTAATAATCTTAACATGATTTTTATATTTTTTGGTTGAATTGGTGATCGACTGCGTTTCGAATTAGATTCTTGTAACTAATTGTTGTTGGTTAAATCTAAGAACTGTTGTTCTAAACTTGGTTTACGTTTTACCAAATGACTTAAAACGATGCCTTTTTCAAATAAAAATGTATTTATTTCTGTAGCCGAAATAGCCGTATTTAAAGTGGCAATAATGGTTTCATGTTCTATCGTTACTTTATTAAATGCAGGATGATTTTCAAGCTCAGCCAACAATTTTTCTTGATCACCTTCTATTTTTAGTTCAAATAATCCTTTTGAAGCCGTCATTTCTTCTACGCTACCGCTGTATAGTTTTATTCCTTTTCTAATAACAACCACATGAGAACACACTTTTTCTACTTCATCTAAAAGGTGAGAAGCCAATAAAATAGTAGTTCCTTTGCTTGCAATTTTATTGATAATTTGTCTAATTTCATGAATTCCTTGAGGGTCTAAACCGTTGGTAGGTTCATCTAAAATTAGTATTTCAGGATCATTCAATAACGCAGAAGCAATTGCCAAACGCTGTTTCATACCTAAAGAGAAAGTTCTAAATTTACTATCTCTTCTTTCGTAAAGATTTACGGTTTTTAATTTTTCATTAATTTTTTCTGTTGAAATTCCTTTAATTTTGCAGATCAATTTTAAGTTTTGAACAGCCGTCATGTAAGGATAAAAGTTAGGACGCTCTATAATTGCACCTACTTTTTTTAAGGCTTCGTGTGTAGACAATCTACCATCAAACCAAGAGAATTCGCCAGATGTTCTGTTTACAACGTTTAAAATGATTCCTAAAGTGGTAGATTTTCCACTTCCGTTTGGGCCTAAAATTCCGTAAACATTTCCTTTTTGAATGTCAAAAGAAAGATTATTCACAGCGTGAACGGCTCCGTATTTTTTATCGAGATTTTTAAGTGATAAGATAGTTTCCAAAGAAATTGAATTTAGTCGATTATGATTGTAAGACGACTAATCTACAAATTTGTTACTTAAAAATGATGGAAGTTTGAAGTTGAAAGAAAGAAGTTTTGAGTTTTAATCTGAAACAGTTAGAAAATTACCCAATTTTACATTATTTAATATTCGTTGAAGTCGAATTCATCAAAAGGATCAAATTCGTCGTCATCTTCGTCATCAAAATCACTTTCTAATTTATCTGCAATAAACTCTTTTTCAGGGGCTTCTTCTGGAATTTCACCAACAGAAAGTATGGTTAATGGTAAGTTTTCTTTTTCTTCAGTAGAAATGTCAACAACATCTACATAAAAAGTCCACATATTCAAAAAATCATAGACATAGATAAGTTTTTTATTTATTGCTGGTAATTCATCCTTTAGAATACAGTTCTGCATAGAAATTCCTTCTCCAGCCTCTGCCATGTTAAATAGTGGAATCTCTTCACCTTGATTCCATTCCTCATCTGTTCTATAAAAAGAGGCCATTTCTTGCCCCTCAAAACCAAAAGATTTTGCAATGGTAAGGTGTAAATCTTCTAAACTAACGGTATCTTCTATAAGAATGGTTCTAATTACATCTTCCTTAGTGTCTAAAATTACGCGTATTTTGTACATATAATGCTTTAACTTTTCTGCAACAAAAATACAATTTTTTATACGTATTTTTACATTATAAAGACTTGGTTATGGATAATTCTGCAATTTTAAAAGCATTTAATGAGCGTTCTAAACATACGCTGATGGAAACTCTTGATATTGAATATGTTGCTGTTGGAGAGGATTATTTAACGGCAAAAATGCCTGTAAATTCAAATGTTCATCAACCTTACGGGCAATTGCATGGCGGTGCCACTGCAGCCTTGGCAGAAAGTGTGGGTAGTGCGGCTTCTAATTTTTTTATTGATGATAAAACACAATTTATAAACGGAATTCAGCTTTCTATAAATCATATTAAAAGCAAACGTGAAGGTGTCGTTTTTGCTACTGCAAAAAATATTCACAAAGGCAGAACCACACATTTGTGGGAAGTTACCATTGTAGATGAAGATGATAACTTGATTTCTGTTGCAAAAATGACCAATATTGTTTTGAATATTTCTAAAAAATAATTTTTATTTTGATTCATTTGTTTGATAAAATTATTCCACATTATAAACAAGATTTACCTTTTGTAGTGTATAGAAAACCAAATTCTAACTCTGTTTCTAGTTTTTTACTTCCAGATGCTACTATAGCATATACTGCAAGTTTTAAAGAAAAAGGATTTGTATTCGCGCCATTTCATAATGATGAAAAAGCGATCTTATTTCCCGAAGAAAAAGCGCTTTTTTTAACGGAAGAATTACAATTAGAAACTTTTAATTATAAAGAATCAGTTTTTAATGAAGAAGTTTCTTCCAGAGAAAAACACATTAAAATTGTTGAAAATGCAATTAAAGAAATCAATGCAAGTAGTTTAAAAAAAGTAGTAATCTCAAGAGAAGAAATAGTGAATATTTCTAATTTTAATCTTTTAGAAATTTTTAAAAAACTATTAATTACTTATAAAAATGCCTTTGTGTATGTTTGGTTTCACCCGAAGGTGGGGCTTTGGTTTGGGGCAACACCAGAAACGCTTTTAAAAGTAGAAAACAATTCTTTTAAAACCATGTCTTTGGCTGGAACGCAAGTTTATAAAGAGCATACAACGCCCATTTGGAAATCTAAAGAACTAGAAGAACAACAATTAGTAACTGATTTTATTAAAAATCAATTAGATGGAATTGCTGATACCTTAGAAATAGACAAAACCGAAACCATAAAAGCAGGAAATTTATTACACTTAAGAACAAAGGTCTCAGGTGAATTAAAAAAATCTTCAAACTTAGAAGCGTTGATAAGAGCATTGCACCCAACTCCAGCGGTTTGTGGTTTGCCAAGAAATATTGCGAAAGATTTTATTGTACATAATGAAAATTACCATCGGAGTTATTATACTGGTTTTTTAGGTGAATTGAATGTTCAAAACTCAAAATTTGATGGTAAAAGTTCAGCACTTTTTGTGAATTTACGTTGTATGAAAGTCGAAAATAGTAAGGCTTCTATTTTTGTTGGTGGTGGAATTACCAAAGATAGCCATGCTGAAAAAGAGTGGGAGGAAACCGTCTCTAAAGCGAAGACTATGAAACGTGTTTTGTAGTTTTCAATTTAAAAAATCAAAAAACCGCAAATCGTAAATTTGCGGTTTTTTAGTGTAAATTGAAATTGAATTGAAATTATTTGTATGCACTGAGTTTATAGAGATCATGATCCATAAACAAGTTGATACAAAAACAGTTTATGTGTGTTTTATATGTCGTCAAAAGAAACATCTGTAAAACTATCTGTAGATTTTATTTCCTCTTTAGATGTAACTTTGGTTTCTTCTTTCTTAAAATCTTTTTGATGACGTTCACTAATGACTTCATCACCTTTTTCATTGATAATATAATCTGTTGCTTTTTTTAGCATTTCATGAAAATCTGTAAAATCTTCTTTGTACAAGTAAATTTTGTGTTTCTGATAATGGAAGGTGCCATCATCATGCGTAAACTTCTTACTTTCTGTAACAGTCAGATAATAATCATCTGCTTTGGTTGCTCTTACGTCAAAAAAATAGGTTCTTCTTCCTGCTCTTAATACCTGTGAAAATATTTCTTCCTGTTCAACTCTCTCTGCCATGTTCTTTAAATATAGTAGTTATGTGTTTTGTTTTACTTAACAAATCTAATAAAATATTTTATGTAGCAATGTTAAAGATTAATTTTCTTTTTCTAAAAGTTGCTGTTCGTATAAATCTTTATAGTATCCTTCTTCTGTTATTAATTGATTATGAGTGCCTTGTTGTACTATTTTACCACTATCTAATACGATGATTTTATCTGCATTTTTTGCAGAAGAAACTCTGTGACTGATAATAAAAGTAGTCTTATTTTTAGATACTTTCTTAAGGTTTGCTAAAATTTGTTCTTCTGTTTCTGTATCTACAGCAGACAAGCAATCATCAAAAATTAATATTTTGGGGTCTTTTATAATTGCTCTGGCAATAGAAACACGTTGTTTTTGACCTCCGGAAAGTGTTACGCCACGTTCTCCTAAAATCGTTTGATATCCGTTTGGAAAATCTATAATATTGTCATGAACAACAGCGTCTTTTGCGGCTTGTATGATTGCCTCTTTTGTGGCATCTTCTTTACCAAACTTTATATTATCACCAATACTTTCAGAGAATAAAAACGGATCTTGAGGTACAAAACCAATCTGATTTCTAATAGCGTTTAAGTTGGCCTTTTCAATCGGTTTGTTATCTAAATAGATGGTTCCTTGTTTGGTATCATACAATCTAGCAATTAATTCTATAATTGTCGATTTTCCTGAACCTGTTTTTCCTAAAATAGCGACGGTTTCCCCTGCTTCAACAGAAAAGCTAATGTTTTTTAATGCTGTAATATTTGTATCATCATACGTAAAAGTAACGTCTTTAAAAGCTATTTTTCCTTCTAATAAGGTAGGTTTTGTAGTATTGTTTTGAATTTCTGGTACTTGTTCTAAAAATTCGTTAATTCTTGCTTGCGAAGCTTCCGCTTGTTGTACCATAGAAGTAACCCAACCAACAACGGCAACGGGCCATGTTAAGATATTTACATACAACATAAATTCAATAATGGTTCCTATTTGAATTTCATCATTAATATATTGTTTACCCCCAATATAAATGACAATAATATTACTAAGACCAATTAGCAAAATCATCAACGGAAAAAATAAAGCATTGGCTTGTTGTAAATGAATGTTTTTTTCCTTGCTTTTATCTGCAATATCATCAAAATCTTTAATGATGGCATTTTCTATTCCGTAAGATTTTACAACACTAATTCCTGAGAAAAACTCTTGATTAAATGTTGTTAAATTAGACAAGTATTCTTGTACAATACTGCTTCGTTTATGAATTATTTTGCTCAATGTAAAAATAGAGATAGACAAAATAGGAAACGGAAGTAAGGTATACATTGTTAACTCTACATCGATACTGATCATCTGAGTAAAACCCACTGCGAAAAGTACAATCATATTCATACTGTACATTACTGCAGGGCCCACATACATTCTTACCTTAGAAACGTCTTCGGAAATTCTGTTCATTAAATCTCCTGTTCTATTTTTTTTATAAAAATTTAGAGAGAGCCTTTGGTATTGTTGATAGATTTCATTTTTTAAGTCGAATTCAATCAATCTAGAAGTAACAATTATGGTTTGTCGCATTAAAAACGTGAAAAAACCCGCTAGAATTGCAATACCAATAATGATTAAAACATTCATTAAAAGCTCATGCTCAACAGCTTTTACATCTGTAATAAGACCGTTTTGGTAATCTTCTACAACATTTAAAGAATCACCTACTATTTGTGGAACTTTAAGTGCTAAAAATTTTGATAAAATTGTAATTAAAATACCAATTAACAATCGCCATTTGTATTTTACAAAGTACTTATTTATATATTTTAGAGCCTTCAAATTAGAGATGAATTTTAAAAAATAAAATTACTGTTAATAGAATTTATCTTTCTTTATTTTCTGTTAAAATAAATGAAATAAGCACTATTTTTTTGAAGCACGAAGATACATTTTTAAAAATAAATTTTTCAGTTTTAAGACCGAATCAAATCACCAATAATAAAAACTAAAAAGAATTTCAATAGATATGCATTTAGAAACAAAATAATATTATTTTTGTGGCTCGCTTGAAAATTAAGTTATCATGAATCTTTCATCATATAAGTTCTTTATAAAAAAATGATAAACAGAAGACATATTAGAGTTAAAGTAATGCAATCTGTGTATGCGATGTTACAGTCTCATAATGATGATATGATTCGAGAAGAAAAATTCTTAAAACATAGTATTTTAAAAATGTTTGATTTGTATGTCTTAAATTTCGCCTTATTGGTGGAAGTTCAAAAGCTAGCAACAAAAAAAACAGCACTTTCTAAGAAGAAAATTCTTGCAACCCAAGAAGATTTAAAACCCAACACTAAATTTATAGACAATAGAGTAATCAATACAATTTCTGAAAGTATTGGTGTAGAAGGCTATGTTGAATTGAATAATTTAGACAATTGGTCTGAAGATGTTGAGTACGTAAGAATCGTTTTTGAGGAATTGCAAAAAAGCACGCTATATAAGAGTTATTTAGAAAATGAAGAAGATTCATTTAAGGTTGATAAAACCTTCGTAATCGATTTTTTTAAAGAAATTATTGCACCTAATGAGAAGTTAGCAGAATATTACGAAGACAAGTTGATTACTTGGGTAGATGATATTCCTTTTGTAAATACTTGGGTTGTAAAAACATTAAGTAAGCAGAAAGAAAACAAAACGTTTGTTTTAGGTTCTTTATACAAAGATAAAGATGATGAAAATTTTGTTTCTGATTTGTTTCGAAAAACAGTCTTAAAACAAGCTGAATACGAAATAGACATTGCAGAAAAAACCCCAAATTGGGAATCGGATAGAATTGCAGAAATAGATATGATTCTAATCAAAATGGCAATTACAGAATTTATGAATTTTCCATCCATCCCAACAAAAGTAACCATTAACGAATACATTGAAATTTCTAAAGATTATTCAACAACAAAAAGTAGTTATTTTATAAACGGTGTTTTAGATAAAATTTCTAAAGAGTTTATTGAAAATAAAAAGATCGTAAAAATAGGTAGAGGACTTATTTAAATGACAATAACAAAAATTATTTTATTATTTTAGCCAAAAATAGATTCAAAATGAAAAAAATAACATTCTTATTCGCTTTTTTAGTGGCATCAACAGTTTTGGTTTCTTGTGGAAACGGAAATGCATCTACTAAAATTAATAAAGACAATTTAGATACTGCAAAATCTAGAGATGCAGAAATTAAAAAAGGAACCGCTTTTATTACCTTAGACAAAAAGGAGTATGATTTTGGTACTGTAAATGAGGGCGATATTGTAAAGACCGTATTTAAAGTAACCAATTCTGGTAAAACAGATTTAGTAATTACCAATGCAACGGGTTCTTGTGGTTGTACAGTTCCTGTTTGGCCAAAAGCGCCAATTAAGCCAGGAGAAACTGGAGATGTAGAGGTAAAGTTTAATACTTCTGGAAAACCTAACAGACAAATGAAAACAGTAACTTTAACTACCAATACAGAATCTGGTAGAGAAGTCTTAACACTTAGAGGTTCTGTAACACCCAAAGCAACAATACAATAACATTTTTAATACAAAAATTTAACAAATGGATACAGGTAGTTTAGCAAGTATGCTTCCTTTCGCGGCAATGATTTTAGTCTTATATTTTTTTATGATAAGACCTCAGATGAATCGTCAGAAAAAGGAAAAGGCATTTCAAGCAGAAATAAAAACAGGTTCTAAAGTGATTACTTCTAGTGGTATTCATGGTAAAATAACGGAAGTAAATAATACAGATAACACGGTAACGATAGAAACTGGAGCGGGAAGAATTAAATTTGAACGTTCTGCTATTTCTATGGAACTAAGCAAAAAATACGCAGTACCCGTAAAAAAATAACTTAGATATCATCATCCTATAAAAGTGAGTATTGTCTAAATAGACAATGCTCACTTTTTTTCTTTGCTCCCTTTTATGTAGATTGCATTGTCTAAAAAAATATTCTTGAAAACTAAAAATAAAATACCTAAAACATTTATTGGCTTTTTAGTAGCTTCAGTGCTTATTTGGCTTTTAATAACACTGTCTAAAGAGTATGTTACTACCATTCGTTTTCCAATACAGTATAAAAATATTGCTCAAGATAAATTGCTACAAGCTACACCACAAAAAGAGTTAGAAATTGCTGTAAAAGCAGACGGATTTAAAATCTTAAAGACTAGAGTTAATACTAGAAATATTGCAATTAATGCCAATGTATTGTCAAGAAAAGCAGATGCAAAGTATTATCTGTTAACTAAAAATCAAAAGATTAGTATTCAGAAGCAATTGCCTTCTGGTATTGTTTTACAGGAAATATTAAAGGATACTTTATTTTTAGATATCGGAACGTTGGTGACTAAAAAAATTCCTTTAAAACCGAATCTGAAGATCAATTATCATGTAGGTTATGATCTTGCTGAAGACATCACAATACAACCAGACAGTATTTTGGTTTCTGGACCAGAAAATTATATTTCAGCAATAGAACATATAAATCTATCAGCTTTAGAGTTAGAGGATGTGAAAGCAGATTTTAAAAAGAAAGTAGGCATTAAAGTACCTAAAGATACTAAAAACTTAAAATTTAATCTTAAAGAAGTTACCATTTCAGGAAAAGTAGAAAAGTTTACAGAAGGTACTTTCGAGATTCCATATAGAATTACAAACATACCAAATAATGTCACTTTAAATACATTATCTAAAACCGTAGAAGTTACTTTTATTGTTGGTTTGTCTAAGTTTAATGAAATCACTAAAAACTCATTTCAAGTAGAGTGCGATTACAAATTTGCGCTAGCAAATAATTTAAATTATCTAATTCCGAAGTTGGTCAATAAACCTTCAGAAATTAAAAGTTATAAAATAGCACCAAATAAAATAGATTTTTTAATTCAGAAATAAAATGGTTGTTGGGTTAACAGGAGGTATTGGAAGTGGAAAAACAACGGTTGCGAAACTTTTCCAAAAGTTTGATACGGTTGCTGTTTACATAGCAGATTTGGAAGCCAAAAAATTAATGAATGCCTCTAAAGTAATAAAGAATCAAATTATTGCCGAGTTTGGTGCCGCATCATACAAAAAAAACCAATTAAATAGAACCTATTTATCGAGTTTGGTTTTCAACAATAAAAAGAAATTACAAATTTTAAATAGTATTGTTCATCCAGCAGTAAAAAGAGATTTTCGAAATTTTGTAGTAGCTCATAAAGATAAATCGTACATTATTTATGAAAGTGCCATTTTATTTGAAAGCAATAGCCAGCATCAATTTGATTTTGTGATTACTGTTTTTACCCATTTAGAGGAAAGAATTAGCAGAGTTATAAAAAGAGATCACACAACCAAAGAAGAGGTTTTAAAAAGAATTCACAATCAATGGAAAGAAGATAAAAAATTACTTTTTTCTAATTATATCATTGAGAATAATACACTTAGAAATACAGAAAATCAGGTTAAAAAAATCCACAATATTTTAACAAAAAAAGCGACTCATTTTCTGTAAAATTTATCTATTCTGTTAAATAAGTCTTAAAATTCAACCAAACTCGTTAATTTAGGTTAAAATCAATAATTACAACTCTCGAATGTAGTAAATTTGATTTATGCGTAAAAAGATGTTTATCCTTATCGTTGTTCTTATGAGCATTTCTTTGATAGGAATTATTACTGTTCAGCTTTATTGGATTAACAATGCATTAGAAAGCAAAAAAGAACAATTCAAGAACGATGTTCAGAAATCTTTAGGCAGTGCTACCGAAAGAATTAACGATAATGAAAGAAATCAGTTTGATAAAAATATAGAAAATTTAATCGATAAAAAAGGGCTGGCAGACAAAGCTCAATTAAAAAGTTTTTTAATAGAGCAGATAGATACCGTTACGCAAGAAAGAATAATTATTGGAGACACTTTTTTAGAAGAGAATTTTAAATTGCCTTCAGATTTTTTAGACAATGATTCTATTATTTTCAAGAGAATTACAGGGAAAAAAGATTTTTCTATTTCTAAAATATTTAAAAGTCCAGATAATTTATTTTCTAACCTAGATGAACAAAAATATTCTTTTGTAAAACGATATACAGAATTAGAAAAATCTTATTTTGATGCTGCGTATGGTGATCTTAAGAGTTTATTACCCATTCATGAGAGAGTTAGCAATAAAGAATTAAATAAAATTGTTAAAGAAGAATTAGCGAAGAGAAATATCAATTTAGAATTTAAATATGGTGTATATGGTGAAGAGGGTTTGGCAACAAAATTAAAATCTGGCTATTATACCATAAATACAAAAGACAGTTTTAAATATCCGCTTTTTTATGATGCTCAGGGGAATATAAATTATAATTTACACGTAACATTTCCTAATAAGAATGAACATATTTTATCTGGAATATCGAGTATTTTATTATTATCGCTTTTCTTTATTTTTATCATAATTGTAGCATTTTCTAGTTCTTTGTATCAATTGATAAGACAGAAAAAAATATCGGAAATCAAAACAGATTTTATTAACAACATGACCCACGAATTTAAAACACCAATTGCAACCATTAATTTGGCTTTAGATTCAATCAAAAACCCTAAAATTTTAGGGAACGATGAGAAAGTGTTGCGGTATGTTCAAATGATTAGAGATGAAAATAAAAGAATGCATTCTCAAGTAGAAAATGTATTAAGAATTTCTAAATTAGAAAAAAATCAAATAGATTTAAGTAAGGAGACGATAGATTTACACGACATCATAGAAGATGCAATTACACATGTAAGCTTATTAGCAGATGATAAAGGGGGTAAAATTAACACCTATTTTAAAGCGATCATTTCAGAATTACCAGGAAACCAATTTCACCTAACAAACGTTGTGGTTAATATGTTAGAAAATGCAATAAAATATGCAGCAGGTGCTCCAATGATAGATGTATATACAGAAAGCACTAACAAGTTTTTTATCTTTAAAATACAAGACAATGGTATTGGGATGGGTAAAAATGTTCAGAAGCAAGTTTTTAATAAGTTTTACAGAGAACAAAAAGGAAATATACATGATGTAAAAGGTCATGGTTTAGGATTAGCATACGTAAAAGAAATTGTAGAAAAGCATCACGGAACGGTTTTTGTTGAAAGCGAAAAAGGAGTCGGGAGTTTGTTTACAGTAAAATTACCTTTAATTTAATTAGTTTAAAAAGAATAAAAATGGGAAGTAAAAAAATTTTATTAGTAGAAGATGATCCAAATTTTGGAACAGTTCTAAGAGATTATTTAGCGTTAAACGATTATAATGTAACGCACGCAAAAGACGGTATAGAAGGTCTCATTATGTTTAAAAACAGCGATTACGATTTGTGTATTTTAGATGTAATGATGCCTAGAAAAGACGGTTTTTCTTTAGCACAAGATATTAGAGGTACAAACAAAGAAGTACCCATTATTTTTTTAACAGCTAAAACCTTAAAAGAAGATGTTTTAAGAGGCTATGCTGTAGGTGCAGATGACTATTTAAACAAACCTTTTGATTCTGAAGTTTTGTTGCATAAGATCAAGGCAATATTGCAACGTAAAGAAACAGATAGTACTGCAGAAACAGAACAATTCGAATTTACAGTTGGTGGCTTTTTCTTTAACTCTAAACTGCGTCATCTTTCTGTAGGTAAAGATGGTGAACCGATAAAACTATCTCCAAAAGAAAGTAAATTGTTACGTATGTTGGCAATTCACAAAAACGATTTAATGCCAAGAGAATTAGCGTTGACAAAAATTTGGAGAGACGACAACTATTTTACTTCAAGAAGTATGGACGTATATATCGCAAAATTACGTAAATATTTAAAAGTTGATGATAAAGTAGAGATTTTAAATATTCACGGTGAAGGCTTTAGACTTGTAGACAAGTCTTAACATTTAAATTCTTCCCTAATAAAATGACTCAGTTTGCAAAGCAAGCTGAGTTTTTTGTATTTTTATACTAGTTTTTCTATTTTAAAGTAGAAATCACAGAAGAACGTTTTCATACAATTGTTGAAAAGTAAAAATAGTTTGATATGGCAGAATTTATTAAAATATATAATGAAAACCCGAATCATAAGGAGATTACCAAGATTGTAAAAATTTTACAAGCAGGTGGTTTGGTTATTTATCCTACAGATACTGTATATGGTTTGGGCTGTGATATTACAAAACCAAAAGCGCTCGAAAAAATTGCCCAGATAAAGGGAATCAAATTAGAAAAAGCAAATTTTTCATTTATTTGTAACGATTTAAGCCACCTTTCAGATTATGTAAAGCAAATAGATTCGGCTACCTTTAAAATCTTAAAAAGAGCTTTGCCAGGGCCATACACGTTTATTCTTCCAGGTGGGAATCATTTACCAAAAGTTTTTAAGAAGAAAAAAACGGTGGGAATTAGAATTCCAGATAATAACATCATTCGAAAGTTGGTAGAAGAACTGGGCAATCCAATTATATCTACTTCTATCAGAGATGATGATGATGTTTTAGAATACACGACAGATCCAGAATTAATTTTCGAAAAATGGCAAAACTTAGTCGATGTTGTTATAGATGGTGGTTATGGTGATAATGAAGCTTCTACGGTGATCGATTTAACGGAAGAACCAGCAGTAATTAGAGAGGGCAAGGGGAGTTTAGATATTCTATAGATGCGACGTTTAAAGTTCAGAGTTCAAAGTTCCAAAGTGAAAAATTGAAATTATTGAATGATGAATAAATTTATTTTAGGTCTTTGAATTTTTTTCTACCCAAAATAAAATACTGCCAAACAATACTTGTGTGTAAATTATAGTCTTGTTTCTTTTGAAGTTTTCTTCTTTTGCCTAAAAATTTAAAGAAGTTTTTATAAAAACTGATATGTGCTTTTAAAATAGCGAAAGTATGAATGGGTCTTAATTCAATTAAAAACTTTATCCCTGCCATTCCGTCTAAAACCAAACGAGAAAAAATTACAAACAAAAACCATTTCTTCGGAACGTTTTTTACCACATTTAACAAACTATTTCTAAAATTTAAATAGGTTTTCTGCGGATTTGTTTCTTGCAAAGTGGCACCACCTACGTGAAAAACTGTAGAACTGCCAACATATTTTACCTGGTGACCAATATTTTGGGCACGCCAACATAAATCAATTTCTTCTTGATGCGCAAAATAATCTTCATCTAGACCCTCTATTTTGTGATAGACTTCAGAACGGATAAACAAACAAGCGCCAGAAGCCCAAAAAATAGCTCTGGTATTGTTAAATTGTCCGGTATCTGTCTCTAAATTGTTAAAGACACGTCCTCTGCAATAGGGATATCCATATAGATCTAAAAAACCGCCAGCTGCACCGGCATATTCAAACTTTGTTTTGTCTTTAAAATCTAATAATTTTGGTTGAACTATGGCTGTTTTCTCCTCGCTTTTAAAAACATCTAAAATTGGTTCTAGCCAGTTTTTGGTCACTTCAACATCAGAATTTAAAAGACAATAAATATCAGCATCAATAGATTGCAAAGCGTCGTTGTAGCCTTTTGCATAGCCACCATTTACAGCATTTTCAATAATTTTTATGGCGGGAAAAAATTCTTTTATATATTGTATAGAACTATCTGTAGAAGCATTATCAGCAATATAAATGGTTGCTAATTCTGAACTAAAATTAACCACAGAAGGTAAAAACTGTTCTAAAAGTTTTTGACCATTCCAATTTAATATGACGATTGCTGTTTTCAAGTTCGCGAATTTACGTCTTTAAGATGATTTTGAGATTTAAAATTTTCATAATTAAAACAGTTTTTCACCCTGCGCAGGCAGGAAATTGTTTTTGCCTAAATAAGTTTGGATTTTTGTCTTTACAGAAATTACAAAAATAAATGATTATTTATAATCAGGAATTTCTTTTAAAAAAATATAGGTTTTATTTACAAAATCCATCTTACAATAAAAATGAACCAAACCGTTGGTAACAATCAGGTATTTGGCTTTTAGTTTTAAGTTATACCGTGCAATTTGATCAAATGCTTCTTGCGTTATTTTTATGGCAGGAGCCTTGCATTCTACAATAATATCATGATTTCCTACTTTATCAAAAATTAAAATATCTGTTCTTTTTTTCTGATTGTGAATCACCATTTGTTTTTCTAAGGCGATTAAAGTAACTGGATATTTTTTTTCTTCTATTAAATACTGAACAAAATGCTGACGAACCCATTCTTCTGGTGTTAAAACCATGTATTTTTTTCTCAAATTATCAAAAATAAGCGTCTTATTTTCGCTACTTTTGAGTTTGAATTTATAAGAAGGTAGGTTAAGCGTTTGCATTTTCATGATTACGAATATCACACAATAAAATGATTTATAAAAAAGAAAGCTATGATATTGTTGGAACTTTATTTGAAGTTCATAATAATTTGGGTGGTGGTTTTTTAGAAGTGGTTTATAAAGATGCGCTTGAATATGAATTTGAGAAGCGAAATATCAATTTTGAAAGAGAAAAAGAATATATAATTAATTATAAAGATATTGTTTTAAAACATCATTTTTTTGCTGATTTTGTGATTTTTAATAAAATTATATTAGAAATAAAATCAGTAAAAAAATTTCATCCAAAACATATTGCGCAGTGTATTAATTATTTAAAAGTGTCAAAAAATAAATTATGTATTTTGTTGAATTTTTAAAACGAATTGTTAGAATTTAAAAGAATAGTTTTGTAGTGTTTGCCACGAATTCACTAATAAAACCCAAAGGATTTTTTATTTGTGTAATTTATAAATACAGATTTATGTTCCCACAATAATCCGTGAATTCGTGGCAAGAAAAGTGATAAAATAAAATGAACGAAATTAGAACAATTGTTTCAGATATTAAAAAAGGCAATATAAAACCTATTTATTTTTTAATGGGCGATGAGCCTTATTATATAGATAAAATTTCTGACTTTATTGAAGAACATGTCTTAGAAGAAGCAGAAAAAGGTTTCAATCAGCAAGTAATGTACGGTAGAGATGCAACGATAGAAGAGATTGTGTCTTCGGCAAAACGCTATCCAATGATGGCAGAAAGACAGGTTTTAATTGTAAAAGAAGCGCAAGATTTAAGTAGAAATATAGAGAAATTGGTTTCTTATGCAGAAAACCCGCAGCCAACAACCGTTTTGGTGCTTAATTACAAGTATAAGAAATTAGACAAACGAAAAAAACTGCACAAAGCCATTGCAAAATCAGGTTTGATTTTTGAAAGTAAAAAATTGTATGAGAATCAGGTTTCAGATTGGATTCGCAGAATTTTAAGCGGGAAAAAATACCAGATAGCACCCAAAGCTTCTCAAATGTTGGTGGAATTTTTAGGAACTGATTTAAGTAAAATCAGCAATGAATTAGACAAACTAATGCTAATTCTACCGAAAGAAACCATTATAGAAGATAAGCATATTGAAGAAAATATTGGGATTTCTAAAGATTTTAATAATTTCGAATTAAGAAAAGCGGTAGGAGAGAAGCACATTGTAAAAGCCAATAGAATTATAAATTATTTTGCAGAAAACCCTAAAAATAATCCTTTGGTAATGACCATCTCTTTATTAAATGGATTTTTTACGCAACTTTTATTGTTTCATGGTTTAAAAGACAAATCTAAAAGTTCTGTAGCAAAAACTTTGGGTGTAAATCCGTATTTTGTGGATGAATATTTTTCAGCAGCAAGAAATTACCCAATGCGAAAAGTTGCACAAGTAATTGGGTTTTTAAGAGAGGCAGATATAAAAAGCAAAGGCGTTGGCGCTAGCCAATCGAACGAAGATATTTTAAAAGAATTGTTGTTTAAAATTTTACACTAAAATTACAAGTCATGAAAAGCATTTTTACCAAAGAAGTTACCAAAGAAGTGATTGATAGAATAGAAAACCTGTCTGCAACAACCCAACCCAATTGGGGAAAAATGTCTGTGGCGCAAATGTTGGCGCATTGTTGTGTTTCTTATGAAATGGTTTATACAGACAAGCATCCAAAGCCAAATGCTTTTGCCAAGTTTATGCTAAAAGCAATTGTAAAGAAGTTTGTAGTGTCAGACAAACCATACGCTAAAAACGGTAGAACGGCAGCGCAATTTTTAATTACAGAGGAAAAGGATTTTAAACATGAAAAATCACGATTGATTCATTTTCTGAACCAAACTCAAGAACTAGGAACTTCTTATTTTGATGGAAAAGAATCTCACTCTTTTGGCAAGTTAACGATTGAAGAATGGAATAATTTATTCTACAAACATATAGACCATCACTTGACGCAATTTGGGGTTTGAATAGTAAATTTTATTACTGAAATATACTTTTTATTAAAAAAAGCAGTTTTACAACTAAAATTTTTTTTAAAAATAAGTTATAATTATAGTTAATTTTTATGTTTATATTCTTTTTTTTAACATATTATTGATTAATAATTTAATTTTTAATTATTATTTTTGATTGAACAATTACATGTTTAAGTCTAATTTTAAAATTAATAATTATGAAAAAAGTTTTTTTATTTTTTTGTGTAGTTGGTTTTTTATCTTTTTCACTTAGCTCTCAAGAAACCAATAAAATATATTCTAAAACAGCAATAGGCGATGTTTTTAAGATAGCTGATGTAGCACATAATTCTTATAAACACATCGATTTTCCAAGAGCGAATTTTGTGATTAAAAAAGGAGGTATTTATACTTTTAAAAACATTATAGGAAAGAAAGTAGTAATAACTTCAATAAAGCAAAAAGCAGATGGAACTAAAATTGCAACCATAAAACTCAAGAATGGAGGTCGTTTCTTTAACAGTCATAAATATCTTAAGGTTGATCTGAAAAACGCTTTATTACAAAGAGAATTAGTAATTTACTAATGATTATAAGTGTTTTAGTTTAGTAAATAATTTACACGTAATTTTAATTCTGGAAAAATCAATTTCTGAAACTGAATATTTAGTTTCTTTCACTACAGTATTAATAACTTCTTTTTCACAATTAAAGAGCAATAATGAAATTCTAAAAAGAAAAGTTCCAAGTTTGATAAAGTTTTTTTCTTCATAGTTGTTAAATTTAAGATTACTAATTTATTAATATTAATCTAGCTATAATTTTTAATATTCAATTAGCTTTCTGATGAGCCATGTTAGACAAAACGAGAGACTAATATTACTTCCTTTAAATAACTTATATTAGCATTATCAGAACTATCCTTTTTCATGGAGAATACCAATCGTTAAAAAAACCTGTGTTATACAATAAAAAAAACCTCACTGTCAAATTATGATTCGTGAGGTTTTACATGATTTAATCTGTATAAATTTTATCGTATAAATCTTTGTAGATCTCTTTTATAATGGCGCGTTTCATTTTCATGGTGGGTGTTAAATGCCCACCTTCTATAGACCAAACATCTGGCGTAAGTTCAAAACGTTTAATTCGTTCCCATTTCCCAAAATGATCGTTGCATTTATTGACTTCTTTTTGAATTCGTGTAATCACCAATTCAGAATTTGAAATTGCTGTATTGTCTTTTTTAATTTTATGCCCTTTTTTGTCGATCCAATCTTTTATAAAATCGAAATTTGGTTGAATAATTGCTGCGGGCATTTTTTCTCCTTCACCAACTACCATTACTTGTTCTATAAATAAAGATTGTTTTAATTCGCCTTCTAATAATGGCGGAACTACATATTTACCACCAGAGGTTTTAAACATTTCTTTGGTTCTACCTGTAATTTTTAAAAAGCCGTCTGCATCAAATTCTCCTTTGTCTCCCGTATAAAAATAACCGTCTTTTAAAACTTCTGCAGATTTTGCTTCGTCTTTATAATAGCCCATCATTACGTTCGGTCCTTTGACTAGGATTTCTCCGCTTTCTGCAATTTTTACTTCCACATCATCGATTACTTTTCCTACAGTACCTGTTCTAAACCCTTTTTTTCTTTGGTCGTTTACACTTATTACCGGAGAGGTTTCTGTTAAACCATAGCCCTCCATAATGGGCATGTTTGCAGCTGCAAATACTTTGGTTAATCTTTCTTGCAATGCTGCACTTCCAGAAACCATTAATTTTAATTCGCCACCAAGAGCTGCCTGCCATTTAGAAAATATTAATTTTCTCGCCAAAGCTAATTGCTTTTCGTACCACCAACCATTTTCTCCGTTTGGTTTGTATTTTAGACCAAGATTTACAGCCCAGAAGAACAATACCTTTTTAACACCAGATAAATCTTCGCCTTTTAAAATAATTTTATCGTAGATTTTTTCATACAAACGCGGAACAGCAGTCATTACGTTTGGCTTTATTTCCTGTGCGTTTTCAGAAAGTTTTTCTATAGATTCTGCAAAATAGATAGAGACGCCACAATATTGATATAGGTACAATATCATTCTTTCAAAAATATGACAGACGGGTAAAAAACTAAGTCCTTTTGAATTCCCATAGTCTAAGGGCACTCTTTCTTTAGAAGCCAAAACATTCGATACAATGTTTTTATGAGAAAGCATTACACCTTTAGGTTTTCCTGTGGTCCCTGATGTATAAATTAAAGTGGCTAAATCTTCTGATTTTACATTATTTTTTCTTTCTTCCACTTCTTTTTGAAGTGTTTCATCATTTCCTAACGCTAAAATTTCTTTCCAAGATTTTTCGCCAGCAATGTCATCAAAAGTAAAAACACCTTTTAAGCTGGTCTTGTCCTTTATTTGATTGATTTTTTCTAAAACGGCTACATCTGAAGCAAAACAATAAGTAGCTTCTGAATGATTTAAAACATATTCATAATCTTCTTTACAAATTGTAGGATAAATAGGCACATTTTGAGCACCGGTTTGTAAAATCCCGATATCGCAAATATTCCATTCTGTTCTATTGGTAGAAGATATGACCGCAATTTTATCATTCGGTTGTATACCTAATTTTAACAAGCCTCTACTAAGTTGATTGGCTTTGTCTACATATTCTTGAGTAGAGATGGTTTCCCATTTGTTATTGTATTTGGTGGTAAAAGCATCTTTTAAATTATATTGCTCTAATTGATGGTATGGGAAATCAAATAATCTTGTAATTTCTATTGGCATAAGTCCTAATTTGTACATTGCAAATTAGGGAAAAACCTGCTATTTCACAAATAGTTATTTAAAGACTTTTTTTATTGTGAAATCTGTATTTATTTAGGCGAATATTTCTTTTATTATAATTTAAAAAAGAGCTATATAAATTTAAATTAGTGAAACTCAATTTTTATTCCGAAGCGGAAGCGAAGTAATGAATTAAAAATTGCTAGCTGAACTAATCCCGCTTTTATAGCGGGATCTATGGGCTTTATTCCTCGACGCTCTGCGTCGAAATAAAAAATAAATTTCTATTGGATACCTTGTACCTTTGGGTCGAGGTTTTTCATTTTATCAAAATCGTTGTAATTTTTTACTTTTCAGGGGCTACTATCTACGAGTTTCTTAACTAAATAATGATTAGTGACTTACCAGCATATCCTTATTTAGCTAGTAAGCTGTCATTCCTGTCTTTCGACTATAGCTCAAGATAAACTATGACTGGAATCCATAAAACGCTAAGTAATAAAAGAATAGACTTCTGTCTCTACCTTAGGTAGACAAGTGCGCAGGAATGAACTGTGCTTAAAAACAAATATTTGGTTGATAATTTTCTATATATTTTTGTTTTG
>NZ_CANMVP010000042.1 GCF_947501385.1 uncultured Polaribacter sp.
GCGGAGCCATCATACTATATTTTGAACTCGTATTCATCTTTTGTACTTTTCATATCAGAGACATACAAACATCTAACCTCTAACCTCTAACATCTAACATCTAATATCTAACCTCTATCATCCAACTTCTTGTCTCTTTCTACTTAATACTTATTACTCTATACTCAAACTCTAAACCGTCTCACTTCCAATGATGAGATTCCTCGTCGGCTATGCGCCTCTGTCGGAATGACATGGAAACTACCTTTTTATGTTTTGAACTTGTATTCATGTTTTGTACTTTTTATATTTTATATCTTATATCTACTATCTAACTTCTAACTTCTAACTTCTAACCTCTATTTTCTCTTTATTTAAGAACAATCCGCTTCCCATGAATTTCATAATTACTGATGATATTTGTATTTTTAATGGATGCCAGAATTTCTTCGATGCTTCTGTTTTTATAAAAGGATCCTGTAAAACGTTCATTTTCGAGTGCTGCATTTTCGAATACAACCTCCATATCGTACCAACGAGACAAGACTTGTAGGATCTCTTTGAGAGATTTCAGCTTAAAACTAAACTCGCCTTGCTTCCAAGAGGTTTCTCTATGTAAGTTTATAGTGCCAACACTTACTTGTAAAGTAGCGCTGTTGCATATTGCTTGCTCTCCTGGTTTTAGAATTTCGTTTTGGTTTTCTGACTTTACAGCAACTTTCCCCTCTACCAATGTGGTATAGATATGGGTTTCGTCTTTGTAGGCTTTGATGTTGAACTCGGTACCTAATACCACTACTTCCTGTGCTTGATGCAGTACTTTAAAGGTGGCTCCTTGATGCGCTGTACTTGGTGATACCTCAAAATAAGCCTCTCCGTAGACCAATTCTACTTGTCGCGGTTCGCCCTTGGTAAAGGCTACAGGGTATTTGATTTGCGATGCTGAGTTGAGCCATACTTGGGTACCGTCGGCGAGTGTGATTTGAAATTGCCCGCCTCTGGGGATGGTTAGGGTGTTGTAGGTTATTTGGTTTCTAGTTTCTGGTTTCTGGTTTCTGGTTTCTTGGTAGACGATTTCTTCTCCGTTGCTGGTTGCGTTGTTTGCTTGATAGGTTTTTCCTTTTACTAAAGTTACTTGTGAACCATCTGCTAAGGTGAGTGTGGCTTTGTCGGTACCGGTTTGAATTTGGTTGTTGACAATGATAGGAGTGCTATCTATAGGAGAATTCAAAAGAGTGTCTTTTAAGAAATACCCTGTTGTAAGGAGGCCTAGCACAACTGCAGCGGCAGCATAGCGAAACCAATTTGGACGTAGTTTTTTAACAGGGACGGGTTTTGGGTGCAACTGATTCCAAAGCTTATAAAAAACAGCTTCCAGATCAGGGTCTTGGTACAATTGGTTCAGGTCATAGTCTTTTTGAATATACCCTAGCAATTCTGATTGATGGTCTGGATGGCGCAACCATTCCTGTAAGGCACTTAGCTCTTCTGCGGTAAGTGAGTTGTTTAAAAATTTATCGAATAATGCTTTCAAAACGTGTATGGGGTTTCATGGATTACTGCTTTAAACGGATGAGTAAATAAAAACCCTTAAAAAAAAAGAAAGTATTAAATTTATACCTTTACTCTAAAAGAATTCCTCGGGGCTCTGCCCCAGGGTTTCCGATTTTACCTCTCCTTTGGAGAGGGCAAAACCGCTTTTTTGGTTTTGGGTGAGGCAAAATATAGAATTTCGATTTTTGGCCTTTAGGTCAAAGCTTGTGCCCAACTTGATTAGGTATAAAATCGGCAGAATCTCCCTAAGGTTCTGCCTTGGGGATAGTTGATTTCAAGAAATTCTTTATTTTATATACCCATTGTGCATTTTGAGTTAAATGTATTCCAAAATGTCAGTTCGAGTGATTTTTTGATAAAAAAATCGTATCGAGAACTAGTTTAGAAACGAAAATTCTTACCTGCCTGCGGTAGGCAGGTTCTCGATACAAATTTCACTTATTTCAATCGTGAAATTCACTCGAATTGACAGAATTTATCAAAATGCACAACAGGTTTTATATATTTAATTTTATATATTTAAGGTGCGATGAATTACTAATTGATGATAGCATAGAAATGGAAAACGATCATTTGATGACCTCGATTCAGCAGGGAGACGAAACGGCATTTAAAACCTTTTTTAATTTGCATTATAAGGCGTGCTTGGCATATATGACGACTTTAACGCAGGATGCAGCAGCGGCAGAAGATATTACACAGCAATCGTTTATTGTACTCTGGGAAAAAAGGGCAACCCTTCACGACGCTAAAGCTGCCAAACAGTATCTCTACCTAACGGCGCGCAATTTATTTATAGACCGCTACCGACACTTAAAAAGTCGGCAAAATGTTTATGCCCAATTAAAGCATGAGGCCTTGCGGAATCGTATAGAAGAAGACCGAGATCTTTTAGAGCTACGGATAGAGAAATTAAAAGCAGCGGTAAATCAACTGCCTCCGAGATGCCAAGAAATTTTATACTTAAACAAACAGGAAGGTCTTAAGTATGCCGAAATTGCCACGCATCTAAATATTTCCGTAAAAACCGTAGAAGCCCAAATGCGGATTGCCTTCAACAAAATTCGGGAAGAGTTTGATAAAGATGATCGATTGTTGATGCTGTTTTTATCGTGGTAAAATTTGTGTGTTTATTTTCTTGCATTACAAACCAATATTCACCCAATCTGTAATAGCAGCTAATTTAGGATTCTTAAAGATTAAACCTCTTTCTTGTAATTGCACTATTTGTTCTTGTATTGTAAATGGTTTTTTATCGAACATATGCTGGTAAATTATAAGTATAAATAATAAAAGCAAAGCGTATAAAAGCAAAAGACACACCTTGGGACGCTGTTCTTATGGTGTAGCGTGGTGTGTACTGTTATAACAAAGGAACAATATATTTACGTATTTTACGAGTTTTTATGTCTTTTTTCATGTTTTTAACGGTATTACTCTTCTTATAAACAAACTTTTAGAGGTCAGTAGCTAGTTACTTATTAAAAATAATAATTAACTAACGATGTCTGGTTGAGCATTGCCGAGAAGCAAAAGATATTTTGCGCCGAAGGTAGCTAGCGAAGCTATCGAAACCTATATAAAGCAGACCAATAGTTCTCGATAGCTTTGCTAGCTACTTTCAATGAAAATACATTTTCATTTCAGTAATGCTACCATTGACGTAGCTTGTAAGTTACTGTTTTACAAATTATTAATATATGTCTGGTCGAGCGCAGTCGAGACCTCATTAAAACCTCTCGATAGCTTCGCTAGGTACTCTCAATGAAAATGTCTTTTCATTTCAGTAATGCTCGAGGAGACATTACGTCATTCCAACCGCTTGATAAAAATTTTTTCTCGGGTCTCGAACGGACAATAACGAACGATTCAAACACTTAATAAACAGTGCTTTAAAATTTGTACTTAGTATGTATTTAACTACTGACCTCTACAAACTTTTATTGAAATTCTATACCAAATAACGTTATTTTTTAACTAACAATTACCCGTTGTGCATTTTGAGTTAAATGTATTCCAAAATGTCAGTTCGAGTGATTTTTGATAAAAAAAATCGTATCGAGAACTAGTTTAGAAATGAAAATTCTTACCTGCCTGCGGTAGGCAGGTTCTCGATACAAATTTCACTTATTTCAATCGTGAAATTCACTACCATTGACATAGCTTGTAAGTTACTGTTTTACAAATTATTAATATATGTCTGGTCGAGCATTGCCGAGAAGCAAAAGATATTTTGCGCCGAAGGTAGCTAGCGAAGCTATCGAGACCTTCTTTAACCTCTCGAAAACTACGTTTGCTACTTTCAATCAAAAAATATTTTGATTTCAGTAATGCTCGAGGAGACATTACGTCATTCCAACCGCTTGATAAAAATTTTTCTCGGGTCTCGAATTGACAGAATTTATCAAAATGCACAACAGGTTAACAATTAAATATTTTTCTTTTTTATATAACGATATATAACGATACAAATTCATATTGTATTCACTTTTGGTTCTATTTTTAGGTGAATATATTCACTAATGGTTGTATTTTTTAGTGATTACACGCACTTTTAGTATTTTTTAATAAGTAGGTGAAGTAATGTTGTTGGCTGAAAAGGTTGCAGCTCTTTAAAATAATCCTGATTTGTTTTATCAAATTGAAAACACCCATAAAAAAAGAACCATCCTTTTTGATGGCTCTTTTAATATTTCGAAAAACGAAACGTTTTATAAACGTATATTTGGGAGTAGTTATCTTTTTGTAACGATAGTAAACACTTTTAAAGTATCTTGTTTGATGATTTTGGCATTGTGAAGGGTTACCTTAATGACATGTTCTGGATTCGACACTTGAAACACATAACTGTATTGTCTAAAAGAGGTAATGTGGTAATTTGGAAATTCTTTCTCAACAACAGATTTGTTAGATTCGTAATGCTCTAATTCTGTTTTTACAGGTTGGCAACTGGTCAACAATACCCCTACAAATGTTAACACACATAACACTTTTTTCATAATAAATAATTTTTATAATTTTAATCGAAAAAAATCCTCGAGGGGCTAGCCTCGGGGTCTCCGTTGAAATTGTCATTCCCGTGAACCTGCCTGCGGCAAGCAGGAATGGGAATCTATTATTTTTAATTCAGAAACCAACTTTGTAGAGGATATTGGTATTTTAGTTTTCTGAAACTATTAAAATAATAGTGCAAAATACATGTAAAGTTAGGGTGCTTTAATTGTATGATAATGAACATTAATTTATTCTCTAGAGAATAAACAATCTTTTGAACGTTATGATAAATTTTTAAAGGGGAGTGCAATTATTACTAATTGACATTGCAAATGTACACAAAATTATTTCATGTTTAAGATAGAAAAATGATATTTAATACCGAAATTCAAAAAAGGATTGCTCAATTCTCCCCCTTTTGCTTTTACATACCCCACGGCAGTTCTTAGGCTTAATGTTTTATGTAATTGATAAGCAACACCCATGCTTGGTTTTATAATAAGTCCTTCGCCTGTACTGATATTTCCGCCACCTGCAGCACCTGCAATGACTTGTGTAAAGAAAGTAGTGTTTGTATTTAACAACTTGTTGGTTTGTATGCCCACCCCAATTAAACCTTCTGCATAGGCACCTGCATTGCCAAAATTTGCAAATGAGGTTTGGCCTGCCAAATAGAGATGCCTGTTGACATCTAAATGTATTTGAAGTGAAATTTGATGCATGTCTTCTGTAGGATTTTCCATTCTTTCTGCATCCAAATACCAATCTTGTTTTAGAATAACTGAAATTCCCTTAAACTTTCCTTGCGCAAATGTATTTTCATTTTTAAAAGTACCATTTCTCTCGAGATAGTACTTGACACCAAATCCGAATGTGGAGGTTGAAAAAAGACGACTAGGCGTTAACAAAAAACCTTTATTGACGGAAATATAGATGTTGTTAAAAATTTTCTGTTCTATAGAAAGATCTGGATACAACATAAAACCACCATCAGAATCGACACCACCGCCACCGCCAGCTCCAATTCCGAACTTCCCTAAAATGTTGGTGCTATTATTGTTGAACGAAAAATGATATCCTCCTCCAAAAAACACATCCATATACCCCGCTCGAATGCCACTATAAGCACCGTCTACTTTTAAAAAGGCGAACCAGTTTTTAGACAAATAGTTTGCGAATTCAAAACCTGCGAGACGGATTGTTTTTCCTTCTATAATTTCTGCGGGATTGTTTTTGGCTTTATTCACCTTTAAATTGTTAAAATGTACTAGAAAGGAGGTCTTTTTAGTTTTTTGTTTCCAAGTAGAATTGTTTAATTTTTCAGATGAAAATGTCTGCTCACGATTTGTATAATTTGAATAGTGAAAATCTAAAGGAATTTCTAAAGCCACATTTATTTGATTTCCTTTGATCAAACCTTCATCAAAGAAATTGATGTAACTCCAACCAGTATTTAAAGAAAAATGGGTAAAATCATAGCCTAGATTCAAATGGGGTAAAATAAAGGCACCACCACCATCGGGTGCTCCTGCGCCACCACCGCCGCCAAAATGGAAACCAGTATCTAGATAGAATTCATCTCCTATATATTTTTTAAATCCTGCATTGACGCCTAAGGTAAAAAACCCACCTCTCTTTCCAGAAACGGAGCCATAGATGCCAATACCTGTGTAAAAAGATTCGTTTAAAAATAAATTATAATGAATCCCAGAAAAGCCCATATTGGGTTCATTTAAAAACGTGGTTTCTGGCATGGGTATCGAAAGAAAGTCGATTTTAGCAAATGCTTTTTGGGTTCTTTTTTCTGGAATGGTATTCGTCTGTGCGGATAGGAAACAACTACAAAAAACAAATAGCATACATACAATTGAATTTTTCACAAGCTTTTTTTTGAAATGATTTTGCAAATATAAATTATCTTTTTTCAACCGTAATAATAACGGTTTTAGAGGCTGGTGTATTGCAATTTCTTGCAACACTTTTAATAGACACTAGCACATTTGCCTCAGGAAAATAAGTTGCTGTACATTGTTTAGGAATGTTATAGCTCACTACTAAAAAGCCTTTGGCAATTCTTTCTTCCCCATTAAAATGACTTTTCAAATCGACCAAATCTAGCTGTTTTAGTTGCTGATTTCTCATATCCTCAGGATTCATATAAACAACTCTACGTTCGTTTAAAACTCCTCTATAACGATCATTTAAGCCATAAATAGTGGTGTTGTACTGGTCATGAGAACGAATGGTCATCATCATAAATTGATCTTCTGTTAATTTTAAATCTGAGGGTTTGTTTAATGTGAAATTTGCTTTTCCAGTAGCTGTAGGCGTAAAGTCATTTGCTCTGGCATTATTGGGCAAATAGAACCCCCCATCTTTTCGAACTTGAGCATTAAAGTTTTCAAAACCTGGAATTATTTTTGCAATCTTATCGCGAATCAAATCGTAATTGGCAGCAAAAGCTGTCCAGTTAATGTTGGAGTTTTTTAGGGTTGCATTTGCCAATCCTGCAACAATTGCAGGTTCGCTCAATAAGGTATCAGAATGCGGGTCTAAATGTCCATAAGAAGGATGTACAATGCCCATGGAATTTTCTACAGAAATAAATTGTTCACCAGTTGCTTGTAGATCTTTTTCTGAGCGTCCTAAACAAGGTAAAATGATTGCTTTTTTTCCATGAATCAAATGACTTCTATTTAGTTTGGTAGATACATGAACGGTTAAGTCACAATTTCTTAATGCCGCTGCCGTAAATTCTGTATCTGGTGCTGCTGAGACAAAATTTCCACCCATCCCAAAGAAAATTTTTGCCTTCTTTTGGTGCATCGCTTCAATGGAATTCACCACATCAAAACCATGTTTTCTTGGTGGTTCAAAATGAAATTCATTTTGTAATTTATCTAAGAAGGCATCGCTCATTTTTTCCCAAATCCCCATGGTTCTATCACCTTGAACGTTCGAATGTCCTCGAACCGGGCAGGTGCCTGCGCCTTTTTTACCAATACTCCCTTTTAGCAACAAAATATTGACCAGTTCACGGATGTTATCTACCGCATTTTTATGTTGTGTTAAGCCCATGGCCCAGCAAATAATAATTTTATCATTATTGATGATGAGTTCGGTAGCTTTTTCGATGAGCGCAAAATCAATGCCCGTTTGCGGGTACAAATCTTCTAAAGGATAATTGTTTAAATCTTGCAGCATTTCTTCAACTCCAGCAGTTTTTTGGTTGATAAAATCGTGATTGAAAACCTTACCAGGATATTCCTTTTCCTTTTCTTTCATCAATTTTAAAATCATTTTTAGCAAAGCAACATCTCCATTGATTTTTACTTGCAAAAATAAATCGGTCAAATCTTGTCCTGGACCCACCCATTTTAACGGATTTTGAGGGTCTTTATAGTTCATTAACCCTACCTCAGGAAGCGGATTGATCGTGATGATTTTTCCGCCATTCTTTTTTGTTTCTCCTAATGCAGTTAACATTCTAGGGTGGTTGGTGCCTGGGTTTTGTCCCATGACAATCACCAAATCTGCATGATTAAAATCCTCTAAAGTAACAGATCCTTTTCCGATTCCCAAGGTTTCTGTAAGTGCTGCACCACTAGATTCGTGGCACATGTTAGAACAATCGGGTAAGTTATTGGTGCCAAATTGACGTACAAACAATTGGTATAAAAAAGCAGCTTCATTGCTGGTTCTTCCAGAAGTGTAAAAAATAGCTTCGTCTGGCGAGTCTAAGTCATTTAACTCTTTTGCAATCAAAGTAAAAGCAGCTTCCCAAGAGATTTCTTCATAATGATCTTTTCCTTCCGGCAAATACATGGGTTGGGTAATTCTTCCGCTTTTTCCAATTTCATAATCAGACCATTTAGCCAGTTCATTCACAGAATGGGTTGCAAAAAATAAGGGAGAAACTTTATTTCTCGTAGCTTCTTCCGCCACCGCTTTTGCACCGTTTTCACAATATTCTGCTAAAAAAGCACGTTTTGCGTCGGGATCTGGCCATGCGCAACCGGGGCAATCAAACCCGTCTTTTTGATTTAGATTTTTTAACAAACCAATGCCTTTAATCAACCCCACTTCTTTGGTGATATGCGCAATAGACTGTTGTATTGCTTTTACACCCACCGCAGAATGTGGAATTTTTTTCAACTGAATTCCCGTGAGCTTTTCTGGTGTTTGTGCGTTTGTTTTCTTAGTCATCATTGGTTGTTTTTATGTAGGAAGGGTTTGCATATACCGTCATTTTGTTTTCTCTTGTAAAGCCAATCAAGCAAATACCAAATTCTTTTGCAAAGTCTACCGCTAGCGTTGAGCAACCAGAAACCGCAATAATAATGGGTATTTTACCAATAAATGCTTTGGATACAATTTCATAAGAAACTCTGCCACTAACTAACAAATAAGTAGCGCTTTTTAAATTTTCTTTTAAGAGCAAATCTCCAATAGTTTTATCGACAGCATTGTGCCTGCCAATGTCTTCTTTGATGGTTAATAATTGATGTTTTTTGTTGAAAATTGCTGCTGCATGACTTCCCCCTGTACTTTTAAAGGTTTGTTGTAAAGCATTCATTGTAAGAAACATTTTATGAATTACTTGTGAAGATACAGCTGTTGTTGACACCAATGCATCACCCAAAACTTCAATGTCTTTTAGTTCTTTTTTACCACAAATACCACAAGAGGATACAGAAAGCAAGGTTCTTTTGTTTACATATCCTTTTCCTAAACTTTCTTTGGCAATAGTGATGTTGATGATGGAAGGAATTCCGTTTTCTTCCTTTTCAATTTTATAGTTAAAAGGGGCAGTGTTTTTATAAATATCTTCTGCAAATAATAAGCCTCTAATAAGAGCTATGTCATTATCTGGAGTTCTCATAACCACCGTATAGGCTTCACCATTGATGTTGATTTGTAGCGGTGCCTCAACAACCAAAAAATCTTCAATTTTGTTTTGGAGTTGGTTGGTGATTTTTAAACCTTGGTAAGCGATTGTTTGCATAGAATAAGAAGCTTTTCTACAAACTTAATAAAAAAAGAAACAGGGTTTTAAAAGAAAAGCCTCAGAAATAAATCTGAGGCCTTAGTTTAAGTGTTTTATACCCCTAACAATAAAACACTTAAGTTGTTCACAAATATATATTATTGTAAACTGTTTTTTAAAAAAATAATTTTATAAGTTATTAACAATTTTTAAAAATATATTTTTTTAACTTGTTAATAACTATGGTAATTTACTGCAAATCAATACAATTAGTTGTCCTTTTTTGTTGATGGTAAAGAAGATAAATATAGTACCACCTTCTTTAATTTTTGTCTCTTTTCTTATTTGAGCCACTGTTTTAGGAAAATTTCTTGTGGTAATATTTGCCTTATTTTCTGGTAATAGTCTTTTGATCTTCTTTTTGTCATACGGAAGCATGTATTCGATTTTAAATGTTCTTCCAGGAAAAGCAATCAATACTTCTGAAGTATACAAATGCGAATGTTTGTGTAACTTATTCACTTTGAATTGATTGGTTATTTGATGAAAACCACCCGATTTTAAAATGGCGGCATTGGGTTCGTATAAAAAGTTTTGAGGTGTTGCATATTCAGAAATAGAATTCTCTAAATAGTTAAAATTAAAAATGTCGGATCGTTCTTTTTTGATATTGATGGTTTTTATTTCAATCGCTCCTTCGTAGTTTTTATGCAGTAGAAAAAGTACTTCTTTTACTTCATTCTTGATGGCAACCACATGCACTTCTTTTACATTTTTTAAATCTTGAACCGTTTGTGTAATGTCTAGAATAGGGGAGGTTTTAATGAGAATGGTCGAGGCTTTTGTAAATAGAAAGTCGATTTTTGGCGGCACTTCGGGTAAGCAATCTTTTAGCAGAAAAACTTTGCCCTTTGTATCATCTCTTCTGGAAGGATCGATATACATACAATCGAAAACCGTGGTTGTTTCTTTTAAAAAATGAATGCCATTTTTAGCAATTGTTTGTATATTTTGAATTTCTAATTGCTTGTAATTGTAGTTGACAATAGTTGATAATTCCTCATCTATTTCACAATGAACAACATTTTTAAATTTTTTTGCAAAGTAGAAACAATCTACCCCAAAACCACCTGTAAGATCTATAAGACTATTACCAGAAAGTAGCTTCGATTTGTATGCTGCGGTAATTTCTGAAGATGTTTGTTCGATACTAATCTTTGCAGGGTAATAGATGTTCTCCTGCTGAAACCACGTGGGCAATTTAGTGGCTGATTTTTGTTTGGCTATTATCTGATTTGCCAATGCTTGAACAGAAATAGCCTCAAAAGGACTTCCTTTTAGAATCAATTTTGTAATATCTGTTTTCAGATGCTGATGAATAAATTGCTGAACTTCTGGTTTTAAAATGGCTAAATTCAAAAGAAATTAAAGGTCTTTGGTTAATGATTTTACAATTTTATTCTCGGATAAAAATTCTTTTAGAATTACTTTTAAGGCAGTATACATTGGTACGGCAGTAATCATGCCCACAATGCCAAAAAGCAAACCACCAATAATAATGACCAAGAAAATTTCTAAGGGATGAGATTTTGTAGTTCTTGAAAAAATAATGGGCTGACTTCCAAAATTATCGATCAATTGTGCTATTAAATAGCCCATCATAACATAAAACGTTCTTGGTAAAATTTGGGTTTGAAAATCTAATTCAATATTACTTGTCATTGATAATACAAACATAATAACAGCGCCTATTAATGGCCCTATATAAGGGATTAGGTTTAGCAAAGCACATAAAAATGCAATGACCACCGCATTCTTAATACCAAAAATTAATAAAATAATTGTGTAGAGCACAAACAGTATTGAAATTTGAAAGATCAATCCTATAAAATATTTTGATAATAAAGTATTGATAGTTTCTAATGATTTTGAGAACCTGCTTTCTGTTCCTTCGGGTACAAAAACCATAAAAGCACTTTTCAACAATTTCCGATCTTTCATAAAAAAGAAAGAGATAAACAAAACTGAAAATATACCCACACTTATAGCTCCTAGCATTCCTAAAACAGCATTTAGAAAATTAGGAATTTGCTTAAATTGAGAAATAAAATTAATATTTTTTAATTCGGCTAGAACGTCAATATCAATTCCTTTTGATGAAAAATACAACGTAATTCTATGAAATATATTTCTAATATCCGCCTGTAATTCATTTCCTTGTAATAGAGACAAATTTTCTCCTTGTTCTATAATTAAAGGAATAAACAATAGAATTAAACCCGTTAAAAAACTTAACATTAGCACCATGGTTGCCACAACAGCTATGGTATTTGGGAATTTTAATTTTCTTCTTAAAAATAGAATGATGGGCCTTGCAATTAAAGAGAGAATTCCGGCAATAATTACATAAACAATTACAGATTGAATGGCATACAAGAAATAGCCTAAAAGGAAAATACCTAAAAGAATGCCGAGTGCTCTTAAAATTCCGTTTGCAATAGTTTTTGATGTCATTAATTATATCCTTTTACTGCTCCCATACTTAATTTGTTGCCACTTCCAAAAGTATGACTTGTTGGTAATAAGGTTCCACTTTTTGTGGTGATCCAATCTTCCCAAGTGGCAGCAACGCCATTCATTTTCATACTAGGCACAAACATCTTGTAACTTTTGGGAATGTGATTCTCGTCTAAAATCCATAGATAAGAATCTCCTGGTGTAGAACCCCCAGTGGTGTATTTCACTAATAAAGCATCTTTACCATCCTCTTTTTGAACCGTTCTGATAATTCCGTCTTCAAATAATTTATGCGGTGCCACTAGCCAAAAAGAATCGTTGTTAAAAATGTTCCAAGCTTTTTTAACCAATGTTGTATCTGCAGTTTTTTGTAACTTTTCATTAAAGAAAACAGTGCTGTTTTCTTTGTTTCTAGGATGCAAATTCACGCGAATACTATCCCATGAAACGTCAACAATGTGTTTTTCTTTGTCCCATTTAAAACTTCTTCTGCCACCAAAACTCCATTCTAGATAGCGCGTATTTTGATAAGCCTTATGCTGAATGGCTTTTAAAATTTTATCTGCCAATTTATTGGCATTTGGGTTATAGGCTTTTACATTGCCCATAGAAAGTTCCATGCCGAATAATGAAAGTGTGTGTGTTCTAGGTAATTTTATACCTGCTTCTGTTGTTTTTAAGTCAGACCAAGTTGCTGCAACACCACCAATAGGAATAATACTGGTCCACATTTTATAAGAAACAGGCAAGTAGTTTTCATCTAAAATCCATAAATAAGAATCTCCAGGAGTAGAACCACCCGAAGTATAGGTAATTAAAAGTGCCTCTTTTCCATCGTAATTTACGATGCTTCTTTCTGTACCAGGATCAAAGACTTTGTACGGTGCCACCAACCAAAAAGAATCGTTGTTAAAATAATCTGTCGCTTTTTGTATAAGTTCAGTATTTGTAGTAGGTGTTCCATCCACAAAAACAGTTGATTTTTCTGTGTTTTTAGTATCTAGGATTACTTTGTTTTTATCCCAAGAAACTTCCACAAGATCTTCTTGCTTCAACCATTTGTAATGATTTGTATTTCTGAAACTCCACGCTATCACTTCCGTATTTTCAAAAGCATCGTGATTTAGCGCATTTAACATTTTAATTGCTAAAGCATCTGCATTTTTTCCTTTTTTTCCTTCAGGAAGTGCTTCATTATTTACAAAATAGTAAATAATTCCACCAACAATAATTAATAGTATAATCCCTCCTAAAATCTTAAAAAACGTCTTCATTATTTAAATTTAAAAATAAAGAAGCTAATTTATTACTTTTTAAAGGAACTTATTTATTTTGCTCGTAATAATCTAAAATATGCTTAGGGATTTCCATTTGCTCAGGTTTTCCTTTGTCTGCAATTGGATATTCAGCTACTTGTTTTATAGGCATTAAACCAGCCCAAACATCTAACTCATAATCTTCAGGTTCATCGGCTACGCCAACATCTCTAATTTTTGCAGAAGCTGTTTCAATCGTCATTTCTACCACCAATGTTCTATCAAATTCTGCGGTATTCATTTCGCGAATTCCATCCCATCTGCCTTTCATCATGTGTTCCATAAAATAGAACAATAAATCGTTTTTCTCCTTTTTATTTGCCACTTTTCTCACCCTACCAAATAAGGTAGCAGATCTGTAATTTACGGAATGATGAAAGCCTGAACGCGCCAAAACCAACGCATCTAAATGCATCACCGTCATACTCATTTCTTTGGCTTCTAAAAGTGACGTTAGCATTCTATTTGCATGAGAGCCATGTAGAATTATGGTGTTGTCTTTTCTGCCATAGGCCATTGGAATTGTGATGGCTTTTCCTTGAAAAACATAGCCTACATAACCAATAAAGCCCGCATCTAAAATGGTATGTATCTTTTCAACATCATAGGTGGCTCTAATGGCGCCTCGCTTTACGCTGTTTAATTTTGATTTTTGATATGCATTCATATTGATTCTTTATTTTTCTAAATCTTTTGGTTTAAAAATTCTTTCTGCTGAAGCTGGGTATTTTTCAATCATTTCTTTAGTCCGAATTGGACGCTCCGTAAAGTTCCCAGAGCAACTTGGGCAAACGTTTTTAAAAATTGCCATAGCACAGGTTTTGCAATAGGTACACTCAAAAGAACAAATCATTGCCTCTGTTGATGTGTTTGGAAGTTCTTTATTGCAATGTTCACAATTGGGTCTAATTTCTAACATGATTCCTTTTTTGATAACTCAAAATTACTATATTTATGGACTGCTATAATCGTCCAGAATTAAAATAAATACTAGTCCACAAGATGTTTCCATACAAAACCAGCTTTCAATTAGATAGAAAAAGCAAACAAGCGTTGTATTTGCAAGTATCAAATCAGTTTATAGAATTGATAAAGGCGCGAAAATTAATTCCGAACACAAAATTACCCGGAAGTAGAGTTTTAGCAGCATTATTAAACGTTCATAGAAAAACGATTGTTGCTTGTTACGAGGAATTATTATTGCAGGGTTGGGTAGAAAGTATTCCTAAAAAAGGCACCTTTATAAATTCAAATTTGCCAGTACTCAATGTACAAGATTTTACAGATCAAGACGATTTGAATGCGATAAAAAATACGGGTTTTCAATTTTATAAAGCAAACCCTATCCCCCTAAAATACAGGGAACCTCAAGACGGTTTTATAGATATAAACGATGGAATTTCTGACGCAAGATTAACACCAACAGAAGATTTGGCAAGAACCTATAGAAGAATTTGTAGTCGGAAAAATATTTACAAAGAAATGACCTATGGTGCTACTCTAGGGAATAAAAAATTACGAATTACATTGGCAGATTATCTCAATAAAACACGTGGTTTATACATCAATAAAGAAAATGTTTTAATTACTCGAGGCAGTCAAATGGGGATTTATTTGTCTGCAAAATTATTATTGCAAAAAGATGATATTGTGATTGTAGGACAGACCAATTACAATGCTGCAGATGTTGTTTTTTTACAAAGAAAAGCAAATTTACAAAGAGTTGCTGTAGATGAAAATGGATTGGTTATTAATGAAATCGAGCAAATTTGTAAGCAAAACCAGATAAAAGCGGTCTATGTAACTTCTCATCACCACCATCCAACAACCGTTACCTTATCAGCAGAAAGAAGAATTCATTTACTGAATTTGTCCAAGAAATATAATTTTGCAATCATAGAAGACGATTACGATTATGATTTTAATTACAAGCATTCACCTATTCTACCGTTGGTAAGTCATGATGCAAACGGTAATGTAATTTATATTGGCTCTGTGTGTAAAACTGTAGCGCCAGTTTTTAGAATAGGTTATTTAATTGCCCCCGAAGCTTTTGTAAATGAAGCAGCAAATTTGCGTAGATTTATAGATAGACAAGGTGATGCTTTGTTAGAATTGACCTTTGAAGACTTTATAAAATCGGGCGATTTAGACCGGCATATTAAAAAAGTGCTAAAAGTGTACAAAGCAAGAAGAGATTTGTTTTGCACTCTTTTAAAAGAAAATTTTCAGGATGTTTTTTCTTTTGAAATTCCAAAAGGAGGAATGGCAGTTTGGTTAACTTTAGATAAAAAATACTCTTGGAAAACAGTTGCTGAAATTGCTCAAAAACACAAATTAGAAATAGGAGCGTGGCAACGTTATGATGCTGCCAATTTAGGGCATAATTCCATAAGAATGGGATTTGCCACTTATAATGAAGAAGAAATTTATGAATTGATAAATAGACTTTCTAAAACGATGAGAGAAATTAAGAGTTAACTAATTTTGTCATTCCTGCGGAGGCAGGAATCCAAACAACCAGAAGTATATAAGTGAATTCTATTTTTTAGAAAAAAAATAATAAACAAATCTGAATAGAAATGACTAAAACTAATTATAGATTCCTGCCTCTACCTTTGATAGACAAGTACGCAGGAATGACAGAAAAGATCAAAAACTCTTGTCATTGCGAGAAACGAAGCAACTTCCTTTTTATTGAAGAAATTCATTCATTTTTTTTCGGAATGACAGTCTTAAATATCTTTGTAAATTTCTTTGGCAATTCTTTGGTAATTAAAATATTCTCTTTTGTAAAAGGATGTATAAACTCTAAAGTGGAGGCGTGCAAATACAAACCTTTTCCATTTAAGACTTTACCTTCTAAAAAGTATTCTTTATCACCTAAAATAGGATTTCCAATGGCTAAAAGATGTTTTCTTAATTGATGTTTTCTTCCTGTTTTTGGAAGTAATTTCACCAAATTCAAAAACTCAAAACGTTCAGATTTTACAGTGTGTAAAACTTTAAATTCAGTAAGTGCCTTTTTAGTATCAATTGGAAAATCAATTTTTCCTTGAGATTCCATTTTACCAATGCTAATTGCAAAATATGTTTTCTGAATTTCTTTTTCTAAAAATAATTCTCCCAATTTCTGAATGGCTGTACTTGTTTTTCCAACCAATACAAGTCCGCTTGTGGGATAATCTAATCGATGAACTGGTTGCGGTTTTACAGCATCTGTTTGAGGACTCTTTTTTAGGTTTTGTGCCAATCCATTTGCGATGGTAACAAATTTATTTCCGCTGACTAAAATTCCTGCAGGTTTGTAAATAATTGCTACATAATCATCTTCAAATAAAACTTCAATATCTAATTTTAAGCGTTCAAAAGATGAAGAATTTTCTGATGGGTACAATGTGATTATTTCTCCTCCAGAAATAAATTTTGAAGTGGTTGCTAAAATTCCATCAATAAAAATAAGTTCCTTTTTAATGGCTTTTTTGATGCCCGATTTTGTGGGAATAGTTTTAAAAATACCCACTCCATATTCTTGAAAACGAATGGGGTTTTCTAGTTTTTTAGCGAAGTGAGTTTCGATTATTGTCAATCTTTATTTTTAGAATTATAGGTAAACACCCGTTGTGCATTTTGAGTTAAATGTATTCTAAAATGTCAGTTCGAGTGATTTTTTGATAAAAAAATCGTATCGAGAACTAGTTTAGAAACGAAAATTCTTATTCTCGATACAAATTTCACTTAATTCAATCGTGAAATTCACTACCATTGACGTGTTTATATAATTATCTGATTTCAAGTAGATTAATAGTTCTCGACTGCGCTCGAACAGACATATTTATAGACTAATTTACGTCATTATAATCGCTCGAATTGACAGAATTTATCAAAATGCACAACGGGTGTAAACATAAATCCCCGCATTAGAAGCGGGAATTTATTTATTAAAATATTAATGGTCTCTTTTATATCCTTTGGGTCTTTTAGAACGAATGGGTGCTTTTGGCTCTGGTTTCATTTTAAATTCATTTCCTTTTAAAAGTCTTAAAGCTTCTTCCACTGCTTTTTCTAATTGAGGATCTTTGCCTGACATGACTTCTTTAGGGTTTTGATGCACCTCAATATCTGGCGCAACACCTTCGCCTTCAACAGCCCAGTTACCATCAACATCGTAGAAACCACCTCTTGGCGCAACCATTCTTCCTCCGTCTATAAAACGAGGAGTATCCCAAGTTCCTACTAACCCTCCCCAAGTTTTAGTACCCACTAAAGGACCTAAATTTTTCTCTTTAAACATATATGGAAGTAAATCTCCCCCAGAACCTGCTCGTTCATTAATAATCATCACTTTTGGCCCCCAAATTCCTGCCATTGGAGTAGTCCAAGGTCTTCTGCTTTCACTTTTACTATTAAAATAACCAACCACTTCTCTAGACATAATATCTATCATATAATCTGCTGCAGAACCACCACCGTTATTTCTTTCGTCAATCACAACTCCCTTTTTATCTTGCTGAGAAAAATAATAACGATTAAAAGAAGTAAAACCTGGATTGCTAGTATTTGGAACGTACACATAAGCTAATTTTCCATTAGAAAGTTCATCCACTTTTCTTCTATTGCTTTCTACCCAATCTATAGATCGTAAACCTCTCTCGCTAAAAGTGGGTGTTATTAAAACTGTTTTGGCATTTTTATCTGAAGGTGTGTCATTTACTTTTATGTAAATTTCTCTTCCTGCAGTTTGTTCTAATAATTGATAAGGATTCATGTCTGATGTTAGCGTTACTCCATTAATTGCTAATAAATAATCTCCTGTATGTACATCTATTCCTGGGATTCCAAGGGGTGCAGAGATATTAGGATTCCAGCGTTCTCCTTTGTAAATTTTTTTAAAACGGTATACATTATTGCTTATTTCTAAATCTGCACCTAGCAAACCAACAGGAACTCTATCAACATCTGGGAAATCTCCTCCAGAAACATAAGAATGCCCAATAGCAACTTCACCACTCATAATATCGATCACATAATTTAAGTCTGAACGATGTTTTACATCATTTATCCATGGAGCATACCAATCATAAATGTCATTCCAAGGAGCACCATGAACATTATCTACATACAAAAAATCTCTCATATATCTCCAACCTTCTTTAAAAATTTGATGTGCCTCTGCCTTTGGATCTACTCTGACCTTCATATTGGTCTTCAATGTTTCTTTACCTGCTTTTGCAGCTTTGCTACTTTCTAAACTCCAAGTTCCTCTTTTAGAGAGTAAAATGGAATTTCTATCATTAGAGGCATTCATAGAAGAAACACCCGTTGCAAAAACGGTTGCTTTTTCTTTTGAAACATCATAGCTATGCACTGTTAATCCAGGAGAGTTAGGGATGGATTCAGCAATAAATACTTTATTTTTAGGCCCTTTTAATAATGCTACATAATTTCTTGCAGGTAGTTTTAAAACGACAGCTCTATCAAATAAACCATTTTCATCGATAATTACTTTTTCTACTTTTGACGATTTTTCAGCTGTCTTATCATCTTTATCACTCTTTTTATCCTTTTTATTTTCTTCTTTTTTTGCGGATTCTTCATCGGTTTTTGGTAAGATAGGCGCTTTGTCTTTTGAGTTTAAAACAACTGTGTAGAGCGCCCTTGTTACATTTGGGTCATAAGAACTCATGTCTAGCCAACCTGTTTGTAAACCATAATCTGTACTCGCTAAGGTATATATGTATTTACCTGAAGCATCCCAAACTGGCGAAATAGCATCTGCAATAGGATCTGTAATTTGTATGATTTTTTTTGTACTTATTTGATATGCAAAAATAGATTTGAAATTGTTGTTATTTTGTTTCGCGTAGGCAATCCAATCATTATCTGGAGACCATTTAGGATTCATGGTTCTATTCGGATGCGCATAGCCATCTGCATCTACCTTTGTGATTTTTTTGTTTTCAATATTCATAATCCAAATCACAAAATTAGTATCTGTGTACGCAATGTATTTTCCATCAGGAGACCAATCTGGCTGAAAATAAAAAGTAGGATTTGGTAATTTTATAAATTCTTTATTAGCACCATTTTGATCTGCAATTACCATTTCATATTCTCCGTTTTTATCAGAAAACCAAGCAACTTTATCTCCTTTTGGAGACCAAATAGGTGAACGATCTGCAACACCCGAAGAATTGGTCAAATTTCGCCAAGTTCCATTTTCTTTTGGAACCGTAAAAATTTCACCTCTATATTCAAAAATGGCTCTTTTTCCTTTTGGTGAAACATTCGGATTTGTTAAATTTCTTCCGCTAACATCCATCCATCTTGTTCTCGAATAATTTAAATCTCCTTTTACATTGATAACAATTTGATTGGTTTCTTTCGTATCAGGATTTAGCAAATGTAAAAAACCACCTTGTTCATAAACAATTCCGTTCGTATTTGCATCAATATTTTTGACATCGAATTTTTTATGAAATGTAATTTGAGTTTCTTGGTTGGTCTTTAAGTTGTAAGACCAAATGTTTGCCGTATAATCTCTTTCAGAAATATAATACACCTCGTTTTTATACCAAACTGGGTTTACATGTCTTTCTCCATCTGTTTGTGGAGTTTTAATCAGTTCTTTTGTTTTTAGATTCACAATCCAAATAGGCATTGCTTGTCCGCCTCTATAATTTCTCCATTCTGCATCCCAACTTGTAATAGGAGTGTAGGCAATGTAAGTATTATCTTCAGAAATTTCTCCATACGCTGCTCTTGGAATTTCAAAAGCTTCTGGCATTCCACCATTTATAGAAATTGTGTAAAACTTATTCGTTTGGGTTGGTTTTCCTTCTCTGCTAGAACGAAAAAGAATTTTCCCATCTGGTGTCCAACCTTGTACGAAATCTCCAGAAGGATGGTATGTTAATCGTTTTGGTTCGCCACCATTTGCACTAACTAAAAATACATCTGTATTTCCATCATATTGTGCCGTAAATGCAATCCATTTCCCGTCCTTAGAAAAATGAGGATCTGATTCATAGCCTTCGTCACTAGTTAAACGAATTGCATTTCCTCCATTTAACGAAGCTTTCCATAAATCTGTAGCATACACAAAAACGACGTCTGAGTTAGAAAGTGTTGGTTGTCTTAATAATCGCGTTCCTTGAGAAAAACTTGTGTAAGAAATTAGAATAGAAAAAATAAAGAGTATTTTTTTCATGATAAGTTGGGTTTGATTCATTTCTTAAAGGTAAAAAAAATCAACTAAAAAAAATGGAATGATATGTTAAAGAAGTATTTTGCTTATTTTGCAAACAACTGATCTATATCTTTAAAAGCTTTAAACTCCAACGCATTATTTTCTGGGTCTTTAAAAAATAGGGTTGCTTGTTCGCCCACTTTTCCTTTAAAACGAACGCAAGGTGCAATTTCAAATGTTGTATTTGCAGCTTTTAGTCTTTCGGCTAACAAGTTCCAATCTTCCCAAGTTAACACCACTCCGAAATGCGGAACGGGAACATCATAACCATCAACAGGATTTGAAATTCTTTTAGCCTTAAAATCCTCTTTTTGATGAAGAACTAATTGATGTCCAAAGAAATTAAAATCTACCCAATTTTCGGTAGAACGCCCTTCTTTACAGTTTAAAATCTCCCTGTAAAAAGTGCTACATTTTTCTAAATCTTGAACCGGAATTGCAAGGTGGAAGGGTTGAGTCTTCATATTAAAGGTTTGATATTAAATATTTAAAGTTACAAAGTTACATAATTTTAATGACTGTCATTCTGACGAAGAATGAGGAAGCATCTCAATTTTAAGATTGCTCTTCCGAAGTTTCGGAGGCTAGAAAAGCTCATCTAACTTCCTCAGGAAAGTTTCGAAATGACATCCGTTGGCATCTTTTTTATTTGTGAAATCTGTGAAATTAGGGTCCTGTTTTCTCTGTGAATCTCTGCGAAAAAACGCTGTGAATCTCTGTGCAATAATAAATCAAAATCCAACGGCTGCATCATCCCCACGTTTATTTGTGAAATCCGTGAAATTAGGGTCCTGTTTTCTCTGTGAATCTCTGCGAAAAAACGCTGTGAATCTCTGTGCAATAATAAATCAAAA
>NZ_CANMVP010000043.1 GCF_947501385.1 uncultured Polaribacter sp.
AGGTTATGGATTCCTGCCACCACTTCGTCTTCACTCAGCATAAACTCCGGAATGACAACGTAATTGTCAGATGCTATGGCGGTGGCTATCATATGCTATTTTGAACTTGTATTCATATCTCTTTTTTATAAATATGAGATTCTTCGTCGGTAGCCTCGCTAGCTACTTTCAATCAAAACATTTTGATTTCAGTAGCTTTCGGAATGACGGGGTAACTGTCAGCTGTCGTTACAATTAATAGTAATCACACGGGATTTTTGTTATATATTTTCATGGTTTTATATTTTAATTTATTTTATGAAACTCTTTGATGCCACTTTTTAAAAAATAAATAAAGTTTTCTGCTTCTAAATCGTAGGCCTTTAGTGGTACTAATATTTTACCATCGGGACTTGTGATTGCATAATATGATTGTGCGTTGTTGGTGAATTTGATAATTTGATAATCGGTGTTTTGCTTGCCTATGCTCTTTTTGGTTTTGCTATCATACTCTGAAATATACCAATCTTCTTTTGGTAATTTGGTTTTTCATCGACATACAAGGCAACCAACACATACTCATTTTTTAAAATTTCTAAGACTTTTGGATTGCTCCACACACGTGTTTCCATTTCCCTATAATTCACACAACCTTGTCCTGTAAACTCAATGAAAATAGGTTTGTTTTGTACATCGGCACAAACTTTGGCTTGTGCTAAATCGAAATAGCCTTTTAACCCATGTGGCAAATGTAGCATCTCTGCATATTTTGATTGTGGAAATGCGAATGTAGCAAACATTTTAATTGCATTACTCTCTCTTCTATCAAAAGAGTCTTTGACCACACCGGAGGATACTAAATTGGGATTCATAATAAATTCTTGTGACATTAGTGGGGGTAAAATCATGTATAAGACGCATTAAAACTAAAAACCCTTAAAGAAATGTGTTTTCTTATTTTATTTAGAACAAAATTAATTTGTAAAAAGGGTTTGAAGTTGCATCATAAATTTATACAAATTGAGTATTTCTTTATTTGCTTCTAGATTGTTATACTGATAATGAAATCCTTACAAAAAATCATAAGATTCTTCCTGTCATTTCTGTAAAGGTTAATTTATTGGAACGAGTGAAAAATGACCTGCAAGAAACATAAGTTCAGCTTCGCTAAACCTAAGAAATCAAAGTTTCCAAATAGCGCAGATGTGCAGTCTATTATAAACTCTACGATAGAGACCCAATTATTTCAAATTAAATATCTAATTCATCAAACAATTTTATCAATTTTTCATCTGAAGGTCTTGGTGCATTTGCAGACACAATTTTTCCTGCGGGATCTAGTAAAACAAATCGTGGAATCATAGTGATATTATACCCATCATCTATAATTTTTTTATTTTCTTTATCTAGCCATAACTGAATTCCGTCTAGCTTTTTATCTTTAACATAATTTACCCAATCTGACTTATTTTTGTCCATAGAAATACTAACAAATGCTATGTTTTTATCTTTATATTGTTTCTTTAATTTTTCAATATATGGAAATTCAGCAATACAAGGTTTACACCATGTTGCCCATAAATCTATGTACGTATAGGATTCTTTAAATAAATTGGTTGAAGTAAATAGTTTGTCTTCAATGCCTAAAAAATTAGCTACTGGAGAAGGTTTGCCGGGTAACATTTTTTCTAAATGCCCATATTTATCAGCTACTATTTTGGTTAAATCATCATAGGGACCATCTTCATCAAACTGATTGTAAACCTCTGCCTTAAAATCAACCCCTAGAGAATATGCCAAGTATATGTATTTGGTTCTTCCAGTCAACTCTTGATCTACAAAATTTAAGAACCCTTGATTGTACCCTTTTTTCTCTTCTAATTTAAGTTTATTAGTGATAAAATAATGTACAAAACGAAGATAAGGCAACCCTTTTTCTTCTAAATTTTTGCTAATTTTAACGTTGGGTACAAAATCATAATAGCTGTTAGGCAAAATAGGTGCTTTTCCTTTCGTGTAGTTTTTATGGCTAGAAGGATAATTCATTTTCCTGATAACTGCTAAATTACGATACTCATCTTTTGATATTTCTACCAATTGATCACTTAAAGGCTGCCTGCTTTGATAATCCTTTATATAGGCTAGTTTTTGATTACGGATACTATCTACCGTTTTTATATAGGCTGCAGCATCTTTTTCTACTATAAAAAGATAATTATTATGCCTACGTTGTGCGTAAGAATTAAACGTATAGTCTTCTTGGTTCACAAATAAACTATTTACTGCACCAGAGCCAGAAAGTTGTAAGCTATTTTTTATAATATCATTGCCAGATAATACATCCATATCTGCTTTTATATCAATACTATCCCCTGGTTTAAGATATACATAAATATAACGGTTATTCCCATTCCCTTTAAACATTACTCTACCAAAATCAAGGGTTGCTTTTATTGGTTTTTCTACTTCAATACTAAAACTAAATTGCCCTGTGCTGTCTACCTCAAAGTTCTTTTTTCTTGTTTTTTTTAGCAATCCATATTCATCGTATTTGATGAGACCTTGCTCTTGATCGTAATTACTCAATTTTCCTTTTATATAAATTTTAGTATCTGCTACTTTTTTATCGGTACACGAACTTATAGCTAAGAGTATTAGTATACTTTTGACTATCAGAAGTTTTAAAGTGTTTTTACTTGTCATGTTTTATGCTGTCTTTATAATTCTTAACAAATTAACGTGGTGTTTGCCCTATTTCTGGGTTTAGATTCAAGTATTCATAATGTACTGGCCATATAAGTTTAGGATCGTTTGCTGGAACGCTTTTTGTTTCGCTACCCAAACTGTGTTCTACAGCTAATTGCAACCGTTTTATATCGAATAATCTGAGGTCTTTTCCATACAATTCTCGTCTTCTTTCTAACAAAGTTTCTTCTATTACTTTTTGTTGATTATTTTCCAAATCAGTTAAAGTTACATCAGTATATGAACCTGTTTTAAAACGGTGCTTTCGCAACTCATTAATATCATTGATAGCCTCTTGTAATTTTCCTAAACGTGCGTTGCTTTCAGCTCTTGTCACATACATTTCTGGCGTGGCAACAGATGTATAATCCACATTTCCATCATTGTCTACCGCATATCGGTGACTTGCATCTGAAAAAACATAGGCTACTCTTTCACTTAATAGTTTTCCATTTTCATTTAAGTTGCTAAACCATAAAGGCCTTCTTAAATCACGGTTTTGCGTTGTGGTTGTATCTACAATCGTATAATCACTGTATAGAGTATTAAAAGTTATGGTATCTAGTTGCATGTATTCTCTTAAGTGAGCTCCTTTCGTGGTTGTTTTGTGCAATAACATTTCTTGATCATTTGTACGTGAAATACCTATCAGGTTATCGCTACTAGCATTGCCCGTATAAATCGTGTTGTAATCATATAAAAAAGGGTGCATCGCTAAACTTTTGTCTGCGTATAATGCTGCTTCCTCATAATTGCCCATATATAAATAGGTTCTGGCCAAAATTGCATATGCCGCTGGTTTTGTTGGACGGTGACTGTATTGTTGTGATACCTCTTCGGGCAAATCATCTACTGATTCTAATAAATCTGCCAAAATAAAGTCATACACTTTTTGAACGCTTGCTCTTTCTAAACTAGGAAGATCTACTGGATTTTGAATCAAAGGCACTCCAGGATCACTTGCTGCTGTAGCTGCATTATAATGCTTTGCGTACGTATTTACCAGCGTAAGATAGGCATAGGCTCTGTGCACTCTAGCCTCTGCAGTTAATTGCATTTGCAAGCGAAGATTGTCATCAGCTCTATATATTTCATCTAAAATATTACTGATTAAAGTACTAATATAATAGGCATTTTTCCAAACCACATCTCCGCTAGCTCCATCTGGTAACCAAACTTCCTTTTCAAAAGCATACAATTGTTTTACATGCGTACGTTTGTCAATCCAATCTACCCAAGTATCATAGGATACTTGAGAATCATCAGAAACCACGTCTATATATATAGAAGTTTGTGATAAGTTATGTGTATATCTCGTGTCGGCATTATCTAAAAGCAATCTAAAATCGCTTGTTGTTTTGGCCACAATCTGTCCTTTTGGAAAGGTTTCTAAAAAGTCGTTACATGAAATCAAACATGTCGACAATACTATGAATATTAATAATTTTTTCATCATCTAATCGTTTGAGTTTGTTTAAAGGTTTAAGAATAATCCAACGGAATATTCAGGTCTATCTCTAATCACATTAAAATATGCTGAATATAATGAAGAACTGTATTTAGGAAAGGAAGGATCAACCCCTTCTTTATTTTTAAGAAAAATAGGCCCCAAGTTTCTTGCTTGAAACTGAATTTTTGCACTGCGAATTCCACCGAGGAATTCGTTTGGAATTCTATAGGCTAAACTTACTTGTTGTAATCTAATTTGACCCGCATCTAAAACATTATTTGTATTGTATTGCGCTATATAATCATTGGTTAACGTAGTTGTATACCCGGTTACCTTAGTATCTAAAGAATACATAGAAGCATTTTCATTATCAGTATCTGGTCTCCATCTGTTTACGAGTAAATTTGTATTGAATGTGTCAAAATTCCTATAGCCTTGATAATTGTAAAGCAAATTTCTTGGTGGCGCATCTTTTAATATTTTATGACCGAAACTGTATAGTAGCCTTGCAGAAAATTCAAAATTACTGAAAGAGATTGCATTGTTCCAAGAGCCGAAGAATTTTGGAGAGCGCTGTCCTACAAACTTGAATAGTTTATCTACATCTACACCACTATAGCTAATATTTGTAATATCGGTAATTTCACCATCCAAGTATACTTGTGGTAATCCGTCATCATTATACCCTGCCCATTCAGCTACTGCTAAATAATCTACAGGTTGACCAGCAACAGGATTAAATTGCGAACCACTAGTTCTAGAAAATATATTTGAGCTGGTTGACTTTACATTTTGCACTTCATTTTTGTTGTATGAAAAGTTTATAGCAGAATTCCATTTGACACTGCTATCAATCACTAAAGCATTGATGTCAATTTCAAGTCCAGTATTTGAAATACTTCCAGCGTTTAAAGTTGCCTCGTCATAATAAAACCCGTATGTTGGATTTACCGCAATATCTGTTAAAACATCTTCAGATTGTTTGCTATAATATTCTACTTCCCCTTGAATTCTTCGATTAAACAACGAAAAATCTACACCTAGATTATATGTTTTGGTTTTCTCCCAAGTTAAGCCTGGATTAGGTGTTGACAATACTGCCGCATACTGTAATTGATTCACTGGGTCCACCCAGGGTCTTCCATTAATATACGGACTTGCTGATTTATCAATGTGACCATTCCACCCGTAAGATGCTCGAAGGCGTAATTTGTCTATGCTTTTTGAATTAAAAAAAGATTCTCTGTTCACCGTCCATCCTAAGCCGACAGACCATTGAGGTAAGTCTCTATAAGAGGGAGATCTACCGAATAAATTTGTCTTGTCTATTCGAATACTTCCTGTAAGATCATATTTGTTTTTATAGGTATATACTCCATTGCCATAGTACGAAATAAATCGGTCGTCTCTCCCTTGAATTGTAACACTGGTTTTAGGGATGGTTGGAATCGGAGGAATACTCCCTCTCCACTCATTTTCTCCAGTAATTCTTGGATTTATCTCATCTTGAAAATTCAATCCCGTAATTTGGGTCAATGCTTGTGGGTCATATCCATAGAATCCGTAAGGCAGGCTTTCATAGTAATTTTTTCTAATTTCAAAGCCCGCCAAGGTTCTGATGCTATGGTCACCGAAAGTTCTATCAAAACTTGCCTGCAACCTCCCGTCATTTGAGGTAAAACTAGCGCGTCTTTCATACAACATTCCACCCGCAGGAATAGGAAAAGATCCGTCAGGGCGCGCAAATTCATTGACTGCATTTCTAACATACCAAGACTCTTCATTCATATAATTACTGTACAAAGAAGTATTTTGTTGGTATTGATAAGACAAATCGATTTTTAAATCTTTCAATGGTTTAAAGGAAATTTTAGCATTTAAACGAAGATCATTCTTTTTGTCTGTAATGTCTTTATTATCTATATCACGTTTCAGATTCCAATCCCAATCGTACGGAAGGTTGTATTGATCGACTAGACTTTGCCTTCTTTCTGTTGGCACATCGTAATAGCTGTCTGTATAATCATTTTTAATCATGGATATATAATCTCCATTTTCATCTAAAATTTTAGACATTTGTGGAATATTACTTAATTCACCAATAGCTACTCCATTCTTTTCTTGTTTGAGAATGGAAAAATTAACTCCGAAATCAACACTAAACCAGTCAACTGGTTCGAAGGTATTGGTTATATTTCCTATGAGTTGCTCGTTCGCGTCACCCTTTGCAAATTTATCATTTAGTAATGCCATAAGGGATGCACGAATTCTATAATCGTCATCACCCTTATTAAAAGAAACGTTTATTCTATTACTGGTTTCCATTCTATGGAATAAATCAGAAAACTCGCGTCGAACATCTATTTTAGATAGCTGACTGAGGCGTCTATCTCCTTCTTGTTGTGAAATTTCTCCTGTTTTTATTTGTAAAATTACATCGATCACCTTAGGAAACTCATATCTATTTCTGAAAAAAGGTTGTGCTAACTGATCCTTATAATTGGTGTCAAGAAATAGTGATTTATAAATTTCAATAGATTCTGCGCTTGAAGCAAAAGGAATTTCAAACAAATCAGGTTTGGGTAATAGAATGTATTCTAAAGATATATCAACTTGTGCTTTACGAGCTGATTTGCCTGATTTGGTTATTATCACAATAACTCCATTTGCCGCCTGTGCACCCCAAATTGAAGCTGCGGCCGCATCTTTTAAAATAGTTATACTTTCAACATCGTTTGGGTTTATAGTAGACCAAGGATCCACACCGTTAGAAGAAATAACGGGAAAGCCATTGATTACAATTAAAGGCGCATTATTGCCTAATGTACTCGAACCTCTAATCACTAAGCCTCGGCTTCGATCTGTAGTTGGTCCTTGATCGGCACTGTAGTTTGGCTCAAATAATAAACCAGGAACAAGACCTTCAATTTTATCTTTGATACTTACGCTATTGATTTTTTCTAACTGATCTGCCTTAATATGGCTAAATGACCCGGTTGCTCTTTCTTTAGGGAGTGAATAGTAACCTGTAATAATTACTTCTTCTAAAGCTTCTATACTATCTATTAGCGTAACATTAATGATGGTAGTATTGGATACTGTTATTTCCTGTTTTTTTTTCCCTTGATAAGTAAATACCAGTACTTGATCTACATTTGCATCTATAGTATATTTACCATCAAAATCTGTAATAACACCTTTATTAGTACCTTTTATAAGTACGGTTGCTCCTAGTAAGGGTGTGCCATCTTCATCTTTTACGATCCCTTCAATTTTCCTTTGGAGTTTGTAGTCGTTTTTTGTTTTTTCTTTAATAAGGATGGTGTTTTCTTTAGTCACAATAAAGTTAAAATTTTTACTTGCAATGCTCTGTTTTAAAAGCATGTTTGCCCGTATTTTTCCCTTTTTAAGATGTACTTTTGGGAAGCCTTTAAACAAATCAGATCTATATATAAAAGAATAGTCAGTTTGTTGATTAATGAGCTCAAAAACTTCTTCAACTGTAACTGTCTTGTTGGTTTTGATGACAACTTTAGCATTCTGTGACAGGAGATTACCTGATGAGAAACTAAAAACGGCGGTACAACATAAGAAAATAAATGTTCTCATAATGAAAGTTAAGAGCCTCTTTCCTGCTGGAAATGGCAACATTTTTAATTTAATTTTCATAAATTTGCTAGGTGTTAGTTAATAAATTAATTGATACATCAAAATGAGGAAATGAAGGTTTGTATTGTCAGAGATTAGGCCTTCTTTCCTTTTTTCTTTTAGTGAGACTGTGAATTATTAGCACATATTTTGCATTTAAATATTTTGTCAAACTAAGCTCGATGGATATCGAGATCTTATCTACTTAGACAAGATTTTCTTCTGTTTACTTTTATGTCATAATGTTTCGATATTTTAGTTATTGATATATATTCCTTCTATTGTCTAAATGACCTACTAATTAAATTTTATCTCTCTTCTTTTTCAACAGTTACTTAAGCGTAATGGTTTTATTCTTTATTTCATAAGTAATATTATTCATATTTCGGATCGCAGATAAAATTTCTATGATACTTTGCTTTTTCTTCAAACCACCATTAAAAGTAATTTCTTCAAGTGCTTTGTTTTCAAACTGTACCTCCATATCATACCAACGAGATAGAACCACCATAATCTCTTTAAGTGATTTATTTTTAAAACTAAATACTCCATCCTTCCAAGCAATCTCTCTTAAAACATTCACATCGCGAATTTGAATTATTTTTGATTCTGTATTGAATTGAGACTGTTCACCAGGTTTTAGAATTTTATTTTCGTTTTCAATTCGCACCCTCACTTTTCCTTCAACCAATGTGGTATACATATTGGTTTCGTCTTTATAGGCTTTGATGTTGAACTCAGTACCTAAAACTTCAATTTCTTGTTTTTTGTGAACTACCTTAAATTTTGATCCTCTATGATTCGTGCTTGGTGAGACCTCGAAATAGGCTTCTCCGTATATTAATTCTACTTGTCGTGTTTGGTTTTTTGGAAATGCCACAGGGTATTTGATTTGAGATTCTGAATTTAACCATACTTGGGTGCCATCCGCTAAAGTCATTTGAAATTGGCCTCCTCTCGGGATGGTTAGGGTGTTGTAGGCTATGCCGCTCTTGGCTTTTGGCTTTTGGCTTTTGGCTACTGGTTGGTAAATGATTTCTTCTCCGTTGCTGGTGGCGTTGACACTTTGGAAAGAAGCGCCTTTAATTAAGGGAATTTCTTCTCCGTTGGCTAAGGTGAGTTTGGCCTTGTTGGTACCAGTTTGGATTTGATTGTTGACAATGACGGGTGCTGTAAATTGTGGTTCGCTGTCGCCTTTGTTTAAAAAGATGGTAAGTGCTATAATTAATACAACAGAGGCTGCTGCTGCATATCTAAGCTTTTGACTCCATTTAGGCTTATTCTTACTTGACAGCATTTCCTTTTCTTTCTTAATATGACGGATGATATTTTCTTTTGCTTTTACTTTATCATATTTACTCAACACTATATTTACAAACGCATTTGTTTTTATATACTCTAAAAATAATGCTTCATTTTTGGGGTTAGAAATCCAAAGTTCTAACTGTTGCAATTCATCAAAATTGGCCTCTTTTGATATGAATTTTACAATTAATTTTTTAACATCTTTACTCATTGTTGTGATATGTTTTTATATCTTTATAACGAAGCAAAATTATTACCCCACTATTTTTTATCAAAAAAAAAATTACATTTGTATTTCAATTAACATCACTTGATCTCTTGAAAAAAGACTTTTTTAATGAAGAAAATATTGTAGATCACCTTATTAAAGGCGATGAATCTGCGTATACTTACTTGGTTGATCTGTATTATGATCGACTTTGTGCTTATGCAAATAACCTTGCCAGAGATAATTTTGAAAGTGAAGATATTGTACAAAATGTGATTGTAAGGTTATGGCAACGACGTAAAAATCTAACTGCCACTATTTCTATTAAAAACTATCTTTATAGATCTGTTTATAATGAATTTGTAGATTCCTTTAGAAAACATACTGCAGTTTCTGCTTTAGAGAAGAAATATATTGAAGGATTGGATACTTTTTATGAGACCAAAGACCCAAAGGATATGTTACGACTTAAGGTTATGATTGAAAACGAAATTGAACAGCTACCACCTAAGTGTAAAGAAACTTTTTTATTGAGCAAACGTGATGGTTTAACGTATACTGAAATTGCTGAATATAGAAATGTATCTGTTAACACTGTTGAAAACCAAATGTCGAAGGCTTTTTCTATTTTGAGAGAAAAATTAAAAGATAGGGCACAAAGCTTTTTGTTTTTACTAATGAACCTCGGCTCAAGGGCACGAGGTATCAAGTAGAAATTTCTTTTTTATTTCGACGCAGAGCATCGGGGAATAAAACCCATAGATCCCGCTAAAAAAAAACGGGATTAGCCTGCCTGCCGGCATAGGCAGGTTCAGCTAGCAATTTTTAATTCATTGCTTCGCTTCCGAATACGGAATAAAAATTGAGTTTCACTAATTTAAAAAAATAGCTTTTAAGTTATAAGAATGGTTGTGAGATTTTTACTCTCATGTTTTATAAAAACATGGGGCAATTGGTACTTACTTTTGTGAAATTCCTTTCGTTTTCTACTTGAAGTGGGCAAGGTCGCATAGAATAAAAATTTATTTTTAGTTCTAATACTTTTTTTATTTATGAGATTCCTCGAATTAGCCAGCCTTTATAGGAATGACATGTTTTTTTTTCTCATACTTTTTCTTGATAATCTTTCGATAGCTTTGCTAGCTACTTTCAATGAAAATGTATTTTCATTTTATTAATGCTACCATTGACGTTTTTGTTTAATTATTTGATTTTAAAACACTTAATAGTTCTCTTCCGAAGTTTCCGAAATGCTCGAACAGACATGCTTACAAGCATTTGTATCACGTCATTACAATTTTTTGATAAATTTTTATCTCAGGCCTCAAGATGACATAATTCAAAAACCAAGACGCACTTTTATTCTTTCATTCTATACTTTTTTGCATTGATCAAAAAAGTATCAAAAAAATCTAGCCTTGGGTTTTCAGCGGTCAAATTTATTTTTGATTTCTAAAACAAATGAACTCCTCTTCCTTTTAGTCATCGTCAGACAGCATTTGTTTTTACGAAACCTTCAAATATTTGACGCTCGCCTGCAAACCCTATGGCGGTTTAAATTCTGACTTTTAATCCAAATCTTTAATACTTGTCTGTGAGATTTTAAATTGATATTTATTTTAATTTTTTTATTCTAATACTTTTCTTGATAGCCCTTTCGACCCTTCGACCTTTCGACAAGCTCAGGGCAGGCAAGCTCAGGACAGGCAGGCCTGCCAGATGCTATGGCGGTGGCTACCCATTCTATTTTGAGATGTTTGAATTTTATTTTTCAGATTCCGTTAGTTTCTGAAACTAGTTCTCCTCCGAAGTTTTATTTTACTTGTTTTGACCGTAAGTTTGTATTTTCTTTTTTTTATTTTTCTTTTCCATCGATGAAAAGAAACAAAAATCTAGACTTCCTATAATTTTATTGAATTCTAAAAGATATTCCACTTTCGTGTCCAGACCGCAAGCTTCCCCAATCAAGTTGAGGACATGCTTTGGACACTTAGCCGTTACATATCTTTTGAATTACTACTAAAATTATAGTATGTCAATTGGGATTCTAAATAGCCGTGGCAGCTATATAGTTCTCGATAGCTTTGCCATTTACGTCAATTTTGGATTCTCTGAGCTTCGTAAAACTTTGAATGCATTGATTTTATTATTTACCTTTTAAGAGTTGTATATCCTAATGCTACAGCATCTCTATTTCTATCCCTAAATTTCTCTTTTAATACTCTCATCTTCTCCTACCTTTTTATCTAAAACCTTTGCATAATGCTGTGTGGTTTTTAAAGATGTATGTCCCAACATTTTACTTACTGACTCTATTGGAACTCCATTGCTTAGCGTGACCGTAGTTGCAAATGTATGCCGTGCTAAATGGAAGGTTAGATTTAACCTTTAGCTCCAACGCATTCTTTGCAACCGAACTGCATTCAATATCGCCAATAACGCCACACCTACATCTGCAAAAACTGCTTCCCACATTGTAGCTAAACCACCTGCTCCTAAAATTAGTACAATTACTTTTACACCGAAGGCCAATCCAATATTTTGCCATACAATCTTTCTTGTAGAGCGACCAATTTGAATAGCTTTTACTACTTTTGAAGGTTGGTCAGTTTGAATAATAACATCTGCTGTTTCAATTGCGACATCACTACCTAAACCACCCATTGCAATGCCTACATCACTTGCTGCTAAAACAGGCGCATCATTGATGCCATCACCAATAAAAGCAATCTTATTATTAGGGTTTTGTTTTAAAATTTCAACTTCATTCAATTTATCTTCAGGTAATAAACCGCCTTTAGCGATTTCGATATTTAATTCGGAAGCTACTTTTTGAGTGATGGAATCCTTATCGCCAGAGAGCATCATTATATTTTTGACACCAACTTTATGTAATGCAGTAATCGTTTCTTTTGCATCCTCCTTTAATTCATCTGCAATAACAACATAACCTGCAAATTGGTCATCAATAGCAACCAAAACAATCGATTCTACAATAGTTTCTGTTTCCTCTAAAACATTAATGTTATTGGCAGTCATTAAGGCTTTGTTACCAACTAAAACGGTTTTACCATTTACAATACCTTTTAAACCTTTCCCTGCTATTTCGGATACTTCGGAAGCCTCATAATCTGCGCCTTCATCTTTATATTCCAAAATGGCTTTTGCGATTGGATGTGTGGATTGTTCTTCCATAGCCATCAGGTATTTCATAAATTCTTTTTTATCCCAATTGATGGCTTTAATTTCCTTAATCTTAAAGACACCTTTCGTTACCGTTCCTGTCTTATCCATTACCAACGTATTTATCTTGGTCATTGCATCTAAGAATGAAGCTCCTTTAAATAAAATTCCATTTTTTGAAGCTGCCCCCAATCCGCCGAAATAACCCAAAGGAATGGATATAACCAAGGCACAAGGACAGGATATAACCAAAAATATTAAGGCACGATACAACCAATCTCTAAACACATAATCATCTACAAAAAAGTATGGTAAAAATGTAACTGCAATAGCCAAAAACACAACAATTGGTGTATAAATGCGTGCAAATTTTCTGATGAACAATTCGGTTTTAGATTTTCGCGCTGTGGCATTCTGTACCATATCGAGAATTCGGGCAATAGAACTATCCTTAAATTCTTTGGTAGTTTCAATTTCTATAACACCATCCATATTAATACTACCTGCAAATACTTTTTCGCCTTTTGCAATCGTATCAGGTTTGCTTTCGCCTGTCAATGCTGCTGTATTAAATGTGCCCCTTTCGGAAAGCAAAATACCATCTAAAGGAATTTTTTCTCCCAAACGGACTTGGACTTTTTCTCCAATTTCAACTGCTTCAGGACTTACAGATACATAATCATTGTTACGATAAACCAAAGCTTCATTAGGACGTACATCAAGCAAGGCTTTTATATTTCCTTTTGCTCTGTTTACTGCTGCATTTTGGAATAATTCTCCAACTGCGTAAAACAACATGACTGCAACACCTTCAGGATATTCGCCAATGATGAATGCTCCAATAGTGGCTATGGACATTAAAAAGAACTCTGTAAACACATCGCCTTTTTTAATACTTTCCCAACCTTCTTTTACAACAGGAAGTCCAACTGGCAAATAAGCGATGCCATACCAAATAATGCGAATCCAATCTTTAAAAAATTCGACATCGAAATAATCTAATGCTATACCTACAATTAACATTGTAAAACTTATAATTGCTGGAACATAAGCTTTATAATTGTTAGATTGACCACTATGATTGTGACCATCATCGTGATTATGTTGTTTTTCTGTATTTGCCTTTAAATCTTTTAAATTAACTTTCTTTTTTTTCATTTTGAATTGAATAAAATTTTAATATCATTAGGAACTGGCATCGTTTTTAATGGTGGCACATTTGCACCTCCTGTATTACCAAGTGGGACGTGATTTATAAATGATTTCCAACCACCAACAAGTAACCTTATGACTTGACCAAATACTTCTTTGGTATTTTTTTGTCTTAAACCAAACTTTAGCATTAACCAGTGTGAATAGGTGTGTTCGATTGGGTAAGATTGACCTATAATATGACTTCTTTCTAAATGATACCAAGCATTTTTAAAATCACTTTTAGTTAGAGCAATTTCATATAAATGAAGTTCACTCTTAAAAGCGTCTTTTAAATAATTTGGTATTTTAAGGTTTAGTTTCATTATTACCTATTTTTGACTGTAAACATATAATACTAATGCTTGCAATGGAAGTGCAATTATTGTCCACTACATTTATCACAAATACCTTTTACTACCAAGTTTACATTTTCTGAAATAAAACCTTCTGGGACTTTGATTTGAGGTATTTTATGATCAGTTAAACAAATTGTTTTATTACAATTGTTACAATGAAAATGTAAGTGTAAATCAGTTTCAATTTCACAGTTACATCCCTTTTCACACAATGCATATTTAGTAATCCCTGTACCGTCGTCTATTTGATGTACAATTGCTTTTTCTTCAAAGGTTTTAATTGTTCTATATAAAGTGGTTCTATCTGCTTTTTCAAAAGCATTTTCTATATCGCTTAATGTTACAGCTACTTCTTTTTCTGCAAGAAACTTATAAATCAGTAAACGCATTGCTGTAACTCTAATTTTTTTTGATGCAAAAAACTTTTCTATTTCATTCATATTTATATAATTAATGTCCATGACCACCTTCATCCTCGCTATTTTTTGCTTTTGCTAAAAGCGTAAAAGCATCATTTAAAACAATGCTTAAGTCTTCCATTTTTAGTGAATTATCTACAAGTGAAACAGCCACATAATTTTCTTCTTCATTTCCTTTATTTACTTCAAGCATCTCAAAATCAGACATTATTTGATTGTCTTCTTTCCGATTTCCTTTAGAAATAAAAATATAATGTTTTCCTTCAAAACGAACAATAGCTTCTTCTGGAACAGCAAATTGTTCTAAAGTATCTACTTCAATATTTGCATTAACAAACATTCCAGGCAACAATGCTTCATTTTTTTCTTCTAAATGTCCGTGGATGGTAATTGATCTATCATCACGAACATTATTTCCTATCAAAAAAACGTTAGCTTCCATCCAATTTTCAGGTGCATTAGAAAGTCTAAAACGAATGCGTTGACCAACTCTAATTAATGGAATATCGTCTTCATACACTTTAAGTTCTATGTGTAAATCAGAGGCATCTGTAATATTCATTAACACATCTTGCGGATTAAAATATTTGCCTGTATTTATATAAACGTCTCTTACAATTCCATTTATTGGAGAATATATATTGACAACAGCAGAAATTTTTCCATTTTTTACGCGTGAAGGATGAATGCCAATCAATCTTAATTTACTTTCTAATGCTTCCATATTTGCCTTATTCGTCAAATAATTACTCTTCGATTTTTGAAATACTTTAGCCGAACTTACTTCTTCTTCATTTAACGTTTGCTGACGTTCAAAATCTGCTTTTAGATAGTCATTTTTTGCTAACGTTTCTAAATAGGCTCTTTGAAAATCAATAAATTCAGGATTTTCTACCCTAGCAATTACTTGACCTTTTTTGAGTTTAGTTCCTGGCAGCATTGTGGTTTGTTTTAAAAAACCACCATAAGGCACAGTTACCGAAATATTACCTTGCGGTGGTACATCTATCATTCCATTTACTGAAATTTCGTGACCAATTTTGCGTTTCTCAATTTTACCAATTCTTATTTCAGTTTGTTTTAACTGTGTTTCCGATAATTCAATATTATTGGTATTTTTAGAAGTAGTTTGTTCCACCACTTTTGTAGGTTGATTTTTACATCCTAATACTAAAATTAATACCGTAAATAATACTATGTTATATGCTATATTTTTCATCTTTTTAATTATTTGCTGTCAATTTTTCAATTGTAATGATGGTTTGATTATATTGATTGATGTACGTTAAATATTTATTTTGAATGGCTAAAGCTCTGTTTAAACCTTGTACATATTCTATATACTTAATTTCGCCTTCTTCAAAACCTCTTTGCGAACTTTTTAATAATAATTTTGATTGCGGCAACGCATTAATTCGATAAAAAATCAAGTTTTCTTTATCTCTTTTTAACGTTTCTAAAGCTGTTTGTAATTGTGATTTTGTGTAATTGGTTACTGCTTCTAATTGCGATTCTATTTCCATTTTATGAAATTTAGCTGCTTTAATTTTAGCAGTATGAGATTTAAAAAATAGCGGAATACTTAAACCCAATTTTACGCCTGTAAAACGGTCTCCAGAATCATACACTGTTGGCGTACCATTTGTAGTTTGTCCGTTTCCATTAAAAGATTGATTAAAATAACCCACAGTAATATCTGGCAACATTTTAGCAGATTGTACTGAACGTTCTTTTTCAGCAACATCTATTTTTGAATTGTAAAATGATAATAAAGGATTATTAGAAACATAAATTGTATCTGTTACTTTTTCTAAATACAAACTTGGAATCATTTCTAAATTACCAACGGTAATATCTACATATGTATCTAAAAGCAATAAATTTTGTAACTTTAATTGTGTTGCTTTAACCAGTGAGATATTGTTTTGTAGCGCAATTTTAATGTCTGTTAATTCAGCAGTTGCAGTTGCTTTTTCCAATGCATTACTTTCGCCTGTTTTAAAACGTAGGTTTGCTGCGTACTGGAATTTTTGATAAATACTATCTTGCTGTTCTAAAACTTTTTGTTTGTTTTTAAGATACCATAACTCATAATAAACCGATTTTATTTGTGCGATTAACTCGTTTTTAATCACTTTCTCATTAATTTCACTCGTTTTTATTTTCGCTTTTGATAGCTTATTTTGATTAACATAAAGCGTTGGAAAAGCAAAAGTTTGACTAATATTAAACTGCGTATCATTATCAACAATACTATTCGTTTGCCCATAATTTAAATCAAATGCTGTTTTTGGCAGATTAAAACTCGCACCTTTTAATGCTCGCTCTTGTTCCGTTTGTAATTTTGATATTTTAATATTTGGGTTGTTCTCTAATGCAGTTTCTATAACTTCCTCAATATTGTTAAATACTTTTACTTCGGATGTGGTTTGTGCATTTATACTACATACACTTCCAATAAAGAATAAAAGCATTGTAATACTCGTTTTATTCGGTTTTATTTTTAGTTTTGTTTCTGAATAGTAATACAAAATTGGTAAAACGATTAATGTTAAAAAAGTAGCCGTAATTAAACCACCAATTACCACAGTAGCTAAAGGACGTTGTACTTCTGCACCAGAAGTTTGCGACAATGCCATTGGTAAAAATCCTAAAGAGGCAACAGTTGCCGTCATAATAACAGGACGTAAACGGGTTTTAGTTCCTTGATAAATGCGCTCGAAAATATTAGAAACACCTTGCTTTTTAAGTGTATTAAATTCAGCAATTAATACAATACCATTTAGTACCGCAACTCCAAAAAGTGCAATAAATCCGACTCCTGCAGAAATACTAAAAGGTAAATCTCGAAGCCAAAGTGCAAAAACACCACCAATTGCAGATAAAGGAATGGCAGTAAAAATTAAAACACCTTGTTTAATAGAACCAAATGTAAAATACAATAAAATAAAAATTAGCAGTAATGCCATTGGTACAGCAATAGATAAACGTTTATTTGCTTCTACCAAATTTTCAAATTGACCACCATAACTCACGCTATAACCTGGAGCTAAATTAACCTGACTTTCAATTTTTTTACTAATTTCTTCCACCACACTTTCTACATCCCGATTTCGAACATTGAAAGCGGTAATTATGCGTCGTTGTGTATCATCTCGTTGAATTTGATAAGGGCCATCAATTATAGAAACAGTCGCCACTTGTTGCAACGGTATTTGTTGCCCATTTGCACCGTTAATATAAAGATTTTGAACATCAGAAAGATTTGTTCTATTGTTTCCTTCTAAACGGACAACTAAATCAAATTGTTTTTCTCCTTCATATACTAAACCTGCGGACGCACCTGCAAAAGCAGCTTGAATGGTATGATTAACCGATTGAATATTTAAACCATATTTTGCCAATTTAGCTCTGTCATAATCAATTACAATTTGTGGTATGCCAGTAACTTCTTCAATATAAATGTCTACTGCACCTTCAACATTAGCGGCTATTTTTCCTATTTGATTGGCATATTTTGATAATTGTTCTAAATCTTCTCCATAAATTTTAACTGCTACATCTTGTCGAACACCTGTCATTAATTCATTAAAACGCATTTGTATCGGTTGTTGAAAACCAAATGTTACGCCCGGAATAACTTCTAAAGATTTTGCCATTTTGTTTGCCAGTTCTTCTCTGTTGGAAGCAGAAACCCATTCTGATTTATCTTTTAGAATAATCATTAAATCGGCAGCTTCAACTGGCATTGGATCTGTTGGTATTTCTCCAGAACCAATTTTAGAAACCACTTGCTCTACTTCAGGAAAATTATCTAATAATATCTTTTCTGCTTTTGTGGTTGCTTTTATCGTGTTGGAAAGTGAACTACCCGTAATTACTCTTGTTTCCACAGCAAAATCGCCTTCTTCTAAAGTGGGAATAAATTCGCCACCTAATTTGGTATATACACCTAAAGAAATAACAAATAAAATAAGTGCTAATGAAACTACAAGTATTCTAATTTGCATTGCAATTTTTAAAATTGGCTCGTAAATTCTGTAAAAAAAAGCCATTATTTTATCAGAAATATTTTCTTTGTGAGCTGTTTTTTTGCTTAACACCAATGCAGACATCATAGGAATATAAGTAAGGGAGAGGAAGAACGCACCAAGTATCGCAAAACTTACGGTTTGCGCCATTGGTCCAAACATTTTACCTTCTGTACCCACCAAAGCTAAAATTGGCAGATATACAATTAAGATGATGATTTCTCCAAATGCTGCCGAATTTCTAATCTTGCTGGCAGATTGATATACTTCTTCATCCATTTCTTTTTGTGTAAGTTTCCGTTTAATTTTTAATGCTGCTAAATGAAATAAAGTAGCTTCCACAATTATTACGGCTCCATCTACAATTAATCCAAAATCAATAGCACCCAAGCTCATTAAATTAGCTGAAACACCAAAAAGGTGCATCATAGAAAATGCAAATAATAATGCCAACGGAATTACAGAAGCCGTAATTAAACCTGCTCTCCAATTGCCCAATAATAACAGTAGAATAAAAAAAACAATCAATGCACCTTCTACAAGATTTGTGGTTACTGTACCAATTGCATTATTTACCAATTTTGTCCTGTCTAAAAAAGGTTCAATCACAACACCTTCTGGAAGTGTTTTGCTTATCGTTTCAATTTTATTTTTAACATCTGATATGACTTGTGCAGAATTTGCTCCTTTTAACATCATTACAATAGCACTTACTACTTCACCTTCGCCATTTCTGGTGGTAGCTCCATAACGTATTGCTGAACCAATTTGCACTTTTGCAACATCACGAATTAAAACAGGAATACCGTCTTCTGTTTGTTTTACTAAAATATTTTCAATGTCTTCTATGGAAGCTACAAATCCTTCACTCCTAATAAATAATGCTTTGTCATTTTTTTCGATGTAAGCACCTCCAGTATTTTGATTATTCTTTTCTAAAGCATTAAATATTTCTGAAATTGAAATCTTCATTGCGTTTAAACGTTCTGGACGCACGGCTATCTCAAATTGTTTTAAATAGCCACCAAAACTACTTACGTCTGCAACTCCTTTAGTACCTAAAAGTTGCCTTTTAATTACCCAATCTTGAATGGTTCTTAATTCTACAGTATTGTATTGATCTTCGTAACCGGGTTTGGTAGTCACTACATATTGATAAATTTCTCCAAGCCCAGTTGTTAGTGGTGCAATACCTGGTTCACCTATTCCTTTTGGTATTTGAGATTGGGCATCTGCAAGACGTTCATTAACTTGTTGCCTCGCCCAATACACATCTACACTTTCTTCAAAAACAATAGTAACTACAGATAAACCAAACCTTGAAAACGAACGAATTTCATCAATTTGTGGAATGGTTGCCATCGTTAATTCTATTGGGAAAGTGATTAAGCGTTCTACTTCTTGTGCAGCAAGCGTTGGCGAATTTGTAATGACTTGCACTTGATTGTTAGTAATATCTGGCACAGCATCTACTGGAAGTTGTTTTAGCGAATAGATTCCTGTAATAATCAACGCTAATGTTAGTAAACCAATCACCAATTTATGGGTTATGGAATACCTAATGATTTTATTAAGCATAAAAATTGTATTAATTCAGTTAAACTTCTCGATGTAATTCAAGATAAAATTAAATTACTCGAAATGAACAGAACCATTAAGGTTCAAAATAGGATGTAGTTATTCTTAAAAAAAACTGAGTTATACTTTTGGAGGTTGCAAAATTGAAGCAGTGAAGCTTTTTTTTATTCCATTTTGGTAGAAAAAGTCTTGTGTAGAGATGTAGAATATATTAAATTTTATATCTACAAATTTGAAATTCATTGTGCTGATATGACAACATTGACAAATACAAAAAGGCGAACATAAATCTAAATCTTGATCTTGATGCTGATGGTCATTATCAAATATTTGTGAAATTTCTGGTTCAATGTCATCATTAAATGCTCCAGCTTCATAATCTTCGCAAGGTGCTAAATTAAGAGTTAAAATATAAATTGATAATATGAATGCTAAAAATTTCATTATAGCAAAGATATAAATAAATTGAGTTAGTCATTTAATTTCCGTATATTTAAGTCAATAAAACTAGGATAATGGAACAATTTGAAGGACAAGATAT
>NZ_CANMVP010000044.1 GCF_947501385.1 uncultured Polaribacter sp.
AAACGATTTGTAGGATGGTTGAAGAAAAGCCAGTATATCAAAAATTAATAAAACAGAAGCTAAACGTATAACTCAATTTAAATTTTCCTTTTTTCCCGATTGAAACGGTATAATAACTTGGTTTTTGAAGGAAAGAAATTTCTTTTGATCTTATTTGAATTAATTTATCGGATAAAATCTCTTGTTCAATTTTTAGTTTGAAAACATCATCTATCTGTATCGAATTTGTTATAAAATTTATGTCTAAGAGAATTGCTTCTGTTAATTGTTTTGTAGTATCTGCAAAATAAATGGAAGATTGACTTTCATCTGTATACAGACTTTTTTTCCAATGCTTAGGAACTTGAACAACAAAGTTGTTTTTTACATCTATTACTTCTTCCAAATCTGTAAAAAAACGTTCTTTACATTCAAAATCATTCTTTACATCTGATTTTTGTTGGCAACCATACAATAGGAGTGTAGTAATACTTAAAATACAAAACTTTAATGTAATTTTTTTATAACTCAAGTTTCCCAATTTTATGATGTCCGCTTAACCAAGCCGTATTTTTATCTACAAATTGAATGCTGTAATAACTGTCTTTAGAAATAGTTGTCCATTTTTTCCCACCGTCATTAGAAAACGAAACACCTGTTTTACCTACCGCAAAAACTTCTTTTCCTGAAGTATCTGGAACATACTGTACGCAACTTTTATAATTAGGATTTTGATGGTCTGCAACCAATTGCCAGGTTTTTCCGCCATCTGTAGTAATTGCTTTATTTGCTGTGTTTTCTAAAGGTTTAGAATAATCTCCACCAATGATAATTCCGTTTTTTTCATCATAAAAATCAATTGAATAAATTCCTTGTGGTCCATTTCCTTGCACAATTGGTGTGTCAAAAACTTCCCAAGATTTACCAAAGTTTGTAGATTTTAAAATTCGTGCTTTTGCGCCTCCAGAAGCAATCCAAACGGTGCTGCCAATTGTTTTTATATTGGTATTACTTGCGGCAAAAAAAGCTTCATCTTTTATAATTTCTGGTAAATTTTCACAGGGAATTTTATGCCAAGTTTCACCGCCATTTTCGGTAATTAGTATGGATGCACAACTTTCTGTAGGATCTCCAACTGCAATGCCGTGTAAATTATCATCAAAAAAAGTAATTGCGTCATAAAAAACCTTTTCATTTTCTTCTTTATACACCAAGCTAGATGTTCCTTCAGAAATTTTATATAATAACGCAGGATTTCCTATAGACAGTGCAAAATAATCGTTTCCGTTAAATGCCAAACTTCTAAAATGAGGAATTATAGCATCTTGGTATCTAATATTTAAAGCATTCCATAAAGAACCACTATCTGTGGTAAAGCCAACATCTCCTCTGGAGCCGGCGTAAAAAACGCTTTCGCTATCTACCACTTGAATTGCTCTAATACTAGTGCTGTCTTTTTTAAATTCCTGAATGCTAATTTTTTCAATATTTCTTGGTTGATATTCTTGTTTGCAAGAAGTAAAAAAAAGGAAAGTAAAAATAATGACGATTATTCTTTTCATTTTTATATTTTTATACGACTAAAGTAAACAAATCTTAATAGAAAATGAAAAAAGCATTGGTAATTTCTGGAGGTGGAAGTAAAGGCGCATTTGCTGGTGGAGTTGCACAATACTTAATGAAAAATGAGCAAAAAGAGTACGACCTCTTTTTAGGAACTTCTACAGGAAGTTTAATGGTTTCTCATTTGGCTTTGGGCATGTTAGATGGTTTAAAAGAATTGTACACCAACGTTAATCAAGAGACAATTTTCAGTAACAATCCTTTTAATATTAAGAAAGTTGCTGGAGAAAAAATAGTTACAATCAACCATTTAAATACTTTTTGGAATTTTTTAAACGGGAGAAAAACTTTTGGAGAAAGTAAAAATCTAAGAGCGCTTATAAAGAAAAAAATTACCAAAGAGATGTATGTAAAAATTAGAGCTGCTAACAAAGAAGTGGTGGTTACAGTCTCTAATTTAACAGCAAATCAAATAGAATACAAATCTATAAACGATTGTTCTTATGATGATTTTTGCGACTGGATTTGGGGGTCTTGCAACTATGTTCCTTTTATGAGTTTGCTAGAAAAAGATCATTGTCAATATGCAGATGGTGGTTTCGGTTCTTTAGTACCTATTAGAGAAGCTATTTTAAGAGGCGCCACAGAAATTGATGCGATTATTTTAGAAACAGAAGTAACTCAAATTAATAGAATGCCCGCTAAAAATCCTTTTTCTTTACTGTTTGATGTGTTCGATTTTATGTTAACCCATGTAGAGAGACATAATATTACCATTGGTAAATTGGCGGCTTCTAATAAAGATATCAAACTAAACTTATATTATACACCTACTGTCTTAACTACAAACTCATTAGTTTTTGATAAAAAATTAATGCGAAAATGGTGGGAATCTGGCTTTCAATATGCAAAGTCTAAAGATGAAGAAAAAATGAGTGAGTTTAGACCCGATGTTTTAACAGATCAAGAAATAGAAGAAGGTTTAGAAAATATTGACAATTTGAATATATGAAGTTCGGAAAAGTAGCACATCCAGAGAATATTGATTTTTCATTGCCAGAAACAGACCCAAAAACATTTGAGGTTTTAAGTAAATATCAAAAAGCAACAAAACCATCCATCTTTGTGGGTTGTGCAAAATGGAATAGAGCAGACTTAAAAGGATTTTATCCAAGAGGAACAAAAGACGAACTAGAATATTATTCAAGTCAGTTTAATTCTATAGAACTAAATGCTACTTTTTATAGAAATTTTCCTGCACAACAATATGAAAAATGGCGTTCTAAAACACCCAATAATTTTAAGTTTTTTCCGAAATTAGGTCAAGAAATTAGTCATTGGAAACGGTTGAATGGAGTAGAGGCAGTCACAAATTCTTACATCGATAATTTTAGCAATCTTCAAGAAAAATTAGGAACCATCTTTTTACAATTGCATGCGAATTTTGGACCAACCAATTTTGCTGTACTTCAAAATTTTGTAGAAAGTTGGCCAAAAAATCTTGCTTTAGCTGTGGAAGTACGCCATAAAGATTGGTTTGCAGACAAAGAAATAGCAACCGATTTTTATCAACTTTTAGAAGAAAACAATATTGCCAATGTGTTGGTAGATACTGCAGGGAGAAGAGATATGATTCACAATCGGTTAACAAATAATGAAACTTTTATTAGATATGTTGGGGCAAATCATCCTACAGATTATGATCGATTAGATAGTTGGATTTTAAAATTAAGGGAATGGGTAGCTGCTGGTTTAGAGAATATTCACTTTTTTATTCATCAGAATTTAGAAGAGGCATCGCCACTTTTGGCCGGTCATTTTATAAAAAATATAAACGAGGAATTTGATTTAGATTTAAAGATTCCGAATCAAAAAGAAGATCATTCTAACGGACAAATAAGTTTGCTGTAAAACTAAAAAATCCAGCTATCAGCTGGATTTTTTAGTTTGAATTTTTTATTTTTTTTATTTTCTAAAATCTTCCACATACATTTCTTGACTAAAAGGAACTTCAAGTTTAGAATTTATAAATGCTTTCTCTTCAAAAGCAGATACTGATTTTCCTGAAGATTTTAAACCGTTTATAATTAAATTAATTGTGGTTTCTAGCAAAGGATCTGACTTTTCACCCAAAACACCTAAATTAATTGTATTATCAGTCCTACCAAAATCTTCAGCTATTTCAATGTCAGGTGCATAGCCATTTGCATTATTTTCTCCCTTTGCATTTTTAATCTCTAAAACAATGGGCTGCATGGCATAGGTATGTTTTGTATTCAAATTAGCACCACTCTTAAATAAATTATCAGAATCGTATAAAGTGATAGATCCCACCTGTTTTCCAACTGTTTTAATTCCTACTAAATGTACATCAATATAAGCGTTCATGCCATTTATGACCAATTCAGAAGCTGAAGCGGTGTTATCTGAAACAATAAAATAAATTCGTGGTAAAGTCAAACTATTTATTTGTTCATCTAAAATAACATTCCCATCTCGATCGGTATTTTTAATTTGATTTGTAAAATTATTTAGAAAAATATCAGGATCTGAGCCTTTCATCACTTTTTCATTCCAAAATTCCTGTGAAAATATTTTTCCAGTATTTGTTCCGTTAATCATACTTGCTAAATAGGTTGCTGTTCTTACGCTTCCGCCGCCATTGTATCGTAAATCTAAAACCAAATCTGTAATATTTTCTGATTTAAAAAAAGCAAAGGCATTATTTAATTCACCATCATAACTGCTTGCAAATTGATTGTATAGTAAATATCCAATTTTGTCACTTCCCTCATTAAAAACCTTTTTTATGGAAATAGGATTTTCTTGCAACTGTTCTTTTACTAAATCTATTGTTGTTCCATTTATGATAGGGTTTCCAGCATTAAAATCTGCTAAATTAAGTGTATAATTATCTAAGCCTAATACGTCTCTAAAATTAGTAGTTGTTATTTGAACTCCATTAATAGCACTAAAAACCATTCCTCTTAAAACGCCTTTTGTTGCGGCATCAGAATTAGGAACCACATAGTAAACAACGCCATAAACTCCATTTGAACCAGATCTATTCTGAAATAATTTATATTCCATTCCATTACTTAAACTAATTCCTTGAAATTGATTTTCTAAAGCAATATAATCATCTACAATCCAAGAAAAGCGGTCTACCGTTCCTGGTTGGAATAATAAATTATCAAACGTATTTTCTGGCTCAGCATTTCTGTTTTCATTTATAAAGTTGTTTAAATTTCCATCGGCTAAAGCGGGTACATCTTTTTGCCACAAATAATAATCATTTAATCCATTCCATATAAAGACATTAATTTCATCATTTAAGGTTGCGTCATCAGGCAGTTGGTCAATATCTTCTTTACTACAAGAAACTGTTAAAAATAAAATTGATAATAAACTTGCTAAAATATATTTTTTCATATTAATTGGTATTGGGTAAATTTTGTTTTATAAATACACCACTATCTGCTTCTCTCTGAGAATTTATAGAATGGTATAAAAATTCATAATTATTAGGGTTACAAACAGTATTCACGCCCGTATCACCAGAAGTAACATACTCTAAAACCCGGTCTAAAATGGGTTCTGAGCGTTCTCCTAACACTCCTAAATTTAAAATATCTTCATTAGGGCATAAGGTTATATTCGGTGTAAATCCGTTTTCATAGGTTTGGTCGTTTTTATTATAGAAACTTAACACGATAGGTTGCAAGGCAACTGTATGTGTGCTATTTCTTAACTCAAAATCATAATCTTCAGAGTTGTATAAGGTAATAGCTCCTGTATTATTCCCTGCAGTATTGGTACCAATAATATGTACATTTATATGCGGATTCAAGCTATTAATTAATAATTCGATGGCTGAGGAACCAGAAAAATTATTTCCATTTAAAACAATATAAACATCTGTTAAGTTTAGGCTGTTAAAATCTGTTGTACTATTTAATTTTGCAGGAAATTTCGTGATTAAAGAATCTGGTTGATTTGCGACAAACCAAGTTTGCGCTTTCGAATTCCACTGTTCTTTTATAAATACATCTTCTGTAAATTGACCGGTAATCATGCTGGCCAAGTCTGTAATATTTCTAGCAAAACTACCACCACCAATATTGTAACGCAAGTCTAAAACAAGCTCATTAACTGCTTGGTTTTTAAAATTTAAGAAGGTATCATTTAAATTGTCAATTGAATTTCTAGAAAAATCATTATGATACATTAAATAACCAATATGAGCTGCGCCAATAGAAAACGTTTTCTCTAAAAAGATAGTATCATAATTGTAATTTTGTTTTTCTAAAGACACTATTTTTGTATTTGGTGTGGCTGTGGTTCCATCAAAATCTACCATCGTTAGATCGAAAGTATTTGTACTTCGAATTAACAAATCTTCAAAATTGGTTCTGGTAAGTTGTACGCCATCAACTGCATTAAAAAATTCTCCACGAACAATGTTTTTTGTGCTTGCATCAGAATTGGGTAAAATATGATGGATATAACCAATTACATTTACATCACTTGCTGGCTCCGCAATAATTCCGAATTCCATTCCATTTAAAAAACCACTTCTAGGGTTGATTACATCTAAGTTTGAATACTCTTCAATTAAAGTCGATTTTACATCTGTAGAAATTAATAGACTTGAAAATAAATCGTTATAATCTGGAAACGTATTTAAATAGGCATTCAGTTGCTGATCTGAACTAAAACGCCTGTCAGATAAATCTGCAATTTCATCTTGATGTAAATAGTATGCGTTTAAACCTTTCCAAACAAAATCATGCACCACTAAATCTTGGGGCAACTCGTATTCTTTAGAACAATGCGTACATAAAACAGCAATTATTAGTAAATAGCAAGCTTTTAAGAGGTTTTTCATTTAAAAATATATAAATTGTTTGTAAATTCTAACGCAATATAGATAGAAATAGTATTATTTTTAAATTCTTGTGTAACAAATTAAATTGTTACTCGTCGTAAAGATGTAAACCCGAATATATAAATGTAAAGATAGCGGGTTTTCAAAAAATAACCAACCAAACCAAAATGAACCAGTCAGACTTTTTAAAAGTTGTTTTACCATTTAAAGATAAGGTCTTTAGATTAGCAAAAAGATTGTTAGTTTCTACAGAAGAAGCTGAAGATGCTACCCAAGAACTGTTTTATAAACTATGGAAAAGTAAAGAGAAAATAGCTGACTATAATAATGTAGAAGCATTTGCAATGACCATGACAAAGAATTATTGTTATGATAGATTAAAATCTAAGCAAGCAAGTAATTTAACATTAGTGCACAGTAATTATAAAGAGAAAGAAACGTCTTTAGATAAGAAGGTTGAATATCGAGATAGTGTAAACCAAGTACATTTATTGATAGAAAACTTACCAGAGCAACAAAAAATTATTATTCAGTTAAGAGATATTGAACAATATGACTTTGATGAAATCTGTAAAATGGTAGATATGAAACCAACAGCAGTAAGAGTGGCATTATCTAGAGCAAGAAAAACAATTAGAGAAGAACTTATAAAAAAACACAACTATGGAGTTAGCTAACATAGAAAAATTAGTAGAAAAGTATTTAGATGCAACAACTACTTTGCAAGAAGAAACAACCTTAAAAAACTATTTTACAGGAGGTAATGTGGCACAGCACTTGCAAGAGTATACATATCTATTTAACTATTTTGTTATTGCAAAAGATGAAACGTTTACAAAAACCTTAAGGTTAGAACCTAAGAAATCTAAAAAGAAAAACTTTAAATGGTTGTCTGTAGCAGCATCGGTAGTATTGTTACTCAGTGTATTTGTTGGAAAACAGCAATACAATGAATACCAACAGCGAAAAGAAGCAGAGAGAATTTATGCGCAAGTAAGTAAGGGTTTAGAGTTATTGTCTAAGAACCTTCAAAAAGGAGAAACTGCGGTAACTACACTTTATGCTTATGAAAAAACAATAAATAAAATATTAAAATAAAAACCAAGTAAAAATTAGTAAAACCAAGTAAACACAGAAATTATGAAAAAAATTATAATGTTAATAGCGTTTATTGTTGCACCAATAGTAACAAACGCACAGTCCTTTTTTGAAACTTTAGAAGATATGGACGGAGTAGATATGGTAGTTGTTACCAAAGATGCTTTCGAATTGATCTCTAAATTTAAAAATGTAAAAATTGATGATAATGAAGGAATGAAAGTATTCCAGATGGTTCAAGAGTTAAAAGAGTTTAAAATGTTTTCTACAGACAATAGTTTGATTGCAGAAAAAATGAACAACATGGTAACATTGGCTATCAAAAAGCAAAACTTAACAGAGTTGATGCGAATTAAAGAAGATGATTCTCGAATTAAAATTTATGTAAAATCTTCAAAAAACAAAGATTATGTAAGTGAAGTTTTAATGTTTATCAAAGGTTTTGATAAGAAAACAAACGGTATTGCAGAATCTATGATTGTTTCTTTAACAGGAAATATAGACATCAATAAAATGTCTGATTTAGCAGATACTTTTACTAAAAAAAATAAGTAGCATACGATTGTAAAGTCGGGTTTTTAAAACGCGAGGTTACTTTTTTAAAATAAAACACAATGAAAAAAATAACAACAATCCTTTCTTTTCTTTTTTTGGTACTTCTAGTAAGTTCTTGTAAAAATGAAAAATCTTTACAAAGCTATTTAGTAGATACCAGTGGGAAAGAAGGTTTTTATACTGGAGATTTACCCGTAGGCTCTGTACTTTCGCCCAAAGCAGATGTTTCTGAAGATGTAAAAGAAACCATTAAAAGTATCAAAAAAATTAATGTTGCTTTTTTACCAAAAACAGCAGAAAATACCGTTACTTATAAAGCTGAAAAAGCAAAATTGAAAACTATTTTTACAGACAATGATGATTATAAAACCCTAATGTCTATGAAGGCAAAAGGAATGAATGTAAAAATTTATTATTCTGGTGATACAGATTCTGTAGATGAAATAATTGCTTTTGGTTATGGAGATGATAAAGGAGTAGGTGTCGCAAGATTGCTAGGAGAAAACATGAATCCTGCAAAAATTATTGAAACATTAAATAGTATGGATTTTGATAGAGACAATTCTTCCCTCAAACAATTTTCAAAGATGTTTGATAAATAAAATTCAAACAGTTTATTTAAAAGCCTACAACTTCACATGAAATTGTAGGCTTTTCTGATTTTATAATGATTCAAGTTTGAAATAAACATGATCATTGAACGCTTAAAACTCCCTTCTTCAAGATTTCAAATTCCATCTTTGTATTTTTAATTGATTTTAACTGCTCATTAACAGGTTCTATCTTCATAATTACTATTTTTGAAGATTAGAAGAAAATGATATGTATGAAGTTTAAAAAATGGTTCCTTTTTATTTTTATAACAATTAGCACTGTTGGTTTTTCTCAAAATAACCTAACTTATAAGGCAGAAAGAGAAAAAACACACGATTTAATTCACACCAAATTAAAAGTCGATTTTAATTTTGCGGAAAAACAATTAAATGGAGAAGCTTGGGTTACTACAAAGCCACACTTTTATGCAACAGACAAGCTTGTTTTAGATGCAAAAGCAATGCTTTTTCACGAAGTTTCTTTAAACGGAAACAAATTAGAGTATGATTATGATGATTTTCAAATCACCTTAAAACTTCCAAAGAAATTTACCAGAGAAGAAGCATTTACCATCTATATAAAATACACCGCAAGACCAGAGAAAGTAAAAGACAAAGGCAGTAAAGCCATTACAGCTGCCAAAGGGTTGTATTTTATAAATGCGCAAGGTCTTGATAAGAACAAACCTACACAAATCTGGACACAAGGAGAAACGGAAGGCAGCAGTTGTTGGTTTCCTACAATAGATGCGCCAAATCAAAAAACTACCCAAGAAATCTATATTACCGTTCCTAATAAATATGTAACACTCTCTAATGGTGAATTAATAAGTCAGACTAAAAGTGCAGGAAATAGTAGAACCGATTATTGGAAAATGGATCAAAAACATGCACCATACTTAGTTTTTTTAGGTGTTGGTGAGTTTGAGATTGTAAAAGATACTTACAAGAATATTCCCATAGCTTATTATGTAGAAAAGGAATATGCAAAATATGCCAAAGATATTTTTGGAAATACACCAGAAATGATGCAATTCTTTTCAGATAAATTGGGTGTAGCATTTCCTTGGAATAAATACAGTCAAATTGTGGTTAGAGATTATGTTTCGGGTGCTATGGAAAATACAACAGCGGTGGTTCATGGGGAACAAGCCTATCAAACACCAGGACAATTAATTGATGAAAACACCCATGAAAACACCATTGCACATGAATTATTTCATCATTGGTTCGGAAATTTGGTCACTTCAGAAAGCTGGAGTAATTTAACACTCAACGAATCTTTTGCAAATTATAGCGAATATTTATGGCGAGAATATAAATACGGAAAAGAGGATGCAGAAATGCATCTATATGAAAACGTAAAAACCTATTTAGAAGGGCAAGAATCTGATAAGAAATTAGTTCGTTTTAATTATATAGACAATGAAGATATGTTCGACTTGGTGAGCTATAACAAAGGTGGCGCCATTTTACATATGTTGAGAAATTATGTGGGTGATGAAGCTTTTTTTACAAGTTTAAAAACTTATTTAAACGAGTACAAATACAAAGCGGCAGAAGCACATGAATTGCGTTTGGTTTTCGAAAAAGTAACGGGAAAAGATTTAAATTGGTTCTTTAATCAGTGGTATTTTGGGGCAAATCATCCAAAAATTGATGTTTCTTATGATTATAATTTATTGAGAAAAACAGTCACAGTAAATATTTTACAGCTACAGCCAGAAACCTTTCAGTTCCCTATAAGCATCGATATATTTGAAGGAAATAAAAGAAGAAGAGAAACCGTTTTTGTAGAAGATAATGATGCCTCTTTTACATTTAATTACAAAATACAACCCACTTTAATTCAAGTAAATGCAGATGGCGTTTTGTTGTCTGAAATCAATGAAAACAAGATTTTAAGTGATTATATTTTTCAATTGAAAAATGCTGAGAACTATACACATCGAAGAGAGGCTTTGTTAGAAGTTGCAAAAAAACAGGATGATAAAGATGCTTTTAATGCGGTTGTAAATGCGATGAACGATGCTTCGTATAAGATTAGAATCCTGGCATTAGAAAAAGTAGATTTGATAAATAAGTTTTCTAAAAAAGAGGCGATTAGGAAGATCATGCAAATCGCAAATTCAGACAAAAAGACACTGGTGCAAGCAGCAGCAATTCAAACTTTAGGAAAATTAACAGATCCAGAGCTGAAACAAATATTTGTAAAAGGTTTAGAAAGCAAATCATACGCGGTTTTAGGCAAAGCTTTGGTGGCTATGTATTATGTAGATAAAGACTTGGCCGTAAAAAAATCGAAAGAGTTGCCAGATGAAGTGAGAAAAATTTTAGCAACTCCGTTGACAAAGATTTTTATTGAAGCAAATGATGAATCTGAACTGCCTTTTATCGCTAAAAGTGTGGTTTCCGGCATGTTTTTATCGGGAGACGATGCTACGAAAGTTTTATATGAAAAAGCTTTTAAACAAGTTTCTAAAAGCAATAATATGGAAGCTATAAAGAACTTAGTAGAAGACATGGTTGCCAAAGGAAATCAATATAAGAAGTTTAATTTTGATAAAGTGGTCATCAATTTAATGAGAACTATGATTCAAGATCAAGAAAAGTCTTCAAACTCTAATAAGCAAAGAAATATTGCAATTATTAAAACAACGATGTCTAGTTTGATTCAGTAATTGGATTATTTTTATACTAATTTATAAAACATTTTTATAGAGGTCAGTAGCTAAATACATACTAAGTACAAATTTTAAAACACTTTTTATTAGATGTTTGAGTTATTCGTTATTGTCCGTTCGAGCATTACTAAAATGAAAATGTATTTTCATTGAAAGTAGCTAGTAAAGCTATCGAGAATTATTGGTCTTCCTTATATAGGTTTCGACTGCGCTCAACCAGACATAGTTAGTTAATTATTGTTTTTAATAAGTAACTAACTACTGACCTCTACATTTTTATTTTTTTTTAAATAGTATATTTGTAATATGTTGATATATTTAGACATAGATGGAGTAATGGTTCCTGCCAATTCATGGAGAAGGCCTGAAATATTAGAAGACGGTTTTCCTAATTTTAGTTCAAGAGCTATAAAAGCATTAGATAGAATTATTTCTAAGTCTGGTGCAGATATTGTATTAACAACATCCCATAAGTCTTTATATTCTTCAAAAAAATGGATCGCTATATTTAATAAGAGAAATCTTTACATTAACAAGATAACATCACTACCAGAAAATAGAAATCATTTAAACAGAAAAGATGAACTTTTAAAATGGTTTGATGGAAAAGTAATTGATAATAATTTTGTTATTATAGATGATGACAAGTCTTTAAATTCTTTACCAAGGTATTTAAAAGATAAGTTGATTCAAACAAGCGGTTCAGTTGGTTTAACTGAATATTTGGCTGATGAGGCTTTAAAAATTCTAGAGAAGTCAAAATTCGAAACGGCTTAAAAATGAACAATAAAGTTAAAACTAAAAGAAACACAAGTCGTAAGATTTGTGTTTTTTTATACTTCTTTTATTTCTGATACTCATCAAAAGTACCATCAACATAAAAAACGACGATTCGTTGTATTTTTTTTCCATTCCCAGTATTTTCTGAATTAAATAATGATGGAGTAGTAGTGCTACTTTTTGTTGCATCTTCCACTTTAGGAAAATTTCCCTTTCCATTTAACAACCAATGAATGTCTACATCTTTAAATTCTGAAGTCACTTTTAGAATAAAATCTAAACTTGGTTTGTTTCTTCCAGATAGAATATGTGAAATGCTAGAACGTTGCACACCTACTTTATCGGCGAACGTAGATGCCGAAAGTTGATGGTGTTCCATCACTTTCTTTAGCCGGTTTGTAAAATCATCACTGTTTATCATTGTAACTTGCTATTGTTTTACAAATGTAAAACTTATCATTTTAACGACAAAACTAAACTTTAATTTAATTGAAAATCAGATATTTTTAGTTAAATAATAACTTCAATTAAATAATGTAAATAACTAAAAAACAATATATTAATTGATTATTATAGTTAAAATCGATATGATATCTCTCGTCTATATCGTAATGTAAACTCCTTTTGACTTTTTGTTTACAAAAGTAATCATTTTTTGAAAATCAATTGTTTACAATTGTAATATTTCATGAATTTACAATTGTAACATTTTAGTTTGATTACAAATGTGATTCCATTATTTTTACCAAAGATTTAAGCATAATTATCATGAGTTTATTAACGGTAGATTTTTTAGAATCCATTTTCAAAAAAGAAAAAGAAACTTCGCTTTTCGGAAAATGGATTCGTTTTAACGACATTAATGCATTACTCAAAAAACATGAAGGTGTTTTTAAAGTATCACAAATTGGCACTTCAGAACAAGAAAGACCTATTTATCAATTAAAAATTGGTACTGGAAAAAAGAAGATACTATTATGGTCTCAGATGCACGGTAATGAAAGTACAGGCACCAAAGCATTGTTTGATCTGTTCAATTGTTTTTTAAATTCCTCAGCAAATGAAATTACAAGCATTTTAAAAGAATGTACACTTGTTTTTATACCGATGTTAAATCCTGATGGGGCAGAAGTGTACACTAGAGTAAATAGCAATAAGATTGACCTAAATAGAGATGCTGTAGACAGAAAAGCAAAAGAAAGTCAACTTTTAAGAAGTGTTTTAGAAGCATTCCATCCGCAGTTTTGTTTTAATTTACACGATCAAAGAACCATTTTTAACGTAGAAAATACTAAAAACCCCGCAACAATTTCCTTTTTAGCACCTTCAGAAGAAGAAACAAGAGCGTTAACCGCTGGTAGAAAAGCCACCATGAATGTGATTATTGCTATGAGTAAGGTTTTGCAAAAGGTAATTCCTAATTGTATTGGTAGATATACAGACGAATTTTATCCAAGAGCAACCGGAGATAACTTTCAAAAATTAGGATACAATACTATCTTAATCGAATCTGGGCATTATCCAGAAGACTATGTAAGAGAAGTTTCTAGAAAATATACTTTTTTCGCTATTTTTCAAGGCCTGTTTTACATTGCAAAAACCACCGACTTTAGTTCTTATAAAGAGTACTTTAACATACCCAATAACGACAAGGTTTTTTATGATGTAATTCATAGGTTTCCCACTTCAAAAAATGACGTTGCCTATCAATATCAAGACGAAATTATTGATGATGTCTTGGTTTCAAAATTGATTAAAATTGAAGAAAGAAGCCTAAAAGGGAAATTCGGACACAACGAAATCGTTTTCGTAGGGGATTTATATTAGATATTTCTCATTTTTTTTATTGTTTACTTAAGTTTAATTTATAAATTTGCGTATATAATTGAATAATATACAAATTATGAAAAAATTCATTTTAGACGAAATCGATCATCAAATTTTAGACATCTTAATCGAAAATGCTAGAACTCCATTTACTGACATTGCAAAACAATTATTAGTTTCTGCGGGAACCATTCATGTTCGTGTAAAAAAGATGGAAGATGAAGGTATTATTCAAGGTTCTACCTTAACTTTAAATTACGAAAAAATGGGCTATTCTTTTATAGCGCATGTAGGTGTATATTTAGAAAAAACTTCTATGACACAAAGTGTTATTGAGAATTTAAGAAAAATTCCTAATGTTACAGTGGCTTATGTAACCGCTGGTAAATACAATATTTTCTGTAAAGTAAGAGCAAAAGGCACCAATGATGCAAAAGACATTATATATGAAATAGATGATGTTCCTGGAGTAAACAGAACAGAAACAATGATTGCTTTAGAAGAAAGCATCAACGATAAAAAGAGAATGATGCACGCAATTTTTAAAGAGTTGTAAGAATTAGTGCTCTTCAAAAAATAGAAAATCCTTATCATTTAAAATGATAAGGATTTTTTTATGGATTGTACTTCTGAATTATTATGTTTGTTGTGATTACGAAATCTATAATATATGTCAGATAAAATTAAATTTATCACAAATTCTATCCCTAAAGAGCATCTTTTAAAACTGTATAAAAGCATGCTAAAACCTCGTTTAATTGAGGAGAAAATGTTGATTCTTCTACGTCAAGGAAAAATTTCTAAATGGTTTTCTGGTATTGGGCAAGAAGCAATCTCTGTGGGGGTAACTACTGCTTTGTATGATGATGAGTACATATTGCCAATGCACAGAAATTTAGGTGTTTTTACCACTCGAAATATTCCTTTATACCGTCTTTTTTCGCAATGGCAAGGTAAAATGAACGGCTTTACCAAAGGTAGAGATCGTAGTTTTCACTTTGGAACTCAAGAATATCATATTGTAGGAATGATTTCTCATTTAGGCCCCCAATTAGGAATTGCAGATGGTATTGCGTTGGCCAATAAATTAAAAGAGAACCATAAAGTTTGTGCCGTTTTTTCAGGAGAAGGAGGTACCAGTGAAGGTGATTTTCATGAAGCGTTAAATGTAGCGTCTGTTTGGAGTTTGCCTGTGTTATTTTGTGTAGAAAATAATGGATATGGTTTGTCTACACCAACCTCAGAACAGTTCAATTGCGAACATATAGCAGATAAGGGAATTGGTTATGGCATGGAGAGCTATATTATTGATGGAAACAATATTTTAGAAGTATATGCTAAAGTTAGTGAAATCGCTGGAAGCATTCGAAAAAAACCGAGACCTGTTTTATTAGAGTTTAAAACTTTTAGAATGCGAGGTCATGAAGAAGCGAGTGGTACAAAATATGTACCTCAAGATGTTTTAGACTTTTGGGCAAGTAAAGATCCTTTAGAAAATTTTAAAGAATATTTACAAAAAGAAAAAATTCTTACCGCAGAAATTGAAGATTCTTATAGAAGCGAAATTCTAAAAGAAATCAATGAGCATTTAGAGAAAGCATATCAAGAAGATAAAATCACACCCAATTTAGAAACAGAGTTGAATGATGTATATGCTGATGATTCTTTTGAAGAAATAAAACCTTCAGAAGAAAAGAAAAAAATACGCTTTGTAGATGCTATTTCTGATGGTTTACAACAAGCCATGGAAAAACATGATGACTTGGTTATTATGGGACAAGACGTTGCTGAATATGGGGGTGTTTTTAAAATTACAGATGGTTTTGTTGAAAAATTCGGAAAAGAACGTGTTAGAAATACCCCTATTTGCGAATCTGCTATTGTTGCTGCAGCATACGGTTTGTCTGTAAATGGAGTTAAATCTGTGGTAGAAATGCAATTCGCAGATTTTGTTTCATCAGGCTTTAATCCGATTGTAAATCTGTTGGCAAAGTCTCATTACAGATGGCAGCAAAAAGCAGCTATCGTCGTAAGAATGCCTTGTGGCGCAGGAGTAGGAGCGGGTCCTTTCCATAGTCAAACAAACGAAGCTTGGTTTACAAAAACGCCAGGTTTAAAAGTAGTATATCCTGCATTTCCTCAAGATGCAAAAGGTCTGTTAATTGCCGCTATTAATGATCCAAATCCGGTATTGTTTTTTGAACACAAAGGCTTGTACAGATCTGTTTATCAAGCAGTTTCTGAAAATTATTATACTATAGAAATTGGGAAAGCTGCAATTTTGCAAGAAGGTACAGAACTCACCATTATAAGTTATGGCGCTGCCATACATTGGGTATTAGAGTATTTAGAAAATAATTCAACCATTGCGGCAGATGTGATCGATTTAAGAACCTTACAACCCTTAGATACAGCAACCATATATGCTTCTGTTCAAAAAACGGGAAAAGTTTTAGTGGTACAAGAAGATTCTCTTTTTGGTGGAATTTCAAGTGATATTTCTGCATTGATTCATGAGAACTGTTTCGAATATTTAGATGCTCCAGTAAAAAGAGTTGCTAGTATAGAAACGCCAATTCCTTTTGAACCTAATTTAGAAAAACAGTATTTGGGGAAAAATCGATTAGAAAAAGCAATTTCAGACCTTTTAGATTACTAATTATCCTTATTTTTAAAGAAGAGTATCCTATTTATGAAAAACAAACAAATCATTTTAAAAAATAGACCAAAGGGCTTTCCAGATGAAACTACTTGGCAATTAGAAGAACAAGATATCCCCGAATTAGAAGAAGGCGAAATCTTAATTCAGCATTATTATATTTCTTTAGATCCTGCAATGCGCGGTTGGATGAATGATACAAAATCTTACATTCCACCTGTAGCATTAGGACATGTTATGCGTGCTGGCGCGATTGGAAAAGTGATTCAGAACAATAACAATCCAAAATTTGAAATTGGTGATTGTGCCATCAGTTGGGGTGGTGTTCAACAATATTCCGTTTCAAACGGAGCCGGCTGGTATAAAGTTGATGAAAAATTAGCTTCGATGCCAATGTACTTAGGAACTTTAGGAATGCCAGGAATGACGGCCTATTTCGGAATTTTAGAAGTTGGGAACATCAAAAAAGGAGATATTGTATTGGTGTCTGGAGCCGCGCAGGAGCAGTGGGATCTATTGTTGGGCAAATTGCAAAATTAAAAGGCTGTACCGTAATTGGCATTGCTGGTGGAGAAGAAAAATGCAATTATATTAAAAACGAATTGGGTTTTGATGAAGCCATCGATTACAAATCAGAAAATATTTATTCCGCATTAAAGAAGAAATGTCCAAAAGGAATTGATGTGTTTTTTGACAATGTAGGGGGCGTGATTTTAGATGCGGCTTTAAGCAAATTGAGAATGCATGCAAAAGTAGTTATTTGTGGTGCCATTTCTCAATACAACAACAAACATAAAATCGACGGACCCAGTAATTATTTGTCTTTGCTAGTAACCCGTTCTTCTATGCAAGGTATGGTTGTGATGGATTATACCAAAGATTTCGGAAAAGCAGCAAAAGAAATAGGAATTTGGATGCAAGAAGGAAAATTAAAATCTAGAGAAGATATTTATCAAGGAATTGAAAATTTTCGGGAAACCTATAATAGATTATTTTCTGGAGAAAAGAATGGGAAATTAATTTTAAAAGTAATCGCATAGTGGAACAAGAACATTTTTTTCAGTGTCCGCATTGTTGGGAAGAAATCTCCATGATCTTAGATGCTAGCATTCGGCAGCAAACCTATATTGAAGATTGTGAAGTTTGTTGCAACCCAATAGAAATAAGACCCGCTTTTGAAGGTGGAGAATTGGTGTCTTTTAATGCGCAATCTATTGAACAGTAAAGTTATTACACAGAGATTCACAGAGGGGTTTCGCAGAGATTCGCAAAGTTTTATTGAAAGGGTCGTGTTCCCTTACAATATTAGGTTAAGAAAAATCTGTGTAGCTCTGTGTTTTTTCTCCTGTCATCCTATGTTTGCAAAAGGATATGGATTAAAGTATTTATATTAGATAGATATTAATAAAAAGGAGAAAGAGC
>NZ_CANMVP010000045.1 GCF_947501385.1 uncultured Polaribacter sp.
GTATTCAGTATTCAGTATTCAGTATTCAGTATTCAGTATTCAGTATTCAGTATTCAGTATTCAGTATTCAGTATTCAAAAATTAAAAAAAATAAATTTATCAACCAAAATATTTTAGTATAAATTTCCTCTTTCCTCTTTTTTCTATTCTCTCTTGTCTTTCGTCTATTATTTACTGTCTTTCCTCTTTTGTCTATTGTCTAAAATCTATTCTCTATTCTCTTAATTCTTGATACTCAATACCCGATTCTTAATACTTGATACCTAATCCTAAAACTACGCTCTCAATTTTAAATCTTGCATTATTTTATTAAACTCCTCTGTTGTTGGTGTTAAGAACACTTGATCATCAACAAACAATGTTGGGAATTTTACAACGCCATTATACAGTTCTTTGCTATGTTCTCTTGCTGCTGCATCTTTAGAAACGTCTTTATAAACGTAAGGTTCGTCTGTTGAATTTAAAAAATTTTTAAAGGCGACTGTATATGCGTGCCCTTGTTTACCATATAATGTGATTTTCATAATTTCTTTATTTATAATGTCAATTTTATAGCAATGTATTCATTTTCTAAAAGAGATATATTTCTAAATACTATTAAAAAAGTATGTCTTTATAATTACTATTCTTATGCAAAACATAATTAGCAAAAGGGCAAAGAGGTAAAATTTTAATCTTTTTATTTCTCGCAAAAGTGACTACTTTTTCTACTAACTTATAACCAATCTTCTGCCCTTTTAAAGATTCATCTACTTCTGTATGATCAATTATAATTTTATCGTTACCAGCCCAAGTATAAGTAATGGCTGCTATTTTTTTTATATCTTTTAATATATAAAATTCGCCTTTCTTATGATTGTCGTCGTGAAGAATATCCATAACTACGCTTTAAAATCAATTTTTCTATGCGCTCCGTCACAAAAAGGTTTATTTTCTGATGCTCCACATCTACAGAAAGCGGTGGTTTTTTCTCTTACTTCTAAAGTTCCATTAGAATGGGTTATTTTAACAGTTCCTTTTATCATTAAAGGACCATTTTCTAAACATTGAACATCTATAATTTCAGAAGAATCTCGCTTAGACGCATTATTTGAGGTGTAACTTAAAGCTCCTGAAGGACAAGCATCTACTTGACTTTTAATTGCGTTTGAACTTGCTCCATCCATATTTACCCAAGGTTTATTTTTTGGATTAAAAACCTCAATTAATCCTTTCCAACATTTTTTAGAATGAATACAGCTATTTGGTTTCCATATAACAGTAATCTCTTTATTACTATATTCTTTTATGATTTCTTTTTTTTCTGCCATAATAGTGAGTATTAAATTGAACTTTCAAATTTCTTTAGAGTTTCTACAAGCTGCTCTCTTAGATTTTTCTCTATAATTTTACCTTCTTTAAAATTATCAGAAAAGCTAGGTAGAGAAAAAGTAAAAAGTTCTTTTGCTCCCATTCCTGGGAATTTAGAAGCTCCTGCCTGTAAGACAGATTGACCTCCTCTTGCACCTGGAGAAGTTGCCATTAATAACAATGGTTTTTCTCTAAAAACTTTTGCTTGTATTCTTGAACTCCAGTCATATATATTTTTAAAAGCAGCCGCGTAAGAACCATTGTGTTCTGCTAGAGAAAGTATAAAACCGTCATAAGTGTCTAGTAATTTGGAGAACTTCTCTGCGTTTTTAGGAAATCCGTTTTTATTTTCTTCATCTTCACTATACATCGCCATATCATAATCTCTTAAATCAATAACATCAAAAGCAGTATTTTCTAAATTTTCTGCAGCAAATGTGGCTAATTTTTTATTTATAGATGTAGAACTTGTACTTCCTGCGAATGCTAATATTTTTTTCATTTTCTATTTCTTTTTGAATTATTTATTTAGAGATTCTTCAGTCGTCTCTACTTCTGAATGACAAAACTGAATTACTGGATACTGCTTTCTATTCTAGTTTCTCCCTTGACCATTTTAGCAACAGGACATTTGCCTGCGATTTCTAATAATCTTTTTCTTTGTTCTTCTGTAACTTCTTTTTCAAACGAAATTTTTTCACTTAAATAAGCACCATTTTCATCTTTTAATTGTAAAACATGTACTGTTATTTTTCCAACGTCCCAACCTTTTCTCTCAGCATACATTCTTAACGTAATGGCAACACAACCACCAATTGCTGTTAACAAATATTCAACAGGTGTTGGTCCATTATCATCTCCACCCACAGAAACGGGTTCATCTATTACAGAAAAATGATTTCTCACCTTCGCCTCTGCTAAATAATTTTTCTCAAATAAAGTAACTTCTGATTTGCTATTCATTATGCATTCATTTTTTTCCAACTAAAATAAGAAGTTAATAAAAGGACTATTGCGATTAATGCACCTATCTGCTCTCCATCACCAATCATATAGTGTGCAAAAAATGCCAATACAAAATTAAAAAAGAAACCTGCATACGCCCATTCTTTTAAAGATTTGTTTGCGACAAACCAAATGGCAATTAATCCTAAAATTTTAGCAAATGCTAATGGATAAATTATGTAAGTTGGATATCCTAACGCTGTAAATGCTGTTTGAAGTTCTGCATTGTTAAAAAGATACATACTTACTGAAAAAAGCATTAATAAAGTTAGTAAACCTGTTGCAACATAGTAGATTATTTTGGTAGTCTTCATCTTGAGTAATTTTAAATTCATCACAAAGTTACAAAAAATAAATTTATTTTCCAAGGAATATATTTCTATGGAATATGATGTGTTTGTTTCTTTAATTAAAATATAAAATAGGTTTCGATTTGCTTCGCAAGCTACCTTCAATCAAAATACATTTTGATTTTGGCAATGCTCAACCAGACAAAGGACTACAAATAATGTGTTCTAATTCCCTAAATTTAGAACATAAAAAATCAAACTACAAAGATTCGATCTACTTAAATTGATTTCTAAATTGTTGTTAAAAAAAGAAAGAATTACTGCTTTATTTTTATAGAATCTATTTGCTTTTGAAGGCGTTGAATTTCTTTAATGTCTTTTTGCTGTTTAGAAATTAACTGTATAGAATCTAAAATTTGACGATTTTTCTCTAAAATCGTTTTTTCTTTTTCAAAATAGATATTTCCATTTTCACTAGTTCTCCAAGCTTCATTTAGTTGAACATACACCTCTTCATTCCAAGTGCTTGGTTTTTTCGCATTGATCCAAACCACATCTCTGTATTCGCTATCAACTAATGCCAAATCTGGTGTTGCAGAACCGTCAAATTGTTCTGGATTATCACTACTAATTGTAGAAACTGTTCCTAAAAAAAACATTCGTTTTCTACCCGCAATATTTTTTATATAAGGTCTAAATTCTACAGGAGTATTTGCATTCCAATCGTATTCTTTTTTAGACTCTTTTACTTTTAAAGGCATTGCAGAAACGCCAGCGTAGCCTTGTTTTTTTGAAGCGTGATCATAATAGAACATATTATCTGTACCATCTGCAGGAATAAAAACACTGTAACTTAAGCTGGTTCTTTCCTCGCCAATTGGTTCTAATCCAAACCAATGATACAAACCACTGTACGCTCCTGTTTTGGTATCAGAAAAATCAAAATCGGTTACATAAGGTTGCTCATTTTGATCTTTTGGAGCACTAGGAATTTTAACCGCACTTTTCATATTCCATGGTAAAGGATCTGAAAAACCTGCTAAAAATTTTAAACTTTCTGCTTGTAAACGAGAAACTTTTTCTGCCAATGTATTTTGCTTGGTTAAGTATTCATAATCTTTCATGTCTTCGGGAGAAATATAGCTTCCTTTACCAATAGTTATTCTTTCTAAATAATCTTTAAAATTATGTTCGCCATTTTCTACAACCATCACGCCTCCAAAACTTGGATATGGAAAAAAGAATCCTTTCCATTTGATCAAACTTACCACTTGTACCCATGCACCTTTATCATTTTTCATATAATAGGTATCACTTGGTTCGTAATTAAACAGCATCCAAAGATTTAAACGTTGTACAACTGCATTGTAGGTATTTCTACTAAACTTTAAAGATTCGCCAATAGAAAATGTCACTGGAATTCTATTTTCACTAGAAAAACGTGGGAATGGTGTTGTACTAGAAACCGAAAACACTTCTTCTGTATTGTCTTTTATTCCTTGCCATACGTATTTTTCTGTAGGCTGAATTGCCATTGTCCATTGATTATTTCCATCTACCCTCACCAAATGTGGCAAGGAAACATCTTTGGTTTCACCAACAGATTCATTTGCCATCGAAAAGATATTTCTTAACGGTTGAATTCTCTCATTTTGCGTTAATGGCAATTCAACGATTTCTATTTTATTTAAGCTATTAAACACATTGTAGGTTTTCATATAGTCATAGAATTTTAGATTCCAACCTACGTAATATAAAATTCCGAAAAACACTCCTAAAACCAGTAGAATTCCTATTCTTCTTCCTGTACTGGCAGATTTTCTAAAATTTCTTAATCCAAAAAATAATATGACAAAGCACAATAAAATAATGAAGATAAATTTTCTTATAAATAATAATAAAGGCTGATAATCATCACGCAAAAAGAACAACAATGCTAATAAAATGATACTTATTATAACAATTGTTTTTTTTTGTCTTGCGCCTTTATTCCAATAGTTTTTTAACATACATGTATGGTTTGAAGTTGGGAGTTTGAAATTGGAAATTTCTTACTCATAACTTATATTTTTATTTTTCTTGAACACTTTAATTATAAGATTCCTGCTTTCGCAGGAATGACAGATCTACAAAAGACCTTTGTCTTTTAAACGCTCTCTTGCACTTTTCTCTTCTGCTTTTGGCTTTTCTATTTCTTTTTGAGCTTCCTTTATAGCAACAGGCTCTTCATTTGTGAATTCTTCTATAAAATCTTTTCCCTTTTCAACTACGTCATTAAATTTATCTTCTAAAGAATCTGATTGTTCGTCTATAATTGCTGATGATTTAAATATAATTCCCGCCAAATAAGTTCCTATTAAAGTTCCAAAAATCATGGATGCAAATAAAGAAATTGTTGCTAAATCAATCGGTATTAGAAAACGTGTAATTAAAATAACAATTATAAATAATGATGTGATGAATACCAATCTTAAAATAAAGTTTTGTTGGTATACAAATCCTTTTTTCTCAAAGGATTTCATTTGCAATTCTTTTGAATTCATCAACTTGTTAAAAAAGCGATAGACTTTATTTGTTTGTGATTCTCGCCAATACAAAATGATTCCGAATACAATTGCTGCGATAAATATAATGAGTTCTAGTGTCATGCTTTTAATAGTTTTTATTTTTTTGCAAGGGGTTTAAACCCCTTGTTGAAAATTAAAATTCGTTTTTAATCGTTTCTACAATCCAATCTTGAACAGATTCTTCTAATGTTTCAAAACGTTCATAAAATTGTTCTTTGTCATACCAATATAAAAATAAAACATCTTTTGGCGCAATATTTACCAACAAATACCAAATTAAATCTTGATTTGCTGCCTTTAGAGAAGAATGTGGTTTGTTTAAAGCTACAAATAGTTCTTCATCTAAAATATCTTTTGCTTTTAGTGTTTTTGAAATCTTCTTCTTCTCTAAAAAGAGTTCTAAACTCATTACTTTTTTACGCGCATTGACATCAATTTTATTCAAATAACTTTTAAACAAAATAGGATCTTCTAAGATATTTTTTATAGGATGTGATGTATCTATCAGAAAAGATGAAAAGACATATTTCTTTATTCTATCATATCTTTTGGTAGCAACCTCTTCTGCAAAATTTGATTCAATAACCTCATAACTTAGCAATTTTTCGATCAATTCTTTATGTGAAATATGATACATTAACACATCATGAACTGTGTCATTTATTGCTTCTTTATACGTTTCTTCATTTTCAAAAATTAAGATGGGTTTTACAAAATCTCTTAGCACAAAAATGCCACCAAAAGCTTTTGTGTAAAAAGAATCTGTAACAAACTTAATAGACTCTAAATTTAGATTTCTTTCTCTTAAATCGCCATATTTTTTTGCAGAATTCAATATTTTTTGATGAATTTTTTCATCGATAAAATTATTGTCTTTTCTAAATTCTTCTATTAATTTTAACTGCGCTTTTTTAGCACTATTCAAATTATTCGTTAGGTGGAATTTAATCGTAATATCTTTGTATTTTAAAACGTCTAAAGGTTCATAAAAAACGTCTATATTTTGGTCGAAATCGATACAGACTGCTGAATCTCTTGTTATATCATTAATAAAATCTCCATGCTTTTTAAAAACAGCTTTCATGATTTCCTTATCGAAAGAATGAAATGGATTGTATACTGATAACCCTTTTTGCAAAGGAGTTATAAGAATTGCATGTGTATTTGCTTCGCCATTATTTAAGTAAAAATTTTCATTTTTTTCTTCAGCAATTTCTGGACTCCACCCCACACCGTCAATAGAGAAAGAAGTCAATTTGGTTTTGGTAAAACCTAATTTCACCAAACACTTATTGTAACGCTCTACTAATTTTCCATTTACAGGAATTAGTTCGCTTCTGTATAAATTTGCTTTTTTTAGTTTTTGCATATTGTTGTTACACTGAGATTCACAAAGAAACTCTGAGATACACAAAGATTATAATTTCTCTGAGTATCTCTGTGGAAACTCTGCGAATCTCTGTGCTATAATATTTTAAATTAACTTATTTACTTTCAAATGATACAACAACATAATGGTTCTTGCATCTACAATCTCTTGGGTTTCTATCATTTTTAAAGCGTCTTTAAATGACGTTTCTAAAACCGTAATTTCTTCACTTTCTGAAGCCAAGCCTCCTCCACTGTCAATTTTATCTTCATCTGTATACTTTGCAACATACAAATGTACTTGCTCTCTCATTAAGCCTGGAGATAAGAAAACTGTACATACTTTTTTCAATTCAGCAATAGTGTATCCAATTTCTTCTTTTGTTTCTCTAATTGCACTTGTTTCTGGTGATTCATTTGCATCAATAGTACCGCCACAAACTTCAATGGAAAAGCCATTTTTTACACCTGCAACATACATCGGAATTCTAAATTGCTTCGACAACACCACTTTTTGGGTGGTTGGATTGTAGAGCAAAACAGCAACTCCGTCTGATTTTCCATAGACCTCATGTGTTAAACGTGCTGTTTTTCCGTTTTTAAAGGTAAAATCGAAACTTACTTGTTCTAGTTTTGCCCAAATGTTAGAAATAACTTCAGAAACTACATTTTTCACTCGATTATCTGTCATCTCCAAAAATTTTTCTCGCTTCTAAATCGATGTTTAATTGATTTACTCTCGAATCTACTTTTCTCTTAAAATCTGTATCTGCAATTGTGGCAACATTGTCTAAATAACGTACCACTTCTTGTCTTCTGATTTCAGAAAAATTGAGACCTTTCATATTCGATTTCATCAATTCTTGCAACATATCAAACTTGGTTTCATAATCTTTTTTGAAATAAATTTCAGGATTTTCGAACCAATTTGGTTCCAAATCAAAATCTGTTAATCGCAAAGAAATTGCCGATTGAATATTACGGACATCTCTTGATGAAAAGAATGGAAATATTTGCTGAATTTCTTGATATAAACTCGCAAAAAATAAGTGTTCGTTTATTTTATGTTGTTTTTCAGCTTTATCATACGCTTGTAAAACACGTTCTTCGGAAGGTTTTTGGACAGAATTCAAAATATCTCCCATATTTTTTGCCAAACCTTGATCTTTTAAAAATTGATACTTTTCTGGATTTTGCATATTCACAAAATCTGGAATGGTTTTTTCAAACTTCTTCCACCAAATATAATCTTGGTCTAAAAAATCATGTACTGTTCTTGCACCGTCAATTTTAAATCTTCCTTGCACTCTGGAAATAACCGCTTTGTCTAACATTTCTGGTAGATTTGTAAAAAGTCCGATAGAAGAATTCCCGTAATTAACAGCATATGCGCCTTCCGTATAACGCAGAAAGACACCAATAACTTCTTTAACTCCGGCAGAAACTCCTTGTGCGGTTCTTTCTTGTAAATTATTTTCTGCATCATCAATAGGTGCAAAAATTAATTTTGTAGGATCTTGCATCGGCTTCATCCATTCTACCATTTTTTCGGCAGAACCTCCTTGAAACGTACTAATTAACGTATCTGGCATGGGATGAAATAAAAACGGAATATCTAAATTGTCGGCATGTTCTTTTAAACGTGTGGCAATGGCAGCAATTAACATACTTTTTCCAGTTCCTGGAATTCCATAACCCATAAAAACAGGCATAAAACCTCCTAGTTCTTGAAACGGATTTTTCTTCGCTTCAAAATCATAACTCAACATTCTTTCTGTTAATCTACGGGCGAAATGTTTGGCATCTTTATTTCCTACAATTTGTTCGAATTGAATTTTATTAAAGGCAATACTTTTTGCCGTTCCTTGGAAAACATTCTGCCAGCCTGAAATTGAAAAATCGCTATTTTCTAATTTATATGTTCTGTCTACAATGGTTTCTGTGTATTCTAAGGTACTTTTTCGAAGCTGAATTTCATCGATAAATGCTTCAAAATAAACCACTGTAAAATCAATAACATCTTTATCGGTTTTTACTATATCTGGATGTCCTAAATATTTATCAAAATAAAACAAGGCGCAAGCAATTCCTTTTAATGGTGATGTAAAAGACACTTCTGGAATTCCTGCAAACTTCTGCTTCATCACAGATAAATCGTCTGAAGCATGTGGTTTTAAGTCATGTACTATTTTATAAGCCGTTGCAAATAATTGAAACGCCGTTGCCGTTTGCATTTTGCTTTCAAATTCACGTTTGCCATTGGAGTCTAATGCTGATTTGCGTTCGTTTAAGCTCGATAAACCTGAGGCATCATAATAACTATCTTTGATCCAAATCCCTAATGTAATTCCTTCTTGAACAGCATATAATGTCTGATTCAGATACACAGGAATTGCAATAGAATTAGGTAATAATCGTTTTTTTAAGCTTAAGATTGTTTTTGAAACCGATGTAATTTCTACTGAACTTCCGTTATTTGCTCTCGATAAATACAGTAAAATTGAATCGTCTTTAGCCTCTTTATCTTTATTTTTTGCTCTATTGCTTTGTTCCCATTGAATCGATTTTAAATAACCAGCAGCTTCATCACGAAGCATGTCTAATTCGTTTTGTTTTATTGGAAAAGTTGAGTTGTGATTCATAGCCCTTTTGTCTTTCAGACATTTTCCCAAAGGGAAAAATTTAGTTAGTTATTATGTTTTTTTAGACCTCACAGGTTTTAAAAACCTGTGAGGTCTTTCTATTTCTCTTACTTAATTGCACTTAATTCAATTGGGTTTCTCGCCAACTTATACAAAACTTCTGGCGTTTGATTATGCAACAATTGAATAATTCTATGCGGTGCAAGAACGTATTTTTGCTGAATGACATCACTCCATTTTTGCATGGTTTGTTTCGAGAAAAAACCTCCTTCTGTAAAAGTATCTCCAGAAAAAACCTCATCAATTTTAAGAGATAAAGCATACGATTCTAAAGGGATTTCTTTTCTTGAAATTCCTCCTAAGATAGCATGTGTAATTTTATTTTCATCTTTTGCAAAAACATTATGAAACGGCCCTAAATCGATTCTTTTGATGTGTTTTGGTTCTATATTGGGTAATTTCCGATCAATATTATACGCCATTGTATCTAAGGGCATTTCTCTATCGGCACTTTCTTTTAAAACTTGATAGATCTTTTCTTTGTCTTGCAATGCATTTTTACCTTGATAATTAAAATACATATAACAAATAAAAGGTCTGTTATGACTCACGTCATAAAAACTCCAACTGGTTAGATATTTATAAGAAGCATCTTTGGGTGCATCTAAAATTTTACCCTGTACAAATCTGTTGAAAATATATTTTTTTTCTACAGAGGTGTAATAAACAATGGAAGAAGCCTTAAATAAATCAGATCTTCTGATGGGTTGCTTTTTGCGTAAAAGTGTGTCTAAAAATTCTGCTTTTAAGATTTCTATATTTGTTAATTTCTCTACATATTGATTCTTTAATTCTAAATCATTGTATAAAAAACGAAATTCTAAATAGTTAGGAAAGCCAGAATCTGTTAAATCGACTTTCATATTATCTTCTTCATCATACATATATTTGATACGCATGGCTTCTATAGAATATAAGAGTAAATCTGAATATTGCTTAAAAATGAGCAATTCTTGTTGTGTACACAATTGTTCTTGCTGAACACTAACAATCAATTCTTTTAACACAAAATCTACCATTTTATGATAAAAAACGTATTGTTCTTTTGAGTCTAAAAGTGCAGAATCTAAAGGTGTGGTGATCATTTTTAAAATTTAAGAATATCGTTTAAGGTTTTTTTAATGATGGCAACCTCTTTTAATGGAATTTTACCAATTTTTTTATCTAATCGAGTTTTCGAAACCGAACGAACGTGAAAAGTTAACACTTCTGAAGTTTTTTCAAGCCCGTTATTTTCATTTGGTTTTAGAATAAGATTCCCTTTATAATTTTTAATACTCGTTGTTAACGGACACACAATTACAACTTGCAGGTATGTATTTAACATATTACCACTTATAATTACTGCTGGTCTTCTTCCGCTTTGCTCACTACCTTTTGTCGGATTCAAATACAATTCCCAAATTTCGCCTTGCTTCATTTAGATTATATATGATTCACTTGATTAAAGTATTCTTGCATACCTTCTTCTGCAATTAAAAGAATATCTTCATCTGTAGCAGCTTGCTTATAAGACTTTATATAGCTAGCTTTTTCTAATTGCTCTAAATACAATTCTAAAGCTTTTTCTAATAACCTATTTTTAGGTAATTGTAATTCTTTTGCCAAATTAGACAACCTTTCTAAAAGGTGATCTGGTAATGATGATGTAAATGTTGCCATTTTGTATTTATTTTTTACAAATATAATTAATATTTATAAAATATATTTAAAAATAACCTATTGATTTTAGTAGGTAGTCAGCAGTCATCAGTCAAAAACTGACTGCCAACTGCCAACTGCAGACTGCTAACTTTTAACTCAACAAATCGTCGTTTGAAGATTCTTTTTTAGGAGTTGCTGCTGGTTCATCATCATTATTTATTGGCGCGTTCGCATCTGCTTTGTAATAGTCTTCGAAAATCTCTTTCATATCAATGCCATATCGATCTGCAAAATTCTTTTGAATGTCGTTATCTTTTTCGCGAATTTCGTGTAAAGCCTCCGCATATGTACTATAGACACCTGTCATGATTTTTTCGTGAACAGGAATATTTTCCATCATATCTTGACGCGCTCTTGCACTTGCAGAATGCATAGATGCCAACGTTTCGCCAATATGCTCATCTGTTTTTACACCTAAATGCTCTAAAATAGCTGCAAATTCTTGGTCTGTTCTTGCCTTTAAAGCCACAATATAACCATCGTAATACTTTAATCTTTCTTCGGTATCTGACTTTAATTTTGCTCTGTGCGTTTGTAAATTAGAGCGTAAAGAAGTCAATACTTTAATGGTTAAATTATGTTTGTGCACAAAGCTATCTTTACTGGCAGCCAAAGTTGTGTAGGCATTTTTAAGCCCTTCTAATTCTTCTACTTTTTGCTCTATGGTGGTTACTTTACCAATTGCTTCAGAATATGCCGTAGATTGTTTGTCTGCAACCTCATCTAATTCTTGACGTGCTTGTTTTAACAATGCATATTGTTCTTCTAGCTTATCTTCTACTTCTTTCTTTTTTTCTAAGGCTTTGGTGTGGTTTTTAGAAGCTTCAACAATGGCCGTTTTTAGTTTTTCTTCTACTTCCTTGATTTCAACTTCTCTATTTTTTAAACGGGTAACTGCGGCTTGAGATTTAAAAGAAAGCTCTCCCAATAAAGTCTGAATATCTGCACTTTCTATACGTTGTTGAAACAATGCTTTTGCCTTATTGTCTGCGCCTGCACGTACTTTTTCTGCTTCCTTAAATTCTACTTCTTCTTTTTTAATTTTAGATTTTCTTCCCCACAAATTGTTCCACCAAGTATCTGGCTTATTTTGCGCATCTTCTAATTCTATTCTAGCTCTTTCTAATGCTTTTTGTGCATCGTCAATTACTTTTTGTTCTGCTGGGTTTAACGCTGAAAAACCTTCGAACTTGATACCAACTTCATCTTGATAATCTGTTAAATCTTTTATGGCATCTAATAAAGACGTTCTGTCTTCTTTTGCCATATCTACCACATCATCTAATGTTGCATTTAATATTTTTTGACGTTGTTCTGGATCTTCCTCTTGAGACAATTTAGATTTCATTGTGTCAATAGCTTTCCCCCAGTTTACATCTACTTTTTCCGTTTTTTGTGTTGAATTCGTTTCTAATAAGTCAAAATCATCAGACATAGGTGTTTCGTTTTTAAGTTGAACAATTTTTAAGAAAAGCAATTTCGTTATTTTTTTTCAAAAAAAAGAATATTTACTTTAAATATATGTAGCAATTAAACCTTATTTGTTACAAAAAGTCTAATAATTTTAAAAGTTATTTAAATACTTCTTATTTTCTTATTACTTTTAGCAATAATATCGCCTTTTAAAAACTAAGATGTCTAAACATAACTTTATACCATTAATCGTATTTTTTTTAAGCTTTTTAAGCTTACAGAATATAAATGCGCAATTAAGTAAAAAGCATTTTATACCACCTTTAACCTACGCAGAAACTGGAAATGCAAATCCAGAAGATCAATATTTTTATATTTCTACACCTAGTAATAAAAATGTAAGTTTTACGATCACACAAGTGGGCTCACCAAATTCTAGTAATATTAACGGAACGGTCTCAAGCACAACGCCACAAGAAATTTTTATTGCAACTGGAGATAGTCAACTTTTTGTTACATCACCACAAACAAGTGTGGTTCATACTGACAAAGGCTATATTATTGAGGCAGATGACGTCATTTATGTTTCCATTCGAGTTTTGGCTGGTGGTGGCGCTCAAGCCGGAGCATTGGTAAGCAAAGGAGCTTCTGCGCTAGGGCAAACTTTTAGAGCAGGAATGTTTACAAATGAAAATCCGCAAGATAATTATCTAAATTTTATTTCGGTAATGGCTACTGAAAATAATACAAATATTACTTTTAGTGAGATTCCTACAGGAATAAGCATTAAAAATTACACAGGTGCTTTGCCAATTTCTGTTGCTTTAAATGAAGGTGAAAGCTATGTCATAGCTACCAACGCTAACGAGAATACAATTAATAGAGATGGTTTAATTGGTACTTTAATTTCTTCAGATAAAAATATTGTTACAAATGTAGGTTCTGCAAATGGAAGTTTTCATAATGGTGGCGGAAGAGATTATGGAATAGATCAGATTGTAGATTTGTCTAAAGTAGGTTCTGAATATATTCTAGTAAAAGGAGATGGTTCTAATGACTGGGAAAATATTCTGGTGGTGGCTCATGAAGATAATACTTCAGTTAGTGTAAATCAAAACACACCTTTTGGTTCTATAAATAAAGGTGAATATATTTTAATTGAAGGAAATAATTTTAATGCAAACGGAAACCTCTTTTTGGAAACCTCCAATCCTGTTTTTGTGTATCAAGGAATTGGCGCAAATAATAGTGAAGCCAATCAAGGTTTATTTTTTGTACCACCTTTAAGTTGTGAAAATAGAGGTAATGTAGACAATATTCCTAATATAGAACGTATTGGTGGTGTAACTTTTACGGGCGGAGTAACCATTGTTACTAATAAAGGAGCTTCAGTTACTATCAACTCACAACCCATTGCAAATTTTGCTACTTCTGGACCTTTTGATGTTGATGGAAATGCAGACTATGTAACTTATAAAGTAATTAATTTAACAGGAAATATTTCAATTCAAAGTAGTGAGGAATTGTATTGTGCTTACTTTAATCAGAATGGTGCTGCTAGTTCTGGTAGTTTTTATTCAGGATTTCCTTCTGCACCAGAAATAAATTTCAATGCCACAGTTTCTTCTTTGGGAAATTGCATTCCGAATGTAACTTTACAAGCAGCAAATACAGAATTATTCGATTCTTTTGAATGGTATTTTGACGACGAAACTGGTGGTGGGTTCATTGCAACTGGTGTTACCAATCCTAATTTTACACCAATAGAACCTGGAAAGTATAAACTAAACGCAACTATTCTATGTACTGGAACAGCATTTGAATCGGTTGAAGTGCCTGTGAGTATTTGTCCCGATGATTATGATGGAGATTTAGTTATAGACAATTTAGATGTTGATATTGATAATGACGGAATTTTAAACTGTGATGAATCTATTGGCGATGCTACTTTAAACATTGCAGACAGCAACAATCCAATCATTATTTTTCAAGACAACACTCCAAACACCACTATTGTTTCGAGTATTGTTACTACCACAGAAGCCACTAATAAGATTACTGGTTTCAACGATGGAAGTTTTGAAACAACTATCAACACAGCAATAAACTCTAATATAGCGTATGAATTAAAGTACAATCAGAATATTAATTTTAAATTCACTCAAGACAAAACTAAAAATCATACAATTACAAATGGTGAATTTTTCATACTAAAAATTAGTCCAAATAATAAAAACATCACACTTTTAGATCCAGATGATCAATTATTAATTGATACTAATTTTGATGGTGAATTCGAAACTGGTGTTACCAATCTATCCGCATCCGAAATTCACTTTACATATGCTGCAAATACAACAGGTGCATCAAGTACATTTCAATTTGTAGCAAATCAAGTGAATCAAATTACTTTTGAGCATACATCAAACGGAATTACAACAAACTCAACTTTTAACGGCAACATTCAATTAACTTGTTTTTCAAGAGATTCTGATGGAGATGGAGTTGAGGATATGTTTGATTTAGATTCAGATAATGATGGAATTCCAGATGTTATTGAAACTGCAAATGATACAGATAACGATGGAATTTTAAATTATTTAGATGTAGATACTGATAATGATGGAATTTATGATTTAGCTGAAGCTGGACACAATTTAACGGATGCAAATTTAGATGGAATCGTTGATAACTTTGTCGATGTAAATAACAACGGAATTATAGATGCTTTAGAAAACGACACCACACTTCAAACACTTTCTTTAATTTATACAATTGCAGATACCGATGCAGATACTATTTTTAATTTTTTAGAATTAGATGCTGATAATGATGCCTGTTTTGATGTGGTTGAAGCGGGTTTTACAGACGTAAATAATGATGGATTTTTAGATGCAACTCCTTTTGAAGTAAACAATTTAGGGAAGGTTATCAATAATACCGATGGTTATACAAATCCGAACACAAACTATATAATTGCTGCACCTATCATCATAAATGCTTTTAACGACGTTGAATTTTGTGAGAATATTACAAATACCATAAACATCGATTCAAATGCAGACTTTTTTCAATGGCAAATCTCTACAGATGGCGGTTCAAGCTTTAATAATATGTCTAACGATGCTGTTTATGACGGTGTAACCACAAATAGTTTACAAATTACAAACCCAACTTTAAGTTTTAACAACCATCAGTTTAGAGTAGTTTTAGGTAGAAACGGAAATACTTGTAGCGAAAATTCAAATAAAATTACACTAACTGTAAATCCGCTACCCATCATTAAAAACAGTCCAGAAATTGAACAATGTATAAGTGTAAATGATACAAATCCCACCGTAAATCTAACAACCGCTGAAATAAATATTTCTGAAACCCCCAATGTTTCGTTCGAATATTATGAAGATGCATTAGGCACGAATAGAATTACTAATGTTACCTCATATCCCGTTCAAGTAAACAATACGCAATCAGTATTTGTAAAAGTAATTTCTAATCAAGGTTGTGCTAAAGATTTGGTAGAATTAGTGATCAATGTAGGGCAAATTACAAACAATGCTTATGATCAAATTCAACCGCCTGTTTGTGATGATTTTTTAGATGCTGATGGAAATAATACTGCTGCAAATTCAGATACCGACAATATCTCTAACTTTGTTTTAGATAGAACATCAATAATTAATAATATCAATCCGCCTGCAAATACCGAGGTGTTTTTCTACGAAAATGCTGATGATAGAAATAATGCTTTAAACGAAATTGACATTACGAACTATAGAAATGACATCAACAAAATTGATAGTACAACCAATGCTAATGGAATTCAATTTCCAATCTATTATAAAATAGTAAGTACAATCAATAATAATTGTGAAGATTTAGGTGAATTTTATCTTCAAATAAATGCAGTTCCCACTGCAAACCCTGTTACCGATTTAGAACTCTGTGATGATGTAAATGATGGTGATGGCACCAACGGAATT
>NZ_CANMVP010000046.1 GCF_947501385.1 uncultured Polaribacter sp.
CGATATGATGAAATATGCAGCATAAATAATGTTAATAACTTTAACTAAAGTTGCTTTTTTTAATCATAGAATACAGGTAGGTAGCTTTTTAAAAAACTACGCTGGTAGCATCCATTTGAATTCAAACTTTGTATCTGGAATTACAATTCTCTCTGTAATTCTATACATTCTATCTGGAAGATTCATCAAATAATCACGTGCTTTTTCTGCTTCTGGTGTCAAATTGGTAATCTTGTCAATTTCCCACATGGTGTTTAATTTCCTTAAAATGTCTACATAATCGAAACCTGTATACACACCCACTCTTTGTGCAACCGCAGAAAAATCATCAAATAAACTACCCTTTGTACCAAAAGATGCTCTTAAATGCATGGCAGGCATTACTATTTTGTATTTCATCATGTGTTGGAAAGCCAACATCATTTCACTTGGGTCTATCTTAAAAATTTCTTTTACAAAATGTGAATAGGCTTGATGGTGACGCATTTCATCTCCTGCAATAATTTTAGACATTTTAGCCAATGCTTTGTGTCCTTTTTTACGTGCAATTTTAGCGACATTGTTATGCGAAACATAGGTTGCTAATTCTTGAAACGTTGTGTATACAAAGTTTTTATATGGATCTGTAGAGGTACCAATATCGAAACCGTCTGCGATTAAATGTTGGGTAGAAATTTCTACTTCACGCATGTTTACACGGCCTGATAAATACAAGTACTTGTTTAAAGTATCTCCGTGTCTATTTTCTTCTGCCGTCCAAGTTCTTACCCATTTTGCCCAACTGTTATCTGGGTCTTGTGAAACGCCATCTAGGTCTAACAGCCAAGACTCATAGGTTGGCAAAGCTTCTTCTGTAATCGTATCTCCTACCAGTACTACCCAAAAATCGTCATGTAAGTCTTTAGAAAGTTCTCTTATTTCTTCAACTTCTGAGATAAAACGCTCTTTTTGAGAGTTTGGCAAAAAATCTGTGGGTTGCCATATTTTTTCTGGAGGAATTAAATACTTTTCCATAAAAGTATCCATGCTTTTCTCAAGCGTTAACATTACTTCCTTTCTAATGTTTTTAATCGTAGACATTCTTATTGTTTTATGTGTTCTTTAATTACTGTTTCTGTTTTTTGTAATAATTCTTCAAAAGGTAAAGAATTAACTTTTATGGGTTCATGTGTTGTAATGGTAATTGGACTTCCTATTCCTAATGGGAATTTACCATATTTAAAGACTTTCCAAGAATTATTAATGGTTAAAGGTACAATATATCCGTCTTTGTTATATTTTGTGATGACTTTTAATCCGTTTGAAGCGAATTTTTTTGGTGTACCGTTTCTACTTCTTGTCCCTTCTGGAAAAATAATTGCACCCCATTTTTCTTTATTAATTTTTTTAGAAAATCTTACCAATTCACTTATTGCTTGCTTTGGGTCTTTTCTATTTATTAATGCTGCGCCACCTTTTCTTAAATTAAAAGAGACACTTGGTATCCCTTTTCCTAATTCTATTTTTGCTACAAATTTTGGATGGTGTTTTCTAAAAAACCATCCTATTGGAGGAATATCGAACGTAGATTGATGATTGGAAACAAAAATAATAGACGTATTTTCTGGTATTTTATAACTGTTTATTACGCGTATTGGCACACCAATAAGTAACATTGATTTTACTAAAAAGAAATTAAGCGCTGCAACAACTTTTCCGTGTGCTTTATGTCCAAATAAATGATAACTCAACCATTGAAATGGATGAAAAATAATAAGCAATAGGATAAAAACAAATATAAATATTGGTGATAAAATGTAACTTAGTATTTTCATTTTAGAACCAGTTATTCCAAGGAATTCTTGAAAGTATTAATAACAATCCTATTCCGTAGAAAATTACAAATGTTTTAAACTTTGCCGTATCTGTTGTTTTCTTTTTATGCTTAGACCAACCTATGGTAATAAAGACGATGGCTAAAATCATCATGATTGGATGTTCTACTGCTAATAGTCGTATTTCTTTTGTTTTCATTACGGTACTTGCATCTGTAATTAAAAGATCAAACCAAGGAGACATAAAATACCACACCAAACCTATTAATAGTTGAATGTGAGATAAAATTAGCGTGAATAGACCAATCCGTAAGTCTTTATCTTTAAATGCTTTCTTTTGTGTGAATCCAATCACTGCATTTACAACTGCAAATATTAAAATAGCAAGTACTATATATGCCCAATAAGAGTGTACGTCTTTCATCATAGCTGTTGGTTTTTTAGCTTTTACAAAGTTACTAATTTTTATGCATAAAAAAACCACCTTGGAAAAGGTGGTTTTAAAATATAATTATAAAACATCATCTTTTCTTTCTAAAACAAAATTATTGCAAAATGCAATTAGAATTTTTAATAATTTTAGATCTCATTTATCTAATTATATGTTGATTCCTATAGGAATACACAAACAAAATACAATCAAAATGAAACAATATTAAACCAAAAAAGGTAGTGATATAAAATCACTACCTTTAGATTATTAATTCTGTAACGCTGTTTTAGCACGACGTCATATATTTTTTTATTATTGGTAAACCCAAATCCCATTTTCTTTAACAACTTTTTTAGTCTCACTACCAGTTGAGCCTGTGTAAACAACAAAAGTCAAAGCGTATTTTTGTCCTTCTTCTGCATTAGGATTTCTTGTATCCAATAATACATTAAATACCTCTAACAACATTTCATCATTCCAGAAATTGCCACTTGAATCACGTCTATCAAAACTTCCAAAGAAACCAACATTATCAGCTGGGCCAGGATAAATACTAATAAAAGAATTTGATATTAAGGCAATGTCTGCAGCTAAAAACGTATAACTGATAGTATTATCTGGTACCCAAATTCCATCTTCAATACCATATTGGAATGAGGTTTCAATAATATCTGGTGTTAATTTCCAATTATTACCATCAAAAATACTTTTACCATATTTTGTAGAAGTACTTCCAGAGAAGAATTTATATTGAACGGTAGCTAAATCTCCAGCTTGCGCAAAAGGAAATATATCTTCTAAGAAGATATCTAAGATATAGATATTACTGTTGCTAAAGTTTGAACGATTATCAGCAAAACCTAAAGAGTTGTAATCTGATTTTGTAAATGCATAAGGAAACTCCCAGTCTCCGTCATTTTTAGCAATAACTGCTGATATTTCTACAACAGTAACGTTTTGAACATATGCACCTGCTGTGTAAATTAAAGTCATAGTTTCTGTTGCTACAGAACCATTATAAACTACGTATGAAACAGCATATACATCACCTTCTGAAGCTGTTGTTGGTAAAACTAGATTAAAAGCTTCAACAAGCATTGCTTCTGTCCAAGCATTATCGCTAGAACCAACTCTTGTATCAAAACTACTAAATCGAGCTAAATTAGCTGCAGGATCAGGATATTTAGTCATTAAACTTGTAGCTATTGCATCATAATCCGCACTTGATAAAGTGTAGTCTGTTGCCGTTACAGCAATTACTTGAGCATCTAGTTTTAGAAAACTATATCCATTATGTTGTATTGTAAATGATTCAGATCCTGGGCTTCCATTATAAATTGGAAAACTAGCTGCTAAAACTTGACCAGTATTATAGTCGCTTGCCAATAGTATAGTAAGAGCTTCTACAATCATATCATCAGACCAATATGCATCTCTTCCAGCTCTCCTTTCAAAGTTTCCAAATCTACTTGCACTAGCTGTAGCTTCAGGATATTTTGAACCTAAAGCACCTTCAATAGTTACAAAATCATCATTGCTTAATTCATATCCTAAAATTTCCGCGTTGTATGTTAACTCAACAAAAGTTCCGTTACTTGCACTTTCCATGTTGCTTGATAAAAAGTCGTCAATATCATTTATATTTGATAAAGTTTCAGATGCAGTCATCATTTCTAAAACAGTTTCATCAAATAAGTTGTAATTAACATTAACTAATGAGCCTTCTCCATAAACTGGGAATTTAGTCATTAGAAAATCAGGAATTAACAAATCTGCTTGATCTTGAGATTCAAAGAATTCTTCATCATTTAGTTCTGTTTCATATAATTCATAATCTTCTGTGATTAAAGTATATGTTTCTACTGCTAATATATTATTATCAACAGGATTTTCGTTGTATACATCCTCTAGAGGTTCACAAGATGTAAATACTAAAGTAATGATTGCGAATAAATAAAATATTTTTTTCATTTTATATAAATTTAAAAATTAATTTTTGCTCCAACACTAAATGTTCTTCCAAAACCATAGTATACTGCAGCTGTTGCAGCATTAGAATCTGTTCCATCTTGTGCATCTGATATATATACAGTATCAAAAATATTGTTAACTCTAGCAATAACCGTTGTTTCGAAATTCCCAAAGTTAAAATTATGTCTTAATGCAGTATCAAATAAATGAAAAGATGGTACTTCCCAAGCATCTGGTCCTGGTACTCCTCTATCACTTGGGTTAAAATCTGCATATAAGTTTCCAGCATAATTGTAATCTAGCGTAAACAAAGTATTTTCAGATAAATCATAATTAACTCCTAATGCAAAAGTAGTCTGTGCTGCATCTGCAACATGGACATCTTTAATAAATAAATTCACGGTCTCTTCTAACTCGTTATCTTCATTAAAAATTTCAACATTTTCAACATTGTTAGCCCATCTCCAGTCTCCTAAAGAAGCCATACCAGTTAATTTTAGTTTATCACTTACTCTGTAAATAAAATCTACTTCTAAACCTTGGTGAATTGCATTTACTCCTAAAATGTTTGCAAAACCTAAAGTCCCATCTTCTCTTTGAAAACTTGCTGATTCAGACCTATCGTTCCAATTAGTTCTATATACATTAACATTACCAGTAAATTTTTCGCTTCTTAATGTGTACCCTAACTCAAAACTTGTAATCTTTTGATTTGGAGCATCCTCATTTGTATCCGTATTACTATTACGATTCGCGAATACTGCATTAAAAAATGGTGCTCTTTCAAAGTAACCAATATTAGCAAATACTCCGTGATTTTCATTAAGGTTATAGTTAACACCTCCTTTGGAACCAAAACCAATAAAATTAAACTTATCAGAAGTTTGATTTGGATCAGAATCTAAATAATTGAAACGATCTACTCTTTGATATGAAGTAGAGGATACGTTCACAGAAATAAACGCAGAAAGATCATTTTTTGAATACTCTAATTGAGTAAAACCACCTAACCAGCCTACTTGGCCATCGTTATCATAAAATATTTTATCTCCTACTTGAGCAGCATTAACTGGATTATTAACATTAGCATCATCTAAATAGTATTGGCCTCCTAACAAATCTGTTAATTCGGTAAAGTGTAATCCTTTATAACCTCTAAAGTCTAAACCAGTTAAAAAAGTTAGTTCTTCAGTTAAATCTGTTTTTAATGTAGATAAAACGCCGTACCAATTATGGTCATTTCTAGAAGCTCTTAAAATAGATTCAGAACCATTAGCACCACTTGCTATATTTTCATCAACAATCTTATCAAAATTAACAGTGCCTAAAGTACCAATTCTATAATTGTCATCTTCAAACCCAAATTTATTAGTTCCACCGAATCCACCACCACCACCAGAGCCAGTTGAAACATAGGCTGCTGTAGAAACAAAAGTTTTATCGCTTACATTCCAATAATGATTTAAAGAAATTTGAGGCTTATGATAAAAATTATCTTCTACACTTGTTAATTGCCCATCTTTATAACCCCAATCTGAATTGTATTTCCTTCCTCTTTCACTTTTTCTAAAAGTAGCAATTAAGTGTCTGTTTTGTCTCTGACCATGTCTTTGTTTTGCTCCAAAAGCAGTTAAAGATAACTTATGTTCATCATTAAATTCTTTGGTCACATTTACAAAATAATTAAAACCTGTAAAAGGTGTACCATCTACATAACCATCTCCAGTTACTGTTGCTGCTGCAACAGAAACGGCAACACCGTTATCCATTAATCCAGTAGAATAATTAAAACCGAATTTTTGAAAACCATCATTGGCTAAATCATAAGTAACACTTCCACCTTCTTCAACATCTGAAGTTTTCGTTAAAATATTAATGGTTCCTCCAATGGATGGCACAGCTACTTTAGAAGCGCCTAAACCTCTTTGAACTTGCATTGCACTAGTTACATCTCCTAAACCTGCCCAGTTAGACCAGAACACTCTACCGTTCTCCATATCATTAACAGGTACACCGTTAATCATAACCGCAACGTTTTCTGAATTAAAACCACGTAAGTTAATTCTACCATCTCCATAACCACCACCTTGCTTGGTCGCATATACACCTGGAGTAGATTTTAAAATCTCAGGAAATTCTTGAGTTCCTAATTTTAATGCAATTTCAGCAGCTTTTATTGTTGAAACTGCTACTGGAGTTTTTCTATCAATTGCAAAAGAGTTAGAAACAACTACTATTTCATCTAAAGCATCCTCATCTTCTTGTAATTTGATATTACCAAGATTTGTTTTTGCTGAAGTAAATGAAACTTCTGTAGATTTGTAACCAATAAATGAAACTACCAATACCCCTGAGCTAGATTTAGCAGATAAAATAAACTTTCCATCAAAATCAGTAGAGGTTCCGTTTGTTGTTCCTTTTTCAAGAATACTTGCTCCTGGTAATGGCTGATTGGTTTCATCTACAACCGTTCCAGTAATTTTACTTTGCCCTAAAACTGTAGCTGTTACAAAAAACAAGACTACAAATAATAAGTTTTTAAAATTTCTCATTGTTTAATTTTATATTATTAAATGTTTTGCAAAATTCTTGTTTTTACGGACTTCTAAAGTTAACTTAATGTTAAGGTTTAACAAAAAATTAAGAAATTTTAACTTAATCAAAAACATCCTTACGCACTAGTAAAGAGCACTTTAAACACCCATATGCTTATTAATAAAAAGAAAATGGAAAATTAAATTTTTGAGAATTGTTTTTTTTAAAGGAATTTATGACTGCTTATTCAACAGTTTCTTAGCTAATTCTTTGCCTAGTTCGACACCAAATTGATCGTAACTATAAATATTCCATAAAATTCCTTGTGTATAAATTTTATGCTCATATAAAGCAATTAATTTCCCTAAAGACCTCGGAGTAAGTTTATCAAAAAGAATGGCATTGCTGGGTCTGTTTCCTTCAAAAATTTTAAAAGGCAATAATTGAGAAATCTTGTCTTCATTGCCTGCAAATTTTAATTCTAAATGCACCTCTTCTTTCGATTTCCCGAAAGCCAAAGCTTCCATTTGTCCGTAATAATTTGCCATTAATTTTTTGTGATGATCTGTTAAACCATACAAGGATTCTTTATATCCAATAAAATCTGTAGGAATTAATTTGGTTCCTTGATGCACCAATTGCATAAATGCGTGTTGCATGTTTGTACCTGTACTTCCCCAAACAATAGTTCCTGTTTGATAGTCTATTTGATCTCCATTTCTATCTACACCTTTTCCATTACTCTCCATAATGGCTTGTTGTAAATAATCTGGTAACTTTTTTAAATATTGTGAATACGGCAATACAGCTTCCGTTTCTGCCTTGTAAAAATTATTGTACCAAATGCTTAAAAGGGCCAACACTACTGGGATATTTTTGTCAAAATCTTCACTTCTAAAATGGATGTCCATTTCTTCTGCACCATCTAATAAAGCTCTGTAGTTATCGAATCCTACAGACAAACTTATGGATAAACCCACTGCAGACCACAAAGAAAAACGACCGCCAACCCAATTCCACATTGGAAAAACATTCGATTTATCGATTCCAAAATTATCTACCGCTTCTAAATTTGTTGAAACTGCCACAAAGTGTTTTGGAATATCAAAAATAGTTGCCGATTTTAAAAACCAGTTTTTAAGAGTTTCTGCATTTGTAATGGTTTCTTGTGTGGTGAATGTTTTTGAAACAATAACAAACAGGGTAGTTTCTGGATTCAGTTTTTTCATCACTTCAGAAACATGATCTCCATCTATATTTGAAACAAAATGAGTCGTCAACTGATTTTTGTAATATTGTAAAGACTCAACCACCATATCTGGCCCTAAATCTGAACCTCCAATACCAATATTTACAATATCTGTAATTGATTTACCCGTATAGCCTTTCCATTTTCCAGAAATAACTTTATTACTAAAACTTCTAATTTTTCTTAAAGCTGCTTGTATTTGTGGTTTGATATTTTTTCCATCCATAAAAACAGGCTCTTCAGAATTACTTCTTAATGCTGTATGTAAAACGGCTCTGCCTTCGGTAACATTAATTACTTCGCCAGAAAATTGCTTTTCAATAGCATCTTTTAAATCTACCTCTTTTGCTAATTCCACTAATAAATCTAGTGTTTCTTTTGTAATTCTATTTTTTGAAAAATCAACTAACAGGTCTTCAAATTCTAATGAAAAATGTGCTTTTCTATTCACATCTTTATACAATTCTTTAATAGTAATGTCTTTATGATCATTAAAATGATTTGTAAGTTTCTGCCAAGCTTGAGTTTTGGTTGGATTGATGTTTTTTAAAGCCATTTTCTTAGTTTTGAGCAATTTCTTCTGTAATTATAGAAGGTTCTTCTATTGGTAATTGATTATAATCTAATTGATATTTTAGCGGAGTTATAAATTCTAAATATCTAGGTTTTATACTTTTCTTTAAAGGTTCTGCAGCCGGTAATTTTTGTTTAAATGGATCTACTTCTCTACCATTTTTCCAGAAACGGTAACAAACATGTGGTCCTCCAGTATTTCCTGTCATTCCAACAGTACCAATAACCTGACCTTGTTTTACGTACTGCCCTTTTTTGACCATCCGTTTTTTCATGTGTAAATACTGTGTAGAATACGTACTATTATGCTTAATCTTTACGTAATTTCCATTTCCACCTCTTTTTGCGGAAGCAACAACGGTTCCACTAGAAGTTGCTAAAATTGGCGTACCAATATTTGCAGCAAAATCTGTACCTCTATGAGGTTTTATCCTATTTCCGTAATACGCAATTCTTCTTTTTAGATTATATCTTGAAGAAATTCTATATTGAAACTTAATTGGAGATTTTAAAAACTGACTTCTGAGCATATTCCCAACTTCATCATAATATTCTGGGATGCCGTTTATAGTATCTGCCGTAAATTTAAATGCATAAAGATTTTCGCCTTTATGATTAAAAACAGCCGATTTCACATCACCATAGCCAGCAAAAAGTGAATCTTTTATATATTTTTCTTCAAAAACTAATTTAAAAGAATCTCCTTTTTGAAGTTTGTAAAAATCTAAAGTCCAGGCATAAATATCTGCCACTGTATTTGTTAAATTTGATGCTAAATGCAAACTGTCCATTGCATTCGAAAGGCTAGAGTATATTTTACCTTCTACAATTTTCTCTACAGTTTTTATAGGTTGAAGAAAGGTATATGCTTCAATGATAGAATCTTTAAAATCTACAACGGTTGCCCTAATTTTATTATTTTTATAAATAAAAATTTTAGCTTCTTCTATAGAATCTTTACTTGCTAAAATCATATAGGGTTTGCCTGCTCTAACTCTTCTAACATCAAAAACTTCTTTTATTGAAGTTGCTATTTTATTTATTTTAGGATAATACACATGATGCCTGTCTAATATAGTTCCAAAACTTTCACCACTTTTAATGGTATCTAGAATTACTTTGTAATCGTCTATTTTGTAGCCGTATTTATAAACCGGTTTTGGAATTGGCTTTGACGTTGGTTCTTTCTTTATTTCATCAGTTTTGCAAGCAAAAACAGTAAAAAAAATGAGTAAACAGTAGATTATTTTTTTCAAAAATTAACAGCGATTAGATTTAGCTTTCAAAAGTACAAATAAAATTGGTGCGTTTTAAATCTAAAGCAGGAAGTTCCTAAAACGGTTTCGTTAAAATTTTGGTAAAAAAATTCTCAAGAAATCTTTATTTTTTACCAAAATCATTTGCCAACCCTTTGTATTTCTCAAGTTCTGCCCTTAAAGACCCTACAGATAAATCTGCTTTCATCTTAATTGGTATTTTGTTAGCGTCATCTGTAATCCAGATGGTTACACTTTCTTGCGCTTTAAAAACTCTACCAGACTGCACTATGGGTCTAAATATTAAAGAATTTACTTTTCCGAATTTTGTTTTTAGAACCTCTCTTCCTAAAAAACGAAGCTTAAAAGGATATACTTGAGAATCCATAAACATATCAATCGCAATTTCATCGCCCGTTTTCATGTTTTTTACATCTTGATTTCTCAAATAATAAAAAGAAGAAAGCATGTCCTGAATATTAGAAAAAGGAATGGTAGTATCTGTTTGTTTTAAAAAATCTTGAACATAAGCTTTGTTAGAATCGTAGTTAAAATTAGTAATTCTGTGTTTTTTGTAACCACCTTCATCGATTTTTCTTTTAAAAACGTAGGGTTTAATCATGTCTTTATCAAAATAACTTTCATAAACGTCGTCTACCCTAAAAAACCATTTTATCATCCCAGAAGTCCAACCAGATCCTTTGGTATGAAAAACTTCTTTGCCATTTAATTCTGTTTCTTCAACTTCTAAAACGGCTGTTCCTGCTCTTAAAAAACCACTATAACTCATTTTATAACGCAACCATTCCCCATCTTTAAAGGCCACTTGCTTTTGCTGTGCAAACACAGAGATTGTTAATAATAAAACCAGCATTAGTATTGTATTTTTTTTCATAGTTTTCAAACTTATAAAAAAGTAATGACAATTACCGTTCCAAAAATGAAAAAAGCCATTTACAGACAATTGTAAGTGACTTTTTAACTTTTTGTTCAGATTGGATTGAATTCTGAAGTTTCCTTATATTCTTTATTTAGATCCCCGTTCCTACTTGCCGCAGGCAGGTTCACGGAAATGACTCCCGAAGTTTCGCGACGATGGAAAACCGAGGCAAGACCTCAAGGAATTCTTTTCTATTAAAATAGCAAAAGCTTTTAATAAAACCCATAGATCCCGCTAAAAAAGCGGGATTAGCCTGCCTGCTGGCATAGGCAGGTTCAGCTAGCAATTTTTAATTCATTGCTTCGCTTCCGAAGCTTCGGAATAAAAATTGAGTTTCACTAATTTAAAAGGTTCCCCAATTTTTTAATTCATCTTCACTCCATAAATAAGGGTAAAAAATTCTACGTTGAAATTTAGGATGCATGTATTTTCGCCAACTACTACCACCAGTAGCTTCTAAATCTTTCTCTTTTCCTCCTAAATACTTTCCTGCTGCATTGTAATGCGCCATGACCCATTTTACATTTACAGTATAGTCATAGTGTCGCATTGCTTTTATCAAATCTTCATTTTGCTGCACATCTTTTGGTAGTTGTTTAAATTTTTTTGATAGATTGATATCATTATAATCTTCCATAAAGTCTATAAAATCTCCTAAATATTTTTTTTCAAAGAGATTTAATAAGGTTGATTTTTGCCCGGTTGTATAATTTTTACCTGCGGCTTGCCAATACAAATGATTGTATGCATTTTTAAAAGATGAATTTCTATCTATGGTATCTCTGTAACGTGCATCTATTAAATTAATGAGTTCTGTTGAAGCGAATTCTATTTTTCTGTATTGTGCACTTTGAAAACCACTTGCAGGTGTTAGTGTATTTCTAAATTTTAAATATTGCTCTTTTTCCATTCCATCTGCCATCACAGAAAAGGAGCTACACAACATATCAAAATACCTGCTGATTCTTCCTAAATGCATTGCAAATTTATCCGCAGAAACTTCAACTTCTTTAGCAACCTGATCAATTTCCCACAAAATCATTTTAAACAACAACTCATTCACTTGATGATACATGATAAAGACCATTTCATCTGGCAAATTTGTTCTTTGCGTTTGCAAACCCAAAAGTGCATCTGTCTGAATATAATCCCAATAGGTAATTGGCTTACTCCACAACAAACCTTCTAGCATGGCATCTACAGGAACGCCTAGTTTATCGTACTTTTCTTCTATTGCTTTTAGTATTTCGTTTCTGTTCATATTTTTAGAATCAAGATATTAGAACAAAGAAACAAGACTTTTTCTTTTCCTGCAAGGTCTTTAAGACCTTGTAGGTATAAATTATAACAGTTAAAAACCTTGCAGGATATAAAACTATTTGCTCTTTTTATTCATTCTTTTATTTTATTTGGGCGTTTTAGTAGGCTTTCCATGATATCTTTTTGTCGAAAAAACAAAAAGGATGTCATTTCAATCCTTAACGCAAACCTAGAAATTCTAAACCATTTCCAACAATTCCAAATATTTGTAAGTATAAATTATTGTGATATTTAAGATAGCTACAAGATTATTGTAATATTTAAAATACCTACAAGGTTAAAAAGAAACCTTGCAGGATGTTTTATGAGTGAACATTTTGTCTTGTTTCTAGTTTCTTTTATCTTAGTTCTTGTCTCTTTTTTAAAGTATTCCTCCTTAAAGTTTCTTCTCTTTCCATTTTTTTCCTTTTCCTACAAGGCTTTTGTGCTGAACTTGTTTCAGTATCAAAAACCTTGTAAGTATAATTTAAGTATTACTGTTTCATAACAAAGAAACAAGACTTTTTCTTTTCCTGCAAGGTCTTTAAGACCTTGTTGGTATAAATTATAACAGTTAAAAACCTTACAGGATATAAAACTATTTGCTCTTTTTATTCATTCTTTTATTTTATTTGGGCGTTTTAGCAGGCTTTCCATGATATCTTTTTGTCGAAAAAACAAAAAGGATGTCATTTCAATCCTTAACGCAAACCTAGAAATTCTAAACCATTTCCAACAATTCCAAATATTTGTAAGTATAAATTATTGTGATATTTAAGATAGCTACAAGATTATTGTAATATTTAAAATACCTACAAGGTTAAAAAGAAACCTTGCAGGATGTTTTATGAGTATTTTGTCTAGTCTCTAGTCTCTAATTTCCAGTTTCTAAAAATCTTGCATCTTTTTTAAAGCGTTCCTCTTTTTGCTTGTTCTCTTTCTATAGATTCGAATAATGCTTTAAAGTTTCCGGCTCCAAAACCTTTGGCACCCATTCTTTGGATGATTTCAAAAAATAAGGTGGGTCTGTCTTCTACAGGCTTTGTAAAAATTTGCAACAAATACCCTTCTTCATCTGCATCAATCATGATGCCTAAGCCTCTTAATTTTTCGATATCTTCTCCTAACTCATGACTAAACTCTTGTAGTCTGGCAGGAACTGACTTGTAATATTCTTCTGGCGGCGTTGATAAAAATTCGATTCCGTTTGCTTTTAATTGCGAAACTGTTTTAATAATATCATCAGTTGCCATGGCAATATGCTGCACGCCTGCACCTTCATAAAAATCTAAATATTCTTCTATTTGAGAACGTTTTTTTCCTTCTGCGGGTTCGTTAATTGGAAATTTAATTCGCCCATTTCCATTTGACATTACTTTACTCATTAATGCAGAATATTCTGTGTGAATTTGCTTATCATCAAAAGATAAAAAATTGACGAACCCCATTACATCTTCATAGAATTTTACCCATTTGTTCATTTGATTCCAACCCACATTACCCACCATATGATCGATGTATTTTAGTCCTGAAGTTGGCGGATTGTACTCGGATTCCCATTTTTGAAACCCTGGTAAAAATGTTCCGTTGTAATTTTTACGTTCTACAAACATGTGCACGGTTTCTCCATACGTGTAGATTCCTGCTCTTACCACTTCACCATGGTCGTCTGATTCTACAGTTGGCTCCATATAAGATTTTGCGCCTCTTGAAGTTGTTTCTTTATACGCCTGTCTTGCATCTTCTACCCATAAAGCAACTATTTTTACACCATCACCATGTTTTACAATATGATCGTTTATCGGCGATTTACTGTTTAGTGGAGTAGTTAAAATAATTTTAATTTTATCTTGCGTCAACACATAGCTTACCGAATCTTTTGCACCAGTTTCTAAACCTTTATATGCATAAGATTGAAAACCAAATGCTGTTTTATAAAAATGTGCAGATTGTTTTGCGTTACCCACGTAAAATTCTACATAATCTGTTCCTAACAACGGAAGGAAGTCTTGTGCTCCTTCAAATATTTTTTCTAAACCGTAGTTTACTGATTTTATTTCTTTTGCCATCTTTTTGATGTTTTTGCAGACCTCACAGGTTTTAAAAACCTGTGAGGTCTTATTTATTTATCCCATAAAGGGTTTGAAACCCTTTTAGGTTGTTAAGTGTTTATTTTACTAAAAACTCAAATGTTTTTGAAAAATTTGAAGTTTTATAGATTTATAAAAAAGCTATTTTTCTCCTTTTAGCAATTCCCTTTACAAACAAGTTTAGCCCAGATTGAACGGCTTGTTTGAACTCTTTTTTGCTTTTTCGGCAAAAAAAGTGAGTAGTGAAAGCTGGAAATAGCTTCTAATAATTATTTTAATGAACTTCTTTTACCATATAACCATAGAAAAACATAGTTTTGGATATGTTACTAATCCCCCTCCTTCGGAGGGGTTAGGGGAGGCTATAACCAAGATTTGTAATACTCTCTATCTGCAATTTTCATGGCTTCTTCTGTAACCTGTAAAGGCTTAAAAGTATCTACCATTACTGCCAATTCTTCGGTTTTTGTATGCCCAATACTTCTTTCGGTTGCTCCTGGGTGGGGACCATGAGGAATTCCTGCTGGATGCAAGGAAATCTGACCCTGATCAACATCATTTCTGCTCATAAAATCGCCATCTACGTAATACAAAACCTCATCTGAATCGATGTTACTATGATTGTATGGTGCGGGAATTGAGTTTGGATGATAATCATACAAACGCGGCACAAAACTGCAAATTACAAACGCATTTGTTTCAAAAGTTTGATGCACTGGTGGTGGTTGATGAATACGTCCAGTAATCGGCTCGAAATCGTGAATTGAAAATGCATAGGGAAAATTATAACCATCATAACCAACTACATCAAAAGGATGCGAAGCATAGGTCATTTCTATAATTTCACCTTGTTTTTTTACTTTGATTAAGAAATCTCCTAACTCATTATAGGTTTCTAATTCGTGTGGTCTTCTTAAATCTCGCTCACAAAATGGCGAATGTTCTAATAGCTGACCAAACCAGTTTCTATACCTTTTTGGCGTATAGACTGGCGAATAGGATTCCACAATAAAAAGTCGGTTATTTTCATCATCGAAATCTAATTTATAGATAATTCCACGAGGAATTACTAAATAATCTCCATATTTAAAATCGAGATTTCCTAAATGCGTACGTAGTTTTCCTGTTCCTTTATGAATGAAAATTACTTCATCGGCATCTGTATTTTTATAGAAATAATCTGTGGTAGATTGTTTTGGTGCAGACAGAATAATATTACAATCTGAGTTTGTCAACACTACTTTTCTACTTTCTAAATAGTCGTTTTCTGGTGGAACTTGGAAACCTCTAAATCTGTAAGACTGAATATTGTTTGCTTTCGCAATTTTTGGTTTTACTGAATATTGCTTGCCAATTTTCTTGACCATGGTTGGTCTGTGTTCGTGATACGAATTGGTAGACATTCCGTCGAAACCAATGGTACCAAACAATTGTTCGTAATATAAACTGCCGTCTTTTTTACGAAATTGCGTGTGTCTTTTGGGTGGAATTTCTCCTAATTTATGATAAAAGGGCATAGTTTTTAATGTAATAATAAATTAATAATTTAATGTAACAGTGTTCTAATAGAAGATAGTTGATACATTATTAAATTGCTCAATTGTTACATAATTGAATTACTCTGGATTGCGCTTTATTAAGAATTTTAAGTAAGATAGTAAGTCTGAATACATTTCAATCGATTTCGTGTCTTATACAAAGATACAAAAAGGAATGCAGAAAAAATCTACTATAGAAAATGTTCCACACCCAATAATTGATATAATGGAGTTATTGCTACAAATGCTATTAAAATATACACCAAAATTTTTACAAAAGTTGAAGTTGATTTTTCTGCAATTATAAAATTTGCATCTAAACTATTTGATTGTAATAAAATATCTTTTGATTGGTAAATAGGAGTTTCTAGTGCGTCTTTTGAAGAATTACTTTTTCGGATCTTGTTATAATATAAAAGTAGAACTGATATTATTATTACAGAACCTAAAGAAAACATCACTAAGCCAAATAAGTCTAAACCATTTTCATATGGAAAAAAGGGGATTGTATTTAATGCTATCATAATTTCAATTTTCATCTAAAATAAGAAAATTAATTAACGTACTATGAATTCCTGCCTACGCAGGAATGAACTGTGCTTAAAAACAAATATTTGGTTGATAATTTTCTATATATTTTTGTTTTGA
>NZ_CANMVP010000047.1 GCF_947501385.1 uncultured Polaribacter sp.
ATATAAATCGCCATTTGAAAAAGCAGTTTCATCTAGAGATAAATGCAAACCAATATTTTGAGAAAATAAAAGCCAATTTTCTGCATGTGATTTTTGATCCCAAGAGCTGAAATCGCTTAAAAAATCTTTGTATTGCCTCTGTAGATTTCTTGGATGAACTCCATAAAAATCAGCAATAAGACTTGTGCTGGTAGCGTGATTACTAACTGATTTCTTTTAAAAAAGTAGCAAATTCACTAGTAATTCTAGTTCCTTTTGCTACCAAATTCCAATCTCTTGTAACTACTTTATTAGTGGATTGTTCAATCCATCTACGCCTTATAATGTGTAAATAAACATTCTTACCTCGAATAGGGAAATCTTGAACAGTAGCTTCTGGAAAAAAGCCTTTGGAGTGTAGTTTCTGACCTTTAAATTCTTCAGAAGTATTATTTATTTCTTTAAAATAAAAGTGAATTTCTTCCTCTTTAACATCATATTTACTTAAATCAAAATAAGTAGTCAAAATTTCTGGAAGTAGTAATTTAGCTATGGACAATAAACTATCTGAAGGCATAAAATTTTTAATGCAAAGTTCAATCATTTTTAGTTACTCCACAACTTTTGGTGTTGATCCATTATTTTCTGGAATATCTAAAAAAAATAAATTTTTGCAACATGATTTCAAAAATAGATTGGATGTTTTTTTAAAAAATAAAAAGCGATTAAAGTTTTAGGGGAAACTTTTAATCGCTTTTTTTGTCAAACAAATATTTTATTAGAAAGTCTTATAGAATTATACAATATGGGGTTATAAGAATTCCTAACACTACAAATATATAGTACTTAAAACAATCTCACAATCCCTGAATTCAGGGTATTTTTAGTATCCCTGAATTCAGGGGTACCTATCCCTGAATTCAGGGATAGTACCTTTTTTATTTTCCGAATAAATGAAGCTCCATAAATTCTTTGTTTATAGTGATAGCTTGGGTTTTAGAGCCATTTACATTGTCTAACTCAATGGCTACATTGTCTATCTGAACCGTGCTAATTTCGAACGGTAAATTGTGAAAAACAATATTGAACTTAGAGTAGTCTGCGTTAAAGTCGCCACGTTTGTGTTGTTGTAATATAATTTCTTTCTTTTTACCCGTTACTTTAAATGTACGTAAGCTAAATCTTCCTTTTTTATAATCATATCCATCATGCGCATCATCATATAATTTTGAAGTTTCTTTTCCTGCTTTATAATAAACATCTAAAGTAATTTCATTAAACTTCTTTTCACCAACATATTGTTGTACAGGATATTTTGGAATTACAGCACCTTCTTTAATAAATATTGGCATTGCGTCTATCTCTGCATCTACCCACATTTCTTTTCCACCTTCAACCACTTCGTCTGTCCATAAGTTATACCATTTTCCTCTAGGAACATACATTCTTCTTCCTTTGGCATTTGGTTCTAAAATTGGGCAAATTAAAATCTGATCTCCATATACAAATTCATCACTCCTATAATGGGTTGCAGTATCTTCTTGATCGTACAATACTAACGATTTTAAAATAGGAGTTCCGTCTGTGATATACTTCCAAAAAGCCGTGTATAAATAGGGTAGTAGTTGGTATCTTAATTCGACAAATTTTCTTACAATATCTGTAATTTCTTCCCCAAAAACCCAAGGTTCTTGATCTCCATGATCTCCAGAAGAATGTACTCTACAAAAAGCATGGAAAATTCCTAATTGAATCCACCTTGCAAATAATTCTCCTTGGGGTTGTTCTGCAAAACCACCAATATCAGATCCTGCAAAAGAAAAACCAGACATGGCCATTCTTTGTGCCTGATTATTTGCAATGGCTAAATGTTCCCAAGTGGCAACATTATCTCCCATCCAAGTAGAGGTATAGCGTTGTGCGCCAGAATAGGCAGATCTTGTAATTACAAAAGGTCTTTTTGGATATGCATATTTTTTTAACCCATGATAGGTTGCACGCGCCATCTGTGTTCCGTAAATATTGTGTGCTTTTCTATGTGAACAAGGATTGCCATCATAATCATGACGTACATCATTTGGAAATGTTTTATTGGGAACATCCATCACTGCAGGTTCATTCATATCATTCCAAACACCTTTTACACCAATGTCTTCAATTAATTCTTGAAACAAACCAGACCACCATTCTCTTACTTCTGGTTTTGTATAATCTGGAAAATAACACTCTCCAGGCCAAACTTTACCTTTCATGTAAGGGCCATCTGCTCGTTTACAAAAATAATCTTTGTCTAGTGCTTCTTTAAAAACATCGTATTCTAAATCGATTTTAATTCCTGGATCTATAATAACTACGGTTTTAAAACCATCATCTTCTAGTTCTTTTACCATCCTTTTAGGATCTGGAAAATGTTTTTTATCCCAAGTAAAACAACGAAAGCCATCCATATAATCGATATCTAAATAGATTGCATCACAAGGAATTTTTAAATCTCGAAAGGTTTTTGTAATTTCTTTTACATTACTTTCTGGATAATAACTCCATTTACATTGATGAAAACCTAAAGCCCATAATGGAGGCAATGCATGAGGTTTACCCGTTAAATCTGTATAATTTCTTACCACATCATTCATTTCTGGACCGTAAATAAAATAGTAGTTCATTTCACCACCAGACGCCCAAAAACTTGTAACATTTCTTCTTTCGTGTGCAAAATCGAAATGTGTTTTAAAGGTATTGTCAAAGAAAACACCGTAGGCCTTATTGTCTTGTATGGCCGTATAAAAAGGAATTGCTTTGTAAATAGGATCTGTATTTTTACCAAAAGCATAGGAATCTGTTGCCCAGTTTTCAAAACGCTTTCCCTTCAAATTTACATCTACAGGTTTATCTCCCAAACCATAGAAGCTTTCAGATTTCTGACAAATTTTACTCATTTTTACAATGTCTCCACCAAACTCATAACTTTCTTCCCAATGAAAACCTATTTCATCTTCATTAATTAATTTTAAGTCTAAAGCATCAAACAAACGTACTTGTAAACTTTGCTTTTCTACTTTACAAATTAATTTTGCGGTTGTAATAATATACGATTCTTCGTCTTCTGTAACTTTTAAAAAGTTGTAGCCTCTACTTGCATGGATAGTAATTCCGTAAGAAAAATCATTTTCAAATTTACCCGTGGTAGAATATCTAAAACGAATCACGCTATCTCTTACCACAGTAACTTGTAGCGCAACATTATTTTTTGTTAAGAAATAGAGCGTATCTACATCTTTTCTATAATTTATTATTTCTGATGGAAATAAATTTCCTTTTTGTTCTAGTTCTGTATTAACAATCATAAATTTTGGTTGTTTATTGTACTTGTAAAAATCGTAAAAGATTGTAAAATACCATCGGTTAAAACTGCTTTTTTACGATAACGTATTCGTCAACTTTAAAGACAAAAATATCGCTTATTTATTTAAATATTAAGCAAATATAATTTCTTTTAGAACTTGGTTAAAGAATTTTTAAAGTCTTAAAAATAGGCTCTTTTATTATGAAGTTTAAAAAATAAATCCTCTTTTTTTATCAGTTTCATAGGTGAAAATTTAAAGAGGATTTTACTTTGATTTTATTTGTATTTATAAGCAAGCATCCCTAATGGAGGAAGGTTTAATTCTATTGAGTTTTCTCTTCCATTCCACTCTTTTTTTTCAGAGGCTAACTGTTTATTTATATAATTTCCTGTACCGTTATAGTCTAAAGCATCGCTATTAAATACTTCTTTTAGGGTTCCTGCTTTTGGTAAGCCAATTCTATAATTCTCTCTCGGAATAGGCGTCATGTTTAAAATAATTACCATGTTTTCTTTTTCCTTGAAGCCTTTTCTAATGTAGGTCATTACAGAGTTTTCATGATCTCCATGATCTATCCATTCAAAACCTTCTGGAGAAAATTGTTTTTCATGCAATGCGGGCTCATTTTTATACAGTTTGTTTACATCTTTCACCAAGGTTTGTACTCCTTTATGCACTTTATAATCTAGTAAATGCCAATCTAAACTTCCGTTAAAATTCCATTCAGAAGTTTGCCCAAATTCACCACCTTGAAACAATAACTTTGTTCCAGGATGTGTGTACATAAAACTATATAATAATCGTAGGTTTGCAAATTTTTGCCATTCATCACCAGGCATTTTATCTACAATAGATTTTTTACCATACACAACTTCGTCATGAGAAAGTGGCAGCATAAAGTTTTCTGTAAATGCATAATTTAAACTGAAGGTTAAATCGTTTTGATGATGCTTTCTATACACAGGTTCTTTGGTGAAATAGTCTAAAGAGTCATGCATCCAGCCCATCATCCATTTCATTCCAAAACCCAAGCCACCATCATAAATGGGTCTCGATACTTTAGAAAATGAGGTAGATTCTTCTGCGATAGTTTGCACATCTGGAAAAGCTTCATACACCGCTGTATTCATTTCTTTGATAAAATCGATGGCTTCTAAATATTCATTTCCACCAAACATATTTGGTTCCCATTGCCCATCTTCTCTAGAATAATCTAAAAATAACATCGAAGCCACAGCGTCTACTCTTAAACCGTCTGCATGATATTGATCTAACCAAAAAATAGCATTACTAATTAAAAATGCTTTGATTTCATTTCGACCATAATTGAAAATTAAACTCTTCCAATCTTGGTGGTATCCTTTTCTCTGATCTGGATGTTCATATAAATGTGTGCCATCAAAATAGCCCAAACCATGATCGTCTGAAGGAAAGTGCGAAGGCACCCAGTCTAGTAAAACTCCAATTCCTTTTTCGTGAAATTTATCTACTAAAAATTTAAATTCATCGGGATATCCAAAACGAGATGTTGGTGCAAAATATCCTGTTAATTGATAGCCCCAACTTGGGTCATAAGGATATTCCATAATTGGCATAAATTCTACATGCGTAAAATTCATTTCTTCTACATAAGCTACCAATTGATCTGCCAACTCTACATAACTTAAAAAACGGTTTTCTTCTATTTGCCTTTTCCAAGAACCCAAATGCACTTCATAAACAGAAAAAGGCGCATCTAATGCATTGTTTTTCTTTCTGTTTTTCATCCATTTTTTATCTTTCCAAGCATAAGTGTCTTCCCAAACTACAGAAGCCGTTTTCGGTGGATGTTCGCATCTTCTAGCAAAAGGGTCTGCTTTTTCTGTGACGATATCATTATGAGAACTTTGTATTTTATATTTGTAAATATTGCCTTTTTTAACTCCAGGAATAAAACCTTCCCAAATACCACTTCCATCCCAACGGACGTTTAAATGGTGTTCTCCTTCTAGCCAAAAATTAAAATCTCCTATCACAGAAACCATTTTTGCACTAGGCGCCCAAACTGCAAAATAAGTTCCTACCTCACCATCTACGGTGGTAATGTGAGCTCCAAATTTTTCGTAAAGACGATAATGTTTCCCTGCCTTAAAGAGGTTGATATCAAATTCTGTAAAAAGACTGTGTACTTTTGTTTGTGCCATATTTTTTATGAATTCGTAATGTTAGCAATACTATTACTAAAGCAAAATGGTATACTTTCCTTAAAATTTTTACTTATTTATTTTAAAGATATGAAAAGGTAAATTTGCATGAAGTTCCACAAAGTTCCATTCATGATACCAATTGTATGTGTTTTTTGTGACCAAGTCTTCAACTTCAACTTTATGACCATGATGAATCTTCAAATCATGCAAGGGCAATTGTACAGAACCAGATTGTTCATTGTAGGCATCTAAACTGATAATGGTTAGCGTTTCATTCGTTCTGTCATCATTCCATTTATAAAAAGCAATCAAAGAATCGTTACCAGTTTCAACAAACTTGATGTTATTTGTTTGTTGAAAAGATTCGTTGTCTTTCCGTATGTTGTTGATCTTTGCAATCAAGGTAGTTACTTTATTTTCTTTGAACCAATCATATTGGCAAAGTTGAAACTTTTCTGACATGTAGTATTCTTCCTTTCCAGGAATTGGCGTGCTTATCATCTGTTCAAAAACAGGACCGTAAATACCAATATTAGAACTTAAAGTTGCTGCCAAAGCATAACGTTGTAAATATTTGCTTTCTGGAGCACCTTGTAAATGAAACGGATTAATATCTGGTGTATTTGGCCAGAAATTAGGACGCATAAATTCTTTTTGATTTGTTTGCGTTAGCTCATTCATATACGCCATCAGTTCATGTTTAGAATCACGCCAAGTAAAATATGTATAGGATTGTGTGTATCCTTGTTTTGCTAATTGTTGCATTACTTTGGGAGCTGTAAATGCTTCTGCCAAAAATAACACGTCAGGATGTTTTTTCTTGACTTCACTAATTACCCAGTTCCAAAAATAATAAGGTTTTGTATGCGGATTGTCTACTCTAAATATATAGATGCCACAATCAATCCAATACAATAAAGTATCTAAACATTCTTGCCAGAGGTTTTTGTAATCTTTTGTTTCCCAATAAATGGGAAGGATGTCTTGGTATTTTTTTGGAGGATTTTCTGCATATTGAACCGTACCATCGGGTCTCCATTTAAACCAATCTGGATGTTCTTTTACCCAAGGATGGTCTGGTGCCGCTTGCAATGCATAATCCATCGCAATTTCAATATCTAGTTCTTTTGCTTTTTGTATTAATTTTTTAAAATCTTCTACGCTTCCTAATGCTGGATGTATGTCTTTATGCCCACCTTTTTCAGAACCTATTCCCCAAGTAGAACCAACATCTCCATCTTGTGCAACTGTGGTATTGTTTTTACCTTTCCTATTTACTTCACCAATGGGATGCACAGGAGGGAAGTATAACGTATCAAAACCCATTTTAGCAATTCTTGGTAATAATCTATGGCAATCATTAAATGTACCGTGTGTACCTTCTTCTTCTGAAGCGGAACGTGGAAAAAACTCATACCAAGTGCTAAATCTTGCTTTTTTCCGATCCACATACACTGGGTATTCTTCTGAAGTTTGTGAAAGTATTTTTTCAGGGTTTTCCTTAAAAATTCTTGTAAGTTTTTCTGAAACGGCTTCTTGGGTAGCCTCATTATAACGACTAGGTTCTTTAAATAGAGCAATCAAATTAGATAAGTATTTTTTATCATCCTTGGCTACTTTATTCAGCAAGTTAGAAAGAATTGCTGCACCTTCTAAAAGCTCTGAATTTACATGCTGATAATCGTCTATTTTTCTTTGAATACCATGCTGCCAATTTAAAGAATGGTCTACCCAACCTTCAACTTTATAAGCATAAAAACCTTGTTTTGTGGTGTGAAAGCTTGCCGTATATGCATTGTTATGAATAGATGACATTCTTATTTCTTTCCACTCTTTTTCTGATTGATGTTTGTAATGTACGCTAGATTGAATCATATCATGACCATCAACTAAAACATCTGCAGTTACGTTTACAATTTCGTCAACAACACGTTTAATAGATGCTTTTCCACAATTTATTTGTGGCGCAATATTTTCTACTACAATTCTACTTTGATTTTGCATGAATGGATGGTGATTTTTATAAAAAAGAAAGAATTTCTATTAACCGATGTTGGTGCCTTTGGCTATAATGGCGTCTTTTTTAATAACTACAATGCCGTCTTTTACCAAATAGGTGTCTGTTTCTACATCTGCTATATGTGGACCACCATTAATTCTAACATCGTCTCCAATTCTACAGTTTTTATCGATAATACAGTTATGAATATAACATCGATCACCAATTCCCATCATAATTTCAATCTTATTTTGTGCGACTTCCTCTAGAGTTTCATAAAAATCGTTACCCATCATATAGGTATTTGAAATCAATGAGTTTTTACCAATTCTAGAACGAATTCCTATCACAGATCTGTCTATTTTTTCTGCATGAATTAAACAACCATCTCCAATAACAGCTTTGTTTAAAATAGAACCAGAAATTTTAGAAGTTGGTAGTATTCTAGGTCTTGTATAAATACCTTTATTGTCATACAAATTAAATTGAGGCACATCATCTGTTAAGCCTAGGTTGGCTTCGAAAAAAGAATCTATATTTCCTATATCTGTCCAATAACCTTCATATTGGTAGCTTAATGTTTTGTGCTTTTTTATGGCTTGCGGAATGATTTCTTTTCCAAAATCATTGGTGTCTGGATTGTTCATTAGTTTTACTAACAAATCTCTATTAAAGATATAAATACCCATAGAAGCTAAATAATCTCTACCTTGAGATTTCATTTCATCACTGACATCAGAAGTCCAATCAGGCAATAATTCTGGAGCTGGTTTCTCTATAAAAGATGTAATTATATTTTCATTATTTGTTTTTAAAAGCCCAAACTGAGTGGCATCTTTGGCATTTACAGGATAAGTGGCAATAGAAATTTCTGCGCCACTTTCTCTATGTTTTTTAATCATATCATTAAAATCCATTTGATACAATTGATCTCCAGATAAAATTAAAGCATACTCAAAATCATTCTCTAAAAAGTGATGCATACTTTGCCTTACAGCATCTGCAGTCCCCTGAAACCATTGATCGCTTTGTATGGTTTGTTCTGCCGCTAAAACATCTACAAAAGCAGAACTAAAAAAACTAAAATGATAGGTATTTTTGATGTGTTTATTTAACGATGCAGAATTAAACTGCGTTAAAACATACATTCTTTTAATGTCTGAATTTATACAGTTTGAAATCGGGATGTCTACCAATCTATATTTACCAGCAATAGGTACTGCTGGTTTAGACCTGTCTTTTGTTAAAGGGTATAATCTTGAACCTTGTCCTCCACCTAAAATAATTCCGAGTACTTTATTATTAATCATAAGGTTATTTTTTTAAAGTTTTGTATAATGCTTGTACTTGTTTCGAGATCGATATCCAATCGAAATATTCTTCTACTCTTTCTCGACCTTTTTTAGCCATCGCATCTCTTATTGCTGGATTGCGAATTACCTTGTTTACGCCGTTTGCTAAATCTCTTGAAAATTTATCAGGATCTATTGGCTCAAAAGGAGCAGATTCTTGTTGTGCAACAGGAATTAAAAATCCGGTTTCTTCATGAACAACTACTTCTTTAATTCCACCAACAGCGCTTGCTACTACAGCGGTATTGCAAGCCATTGCTTCAATATTTATAATACCAAAAGGTTCGTAAATAGACGGACAGCAAAAAACGTCTGCATGAGAATATAATTGAATGACCTCTTTTTTGGTAATCATTTTATCGATCCAAATAATATTGTCTCGATTTTGCTTTACTTCGTTCACAGCATCTTCCATTTCTTTGCCAATTTCTGGAGTATCTGGTGCACCTGCACACAGCACAATTTGCGTTTCAGAATCTATATACTTGATAGCATTTACCAAATGAATAATTCCTTTTTGTCTTGTAATTCTACCTACAAAAAGTACATAAGGTTTTGTCTTGTCTATACCGTATGCATCTAATGTAGAAGTCTCTTGCGTAGTAATGTATTGTTGCAGGTTGATGCCGTTATAAATGACTTTAATTTTATCTTCATCAACATCAAAATGTTTTAAAACATCTTCTTTTGTTTCTTCTGAAACCGCAATTAAAGCATCTGCCATTTCTATGGCTGTTTTTTCTATCCAAGAAGAAGCATCATAGCCACGGCCTAATTGTTCTCTTTTCCAGGGTCTTAATGGTTCTAATGAATGTGTTGTAATGACCAATGGAACACCGTAACATAATTTTGCAACTATGCCCGCAAAATGTGCGTACCAAGTATGACAATGAACTACGTCTGCATCTACGGCTTCCGCATTCATATATAATCCTGTGCTTAATGTTTTAAGAACGGCTTTAAGTTTGTCATCAGTTTTGTCGAAGACAGCATTTTCAAAAGGAAAGCCTTTTACACTTAAATTACTGCTAGTTTCATCTTGATCTCCAAAGCATCTAACTTCAACTTGCATTAATTTTGCTAACTCAGCAGCAAGATATTCTACATGAACACCTGCGCCACCATATACGTAAGGAGGAAATTCTCTAGTATAAAAAAGGGCTTTCATAAATTTTGTAAGATTAGGTTTGTTACTTATTTTAGACTTTTAAGATATAAAATAAGCACTAAGTTTACAAAATAAATGAGTTGTTTTTTTTCTTAGGAATAATTTTATCAGTTTGATAATTTTATCTAAACAATTAAGATGTTTGGTATTGATATTTTAGAGTAATTAAGAAACAACAAAGAATACAATAACTATAACCTTAATTTTTTAAATATTTCGATGTTTATTTATTTCATCTTGTAGTTGTCTTCTTATTTTTTGCTCTCTTTCTAATGATTTTTTTCGATGTTGCTCATATTCAAGCTCTACACTGGCTAAATTATTTTGTGCTTCTTTGGTGTCTATATTGTTTTTTGAAAACTTAAAGATAAAATATACGAGCGCACAGATAAGACCTAGAATTAAAGCCCATAAGAAAAGATTATAACTTGTTTTACTCAACTGTAAACCAAAAAGTGAAATTGAATTTTCTTTTCGTATAGAAGCATCAAGATCTGTACGTGTTTTGCTTAAAGAATCTTTGGTTGTTTGAATATTATCTCGTTCCGTTTTAAGAAGAAGGTTTTTTTCTAAGACCAATGTTTTAGCCTCTTTTAAAGAATCTAAAACGTTTTGTTTTAGCTTTAAAAACTTATCCTTACTAATTACCTTATAGGTTTGGTAACTTGTAGATGTTCTATAGATTTTATCAAACTGACTCTTAAGGGTAGCGTCATCAACCCTCTTTTCTTGCGAAAAAGAAATTGAACTTAGTAAAATGCTTGCAACTATTAAAACACGTAATTTCATTTTGAATTGTATTAGAGGTTATTTAAAATATAAAAGTAATAAAAAAACCCAAACGAATCCGTTTGGGTTTTTATTATAAGCAAGTAATTTATATTTATTTAATTTTTTCTACAACTGCCTTAAAAGTGTCTGGGTTGTTTACAGCTAAATCAGCTAAAACCTTACGGTTTAAATCGATATTATTAGCTTTCACTTTTCCCATAAACTGAGAGTAAGACATTCCATTTAAACGAGCTGCGGCGTTGATACGCACAATCCATAAAGAACGGAAGTTTCTCTTATTGTTTTTACGGTCACGGTATGCATAAAGCATTCCTTTTTCAACCGCATTTTTTGCTACTGTATAAACGTTTTTTCTACGTCCGAAGTAACCTTTTGCTGCCTTCAAGATTTTTTTTCTTCTTTTTCTTGAGGCTACTGAATTTACTGATCTTGGCATAATTTCAATGTGTTTTGTAGTAGGCGGTCGATAATTGACACTTCTGTATTTTTTTACTTTGTAAATCTAAAATCTACAATCGTATTTTAAATAGCCTAACTCCATGGTTAATAATTAAATTCCCTTATTAAACTTACTTTAAGCTTAACTGTTGCTTAATGTTAGACTCGTCTGCTTTATGTACTAAAGTATCATGAGTTAACCTTAATTTACGTTTTTTAGACTTCTTTGTTAAGATATGACTTTTAAACGCGTGCTTTCTTTTGATTTTACCAGTACCTGTAACTTTAAATCGTTTTTTAGCACTAGATTTGGTTTTCATTTTAGGCATCTCTCCTTCGTTTTTATCTTGCTTATAAATTTGTTATCCTGAAAGGTTTCAAAAACCTTGTAGGTATATTTAATATTAAAATGTAATACTGAACTTATCAAAGAACCATTTTAAATTTTATTTTACTTTTTTGGGAGCAATAAACATAATCATACGTTTACCTTCTAATCTTGGTAACTGCTCAACTTTACCATATTCTTCTAATTCTTGGGCTAATTTTAATAATAAAATTTGGCCTTGTTCTTTAAAGATGATTGATCTGCCTTTAAAGAAAACAAATGCTTTTAATTTAGCACCATCCTGTAAAAATTTTATAGCATGTTTTTTCTTAAATTCGTAATCATGCTCATCTGTCTGAGGTCCAAAACGTATCTCTTTAATAGTGACTTTTGTGGCTTTAGACTTTAAAGCTTTTTCACGTTTCTTTTGCTCATACAAGAACTTCTTGTAATCAATAATTTTACAAACAGGTGGTTTTGCCTTTGGCGAAATCTCTACCAAATCCAATTCCTGTTCTTTGGCTAGATCCTTAGCTTTTTCTAAAGGATATACACCCACTTCTACATTGTCGCCCACAAGACGAACTTCGTCAACATATTTTATTTTTTCATTAATCCTATGTTGATCTTCTTTGATTACTCTTAACGGTCTTCTCGACCTACTTCTACGTATTGCTATGACTTATAATTTTTAAATTTAACTTATGGTTGTTTTCCAACCTTTTTGTTTTTATGGAATTTCAAAATTAATTAAAATTTCTTCAATGTTTTACTTTCTTCGGTTTTAATTAGAGATATAAATTGGTCTATTGTAAAAGTACCTAAATCTCCTTCCCCGTGCTTTCTTACAGAAACCGTGCCATCTTCTTCCTCTTTTTCACCAACAATTACCATAAACGGAATTTTGCCAACTTCTGCATCTCGTATTTTACGTCCAGTTTTCTCACTTCGGTTGTCTACGAGGGCGCGAATTTCGGAATTTTCTAACGATTCTAAAACTTTTTCTGAATATTTTTGATATTTATCACTGATTGGCAATAAGATAACTTGGTCTGGAGTTAACCAAATAGGGAAGTTTCCCCCTGTGTGTTCTAGTAAAACCGCAATAAAGCGCTCCATAGAACCAAAGGGTGCTCTATGAATCATTACAGGTCTGTGTAGTTGATTATCTGCTCCTTTATAGGTTAAATCGAAACGTTTTGGCAAATTATAATCCACTTGTATGGTTCCTAACTGCCAACTTCTGCCTAAAGCATCCTTTACCATGAAGTCTAATTTTGGTCCATAAAAAGCAGCTTCGCCTTCTTCAATTACAAAATTTAACCCTTTATCTGTTGCGGCATTTATAATTGCCTGTTCAGCAATTTCCCAAGTGTCAGCATCACCTATATATTTATCTGGGTTGCTTTTGTCTCTAATGGAAACTTGAGCAGTAAAATCTTCAAATCCTAAAGAACCAAATACATATAATACCAAATCGATAACATCTTTAAACTCTTGGTCTAATTGTTCTGGTGTACAAAAAATATGTGCATCATCTTGTGTAAAACCTCTCACACGAGTCAAACCGTGTAATTCTCCACTTTGCTCATATCGATATACCGTGCCAAATTCAGCAAAACGTTTTGGTAAGTCTTTATATGAATATGGTTTAAAATTGTAAACCTCACAATGGTGCGGACAATTCATAGGCTTCAACAAAAACTCTTCATCCATTTTCGGAGTCTTTATCGATTGGAAACTATCTTCGCCATACTTTTCATAATGCCCAGAAGTAACATACAGTTCTTTCTGACCAATATGTGGCGTCATTACCATTTCGTAACCCGCTTTCTTTTGAGCTTTCTTTAAAAAATCTTCTAAACGACCTCTTAAAGCTGCACCTTTTGGCAACCACAAAGGCAAACCAGCACCAACTTTTTGAGAAAATGTAAACAATTCTAACTCTCTACCTAGTTTTCTATGATCACGTTTCTTAGCTTCTTCTAACAATTCTAAATACTCAGTAAGCAATTTTTGCTTCGGAAAACTAATTCCGTAAACTCTAGTCAACTGATTATTTTTCTCGTCACCACGCCAATATGCGCCAGCCACACTCATTATTTTAATTGCTTTTATAATTCCTGTATTAGGAATGTGCCCTCCTCTACATAAGTCTGTAAAATTATTGTGGTCACAAAAAGTGATTTCTCCATCCGTTAAGTTTTCAATCAACTCCACTTTATATGGATTGTTTTCTTCTTTATATAAAGACAATGCAGCTGCTTTAGATACTTCTCTTATTTTAAACTCATGTTTTCCACGAGCTATTTCTAAAAACTTAGTTTCAATTTTCTTAAATTCTTTATCAGTAAGCACATCTTCTCCAAAATCAACATCATAATAAAAACCGTTATCAATAGCAGGTCCTATTGTTAATTTCGCATTCGGATAAAAACTTAAAATAGCTTCTGCCAAAACGTGAGCTGAGGAATGCCAAAAAGCTTTTTTTCCCCCATCATCATTAAACGTATATAAAATTAAAGAACCATCTGTGGTTAGTGGAGTAGTAGTTTCAACCGTTGTTCCGTTAAAACTTGCCGAAATTACGTTTCTTGCGAAACCTTCACTTATGCTTTTTGCAACATCCATTGGAGTGCTATTCACAGCAAACTCCTTAATACTTCCGTCAGGTAAGGTAATTTTAATCATTTAATGGTTCTAATTTAGGATTGCAAAGATATTAGAAAACAATTTTTTACACAATATATATATGTACTTATTAGTAAAGACTATTTTCTTTAGGGTGTTCCCGCACAAAAAAGTGCGGTCGGGCTTTCCATAGTATCTTTTTATGCTGAATTGATTTCAGCAGGTTACTTTTAACCAAGGATTTTTATTTGTTTTAACAGATGCTGTATCCAGTTTTCCATAAAAAGGATGCCATTTCAATCCCTAACCCGTTCAATTTAGTGTTAGATATTAAAGATCATATGTGTTTTTGAGAATAAAAAGCAACTCCAATTTAAATTTCCCCCTATGTTTTCTATGCCTCTATGTGTTAAAAACACCACCCTAATGATTCTTTTAAGCATCAAACAGTTTATTTAAAAAGGCAAAATCTTCAAAACAGTTCACAATTCCAAGAGTGCTTCATTACTATAAACTCGAATTCGGCGAGTTTTATAGACAACCGTATTAATCACGAACCCACGTAAAATCTCACGAATATAAAGCATGCACCCTAAAAGCTGATAAACTTTAAAAAAAAGCGCATTTTTTTTTAGCATTTAAAGTCCGTCATTTCAAGGCTTTAAAAGGGTGTAAAAAAATAAACAAAAAAAGAATTGACAAAAGAGTTGTGAGATTAAAAATGCGTTGTATATTTGCACCCGCTAACGGAAATATCGAAGTTAGTTTCGTTCATTGAGATTGTTGTTTTAGCCTTGTTAGCTGTATAGGATTGTTGTTTTTAATTTAATTTTTAGTGATAAAAAAGATTAAAAAAACTTCAAATTTTATTAGGTTGATAAGAGAAAAAGCTAGTATCTTTGCCGTCCGAAATATCGGGTATATAAGTTCAAGTTTTAAGGGTTGTAAAAAGTTTTAAAAATTTATTTATTTTTTGCTTGTCAATTAAAAAATAAGTTTTAGATTTGCACCCGCTAACAGAAATAGCAAAAACGTTCAGAGGAGTTTTGGAATAGTAATTTAAGATTATTAGTTAGTTCGAGTCTAACACTTTTACAAATTAGGATGTATAACGAGTGTTTACAGCATGAGTGCAATACCCTAAAAGTTCATTGAAAATATTGAAATTGACAGCGTAAACAAAGAGTAGAATAACCATACTGAATTTATTTCAGTATAAATTCTTTTGAAACTTATTCATTCATATTATAAAAATATACAATGAAGAGTTTGATCCTGGCTCAGGATGAACGCTAGCGGCAGGCTTAACACATGCAAGTCGAGGGGTAACATTGGTGCTTGCACCAGATGACGACCGGCGCACGGGTGCGTAACGCGTATAGAACCTACCTTTTACAGGGGAATAGCCTTTAGAAATGAAGATTAATGCCCCATAGTATTGAGACTTGGCATCAAGACTTAATTAAAGATTTATCGGTAAAAGATGGCTATGCGTCCTATTAGTTAGTTGGTAAGGTAACGGCTTACCAAGACATC
>NZ_CANMVP010000048.1 GCF_947501385.1 uncultured Polaribacter sp.
CGAAGCTTCGGAAGCGAAGCAATGAATTAAAAATTGCTAGCTGAACCTGCCTATGCCGGCAGGCAGGCTAATCCCTCTTTTTTAGCGGGATCTATGGATTTTACCTGCCAGCCGGTAGGCTGGTTCCCCGACGCTTTGCGTCGAAATAAAAAATAAATTTCTACTTGATACCTCGTACCCTTGGGTCGAGGTTTTTCATTTTTTATTCTTTATTAAAATGGAATAGTACTTAAATATAAACAGTAATTTTGCTTGAAAGTAAATAGTTATTTATGAAAGCAAATACATCTAAGGTACTCATCATATTAGCATTTTTCTCTATTTATATTATTTGGGGTTCTACCTATTTATTGAATAAAATTGCAGTTACAGAATTAGCGCCTTTTTTTTTAGCCTCTATTCGTTTTTCTATTGCGGGAGTTTTAATGATGATTATTGCAATTATTATGAAACAAAAATTGAGCATTAGTAAAAAACAATTTTTGAATGCCGCTATTGCTTCTTTTTTCTTTTTAATTTATGGGAACGGTGTTTTTGTATGGGCGCTAAAGTATGTAGATAGTGGTTTTGGAGCTTTAATTGCCTCTACACAACCTTTATTTGTGTTATTTCTAATGCGATTGATTGATAGAAAACCCATGCAAAAAAAATCTTTAATTGGTGTCTTTTTAGGAATTTTTGGGATGTATTTATTAATAAGTCAGAAAGAATTAACTGCTTCTGAAGATAGTTTACTTGGAATATTTATGATTTTAACCTGTGTGTTGAGTTGGAGTTATGGTAGTGTTTTTGTATCAAAAGCAGATTTGCATAAAAGTTTTTTAGTAAGTACGGGGTATCAAATGTTAGTTGCTGGTTTTATTTTATGTATTGGGAGTCTTGGTTTTGATGAACCATGGACTTCACCTTTAGATTGGAGCGCAAATGTGCAATATTCGATGCTTTTATTAATTGTATTTGGCGGAATTGTAGCCTTTACAGCTTTTAACTTTCTGTTAAAAAATGTATCTACAGAAAAAGTTTCTACTTCTGCATACGTAAACCCAGTAATTGCTTTGTTATTAGGTTGGTATTTTTTAGATGAAAAATTAACAACGCAATCTGTAATTGCTTCCGCAATTTTATTAACAGGTGTTTATTTTATTACTTCAAGAAAAAGAAAAGTAAAAAACGTAAATGATGCCTCTAAACCTTAAAAAGTAACATCGATAAAATACCAAATAACATTATTATTTTTAGAATTTTACTCAATTTAGAAAAATCTTTTTTACTTTCTGAACTCCATAATTGATGCATAAAATATATAAGTGGAATTAGAATAAATACAATTCCGTAGCTTAAAAATAAGACTTCATTTTTTAGAGATTGCAACATCATTAAAAGAAAAAAAAGGAGTATACAAGAAAAGAAAAAGGCGAACTTTGCAGCTCTTTTTCGACCAACCAAAATGGCTAATGTTTTGGCTTGTATTTTTAAATCGCCATGAATGTCTTCGATATCTTTTATAATCTCTCTAATAAATGTGATTAGAAATGCAAAAAGTGTATAGGAAATAACAGCCAACCAAACTTGTAAAAACAACATTGAATTGAGCTGTTCTTTTAGTGTAAATTCATGATACTTAAAGCAAAAAAGATAAACGATATAAATAGTTAGACCTATAAATAAAGAAATTAGCAAATTGCCTAGCAATACTTTTTTTTTGAAGAATTTTGAATAGAAGAATAAGCCTAAAGAGGAAAATACAAATATAAAACTAAAAAAGGGAAGTGTTTTAATAATAGACAGATAAACTCCTAAAAACAAGCCTGTAGAAGTCAGTAAAAAATAACTTCTCCAAGCATTTTTTTCTGAAATACTTGATGCTATAAAAATTTTATCGGGTTTGTTTATTTTGTCTGTTTCAAGATCAAAAATGTCATTTACAATATAACCTCCAGCTGTAATAGATAAAACACTTGCTATGAGAATTCCGAATTCTAAATTCGAGACATAACTATGCTGAATAAAAGAATGAAGTAAAGCATATTTAGTTAAAACCATCGTTAACAAAACCATCAAAAGGTTTTTGTAACGAATTAGTTTTAAAAAAGAAATCATTCTTAGTTGAAGTTCTTTTTAATTCTGGCCAAATCACGTTTGTTATCTCTGTCTTTAATAACTTCACGTTTGTCGTGCGTTTGTTTCCCTTTGGCCAACGCAATTTCTAATTTGGCAAAACCTCTGTCATTTATAAATAAACGCAAAGGAACAATTGTGTTTCCTTTCGCTTCCACATCTTTTTTTAAGCTTTTCAATTCGCGTTTATTCATTAACAATCTACGCTCGCTTTTGGGTTTGTGGTTAAAATGATGTCCAAACATGTATTCTTGAATGTACATATTCACAATAAACAATTCACCACGCTCATTAAATTCACAAAAACTTTCTGTAATTCTTGCTTGGCTTAATCGAATCGATTTTATTTCTGTTCCAGTTAATTGAATTCCAGCCACATACTTGTCTAGGATTTCAAATTCGAAACGTGCTTTTTTGTTTTTTATGTTGATGTTTTTCTGAACCGTCATAGACTGGCTTTAATTTATAGAATTTTAACAAAGATACATTTTTACATTCGAGAAAGAAATGTAATTTTGAATTCTATTGGAGACCAAATGAAACAAAACCAAATGAGATATGTATCACTATTAGTATTACTATTTCTTATGAGCTGTAAGCCAGAGAAAAAGCAGTTAACAGCGCAAGAAATTATCGACAAAACAATTGAATATTCTGGTGCAGATAAAGTTGAAAACTCAAAAATTACATTTCAATTTAGAGATAAAGATTATGCTGCAATTAGAGATAATGGAAATTATAAACTCTTTAGAGTATTTACAAAAGATGCTAAAAGTATAGAAGACATTGTTTCTAATGATGGATTTGAAAGGTTTGTAAATGCAAAGAAAACTGCTGTTGTAGATTCAATGGCTAATAAATATACAAACTCTGTAAATTCGGTGCATTATTTTTCTGTATTGCCTTATGGATTAAATGATAAAGCTGTTCAGAAAAAGCTACTAGCACCTTCAACTGTAAAAGGAAAAGAGTATTATAAGATTCAAATTACATTTTTAGAAAATGGAGGGGGAAAAGATTTTGAAGATGTTTTTATTTATTGGATTGGAAAAGAAGATTTTTTAATCGATTATTTGGCCTATGCTTACCGTACAAATGAAGGAGGAAAGCGATTTAGAGTTTTAAAAGAACAATGTATAAAAAATGGAATTCGTTTTGTAGATTATCATAATTACAAACCTTTAGATAAAAAGATTCCATTAGTAAGTATTGATAAAGCTTTTGAAAAAAATCAATTAAAAAAGATTTCTGAAATTGTTTTAAAAGATATTGAAGTAAAATTTTAAAGTAAGTTAGTTATTCCTAGCCCCGAAGCTTCAGGAAAATAAATCTTATGATTGAACTTCCTGTGAATGAGTGGATTCCTGCCTCTACCTTCGGCAGACAAGTGCGCAGGAATGACAAGCTCAAGAAAGTATTTTTTTTAAGAAAACTCTTCAAACAGCTCAATCTAATCTTTTTGGAAACTTGCTATTAGCACTAATTTTTCTGATAAAAAAGGATGTATATTTGATTTAAATTCGATAGAATAGTAGTTTTATTTAGCTAGTTTTTTTGTTTTCTGTCATCCTGCGAAAACAGGTCTTACCAGAGCTGTCATTGCGAATAAAGCTTTTGCTGCTTTATCTGGCAATCTCTTTTTAGGTAAATTGCTACGTTTTTCGCAATAACGAATTTTGATAAGAGCTAAAAAAAAAATGCTGTTCTAAACTAGTTTTCCAACAAAAAGATACATAATTTACATTCTGCTAAACTTAAAAAATGTCTAAAAAACAACTCATCAGTAAAGAACTAGAAGCTTTTTATAACAAAGCTTCTGAAGAAACGCGTTTAGAAAGTGGTATGGGTTTTTTTGAATTTGAGCGTATAAAATCTTTAATTGAAAGGCACATTTCGAAACCAACAATAACCATTATAGATGTGGGAGGCGGAACAGGAAAATACAGTAAATGGTTAGCAGAAAAAGGGCATAAGGTACATTTAATAGAACCTGTAGAAAAGCATATAAAATTAGCTCAAAAAAGAGCGAACCAACTAAAAAATAAATTTTCAGTTTCTTTAGGAGAAAGTAGAAATTTAGAGCTAGAAAATGATGTGGCAGATTTGGTGATTTTACATGGTCCTTTATATCATCTCCAAAAAAAAGAAGATCGTTTACAAACCATTAATGAAGCAAAAAGAGTCTTAAAAAAAGGCGGAATTATTTTAGGTTTTGCCATCAATTCTTCTGCTTCTACCGTCGCAGGTTTAATGCAAGGTTTGCTTCATAAACCAACGTTTTTTGAAATGTGTAAAACCGAATTAACAACAGGAATTCACAACCCTCCAAAAGAATTTCCTTGGTTATTAGCAGACGGATTTTACCACAAACCAAAACAGTTAAAAAAAGAATTTACTTCTCAAGGCTTAGAGATTATAAATTTATTTGCTGTGGAAGGAATGATTTGGCTAGACAATGAATATTTTGCAAACATGCTGCATCCTAAAAAGAAGAAAACCTTGTTAGCATTATTAGAAACGACAGAAAAAGACGAATCTGTTCTGTCGTTTAGTCCACATATGATGTTGGTGGCAAGGAAATAAAATATTTAAGATTCCCAAAGACCTTGAAAATTACTAATTTATTTGCTGTAAACTAGCCGTTATTTTGTCTCCAGAGATATGAATAATATACAGATTTGCATAATTACTTTCGTCTATTTCATCATATTTGTTTTCTCCGATAATTTTGTTGACTAAAAAAGGAATTGTATTACTATGCCCAACTATTAAAGTTGTTTTTCCTTTTGTTCTTTTCTTAAAGGTGGTTGTATATAATTTATTTGGCTTATATATAATTGGTTTTAAACCTTTATGTGTAGCAGTTGGCGCTGCGGTCTGTTTTGTTCTATTAAAATTGGTAGTATAAACTGCATCTAAAGGAATGTCTTTAAAATAAGTAGCCCAATTATTAGCACGTTTTATTCCTTCTTCTATTAAATTCGGGTTTTTCTTAGTCAAATTTTTCTCTGCATGACGAATTAGATAATAAGTGGTTGTTTCTTCTTGAGTACAAGAAACTAACGAACTAAATACAAAGACAAATAATAAAAGAATTTTTTTCATAATAATTAATTTAGATACCAAATATAAACAAAAAAGAAAAAGCGATGTTTTTTCAAACATCACTTTTTCCAAACTAACCCAACTAAATTTTAATCTTAATCCTTGAACAAATATTACTTGTTATCAACCAAATCAGATTGATTCCTAAAAACCAACGTATCATCAAATGCATCTAAAAGAATAATACTGTCTGTTGTTATTTTACCTGATAAAATTTCTTTTGAAAGTTGATTTAATACTTCTTTCTGAATGACTCTTTTTACAGGTCTTGCACCAAATTCTGGCTGATATCCTTTTTCTGCTAAATATGTAATAGCTTCATCAGTAGCATCTAATGTAATTTCTTGTTTGCCAATCATCTTTTTCAGAAGCTCTAATTGTAATTTTACGATTTTAAAGATATCTGACTGATTTAAAGGTGTAAACATAATTACATCATCAATTCTGTTTAAAAATTCGGGTCTTACAGATTGTTTTAACAACCCTAAAACTTCAATTTTTGCCAATTCAGTTACCGCGTCTAGATCTGCTTTTGGGTCTGCAAATTTTTCTTGAATGATATGACTTCCCATGTTAGAGGTCATAATAATAATCGTGTTTTTAAAATCAGCAACACGTCCTTTATTGTCCGTCAACCTTCCTTCATCTAAGACTTGCAATAAAATATTAAAAGTATCTGGATGCGCTTTTTCTATTTCATCTAAAAGTACTACAGAATAAGGTCTTCTTCTTACAGCTTCTGTCAATTGCCCACCTTCATCAAAACCAACATATCCTGGAGGCGCACCAATTAATCTACTCACAGAATGGCGTTCTTGATATTCACTCATATCTATTCTTGTCATCGCATTTTCATCGTCAAATAAATAGGCCGCCAAGGCTTTTGCCAATTCTGTTTTTCCAACTCCGGTGGTTCCTAAAAACAAGAAACTTCCAATAGGTTTGTTGGGGTTTTGTAAACCCGCTCTAGAACGTCTTACAGCATCAGAAACCGCAGTAATTGCTTCTTCTTGCCCAACCACTCTTTTGTGCAATTGCTCTTCTAATTTTAATAATTTTTCACGTTCAGACTGAATCATTTTTGTGACAGGAATCCCTGTCCATTTTGCCACAACTTCTGCAATATCTTCTAAGGTAACTTCTTCTTTTATTAAAGATTTCTCTGTTTTATTTGCTTGTAATACTTTTTGAAATTCCTCTAATTTTTCTTGTGCTTCCTGAATTTTACCATATCTAATTTCTGCAACTTTTCCATAATTTCCTTCACGTTCTGCTTTTTCGGCTTCAATTTTAAAGTTTTCAATTTCAGATTTTGCATTCTGAATATTGTCTACAATTTCTTTTTCTGATTTCCACTTTGCATTTAGTTCATTACGTTCTTCTTTAATATTTGCTAATTCAGAACGCAAACCCTTTAGTTTCGTTTCATCTTTTTCACGTTTAATGGCTTCTATTTCAATTTCTAGCTGCATTATTTTACGATCTAAAACATCTAGTTCTTCAGGTTTCGAATTGATTTCCATACGAAGTTTAGAAGCAGCCTCATCCATTAAATCAATCGCCTTATCTGGTAAAAAACGATTGGTGATATAGCGTTGAGATAATTCTACAGCACCAATAATAGCTTCGTCTTTAATACGAACTTTGTGATGTGTTTCGTACTTTTCTTTAATTCCTCTTAAAATAGAAATGGCACTTTCTGTATCGGGTTCGTTTACCAAAACTTTTTGAAAACGACGTTCTAAAGCTTTGTCTTTTTCAAAATATTTTTGATATTCGTCTAAGGTAGTTGCGCCAATTGCACGCAATTCTCCACGCGCCAAAGCAGGTTTTAAAATATTTGCGGCATCCATAGCGCCTTGTCCGCCACCTGCGCCAACGAGTGTGTGAATTTCATCAATAAACAATACAATATCTCCATCTGAAGTGGTAACTTCCTTAATGACTGCTTTTAAACGTTCTTCGAATTCTCCTTTGTATTTTGCACCAGCAATTAATGCGCCCATATCTAGAGAAAAAATCAATTTATCTTTTAGGTTTTCAGGTACATCTCCATCAACAATTCTATGCGCCAAACCTTCTGCTATGGCCGTTTTACCTGTTCCTGGTTCACCCACTAAAATAGGATTGTTCTTGGTTCTACGTGATAAAATTTGTAGCAATCTTCTAATTTCTTCATCTCTCCCGATTACAGGATCTAACTTGCCATCTTCCGCTAATTTGTTTAGGTTTTTTGCAAATTTATTCAAAGAATTGTAAGTTTCTTCTTGACTTTGAGAAGTTACTCTTTCTCCTTTTCGCAATTCTTCAATCGCCGCTTTTAAATGCTTTTCTGTAACACCTTGATCTTTTAAAACTTGCGCAATGTTACTTTTCGATTTAAAAATAGCCAAAATTAAATGTTCAATCGAAACATAATCATCTTTCATGTTTTTAGCGATAATAGACGCCTCATTTAGGGTTTTATTCGCTTCTCTAGAAATCATTAATTCAGCTCCAGAAACTTTTGGTAAGCTTTCTAGTTGCTTGTCTAAAATTTGATTTACTATTTCTAAATTGATATTCAATTTTTTCAATAAGAAAGGCAACACATTTTCATCAACTTGTGTTAATGCTTTAAATATGTGTTCATTTTCTATTTGATGATGCCCAAAACCTTGCGCTAATTGCTGCGCAAGCTGTATGGTTTCTTGTGATTTAGTTGTATAATTATTAAAATTCATTTTGCTGTTTTTTTGCTTTGATAAGGGCAAAATCAATACCAAATAAAAGACAAGTATAAAAGCAGTCATTTTGTCTTTAAAACACTATAAGTACTGACTTTTTGACAACTTTAAACGCATAATAAGTAATATCAACCTAATGTATGGCTTTTGTATTGGTTGTTTTTTAGTATTTAAAGCTACAAAAAGCTAAGTTTGTTACTTATTCTAAAAATTAAATATGCGTCATTTATACTTATTATTTTCAATTGTTTTTTTTTAACAGCTACCGCTTATGCTCAAAAACTTCAAGATAATTTTGAAGGAAATGGGAATATTACAACTTGGTATAAAGATGATTGTACTTTAGACCTCAATGTTACGAATCCTTATAAAGAGTCTCTTAATATTTCAAATACAGTTTTAAAATATAATGATATTGGTGGAAAATATGCAAATATTGGTTTTAACAAATCGACTAATTTTGATTTATCAGTATATCATACTTTTCAATTAAAAATTTTTATACCTTCAAATAGCTTGTCTGGTTCACAAACTAACCAAATTTTTTTAAAACTTCAAAATGGTACTTTACAGCAACCTTGGACTACTCAAAGCGAAATAAAAAAAACACTTTTGTTAAACCAATGGCAAGATGTAACCTTCGATTTTAAAAACGATTCTTATATAAATTTAGATTCAAATTCTCTTCCGCCAATCGAGAGAAATGATTTTAATAGAGTTGTAATTCAGGTCAATGGAGAAAATAATACAGACTTGGTCATTGCTTATATGGATGATTTTCTATATGACGATGTTGCTTCAGAAAATACAAACCCTGTTTTTGATACGTTGGTTTGGTCTGATGAATTTGATGGAAACGGGGCTATTGATGCAACCAAATGGCATCATCAAACAAAATTAATAGCAGGAGACAGTTGGGCAAATAACGAGCAGCAGCATTATACAACGCGTCAAGAAAATTCTTATGTAAATAATGGTTCGCTAAAAATAAAAGCCATAAAAGAAACCTATTCAGATCAAGGCCATCAAAAAGAATATACTTCTGGAAGATTAAATTCTAAATTTGCTTTTAAATACGGTAGAGTAGAAGTGCGCGCTAAATTGCCTTCAGTTGCAGGTTCTTGGCCTGCAATTTGGCTATTAGGAAAAAATATTAATGAAGATGGAGCTTACTGGGATAACCTAGGTTATGGAACCACAAATTGGCCTTGGTGTGGTGAAATAGATATGATGGAGCCCAACATTACCAAAACAGAAATTTTAGCTACTTGGCATTGGAATAATGGAGAAGGCTATACTTATTTCAGTAAAGGAATTGCTACAAATAATACAGACACTTCTCAAAATTTTCATATTTATTCCTTAGAATGGAATTCAAATTTTATGAAAATTTATATGGATGGGACTTTAATCAATCAAATGGAAACTATAAATCCATTCAATCAAGATTATTTTATTTTACTAAACCTTGCTATGGGTGGTAATTTAGGGGGTACTATTGATGCTAATTTTACAGAAGATATTATGGAGATCGATTATATTAGAGTATATCAAGAAAGTGCGCTGTCTGTTGATAAAATTTCAACAAACCAAAAAGTTTTTATCTATCCAAATCCTGTAAAAGACTTTATATCAATAGCATTAGATACAGATGTTACTATTAAAAATGTTCAAATATTTGATATTACTGGAAAAAGAATACGAGAAGGGAATCATGCAAAAATGTCATTAAAAAATTTAAAAAAAGGAATGTATTTAGTGAAAATTATCACTTCTGATGGTGTTATAATTAATAAAAAAATTATCAAAGAGTAACCTTGTTGCTACAAGGTTTTTCTTAAATTTACAGTTCACTAAAAATTACAAATGGGTATATTTAATAATATGTTTGGAGGAAAAAGCGAAAAGGAATCAAAATCAGAAAAAAAGTCATACTTAGATTGGCTTCCGCTAACTTCATTAAAGCAATTAGAAGAAATTAAAGAACAATCTAAAACTGAAGCAGTACTAATTTTTAAACATTCTACCAGATGCGGAATAAGCAGTATGGTAATCAAACAATTTGAAAAATTATTTGGTAAAGAACATCAAAACATGAAAGTGTATTATCTAGATTTATTAAATTATAGAGCTATTTCTGCTGAAGTAGGGCATACGTTTCAAGTGATGCACCAATCGCCACAGTTAATTGTGGTTAAAAACGAAGTTTCTGTACACTATGCTTCACATCATGACATCACACAAACCAACTTATCGAGATTTATATAGTTTAAATTTGGGATTAACCTATTTTAAGTCTTATTTTTGTTGTTTAAAATTTTCAAACTTTTGACAGAAACAAACGCCTCGCAAAAAATTATAGGTAAAGAATTATACGGATATCAGAAAGACGCACTTCAAGAAATTTTTAATCGTTTTGAAACAGCACCTTCAGATTATCATTTATTATATCAACTACCAACAGGAGGAGGAAAGACAGTTATTTTCTCTGAAATTGTAAGACGTTATATTGAAACTTTTAAAAAGAAAGTTTTAGTATTGACTCACAGAATTGAGTTAAGCAAACAAACCTCGAGAATGCTCGATGAGTTTGGTGTAAATAATAAAATTATCAACAGTACTGCAAAACTAGATGATCAAGACGATTATATGTGTTTTGTAGCAATGGTAGAAACACTAAAAAATCGATTAAATGATGACCAGTTAGATATTTCTGATATCGGTTTGGTCATTGTAGATGAGGCACACTACAATTCTTTTACGAAGATTTTTAAATTTTTTGACGATGCTTTTATTTTAGGTGTTACGGCAACTCCTTTAAGTTCTAACATTAAATTACCAATGTATGAGAACTATCAAGAATTGTTTGTAGGTGAACCTATTCACCACTTGATAGAAAGTGGTTATTTAGCGCAAGCAAATATGTATTCTTATAATGTGGGTTTGACTTCTTTAGAGGTTGGGGCAAATGGAGATTATACCGTAAAATCTTCTGAAGATCTGTATATGAATACAGACATGCTTACCAAATTAGTAAGTGCCTATGAAGAAACTGCCAAAGGTAAAAAAACGCTGATTTTTAACAACGGTATCAATACTTCTATTCAGGTTTTTCATGCTTTTAAAAGAGCAGGATACCCAATTGCACATTTAGACAATACCAATACAAAGAAAGAGCGTGAACTTATTTTAAAATGGTTTCATAAAACACCTAATGCAATTATTACTTCGGTAAGTATTTTAACAACAGGTTTTGATGAACCTAGTATTGAAGCCATTATTCTAAACAGAGCAACAAAATCATTAACATTATATTACCAAATGATTGGGCGGGGTTCTCGTATTCATGGAGAGAACAACGAATTTGATGTGATAGATCTAGGAAACAACTTTCATAGATTTGGCCCTTGGGGTGCAGATCTAGATTGGCAAAAAATGTTTAGAGCACCCGATTATTATTTAGATGCCATTCTTTCTGACGAAGAAATAGAAAGCACCTTTAGATATGAATTGCCGGCAAATGTAAAAGTAGAATTTGCGAAATCTAAAGATACCTATTTCGATATGAAGCAGGTATATATTGAAACTATAAAAGCAGGAGAATCTTCAAAACGTGTATTAGAAAAATCGATTGTACACCATGCAAAAATGTGTATTGAAAATAGCGAAGATGTTTTTGACGCTTTGATCTTAGCAAAAATGCTAGGTGAGGAGATTGATGACCGAATCAATAGATATGCGAAATGTATTTCTAAAAGTACACACAACTTTGTGACCTGGTTAAAAGACGATTATCGAAAGAAACTAAATGCATATTTAAGAGAAAACTTCGATGAAGATTTTGAAAAAATTCACGGTCATCCGCCAATTGAAGAATAAATATATATAAAAAAGAGCTGAATTTTTCAGCTCTTTTTTATTTTTTACTATTTATTGTATATGATTAGTTGCATTCTTAAAACACTAAAGTTAGTAAATAAATCACAAATAGAAATTACAAAAGAACTTTCGTAAATTGACTAAAACCATGCAATTAATTATACATGGTCTTGGCTATAGTTCTATTCCATTCATATATTTATTCAATTTTCTGATTTTACAATAAAAATCAAATAACATATGAAACATAAACTCTAAATTTCCTCTTTCCTGAAGCATAGTTTCATTTTCTAAATAGATATGTCCCATAGAGATAAATGGACTTTGAATAATTTCATTTATTAATTTAATATGTTCAGTTTCTAAATGAGGCATAAAAGCAAATAGCTCATTTTTGTTTTCTATTATGTGTTTTTTTGTTTTTTTAAAATGATCCAGATACGTAATTTGACTTATATCACTTTTTGTCCATTTAAAATCAAACGTATCGTAAACACTTATTGCTTTACAGATTTTTTCAAATTCAGACTTACTAATTTCATTTTGTGAATCTGTAATATCTAAATATTCTTCTTTCGTTTTTTTAGGTTTAACAATTCTACTTCCACTATGTATAATTCCATATGTAATGAAACTTGTACTTTGATGTATATTTTTTAAATTCCTTTTTTTCGGGATTACTACTACAATTTGATAAAATATATAACTTGAAATATATGCTAAACTTAAACGATATATGACTTCACCAAATTCACTTCCTTTATTTGTTATTTCAGGAATATCTGCTAAAAAAAACTTTATTAAAATTATAAAGACTATAGCTAAAACTAAAATTATCAGTAATAATGTATTTTCGTTTTTTTTCATTTTTTCTTAATTGTAGCTAAAGGTTATATTTATGAAACTTCATTTTAATGCCTTATATCAGTTCCAAAATTTCGGTATTAGCAAGTTATGTTTTTTAAGGAGAAAGTCAA
>NZ_CANMVP010000049.1 GCF_947501385.1 uncultured Polaribacter sp.
TGCAGTAGCTACATCAAAACAAAAATATATAGAAAATTATCAACCAAATATTTGTTTTTAAGCACAGTTCATTCCTGTGTAAACAGGAATCCATAATAAGAATATTAAAAAGCTGAAAATTCTTCGACAAGCTCAGAAAGACATCTTTCTTTTCAATTGATGATATTCCTTATAATTTAATTCTCTAAGATCTTCATAAAAAAATATTACATATAAAGTTTATAATATTCGTACATGGTTTGCCAACAACAATCAAATAGGAATTTCACCTTTAAAAACAAATGTAGCGGGACCTTTTAAAAAAACGTTGGTGTATTTTCCTTTACTTTCATCAAAACTAACTTCCAATTCTCCTCCAACTACTTTTATGCCTATTTTATTTCCTAGAGTTTGTTTTGTTTTGTGCATTGCAATGGCTGCTGCAGTTGCACCTGTGCCACAAGCTAGGGTTTCATCTTCTACACCACGTTCATAGGTTCGTAAATCAAAATAATTTTCATCAATTTTTTCTACAAAATTAATATTGCTTCCTTCGTTACCATAGGCATTCCTTAATTTTCGTCCAGCAATGACTACTAAAAAATCATCTAAATTATTTACAATCTGTACATGATGAGGAGACCCAGTATCTAAAAAAGTATAATTTTCAGAAATTTCAATAGCATCAACATCTTTCATTTGTAAAGAGACCTGATCCTCTTTTATTGCTGCAGAATGCAATCCATCAACAGCCATAAAAGTTGTTTTATTTCCTATGAGTTCTAATTGTTTTGCAAAAGCGACAATACATCTTCCTCCATTACCACACATGGTGCTTTCATTTCCATCTGCATTAAAATAAACCATTTTAAAGTCTGTTTCCTCATCATCTTCTAAAAGAATTAAACCGTCTGCACCAATTCCAAAATGCCTGTCACAAAGATGTGAAATGATGGCTGTGTTTTTTTTAGGAAAGGTTTTTAACCTATTATCTACTATCACAAAGTCATTTCCTGTCCCCTGGTATTTATAAAATATTAAATTCATAAGTCAAAGATAGGAATTTCAACATCAAAAAGAACTTGTTAAAAACGGTTAAAGTCCGTTAAAAACAAGTTAAACAGATTTTGTGAATATGTTAAAATTGTATCTTTGACTGATTTAAAAATTTAATGAGATGAAGAAATTTTTTAGTTTTTTAGGAATGGCTTTTTTAGGTGGCGCACTTACTCTAGGTGGTTACAAAATGCTGTTTGATGAACATATTGTTATAGAGAGCACAACACCAAGTGCATTACAAACTGTTCAAACGAATTTTACACCTACTTATACAACTACAAATTCTGTAGAAGCCACCACAGATTTTACGCTGGCGGCAGAAAGAACCGTGCATGCAGTGGTTCATGTAAAAAACACAACGGTTAGAACACAATCAAACCCAATAGATCTTTTCTTCGGAAATAATAATGGACAAAGAAAATACGAACAAGTGGGTACAGGAAGTGGTGTAATTATTTCTGCAGATGGTTATATAGTCACTAATAACCATGTGATAGATGGAGCGAATGCGTTAGAAATTACCTTAAATAATAAGAAAAAGTATAAAGCAGAATTGATAGGAACCGATGCTGCAAATGATATTGCATTGTTAAAAATAGATGCAGATACAGATTTGCCTTATGTTGCTTTTGCAAATTCAGACCATATTAAAACCGGAGAATGGGTGTTAGCCGTGGGGAATCCTTATAATTTAACATCTACGGTAACTGCAGGAATTGTTTCTGCTAAAGGAAGAGATTTAGAAGGGAATAGAAACATAGAATCTTTCATACAAACAGATGCTGCTGTAAACCCTGGAAATAGTGGTGGTGCTTTGGTGAATATTCGAGGTGAATTGGTGGGCATAAATACAGCAATTTCTTCTAAAACAGGTTCTTTTATAGGATACTCTTTTGCAGTTCCTTCTAATATCGCCAAAAAGGTAATTGATGATATTTTAGAATTCGGAAAAGTACAGCAAGCCATTTTAGGAATTAGTGTAGATACAAAATACCAAGAAGAAGGCGTACGAGTTGCAAGTGTTATTGAAGAAACGGAAAACGCAAAAAAAGTGGATTTAAAAGAAGGTGATATTATTAAGAAAATTAATAATGTAAAAATTGCTAAATTTTCTGAACTAAAAGGACAATTAACGGCAAAAAGACCTGGTGAGTTTGTAGATGTTACAATAGATAGGGATGGAGAAATATTAGTTAAAAAAATAAAACTCTCTAAATCTGTAGAAAGATTTTATACGCGTGCTTTTGGTTGGGAATTAAAAGATCTATCTAAAAAAGAGATGAAGAAAAGAGGTCTTACAAATGGTGTAAAAATCATTGCAACAGGAAATGACAAAGCATCAAATATTTTAAAGAATTATATCATTACAAAAGTGAATGATAAAGAAGTAAAAAATGCAAAAGAAACCGCTGAAATGTTAGACCAATTGGTAGCCAACAGATATAGAGTTATTGTACAAATGGTGAATTTAGAAGGTGAAGTAGAACGCTATATTTACAGATAAAAATAAACTTATGTTCATTGTTAAAATCCTGATTTAGAATCAGGATTTTTTTTATTCTAAAACTTTTTACGAAATCGATTTCGTGTTTTAAAAAAATTAAATACTTTTGCCGAAAATTTAATTATAGTCACACAACTATGTCAACAAAAGTAAATTACAACGAAGAAGTTTTATCACAAGCACAAACAAGAAGAGCTACTGTAGAATTTATTACTATCGTAAATGATTTATGGTACGATAAATCGATAGAATTGGTACTTTTTAGAAATCCTTTAGTAGATAAAAGAGCAAACGAAGTCTTAAACTTAATTGAGTATGCAAGAGAATTTGTAAGCAAACCAATTTCAATTCATGATGCATTAGATATTGCAAAAGCAATTCAGCAAATAGATTTACCCTCTTCTAAATTAGACATTGGTAAATTGGCATACGAATGTTATTTAAGTCAGAAAAAATGTGAAGATAAAGTAGCCTTTGTTCAGAAAAAATTAAAAAACGCAACGGAAGCAGTAAATATTCAACCCAAAGATGTTGTATTATATGGTTTTGGTAGAATTGGGCGTTTGTTGGCAAGAGAATTAATGTCTAAAATGGGGAAAGGTTCTCAACTAAGATTACGAGCAATTGTAACGCGTGGAGAAATTAATCAAACAGTATTAGAAAAAAGAGCTTCTTTATTAAGTATCGATTCTGTGCATGGAGATTTCTTAGGAACGGTTCAAACAGATGTAGAAAATAATGCATTGATTATAAATGGTACCACAGTTCATATGATTTCTGCAAAACAACCAGAAGACATCAATTATACAGCATACGATATAAATGATGCTTTAGTGATAGACAACACCGGTGCTTTTAGAGATCATGAACAATTAAGTAGGCATTTAAAGTCTAAAGGCGCAAGTAAAGTTTTATTTACTGCACCAGGAAAAGGAGTGCCAAACATAGTGCATGGTGTAAATCATAAACAATACAATCCAGACAAAGTAGATATTTTTTCTGCGGCATCTTGTACAACAAATGCAATTACGCCCATTTTAAAAGTTTTAGAAGACAATTACGGAATTAAAAAAGGGCATTTAGAAACCATTCATGCATACACAAATGATCAGAATTTGGTAGACAATATGCATAGCAAATACAGACGTGGTAGAGCAGCAGCTTTAAATATGGTCATTACAGAAACAGGTGCTGGCGCAGCCGTTTCAAAAGCAATACCTGCTTTAGAAGGCAAATTGACGTCAAATGCAATTAGAGTTCCAGTGCCTAACGGATCTTTAGCCATTTTAAGTTTACAATTGCATACCAAAGTAACCAAAGAAAGCGTCAATGCTTTAATAAAAAAATACGCTTTAGAGGGCGATTTAGTGGAACAAATTAAATATTCGATGGATAATGAGTTGGTTTCCTCAGATATTATTGGTACTACTGCACCTTCAATATTTGATAGTAAAGCAACTATTTCAGATGAAGAAACAATTGTAGTGTATGTTTGGTATGATAATGAATATGGATATTCGCACCAAGTTATTCGTTTGGCAAAACACATCGCAAAAGTGAGAAGATTTACATATTATTAACAAACTCTTAGTGCAAATTCGTTCAATAATTGTTGAATGTAGAAACCCGATACATTTTGTATCGGGTTTTATGTTTCTTTTTGGCTTCACTGCATTTATTTACCATACCAAATAGCAATGGTGTTTTGAGATGGCTTTTTATAAATAGGAAAATCAGAACTGTTCCATTCCCAAGGAAAAGTTCCTGCAAACCAATCTTCTTTCCAAAGTTTTTGAAATAAAGCTTCGTAAGCCAATTGCTGAGTTTTATCAGATTTTTTTGTCAGAAATCTTTGGAAATAATTACTCCATTCCCAAGGTTTTTTAGTCGCATACAAATCATTTCGATAACCAACTTCTGTAAAAAGGATTTGTTTATGATATTTTTTAGACAATTTCTTTAAAGATGGCATGTGTTTGTTCCAACCTGTTTTTATTTGCTCTAAATTAGGATTGCTATTTTCCGTTAGCGGATAATATGCTTGAATACCAATATAATCCATTTCATTCCAAAAATCAGTAAAATCATAGGTGTCATCCCAGTTTGCAGCGTAGGTTAATTTGCCTTTATAAATAGTTTTGATTTCTTGTATTAGTAGCAACCATTTTTTAGGCAACTCTTTTAAAGAACTTTGTAGTTCTGTTCCTATACAAAATAATGCTGCATTGGTTTCTTGCGCCATTTTTGCATAATGAATGATATTTTTTCTGTAGCCTTCAAACCAAGAATTCCAATTTTCTTGGGTATCAAAATTAATATTAGAACGCCAACCAGAAGACATCCATAGGTGGGGTTTTATCATCACAAAAATATCTTTTGTATGGAGTTTTTTAATATCTCTTATAAAAGCTGAATCTCTTTTAGACCAAACCCCCATTTTTTCAGGTGAATTTATTTTTATAGAACTTTCTGTCTCTTGATAAAAATAAGGAATTACAGCAATCCACTCAATATTGGTTTTAATATAATTAGAAATCGAAATGTTTTTTCTTCTCCCAACTCGAAAGGCATTCATGCCTCTAATTTTAGAATCTTTTAAAAAACGTTTTTTAGAGAAGTTACTTTTGTTTTCAACAGCGTAGTTCCATTCGTATTTAAAATCTTCATTGTTATTATAATGAACAATACTCTTCATAATAAAAACAACCAGCGCAATTGGTAAAACCAATCTAAAAATAAAATGTTTAAGAACAGTTTGAATTCCTTTATTTTTATAAACGGAAATAAAGTAATTTAAGATGAAAAACAATATCAAAAAAAATGAAAAGAGTATATGAATGCTTATCAAACCATTTTTTGTTGTTGAAATCTCAAAAAATGATCTTATAAGTTCACTAAAGTTTGTGTTGCTATTATACGTGAAGTATAAAAAAAACAGAAAACTAAACAACCATGTAAATACGTAAGTTTTTAAAATATTTAGAAAGTGTTTTTTCAAATTTAGTGGGTTTGAAATAATACTAATGAAATGATTAGAGTGTATGAAGATATTTATAAATTATGAAATAAAAAAACTACTAGCAGTTACTAAAAGTTTTACTTATTTTTATCAAAAATTCTTATTGATGAAAAAGCTAACGATATTCTTCTTTTTAACAACTTTTTTTACAACGCTTGCTCAAGAGACACTTCCTTATTATGAAATTCCAAAAATGGAAGAAAACTACTCTGCACAGAACACAGTTGCAAGAATGGTAGATGGTTTGGGATTTAGATACTATTGGTCTACAGAAAGTTTACGGGCAGAAGATTTAGCATACCAACCAAAAGGAGCAGGTAGAAATTGTCAAAAAACCGTAAATCATTTGTACGATTTATCGAATATGATGTTGCGTTTAACAAAAATCGACCTTACACAAGAAATAGAAAAAGAGCAGATGACCTTTGCAGAAATGCGAAAACAAACGCTGTTGAATTTTGAAGCGTTTAGCAATAAAATTAAATCGAGTATAGATTTATCAGAATTCACGATTAAAAAAGATGGTGAGATCACTGTTCCTTTTTTTAATGTGATAAACGGACCAATTGCAGATGCAATTTGGCATACAGGTCAGATTGCAAGCTTTAGAAGATCTTCAGGAAATCCAATCAACTCTAAAGTAAATCACTTTACAGGAACGGTAAGAGAATAAAAAAATATGAAATTCACTCTTAATAATCCATTGCTTTTCTGACATGGTTAAGGAATAGTCATTACAATGCAGACCCTTTAGGTTTTTAAAACCTAAAGGGTCTGCAAGTTTTTAAACTTAAAAAACTATGTTTTCTATATAACTATGACTATGTGGTAAAAGAAACTATTCCTCTTCGAAGAACTCAATTTTACATTCCAATTCCTCATTTAGAAATTCATCTTTACTCATCCAATAATCAGAAGTAGTCATTCTATAAGTCGCATCGTTTTTTTGAAGATCCCAAATAACATCGTTTGCTTCTTCAAAAGCTTCTTTAGCATTTAATTGATCGCTAAAGAGACGAATAATCACATTGTGGCTGTCTAAATTCTTGGCAAAACATTTTAAAACAATTTCTTTGGTAATGGTTTTATCTGCATTTGCTAGTGGTGTAATTTCAAAATCTACCACCGTAGCTTTCGTGTTGTGAAATTTACCGTTGTACGCCTTGTACAATAACTGATTGATATTAAAAAGTTCGTTATGCAAATTAATTTCTGGATATTCTTCAGAAATCTTATCCAACAACATTTCATGAGACAATTGTTCTATTTGCCCTTCGTTTAAATGATCAGACAATCTATAATCTAACACAATTGCAGCAGCTTCATTTGTCTCATAATCTGCAATTGCCATAAATAATAACTCTTGCAATTCGTTTAAATTATTGCTTTGTGCATCTGGAAAATCGAACCTTTCTAAAAGCTGTTTATAATCTTCTATACTCCATGCATTTTCAAGTTCATCAACGGTAGCAATTTTATGTATTTTTATAACGTATTTCATTTTTTTATTTAAGTTTACTATGAAAAATTAATATACGTTTTTAAAGAATTGCATACAAGGTTTTTTTAATTTATTGTGTTGATCTTTCTAACTTTTATATAAAAAGCAAATGCGTATTATCTTTATCCGCTCTATTATAAAAATCTCCAATAGTTAAAATCCCATCTAAATTATCAATCAAATCTTTTTCCTTAAGATGAAACATGTCAACAGCCAATTTGCACGCCCAGAGTTTACAGCCAGAATCTGATAGAATTTCTAAGAATTCATCAATAGGTGGCATGTCTAATTTTTCCATTTCTTTTTTCATCATTTTTGTAGCCAAAGCTTCCATGCCAGGTAAACCTCCAAGCATTGTTGGAATATGCATTGCAGGATTGCCAACGGTTGCTACACGTAAATGTTCTAATTTTTTCTTTTGAATTACTTCTAATCCAAAAAAAGTGAAAAAAATTTCTGAATCTATACCCTCCATTCTTGCGCCATTTGCCATAATAAAGGCAGCGTATACATTTTCTATGGTTGCTTTAGATAAAATGAAAAGCATTTTTCTAATTTTCGTTTTTTCCATGATGCTATTTTTAGATTAAATACAACTTTTTGGTTTCGGTATTCCGGCAATCATTGTTGCTTTTTTAAGAGGACCTCCAGGAAATAACTGATAAAACTCTTTGATATTAATGACACCACTTTTTTTAATACCTCTAATAGATAAGGGCTCTTCATTTTTAAATTTTTCATGAATATAAGCGATGACTTCCCAGTGTTTATTGGTCATTTCAATCTCTTGCTCCTTTGCAATTTCGTTTCCAACTTCTTTTGTCCATTGACTAAAGTCAGTTAAATATCCTTCTTCGTTAACGTTTACGGTTATTTTTGCTAGTTTTTTTTCCATCGTATTACATTTTTAATTTAATTTTTTACCTTTTTCACTCATAGTTGCAGATACAAACGGAATGTGTACGCCTTTGATCAGCATATTCCAATAAATCCACTTAAATGCCATTTTTCCCATATGATTTATTCTACTTTCTTTTAATAAACTTAATGGGCCAACGCCTGGAAAAGGAAAACTGCCCTCAACAGGTTCTTGTGTGTAATTAAAGTCTATCAACAATGCTTTTCCGTTTCCAGTTTCAATAAAACAATTTGCATGTCCATCAAATTCTTCTTTCAATTTTTCACTACGTATGTATCTTAAAATATTTTCTGTTAGAATTTCTGCTTCAAAGTGCGCAACAGAGCCTGCTTTAGAAGCTGGTAAATTTGTACAGTCTCCAATAGCGAAAATGTTTTTGTTTGCTATGGTTTGAAGGGTTGCTTTGTTTGTGGGAACAAAATTTAAATCGTCTCCTAATCCTGAACGTTCTAGTAAAGAATCACCCATGTTGGTGGGTATGGTTACTAATAAATCATATTCAACTTTGGTGTCTGCATAATCAATAATTTTATGATTCTTATAATCAACACGTTCAATATTAAAATCGGTCACTTCTTTTATGTTTTTTTCTTCTAATAAATAGTGTAACGCTTTGGTAGCTTTTGGTTTGGTAAAAGCACCGTCTAAAGGCGTCACGAAAGTAATGTCAACTTGATCTCTTATTCCTTTATTTTTAAAGTAAGAATCTGCTAAAAAAGCAAATTCTAAAGGTGCAACAGGACATTTAATTGGCATTTCTGTGATGTGTATTACAAGTTTACCACCTTCCCATTCTCTAAATTTATTTCGTAATGCTTTAGCGCCTTCATAGGTGTAAAAGTCAAAAATATTTTTGTGCCACATCGGCCCTTTCATTCCTTCTGTTTCTTCAGGAGCAATTTTTGTGCCTGTGGCAATGATAAGAATATCGTACTGTAGTTTTTTGTTGCTTTCTAGTAGCACTTCATTTTTATCAGGTACAATTTGTTCAATTTTCTCTTGAATATAAGTTACAGCTTTCGGAATAAATTTTTTTCCATTCTTTTTAACCTGTTTTGTTGTATATATATCAAAAGGAAGAAATAAAAAACCTGGCTGATAATAATGTGTTTTATATTGATCTATAATGGTAATTTTCCAAGTATCTATTTTTAATTTAGAAACCAAATGATTTGCCATCATTGTTCCAGCTGTTCCTGCGCCTAAAATGACTAAATTTTTCATAATAAAAATATTTACATTTCAAATTTATAAAAATGGGTCATTTTAAATTATGATATAAATCAGGAAAAAGACCTTATGTAACAGAGGTTACATAAGGTTTCTATTATTTATATTTTGTAAGCTCCTTTTTTATATTGGTATTTGTTTTTAATGTTTTATTTTTGGTTTTGCTAGTAAAACTATCCATGAATATTCAACAAAAAATACAATTGCTTCGAGAAGAATTGCGTCAACACAATTACAATTATTATGTGTTAGACAATGCGACAATTTCTGACTATGATTTTGATATAAAATTAAAAGAATTAGAAATGTTAGAAAATGAACATCCCGCATTTTTCGATTCAAATTCACCTACACAAATAGTAGGAGGTACCATTACCAAAAAGTTTAATACAGTTGTTCACAAAAACAGAATGTATTCTTTAGACAATTCTTACTCAAAAGAAGATTTGTTAGATTGGGAAAAGCGAGTTGAAAAAGTTTTAGGCACTTCAGCACTAGAATTTACTTGCGAGTTAAAATTTGACGGAGCTTCCATAAATCTTACCTATGAAAATGGTCAGTTTGTAAAAGCAGTAACTAGAGGAGATGGTTTTCAGGGAGATGAAGTTACCAATAATATCAGAACAATTCGTTCAATTCCGTTATCCATAAAAAACGACTTCGTACGTAATTTTGAAATGCGTGGAGAAATTGTTTTGCCAATAGATGGTTTTCATAAAATGAATGAAGAACGAGTTGCAAACGGAGAAGAAGCTTACAGAAACCCAAGAAACACCGCAAGCGGAAGTTTAAAATTACAAGACAGTGCAGAAGTTGCAAAAAGACCTTTAGACTGTTTGTTGTATCAAATAGTAACAGAAGAACGCAAATACAAAACGCATTTTGAAAGTTTAGAAAATGCGAGAAAAGTAGGTTTTAAAGTTCCAGAAACAATTTCATTAGCAAAATCGATAGACGAAGTTTTCGATTTTGTAAATCATTGGGATGCTAAAAGACACAATTTACCTTATGAAACAGACGGTGTTGTAATTAAAGTAAACAATTTACAACAACAAGAAGAATTAGGCTATACAGCAAAAGCACCAAGATGGGCCATTGCTTATAAGTTTAAAGCAGAACAAGTGGCTACTGTTTTAAATGAAATTACCTATCAAGTTGGTAGAACTGGCGCAATTACACCCGTTGCAAATTTAGAACCCGTTCAATTAGCAGGAACTACGGTGAAACGAGCTTCATTACACAACGCAGATCAAATAGAAAAACTAGACATTAGAGAAAAGGATACTGTTTTTGTTGAAAAAGGCGGAGAAATCATTCCAAAAATCATTGCGGTAGACTTTACAAAACGCCCAGAAAATTCAGAACCAACACAATATGCAACAAACTGTCCTGAATGCAATACCCAGTTGATAAGAACAGAAGGCGATGCAAAGCATTATTGCCCAAATGAATTTGGTTGCGCACCACAAATCACCGGAAGAATTCAACACTTTATTTCTAGAAAAGCGATGGATATTGACGGTTTAGGTGGCGAAACTGTAGATTTGTTACGTAAAGAAGGTTTGATTCAGAATTATGCAGATTTGTATGATTTAAAAGTAGCACAAGTAATTCCATTAGAAAGAATGGCAGAAAAATCTGCTCAAAATATGGTTGATGGAATTCAAAAATCAAAAGAAATTCCGTTTGAAAAAGTATTATTTGCGCTCGGAATTCGTTTTGTTGGTGAAACTGTAGCAAAAAAATTAGCAAAACACTTTAAATCGATAGACAATTTAATGAGTGCAACTTTCGAAGAACTCATTCATGTAGATGAAATTGGCGATAGAATTGCACAAAGCATCATCGATTTTTCTTCAGATTTAGGAAACATACAATTAATCAATCGCTTAAAATCGTATGGACTTCAATTAGAAGTTTCCGCAGAAAGTTTAGAGAATCAAACAGATAAATTGCAAGGGCAAATTTTTGTAGTTTCAGGGGTTTTTCATCAAATGAGTAGAAACGAACTCAAAAAAGCCATCGAAGACAATGGCGGAAAAGTAAGTTCATCAATCTCTAAAAAGACAAATTTTATTGTTGCAGGAGACAATATGGGACCAAGTAAATTAACAAAAGCACAAGATTTGGGAGTTTTAATAATTTCAGAACAAGATTTTATAGATAAAATAAGTTAGAAAAGACAGTTTGGTATCTAATTTGTATAACTAAAAAAGAACCACCACAACTTATTAAATTTGTACAGAAAATAGCTAAAAATTTGAAAAAACTCTTATACATATATATCATGTCAATTTCGGTGCTCTCTTTTTCTCAAAAAAGAGAAGTCGATTCTTTACCTACAAACATAGAAGAGTACATTTTTGTAAAACCTGGTGACTCTATCATAGTACAATTAAATGAATTTGCATTGTTGCCCAAACCAAAATTTAGCTCAAGAGAAGACATTCGTTATTACCTTTGGTTTCGAAAAAAAGTATACAAAGCCTATCCTTTCGCAAAATTAGCCTCAGAAAGGCTAGACAGTCTAAATGTTAGATTAGAAAGAATAGATTCAAAAAGAAAGCGAAAAGCATACACAAGGCTTGTTCAAAATTATATCGAAGGCGAATTTACAGATCAGATAAAAAAGATGACCACTACAGAAGGTCGTATCTTAATTAAGTTAATTCATCGTCAAACTGGTAAAACTGCTTTTAACAATATAAAAGGACTCAGAAGTGGTTGGAAAGCTTTTTGGTACAATACAACGGCCAATGTTTTTAAACTTTCTTTAAAATCAGAATACCAACCAGAAATTTCAAATGAAGATTTTTTAATTGAAGATATCCTACAACGTGCTTTTCGAGATGATAAATTAGTACCTCAAAAAAGCAAATTAGACTTCGATTTTATAAAAATCATAGCAACTAAGAAAGCAAAAATCGATGTAGAAGAATACAAGTTTATGTTTTCAAAGATGAAAAAGAAAAGAAAGAAGAAGAAAAAGAGTTAGTTTTCTTTGGGTGTTCCCTTTTTTAAAGTTTCTTATTTAAGGAAAAATAAGATTTGTATATAAAAAAGGTCGGGCTTTCCATAGTATCTTTTTATGCTGAATTGATTTCAGCAGGTTACTTTTAACCAAGGATTTTTATTTGTT
>NZ_CANMVP010000050.1 GCF_947501385.1 uncultured Polaribacter sp.
ATGAAATATGCAGCATAAATAATGTTAATAACTTTAACTAAAGTTGCTTTTTTTAATCATAGAATACAGGCAGGTTCGACTAACAACTTTGAGTGCACACGCAAAGCGTGTTTCTCAAAATTGAGTCTCACTAAAAACAAAGAGGAAAATAGGTCTCAAACTTTTGCACGGTGTAAGACTACTTCCCTCCTATGACGTATTAATTAATTAACTATTAACAAACTAATAACATACAAATTTATGGAAATTAAATTAACTAACGCACTTTTCTTCTCGATACCTCTCGCGATTAGAAAAAAGCTAATCTTATTAACCATGCGAACGCTGCTATTTTTGTTTTGTACCACAGTCTTTAGTTTTACACCGAATAACGTGTTGTCTCAAAATGCAAAAATTAAAATTGCTGCCGATAAAGTGGTTACGATCGATGAGGTATTTGAACTAATTTCTGAACAAACCGAGTATTTGTTTATTTACCACGAAGACTTGTTCCAAAATTTTCCCGAGATCTCACTAAAGAAAGGAATTATTCGTGCCAATAAATTATTACAACAAAGTTTATCTACCGGTGATTTTCATTTGGTACTCACCACCAACAACACCATTTTGATTAAGAAAAAAACCAAAAACCAACAAAGGCAAGTCTCCGGTACCGTTACCAATGAAAAAGGCGAAGTCCTCCCCAGCGTTACCATACTCATAAAAGGCACCAACAAAGGACTCTCCACTAATTTTGAAGGGCAATACCAAATTACCGTGCCCGATGCCGCCAGTGTATTGGTCTTTTCCTATCTGGGCTACCAAACCCAGGAAATTTTGGTAGGCAGCCAAAGAATTATTAATGTAACCTTAAAAGAAACGGCTAGCGAACTCGATGAAGTAGTCATTAACACTGGCTATTATAAAGTATCTCAAAAAGAAAAAACAGGGAGTATCTCCAGAGTAACTGCTAAAGCTATAGAACAACAACCCATTTCTAACCCATTACAAGCAATACAAGGCCGTATGACGGGTGTCCTTATTACTCAAAATTCGGGAGTTCCAGGAGGGGGGATTAATATACAGATAAGAGGACAAAACAGTATAAGAAGTTCTGGCAACCCAAACCTACCATTATATCTTGTAGATGGAGTACCATTTTCCTCACAGACTTTATCTTCAGGTCAATCTGGAGCTAGAATTGTTGGGCAAGCAAACCCTCTCAATGCGATTAATCCATCTGACATTGAAAGTATTGAAATTCTTAAAGATGCAGATGCCACCGCTATTTATGGGTCTCGTGGCGCCAACGGAGTCGTACTGATTACCACTAAAAAAGGGAAGTCTGGAAAAACAAGTTTTGATATTACGATTAATTCTGGTATAGCTACAATACCCAATAGAGTAGAATTATTAAATACCCCACAATACTTAGAGGTGAGAAGAGAGGCATTAAGTAATGATGGTTTCGATCCCGATAATTTTCCAGCAGCTTTCCAACCATTTGTTCCAGATTTATATATCTGGGAGGACATTAATCGCTATACTGATTGGCAGGATGAATTGTTAGGAGGTATGGCAGAACAAACTAATATCCAAGCTAGCGTTTCAGGCGGCAATGAGCAAACACAATTCCGTTTTAGTACAGGATACTTTAGGGAAACAACTATTTTTTCAGATGACTCTAATTTCAAGAGGGCTTCAGGCAGTTTAAGTGTAAACCACACTTCTGCAAATAAAAAGTTTACAGCAAATGTTATTGTAAATTATGTATACAGTCTTAATAATTTACCAAGAGTTGATTTAACACAAAGTGCTTTAACCTTATCTCCAAATGCGCCAAGATTGTACGATGATGATGGTGGAATAAATTGGGAAGGAGGTTCATTTGATGAGAATCCTTTGGCTAGTCTTCAACAAATTTATGAAGCAAAGAGTAATAATTTTATTAGCAATGCCAATTTAGGGTATCGAGTTGCAAAAAATCTTAAGCTTCAGACTTCTTTGGGGTTTAATACCAATCAGTTAAGAGAATTTGCTGCGAACCTTAGCTCTTCAAGAAACCCCTTTTCTGGAGTTACAACTGGTTCTGCATTTCCAGCAGATCGGTTAGTTAATACGTGGATTATTGAACCGCAAATAATCTATACCAATCGTTACGGAAAGCATGGACTTACAGCACAAGTAGGTTTTACATTTCAAGAAACTAGAGAAGAAGGGAAAAGTTTTTTTTTAACAGAGTATAACAACGATGCGTTATTAAGAAATTTTGCAGCAGGTGCTTTAGTAAGTAGTGATATAACGGATTCACAGTATAGGTATAATGCTGTTTTTGGTAGAATCAATTATACGTATGACGATAAATACATTATAAATCTTACGGGACGCCGCGATGGTTCTTCTCGTTTTGGACCCAACAATCGATTTGGTAATTTTGGTGCTATAGGTGCTGCTTGGGTATTTTCTAACGAACAATTCTTAAAAAGTAGTAGAATCCTATCTTTTGGCAAATTAAGAGGAAGTTATGGAACCACAGGGAATGATCAAATTGGGAACTATCGGTTTTTAGATACCTATTCAAATACAACTGTAGGCTACAATAATAGTGTAGGTTTGGAGCCAACTCGTATTGCAAATCCCAATTTTAAATGGGAAACTGTACAAAAATTAGAATTTGGTCTGGAACTTGGCTTTTTTAAAAATAGAATATTTCTTGAAACAAGTTACTTTAGAAATCGAACAAAAGATCAATTAATAATCCAGCCATTATCTGGCGTTACAGGGTTTCAAAATCTACAGGTAAACTTTCCCGCACTAATTGAAAATAGAGGTTTTGAAGCAAATCTTAACACCATAAATATAAAAACGGACAGTTTTACTTGGAAATCTAGTTTTAATATCACCTTTCCAGAAACTGAGTTGCTAGAGTTTGATGATATAGAAAACTCTGCATTTAGATTCCAATACCGAGTTGGGGAACCTTTGGATATTGCCCTGGCCTATAACAATATCGGTATGGATCCGGATACAGGTCTTTTTCAGTTCGAAGACGTAAATGAGGATGGCTCTATAACAGAAGAAGATAGACAAACAATTATTGATACCTCTCGTGACTTTTACGGAGGATTTGCCAATACCTTTTCTTACAAAGGTATTGAACTTGATTTTCTGTTTGATTTTGTCAAACGTGATCAAATCAGATCCTTCACTGCAGAATATTTTCCAGCGGGGGGGGTTTAGACAGAATTTACCTGTGGAAGCTTTTGATAGATGGCAACAACCAGGGGATCAAGCTGAAAATCAGCCTTATACATTTTTTAATGGGGTTATTTTAAACAATATTACTCGAAATCAAGAATCACAGCTTGCATTTAATGGGAATGGTTCTTTTATAAAATTAAGAAATGTTTCCTTGTCATATGCCTTACCTGATTCAATCATTGACAAATGGGGATTAGATTTGTTTAAAGTGAATTTGCAGGGGCAAAACCTATTTACTATAACTAATTATAGAGGTCTTGATCCAGAAACGCTTAGTATAAGTAGTATACCACGTTTGAGACGTATTTTGTTAGGACTTCAATTAAAATTTTAAATCCATAATAATGAAAAATATAAACGCTATAATTACGAATGTTTTTAAGACTGTTTTAAGGTCGAATTATTATTTATTTTTTGCCTTGGTGCTATCCTTAATGATGGCTTGTGAAGATTTTTTAGAGATTGATCCACCAACAACTCAGGTCATAAGTGAATCTGTTTTTGCTAATGAGGCTTCGGCTACTTCGGCTGTAAATGGTATTTACAGTTTAATGTTGTCTTCATCCTATGGAAGTGGTGGGTTACGCAGTATCGGCTTTTTGGGCGGACTCTCAGCAGATGAATTATTATATACTTCCGCAAGCTCAGGCAACCCAGAATTTACAAGATTTAATGCGAACTCGCTACTATCAATAAATAACTTTATCTGGAACAGTTTTTGGTTGGATGCATACAATATTATTTATAATGCAAACTCTGTAATAGATGGGGTAAATAATTCTTCAGATATCACACAATCTGTTGCAGATCTTTTAATAGGTGAGTCAAAGTTTGTTAGAGCCTATCATCATTTTTATATGACCAATGTTTTTGGAGATGTACCTTTGGCAATTTCCACCGATGTAGATGCGAATAGCAATCGAACTCGTGATGCTGTAGCATTGGTCTATGAGGAAATAGTTCAAGATCTTTTAGACGCTTATGAATTGCTTGAGGAGGAGTATGTAACCACCGAAAGAGTAAGGCCAAACAAAAGTACAGCAGCAGCCTTATTAGCCAGAGTCTATTTATACCTTGGTAATTGGGATGATGCGGAAACTTGGGCAACGAGGGTCATCGATAACCCCAACTACACCCTAGTAAGCGATTTAAATGGGGTATTTTTGACGAATAATAACGAAGCGATTTGGCAGTTAAAATCAAATAATCCAACAGGTGAAGTTAACGAGGCAGATCTATATGTATTAATAAATGGCCTTAGTATAGCTGTGCTTTCAGAAAATCTGTTAGATACCTTTGAAGCAGGTGATTTAAGAAAAGACAATTGGGTGAGCTCTATTACTGTAGAGGGCATTGATTATTTTTTCCCCTTTAAGTATAAAAATTTAGATGCTCCAGGGGAGTACTCTACGGTGTTTAGATTGGCAGAGCAATACCTAATCAGAGCCGAGGCAAGAGCGCAATTAAATGATTTTTCTGGTGCTCAAGAAGATTTAAATCAGATTAGAAATCGAGCGGGATTAGGTAATACGACAGCCACCACGCAATCTTCTTTACTACTCGCTATTGAACAAGAACGATTTGTAGAACTATTTACCGAATTTGGGCACCGTTGGCTGGATTTAAAACGAACCAATAGAGCAGATGCAGTACTCTCTGGAATCTCCACTAAAGACTGGCAACCAACAGATGTATTATATCCCATTCCAGAATTAGAAAGGGAGATCAACCCTAATCTAACTCAAAATCCTGGTTATTAATATTGGTTAATTCCAATTCTAAACGACAGCTTTAAAAATTATATAACTTACTATAATTTATCTAATACTGAACAGTATTGTTCAGTATTAGCTAAGGCTGTGTTATTCCAAATTAGTCTATAATTAAAAAAAGAAATGAGCAACACTTCAATAGTAGAAATTAAGCGCTTAAGCCATCAATACACATCAGCAGATTGGGCGGTTAAAGACGTTAATATTAACGTTAAAAAAAACGGCATTCTTGGTCTTTTGGGGTCTAATGGAGCAGGAAAATCGACCACTATGAATATTTTGTGTGGTGTCATTAATCAAACAAAAGGTCAGGTATTGATTAACGGGATAGACATGCAAAAAAAACCAAAGGAAGCAAAAAAGTTGATTGGGTTTTTACCCCAAAAAGCGCCCTTGTATTTAGATTTAACGGTAGATGAATATTTGACCCATTGCGCCCATTTGCGTTTAATGAAACCAAAAGAAATCAAACCCGCTATCAAAAAGGTAAAAGAACGTTGTGGCATTTCGCACTACAGCAACCGTTTATTGAAAAATTTATCAGGAGGCTATCAACAACGAGTAGGGATAGCTCAGGCTATACTTCACAACCCTTTATTGGTTGTTTTAGACGAGCCTACAAATGGTTTAGACCCCGTTCAAATTGTTGAAGTACGGAAATTAATTAAGGAAATAGCAAAAGACAAAGCAGTAATATTATCTACACATATATTATCCGAGGTGGAAGCCACTTGTGATATGATATGTATGATAGAAAAAGGGAAGATGGTTTTCAATGGCGATTTAAGTGAATTTAAAAATCATTTACAACCTGATACCTTGATTTTAATTTTTGAGAAGAAGCCAGACTTAGGTTTCTTAAAAGAAATTAAAGCAATTCAGGATATTATATCGATTAATGATCATAAATATCGTATCAAGTTTAATCCGGCATCAAACATTAACCATAAAATAATTGAGAAGTGTTCAGAGAATAAAATGCCTTTAAGTGAAATCTATTTAGAGCAAAACTCATTAGATAACGTTTTTGCCAAATTAGCTATGCACGATTAAGTAAATAATTATAATATAAAAGATGAAAAGTATTTATAAAATTGCCAAATTAGAACTCAGTATTTTATTTTTCTCACCAATTGCTTGGTTGGTGCTAATTATTTTCTCAATTCAGTGTGGTGTAAATTTAACGGAATGGCTAGATAGATATGTTACTTATTTTGAACAGGGTAGCAATCTTAGTGGTTTAACAAATAGAGTGTTTTCGGTTACATATCGAGGATACTTCTTTGTGAGTATAAAAGATAATTTGTTCCTATATCTCCCATTGTTAACCATGGGGCTGATAAGCAGAGAACTGAGTAGTGGTTCCATAAAGCTATTGTTGTCTTCTCCAATAAACTTTATTCAAATTGTTTTAGGTAAATATCTGGCCATGGTTGTTTATGGGCTGTTTTTGAGTTTCATTCTGGTTATCTCAATGCTGGCTGGTGGCATAAGCATTGAAAATTTTGATTACCCTTTAGTGCTTTCAGGTATTATTGGGTTGTTTTTGTTAATCTGTGCTTACGCATCTATCGGTTTGTTTATATCAAGTTTAACCTCTTATCAAGTAGTTGCTGCGGTAGGAACCATGGCGACACTTTTACTATTAAACTATATTGATCAAATAGGCCAAACAATACCATTTCTTAGTGATATCTTTTATTGGATTTCAATGGAAGGTAGAACTGACCAAATGATTAATGGATTAATTAGCTCAAAAAGCATAATATACTTTTGTGCGGTGATCGTATTTTTTCTACTGATTACTATGTTAAGATTATCATTTCAAAGAAACACAGTATCGTTATTTAAGAAGATAGCTTCCTACACAGTAGTATGTTTTTTTACATTCTCAGCAGCCTATTTAGGATCCAATCCGTATTTGGCTACTTATTTTGATTTAACTGCCAATAATGCGGTAACTTTAACTAAAGAAGGTCAGGGAATTACAAATAAACTAAAAGATAAACCCATTGTATTAACGTATTATGTGAACATTCTAGATGGAAATAGTGCGCGCAGTGGCCTTCCAAAATATAAAAATTTCAATTATAGAAAGATGGAGCCTTATACAAGGTTTCTTCCACAGCTAGAATTAAATTATGTGTATTATTATGATACGGTTCCGGCAATTTCCCAGATTTATAGGGATAACCCTGGTTTGTATGGTAAGGAATTGGCTAAAAAAGTAGCAAAGTCCTATAAATTAGACTTTAAAGATGTGCTATCTCCTAAAGAGATCCGTAAAATTGTAAATCTTGAACCAGAACAAAATCAATACATAAGTCAATTTACTGCTGATAATAAAAAGTCCTTTGTAAGGATGTTTGAAGATGTAACCCATTACCCCGGTCCAGAACACGTTGTTTCTTCTCTAAAACAACTGACAACGGAATCTCCTTTAGTTGGGTTTATAACATCAAATGGTTCCAAGAGTTTAAGTAAAAATGATTCTGATTTATGGAATGGAATTATGCAAAGAGAAGACGAAAGAAGGTCTCTTTTAAATATTGGGTTTGATGTACAATCAGTTAATTTATCAACAGTAACCAACCTTAATAGTTTTGATATTCTCGTAATTGCTAGTCCTACACAAGAATTCAATCCGTCAGATTTAGAAAAAATCATGAGCTATTTTGAGTCAGGAGGCAACGCTTTAATTTTGGCAGATGTCAATGCCGTTAATGTTTTAAATCCAATAACAAATCATTTAGGTCTGGAGTTAACCAGCGGTCAAATAATTCAGGATAATACCAATTTGTTACCCTCTTTTGTGATTGGTGATTTGGTGGATGAGGCAACAACCGTTTTTAAAAGCCGCAATATATCAAGATGGATAAAATCTAAATATAATAATGTGGCAATGCCAGGAGCTGTTGGTATTGCCATGAAAACTAATACAGAGTTTTATAAGACCGGGATATTAAAATTAACTCGTGAATCTTACCTGATACCGTTTGATAATACTCTTGAAAGAGAAACCGATAGTATATTATTTAAATCCGCTAAAAAGGATGTAACTGGAATTTATACTGGCATGGCAATGAAACGACAAGTATCAGGTAAGTCTCAACGTATTTTAGTGTTTGGGGATGCCGATTTTATGTCAAATGCTCAATACAATAATCGTAATGTACCAAATGTGAATTCCTTCCTTATAAAAGAAATTTTTCAATGGCTTTCTAACGACACATTTCCTCCAAATGTTAGACCTGAAGAAGCGAAAGATGATCTTATGTTGGTAAATAGAAATGAAATAGGATGGATGCGTATTTTTTTAGCAGTAATCATACCTCTTTTAATACTTATGGCAGGATTATTTATCATTATTAAAAGAAAAAGAATATGATAGTAATGACAAGATTACTTCGGTTTAAGACGTAATAGGAGTCCTATTGTTATTTCAAAAATGAATAAATGATATAAAATTTAAACTTATGAAGATACTTAAATTGCTACTTTTTTACTTGCTACTTTGCCAAAGTACACAGTCTCAGGTCAGTTCAACTAATAGTCCACTGGAGATAGGAAAGCCTTTTCCTACACATGTTTTTAAAGATGTACATTTTTATGACAAAGCGGAGGTTGCTATCCATGATTTTAGGGGCAAATGGTTGGTACTTGATTTTTTTTCAATCGGTTGTACATCATGTTTTCAAAGTTTACCTAAAATGAATCAGTTAGCAAAGGATTTTGATAAAGAGGCAGAAATAGTGATGGTGGGTTCATACCATAAAAACATTAAAGAGGCTTATGAAAAATTCAGAAAAAGATACAAATTAACACTGCCAGTATTTTATGAAAAAGAACTGATTAAAAAACTCCAGATTATTGGATACCCATATATCGTTATTTTGGATAAAAATTCTACTGTCCGTGGTATAACAGCGAGTATCAATAAGAGGAAGTTAAGCGACCTAATAAATGGGAAGATAGACTTTATCAATGATTCTCAGGGATCTCAGTCGGCTCGTAATCTATCTGATACGCTGTATGACCATACCAAACCGCTCTTAATTGATAACAATGGCGGTAAGGATACGGATTATTTATATCGTTCTGTATTGACCAAATATACGGGTGATTTTGTCTCTCTTCAAGAGCATTATGTAAATAGTTTTAGACATATCAATGGAGAAAGCAATAAGTATTTACAGGGGAGAGTGCAAGCCATAGGAAAACCTCTTCCCCAGTTGTATTATATGGCTTATGGTGATACAATACCCTACAGATGGGGTACAATCAACTCATACGGCAAATATTGGTATGAACCATTACTGGAAACAAAAGATTCATTAAATCCCAACTGGAGTCCAAAAAATGAAGAGTTACGCTATAATTATAGCTTGACGGTACCAAAAGAAAAGGGCTCTGCACAATACCTACAGGAAGCCATGCGACGGGATTTACAAACCTATTTTGGGTATGCCGTATCGGTAGAGACTAGGATGATGCCGTATTGGAAATTGGTGGCTACCAAAAAAGCAAAAAGAAAGCTAAAAACCAAGTATCAAGGAGATAAGATGACGCAAGGAAAAGAATTTTTACCAAATACTGGTTGTGCTTTTAGAAATGGTACCATAAGTCAAGTCATAAATTTGATTTCGAGCTATTATCAAAGGGGAGCTCCATTTATAGATGAAACAGGTATAGATTTTAGAATCGATTTTGAACTTGAGGCCATCCTTACAGATTTTGAGGATGTTAAAAGAGGCCTACAAAAATCTGGCTTAGATTTGGTAAAAGGAGAGAAAGAAATGAAGGTAGTAGTAATACGGGATCCTAAATAAATGTTATGGACAAAATTCAATTGAAAAGTATTATAGCAGTTGTGTTACTTTCTTTCTGTGTTAGCCTACAAGCACAGATACTGCAACCAGCAAGTTGGAACTATGGAGTATCTAAACAGATCTTTACGGTTGGGGAGGAGGTTGAGCTTATTTTTAAGGTGGAATTGGATGAGTCTTGGCATCTTTATTCCAATATCCAGAATTATGAATTGGGTCCACTGCCTACAGTTTTTGAGTTTGAACCTAATGAAAGCTACAAGTTAGTTGGAGGCGTAAAACCCATGGGCTATAAAACAAAGTTTGATGATGTTTTTGAGGTTAAGGTCAACTATTTTGAGCATACCGCGGAGTTTAGGCAAAAGGTAAAAATCCTTTCCAAAACTCCTGTTATTAAAGGTTACTATGAGTATCAGGTATGCACAACCGTTGATGGGAAATGCATATTGGGTGATGACGAGTTCGAGTTTACAATAGAAACAACAAACTAATATGGAAGAGTTATGGTCATTTATGCTATTAGCTTTTGGTGCAGGTTTGGCAGCGTTGTTAACCCCCTGTGTATTTCCCATGATACCACTTACGGTTAGTTTTTTTGGAAATAAGGAGAGTGCAACCCAAAGTCATATTTCGCCCCTAAGTAGAGATCGTAGGGTTTCAGGTTTTATTTATCTAAACTTAAATTTTAAACTAGGAACCTTGAACCTTTTAGACCATGCATAAAAATGACCAAACCACATAGAAAGATAGATATCAGGAAGTTGGAAGTTAGAGGTTAGAGGTTTTAGGTTTTTAGGTTTCAAGTTCAGATGGTAGTTAAGAGTTAGCATGTCATTGCGAATGAGCTTGCCTGCTGGAAGCAGGAATATAGAGAAAAGAAGTTATGAACCCTACCGATTCCGAGGTATTGGAACGGATGCGATTGAGATTGTTTAGAAAGTCTCTTTATATACAGATGAGATCCCGCTAGGGACTTCCTCTTAAAGTGAAATATTACGAATAAAATAAGTATTATTATGCCTATTAAATTTAAAGCCATAGAACGCGGAGAGCCAGGCGTTCCAGGCGGTGGTACCAAAAAATGGTATGCCACTGTAGTGAATGACCAGCGCGCCAGTTTGAAAGAACTTACCCTAGACATCGAACGCATTAGTACCGTAAACCGTGCAGACATCTTAGCGGTACTGAGTGCCTTAGTCCAGTTAATACCAGAAAAACTCACCAACAGTACCATTGTAGCCATCGGTGATCTGGGCTATTTTAGAATTAGTCTCAAAAGTACTGGCGAGGCCAGCGCAGAAGAGGTGGATAGGAACAGTATTGTGCGCAGTAGAATTATTTTTACCCCCGGTAAAGATTTTAAAAATGCGCAACAAATAGCAACCTATCAAAAAGTAACCTAAGCCCCAAAAAAAAGAAAACGTTACAACTCGCTAGAGATGTAGCGTCTTCTCTTTAGAGATGTAAGGAGAACTCTTTAGAGAAGTAAGGAGAACTCTTCAGAGAAGTAACTACAACTCTTCAGAGAAGTAACTAGAACTCTTCAGAGAAGTAACTACAACTCTTCAGAGAAGTAACTACAACTCGGCGGAGATGTAAGGAGAACTCTGTTGTGTTGTAAGCAGTTGAGATATTAGATATTAGATATGAAAAGTACAAAAGATAAAAAAATCTACCATTCCTTTTCGGTAAAATTAGTGCCAATTTGTGTAATCTGTGTCTAACCTTAAATTTTTTGAAGTATGAAGAGGTAGGATGTTAGATGTTAGATATTAGATGTTAGAAGTTAGAAGTTAGAAAATTGTATGTCCCTGATATAGGTTGACCACTTAAACCAAAGTGTAAGCTTATGAAAGCAAATTTAAAACAGTTAAAGAA
>NZ_CANMVP010000051.1 GCF_947501385.1 uncultured Polaribacter sp.
ACATTATGACTCTTATGGATATATTTACTATTTTGTGACATCGAGGCACAAAATAGTAATAATTAACGAGGCAAGCCCGAGGTATTAAACCTAAAAGAGAATAAAAGATACTAGTTGGTAAAAAAATGCTACATAATGATTATTTAAAAAAAGAGGTTAATCTTAAAACAGATTTATTCTATTATTTCATAATCAATACTTAGTTTTCTTAGTGTTCTTAAAGCAGAACCTGCATTTTTATCAGGGACTTCAATGTCTACGGGATCTCTCTCTAAAAGAATCTCTGTCAATTCATTAGACAAAGAAGCACTCATACCAGAGGAAATTTCTAAAATGCATTTAGAGATGGCTCTTTTATCTGGTCTTTGAGCATCGCAAGACAATAGGTTTAACTTCATAATATAATTTTATGGTTGATACAACAGCTAAATTTCACAAAAACCAACATCTATTTTTACAATAAATAATTGATATAAGCGAAGTTAGAATTTTTAAGCAGAAAGTCAATCGGTAACAAGAAGTATTTTAAAAGAAAAAACCTCACAACTAAAAAAATAGGAGTGAGGTTTTGAAGTTTTTATTACGAGATTTCTGCCTTTACTTCGGCAAGCTCAGTTTAAACTTTAGAATGACAGTTCTAAATAATAATAGTATAAAGCTGATTATTTCGCAGGTAATACTTTACCAACACATTCACCAAAACCAATACGAATGGTATCGTTTTTACAATGTGCACGCATAATTACAGTATCGTTGTCATTGATAAATTTACGTGTTGTTCCGTCTTTTAATTTTAGCGGGTTTTGTCCGCGCCAAGTTAGTTCTAACATAGAACCGTAACTGTCTTTTGTTGGGCCAGAAATGGTTCCAGAACCCATCATATCACCCGCTTCTACCGGACAACCATTTACTGTATGGTGCGCCAATTGTTGCGCCATGGTCCAATACATGTATTTAAAATTCGAATTCGCAACTACCGTTTCTTCACCATTTTCTGGCTGAATTCCTACTTGCAAATGAATGTCATAACTTCTTTTTCCTTCTTGTTTTAAGTAGGGTAGTGGCTCATGAACTTGTTTCGGGTTGTCTGTTCTAAAAGGCTCTAAAGCATCTAAAGTTACAATCCAAGGAGAAATTGTGGATGCAAAATTCTTTCCTAAAAAGGGACCTAAAGGCACATATTCCCACGCTTGAATATCTCTTGCAGACCAATCGTTAAACTGTACCAATCCAAAAATATACTCTTCTGCTTCTTCAATAGGAATTCTTTCTCCTAAAACATTGGCATCTGTGGTAATAAAAGCCATTTCTAATTCAAAATCTACTAATTTTGAAGGGCCAAAATTAGGTGTATTGCTTCCCTCAGAAGGTTTTGTTTGTCCGTAAGGTCTTCTAATAGGCGTTCCTGAAGGAATGATAGAAGAACTTCTACCATGATACCCAATAGGAATGTGCAACCAATTTGGCAACAATGCATTTTCTGGATCTCTAAACAAAGAACCTACATTGGTAGCGTGTTCTTTGCTTGCATAAAAATCGGTATAATCTCCTACAGATACCGGTAATAACATTTCCACTTCGTCCATTCTAAAGATAATTTTATCTTTATGATCTGCATTATCACGCAAAGATCCATTGGTTACATCAAAAATTTCTGCAATTCTATTTCTTACCAAACGCCATGTTTTACGGCCATCTGCAATAAAATCATTTAAATTATCTTGTAAGAAGATATCGTCTGTTAAAGGGATGCCTTCAAAATAACCTAACTGATGAAAGGCACCTAAATCTATCGCAAAATCGCCAATTCTACTTCCAATCGTAATAATATCATCCCTAGTTATAAAAACACCAAAAGGAATATTTTGTATCGGAAAATCTGAATCTTTTGCCACTTTTAGCCACGATTTTCTATTGGGATTGTTTGCTGTTATAATCATTCTCTTCTATCTTTATATTTCATCAAATCTATGCATTTTTTTTTCATTTTTAGAATGAAAATTCATCAATAACTAATTTTTAACACAGCTTTTTTTTGAATTGAATAAATCTTCATAAGTTCTTGAAAATATCCTTGAAACTTCTCTGATTGGATTTGGTTTTTTGTTATTTTTGATGTTTATTTAAAATAACAACAATGCAACTAGACAATCAAATTTTCGACTTGATACAAGAAGAAAAAGAAAGACAATTAAATGGTTTGGAATTAATCGCTTCAGAAAATTTTGTAAGTGATCAAGTAATGCAAGCACAAGGTTCTATTTTAACCAATAAATATGCAGAAGGATATCCTGGAAAAAGATATTATGGAGGTTGTGAAATTGTTGATATTGTAGAACAAATAGCCATTGACAGAGCCAAAGAATTGTTTGGTGCCGAATATGTAAACGTACAACCGCATTCTGGTTCTCAGGCAAATACAGCTGTTTTTGCTGCCTGTATTAAGCCTGGAGATACTATTTTAGGTTTCGACTTGTCTCACGGTGGTCATTTAACCCACGGTTCTCCTGTAAATTTTTCTGGAAAATTATACCATCCTGTGTTTTATGGTGTTGAAAAGGAAACGGGTGTTTTAAATTATGATAAAATTCAAGAAATTGCAACAAAAGAAAGACCAAAATTAATTATTGCTGGTGCTTCTGCATATTCTAGAGACATCGATTTTAAACGCTTTCGAAAAATTGCAGATAGTGTAGATGCTCTTTTAATGGCAGATATTTCTCATCCTGCTGGTTTAATCGCAAAAGGAATTTTAAATGATCCTTTACCGCATTGCCATGTGGTAACAACTACTACTCATAAAACCTTACGTGGTCCAAGAGGGGGAATGATTATGATTGGTAAAGATTTTGAAAATCCGTTTGGCGAAACTTTAAAAAGTGGCAAACCAAAGATGATGTCTATGTTACTAAACTCTGCTGTATTCCCTGGAAATCAAGGTGGTCCTTTAGAACATGTAATTGCTGCAAAAGCCATTGCTTTTGGAGAAGCTTTAACAGATGAATTTTTAGAATATCAAATTCAAGTAAAAGAAAATGCTGCAGCCATGGCAAAAGAATTTGTAGCAAAAGGATACCAATTAATTTCTGGTGGTACAGACAATCATTGTATGTTGATTGATTTGCGTAATAAAAATATTTCTGGAAAAGATGCAGAAATTGCTTTAGGAAAAGCAGACATTACTGTAAATAAAAACATGGTGCCTTTTGATGATAAATCGCCTTTTGTAACTTCTGGAATTAGAGTAGGAACTCCTGCAATCACAACTAGAGGGTTAAAAGTAACCGATATGAAAGCGGTTGTAGATTTTATAGATGAAGCTTTGCAAAATGCAAATAACGATGAAGCTTTAAAAGATATAGGAGAGCGTGTTTCTGATATGATGAGCGCAAGAAGATTATTCGTAATGTAACCACGCAGCGGTTTTCAATATTTCATTCTTGTGGATATCACATAAAAAAAGCATCAAGTTTTTACTTGATGCTTTTTAGATTTATAAAACTTGGGTTTACCAACTTCTTACTTCTTTTTCAATATTCTCACGAGTTTCTCCGTATTTTTCTTGAATTTCTCCGACCAATTTATCAAAAGATCCTTCTGCTTCAGTAGAATTATCATTTGTTGCTTTACCGAATCTTTCTTTAAATTCTCCTTTAATTTGTTTCCATTTTCCTTCGTTAGTATCTGAATTCATAATCATATTTTTATGTACTAAAACTAGTACTGGTTTATAATATTACAAATTTAAATAATTTCTAAAGAGGCTTTTAACAGAATCAATTCAAATTGTAACTCAAAAGGAATTGGTTACTTTTTATCAGAATTTTGAATTTTATCTGCCACTCGTTCGTTAGAGTTGTCAGTAGCGCTATGTACTTGATTCGCTGATATCTTTGTTTTCAACTTTTAAACGATCTTTACTGCTATCTTGATCTTTATATCCTTTTTTTACAGTTCCTTTTAAAGGATGCAAGCCTCTTTCATGTACATCTCCTGAATTTCCTTTTGTTATATTCTCTGCACTTGATCTTTCTTTATTTGACATAATTTGATGTTTTATATTGGATAAATTTAAAGCAAATACAAGTATTTCTTTAACAATATCAAAAGAAAAAAGAACTCAAAAGATAAAAACTATTATTCTTTTAATTTTCATTACCAACATCCACAGATATAAATCTAACCATTGTGTTACAAAAATAAATTAGTTCTTATGATTCAAAAATCAAAAAATTTATTGGATTAATTATGAATTAAAAGTAGGATAATAAAACATGCTTTTTTCTACTGATATTTATCATATTTAATTGTTAAAGATTACCCGAACTTAGAAGCGCAACAATGCGTTCAATATGGGCTCACAATCTGTTACAGCAATTAAAACACAAAAAGATCGTAAAGAATTTGTACGTCATTTACTCAATGATATAGAAGCTTTTGAATTTATGATTGAAAATAACTTGTTTGAAACAGGTATTCAAAGAGTGGGAGCAGAACAAGAATTATGCATCGTAGATAAAGATTACAGACCTTCAACAAATGCACTAAAAATCCTTAAAAAAATAAACGATACTCATTATACTACAGAATTAGCATTGTTTAATTTAGAAATTAATTTAGATCCTTTCGAATTAAAAAAAAAATGTTTTTCTAATATTGAAAATCAACTAACATCACTATTAGAAAAAGGGTATAAAGGTGCTGAAGATATTGAAAATAATAAAATTATACTTATTGGAATTCTTCCCACCTTAAGAAAAAAAGATTTAGTATTTAAAAATATTACTCCTTATATACGATATAAAACACTGAATAGGGTTTTAAAAAAAATGAGAGGCAATGATTTTAAATTGCACATTCAAGGTGTAGATGAACTCATTTTAAAACACAAATCAATCTTATTTGAAGCTTGTAACACCAGTTTTCAAGTTCATTTGCAAATTAATCCAGAAGAGGCCATTGATAAATATAATTGGTCACAAGCCATTGCTGGACCTTTGTTATCTATAATGGCAAACTCTCCAATTCTTTTGGGTAAAGAATTGTGGAGTGAAACAAGAATTGCACTATTTCAACAAAGTATCGATTTACGGAATGCATCACACATTTCAAGAGAACAAAAACCAAGAGTTTCTTTTGGGAACAGTTGGATAAAAGAATCTATTTTAGAATTGTTTACAGATGATATTGCCAGATATCCACCAATAATTACCTCAAAATTTGAAGAAAATTCTCTGGAATCTGTCAAAAATGGAATTATGCCGAAACTAAAAGCACTCAATTTGCACAACGGTACTTTATATAAATGGAATCGATTATGTTACGGAGTACATGAGAATACATCGCATTTAAGAATTGAAAATAGATATATTCCTTCTGGACCATCTGTTAAAGATGAAATAGCAAATGCACTTTTATGGGTTGGAGTAATGCAAGGAATGCCAAAAGAGTATGAGAATATATGGCTAAAAATGCCTTTTTCTGATGCTCGTGGTAATTTTATAAATGCAGCAAGAACTGGAATAGACACATATTTTAATTGGTTTGGGAAAGGTATTTCTGCAAAAAAAATAGTAGAGAATATTTTAATTCCAATGGCAAAAGAAGGTTTGCTAAAATCAAATATAGATAATACTGATATTGAGTATTATTTAGACATTATTCAAAAAAGAATTGACACCAATACAACTGGTAGTAAATGGTTGATAAGAAACAAACGAGAATTAAGAAAAAAACTTTCTAATTATGAATCTAATGTTACTTTAACAGAGCATATTTATAAAAATCAACAATCAAATAAAACAATTTCAGAATGGAAATCTGTTAATTTTTATCAAAACAAAAGTGATAAAAAATATAATAAAATATACAAAATAATGACAACAAGTCTTTTTGTAGTTCATGAAAATGATTTATTAAAGTTGGTTTTAAAAATTATGAATTGGAAACAAATTCACCATATTCCTGTAGTAAATAAAAACAATAAGATTGTGGGTATTATTGAAAAAAATCAATTAGAAAATCTTAACTTTTCTTCAAAAAAAGTAATGAATATGGTGGCAAAAAGCATTATGAATAAAAATTTTGATATTGCCAATCCAGAAACCTCTTACGCAGAAGCTAAAGAATTAATTATGGTCTCAGAAAACACAAGTATTGTAGTTATAGATGACGGTAGGTTAGTAGGGATTTTTACAAAAACGGATTTAGAAAAGATAGAAAAAATCAAAAAGAATTAATGATTAAACAAATAGAAATTGAATCTTTTAATGAGAAAATTATTGTAAAAAGAATTTTAGGAAAAGTTAAAGGATCTAAAGAGTCTCCTACAGTTATTGCTATTGCTGGTATTCATGGGAATGAGCGTGCAGGAATAAATTCCTTATTAACAGTTTTTAAAACAATAGAAGCAGAGCAAATTAAAATAAAAGGAAATTTTTATGGGATTTCTGGAAATATAAACGCTATTTCAGAAAACATACGTTTTAAAAATGTTGATTTAAATAGGGTTTGGACTTCAGAAAAAATCTTAAAATTATATTTAGAAGATGATTTAGAAATTGAATCTCAAGAGCAAAAAGAAATTTATGAAATTATAAAAGAAATCCTTCAAAAAGAAAATGGGCCTTTCTATTTTTTAGACTTACATACAACATCTTCAGATACACAGCCTTTTATAACCATTAGCGATTCTTTAGATAATAGAACATTTTCTTCTAATTTTTCTATTCCTACAATTCTTGGCATTGAAGAATATTTAGATGGACCTTTGTTAACTTATATTAATGAATATGGATACGTTGCTTTGGGTTTTGAAGCCGGTCAACATGAAAAAAAGGATTCTGTAGATAATTGTGTTGCTTTTTTATGGTTAGCTTTGGTTGCTGCTAAATGTGTTAAAAAAAAACATGTAAAAAAATATTCTTTTTACAAAAACTCATTATCGTTATTTAATGAACAACAAGATTTTTATAAAATTGATTACAAATATACTATTAAACCCTTTGAACAATTTAAAATGATTGATGGATATAAAAACTTTCAAAAAGTTATAAAAGACGAGTTGTTAGCATTTAGCAACGAATGTGAAGTGGTTTCTGCCTTAAATGGTATCATTTTTATGCCTTTATATCAGAAAAAAGGAGATGATGGTTTTTTTATCATTTCTAAAATTTCTAAATTTTGGTTGAATATTTCTCGAGTGCTTCGAAAACTTCATATACATAATATATTAAAACTGTTACCTGGTGTTTCATCAGAAAAAAAGAAACCTTATCTTTTAATTGTGAATCCTAAAACCGCCAAGTATTTAGCTACAGAAATATTTCATTTATTTGGGTATAGAAAAAAGGTAGTTAAGAATGATAAGCTTTATTTTATAAAAAGAGATCGAAAAGTAAGCAAGTTTATTTAATCTTCACTTGCTCTTTCTATAATATTTTCTGGAAGTGCTTTCTTGGCTTTTGCGCCCATTTTCTTTAATTTTTCTACACTTGTAATTAAATTCCCTTTTCCTTCAAAAAGCTTATTCATTGCCGCATTATAGTCTGTTTTAGAAGCATCTATTTTTTTTCCAACGCCAATTAAATCACCCAAAAGACCATGAAATTTGTCATATAAAGCACCGGCTTGCCTTGCAATTTCTAAAGCATTTCGTTGCTGTTTTTCATTATTCCACATGGTATCAATTGTGCGCAATGTTGCCAATAGGGTAGAAGGTGTAACAATTACAATGTTTCTTTCAAAAGCTTTGTTATATAAATTGGTATCAGCATTCAAAGCAACTGCAAAAGCAGGTTCTATAGGAATAAAAAGTAACACAAAATCTGGAGATTCTATTTTATATAGATCTTCATACTTTTTATCACTCAACTGTTCCACATGTCTTTTTAAAGAATTTATATGCTCTTTTAAAAATCGTTCTTTTAAAATTTCATCTTCTTCATTAATGTATTGTTCATAAGCAACTAATGAAACTTTAGAATCTACAATCATTTTTTTGTTATCAGGCAAACTGATCACAACATCGGGCAATACTCTCTTTCCTTCATCATTCGTAAAACTTTGCTGTACAAAATACTCTCTATCTTTCTCTAAGCCAGATTTTTCTAATACACGCTCTAAAACCAATTCACCCCAGTTACCTTGCATTTTGTTATCTCCTTTTAATGCTTTGGTCAGGTTTAAAGTTTCTTTACTCATTTGCTGGTTTAGTTCTTTTAAACCTAAAATTTGCTGGCGTAAAGCGGCGTGATAATCGATACTTTCTTTGTGCGTTTTTTCTACTTTGTCTTCAAATCCTTTTATTTTTTCTTGTAATGGATTTAAGATTGTTTTTAAATTCTCTTTATTCTGTTCTGTAAATTTAGACGATTTTTCATCGAGAATTTTATTCGCTAGATTTTCAAATTCTTTTGTAAATTTTTCATTTAGTTTTTCAACTTCACCCTTATTTACCAATAATTTTTCTTCGGTATTTTTAAATTCAGTTTCCAAACGTGTTTTATCGGAAATTAGATGTTCTTTTTCTTTTTGAATAAATTTTAGCTCACTTTGTAGTTCTATAATCTTATTTTCTGAGTTTTTTACATTTTCTTGCAACGAAGAGTTCTGTAATTCTAATGTGGTTCTTTCTTTTTCTGAACTACTTTTTTCTTTTTCTAAATTTAATTTAGAAAGCAATTTCCCTATAAATAAGCCAATTACAGCAAAAATTATAGCAATGAATAAGTATATGAGTATTTCTGACATCATGTAAATTTAAGTCCTTAAATTTATCACTTTAAAACGCAACATAAAACTCTATATAAGAGATTTTTTAAACAAATATTTTAAGCTATAAATGAAGAATTTTTCTAGATTTATTTTGTGCACGCTTTGGGGTTGGGAAATAAAAAATAAATTTCCTAAAACTCCTAAAAAATATGTGGTAATTGCTGCACCACACACTAGCTGGATAGATTTTCCGATTGCGATATTAACAAGAATGAGTTTAGGAACCATGGTTCATTTTATTGGCAAAGGCTCTCTTTTTAAATGGCCATTTGGGTATTTTTTTAAAGCCTTGGGAGGAACTCCTGTAGATAGAACTCAAAATAATAATTTGGTAGATGCCGTGATAAAAATTTTTAATTCTAAAGAAGAATTTAGGCTAGGTTTGTCTCCTGAGGGCACAAGAAAAAAGGTTGAAAAGTGGAAAACAGGCTTTTATTACATCGCAAAAGGTGCCAATGTGCCGATTGTAATGGCTACTTTAGATTTTGAAAAAAAGCAGGTAAAAATCTCTGAACCTTACTATACTACTGAGAATATGACAAAAGATTTTGAATTTTTTTATACTTTCTTTAAAGGAATAAAGGGGAAAAACCCTGAATTATCGTAACACCAATAGTTTTTACGAAAAAAAATTAGTAAATTTGCGGAAGTAAATGTATTTGCTGATAAAGATTAGGGGCTTTATTGTCAATTATTTACGAATAGCATACGCTATGATTTGAGTCTCCAGTTTACTGGAGACTTTTTTTATGCAAATTTTTCAGAAACTTTTTCTGCAATTCTTACAATCACTTCGGTTGCTTTTATCATAGATTCTACAGGAACATATTCAAAACGACCATGAAAGTTATGACCACCCGCAAAAATATTAGGACATGGCAAACCTTTAAAAGAGAGTTGAGAACCATCAGTGCCTCCACGAATTGGTTTAATTATAGGTGTAATATTCATTTCTTTTAATACTTCTTCCACAAGATCTACAATGTGCATAACAGGCACAATTTTTTCTTTCATATTAAAGTATTGGTTTTCTATGGCAACAGCAACCAGTTCTTTTCCGAATCTTTTATTAAAATCGAATGCAATTCTTTGCATTAAATATTTTCTTTTTTCAAATAGATCTAAATCGTGGTCTCTAATAATATATTCTAGAAGGGTTTGTTCTACATTGCCATGCATATCGTGTAAATGAAAAAAACCTTCGTAACCCGTTGTCTTTTCAGGGACTTCTTCTGGTGGAAGTGAAGCTATAAATTCATTTGCAATCTGCATCGAATTGATCATTTTTCCTTTTGCATAACCAGGATGTACAATTTTACCAGTAATGGTTACTTTCGCACTTGCTGCATTAAAATTTTCATATTCCAGTTCTCCAACTTGGCTACCATCCATCGTATAAGCCCATTCGGCACCAAACTTATCCACATCAAACTTATGAGCTCCTTTGCCAACTTCTTCATCTGGTGTAAAACAAATTCTAATTTTACCATGTTTAATTTCTGGATGCTGAATCAAATATTCCATCGCGGTTACAATTTCTGTAACTCCTGCTTTGTCATCTGCACCTAAAAGCGTGGTACCATCTGTTGTAATTAATGTTTGCCCTTTGTATTGTAATAAATCTTCAAAATAATCTGGAGACAATAGGATGTTTTTTTCTTCATTTAAAATAATATCATTGCCCTGATAATTTTCTACAATTTTAGGTTTTACATTTTTTCCTGTAAAATCTGGACTTGTATCTATATGAGCAACAAAACCAATGGTGGGAACTTTAGATGTGATGTTGCTTGGCAATGTTGCCATGATGTAACAATTTTCATCTAAATCTACCTCTTGCATTCCTATTCGGTTTAAATCTGCTACTAAGACTCTTGCCAGATCCCATTGTTTATCTGTACTTGGAAACGCAGGGTTGTTAGGATCTGATTCTGTGTCTATGGTTGCATATTTTATAAATCGCTCTGTAATGTGTTTTTTCTCAATCATTTTCTAAAATTTTTATTTTTTCAATCAATGTTATTGCCTTACAAATTCTTTCTTCTACTAAAGAATCGCCATAAAATTCAGCTTTTACAACTAAAGATTTATTCGCATTAATTTTCATATAAATTTGCAGACTTTTATATTTAAATTTTGAGTTAGTCATTTAATTTCCGTATATTTAAGTCAATAAAACTAGGATAATGGAACAATTTGAAGGACAAGAT
>NZ_CANMVP010000052.1 GCF_947501385.1 uncultured Polaribacter sp.
CTTTCTCCTTTTTATTAATATCTATCTAATATAAATACTTTAATCCATATCCTTTTGCAAACATAGGATGACAAACGTTCATGTTATTTGTCTGTCAATCAAAAGTAATGTGTTGATAGGCACCAATATCAGGATTTGTAGTTCTATCTACACCTAAGATGTCTATTTTAAAAGAGGTCGCTATTGCCTTGTTAATTGCATCGCTTTTTTCACCAATAATAAAATCTTCATTTTGAGTATCTCTAAAATTAACAGTCCCGTTTAAAATGTTATTGGAATAATTTGGGTTGTTTGCAAAATCAACTTCGAAGACTCCATCAAAGGAATTTCCTGTATCATTAAATCTAATCATAGAGTTTTGTATGGAATAATTGAACAATCCACCGCCATCAACTTTGTCAACTACAAACTCAATGGTATTATTTCCTTCAAAAATACAGTTGGTAAAATTTGCTGCTTTTAAATCTCTAGTTTCTGTGATTTCTTCTCCAGCTTCATTATTGTAAATAAAGAAATTATTTACTAAAACGGCAGGTAATTGTCTAGTGCCATTGTTCCAATAATTGGCAAATGTACTATGGGTAAAATTGTAAGTTCCACCAATTGTTGCAGCTAGAGACGCTTGTCCTGCAGCACCAATAACCACATTGTATGCTTCAATATTTGTTTCTCTAGCAAGAATGCCAAAGTTAGAGTGATTGTAGATTTCTGTATTTTCTAGCTTTAAAGTGGGTGTAGATGCAGTGCCAATACTATCAATTAGAATTCCAATAATGCCGTTTCTAATTTGTGCATGCTTTATTTTATTGTCTTTACTGCCGGCACGCATCCAAATGGTTCCCCATTGCCCAGGAATCTGGCTAAAACTATTTTCTAATCGGTCTCCTTCAAAAATTACTTTTTCAGAAAGTGTCCCGTTTACTTTTAAAGTGGCTTTATTGTCTACAATTAACCCAGAATTATCATGAAAATGAACTCTAGCTCCAGCTTCAATGGTTAACGTCTTATTTGCAGGAATTGCAGCATAGCCATAAATAACAGTAGGTTTTTCTTTTGTAAATGTAAGCTCAGTATCTTTTAAAAATCTTCCTTTAATTGTTGTTGATTGACCATCTAAAGTTAAACTATCAATTTTCATTGTAATAGCGTCTTTGTCAGGAAAAATAAAGTGAGCATCTTCCACCAAAGTCACCAAATCTACCTCTTGCTGGTTGTTACCGTTGTCAAATAAAATTCTATCTGTGTACAAAAGATTTGGCCCATTCGCAACATTAACAGTAGTTTCTATAAAAACAAAAATACTGTCTTTGGCAAGAATATCTATATTGTTAAATTCTTGTCCAGGAACGCCATCAACATTTAATCGATAACTAGAAGCAGTGCCATTTTCTAACTGAATTCTAGGAATGGTAATCGAACTATTTCCTCTATTATAAACCTTTAAATTATAGGTTGCAGAACCAATGTTTGTAAAAATAGTATCTAAAAAAACGGTGTCTTTAGAAAATTCTAAATTCCCAAAACTAGGAATGGTAGAAAAATCTTTTCTACAAGAACTGATAGAAATAAGAACAATGCAAATCATAAAAGAAAGTAGGTAGCGCATAGATGTAATTTCTGTTTTCTTAGCTCAAAATTTAGGAGCAGGATTGAATTTAAAAATAAAACTTTTTATTGTTTGAATTATTGCTTCTTCACCAATACGATTTCAAACAATTTTCCCCAGTTTTTTCCAGTAACAAATAACCTGTTATTTTCAGCATCATAAGCAATACCATTTAACACTTCGTCTTGCGGAACTAGTTTTTGTGTTTTAGACATTTCTTTTTCCAAACCTCTTAAATCTACCAAACCTTCAGCAATTCCTGTGGTTAGGTCTATAATTATAATGGTGTTCTGCTGGTATTTATTCGCGTAGAGTTTCCCATTCACTATTTCTAACTCATTTAAATTATCTATGGCTCTATCATAGGTATATGTTTGTATAAACCTCTTTTCTTCTAGAGTTTCTTTGTCTAAAAACCATATTTTATGAGAGCCATCAGATTTTATTAATTCTGTGTCATTTTGCGTTAGCCCCCAACCTTCATCGCTCTTATCATAGGCAAACTCTTTTTCTAGTTCAAAGGTTTTTAAATCGTAGACAAACCCTTTTTTGCCTTGCCAAGTAAGCCAAATAATTTTATCATTCACAATGGTCATTCCTTCACCAAAAAATTCCTTATCTAAGGCTATTTTCTGTAAAACTTTACCCGTTTTAATTTCAACTTTTCTAAGTGTAGATTGCCCTCTGCGTCCTGTAGTTTCGTATAAGAAACCGTTATCATATTCTAGACCTTGCGTATAGGCTTTTGTATCGTGAGGATATGTATTGATGATTTTATAGGTATACACCTCTGGTTTTTTATCTGCAAAAACCTCAAGGGTTGCATTTTTCTTCGCTGTTTTTCCTTCAAAAAAAGCCAAACCAGAAATGGCGTGTTTACCAACACCTAAATCGGTAGTATGAATTGTAGCAGCATTTCCATCAGTAGCCACTTCTTTTCCGTTTACATAAAACTGAGTTTTATCAAAAGGCTTCCCTTTTGCTTCTGTCATTTTAACAGTTATCGTTTCGTTTAGAACCGTTTTCTTAGGCTTTTCTATAGAAAATTTATAGGCATCATCACAAGAAACCGTTAGAAATAAAATGGCTAAAAAAGGAGTTAGAATAGAAAAATTCTTCATTATTTGTATAGATTTCAATGTTTTAGAATGTAAATATTCGAAAAAAAGACGACAAAAAACAACTTTTATCTCTTAAAAGAACCTTATTTTTGTTTAAATTCTCTTTAAGAGCAAATAAAAACAATTTATTTATTTGTAAATTAAAAAATAAGGTTAAATTTGCATCCTCAAAATAGTTAAAAACAGCTATTTAGAATATTGAGTAAAGCTTTACCAATTTTGCTCTTACAAACATAACATTAAAGTATTAAATATATATACAATGAGAAAAGGAATTCATCCAGAAGATTACAGAATGATGGCTTTTAAAGACATGTCTAACGGAGATGTATTTATAACACGTTCAACTGCAGAGACCAAAGAAACTTTAGAAGTTGATGGTGTAGAGTATCCTTTAGTAAAATTAGAGATCTCTAGAACTTCTCACCCGTTTTACACTGGTAAATCTAAACTAATTGATGCTGCAGGACGTATTGACAAGTTTAAGAACAAATACGCAAAATTCAAAAAAGAGTAATTTTTTTTAGAATTTTAAACATATCTAAAACTCCAACATTCATTTGTTGGAGTTTTTCTTTTAGTGCTGAACTTGTTTCAGCATTTTTAATTTAAGGGTTGTATTTTAAAAATTCCACAAAATAGGCACACAGTTAACACAACACTATGTTTTCTATATTTCTATGTGGTAAAAAAAATTAGACGTTTCCTTGTAGATGATCCTTTTCACTATATCTTTTTCTCTTTTGTCATTGTACATAAAGCTTTTTCTGCTTTATGTAGTAATCTCATATCCACCAATAGATTGCTTCGTTCCTCGCAATGACGCTTTTTTATTAGAAAGAGGATGAAGCTTGTCTTGAGTGAAGTCGAAAATTTCAACCCCTAAGTTGCCAGCCGAAGGCAGGCGCAACTATTTGCCAACTATTCTTATAATCTCAAAGGAATAGGTTATTTTTGGCTCTCTTTAAAAGAAGGCTCAAAAGATGAGAAATACCATATTATCAATATTTATAATTAGCACAATTTTATTAGGAGTTTTGGTTTATTTTGTGCCAGATAAAGGAACGATTATATTATTAGTATTATCAAGCCTTTTCACAATTATTGTGATCAAAGATAGCTTTCAAACTAAACATTCTTTGTTACGCTCGTTTCCTTTAGTGGCACGTTTGCGTTGGCTGTTTGAAGAGGAGCGTGAGAAGATTCAGCAATATTTTATTGAAGACGATCTAAATGGAAGACCCATCAATAGAGAAAAGAGAAGTGTTGTGTACCAACGTGCAAAATTGCAAAAAGATACGGTACCTTTTGGAACACAACACGATGTATATAAAAAAGGATATGAGTTTGTAAAGCATTCTTTATTTCCAAAAGACCACCATCATATTACAGGAGAAAAAATTATTTTTGGATCTGATAAATGTTCAAAAAAATATAAAAGTTCTATCATTAACATCTCTGCCATGTCTTTTGGTTCTTTGAGTAAAAATGCAATTATGGCCTTAAATCAAGGCGCAAAAATGGGTGGTTTTGCTCATAATACAGGTGAAGGAGGAATTTCACCCTATCATTTACAAGGAGGAGATCTTATTTTTCAAGTAGGTACAGGTTATTTTGGCGCAGGAAAAAGTGTGGATGGGAAACGTGTTTTTGATGATGAAATTTTTAGAGAAAATGCCATTAGACCCGAAGTTAAAATGATTGAAATTAAATTTTCTCAAGGTGCTAAACCGGGTCATGGAGGCATTTTGCCAGCAAAGAAAAATACACCAGAAATTGCAAAAATTAGAAAAGTACCACAAGGAACGCAGGTAGACTCGCCTCCAGGACATTCGGCTTTTTCAAATTTTGAAGAAATGATTGTTTTCATTCAAAAAGTTCGAGATTTGTCTGGCGGAAAACCCGTAGGTGTTAAACTTTGTGTGGGTAATAACGAAGAGATTCAACAAATGATAAAGGCTTTTTCAAAAGCAAAAAATTATCCAGATTTTATTTCTGTAGATGGAGGAGAAGGTGGTACTGGAGCTGCACCTATGGAATTTACAAATTATATCGGTACACCTTTATTAGAAGGTTTGGTTTTTATAAATAAGCTGCTTAAAAAATACAAGTTAAAAAATCAAATTAGAATTATTGCCAGCGGAAAAGCCATTGATGCTTTCGATATTGTAAAATATCTAGCTTTGGGTGCAGATGCCATAGGAATGGCACGCAGTTTTATGTTGAGTTTGGGTTGTATACAAGCCAGAGAATGTAATTTAGATAGCTGCCCTGTGGGTGTTGCCACACAAGATGAAGATTTGGTAAAAGCGTTGGTTGTAGAAAAGAAAAACATACGTGTTAGAAATTACCACGATAAAACCATACAAGCCGTTAAGGAAATGGTGGCTGCCATGGGAGAAGATTCGATAACAAAGGTTACTTCAGACCAAGTCTTTAGACGTAGAAAAGATGAGGAAATTGTGAGTTTAGAGGAGGTGTATTATTAAAATATTTCCATTTTACGTAAACCCGTAAAAAAGTTAATTATTTTCTTTTATATTTGTAGTACAATTTGAAATCAATTCACAATAAGGATTATTCCGTTGTGAAAACATTTAAAGCGGCACGGAAGTGTCGCTTTTTTTTATTGATTATTTTTTAGTTACGGATTCCCGTATTGTTTTCTTGGTTTTTTTACTTTAAATTTAGAGAATATAAAAAAATACTTTATGAAAAAGATTTTAGGTCTAGATTTAGGAACAACTTCCATTGGTTGGGCTTTGGTAAATGAAGCTGAAAATTCTAACGAAAAATCAGAAATTATAAAATTAGGTGTTCGTGTGAATCCTTTAACAGTTGATGAACAAACCAATTTTGAAAAAGGAAGACCAATAACTACAAATGCAGATCGTACTTTAAAAAGAGCTGCAAGAAGAAATTTACAACGCTTTAAGCTTCGTAGAGAAAATCTTATTGAGATTTTAATTACCAATAAAGTCATTTCAGAACATACTCCACTTACTGAAGTTGGAGAAAATTCCACTCACTCAACACTATCATTAAGAGCAAAATCTGCTACTGAAAAAATAGATTTAGATGAATTTGCAAGAGTTTTATTATCCATAAATAAAAAACGTGGTTATAAAAGTAGTAGAAAAGCCAAAAATGAAGAGGAAGGAAGTTTAATTGACGGAATGGCAATTGCTAAAGAATTGTACGATAATAACCTTACAGTTGGGCAATATGTTTTTAATTTATTAGAAAGTGGAAAAAAGTTTATTCCAGATTTTTATCGTTCTGATTTACAAACTGAATTTGATAAAATATGGAACTTCCAAAAACAATTTTATCCAGAAATTTTAACAGATGAATTTTATCAAAAATTAGAAGGCCAAGGTCAACAAAATAGTAGAAAGCGTTTTTTAGCGATACATGGAATTTATACAGCGGAAAACAAAGGAAAAAGAGACGAAGTTAAAAAACAACATTACAAATGGCGAAGTGTAGCAATATCAAATCAGTTAAAAATAGAAGAAGTTGCCTATGTTTTAGTTGAAATTAATAACAACCTTAACAAATCAAGCGGATATTTAGGGGCAATTAGTGATAGAAGTAAAGAACTGTATTTTAATAATGAAACTGTTGGAGAAAATTTATATGGTCAAATTGTAAAAGATAAGCACACTTCATTAAGAAATCAAGTTTTTTACAGGCAAGATTATTTAGATGAGTTTGAAAAAATTTGGGAAACTCAAGCTTTGTTTCATCCAGAATTAACATCAGAAATAAAAAAGGAAATTAGAGATGTAGTTATTTTTTATCAACGAAAATTAAAATCACAAAAACATTTAATTTCTAACTGTAGGTTTGAGAAGCACCACAAAGCAGTTCCAAAATCATCTCCGTTATTTCAAGAATTTAAAATTTGGTCAGTTTTAAATAATCTTCAGTTTTTAAATAAAAACACTAAAGAAATTAGAGAACCTGAACACGATTTAAAAATAGAATTATTTCAACAACTAAATATTTCTGGTAAATTAACAGAAAAAGAAGTTTTAAAATCTGTTGATTTAAATCACAAACTTTGGAAAACAAATTTTACTGAAGGAATAGAAGGAAATAATACCAACCAAAAATTATATGAGGTTTATAAAAAAATAGCAGAAAACGAAGGTTACGGTGAAGATTGGGAAAAGAAATCATTTCAAGAAATTAAAGATGAATTAAAGGCTGTTTTTACAACAATTGGGATTGATGCTGGTATTTTAGATTTTAATCCTAATTTAGAAGGTAATAATTTTGATAAGCAAAAATGTTATCAATTTTGGCATTTATTATATGCAGCACAAGATGATGACAAAATACTTGCAGAAGATAAAATAAAGTACGGAAATTCTAATGTTGCTTTAAAAAAGAAACTACATCAGAAATATGGTTTTGCTCCAGAGTATGCAACTATGATGGCAAATGTTTCTTTACAACAAGATTATGGAAGTTTAAGTGCGAGAGCAATTAAGAAAATTATGCCTTTTTTAGTTGAAGGCCATGAATTTTCAGAAGCATGTAAGTTAGCAAAATACAATCATTCTAATTCATTAAATAAAGAAGAAATAGAAAACCGAATTTTAAAAGATAAATTAGAGTTATTGCCAAAAAATAGTTTACGAAATCCTGTGGTTGAAAAGATTTTGAATCAAATGATAAATGTTATCAATCAAATTGTTGAAGAATATGGAAAACCAGACGAAATTAGAATTGAATTAGCAAGAGAACTAAAAAAATCTGCTAAAGAAAGAGCAGAAACAACAGAATACATTAACAAAGCAACTCTTGAAAATGCAGGTTTTAGAAAAATACTTCAAGCAGAATTCCAGATAAAAAACCCAACAAGAAATGATGTTATTAAATATAAATTATACCAAGAATTAAAAGATAACAATTATAAAACACTATTTACAAATCAGCATATTCCACAAGAAAAACTATTTTCAAAAGAAATAGATATTGAGCATATTATACCAAAAGCAAAACTATTTGATGATTCTTTTTCAAACAAGACCTTAGCATACAGAAGTATAAATTTAGAGAAAGCAGATACATTGGCTTTTGATTTTATTAATAGTAAATACAATTTAGATTTAGAAAATTATAAATCTCGGGTAGAAAGTGCTTTAAAGTCTGGTGTAATATCTAAAGGAAAGTACAAGAAATTATTATTATCTGAAAAAGATTTACCAGAAGGTTTTATTGAGCGAGATTTAAGAAATAGCCAATACATTGCAAAAAAAGCCAAACAACTATTAGAGGAAGTTTTTAGAAAAGTTACACCAACAACAGGCAGAATTACCGATAAACTTCGACAAGACTGGGATTTAATAAATGTAATGAAAGAACTCAACTTACCAAAATACAAAGCTTTGGGTCTAACAGAATTCCAAGAAAGAAAAGAAGGTAAAAAAGTGGAGCAAATAATTGATTGGACGAAAAGAAATGACCACAGGCATCACGCAATGGATGCCTTAACAGTAGCCTTTACAACAGAAAGTCATATTCAGTATTTAAATAATTTAAATGCTTCAAGAAATGAAAAAAGTAGTGAAGAATATGCTAAAAAAATTAAACAAGAGATTAGTTTAAACGGAATAAGAAATAAAATTACTAAAAACTACGAAGAAAAAAACGGAAGAAAAAAGAGAAAATTTGTCCCACCAATAAATACATTTAGAGCAGATGCAAAAGAACATATTGAGCAAATACTAGTTTCATTTAAAGCAAAAAATAAAGTTGCTACAAAAAATAAGAATAAAACTAAATTAAAAGGAAAAGATAATTTTTTAGTAAAAACTCAATTAACTCCAAGAGGTCAATTGCATAAAGAAACCATCTATGGTAAATTAAAAGAAGAAATTATAAAAATAGAAAAAGTAAATGCAAAATTTGATGTAGATAAAATAAATACGATAACCAAACCAGCTTACAGAATAGCACTTTTAAAACGATTGGAAGATTTTGATGGAGATGCTAAGAAAGCATTTACAGGAAAAAACACATTAGCTAAAAATCCAATTTATACTTCGGATAATAAATTAATTCCCGAAAAATTAAAAACCAAAACTTTTGAAGACAATTATACGATTAGAAAAGAGGTGAATCCAGATAATTTCAAAGATTTAAAAAGTATTCAAAAAGTAATTGATGTTGGTGTACGTAGGATTCTAGAAAAGCGATTATCTGATTATAACAATAAGTCGAAAGAAGCTTTTTCAGATTTAAATAAAAATCCTATTTGGCTAAACCAAGAAAAAGGAATATCAATTAAAAGAGTTTTAATAAGTGGGATTAAAAATGCTGAAAACTTACATGCTAAAAAAGACCATTTTGGAAATGATATTCTAGATAACGATGGCAAACATTTTAAAGTAGATTTTGTAAGTACAGGAAATAACCATCACGTTGCTATTTACAAAGACAAAAACGATAAGCTGCAAGAAAGAGTTGTTTCTTTTTTTGAAGCTATTGCAAGAGTGAATGCAGAATTACCAATCATTGATAAAGAGCTAAATTCTAAAATTGGCTGGAAATTTTTATTTACTATGAAACAGAATGAAATGTTTATTTTTCCTTCGGAAGATTTTAATCCTGTAGAAATAGATTTAATGGATGATAAAAATCTAAAGAAAATTAGTGGAAATTTATTTAGAGTTCAGAAAATTTCTACAAAAAACTATATGTTTAATCATCATTTAGAAACACAAGTAGTTACAAGTGAAATTCTAAAAACAAAAAAACAATTATCTGGTAAAACATATCAATTTATTCAAAGTACAGAGCCTTTGAGAAATATTGTTAAAGTAAGAATAAATCATATTGGAAAAATAGTTTACGTAGGGGAATATTAACAATATAAAAAGGCTATGATAAAAAGAACCATTTACATTGGTAACCCATCTTATTTAAAATTAAAACAACAACAATTGGTTGTTCAAGAGCCAGAAAGCAAAGAAATTTTAGGAACAGTTCCTATTGAAGATATTGCGCTGTTAATGCTAGATCATTATCAAATTACCATTAGTAATCAACTTTTGGTGAAATTACAAGGCAATAATGTGGCTGTGATTAGTTGTGACGAACATCACTTGCCGTTTGGTATCATGTTGCCATTGTACGGACATACAGAATATTCCGAAAGGATAAAGCACCAGTTAGCAGCTTCAGAACCTTTAAAAAAGCAATTATGGAAACAAACCGTGGAGCAAAAAATAGCCAATCAAGAAGCTTTATTAACTTTATATGATAAATTTTCTGAACCGTTGGTCGAATATAAGCTTACGGTAAAAAGTGGAGATACCTCCAATAGAGAAGGTATGGCGGCGCAGTATTACTGGAAACATTTGTTTGATAATTTTTCGAGACAACGTTTTGGAGAGGAACCTAATAACTTGCTAAATTTTGGATATGCAGTCTTAAGGAGTATTGTAGCAAGAGCTTTAGTAAGTAGCGGCATGTTGCCAGTTTTAGGATTGTTTCATAAAAATAAATACAATGCCTATTGTTTGGCAGATGATATTATGGAACCTTACCGGCCTTTTGTAGATAAATTAGTGTACAATTATGTAAATGGTTATCGAGATAATTTTGAATTGACAAAACAAGCTAAAGCACATCTTTTAACCATTGCTACACAAGATGTTTTTATTGATGGTCTAGTAAGGCCTTTATTTGTGGCTGTTACCACAACAACATCTAGTTTGTATAAATGTTATACAGGCGAGTTGAGGCACATAAAATTTCCTGAATTAGATTGATAAATAAATGTCTGAAAATAGATATAGCGGATATAGAATTATGTGGGTATTAGTTTTTTTTGATTTACCAACCGAAAGCAAAAGAGAACGAAAAGCAGCTGGTTTATTTCGAAAAAAATTAATTGCTGATGGTTTTACGATGTTTCAGTTTTCAATTTATTTAAGACATTGCCCAAGCAGAGAAAATGCTAAAGTGCATACCAAAAGAGTAAAAAGAAGTTTGCCTAAACATGGCAAAGTCTGCATTTTAGAAATTACGGACAAACAGTTTGGAAATATGGAATTGTTTCACGGAATTAAAGAAGTAGATTTACCACAGCCTACACAACAATTGCAACTATTTTAAAATTTATTATTAATATTTAGCTTGTCATCCTATGTTTGCAAAAGGATATGGATTAAAGTATTTATATTAGATAGATATTAATAAAAAGGAGAAAGAGC
>NZ_CANMVP010000053.1 GCF_947501385.1 uncultured Polaribacter sp.
AGTTTTTATGAATTCATTAAGATACTGTATTTTTACAAATAGCGAAAAGCCTCCGAGGTACGAGGATTAGTTCAACAGCCTATATAAAAAATAGCTACTTCAGTTTTTATTTAAAAAATTTAAGTATTTTTAAAAACGAATAGAATGTCTACTGAATACATAGCTTTAAATAAACGCTACTTTCCATATAGGCATACGTTACCACACATAAGAACAAAAATGAAACTAAAAAAAATACTATTAGCAATCCTTGTAATTGGCCTTATTGGTTGTCAAAATAAAAAAAAGGAAGTTATTATAAACATAAAAGTTAATGGCAAGTATCCTGAAAAAATTGAATACACAACACCTATAGATGGAAAATGGTTTTATGGCGACAAAAAAGCTATAATTATTGACTCTATTGGTACACTACAAATAAAAATGGATGTTGAAAAACCTTCATTTATGACTATGTATGCTTCGGGAAAGGCAGCTATTTTATTAGTTGAACCTGGCAATACCTACAATACGGAATTTGAATTCGAAACAAAGCAAAAGAAATTCCTTGTAACTTCGGATTACAGCATCGGACAAAACTTTTACAACACATTTACAGCTCCAGATTTTAATCTCTGGGACTTAAATGCCTTTATGAACGATTCAATTCCTTCAGAAATAGCATCAAAAATAAATGACCTCAAAGAAAAAGAGATATTCAAATTCAATGAACTATTGGAAAAAGGAGAAATCTCAAGTCCCTTTCACGAATTGGCAGTATTGGATAGAAAAGTTTATTATTCAGCCTTGGAAATTAGAGTCGCAACAATGTTACTTTCTGCGTTTTCTAAGGAAAATAATTTTACAGCTACAAACCAAGTGAAAGATTTTTGGAACGAAAAAGTCAATAATCTATTGTTGAATGAATCCGAGTATACTCGTTCTCCTTGGTTCTACACTTTGATTGATAACCTTATTGACTATTCGTCAAACGATTCTGTGCCTAAACTTTCAAATGGTAAAATATACAAATACAAAATTGATGAAATTAAGAAATATCTCAAAGGCAATGAACTTGAATATTATACTGCTTCATATATATTTCTTGAATGTTGGCAAAGCAAAGACAATTCAAAGGAACTAATCTCAGTCTATAAAAATTACAAAAGAGAATACCCGAACAGTCGCTATATAGAATATTTGACTGCTGCGGTAAAGCCAATTATCGACTTCCAAAGCAAGATTTCGGATTCAACTATCAATAAAAAAATCAAACTAGTTGAGAACTATAAGAGCATTGATACTTTTGATGAACTTATTAAATCTCTACACGGAAAAAAGGTTTTTGTTGATATTTGGGGGACTTGGTGTGGACCTTGTAAAAGAGAATTTCAGCAAAAAGACAAATATTCTGAAATACTTAAATCCAATAATATTACAACCCTTTACATTTGCGAAGGAAGAGTTAGCAAAGAAAAAGTTTGGAAAGAAATGATTAACTTTTATGATTTGGAAGGACAACACATACTTGCGAATAAAAAACTATTAGCCGATATTATAAGTAGATTTGGAAATAATGGGAACTTTGCCTACCCGTGGTATTTATTGGTTGATGAAAACGGAAATGTAGTAAATAAACGAGCCAGCTATCCCTCTAAAATAGAGCAATTAGAAAAAGAAATAAACGAAAATTACGTGTGGTAATAACTAAGTATATGCCGTGCCGATAGGCCAACGCTATATATTCTGTTGACTGATCCGAATTCAGGGTGGTTTTACATTGCTATGGGGATCTAGAGGATAAATGTTTGGTAAATTTATACTGAAGCTTTAGGAGTGGTTAAAGCACTTTTGCTTTTTTGTGGTTTCACTAGTATTTTCTTTGTTAAAAGCTAGCTACAAAACAATTTCTTATCTTTTTCTATTTTATTGAACCTTTTTTGTGTCCATTTATTAACTTTAGGCATTTCTATTGATAGGATATTTACAGAAGAGTTTACAATAAATCTATCTATATTGCAATTTGTAAGAATTTTTATCCTTTTACAGTAAAAGCTAGCGTAGTAATACATCAACAGAATTTGTGTATAGCCTATAGTGATGGCTGTGTAAGAGGATAAAATTTCCGCATATAACGAGTTAGCTGCAAGCTGAAGGAAAATCCTGCTAAACATTAAAATTGAGATAATTATGATGAATAATCCGAATAATATTAACTTACCTGATGGACTTACAAAAAATGGGTTTTCTGAATCAGATAAGGAAAATGACCAAATCGATAAAAATAAATTAGAGCATATTATTAATTTTATTGAACTTCGATTTGACAAAACAAAATCTATAAATAAAAAGCGTTCAAGTTATGGATTAAAACATCTTGTTGAAAGAAATATTGACATGTACGTTTCAAATGGAGAATTAATTGCATCAATGATAATTTGTGACTATAAATACAAAGTTGACGGAATCAATTGCTATTTTAATGTTACTACTAATTCTGTGAAATAAATTATGGAAAGAGAAATTAGAGAAAAATTAATAGAACTCGCACGAAAAAAAACACCTTGGACTTATTCTCAACTAAATGAACACAGGGCAAACGCATTAAAAAAGTTTTTTTGGTTAAAATACTTAAATGTGTATAAATCATTGATTTTAAGCTAATTATTTTATGTTTTTAAAATTATTTTTTGTGCATTATATTGATAATCAATATTTTATACATTTTGGAAACTACAAATAAACTAAAGACCGTATTTGGTCAACTACCCGATTTTAGACGCTCACACAAGCAACTTTATGATCTAGAAAGCATCCTTCTCATTGGAATAATTTCCGTTATTTGTGGTGCAGATTCTTGGAATGAAATGGAAAACTATGCACGTTCAAAAGAAGAATTTCTACGCACCTTTCTTGATTTGCCCAATGGAATTCCATCGCACGACACTTTTAATCGTGTATTTTCTAATATTGATAGCGCTCAATTTGAATCCTGTTTTATCCAATGGGTAAACACATTGTTAGAACTACAACCACAAGAAGTTGTAGCCATTGACGGTAAAACTATTAGAGGCGCCAAAGCAAATGGTAAAAAATCTCCTGTTCATATGGTTAGTGCGTGGGCGAATGAAAATAACCTTGTTTTGGGCCAAGTTAAAGTATCTGAAAAATCTAATGAAATTACAGCGATTCCAAAGTTATTGGAAGTCTTATCAATAAAAGACACGATAGTGACCATAGATGCCATGGGATGCCAAACCGAAATAGCTTCCGCCATTATAGAAAAAGATGCAGACTATATATTAGCCGTAAAAGAAAACCAAGCACAATTACATCAAAACATTGAAGATGAATTTAGATTTGGTAAATCTTTAAGCACACATCAATCTCTAGAACTAGACCATGGTAGAATTGAAACTCGGACCTGTAGTGTTATTACCGATTTTAAGTTCATTGAAACAAATAATAAATGGAAGAACTTAACAGCTATTATAAAAATTGAAAGCACCCGTGAGTTTAAAAATTCAGAAAAACCTACAGAGCAAGCTACACGATATTATATCTCTAGTTTAGCTTCTAGAGATCCAGAAGATTTTCAAAAAGCAGTCAGATCTCATTGGGCTATAGAAAATAAACTTCATTGGACATTAGATGTAGCTTTCTCTGAAGATGCTTCTAGAAAAAGAATCGGGAATGCAGCACAAAATTTCTCAATACTAAACAAGATTGCTTTGAACCTATTAAAAAATGAAAAATCAAGCAAAATAGGTGTCAAAAGTAGAAGACTTAAAGCGGGATGGGACAATCATTATCTTATAAAGGTGCTAAATCTAATGAAAGTTTAATGCGTTTGCCCTGTAAATGAACAACTATTATTAGGACTGAATTTTAAAAATGGTTATGATAGAGAACTAATTGGCGAGTTCCTTGGCGATATTTCTATTTATGAATATGAAAAAGGAAGACCTTTATTAAGTTCTTTGATAATTCATAAATCAAATGACCGAGAACAAGGAAATGGATTTTACAAACTCTGTAGCACAATTTATGGAAAAGAATGGGAAGAGTTAAAAGCTGACAAAGATTTTGAATTAGAAAGAATGAAAGAGTGCTATTCCTTTTGGAAAGACAACGAAAATTACAAAAAATTCAAAAACGATTATTAAATCCTGTTGCCAATAACTAAGTATATGGCGTGCCGATAGGTCAACGCTATATATTCTGTTGACTGATTTGAGGAGATTTTAGATAAGGGGAAATCGAGGTTTTGGGTGTTACTGATCAGAAGAAGTACTGCGTGTATTCTTTTCTGTTTTGTGTCCATTTGTTAAGTTTAGGCACTTCTATTGCTGTGATACTTACAGAAGGGTTTACAATAAATCTATTTATATTGCAGGTGGTAGGAATTTTTATCTTTTACAATAAAAGTTTGTGTAGCTATAAGCTAATAAAACTTCTGTATAGCCAGCTATATTAGCTGTATAAAGTGATAAAAGTTCCACATATAACGAGTTATGTGCAAGCGAGCAACAAACTTCTGAATAAACATAATGACTGAAAAAGAAAGTGATTTACCTGAATTTCTATATAAATACATAAATATTGAAAGAGGATTAAGCCTAATTTCTGAAAGTAAAATTTGGTTTTCAAGTCCTGAAAATTTTAACGACCCTTTTGATTGTCATATAGATTTAATTAACTTTAAACCGAATGAAAAACAAATTAAAGAGATAATTAATGCTAAATTAAAAGGAAACAATAGAACAAGAAGAATTGAAATACAAAAAAACAAAAGAAATCCTTATAGAATTATAAATCAATTTTCAGCTCAAGCAGATGATTTATTTAAAAATTCTGGAGTATTTTGCTATAGCGAAATACCAGATAATATGCTTCTTTGGTCACATTATGCAGATAATCATAAAGGAATTTGTTTAAAATTTTCGAGAGATATTACGAAAATATCAACTCTAACAGATAGAGTAATCTATACAGAGAATTATGAAAGAAAATCATTTTATGAAAAAAATGGAGAATCAATTCATCATTTACTTTTCACTAAATCTGAAGATTGGAAATATGAGAAGGAAATTCGGAGTGTTAATATTTTAGAAAATGGAAAAGTAGATTTTCCTATTGAAAATTTAAGAGAAATTATTTTTGGTTGTAGAGTAAACGAAAATGAAATGAAAAAAATAAAAGAAAAGATAATGGAATTAAATTTGAGTCATATAAAGTTTAAAACTGCTAAACAGGAAAAATTATCATTTAAATTGAAAATTGAATAAGCCTGCACATAACACCGTGTAAAAAAAATTGCTGGTAAAAGCCTACTTACGAAAATCCTTGCGGATTTTCTTGGTTCGTATTTTATTTACTAACTTTATTGCTTAAACCACGCAACTTTTCTTACACAACAACGTTATGTATAATTATGAATAAAAAAATCATTTTCTCCATTGTATTATCTTTAATTTTTGCAATAAAATTAAATTGTCAAACTTTAACACAAGGTCACATTTCTCAAAAAGAACTAAATCAAGTAAAAAATATTAAAAATTATTTTGATTTAAATAAAATTAAAAAGTTTGGATGGAGTTTAGATTATGAAACTGAAAAAATTGATTCTATTGGTATTAAATGGTTTGGAAAAGAAAATTTAAAAGGAACAATTTATTCTTTCGGTAATCCATTAAAATTAAATTATAAAGACTCTTTTAAAATTAATTTTATGAATCAAAATTCCAATATTAATATTTGGAAAAAACCTTTTCTATTAACTAAAAATAATGAATTTGGTATTTCATTTAAAATATCAAATTATGAGATAGAATTTGAAAACTCTAATTTTAAATGCCAATCATTTAAATCTCTTCTTAAAAAAAAGGATATTTTAAGTTCAAAAAGTATTATAACAACAAGTTATGATTCACACAACGTTTTACAATTTTCTACGAAACTTGGATTAATTACAAATCATACAAAAAGCCCAACCAAATGCTTTGTGGGTAATTCTAATATTATTGTTTCTATTAGTTCAATTAGACTCTTTGATTTTAGTTATTATTCAAATTATGAGAATAAATATTTTTTTGATATTAATATATTAAGAGGGTATTCAGATTTTTTCAATAATCATCCTTTCAATTTTTTTAAAGATTTAAGTGCTATAACAACAAGAAGGTTTAGTATTCAAGTACCATTCAATAATTCAAACTTAAAATCAAATCGTGGTAGAATTGTTTTTAATAACAATATAGTTCTATGTCAATTTTTTTTAGAGATTGAAAAAAAAGTAAAAGAAGACACCTTTGAGATTAAATTAAGTAACGATGAAATTGTTGCAATAAAAATCAAAAAATTAAAAAAACATCTAAAAAAATTAGGGTTAAAAAATGTAGCTGTAAATTTTGAACAATTATTTGAAACTTCACGACCAAGAATTAAAGTTGAGTTTTTATTAAATAAAGAAAAGTAACTATACATAATAATAACTAAGTATATGGCGTGCCGATAGGCCAACGCTATATATTCTGTTGACTGATCCGGGAAGTTTTTAGATAAGGGGGAAATCGAGGTTTTGGGTGTTACTTTGAGAAGAAGTACTGTGTATACTCTTTTCGATTTTGTGTGTATTTGTTAAGATATTTCTATTGATATGATACTTATAGAAGCGTTTACAATAAATCTATCTATATTGAATTTTGTAAGAATTTTATCATTCTAAAATAAATTCTATTGTAGTAATAAACCAACAGAGCTTCCGTATATCCAATGGTAATGGCTGTATAAGAGGATAAAAGTTCCACATATAACGAGTTGTACACAATATACCAATCACACTCTGAACATCGAAAAACCTTGAAAAAAGCGCTTATTTAAAAAGTTTTCGCCAAAAAAGTTTTCACAAAATTCTGAACTAACTTCCCGCAAGAGCAAAAAATTACTCTGCGAGATAATTTCTTTGCACTTGCTACTTTTTGTCTTCGAAAGAAACAAAAAAAAGGAAATTAGGAACACAATATCAAGCATTTAAAATTTCTTATTTAGATTTAATATAAATAATTTGGTCAATCCAATTTACATAGATATTTTTGTCAAAAATCAACAATTTATATTGAGTCTAAATAAAAACAATGAAAAATCTATTACAATTATTAACATTATTCTTGCTAACTAATTTAGCATTTTCACAAAACGCAACAGTAACTGGTATAATATCTGACAGCAATGGAAGCCCAATTTCAAGTGTCAACGTTATTATTAAAAACACCTCAAAAGGAACGACCACAAACGATAATGGAAAATATACTTTTGAAAATCTTGATAATGGTAAAATCACAATTGTTGCAAGTTTAATTGGCTTTACAACTGTTGAAAAGCGAATTACACTGACAAATAATACACAAGTAGTCAATTTTACATTAAAAGAAAGTGCAGAAGGATTAGATGAGGTAATTATTGTAGGTGAGCGTGAGGTCGGTTATGTTGCAAAAAAACAAACGTCAGCTACCTTTGGCTCACGAGATTTGGTTAATATACCTCAATCTGTTTCTGTTATAACACAGGAAGTCTTGCTTGACCAACAAGTTCGTGCTTTGGGCGACCTAGTGCGTAATGACCCATCGATTATAGTAAGCAATCCGCCTGGTTTTAATGAAACTATTAATATACGTGGTTACAATTTAGATAATTCAAGCAGTTATCGTCGTGAAAATTTGATTTTCCAAAATCAAGTTCAAAGTCCCTTTGAAAATAAGGCGGCAGTTGAAATTGTTAAAGGACCGGCGGCCATACGTTATGGCTTTACACCACCAGGCGGTATCATCAATTACGTGTTGAAGAGGCCAACTATTAAACCTTATGCTTTTGTACAAGGATTTGGCGACAGCAATGGAACAGTTGGTATTCACGGAGACTTTGGCGGAAAAGTCAATGAAACTTTTGGCTACAGAATTAACGCTTTAGTTTCAGAAGAATCTGCTTATGTTAATGACATATCGGGTCCACGACAACTATTTAGTGCGCTTTTTGAATGGAAACCTACTGAAAAATTAACTATTGATTTTGAAGGAGAATATCAATATCGTGAATTGGAACAACAGGCTACCATTAGGCTAAATTCGTTTGATTCCGAATTGAGTATTGCCCAACGAAAACAATTACTTGAAGATTTTGACCCCAAAACATTTATCGGTCAAAAATGGGGAACCTATCCAACACGAAATTTTGTAGGTTCTATTGGTGCTAAATACGAAATTAATGATAATTGGAATGTACAAGGTCGTATTCAAAAAATGAACCTAATAAGAGACCAACAAGCTGCGGGTATTGTAAATGGTACGCTGCAAGCTAATGGCGATTTTGAATCCCAAATATTCTTTGACCCTTCACAAGTACGAGACCCATTGTCCACAGAGGTCTTTTTGACAGGGAAGTTCAACACATTTTTTTTAGAACACAATTTGGCGGTCGGAACCGCATACAGCCGAAATCCTCTCAAATTCTCATTGACCGATTCACAGTTCGACGTAGGCTCGTCGAACATCTTTAACCCTATTGACCTTCCTTATCCTAATGCCACAGCAGGTCCAACCGTTGAAGCATTGATTTTTACTCAAAGAGCTGCATATATAACAGATTTTATCAAAATATTGGATAAACTTGAGGTTTTGGCAGCAGTTCGTTTTACAGAACAAAAAAATGAAGATGTTTTCAATGATACAGAAACGCTTCAAGAATCTTATAAGGATGATGTTTTCTCGCCTAATTTCGGGATTATCTATAAACCTATTGAAAATGTAAGTCTATACGGAAGTTATGCAACAGGTGTAACAAACGGATTACAAATTCCAAATGAAGCTGCCAACTTTGGCGATGATATTTTCTTAAATCCTGTAGAGACAAAACAGTTTGAACTTGGTGCTAAAGCGCAGTTATTTAAAAGAGCCCTACTCACAGCAGCAGTCTTTGATATCTACCAGCCACTTGCTTTTATAGATAGCAACAATGTATTTCGTTATGGTGGCAGTCAAAGACATCGTGGCGCAGAATTTACTTTATCAGGAAAGGTAACAAACGATTTAAAATTGGTAATTGGTGGACTTTACTTGGATGCAGAAATTGATAACGAAAGCGAGCCAGAACTTGATGGAAGGCGTCCTGCAAGTGTTCCAAAATTTCAGGGTAATATTTATGCAGATTATAAATTGGCTTTTATTGAAGGGCTTTCAGCAAATGCAGGAATATTTTACACAGGCGACCGTTTTGCGGATAATTTGGAAACCTTTGAGGTCGATGGCTATGTCCGTTTAGACTTTGGGGCAAGATATGAATTTGATATTATGGGTACGGATATGACAGCTCGTGTGAACGTTCGTAACCTTACCAATAATCAATTTATTGAAGGTTTGGCATTTGGAAGTTTCCTATATGGTGCACCTACTACGGCAATATTTTCACTTGCAGCAAAATTTTAACCAAGAATTTATTTAAATCCAATTAGGTATATGCGTGTAAAAAAAGCAGTAAGAAAAATACATTTGTGGTTTGGATTAGCCTCTGGACTTATACTTTCTGTTATAGGTATTACAGGTTCAATTTATGTATTTGAACCAGAACTTGCTGCTTTTTTGAAACGCGACCTGTATGAAACCCAAAGTAATAAAGTATTGTTTGAAAATGATATAGCTATGGCAAGCTATATCGAAAAAGAAACAAACCAATCCATAGAAAGTATTCAATGGCCAAAGCGTGGTAGAGATACCTACATTTTTAAACTCTTCGATGATAAAAATTGGTACTATATCGACCAGACAACTGGCACAATAACAAAAGGAGGCGAGGCTTTGGGGAATTCTTTTTTTGGCTTTATCCTTGATTTACACACAACCCTAACAATAGGCGATACTGGACGGATAATTACTGGTATTTCATCCTTGTTTTTTGCCATATTGATGTTGACTACTGGTTTGTATCTTTGGTATCCGAACAATAAAGGAAGGCGTAAATCAAGCTACAAAATAAAATGGAAAGCAAGTCCAAAAAGACGCAACTACGACTTACACAATGTTACGGGCTTTTATTTTTTTATTCCTTTATTCCTTGTAGGAATTACAGGAGCAGCTTTTTATTTTGATGACGAAGTGCAATGGGCTATTGACACCATTACTTTCTCTGAGCCTGCGGATGAATCCATTTGGGAACAAAAAAGTGCGTTTCTTAAAAGCGTAAATGAGGTTAAACAACTCACCGTTGAAGAAGCGCTGGTCGAGATGAATAAGCACTATACCGAACTATACAAACGTAATATGTGGATGACTGACGAGGAAGATGGAACGTTATCATTTGCGTATCAAAAAAATATTGAAATCTATGCTGGTGCAGACACGAGAGTGTTTTTGAAAGCAGATGCATACACAGGTAAAATACTTGCAGATAAAAATCCAAATAATATGCCATTAGGTTCTGCAATTATGGCAGAATGGCATTTACCTATCCATTTTGGAGAATTTGGAGGATTATTTACACGAATACTTTGGGTTATTGTTGGGTTTATTCCTGCGCTGCTCACATTTAGCGGCTTTAAAATATGGTATGGAAAAAGAAAGAAGTTTAAATCCTAAAATTAAACTACTACGGTTAACAATAAACTTTTGGCATATAAAGACCATTCCATACACTTTTACGCCAACGCTACATCCTAGCAAAAAAGAGTATTCCATTACATTGTAGAAGAAACATTTGGGAAGAAAACTTTTGAGAAACGTTATTGCTTATTTGCAATGGCTTGAGGAAACTACAACTTTGGTGAATTTCAAATCGAATAAGCTATCTTAAAACCAGCGTAAAGCGCCTAATTCATTGGCTTGGGAAGAAATACTGTGTACAATAACTAAGTATATGGCGTGCCGATAGGCCAACGCTATATATTCTGTTGACTGATCCGGGAAGTTTTTAGATAA
>NZ_CANMVP010000054.1 GCF_947501385.1 uncultured Polaribacter sp.
AAATATATAGAAAATTATCAACCAAATATTTGTTTTTAAGCACAGTTCATTCCTGCGCACTTGTCTGCCGAAGGTAGCGGCAGGAATCTGCTCATTATAAACAATACATGAACTCATTTTAAGACCTTTCAGGTTTTAAAAACCTAAAAGGTCTCAACATCTATTTCTTATAAATAACTCCATCCTTCATCACAAAAACAACATTTTCCATGGTAGCAATATTTTTTGTTGGATCGTCATCTACAGCAATAATATCTGCATAAAAACCTTTTTTAATTTGTCCTATTTCGTTTTGCATTTGTAACAACATTGCATTTGTAATGGTAGCAGACTGTATGGTTTCCATCGCTGGCATTCCTGCTGCTACCATAAAACCAAACTCTTTACCATTATTGCCATGTTTAAAAACACCGGCATCTGTTCCGAATGCAATTCCTACGCCACTTTTATATGCTTTTGCAAAAGTGCCTTGAATTTGTGGTCCAACCGCCAATGCCTTAGGAACTACAATTGCTGGGTAAAAACCGGGTATTTTTGCTTTTTCCTCCACTTCTTTTCCTGCTGTAATTGTAGGCACTAAATAAGCATCGTGCTTTTTCATGAGTTCCATCGTTTCAGCACTCATATAAGTACCATGTTCTATGGTTTTTACACCACCAATAATGGCTCTTTGCATTCCTTCATCTCCATGCGCGTGTGCAGCAACATGCATTCCATAGTCTTTTGCCGTTTCACAAATTGCCTTTACTTCTTCAATAGTAAATTGCGGATTATCGCCAGATTTCGCCACACTTAACACACCACCAGTGGCTGTGATTTTTATACAATCTGCCCCATTTTTATAGCGTTGTCTTACTGCTTTTTTAGCATCTTCAACAGAATTTACAACCCCTTCTTTAGGTCCCGGATTGCCTAACAATACTCTACTACTTCCATTTGTTGGATCTGCATGACCACCTGTGGTTGCCAAAGACTTCCCAGCTGTAAAAACTCTCGGCCCAGGAATTTTACCCGCATTGATTGCATTCCTTACTGAAATATTTACGCCTGTTCCACCTAAATCTCTTACCGTTGTAAATCCGTTTAATAAAGTTGTTTTTGCAAAACCCACTGAATTAAAAGCAACATCAGCTTCGTTTAAAATATATTTGTTCAATCTTGTATTTCTGTCAAATTCTTGTTCGATGTGTACATGAAAATCAATCAAACCCGGCAGTACAACTTTGTCTTTTAAATCTACCGTAATTGCAGTAGCACTTTTGGGTGAAACATAGCCATCCATTACTTTGTAAATTTTATTTTCTTTTACAATAATGGTCTTTTTAGCAGCGATTGTACCCGTTTTGGTGTCTACCAATTGTCCACATAAAAGATAGGTAGTTTGTGCCATTGTAATTTGTATCATACATCCCATTAAAAAGAATAAAAGTAATTTCTTCATTTGTATAAGTTTTGTCTTTAAATGTATGAAAAATTAACTAATTTGCTACTTCAAAATGAAAAGAATGAAAAACGTTGTGATTACAGGAACCAGCAGAGGAATTGGCTTTGAACTCGCAAAACAGTTTGCAGAAAAGGGGCATCATGTATTGGCACTTTCTAGAAATTCAAAACCTTTGGCAGACATAAATCATAAAAATATTTCTGTGCTTTCTGTTGATATTTCTAATCCTACGGATGTAAAAAAAGTTGCAGATTTTGTAAAAAATACTTGGCAAAAAGTGGATATTTTGATTAACAATGCAGGAAAATTAATTCACAAACCTTTTACCGATTTAACTTCCGAAGATTTTTTAGAAGTATATAAAGTGAATGTTTTTGCAGTGGCAGAAATTACAAAGTTGATGATTCCCTTTCTGCAGAAAGGCAGTCATGTGGTGACCATCAGTTCTATGGGCGGAATTCAAGGTAGCATGAAGTTTCCTGGTTTAGCGGCTTATAGTTCTGCAAAAGGCGCTGTGATTACGCTCTCTGAATTATTAGCAGAAGAATACAAAGAGCAGCAAATTGCTTTTAACGTATTGGCTTTAGGCGCCGTACAAACAGAAATGCTAGAAGAAGCGTTTCCAGGGTATCAAGCACCACTTTCTGCAAAAGAAATGGCAGATTATATGTACCACTTTGCAATGACTGGTAATAAATTTTATAACGGGAAAACATTGGAGGTGTCGTCATCAACTCCTTAAAAGAGCCCCTCCTAGCCTCCCCGAAGGGGAGGAACAACTGACAAAAGAAATATTAAATAACATTAAAGCTATAATTATCATCAATAAAAATAAAGTATCGAAGAATAGTAGAAGTTCTCTCCCTAAGCCTGTGTTGAGCCGTGTCGAAACAGGAGGGTTAGGGTGGGCTACATTCGTTCCTAAAAAAGCAATTCCTTTTGTTCAATTTTTAATTGATGAGCATCATTTTACACTTCTAATTGTAAAGCAAAGACAAACCAAACACGGTGATTTTAGAAGTTTACCAAACGGAAAATTTCAAATTACAGTGAATAACAACCTCAACAAGTATCAGTTTTTATTGACTTTAGTGCATGAAATTGCACATCATGTGACACATCAAAAATTTGGATTAGTACAACCACACGGAAAAGAATGGAAAGCTGTTTTTCAACATTTGATGTTGCCTTTTTTAAATCCTGCAATTTATCCGAAAGAAATACTCCCTTATCTTGCAAATTATTTAAAAAATCCAAAAGCAAGTACAGATGCAGATGTGAATTTGTCATTAGCTTTAAAAGGAAATGTTGCAGAAACAGGAAAGAATTTTATTTTTGACATTCCTTTTGGAAATCTGTTTATCTTTAAAGAAATAATTTATAAGAGAGGAAATAGAAGAAGAACACGGTATGAATGTTTGAATATAAAGAATAAAAAAGTGTATCTTTTTAATCAGAATGTAGAAGTAAAAAATTATGATAGAGAATAAAAATTATTACGCAGTAATTATGGCGGGTGGCGTGGGTTCTCGGTTTTGGCCAATGAGTACTTCCAATTTTCCAAAACAGTTTCATGACATGTTAGGTGTTGGCCAAAGTTTAATTCAGCGAACGTTTGAGAGAATTAATGATGTAGTTCCGTCTAAAAACATCCTTATTGCCACCAATAAACGTTATGAAGCATTGGTTTTAGAGCAGTTGCCAAGAACCACTAAAAAACAGCTTTTATTAGAGCCCGCAATGAGAAATACAGCTCCTTGTATTTTATATGCAGCTTTAAAAATACATGCTAAAAATCCAGATGCAGTCATGTTGGTAGCACCTTCAGATCATTGGATTGATGACGAAAATGAATTTTCTAAAAACATAAAAATTGCTTTTGATGCTTGTTCAGAACAAGATATTTTAATGACCTTAGGAATTCAACCCGATGCACCCAATACAGGATATGGATATATTCAATTTGAAAAAGAAACTTCAGCAATTAAAAAGGTTAAGAATTTTACCGAGAAACCCAATTTAGAAACTGCAAAGAAATTCTTAGAAAGTGGCGATTATCTTTGGAATGCAGGTATTTTTGTGTGGTCTGCAAAAAGCATTATCAAAGCCTTTAAAAACACGCTCCCTGAAATGGTGGCTATTTTAGATGACGGGAACAATGTCTATAACACAGATTTTGAAGACGATTTTATCAAAAACAATTATACCAAATGTAAAAATATTTCCATTGATTTTGGAATTATGGAAAAAGCAACAAATGTACATGTATTACCTGTAGATTTTGGCTGGAATGATTTAGGAACTTGGGGATCTCTCTATAACAAACTAGAAAAAGACGACACACAAAACGCTGTCGTCGGAGCCAATACTATTTTTAGAGACGCAACTGGCAATATGATTAAAACACAATCTGGAAAAAGAGTTGTGATACAAGGTTTGAGTGATTTTATTATTGTTGAAAAAGAAGATGTACTATTAATTTGCCCTAAAAAAGACGAACAAGAGATCAAACAAATTGTCACAGAAGTCAAAGACACTTTTGGTGATGATTTTGTCTAGAAATACAGTATCAAGTTTCATTTGTGTTTGTAGCCAAGTTCTTAATTCTGCCTGTTTTTCACCAAAATACTATCATTCAAAACCCTATCCCATCTAACAGTAGTAACAGGAATTAGCATAAATTACATGAATCAATTGCTCTCTAATGCTACCATTGACGTAGCTTGTAAGTTACTATTTTACAAATTATTAATATATGTCTGGTCGAGCGCAGTCGAGACCTTCTTTAACCTCTCGATAGCTTCGCTAGCTACTTTCAATGAAAATGTATTTTCATTTCAGTAATGCTCGAGGAGACATTACGTCATTCCAACCGCTTGATAAAAATTTTTCTCGGGTCTCGAACAGACATAACTACAAGCATTTATTCCACGTTAATCAAACCGCTTGAATAAAGTTTTTCTCGGGTCACGAATAGGATACACAATGCTTGATGACAGCTCAACTTTCCCCTTTGGGGAAATGTCCGTAGGACAAAGGGGCTATTTAAAACCCCTTCAATACCTTAATCCCATGCACAGGTTGCTGCACACCCGTAGTACTAGAAATGCCACTAGGCACCTCAAACTCATAGATAAACTGCCAATTGTTTTTGGTGTGATAGCTAGTATTTATGTGAATGCAAAACCATCTTTACTCAACGTCGTCAATTTTGGATTATCAAGTTTTTCAATTGATGTCCTTATCTTTACTCTGTCTGATTGAGGTAAAAAAGTAGACACTAAATTAGCTAAATCAATTTTTAACAAACGATTGATAACAATCAAATCTTTTAATGAAAAGGGGCTTAATCCATTCATTAATTCAGACATATATGATTTACTTCTGTGTCCTAGTATTTCACCGAGGTTTTGTTGAGTTAGATTTAAGTTCTTTAGCTTTTTTCTAATTAATTCTTTTCTGTTTTGAATAAATTGTCTTTCTTTTTCAGCAATTAATTCAGCTAAATCACTCTCTCGTATTTTTTTATCTGTTAATCTCGAGTTAGAAGACCAGTTTTTGTTTTCATAGTCTTCGATTAAGTCTCTTAACTTTTTACGAGTAACTTTATATTTTGAATTCTCTTTAGAAAGCATTCTTAATTTTCTATCAGCAATCAAAGCGCTTTCAAAATCTAATTCATTCTGAATCTTTCCAATTTCCAATAATTTTGATATATCAATTTGTGTTTTCATAATTTCTAAATCCAATCGTTAGCGTGTAACCATTTTTTTATTGTATTCTTATTGTTCTTAAAGGTTGTTTCGTATTCTTGGTGTGTTCCCACCCAAACAACCGAAGCTTCGTCATGATCAAATTCAATTAAAATCATGGTTCTGTGAATCCTTACATTAAAAAAATAAAACCCATCATTATGCACGCAGTCTGCATCTGGTCTGATGTGATTAAGCTCGGTTTGATTCTTCCATTCACTGTCTTCAATATCTTTTATAAGTTTGTCTATAGCGTTAGATAACGAAACATTCCCTCTGTTTTTCTTTTTTAATTTTACGAAAGCTTTTTTATTTGTCAGTCTCATTGCTTGATACAAATATACAAAAAAGTTCGGTTAATTTCCGAACTTTTTATCTTCTCATATTACTGGTAACTTTAGGTCTCTTCAGGGACAAAGTTCTTGTTTATTTATAAATATTTCAGGTATAGACCATACTACAGACTAAAAACCAACATCTAACAGCGGTCTATCTTCTCATATCAACCTCATCAAAAATGCTTTACCAACGAATGATGCCAATTGCAAACTATACTGCTAACTGCTACTGATTACTGCTAACTACTACTGCTTACTGCCAACTGCCTACTGCCTCAAAACCCCTTCAACACCTTTACCCCATGTACCGGTTGCTGCACACCCGTAGTACTAGAAATCCCACTAGGTACTCCAAACTCATAGACAAACTGCCAGTTGTTTTTGGTGGTATAACTGCCCAGGATTTGAAGCCGACTTTGCGTGTCAAACCCTAAGCCCAGTCCGAATTTAGAACGAATCCTTGTCAAGGTTTCCGTTTGGGTAGTGGCGATGCGAAGGGTGTCTACCCGTAACAGGTATTTGGGAAAGAGCGGTTTGTAGGTAAATTCCGAAGAGAGTAAATCCCCATTAAATTTATTAAAGATGGTAAAGCGTCCGTCTAGCAAGCTATCTTTTACTTGTACTTCAAATTGTTTGACGGAATCTATCGGTATCTTTTCTTTGGGAAGGATCGTGTTTTTTTGGTTTGGTATAGTTGGGGTGCGATAGACAACTTTAGGTTCAGGGTTGAGCGTAATACCTTTGGTACGCACATAGTGGTTAAAGATCTCCAAGGTATCAATAATTCCTTGTCGGTATTCGGTTTTAGTGACTACTTGAGTTTCTTTGGTGGTATAGCCACCGAGTCCAGTAATGATGGCATTTCTAATCCAGTCTTTGAATAGCAGAAGGAGTAGGATGATAGCGATTGCCAAGGCTATTTGGGTTGTTTTTTTCATGCTTCAAAAGATTCAAGGTTCTTCAAAAGGTTCAATATTTTTCATTTAAAATTCAAGGGATGAAGTTTAAAAGGTTTCAGGTTTCAAGTTTCTAGGTTTCAAGGTTAGAAACGGATGTCACGAATTGGCGCCGATTTTACCGCAAAGAAATCGCAGATTTTTTTATTTTTTGTACTTTTCATATCTAATATCTAATATCTAATTTCCAACGGCTAACTTCCTACCTCTTCATACTTAAAAAGATTCAAGATTCTTAGTCTAAAATTCAAGGTTAGACGGGGTGTAGTTAAAAGGTTTCAGGTTTCAAGTTTCTAGGTTTCAAGTTTAACAATATTTATGGTTTTAAGATATCTTCTATTTTCTGTTGTCTATTTTCTAACTTCTAATATCTAATATCTAATGTCTAATATCTAATATCTAACTTCTAATATCTAACCTCTAACTTCTCACCTCTTCATACTTCAAAAGATTCAAGGTTAGACACAGATTTCACGAATTGGCGCCGATTTTACAGCAAAGAAATCGCAGAGAAAACGCAAGGTTCGCAAAGTTTTTTATGTGACTTCCTAAGTGGTTTGTCTTTTTTGTTTGTGTTTTATATTTAGATA
>NZ_CANMVP010000055.1 GCF_947501385.1 uncultured Polaribacter sp.
AGCCCGTGTAAAACTAATACTGTAATTTAGTTGGATAAATTAAAAATAAAACGGAGTTATTAGACGAACTGACGTTGTGCATAATGCGGAAATCGTGCTAAAATTGAACATTTGAACTAAAAATGCCAACGCACAAACAGCACATTTGGTTTTTTGCCGACACATAAGCCAACGCTGAAAAAACCAAAAGAGCTGTTTTTTGCCAACGCTCAATCAGAATTGTGGAAACCCGTAAACTGAATTGAAAAAAGAAATGTATTTTAGAGAATTGTAACTGAAAAACAGACAAAAGGATTATATGACAATAGACAAGATATATAGCAATGGAAACCTAAGTGTTCGCTCATATCACGCTTGTAAATACAATGCAATTGAAACTATTGAAGATTTAAAAAAATACTATTCAAAAAATAAGACATTTACCAAATTTCGAAACTGTGGAAAAAAATCAAGCCTTGAGTTAATAGAACTTTGTAATGCTTATCCTGATGTTTCAATACCACAAGACATTATTACCAACGAGAACTCTTTAAAAAATAAAATTCAAAAATTAAATAGACCTCAAAGACAAGTCATTAATCAATTTATTAAAATTACTACTTCAAACTTAAAAGTAAGAGGACGGAATGCGATAACATCATACATAGGTAAATCACTTAAACTAAGTGATTTTTTGATTAAAATATTTGACAGAGAGGATTTTCAAGTTGCAAAAATTAAAAATATTGGTAAAGGATATATTCCAGAATTAGAAACATATCTAGATAAAATAAAAACATTTATCATTGAAGTTTCAAATATCTCAAATGAAAAAAAATTAGTTAGCCTTAATAATAAATTTTTAATTCAACATACTTTTTCAATAGACGAAATACCTGATGAAATTCTTAAAAATCAATCAATCATCAAATTATGTGAATTTCTAATTTTACAAAATGCTTTTTTTAAACCTGATTACACTACTATTTTTCACAATACAATAGATATTTTTAATTCCGATTGTAAAACTCTAGATGAAACTGCTATAATAACAAACCTATCAAGAGAAAGAGTTAGACAAATACGTGAAAGGTGTTTTGAGGAATTAGAAAGTAAAATTTCATTTTTAAAGAACTTTGAAGATGATTTTTATCAAAATTATGATATTGATATTTCTGAAAATTTCATAATATTAACGGACGAAAAAGTTGAAGAAATCAATTTTTTATATGACACGAAAATTTCTACAAATTTTTTAAAATATATATTTTCAGTATATCTATCAGAACAATTTTCAATAAATGGAAATATTGATGATGTATTAATCCCAAAACAGTTTAATGCAAGAAATAGACACAACTGGAAAAACATTTATATAATCCGTAAAGAAATCAAAAAGGAAATAGATGTTAATAAAATATGTGAAGACATTAGCTCTAGATTGTTAGAAAGAATAAACGAAACTTATAAATTTAATTTTAAAAGTTATTTGTCTAGATTCCTTATAACAGAAAACTTTAATCTTTTAGAAAACATAAAAGATTATTGTGAAGTTGTTATTAATCAAGAGTTTGATTTATTTCTAGATTTAGATGATAATATTGTCTTTGAAAGAAATACTTTAAAAACGGCATCTGAATACGCTTTTGAGGCTTTGGACTCTTTAGGAAAACCATCTAAAGTTGAAGATATCTATTTAAAAATAACTGAATTATTCCCAGGATTCAATACAGATTCAAATAAAGTTAGAGCATCACTAAAAAGAAAAGATGGATTTGTACCTATTGGCAGAAAAAGTGTCTATGGTTTACAGAAATGGGAAAATGAACTTGATAACTTTAAAGGTGGCACAATTAGAAGTATTGTAAAAGAATACTTGGATAAAGCCACTACTCCATTACATATTTCAGAAATCACAAAATATGTATTACAATATCGACCTAAAACAAACGAATATAGCATAATTCAAAATTTAAAACTTGATGAATCTAAAATGTTTAAGTTTTTTGAAAATGCAATTATTGGTGTTTCAGGAAAGGAATACAAGTCTTCATTTAATATTTTAAGTAGCAAATCAAGACCAATAAAAAGAAGTTGGGAAGAAAGTTATAATGTTCTATTAGAATTCGTTAAAATAAACAAAAAATTACCTTCTTCTAGTAACTGTCCTGAAAGTGAGGAAATCTTATATCGATGGTTAAATGTTCAAAAAAGTAAAATAAACTTAGGACAACTTAGTGATTTAAAAATTCAAAAAATAAATGAAGTATTAGAAGCATTTCCAAACAGAAGAAGTCGTACTCGTTCAAAAGGGTCATATAATTTGAACGATTTAATAAAATTCATAGAGTTAAATAATAGATTACCGAAAGCTACAATAGAGGAAGAACAAAAATTATATAATTTTTTCTATAGAAAACGAAAGTTACATAAAAACAAAGAATTATCCGTTGACGAATATGATGTAATCGACAAAATACTAAACAAATACTCATCACAATTGAGAAGCAAGAGTAGCTTGCCAAATCGCTATGAAATATTATTGGACTTCGTAAAAAAGAATAAAAGGCTTCCTTCTGCAAAATATGAAGACGAACAAAATCTATATCAATTCTTTTATAAGCAACGAAAACTTTATGAAAGAGACGAGTTAGATAATGAATTAACAACTCTGTTTCTTTCAATAGCTAAAGAAATACAAAATATGAAATATGAAAATACAAGAAATTAAACATAAACAACTTAACAGACTAAAAGAAATCTGTGAAGAGAGTGATGTAAATTACTCTTCATTAAATTCTTTATTAGAGTCTGTCAAAACAAAAAAATTATACAAAAGAAACAATTATCATTTACAAAAAATAAATGATGAGATAGAAAATGCTACTAAATGAAATTTAAAGAAATAAACATAAATAATTTTAGGCAATACTACGGTAATGTATTTATTGACCTCGCTACAAATGCTGAAAAAAATATTGTTTTAATTGGTGGTAGAAATGGCTACGGTAAAACAAATCTATTACTTTCAATAGTCTGGTGTCTGTATGGTGATAAAATTTCTCAAGTTGATGATAATTTCAAACGTGAAATTCAGAAAGAAAAAAATTATTCTCTTTTTATGAAGCAGTCTATAAATTGGTCTGCGCAAAAAGAAAATAAAAATAATTTTTCTACTGAGTTGACTATTTCCGAGATTGAATTACCTGAAATTAAATCAATCTCCACAAAAATTGAAGCAATTAAAATTAAAAGACAGTTTGACGTTTTATCAATGGAAGAAAAATTATCCATTACAGATGAAGAAACTAATAAAGAATTGTTCGATGATGAAGTTGATAAAATAAACTTTATTAACGATTATATAATTCCTTTAGATGCAGCAAAGTTTGTGTTTTTTGATGCGGAAAAAATATCTGAAATAGCCAATTTATCAATTAAAGAAGAAGGTAGTTTTTTAAATGACGCACTTGGAAAAATTTTAGGTTTAGACACTTACGAAGACTTAATTGAAGATTTAAATGATTATGCAAATAATTTAAAAAAAGAAGGAGCTTCTAAAAATATACAAGAGCAAATAATTGACAGGGAACAAGCAATAAAAATTGCTAAAAATGAAATAGAACAGTTTGAAGAAGAAAATGCTGAAAAACAAAAGGATATAGATGAGTTAAAAAAAGAAATTAGAACTTTCCAAAACTTAATATCGCAACATAGTAAACAAGGAAATTCAACTTTTGACCGTCAAGGAATAATTGATAATATTAGTAAACTTAGAAGTAAAGAAAATGAACTAGAGGAACGTTTTGGTGAATTAAGCGAGATTATTCCGCTAGCAATGCTTACTGGTAAATTAGAAGAAATAAATGAACATATAGAAATTCAAGATAGAAATGAGATATCTACAATTTCTTTAAAAGAAAATTCCTTAAAAATTGAAAGTTTTATTGAGAGATTGTTCAACAAACCTCCAGAACCAATTGACTCATCAATGTCTTTAAAAGACAAAATGTTTTATTTTGAGAAAGCACAAACTTTAGGTACAGAATTATTTGCAAAAGAGAATAATCTTGAAGATTTAGATTTTGAACACGACTTAAATAATTCTGAAAAAAAGCTAATTGAAGACGCAATAAATTTAGTGAATATTCAATCTAAAGATTTATTTGAAACTACTATCGAAGAATATAATTCTGTTAAAATCGAAGTAAATAAACTAAATAATACTTTAAACAAGATTGATGCAGATTTGGAAGATGAATTAATCTTAGAGTATTCTTCTAAAAAAGAAAATTCCGAAAGAAAGATTGCTGAATTTCACGAAACTATTGGTGTAAACAAAGGAACTATTAACAAATTACAAAAGGATATTTCTCGATTAAATCAGCAATATCAAGCATTACTGAAAAAAGTTGAGATTAATCAACAAAACAGATTAAAAATTAATAAAAGCAATGAATATTTACAAGTTTTAAAAGCTTTTGTTCACGAACAGAAAGAACTTAAAAAGGATAGTTTAGCTAAAAATATTTTAGCAGAGATGCAAAAATTAATGCACAAATTAAACACCAATAATAACAACTTCATTTCAGATGTTAAGGTTACAATACTTGCAGAAGGTAATGGTATGAAAATTACGCTTTACAATTCAGAAGATATAGAAGTTAAAAAAGAAATTCTTTCACAAGGAGAAAAACAATTATACATTTCAAGTTTGATTAAAGCAATTTTAAAAGAATCAATACAGAGTTTACCCATATTTATTGATACTCCTTTAGGAAGGCTTGATGATGAACATATTAAAAATATCTTACTCTATTTCTATCCAGATTTATCTGAACAAGTAGTAATCTTATCTACTAACAATGAAATAACGCCTAAAAGATATAATGATATTTCTGCAAATGTTTCAAAAGCATACTTATTAGTGAATAATGGTGAAAACACAAATTTAAAAAACGGTTATTTCCAAGGATATGAGAATTAAAATTAGCAAAGAAAATGACGATATTTTATACAAAATCAAAGCTTTGTATAATTTTAAAAATGATGGTATCGTTCCAAGAATAGCCTTTTCACATAGCATTATGTCAGGAAAGAAATTTGACATTGAAAACGATTTAATACCTAGTTCGGATGGAAAAGAATTTAGAGATGACAGAGCACTTTTTGGTACAATTGTAAATGATAGTTCAAACCTTATTATCTATAAAGCATCTTTAGACCAACTCTATAATAAAAACACTTTTGATGATGAGTTTTCTAAACTATTTAAACTTCATTTAAACCACGGTTTAAATTTAATGAATGACAAAATTGACAAGTGTAATATATCTAATGGTGAGCATATTGATTTCATTCTTAGTTTAGTAAAAAAAGGACTGGCGTTACGTAAAAACATCGTGAAAGTTGGTCCAACTTCTACTAAGACAATTAATGTTAAAGAGTTTAGTAATCCACTTTCTTTTTCGATTGGAAACTATGAAGATGGCTCTGATGTAGAAATTAAAATTAATGATTTAAGAGAATTTGATAATAGAAATATCGCTATTGCTGGTATGGCAGGTTCAGGAAAAACACAGTTGATAAAAGATATTCTATATCAAATTTCAAAAAAAACTGACAATTCTCTTAAATTCATCTTCTTTGATTACAAAGGAGAAGGTAATCCTGAACAATTAAAACCATTTCTAAAGAATACCAATTGTGAATTTATTGATATTGTAAATGATGGTGGAATTGATTTTAATCCATTTTCTTCTATAAGTTTAGACGAAAGACAAAGACCATTTAGTATTAGTGCTTTTGTAGATACGATTGCCACATTTGTACCAAGCGTAGGTGTATCTCAAAAGAACATTCTTAAGAATATTATTACTGACCTTTTTGATGAAAAAGGAAATTCATATCCAACAATAAATGAATTATTTGAACGATTGGACGAATATTATCTAGAAACAAAAAGAAAGCCTGATACTCTTTATGCTGGAATTCAAGATTTAACAACTAATATTTTTAATTGTACAGATGTAGAATCAAATGTATTAGATAAAAGTTTGTACTTAAACTTACCTCCTGCATTATCTGATACATTGAGACAATTAGTAGTGTTTTTGTTACTTAGATATTTTAACACCTTTTTTAGTTCTACTAATGATTGCAAGCCTAACGATTATATTTTTCCTTTAAGATATGTAATAGTAATTGATGAAGCACATATCTATTTGAAAAATAAAAATGCTCGGAAAGCATTAGAGGAATTATTAAGATTGCTAAGGTCTAAGGGTGTAATTATAGTAATGCTTTCGCAAGGTGTTGAAGATTATAGAACTAAAGATTTTGATTTTGCATCTCAAGTAAAGTTACCAATTTGTTTAAACGTTCAAAATAAAGACTACAAAATGCTTACGTCTTTCTTAGGAACACCAAGTAGTAAATATAAACTTGAAACAGAAATTAATAAATTAGAATCTGGAAAAGGGTTATTAAATATAAATGAACCAAAAATAATTGAATTGAGGCAATTTTGGAAAACGATTGAAAAAGATAGACTATAAATGCCAACGCTAAAAAGCCATACACATTCGCAATTCGCTTCAGCCACCACGCAAGCCAAAAATTGCAAAAGAGTATGTCTTGCCAACGCTCACATTTGAACTAAATAACAAACATCGGAAAACCAAGCAGAACGTGAAAAGCACTACTTACAATAACTAAGTATATGGCGTGCCGATAGGCCAACGCTATATATTCTGTTGACTGATCCGGGAAGTTTTTAGATA
>NZ_CANMVP010000056.1 GCF_947501385.1 uncultured Polaribacter sp.
TTATCTAAAAACTTCCCGGATCAGTCAACAGAATATATAGCGTTGGCCTATCGGCACGCCATATACTTAGTTATTAGCACACGTTTTTATTTGGCTGTTAAATTTAGTTATTTTATTTGGAATATTCGTTCTGTTATTCGTATGTTTGTAAACGGAATGAACGTTCCGTTATTATTAACTATATTAAAATAAGAAAAAATGAGTAATTTAAATGGAAAAATTGCTGTTGTTACTGGTGGTAATAGTGGTATTGGTTATGCATCTGCCAAAGAATTGAAAAGTCAAGGTGCAACTGTTATAATTACAGGAAGAAATTCGGAAAGAGTTCAAACAGCATCTCAAGAACTTGGTGTTAAAGGAATAGTTGCAGATGTAAAAAGTATTTCAGCAATAGAGAATTTAGTCGAGGAAGTTAAATCACAATTCGGTAAAGTTGATGTTTTATTCGTAAATGCTGGGATTTTTCAACCTGCTCCAATTGGACAAATAAGCGAAGAAATGTTCGACCATCAAATGGGTATTAATTTTAAAGGTGCGTTTTTTACAACTGAAAAGTTTTTGCCAATTTTAAATGATGGTGCATCAATTATAAATTTATCATCTGTAAATGCTTATACAGGAATGCCTAATACAGCTATTTACGCTGCGTCTAAAGCTGCGTTAAATTCTTATACACGTACTGCTGCAACAGAATTAGCTCCGAGAAAAATTCGTGTTAATTCTGTAAATCCAGGTCCTGTTTCAACACCAATTTTTGGTAAAACAGGAATGGAAGAAGAACAATTAAACGGATTTGCAGAAGCAATGCAAAATCGTATTCCTTTAAAGCGTTTTGGTCAACCTGAAGATATCGCTAAACTTGTTTCGTTTTTGGCATCTGATGACGCCTCGTTTATTACAGGTAGTGAATACAATATCGATGGTGGAATTATTATTAATCCTCTTTTGAGTTAATTTTTTTCTCTATATTTGGAATGATAGTTCCAAAAAATTATCTTTGTGGAAACGTTTTACGTTTCCACATTTTTTATTATGCCAAGAGTAAAGTTATTTGATGAACAAGAAGTTTTGACCAAAGCAATGAATTTGTTTTGGAAACAAGGCTATTCTGCTACTTCTGTGCAGGATTTAGTCAGTCATTTAGGTATTAACAGAGCAAGTCTTTACGATACTTTTGGTGATAAAGAACAATTATTTAAAAAATCCTTTGCATTATACAGAAAGTCAAATATTGAAGGTTTAATTCATTTCTTCGAAAGTCGTCCAAATATTAAGAGTGGATTATCAGAATTATTTGATATTGCTATTCAAGATGCAATTCTTGATAAGGAAGCTAAAGGTTGTTTTGTAGTAAATACTACAACTGAACTTATTCCAAATGATGAAAGTTTGATGAAAATAATTGAAGACAACAAGCGTAATTTTGAAAACCTTTTTTATGAATACTTAAAAAAAGGAAAAGAAAATGGTCAATTAAAAACTAATCAAGATTTAAAATCATTGGCATCTTTGCTTTTTATGTTGTACGCTGGAATTAAAGTTGTTTCAAAAGTCAATCCTGTTGAGAAAGAATTGAAAGGTTCTATCGATTTAGCCTTATCTTTGTTGGGTTGACCAAATGTGTGCTAACTCGTTATATGCGGAACTTTTATCCTCTTATACAGCCATTACGATTGGATATACGGAAGTTTTGTTGGTTTATTACCACACTAACTTTTATTGTAAAAGTATAAAAAATCTTATCACCTGCAATATAGATAGATTTATTGTAAATTCTTTTACCAGTATCGGATCAATAGAAGTACTTAAACTTAATAAATGCCACAAAATAGAAAAGAGTATACACAGTACTTCTTCTGATCAGTAAAACCTAAACCTCGATTTCGCCTTATCTAAAAACTTCCCGGATCAGTCAACAAAATAGATAGCGTTGGCCTATCGGCACGCCATATACTTAGTTATTATGGGCTGGTATTATATTTTTAATAAATTCCATAATAGTTTCAGTTCTCAATCTTTTCTCTTTGGATGTGTACTGGTTTATATGATGAGAAAAAAGGACTAATGTATTTTCCAAATTAGTTTCCTCAATTTCATTTGTTACTCTTTTATTCGTTTTAATTAATTTCTTAATTTTATATAATTCTCCACAATAGAGGTTTTCAATAAATTCAAATTCGTATCCCATCCAGAAGGTTCCTTTATTTGAATATTTTCCCCAATAAGCTTGAGATTCTTTGTTTTTTACGATTATTACTTTCGGTTTTATTATTCTTTCAATAACACGTTGGCTTAAACTTATTTGTTTAGCAATAAATTCAATTCCAACTTTAGTTTTAAGAAATTCATTTTTTAAAGTTGGTTGTATTCTTTCTCTATAATATAATATGTCCAAATACGCACTATTTTTTCTTAAATCTATATTTTCATTTAAGAGCATCTTTTTTATGGGACCCCAATAATTGTCATATTTTTCATTAAAAAGTGTCTTTTGAAAATCAAAGCCAAAACCCTTTTTCGGGTCTCCTTCACGAAAAGAAGGATTAATTCCAGTTATTAGAATATCTTTTTGTTTTTCGTTTTCCGCAAATACAAACCCTCTTTCTTTTACAAATTCAGGTAGTTCATTTGAATTATCATTATTCCAGATTTTTTCTAATTCCGATTTAATATTCATTAGCCTCAAATTTGTATTTGGTTGGGTTACTTGCACACAACGTGATTCAAGTAGACAGCTTCTCGGCACATTATGATTAGTTACATAATTTAAGCACTAAAGTTAGCAAATAAATCACAGATAGAAAGTCTGCGAAAAATTTCGTAAATTGGCTAAAACCTAGCAATTAATTATAGCGGTGTTGGCAATCAGGCTTTCCACGATTGTTTAATCATATTTCTTAATAAATCTATATAATTCCAACCAATTTTTCTCGATGCCAATAAGGTCAAACTATCTTGATTTTGCCTATGAGGTCTTGATGGTCCAGTCATATTTGGTTTCATATTTAAATCGAACAGGAAATAATTTCCATTTTCATCCGCACGACAATCTATTCGTATTGGTGCTTTTATATTCAATAATTCACTTGCTTTTTCACATTGTTCATAAACTTCAACAGTTTTTCTTAAATTCAGTTCGTTGTTTTCAAGAACAGAACTATTTTCCATAACTGCAACAATTCCGTTATAAGGTGCTATTCCATCTTTATGGTTAAATCTTTTTACAGCAGGAAGACACCAAGGTTTTTTGTAAATCTTTTGTTGATTGTCAATTAAATAATTGCCTGATGGCATTACAGTAATAGTTATTTCCTGACCACTTAAAAATTGCTCAAGATATACTGTTTTTCCATATTTATTATTCGTGAATATTTCGTTTAGTTTGTCGTCCAATTCTTTTTGGTTTCTGACCAATGAAACACCTTGACTACCTCTTCCTCTTATTGGTTTAACAACTAATGGGAAATCAATATTCAATGAGTAATTGGTCAAGTTTTCAGTTGAAATTGATGTTGTTTGAGGAATAGAAATATTATTTTTTCTTAAAAGTTCATTTGTGAAATATTTGTCATCGTAAATGTCAACTTGATTTGGTAATTGTCCAATAAATTGAATATTTTGGTCAAAGAAATTTACGATTTCGTGACTTTTGTATAAAACGGTATTTAACCAAAAAGTGTTTGCACCTTTGTCTATCGCATCTTGAATTCCTTTTTTTGTGTCGGGAAATACCCAATCTAAATCAGTTTTAATATTCGGATTATTTATTGGTGTAACAATTCTGATACCATTCTTTTTCAATTCGCAAGCAATGTCTGCTCCGCTGTCAGAATAACCACCAGATTTCATAGGTTTCTGAACACCATTTTTAATTGGCGGAAGTTTCGATTGATATAGAATTGCTATTGTTTTCACGATGTTTTTTAAGCTTGTTGCCAACTTATTTATATACGTAACTTTTATCACTTTATACAGCTAATATAGCTGGCTATAAAAAAGTTTTATTGAATTATTACCACGCTAGCTTTTACTGTAAAAAGATAAAAATTCTTACCACCTGCAATATAGATAGATTTATTTTAAAATTTTCTATAAGTACGGTATCAATAGAAGTACTTAAACTTAAAAAATGCACACAAAAGCGAAAGATAATTTGCAGTACTTCTTCCCATAAGTAACACCCAAAACTTCGATTCCCCCCTTATCTAAAAACTTCCCAGAGCAGTCAACAGAATATATAGCGTTGGCCTATCGGCACGCCATATACTTAGTTATTAGCACCTGTCTTTTTTATTTTCGGCTTCAAAACTTTCGATTTCAAGGTCTATTTTATCCAACCATTCATCTACATCTTTTTTTAGAGGAAGCACTATCGTGGAAACTCCTCCGTGATACATTCCAAAATCATCTATTATTAAAAATTTTCCTCTTTTTAGATGGAATAGAGGGTTGAAATTTCTTCTTACGTTTTTTACAAAAGAATTAAGGTTTATAATATAGTCAGATAGTAAAAAAAAATTCTTTTTAGCCCATAACATATTTCTTTGAGAAATGTAATGATAATTTGGATTAGGGTAGATTTGTTTATAGTCCGTATCTTCTCTATAGAATTCGTAGTCTGGAGCTGAGTTTGATGCGTGTTTTAGAAAGTGATTTATATATTTAGAAAATGATTCCATTAAAACCGTAATAGATTTTTCTAATTCTTTATCTGTTCCAGGCCAATCAATTGCTAATAACCTTTCTTCAATATAATCACCGGCGTCTATTAAATCGTTATGAATAATATTTCGAACAGCATTTCCAATATACCAATTGTATTTGTCTAACTTTAAATAAGAATTTAAGTTGTCAATAATGTTTGAATAGACTATGGTTTCAGGAGTTATAGTTGTTGAAGTTAACGATTCTTCAACCCATAATTCGTGTTCATCTTTGATATTATGAAGCACTTCAATTGGCCAATTGTCTTCATCTTTATCAATTATCTTATGGTGGTGCGAGCAGAGCAGAATCAAATTAGAGTATTTATTTCTTTCATCAATAGGTAGCTTACTAAGACCTCTAGGAGATTTTGCGTTGTTTTTTTCGCCAACAATATGACACATTTCACCAAGAGTAATAGATTCAGTAACGTTTGATTTATCGAAAGTAAGTTTTCTTCGACAATCAGACATTGAGCATCGAGCAGCGGCTCTTCCCCAAAGTATTTTTTGTTCTTTTGAATTTATTGTACTACTCATTGTCTAGATTGGTGCTAACGTCAGTTCGTCTAATAACTCCGTTTTATTTTTAATTTATCCAACTAAATTACAGTATTAGTTTTACACGGGCTG
>NZ_CANMVP010000057.1 GCF_947501385.1 uncultured Polaribacter sp.
CCGTATACGAGACCCGTACGTACGGTGGTGTGAGAGGCGCACTCTGTCAGTTTCTGGCAGAGCCGTCTACTCGATTGTAAAACGTTATTTATTTTCAGTTTCTATTTTTATATGATTCAGTACTCGTTTATGTATTCTGTGAATTATAAAATCAGACCAAGTTTTCCAGTAAATCTCTGGTGTAATACCTACTTTGTACCAAGTCGTTCCTTCTAATTCCGTTTTATTTTCTCCGATTTTGGTCAGTTTAAATTGACCTTTATATGATTTGAAATAGCCATCTAAATGCGGTGGATGAATTTCCCAAAACGGATTAAATTCATTCATAGGAATTGGTTGTTCTTTTACGTCAAATTGTAATAAATTCGGTTCGTTCCAAGTTGTGATTGGCTCTACAAAACTTCCAGTTGTAAAATTACAATATCTTATTGCTCCAATTCCAGTTCCTTTAATTGTTGCGTCTGTCGGATATGAGATTCCAGTTATAAATATCCAGTCAGTAGGTTCGTCTATTTTCTCAAAAGTCACAACATTTTTCCAAACATTCTCAATATTTGAGTTAACAATAACTTTCGTTCTAACAGGAATTAAGTTTTCAGGTTCATTTAAATAGTCGAAACTCATTGAACTTACGCAAATGATAAAAAGTCCAATTGTTGTATTTGTCGGATTTATCCACTTTCCAGAGTTTGCTTTAAATCCTAAATAAGAGCCAAGCCAAACTAATAAAGCAATTAATGGTAAAGACATTGCAATACAAATCATTCCTTCAATTGCGAAAATTAAAAGTCCAATTAAAACAATTCCGAGTGTTAGAAAACTTAATTTATAACTCTCTTTTTTACTTATTTCAGATAATTTTCCATTAATAAAAGGTGGAAGAAATCCAATTATGAATGGAATAACAAGAAATACAGTCCAACCATATTCTTTAAAAATTTCAATTTCTATATATCCTAAAATCGCAGATACGATTAGAGTGATTAAAATTGAAAATATTTTTGGATTTATCTTCATTTGCAGGATTTCGTTCTAATGTTTTACAACGGTCTCGTATAAGAAACGTAGGGCAGGTGATAAGCTCTATCGTTTCGGTTAATTACTTAGCTAAATATAAATATTTTGCTTTTACCTTTTCTACTATAAATGCCAAATTTTATATTTAGCGGACTTTGTTAATATACACAGAACTTTCGGTTAAGCACAAACGCCCTATGTTTTTTATACCTTGTTACCTGGCTGGCTTTTTTATCCCCAAACTTGCTAGCGTTGGCAAAGACATACTCTTTTACAGTTTTGGTGTAGCGTGGATGGCGCGACTGGAAATGTGTATGGCTTTCAGCGTTGGCAATTCCGCTATGTCATTAAATCATATCTTTCACTTGGCGGAAACAGTAATTCAATTCCTTTCGGTTTGATTTTAAACAACGGTCCTTTTTCGACTACTTTTCCTTTTGAGTTTCGTTTAATCAAATGGTCAAGCGTTATAATCCCTTGCTCAATTAGTAAATCAAATTGAGATGTAATTGGCTTTTTCGTGTGCTCTACCAACTTGTATTGAAAGTGTTCTCGGTCATTTATTCTTGTGCTTTCAGCTTCTACCCAAAACGTTTCTTTGTGTTTTGATTTTAGTCGGTTGTGAAGTTTGTCCAATGTCCAAACCACAAAATCTCCAACTTCTGGTTTATCTGAGTTCTCAATCAGTTGCTTGATATCGCTATCAATTCTTAAATTCAATCCTTGCGAATTTCTTGTAATTGCCGAAACTGTGCAATACAATTTAAAATCATCATCACGTTCATATCCGAAATTGTCAAGAATTTCTGCTGAACTTTTAAACTTACTTAATTTCCAATCCGGAACTTGTGCAAATAAATTTTTTCTGTTTGTTCTGCTGTTTCTGAATGACTTAAGCTCAATTCCTTTATAGTCTGGTTGTTTGGAAGAATTAATATCAATTCCAAGTGCAGTTTCTAGCGTTCGCCCTACAGAGGTGTCTGCATTAACCATTGAAGGAATTGGGCCAGCATTTGCTATTTTTCTTAACATTCCCAGAAGTTCAAATGCTACTTCATTTTGTGTGTTATTAATCTCCTTTATTAAATCTTGTAATGGGTTTTGAATTGAAGAATTAATCAAAACTTCAATGTCTAATTGTGTAAGATTAAAAATCTGAAAACTATCGTCAAAAAATGCGATTGCAATAATGTCGTTTGCTTCTGCAATTTTTGTCATTTTGTAAAACCATATTCTTGGGTCTCCACTTTTGGTAATTGGACGATATAAAGAGGCTTGGGATTTAATGATTTCAAATCCAGTATGAATAATAGTCGGAATTATAATTTTATGATTTGGACCTTGTAATTGTTGGTCGTAATCGTGGATGTTTTCACTTTTTAAAAAACTACGGACTGAACCAGTCGCATCCATTATGGATTTCTTTAATCCATTTTGGGTTGGTTCAATTAAAGTAAGAGAAACTTGGTTTTTAGTCAGTAATTTTATCTTTTCTTGTTCTGCGTCTGTAAGCTTTCTCACTTGATATGTTTTAAAATTTCACTTGCAACCGCTCTAGCTAATAAAGGCGGAACGGCATTTCCAACTAAAGTGTATTGTGGCACTTCTGTTTTTCTATTATTTCCACCTGTAGACCGTTTTCCTTGAAACACAAATGAGTCGTCAAACGATTGTAAGCGTGCCATTTCTCTAACTGTTAATGACCTTGGCGAATTGTAATGGATGTAATCATCTGCAATTGTCATTATTGTAGAACTTTGCTCATCTGGTTTTAAAACATTGTAATTTCTCTTATTTGTAGAAAGATTTAATTTTTCTAGTTCTGGTTGTGCTTTTTTATAGTTACCATTTTTTAAAATCACTCCAAGTCTTTCAATAACGGTTTCGTTTTGATTACTTGTTTTGTGATTATTAAGTATGTCGAAATATTTTTCTCCATTCTCTAAACCTTCTGTGTTCTTTACGTAAAATGGTTTTGTTTGAGGTTTAAATCGTTCAATTAATCTGCCTTTTTTAGACCATTCTGCAAATGATTTTCCACCTTTGAGAATAGGTTTTCCGTCAATTTTTCTTTTTTTGAGAAGTTTAGCCATTTTCTTCGCAGTTCCATTGTATTGCGCAGAAATATCAATTTCTTCATATCGATGTGCTTCTTGATTGTTGCCAATAAAGTCTAAATCATATAAAGCTTCAAAAATGGTTACTTTTTCTTCTTCTGAAACTGTTGCGGGAATTTCAGAAATATATTTTTGGTCTTTGCGACAACCAATAAAAAGTACTCGTTCTCTATTTTGAGGCACACCATAATTTGATGCATTAGCGACAAATGGTTGTTCTATTTTATAAAGTCTAATACTTTCAAGAATAGTCTCTAATTCCTTTTTTTGTGATTTGTTACATTGAGATTTTAAAATCTCAATGGATTCATCGAAAGATGTTGTGTATATTTTTAAAGCAGTTATAATATCCTCACAATCCTTTTTGTAATTGGTTGGAACTTTTAAAGCTTTAAATGAATTCTCAATTTTTGAAATGACATTTTCAGAGCTTATTTCTGTTAGAAAATCTGTAAAGGAATTTACAAAGTCATCACTATCAATATTACAGAAATCCTTTTCTTTGATAATATCACGTTTTAATTTCTCCCATTCTTTTGCTCGAGCCAAAAGATTAAAACCGTGACGAATTGTATTAATATTTTCGTCTGTTTTACTGGTTTTGTAATCTGCAATTTTTGGCGTTAGTTTTTTAAATCTATTTTCTACAAAGCTGATGAAATCAGCTTTTCCTGTTTCCTTGTCTTTCTCAAGTAGCTTTTCAAGTTCAACTCTTTTTACAATACTATCGAAAAGGAAAGAATTTGATTCTTTTCGTATTTTTTTGATGAATGTATTTAGTAATGGAATTTCTTTTGTGTCAACAATAGAGTTGATTTCTTTGATAATCAATTCTTTTATTTTCCCACCTTCTTTGGTCAAAATGCCTTTTACATTTTCCATTACAAAGTACTTAGGCTGTAAAACCTTAATAACTTCTAAGTAGTGAGAAAAAAGGTCGTCTTTTTTATCAAATTTTTTCCGCTTTCCTGCAAGACTAAAGCTTTGACAAGGTGGTCCACCACAGATAACGTCAATGTTACGTCCATCTATTTTTTCTAATAAATTGTCTAAAAAATCAGGTTCAGTAATATCCTGTTTTAAAAACTCAGCATCCAAACCTAATTGATGATTATAGCGAACAACGTGAGTTAATTCGCAATTTTCATTTATGTCGTTGGCAACAATGAAATCGAAGAACTTATTGTTATGTTCAGCTTGCAAAAAACCTTCACTAAAACCACCAGCTCCTGCGAATAAATCAACAAAAGTGAATGGTTTTCCATAAAGCGCAACTTGCTCTTTTACAATATTTACATTGCTATTTTCTTTGTAATTTTCTATGTGTTCGTTCAATACGCTTTTAATTTCGTCTTGTATAAAGGTTTTTTTATTAGAGTGGTGCAGAAGTTCGTCTGCTCGTTCTCTTAGGAAATCTAAATAATGATTGATTTCGTGAGATTCTACACTCAATCCAATCGCTTTTTGTTTGGATTTATTGAAGTTTTTTGATTCTATTTTCTGTCCTGTAGAAACCTTAACTTGACTTCCGTTACAGTTTATTCGAAGATGAATTGGTGCAAACCCTTTTTTGTCAGGTTTGTCTAAATAAAAATTAATTGTTGCCATAATTATTCGCGGACGTTTTTACGTACACGGACAAATTTACGGACATTTTTTTTAATTCCTATTTAATTCTGATTTTTGTTTTGAGTGAGCGTTGGGAAAAGGTAAGCTCTTTTTATTTTTTGAGGCACGAAAAAAAATGAAATGTGCTTGACTGCGCGTGTGGCTTTTTCAGAGCTTGCAGGTAACGGTTTTGTATAAGATTAGTTGCGTTGTTTAAGCAACTAATTTAGCAAATACAAACCGAATAGAAAATCCGCGAGGATTTTCGTAAGTAGGCTCGTACCAAGCAATTAATTTTATACGTTGTGTGTGCCCAGCATGGGCATCTTTTGATTTACCGAAAGGTAAATAATTAATCTAGAGGGTGCAAGTCCCTTATGCGCA
>NZ_CANMVP010000058.1 GCF_947501385.1 uncultured Polaribacter sp.
AACTATCTGAAGGCATAAAATTTTTAATGCAAAGTTCAATCATTTTTAGTTACTCCACAACTTTTGGTGTTGATCCACAACTTCTCAATGGCAAATGTCTTCAAAAACAACATATACCTATAATGGAAATAACAAAGCTTTAGTTGAGATTTATCAAAGTTATGATACAAATACAAATACGGTTTCGAGCCAATATAAAACAACGTATTCTTATAATTCTAACGGAGATGTTATTCAGCTTATAGACCAAGATTGGAATGGAACAGCATGGGTGAATTCCTATAAATTTGATATAACCTATTCAAACAATAGAATTAGTTCTGGTTTAGCTTATGAGTGGAATGGAAGTGCTTGGGCTTTCGATGAAGATTCTTCTAACATTACTATAAATTACAACTCAAACGGAACGGTTAGTGCTATAGTTTCTGATAGTTGGGATGGTTTTAAATGGGTTACTTCAGACAGAACAATCAACTCTTTTGATGCGAATAATAATTTAATTTTACAAGAAGATCAAGTATGGGACGGCTCAACTTGGACTACAGATTACAAAGAAGAGAACACTTATGATGGTAATGGAAATGCAATTACAGAAAAAGAGTCTTATTTAGATAATGGCGCTTTTGTGATTACAAACAACGAAACGAATACTTTTGATACTTCTAAATTAATGGCAAGCTTTGCGCATCCTTTTAAAGATAAAACGGGTCTAGAATTTATAGTTTCTGGAAACGGCATTGTAAATAAAATTTTAACCAAAACAGGAGAAAATACAAGAACAACCTATAACTATGTTGAAACAACTGCAAGTACAAGTAATTTTAATTTGTTAGATTTTGTGGTTTACCCAAACCCAACAACTTCTATTTTAAAGGTTGATGATAGTAGTTTTTCTTTAAAAAACATTGAGGTTTATAATATTATAGGAAAAAAAATAATGATTTCTAATAAAAATGAATTGAATTTAGAAAATCTGGTAAATGGTATTTACTTATTGAAAATTCAGTCAGAAAATGGGAATGTTGCTACGAGAAGAGTTGTAAAAAATTAAATTCCCCCAAGTTCGAAAGTATTTCTGAGAACTGAAAACTCAGAAATACTTTTATTTTAAAAGTTTGTAAGATTGTTTTGCAATCTCAATCTCTTCATTTGTTGGAATTACCAAAATTTTCACTTTAGAGGCAGCTGTTTGAATTTCTCTAATTTCTGCAGAACGCACATTATTTTTACTTTTAGATAGTTCAATTCCTAGAAAGTCTAAATTTTCACAAGCTAGTTGCCTCATAATTGTAGAATTTTCTCCTATTCCTGCAGTAAAAACAATAGCATCTAATCCGTTTAAAATAGCGGTATAACTTCCAATATATTTTTTAATTCTATAGCCAGCTAATGCCAACGCATTTTTACAATCTTTGTTGCCATTTGCTGCTTTTTCTGAAATTTCTCTTAAATCAGAAAAGCCCGTCAAACCTAGCATTCCAGATTTTTTTTGTAACAAATCATTAACGTCTTCCGCAGATTTATTTAGTTTTTTCATTAAAAAGAAAATAACAGATTGATCGATATCTCCAGCGCGAGTTCCCATAATTAAACCGTTCGTAGGGCCAAAACCTAAAGAATTTTCAATGCTTTTTCCATTTTTGATGGCAGACATGCTACAGCCATTTCCTAAATGAATTGTTATGATCTTCTTTGATGCTATTGCGCCTAAATATTCAATTGCTTTTTCAGAAACATATTTATGGCTGGTTCCGTGAAAACCATACGCACGTATTTGGTGTTTTTCTAAATACTCATTCGGAATTGCACATTGATAGGCCTCTTTTGGCATTGTCTGATGAAAAGAAGTATCAAAAATTGCAATTTGTTTTGCTTTTGTAAAAATGGTTTCAGCAATTTCTATTCCTATTAAATTCGCAGGATTGTGCAATGGTGCTAAATCAAATAATTCGCGAATATTGTCTTTTACTTCTTCTGTGACCACAACTGTTTTACTAAACTTACTTCCGCCATGAACCACTCTATGTCCCACGGCTTCAATTTCATCCACAGAATTTAATACTCCAATTTTCTTGTCTAATAATATATGTGCAATTTTTTTCAAACCCGCCTTATGACTTAAGATGGGTAAAACTTCCGCATATTTTTTATCATTTATTTCATGGTTAAAGATGGCATCATTCATTCCTATTCTTTCTACCAAGCCCACACATTTTACATGTTGTGAAGGCATTTCTATTACTTGATATTTTAATGAAGAAGAGCCTGCGTTTAAGACTAGAATATTCATAGGCATGATTGGTTTGCTTGTATTGCCGTTAACAAAACGGTATTAAAAATATCATCTACAGTACACCCTCTGCTCAAATCGTTTACAGGTTTGTTTAAACCTTGCAACATTGGTCCAATTGCCAATGCGCCTGTTTCTCTTTGTATGGCTTTGTATGTATTGTTACCAGTATTTAGATCCGGGAAAATTAATACAGAAGCTTGCCCAGCAACTTCAGAATTTGGCATTTTTGTTTTTGCAACAGACATGTCTACAGCTGCATCGTATTGTATAGGACCTTCAATTTTTAAATTTGGTCTCTTTGCTTTTGCAATTTCTGTAGCTTTTCTTACTTTTTCTACTTCTTCACCTTTACCCGAGCTTCCTGAGGAATAGGATAACATGGCAACTTTTGCTTCAATACCAAAAGCTTCTGCAGATTCGGCAGAAGAAATGGCAATTTCTGAGAGTTGTTCTGCATTCGGATTTGGATTTACAGCACAATCTCCCATCACAGAAACTCTGTCTGACAAACACATAAAAAATACCGATGAAACTACAGAAACACCCGGTTTTGTTTTGATTAATTGCAGGGCAGGTTTTATGGTATGCATGGTGGTATGAATTGCTCCAGAAACCATACCATCTGCCAAACCATTTAAAATCATTAAAGTTCCGTAATAAGAAACATCATGTACCAAATCTTTTGCAGTGGTTTCAGACATGCCTTTGTGTTTTCTGGCTTCAAAAAGCGTTGTGGCAAAATCTTTTGTATGGATAGAATCTTCTGGATTTAGAATGTTTATTTGATCTAAATCTATCTGAATTCCAATTTGATCGCATTTTAGTTGTATCGTGTTTCTATTTCCAAGCAACGTTAAATCGACAATATCTAATAATTGCAAACGTGCTGCTGCTCTTAAAATTCTTTCTTCTTCTCCTTCAGGCAATACAATATGTTTCTTCTGAATTCTTGCTTTTTGCAATAAATTATATTGAAACATACTTGGTGTTAATTTATCTGATTGATAGGAAGTTAAAATATTTGTCAAACCTTCTGCATTTACAAATTTGTCAAAAGTGTCTAGAGAGAGTAATATTTTTTTATTGTGAGTGGAATAAATTTTAGATTTTACGGCACCAATTTTATTTGAAATACCAAAAGTTCCTCCATCCACAGAAATAATTGGTACTGTAGATTGTACGCCTTCTATTAATTTTAAGATAGATTCTTCAGGAATTAGCCTTCCTGTTAAGATAATTCCTGCAATTTTTGGATAATTTTTAGAAGCATTTGCCTGTAATGCTCCTAAAATAATATCGGCTCTGTCTCCAGGAGTAATTACCAGTGCATTTTCTTTAATTCGAGTTAGGTAATTTCTGAGTTGCATTGCGCCCGTACTATAGCTACCAATAGCATTTTCTAAAAATTGTTCTCCGAATAAAATTCGTCCATTTAGCTTTTTTACAACTTCTTTTACCGTAGGAAAAGCTAAGAAATCTATTTTTGGAATGATGTCTATTTGTAATTTTTCTGGAAAACTTTTTAGGAGTTCTTGCCGAATATAATCTACTTCATCTTCTTCAATTTTATTGGCAATAATACCAATAACGTCTACTTCTTTTTGAACAAAAGAATTGTAGGAAAGTTGCATTGTATTGATGAAATCTTTCTTTTTCTTTCCGTTTCCAGAGCCAACAATTAGAGCAGGAATGTTTAAGTTTTTAGCAATCATTAGATTTACATCTAACTCTGTAAAACCACCATTACCAGAAAAATCAGTACCTTCTACTAATACATAATCGTAGTTTGCTTCTAGCTTTTTATATTTTTTGATGACGTTATGAATCACTTCATCCTCTTTTCCTTCGCTTAATAGTTCTACAACTTCACTTTGATTGTAAGCAAAACAGTCTTGATAATCAATATTTAAGTTAAAGAAATTGATAGCGGTGTTTGTATGTTCATCAAAACCATCATCGTCAATTTCATTAATAATGGGTCTAAAATAACCTACTTTTGTAGATCTTGTTAACATCATTCTTAAGATTCCTAAGGATATTAAAGATTTACCACTGTCAGATTCTACAGTGGCAATATATATGGCTTTACTCATTTTTTTTAAATTGTAGTGCAAAAATAAGGCATAAAAAAATGACGAGTTGTGATATTAGTCATTAATTATTCTTAAAATTAGGTTAGTTTATAAAATGTGGGATGCTTCCTGCATGACAAAAACTAGGTGGAAAATGTTTCGTATACAACTTATGCATTTAGTTTATCACTGTGGTAGAGTCTTTTCCATAGTTGTGTGGGATGCTTCCAGGATCACAAACTTGTTGCTAACAATATTTACTCTAAGTTTGTCACTCTGGAAGAGTCACGCACATCTTTACTCAAAATAATGATTCAAAAATTTCATTTCAGGATTTTCATC
>NZ_CANMVP010000059.1 GCF_947501385.1 uncultured Polaribacter sp.
GCCCGTGTAAAACTAATACTGTAATTTAGTTGGATAAATTAAAAATAAAACGGAGTTATTAGACGAACTGACGTTAGGCACAAGGTGAATATAAGAACTAAAATTGAACAAAAGAATAAAAAAGGAAAAAATAAGTCCAGAATAACCTAAATTTAAAGAATCTTGGACTTTAAACCTTTTGGCTATAGTTAATTTCATGAATTAAAATACAAATATTATGAAGAATTCATTTTTTAAAACAAAAACACTTATTATGTTATTATTTCTAACAATAGGTTGTAGTGAGACAGAAAAAGAGGTTTTTACACCTACTTTACCTCCAATTACCCAAACTGGAGAAAATACTTTTGGTTGTTATATAGATGGAAAATTGCTAGTACCCAGAGACAGAAGTGTTTTTGGAGGGACTACAGTAAAAGGAATGACAATATCTGAATATTCATCATCACCCACTGAAATAGATTTCTTTAATTTAAGAATAATAGATGGTCAAAGTGATGTTGGTGATTTCTCATTCTATTTATATAATTTAGATGAATTAGGAGAAGGTACTTATAATATAAAAAAAGGTAATCTATGGCAATCAACTTCTGATATTAAAACTATTAACTTTTGGTTGAAAACCCCTAGAAACATTTCAGTTAAACGTTATTTCTCCATAGAAAACGGTGGCACTTTAACAATTATTAAATACGATTATACAAATGGAATTATATCAGGAACTTTTAGCTGTAAAGCCATAAACAACAACGATTCTTCAGATGTCATAGAAATTACAGAAGGTCGCTTTGATATTAATTTAAACACATTAAATGACACAGAATTTCCATAAATAAAAAAGGGATGTTACGCCAATAACACCCCAAGATAATAAACAATTATAAACCCAATTACTCATTAAAAATTCAAAATTATGAAAAAATTAGCTACACTTATCTTTTTTTTATTACTTTTTACAAATGTAAAAGCACAAATAACCATAGATTATAAAACAACTAAAAAACCAGAGGACTTTCTAAAAAATATAGATATATCCTCATTTAATTCGGGCATTTTATATGATAGAGTGATTCCGTATGCAAAACTATCTACTTTCAATACTTCAGAGAATAACACTTCTAATGTTACACACTTTGAACAATCCTTGAGTGAATTGTATAGAGCTTCAAAAAAGAAAAAATTTACTTCTGTAGAAAAATTTAGACAGCAATACAATCAAGCCGAAAATATCGTCAATATTGGTATTATCAACACTAGTTTTCATCAATTAAATTACAATAAAAAAGATGAACAAAAAGGAGGTTTACGATTAAAAAATAAAAAGCTAACCATCATAAAAAATAAAAATGCTTTTACAAAAAAGGATATTTTAATCATTGCTCCCTTAAAAAGACGAGCAAAAGGAACATCAATTACGTATCAATTTACAAAAGATTTTATTCTAGGTACAAAAAATAAAATCCGTAAACTTATTGCTGATTTTGGGAATGATAAAACAATTACTATTCTTGAGAATGGCAAACTTTTAATGAATGAAATAGCTGTTGAATATAATTCTAACGGTAAAAAAACTTTAATATTTTCTGTAGAATTTAAAGATGGTTCTAAAAAACAAACAAAAGGAACTATTTTTGTGAAAAATGTTGTTACAAATGCTCTACGTTCTTCAAATATAATTCAAACAAGGTACATATTGAATTCTCAATATTCATTTAAAGGTTATGAAGAGTCTTCAGCTATTTTTGGAGAATTAGAGTACGAAATTTTTTATCATACAAACAATGGTGTTCCAGAAAACAAACTATTAAAACCAATTCTTTTTATTGATGGTTTTGACCCTCAAGATGAAAGAAAAATCCTTCAATCTGAAATGCCTTTAGGAATCAACGATCCTAACCCTTCAATTGAAAGATTAATGGTTTATGGAAATAATGACACACCAATTATTCCTGAATTAAGAAATTTAGGTTATGACGTTATTTTAGTAAATCATCCTGTTTATTATAGAAACGGAAAAGAAATTGATGGTGGTGCTGATTATATAGAACGTAATGCAATGAATCATATTACTTTATATCAGAAACTAAATAAAAAATTAATGGATAATGGAAGTAATGAGGAATTAGTAATAATAGGTCCTAGTATGGGAGGACAAATTTCTAGATTCGCGTTGGCATATATGGAAAATAAATTTACAGATACTAATGACAATAAATGGAAACATAATACTAGATTATGGATAAGTGTGGATAGTCCACATCAAGGTGCCAGTATAAGTGTTGGCGCTCAAGCAAATGTTTATTTTTTAGGTTTTATACATGGAGAACAAAAAGCTAAAGATACCTATGAAAAAAGTTTAAAATCTGTTGCTTCAAGACAAATGTTAATTCAACAATTTAGTGCTGGCTCTAGTTTTTCAAAACCTTCTCTTTTTAATCAATATTACTCAAATTTAAAAAGTAATGGTTTACCAAACTCTAAAGGATACCCATTAAATTTAAGAAAAATTTCAATTACAAATGGTGCAATTAATGGAAATAAAAATGGCTCTGAAGGCGAGGGAGTTTTAGATATTAGAGGTTATGCAGATTTTTGGATTGGTAATGTTAGAGGTTTTTTAAATAAATTAAATTATACCAAAGGTTCATGGCAAAATAATGAAGTGTATTTTGGTAAAGTTGACAAAGTTTTTTCAGGATACTCTTACGCAGTTTCATACACAAACCAATTCTCGAAAGGTTCATTAGATGTAGTTCCTGGAGGTACGTTTAATACACAAGGTGTTTTAAAAGATGAAATTGTAGAAGGATTGGAAAACAATTCTAGTATTGATCGTATTTCTGTTGGTACATACAAACCTAATCATACATTTATGCCCACACATTCTACTTTAGATACAAATGGCTTTACAAATTGGTATCAACCTATAAACAAAAATCTAGTATGTAGTAATCAAACCCCTTTTGACACTTATTTTGGGGAAACTAGAAATACAGAACATGTTTCTTTTACCATAACAAGTAAAAACTGGCTGTTTGAAGAACTTGCTGGTAATCAGCAACAACCTCCAATACCATATTCATCAATGACTGGGAATGAAAATGCAGTAACTGGTCAGTATTTAACTTATCGTGTTGACCCTATTGTTGGAAATACTTCTTATAATTGGTATTTTGATGTTGGTGGAAATACGGGAACAAATATTGGTGGTTGGAGTATTATATCTAATAATGGTGATGAAGTAGTAGTTAAGGTTGGACAAGCTGGAACTACTGTAGTAGTTTGCAGAATAACAAATACTTGTGCATCTTCTTTAAAATATAAATACGTTAATGTGACTTCATCTAGTGGAGGAGGAGGAGGAGGTAATGGAGATCCATGCGATGGTAATTTCAGATTTAGCTCTAATCCTATGAAATCTAATAATTCATTAAATAAAGTTATTATTGAACCAGACCCTTGCAATGATAATTTAAGATTTGCAACTTCTTCAGAATCTGAAAATTTAGAATATAATATAACTATCCATAACTTATATAGTGAAAAAGTCTATTCTAAAACTCAAAATACAACCGAATTTTCTGTTAATAGCTTGAAAAGAGGATTTTATGTTGTTAGGTTTCAAAATGGAAAAGGAAAAATAATATCAAAAAGATTAATAATTGAATAAACCCTGTGCCTAATAACTAAGTATATGGCGTGCCGATAGGCCAACGCTATATATTCTGTTGACTGATCCGGGAAGTTTTTAGATAAGGGGGAAATCGAGGTTTTGGTTGTTACTTATCAAGAAGTACTGCGTGTTATCTTTTCGATTTTATGTGCATTTTTTGTCTTAAAACACAATTAATCATTCATCTTTTTATTCTTGTTCATTTTTTCGACTCGCTACGCAATTTTAAGTTTTTATTTTTCAGTTTGGGCAATGGTAATCCTAGGCTGCATTTGAGCCTTTTTTTATCATTTGAATTTCAGTAGTTTACCATTTGCAATTTGTTTATAATTCTTCGGGGGGCCACGACTTCCAAAAGTAAAAAGAGTTACCAACGTTCCTTTTTTACAACTAGGGCAACATCTATGCAATGAGTTTTCCTGAACAACAGGTGCTTCTTCATCGCTTACATCTTTGGTTGCTAATTGTAGTTGCAAGCTTGGCAACTTCTCTTTTTTCCAGCTGCTACTCAAAAATCCATAATGCCGTAATCGGGTAAATCCTTTGGGTAAAATATGGAGCTGATACCGTCGTATAAATTCTGTAGTAGAGAGTGTCAACGTTGTTTTCTGACCACCCTTCTTATAGTTTTTTAAACGAAATGTAACCTGCCTTTTCTCTTTATCAATCGCTAAGATACGGTGATTGCTAATCGCTATTTTATGTGTGTATCTG
>NZ_CANMVP010000060.1 GCF_947501385.1 uncultured Polaribacter sp.
TCAGATTCCTGGTTTATTAGGAACCACTCAAGATCCTGATGATTTTAACGTTACTTTTCACCATACTCAAGCAGATGTAGCTACAGGGAATTTACCGATAAGTTCTCCATATACAAACTCAAATACTACGGAAACCATCTTTGCAAGAATTCAACACAAGGCCACTTTCTGTGTAAATGACGATGCTACTTTTGATCTCATTGTAAATCCTTTACCAGACTTTACGGTCACTTCTCCTCAAATTTTATGTTTAAACGATACTCCTTTAACCATTGCTGTTGAAAATCCTTCAGCTATATATACCTATGAATGGAGAAATGCTGCTGGAAATTTGATCAGTACAAATGAAGATACAGCTATCACCACTGGTGGAAATTATACAGTAACTGCCACCACCACAAACGGAACCAATTGTACAAGAGCAGAAACGATTGTGGTTACTGAATCGAATCCTGCAGTTTTAAATGCCAGTTTTGTAACGATTGTAGACGAAGGAAATAACATTGGCAGCGAAAACAATTTGTCTATTTTAATAGATACCGTAAACAACAATTTAGGTTTGGGAGACTACCAATTCGCCCTTAGAAATGATGATGAAAACACCACGACTTTATTTCAAGATGCACCCATTTTTGAAGATTTAGAAGGCGGTATTTACACCATCATTGTAAAGGATAAAAATGGTTGTGCACCCGATGCTACTTTGCAAGTTTCTGTCATTCAGTTTCCAAAATTCTTTACACCCAATGGCGATGGAAAAAATGATACTTGGATAATTAAAGGCGCTAACAAAACATTTTACCCAAATGCGAGTATCAATATCTTTAATCGATTCGGAAAATTAGTAGCACAACTTCCAATCGACGGGCAAGGTTGGAATGGAACCTACAACGGAAAAAAACTTTCTTCGGATGATTATTGGTTTCACATCACACTAATTCCCGCAGATACCTCTAAACCAACCGTTCACAAAAAAGGTAATTTCTCGCTGTTGAGAAGGTAAAAAATGGTTTCAGCTTTCAAGTAAAAGTTTAAGAAACATTTATAAGAATACAAAATCTTCCGTGGGAGTTTCACAACAATATTTCTTAATTTAGCACAAACTTAGAAATGAATTCCTATGGATATCAACTTCAATAAAAACGAAGATTATAACAGACTTTTAGCTTCAGATTTACGCAAACGCTTTCTAAAAGTAAAATTAGGTGGTGGTCAAAAAAGAATTGACAAGCAACACGAAAAAGGGAAAATGACTGCTCGTGAAAGGGTTGATTATTTGTTAGATTCAAAATCGAAATCTATAGAAATTGCTGCATTTGCAGGTGATGATATGTATGCAGAACATGGTGGCTGTCCTTCTGGAGGTGTTATTGTTAAAATTGGTTACATCAAAGGGAAACAGTGTATTGTTGTTGCAAATGATGCAACCGTAAAAGCGGGTGCTTGGTTTCCTATTACAGGAAAAAAGAATTTACGTGCGCAAGAAATATCCATAGAAAACAGATTACCAATTATTTACTTAGTAGATTCTGCAGGTGTTTATTTACCAATGCAAGACGAAATTTTTCCAGATAAAGAACATTTTGGGCGTATTTTTAGAAACAACGCTGTAATGAGCAGTATGGGAATAACCCAAATTTCTGCAGTGATGGGAAGTTGCGTTGCGGGTGGTGCCTATTTACCAATTATGAGTGATGAAGCTTTAATTGTAGACAAAACAGCTAGTATTTTTCTGGCAGGAAGTTATTTGGTAAAAGCCGCCATTGGAGAATCTATTGATAATGAAACGTTAGGTGGTGCAACTACACATTGTGAAATTTCTGGTGTTACAGATTACAAGGCCAAAGACGATAAAGATGCTTTAGACAAAATAAAATTTATAGTTGATAAAATTGGTGATTATGATAAGGCTGGTTTTAGCAAAACCGAATCTTTTCCACCAAAAGAAAAAGAAGAAGATATCTTTGGAATTTTACCAAAAGAAAGAAATGCACAATATGATATGCTAGCAATCATAAAGCGCCTGGTAGACAATTCTGAGTTTGAACAGTACAAAGAAGGGTATGGTAAAACAATCATAACAGGTTATGCAAGAATTGATGGTTGGGCAGTTGGTATTGTTGCCAATCAACGTAAATTAGTAAAAACCAAAAAAGGAGAAATGCAATTTGGCGGCGTAATTTATAATGATTCTGCTGACAAATCTACACGTTTTATTGCCAATTGTAATCAGAAAAAAATACCTTTAGTATTCTTGCAAGATGTTACTGGTTTTATGGTGGGTAGTAAATCTGAACACGGAGGAATTATAAAAGACGGTGCAAAAATGGTCAATGCAGTTAGTAATTCTGTTGTACCAAAATTTACAGTTGTTATTGGCAATTCTTACGGAGCTGGAAATTATGCGATGTGCGGTAAAGCCTACGACCCAAGATTAATTGTTGCCTGGCCTTCTGCTGAACTAGCAGTAATGAGTGGTAATTCTGCTGCAAAAGTTTTATTACAAATTGAAACGGCTTCTCTTAAAAAAAGAGGTGAAGAAATTACACCAGAAAAAGAGACCGAATTATTCGATAAAATAAAATCAAGATACGACAAACAAATTTCTCCGTATTATGCTGCTTCTAGAATTTGGACAGATGCTGTGATAAATCCTTTAGATACCAGAACTTGGATTTCTATGGGAATTGAAGCTGCAAACCACGCTCCTATTACAAAGCAATTTAATATGGGGGTTTTACAGGTTTAATAAAATTAGTTGAAATTTAACTATTATTCAGTTAAACAGTTTCCACCCAGTTTTGTCATGCTGGAAGCATCCCACATAATTATGGAACAAAGTTTGCAAAATTTTAAAACGAATTAAATTTACCAAACAATGATAGAACACAAAGAAGGCATTTACAACTTTTACGTTTACATCATTACAAATAAAAACAAAACAGTTTTATACACTGGCGTTACAAATAATTTAAAACTACGATTACATCCACATCGAGAAAAAAACAACCCTAAAAGTTTTACCGCTAAATATAATGTTCATTACTTATTATATTTTGAACATTTTGGTTGGATTCAACAAGCGATTGTCAGAGAAAAGGAAATAAAAGATTTAACTAGACAAAAGAAATTAAATCTTATTCAAGATGAAAATCCTGAAATGAAATTTTTGAATCATTATTTTGAGTAAAGATGTGCGTGACTCTTCCAGAGTGACAAACTAAACGAATAAGTTGTATACAAACAATCCCCACCCAATTTTGTCATGCTGGAAGCATCCCACACAACTATGGAAAAAACTCTTCCAGAGCAGCAAACTTAGAGTAAATATTGTTAGCAACAAGTTTGTCATGCTGGAAGCATCTCACATAATTAAGCAAAAAAGTTTGCAAAATTTTAAAATGAATTAAATTAACCAAACAATGATAGAACACAAAGAAGGCATTTACAACTTTTACGTTTACATCATTACAAATAAAAACAAAACAGTTTTATACACTGGCGTTACAAATAATTTAAAACTACGATTACATCAACATCGAGAAAAAAACAACCCTAAAAGTTTTACCGCTAAATATAATGTTCATTACTTATTATATTTTGAACATTTTGGTTGGATTCAACAAGC
>NZ_CANMVP010000061.1 GCF_947501385.1 uncultured Polaribacter sp.
CAGCCCGTGTAAAACTAATACTGTAATTTAGTTGGATAAATTAAAAATAAAACGGAGTTATTAGACGAACTGCCGTTGTAGCAAATGCGGAAAATTCGTCAATTCAAGTAAATTTATTTGTTTAAAAGTAAATTATAATTTACTTTTGTGTTTAGTAAAAAACAAAAATTGAATGAAGTGTTCTCAACTTTATCGAATATTAACGAAAGACGGTTGGTATGCTGTTTCTCAAAAAGGTTCACACGTTAAAATGAGACACGAAACAAAAAAAGGAATTATTATATTTCCAAATCACGGAAGTCAAGAAATGGGGAAAGGATTGGAAAAGAAAATATTGAAAGACGCAGGAATTAAAAAATAGAAAATTATGTCAAAAAAGAAAGTTATAACAATGACTGTTGAAAAAACTGAAACAGGATTTTCCGCTTTTTCTCAAAATTATCCAATTTTTACAACTGGAAAATCTATTGCTGAATTAATAAATAATTCTTATGAGGCAACAGAATTACATTTTGAGGAAGAAAGTGTAAAAGTAGAATCGAACGAAATTAAATTTGAAATAGATTTTAAACAGTTTTTTAAATTCTATAAAGTTCTAAATGCAAAATTTCTTGCCGAAAAAATTGGAATGAATGCGACTTTACTATCTCAATATGTTTCTGGAAAAAAGAAACCATCTGCGAAACAAACTGAAAAAATATTAAGTGGAATTCATAAAATTGGACAAGAATTATCTGGAATTAATTTATTACAAACCGCATAGTAAATAAAAAGCACTTGCTACAATAACTAAGTATATGGCGTGCCGATAGGCCAACGCTATATATTTTGTTGACTGATTCGGGGAGTTTTTAGATAAGGGGGAAATCGAGGTTTTGGGAGTTACTTATCAAGAAGTACTGCGTGTTATCTTTTCGATTTTATGTGCATTTTTTGTCTTAAAACACAATTAATCATTCATCTTTTTATTCTTGTTCATTTTTTCGACTCGCTACGCAATTGTGTAGGTTTTGACAATGGTAGAGATAATCATTTATTTGCGCTTCATTGAGAAGTTCTGGACTGCATTTGTAATAAAGCGCTAAGAGAGAGAGACAGCGCAGATAGTTGGTTAACGTACTTTTAGCTTTGCCATTGATAACAAAACTTTTCTCTAATCTGAGCGCTAATACTTTGAATTTGGGTACCTCAGTCAAGGCACGTTCGAGAAGAGTAATTGACTTTTTTTAAAATTCATGTTTGTAAGTTTTTATGAATTCATTAAGATACTGTATTTTTACAAATAGCGAAAAGCCTCCGAGGTACGAGGATTAGTTCAACACCGTATATAAAAAATTGCTGGTGTTGTGCTAAAACAAAGGTCGTTGCACGTTTGCTACGTCTGATTTTCCTTCGGAAAATCCTCGCACGCAAACACGCAACTTTCCATATACAAACACTTTAGGTGTAACCTTAAAAAACCAGTTAAAAAAAGGATCATGAATCGAATTGACCGACTTATTGCTATTTTAACTACGTTGCAATCAAAAAGAAATATAACAGCAAAATTTATTGCCGATAAATATGAAATCAGCGAAAGGACTGTTTACCGAGATTTAAAAGCACTCGGAGAAATTGGTGTCCCTATTAATTTTGAAAATGATAAAGGATATTCAATTCTTCAAGGTTTTTTTCTCCCTCCAATTTCGTTGACAAACGAAGAGGCTAATTCATTAATACTCATATCAAAGCTATCTGAGAAATTCACAGACAAAACCACCAAAGTTCACATTGAAAATGCAATTGCGAAAATAACAGCAAGTTTAAGAACAGATAAAAAAGAAAAAGCTAGTTTTCTACAATCACAAATTAAAGTATACATTCCACCAAACACATTGGAAGTTTCTGGTTACTTAACTGAATTACAAAACGCCATAGTTACAAAACAAATTTTACAGATAACCTACACAAATAATAAAGAAGTAAAAAGTATTAGAGAAATAGAACCCATAGGTTTAACTTTCTATTCTAATCAATGGCATTTAATTGCTTGGTGTTGGGAGCGAGAGGCATACCGAGATTTTAAAGTTAAAAAGATAAATCAAATGAAAAACTTAATGAAAACATTTATAAAATCAAATCATTTGGATATAAATGACTACATAAAATTACTGGAACAAAAATAAATTGAAAAATACTGACATAGGGTTGTCAGTGACCTGTTTTATCATTGTGAAAAATAAATTAATGATGGAACAATTTAAAAATTGTCAGAGTTGCGGAATGCCTCTGAAAAAATCACCAAACGGTGGTGGATCGAATACTGACGGTACAATTAGTAATATATATTGTGCTTATTGTTATGAAAGTGGGCAATTCACAAATCCTGATTGGACAGCTAGCCAGATGCAAGATTTTGTAAAGAAAAAAATGAAAGAAATGGGATTCATGATGTCCCTCTTCGCGAATTCATTCGTTAAAAAAATCCCTAGTCTTAAACGATGGAAAAAGATATGAGTATTATCGAAAAATTAGCATCTTCACTTAACAGAAGAGATGAACTACCTAATCAAGAACTTGCCAAAGAAATTGTACTTTCAAAAAACAAGAAAGCTATAAAAGAATTAGTTGAAAATCTATCCAATAAAAAAGCCATTCAGAATGACTGTATAAAAGTACTTTATGAAATTGGAGAACAAGAGCCTAAACTCATTGCTGATTATATCAAAGAATTTGTAGAACAACTAAACAGTAAAAATAATCGACTTCAATGGGGAGCAATGATTGCCCTTAGTACAATCACAAACGAGCTCCCTAAAGAAATTTATACTATTCTTCCAACCATTCTTGAAGTTGCAGATAAAGGCTCGGTTATTACTAAAGACCATGCAATAAATATTTTAATAAAGTTATGCGCTATTAAAGATTACTCCGATGGGGCTTTTGCTTTACTAATAGAACAACTTTTGAAAAGCCCTACAAATCAACTTCCAATGTATACGGAAAGAGCAACACCTATAGTTAACGAAAAGAACAAAGCCCTTTTTGTGAAAACCCTAACTACAAGACTTGGTGATATTGAGAAAGAAACAAAAAGAAAATGTATAGAAAAAGTGATACAAAAATTCAAGTAACAAAAGGCAACACCTAATCGAGTAGACGGGTGACGACTTAAAAGTCGTCACTGCGCCTCTCACACCACTCCCGAATTCTCGGGATACGGGTCTCGTATACGGCGGTTCGTAAATCATCAAACCAAAGCTCTTTTCACCCTTGGCACTATCTTCTAATTTAGGCATAGGCTACCACTAGTGCTCCTATGCGAATTTTGAAGAGAATTATGTTCAGTCCTTCCCTACTTGTGAGTCCATCGGAGGTATTGCCTCTGCTCGTTTCCTGTAGGTACTATGACCTCTGCTGACTTCTCCAAATAACCAACTCGTAGTTTTGAAGACCTCCCCAGAGCCTGCCCCGTATTTATTGCGGGGTA
>NZ_CANMVP010000063.1 GCF_947501385.1 uncultured Polaribacter sp.
CGTATACGAGACCCGTACGTACGGTGGTGTGAGAGGCGCACTCTGTCAGTTTCTGGCAGAGCCGTCTACTCGATTGTGTTTTCGTACTTTATTTTCCGTTCTGTTTGTAGCGTTGGCAAAGACATACTCTTTTGCAATTTTGGCTTGTGTATCGGCTGTAGCGAATTGCAAATGTGTATGGCTTTTAGCGTTGGTTATTTTGTAAACCTAATTTGTAAATTCAGATTAAAATATAACTCTCCGTTTTCCTCATATATTTCTCCAAATCCGTGTCGAGAAGAACTTGCTGTGTCGAGCTTTGTATTATTTAGCAAGTAATCCTCAAATTCATTTCTGTTGTAAATATGATAACATAAAATGTCTCCATTTTCTTTGACGATTAAATATCCACCGGTTGCATCATATTTTCCTGTCCAAACTTGCGAAGGCATCATTCCTAATGCAACATCTGTCAAGAAGCGTTTTATTTTGTATTCATAAAACTTATGCTCGTTCTCAATGTCGAAGTTTAATGGATTTCGGTCAGCTGTTTTATTTACTAAATCGGTCAAATGTGAAAACTCACTTGAATAAAAATCAAAAACGATTTGCGATAAAATCTCTGGTAGTAAACTGTCTATTAGAACTAGATTATTTGAAAATATTTGTCGTTCTGTTTTTATAAAATCAAATTGCCCACCATTCTTTTGAATTTGAACAATTCTATCCATTATTTTACTTCTCGAAGCGATTGAATTGATTTGTTCAATTTCGTTTTCAGTTAAATTTGCACCAACAATTTTATAAATAAAGTTTGTCGTTTTACCTGCATTTAATAGAGTAGAAGGGCTTCCAAGTTGTGATTTTATACTAAAACCTAATGTCGGCTGTTGATTCGCTCTTTGGTCGTGAACAACAATCGTAATATCAGTTTTTGCAGTAGAACTAGCTTTTAAGGAAATACAATTTATGGATTGCATAAATTCCTCAATTTCTGGAACTGAAAAAGTCCTTTCTTTATTTTGTTTGATTGAATTTAAAAGAAAAAAAGCTTTGTCTTTAAAGTCTGAAATAGGGATTTTTAAAACTTCTTCATCACCCGAAACTAAAATAATCTCATCTTGGATTGAATATTCAAAATTACCGTTGTTTTCGGTGCGAAGTATTTTGATAATTGGGTAAACTAAACCTTCTAATTTTTCTATGTCTTTGTTTCCGAGAAATAATTGTTTGTCGCCTAATAATTTGAAAAGCGCATAAATTTCGCTCCATTCTCCCTTATTTCCTGTAATCATTTGCAGTTAAGTTTTTCTATTATTTTTTCCGCTGTTGCTTGAATTGCGGGAACTGCAACTGAATTTCCGAATTGTTTATATGCTTGTGCGTCTGAAACTATGATTTTAAAATTGTCTGGAAAGCCTTGTAACCTTGCCCATTCTCGTGGTGTCATTTTTCTAATTCCTTCTCGGTTCACTTTTCCTGAAATGTTAGTTATTGGTTTAAAATTTGTCAGTCTATCATCAAAAACTAAATTTCGTTCTCTGCCCATTCCACCACAAACAACTGCATTTGCAGTTCCATCATTTGGAATTATTTCGTAACCAAATCCATTGCCTTTGCTTTCGTGTCTTGCTCTGTGGTTTTTTAAAGTTTGGACGTATGTTGTCGATAAGTAATATTTTACAGAAACTTCTTCTTCTTCCAAAATATCGTCTAAAACTGCGTTTTTATTAGTCGGTTCTGGATACTGAAAATCTGTTATTCCTAAATCCTTGCGGAAACCTACGATAAAAATTCGTTCACGATTTTGGGGAACGCCAAATTCTTTAGCATTTAATATTTGAGGTTCAGGAACAAAATAGCCTAAATCTTCTCGAAGTACATTTAAAATTGTCGCTAATGTTTTTCCTTTGTCGTGGTTCCTTAAACCTTTTACATTTTCGAGAAAAATAGCTTTTGGTTGTTTCTTTTTTATGATTTCTGCCACGTCAAAAAACAATGTTCCTCTTGTATCTTCAAACCCGCCACGTCTTCCTGCAATTGAAAATGCCTGGCAGGGAAAACCTGCACATAGCACATCAAAATTATCTGGAATATAATTTTTTGTTTCAGGTTTGGTTATGTCTCCAAACGGAATTTCTCCAAAATTTGCTTTGTACGTTTGTTTAGAATATTTGTCCCATTCGCTTGTGAAAACACACTTTCCTTCAAGATTTTGAAATGCTAAACGAAATCCCCCAATTCCGGCAAAAAGGTCGATAAACTTAAATTTCGGTTCTTCGGGTGCTGGAAAAGGAACAGATTTATTGAGGTCAAAAATTAAATATTGAAGAGCTTCTTCAGCAACTTCATTTGTGACTTTTTCGGTTGGATATTCTTTTTCAAGAATTTCTTTTACGTAAGAAAGAGCATCTTTTTTGTAAAATTGAGAAACTCCATTTTTATGATTATGCAAATAATGCGTAAAAGAAGCAGGTTTAGAATTGTCTGGGTCAACTACTTTTATTTCAAATAGTTGTCCGTCAATGTTTTCTATGTCAATTCTTTCTTTAATCATTATCTCTTATTTAACCGTACAAGTTAATAAAGTTTGCTGTTTTGGTCGGTCGGTTTCTATATTTTTATTCACAATCTTTTCACGGTTTTTTAGAGCGCAAAGGCAAGAAACAGCTCTTTTGGTTTTTTCAGAGTTGGCTTATGTGTCGGCAAAAACCAAATGTGCTGTTTGTGCGTTGGCTTTTTTTGTATGAAACACAACGTGTTTGTATAAGATTAGTTGCGTGTTTTAAGCACTAAAGTTAGCAAATAAATCACAGATAGAAAGTCCGCGAGGACTTTCGTAAATTGGCTAAAACCAGCAATTAATTTTATACGGTGTGTGTGCCCAGCATGGGCATCTTTTGATTTACCGAAAGGTAAATAATTAATCTAGAGGGTGCAAGTCCCTTATGC
>NZ_CANMVP010000064.1 GCF_947501385.1 uncultured Polaribacter sp.
GTATACGAGACCCGTACGTACGGTGGTGTGAGAGGCGCACTCTGTCAGTTTCTGGCAGAGCCGTCTACTCGATTGTGGTTTGTATTTTATTGTTTCACAAAAATAAATGTTCCAGTTGGAACTGTCAGTTCAGTATATTGTGGTGGATTATCTACATTAATTCCACCAGGAACTCCATCTCCCCATAAATATCCCTCTAAAGCAGTTTGACTACCTACATTTACTCTTTTTAAAGTGAAAGTCCCTGTTAATTTCCTTGGTCTATCATATAAACCAACTTTCAATCTTCTTTCATTAGCTGGGCAAGTAGGACAATAAGGTCTTGAACTAGCTGAATTGTCAAGTAAAGTACTACCAACTAATGAATGTAATCTCGGTTGACTTAAATTAGGGATTGTATTAATTTTTTCTATCCCATTTTCAATATATTGGTATTCTCCTATTATATAATCCATATAAAATTTACCTGTATATGCCATTGTCTTTTTTTCTAAAACTATTTTAAAAGAAGTTGTTCCATCAGTATATAGCCAAGTCCCTATGAAATCATTAAAATAATTGTTAACATCTTTATAATAGGCATTTACTTGACTGTCTCCATCCCAAGTATCTATATCGACAATTGGAGATTGTGCTTTACAGCTTAAAGTTATAATAAATACGATTAATATGTTTAATTTATTCATAATTGTTTTTTTTAAATTAATTACAAGGAGTTTCTTTTACTCCAGAAGTATTGATTGTAAAAGTTGGTATATTTATTTCTGACCAATTATCTATATTATCATTAGCTTTAAATAGAGATAAATTAAAATCTTTAAAGTTTTCCAAGAAAGCTTTCTCTTGTTGATTTTGATTTGTTTTACCGTATTTTTTACCTAATTTATCATTTAAAGCCTTTAATTTAGTTTCAATTGGATCAGTGACTTCTAAATCACTTCTTTCATTCACAATGTCTGAAAGTGCTTTGTAAAATGAACTTCTAAATGCTCTAAAATCTTTTATTCTTAAAGCAAAAACATTTACTTGATTGTTTAAAAAGTTATTTTTACTTGCTAGCATAAAAGTAACTTCATTTTTAACATTAGATTTTGCATTTGCGTATAAATTAAACAATGTGTAAATATCGTCCCAAGAAAACATTGGATATGTATCTGCTGATGGATGAGAGTGAGCTCCTGCATAATTTTGACCACCTGTAGGTATTCCTATACTATTTCCAATTGTGGCAGGTAAATTTGTATTGGTATATGTTGCATTATTGTTAAAAGGATCGCTTTCCTTTTTCATAGAAAATCCATTCTCACCAGGTTGGTCAACGGTTGTTTTTAGGTTTTCTAAAAAAGGTTTAGCATTTGATTTGTTTGGGTCAATAATATCATTAAGATTATTACAAGGGTCAGTAAATTCAGGTAAAGCAGGTACAACAATAGCATCACCATTTTCTACATCAACATCAGAGGAGTCTTCCTCTCTTGGTATTTTAGTTCCACCACCACCACCAGATTCTGATTCTCCATCAGTATCATTATCATTGTCGTTACCACCTGTTGCCGAACCACCACCTGCTTCTTGCCAATAACAGCTTGTTTTTACTCCAAAACCACATATAGAGCCACCACAATAAGCTTCGCCAGTATCTGTACAAAGGTCTCCGAATGTTGAAATACAGACATATTCCATATACATAGATTTTTTTTGGATGTTTCTGTTACTGGTTTTACTACCGACTAAATTGTTTACTATTTGTCCGTTACTAAATTCTGCTATTTGTATGATATTATAATCTAAATCGTAATGCGTTTGTGTTCCTGTAAAATTTTGAATTGAGAAATTAAAATCATTTGCTTCTATCCACTGCTCGTTAGGTTCCCATTTTAAAATATAACCAAAGTAACCATTTTGTGTTTTTACTAAATGTAAATTTTCAAATGTGTACGCTGAATCATTTGAATAGTCTTTGTCTATTAAAAAAGAATAAGTGAATTTCCCGTCATTATTAACATACTCAAGAATATTATTTAGATTTAAAGCTCCAAAATCTGTATTCATACTTTTACTTATTGTACTTCTATTTTTACTAGAGCCTAAATTATTGAGTTCAGAGAGAACGGATTTAACATCTGGCAGTTCTTCAATTTGCAAATAGTTTATTTGTGCGGTTAAGTGTTTTTGATGAGTATTTTCATCTTTTTCACAATTAAAGAGAAATAATGAAATTCCGAAAAGGAATATTCCGAGTTTAATTAGATTGTTTTTTCTGTTTTTCATATTTGTTAAATTTAAAGGTTAGTTTTCAATTTATGTTAACAAGCTGCATTTTTTTTTTAATATTCAATTCAGCTCTTTGACGAGCCATATAAACCACAACGTTGTTGTATATGGTTTGTTGCGTGTTTCAAGCAACTAATTTAGTAAATAATTATGGACAAAGAAAGTCCGCGAGGACTTTCGCAAGTAAGCAAGAAGCCAGCAATAAATTATATACGGTGTGTGTGCCCAGCATGGGCATCTTTTGATTTACCGAAAGGTAAATAATTAATCTAGAGGGTGCAAGTCC
>NZ_CANMVP010000065.1 GCF_947501385.1 uncultured Polaribacter sp.
CCGTATACGAGACCCGTACGTACGGTGGTGTGAGAGGCGCACTCTGTCAGTTTCTGGCAGAGCCGTCTACTCGATTGCCACCAGTACTTTATTCACTTGCTCTGTCAATAATAGATTCAGTCCATTCCAAATTTGTTATCTGCTCAATTAATGGGTCTATTTTATTATCTATCATTTCTGGTGTATTACAGATTTTTTCTGAGAAATATCTTGCTGTTAATGGTTTACTATCACTACTATATAGGTCTTTGGCTTCCGCCTTAATTTCATCATAATTACCTACTTTTTTATGGAATTCTTCCTCAAAATCTTGTTCCCAAATAGAATAATTAGAATTTATACTTGTTGGTGGGAAAAAGAATAAATCCTCCGTAGTTGCGTGACCTAGCATTTGAAGAATCTCTTTATTGCGTTTGGATTTATTTATAGCATTTTTACGATAATCTCCAGTTAATTCTTCGACAGGACTGGCAGGCTTATCTCCATCAAAAATGACATAACAAGGAATTCTAAATTCATTGAACAATAGTAGTAAATATGAAATTGTGTCCACCGAACCAGCGTTTATTAGTGAAACTCTATTGGTGTCAATGTCAAAACCTTTAGCTTTAAAATAATTTGGCAATGAGTATTTCTCGGTTTCTCCTTCTATTAATATTATTTTCTTTGCAAAAAAACCTTCATTTTTAGTTTCATCGATTAAGTGATGGAATCTGTGTCTTATACTTAATTCATTAATTTCAATTCCGTAAATATTATGATAGTGATTAATTATTTGTTGAACAGTTAATTCGTGAGAAACTGTTTTTGGGTTTTCGTCAGATGATTTTCTTAGAAGTCTAATTTCGTCAAAATTATCTACTGATATAAATAGACTATCGTGTGTTGTGTAAACTACTTGGTCATTCCCTTGAGAAATTTCCTTTAACAGATTGTAAGTAGCTCTTTTTAAAGGTGGATGCAAATATATTTCGGGCTCTTCAATTCCTATAATTATGTTGCTTTCATTTGTTTTCTTTCCAAAATCAAACGTATTGTATGTTCTTAATAATGAAAACAAAGCTAGTCTTTGAATTCCGTGTCCTTTTTCTGTAAGTTCTGAATCATATCCATCGTTAGCAAAAACTTTAGGTTGAGGAAAGACAACGTCTTGAATTTCTGGTGAACCGAATTTCAATTCAAGCGAACAGCCAATATCAAAACCAATATTGTCGTTTAATGCCTTATTTATTTTTTCAATTTTAGATTCTCCTTCTTCAGTTGTATCAATTTTTTCAATTAATCCTTTAACTAATGCATCAGTTTTTGTCTTGAATTCTTGTTTGATTTCTGTAGAAACAGAACTGGAAAGCCAATTGATTAATTCTCCTAAAGCACTTGTTTTGGTAACTTTCAAGTCCTCCGATAAATTTTTGATTGCTGGAATATAGAAGAATTTTGGAAGATTGGCTTTTAACTTACTTTTCCATCCCAAAACCTTTTCATCTCCAGTTATTTGTTCTTTAGGTATTTCATCGTAGCGTTCTTCATTGAGTTGAATTAGTTTATTTAAAAAATCTTCTTGTGTTGGTTCTTCCTCACTTTCAAAAAGAGTTTTGAAATTAAATTCTCCAATCAATAAATCTGTTTTCCACCACTTTTTTAGATTTGTTTTTGTTGGTACTTTATCAGCAACTGTCCATAGATATTCTTCGGTTGGAATCTGTTTTGTCCCGTGTTTCGATTCTATAAAGTCAATATCGTCAATTGAAGCATCCGCAAGCTCAACTCCGTCTTCTTTTGAAATTGCCTCAATATATTGGGTAATTGTCAAGTCATTATGTTCGTCTAAGTGAGTTTTGAATGTTGAAAGTTCATCTGCGTTTAAGTTTCTGAACTTTACAGTTATAACTATCGGTTGAGAATAATCATTATGATGAAAGCTTTTTGTGGATATTTTAGTTTTTGTAAAATTAAAAAACAGGTCTAATGCTTCGAGAATATTTGATTTACCCACACTATTTTCTCCTATTAACGAAGTTAAGTTGTTGAATGAAAATTCAATTTTTTCAAGTCCAAATGTCTTGAAATTCTGTATGCTAATATTCTCAATTTTCATCTCAAGCGTGATTTTTTTCGTATTGGTGGCAACGGTTAGTATATGAAAAGTAGGCGATTTCGAAGCACTAAACTTTCGGTTAAGCACAAAGTTTGATACGAGCTAAAAGCCTTGATTTTACTACTATTTCGCCTATTTTTTATATACATTGTGTGTGCCCAGCATGGGCATCTTTTGATTTACCGAAAGGTAAATAATTAATCTAGAGGGTGCAAGTCCCTTATG
>NZ_CANMVP010000066.1 GCF_947501385.1 uncultured Polaribacter sp.
CGATTTTCTTTTTACTCATTTTTCAGTTTATTTTTTTGATTTTCAATACTTGCTTAAAAAGTTGAATTTTAAAAAAGCAAAAGTGCTCTTATATTGCTAAACTATATTTTTTCAGGTTATGCGCCATTGCAATTAATCCTATTTCTACGTTTACTTTATCAATTCCTCTTAACATAAATCGTTTAAAATTCATATTGTGTTTAATGTTTCCAAATACAGCTTCTACATCCCAACAACGTTGTTTTCGTTTAGCAATGCCTTGTTCACTTATGAGTACTGTTTTGGCTTTAGATTTTAATCGGATTAAATTATAGTTTCGCTCTATAATTCGGTTGTATTTGGATTTATGGCAACGGCTCCTAAGCGAACACCCCATGCAGTTCTGTGCTTGATAGCGATGGATTTCTTGCTCAAAACCATTTTTAGTTTTCCTTTTATAACTACCAATATTGGTCATCGCTTGTCCCATAGGACAATAATAGGTATCCGTCTCTTTATTATAGTGTAATTCATTGGGGTGAAATGGGTTTACTTTTCCTCTTTTTTTATCTAACTGTTCTTTATGGAAGTAACTGTATTTTACAAAAGCAGTAATTTCTTTAGCTTCTAAATCTGTATAGTTCTCTTCGCTACCATAACCTGCATCAGCAGTAAGTGTTTTTGGTATTTGGTTGTAGTTTTCAATATGGTTATTAACGTGGTCTTTTAGCGTGGTAGTGTCTACAGTGGTTTGTGCTAAAGTGTAATTGGTTAGATATTGATTGTTGGTAGAGGCTTGAACATTATAAGCGGGTTTGAGTTGCCCGTTTTGCATATGATCCTCTTTCATCCGCATAAAAGTAGCATCTGTATCGGTTTTACTATAGCTATTTCGGTCTTTTAAGATGGCTTCTTGGTGTTGGTATTTTGCTATATTTACTGGCCAGTTCTTCTTGGCGTAATTCAGCTTTTGTTTTATTTTTTTATCAATATCCTTGCCTTTTAGAGCCTCATTAATTTGGTTGATAGTGTCTTCAATTTTAGCAGCATCAATCACTTCAAAATCTGGAGTATTAGGAATTGTTTGTTCCTCTTTATAAACCCTCTCTACATAAGACCAGAGTTCTTTGAGTTGTTTTCTGATTCGTTCCTTACTGGTTTTTATAGATTTACCCCACACAAAAGTGTATCGATTGGCGTTCGCTTCTATTTTGGTGCCATCCACAAAAATATCTTTTAAACTAACAACTCCTTGCTCCACTAAAAGTAAGACTACTTGATGAAATATTTTCTTTAGATTGCCTTGCAATCGTTTGCCCCTAAAATCGTTAATGGTATTATGATCAGGCTTACTTTGACCACTTAACCACATAAAATGAATATTCTCCGACAAGGCTTGTTCTATTTTTCTTGAAGAATATAAATTACGTAAATAGGCGTAAATGATGACTTTAAGTAGCATTCGCGGATGATAACTTGAGGTACCGCCACCTCTATAACTTTCTTCTAATGCACTAATATCTACATTGTCAATAATCATATTTACAATGCGAACCGGATGATTTGCTGGAACTAAATCATCATAACTAGGTGGTAAAAGACTTAACTGATCTTGGTTGTAGGTCTTAAAAATGACTTTTCTGCTCATTCTTAAAAATACGAAATTCTTCAAAAAAATGCAAAAAAAAAGACTGCCTTTTCAGACAGCCTCTTT
>NZ_CANMVP010000067.1 GCF_947501385.1 uncultured Polaribacter sp.
AGCCCGTGTAAAACTAATACTGTAATTTAGTTGGATAAATTAAAAATAAAACGGAGTTATTAGACGAACTGCCGTTAGGCACAATTAAAAAAAACAATCATCAATGAAAATTTACTTAGTCATTATATTATCAATATTCACGCTTTCTTGTAAGGCTCAAAGTGAAGCTGAATGTTTATCCAAAGCTCAAATTGAAAAGGATTTAGCAATAGTTGACGACATTCTTCAAAACAAATCTTCTTATCAAGGATTAAACGGATATGACTACAGAGTAGATTTTGAAAATTATTTAAATACAGTTCCTGACAAAAAAATTACTCAATTTGATTTCGGACTTTTTTTATCCAAAACTATTGGAAAAATTGGAGACAGACATTCATTTATAAAAGATTACGACATTCGAGATTCACTTTACCTAACACTTGCATTTGCACCATTTAAGGGCAAGGTGTTGGTGGTTGATTTTCAAAGAGATATTAAAGAATATAAATTTTGGAATTCCGAATTTCCATATTTACAATCTATTAACAATATACCTATTCAAGAAATTCTTCCTAAAATCCATATTGGCGAAATTCTTGCACCTAAAGATGCTTATGCAACGAATGCAGTTCGAGATTTAAGAGATATTGAAACTATTTTTAGAACACTTAAAATAGAGCTACCAAACCCTTTACCAATAACATTATCTGACGACAAAGGAAACAAAAAAGAAATAAGTGTAAAACTTGTTGATGGTAAAAACAGAGCAACATTATGGGATGACAGATTTTTTAAAAATACTTACCGTGTAAAAGAAGAAAAGTATAATGATAAGGATTTTATCAAAAGGTTTTTTAGTTTAAACAATAATGTTAGCTATATCCAAATTGGCGAAATGATAGAAAAAGAGAGTTGCCCAACTTTTTTTGAGTATCTAAGTGAATTTATGACAAAAGCTGAAAAAAGTGATGCCATAATTGTAGATGTTCGAGATAATAGCGGAGGAACTCGTGACTTAATTCAAGAATTAGCAGGATATTTTATTCATCCAGATTCTATTTATGTTGTTAATGCAACCAAACAAAGAGGAAAATTCCCTTTAGATAAAGAACTTAAAGAGAGACTACAAAGTCGTTATTTATTGTCAAGAAATGATTTAGATATTAAAGAGCAAAATGCAGTAGACAAGTTTATGAATTCATTTGAGCCAATGTATGATTTGAGCAAAGAAAAATTTAGCGAATTTCATTATTATATTCTCAATGGTCAGAAAATCACTAAAGGGAAATTTCATTACAATAAACCTATATATATACTTGCGAATGAAAGGAGTTTTAGTGCTGCTTCTGTTTTAGTTTCCGTATTTAAAGATTTACCAAACATAAAAATAGTTGGTGTAAATACTGATGGCTCAAGTGGGAATAGCGAAAGATTTGAATTACCCAATTCAGAATTACGTGGAAAAATAAGCACAATGGTTTCTTTTCAAAAGAACGGTAAAATATTAGATGGAATTGGAACAGAACCTGACATTAAAATAGAAAGAAGTTTAGACCAAATTTTCTTAAAAGAAGATTATCAACTGAATAGACTTTTGGAAATAATAAAAGCGGAATAAAAACTGTGCCTAATCGAGTAGACGGCTCTGCCAGAAACTGACAGAGTGCGCCTCTCACACCACCGTACGTACGGGTCTCGTATACGGC
>NZ_CANMVP010000068.1 GCF_947501385.1 uncultured Polaribacter sp.
CGTCAGACTGTCTAATAACTTCTTGATATTTTTCGTAATAATCCCAATGTCATTTTTCAAGTTTTTTGTATCTTAATGTTATGAAATTTATTCTTGGAAAAGACCGTAAACAGACCTGCCTTTTTCCTGTTTCTCTTGAAGCTTCAATTGAAGAGGAAAACAGCGTAAGGTCAATAGATCAATTTGTAGATTCACTTGACTTAACAGCGCTCGGCTTTCGTTCCAATTTTACCGAGAACGGACCACCAGCTTATCATCCATCCATTCTACTCAAACTTTATATCTACGGATATATGAATCGAGTGCGCTCTTCACGGCAGCTAGAGAAAGAATGCAGACGTAATATTGAAGTGATGTGGTTACTAGAATCTTTGACTCCCGATCATAACACCATAAGCAACTTTAGAAAAGACAATGCAAAAGCCATAAAGAAGGTGTTTTTTGCAACCGTACAAATCGCACGTAATTTTGGACTTATAGGTGCTACACTCATTGCAGGGGACAGTACCAAATTAAGAGCACAGAACAGCAAGAAGAATAATTTTAACCAAAAGAAAATACAGCGCCATTTAGACTATATAAATAACAAGTTATCACAGTATAATATAGCACTAGAACAAAGTGATAGCGATAGTGTAAAGAAAGAAATCAAAAAGAATATCGATAAACACCAGAGACGCAGAAAACAATACAGGCAACTCGAAAAAGAGTTGATAGCGTCTGGAGAACCACAAATATCCACCTCAGATCCTGAGAGCAAACAACTAATAATACGCAACAACATCACGGAAGTTGCCTATTGCGTGCAGACCTCTGTCGATGCACAAAACAAGATCCCTTTTGATTATTTGGTGACCAACAAGAATGACTCAAAAGCAATGGGGCAGATGCTGCGCAGAGCAAAAACCATTTTAAGATCTAATTCCTTTACAGCGCTTTATGATAAAGGATATCACACGGGAAGTGAGTTTAAGACGGCCAATGACCTAGAAATTGAAACACTGGTGGCGATCCCAGCATACGCCTCTAAAGCACCCGACCCAAGATACATCTCAACTAATTTTAAATATGACGCCAGCAGTGATACCTATACCTGCCCAGAGAACAATATCTTAAAAAGTAATGGAAGCTGGTATAAAGGAAACAACTACCAGTTTAAACAATACAAAACCAAAGCATGTAAAAATTGCCTCGTCAGAGCGTTGTGCACAACGTCAAAAGTGAACGCAAAGGTGTTACAGAGAAGTGAATTTCAGCACTATATTGAAGAAAATGCAGCAAGGGTAAAACAGAACCCTAAGGCTTACAAAAAAAGACAGGCGATCGTTGAGCACCCTTACGGAACCATAAAACGGCAATGGGGATTTAATTACATAACCACTAAAAAGACCAAACAAAGAGCTAGTGCGGATGTGGGGCTGATGTTTGTCGCTTACAATCTGACAAGAATCTGGAATCTAGTGAAAGCGAGTAGCACATCCATTTTTGGCGTATATAGATGCCTCATAAATACTGTAAAAGCATTTTTGAACCTTGTAATGGAACTTTTAGACCAGAACACAAAAAAACAATTAATACAGCCCGTGTAAAACTAATACTGTAATTTAGTTGGATAAATTAAAAATAAAACGGAGTTATTAGACGAACTG
>NZ_CANMVP010000069.1 GCF_947501385.1 uncultured Polaribacter sp.
TGCTCTTTTGTTACGTCTGATTTTCCTGCGGAAAATCCTCGCACACAAAACCGCACTATTCTTATACGAGCCCGTTGCCAACAAGCTGACCAAAAACCTCTAAATTGAAAATTAAACAGAATTATTTAAAAGGGAAATCCGTTTTCATTGTTTCATTACTCGTAATCGGAATTACAGTTCTGACTGTTTACCTGACTGGAATTAATTATAATCGAAGTCTGACCTCAAACCTATACTTGTCTTTAGGAATTATAGCAACATCGCTATTCCTATTTATGACTTATGGTCTTTACAAAGGAATTGGATTGATTGACAATTTTCCAAAGTTTCGGAATTTTAAAAGAGGTGATATAATGGGAAATGCTTCACCGACTTTCGATACGCCTTCAATTGATGTCGGAGACGGAATTGGTGGGTTGATTTTATCAATACTCTTGTGGATTGGAATGACGATTTTGATAATTGTATTACTAATCGTTTTGGAAGCTGTGTTTTGGTTTTCGCTTTTTATAATTTTAGCAATGTTGTATTGGATTTTTTTCAGAGCATTAAAATTCGTTTTTAATAAATCAAAAGATATAAAAGGAGATATTGGAATTTCAGCAGTTTACTCGCTGACTTATACTCTACTCTATGTTGGTTGGATTTTCGGAATCGTTTATCTGACTGAAATAATAAAATAAAGCCAGTTGGCAACATCGTGTATAATTAATTGCTTTGGCAAGTGCCTATTTGGAAAATTCCTTCGGAATTTTCTCGCGTTCGTTTTTGTTTACTAAATTAGTTGCTTAAACACGCAACTAACCATACACAACAACGTTGTAACCAATTAAAAAAAACTATGTACATACCTGGAATAGATACAGTTTTTCCTCAACATTATCCACTATTTAAATCCGTAGATAAACTATCTCTTTTGATGGATGAGAATAAAAATATTGCCATCAATTTAGTAACACCTTTAATTTTAACTTTGTATTCTGCTTTTGAATGTTATTTGACAGAAGTTGAGGATTCTATTAAAAATAACAGTGAATTATCTGAAGAGTACCCAGATTCAAATCGACCAAAAATGGAAAAACGTCCATTTGTATTGTATCGAATTCTAAATAAAAAAGATTATGATAAATCAAGTAAACTTTATGATGATTATAATCATTTTGTAAAACTTCGAAATCTAATCGCTCACTCAAGGTTAGAATCGATTGAATGGGAGAATTTTGAAATGAAAAGCGGAATTAAGACTGCTATGAACCCAAGTTTTACAGATAAAAAAGAGATACGAAAACATTCAAATAACGCAAAAGTTCAAAGGGATGATAGAGCTGATAAAGTAATATCTTTTTTAGAAAGACGGAAAATAGTAAATATTCAAAGTCAATTTAGAATGGAAGGATTTATATACTCATTGCAAAAAACTGAAATAGCTGATTGGGCGAACAATATGATAACTGAATTAATGATGGAATTGTTCAATGAAGATAGAACAAATCCGTTTTACACGAAAATATAACTGGTTACAATAACTAAGTATATGGCGTGCCGATAGGCCAACGCTATATATTCTGTTGACTGATCCGGGAAGTTTTTAGAT
>NZ_CANMVP010000071.1 GCF_947501385.1 uncultured Polaribacter sp.
TGTACTTCCCTGATTAGAGTTGACCGTTTTTAGTTATTTATTTCATTATTAAAAATAGTAATAATTGGTTTATTATTCTTAGATAATGTTGCCCAATATTTTTCAAATTGTACTGGATTCATTTTTGGTAAATGTTTATGAGTTCTCACAGTATTATAATTTTCTACCGCTTTATTAATATTTTTCTTTAACTGACTAAATGTTTTAGGGTTCCAATAGCTTAAATATTCTTCTTTAATAGTTCTGTTTATACGCTCTGCATATGCATTATCTAAACCACTATAAGACATGCTTATTTTAGTGTTATTGAGTTTTAAAATATCTAAATATTTTTCATACGTATATTGACTTCCTCTGTCTGAATGATGGATTTCAGGAGCCTTATTATCTCTTAAAGCAATCTTTAAAGCAGTTACATTAGCTTCTGCTCTCATAGTATCAGATACTTTATAGCCTACAATTTTTTTAGTATAAACATCTATTATAAATACTGCGTAATAGTGCTTTCCATTTAAGGGCAAATAAGTAATATCTGATTGCCAGATAGTATTTGGTCTATCAACTTTTAATCCTTTAATAAGGTTTGGGTAAAACCTTTTACCAGCAATCGTTGTTCTTTTATAATTTTTAATTTTCTTTATTCTGTAGCCTAAATTCATCATAGTGTCTACAAATCTATCACGTCCTATAAAGTTAGGGTTTAAAATAGTGTACATTTTTTCTACACCACAACCAGGATGATCTGAACGTAAATCATCAGCTTCTAAAACCAATTGAGTTAATTGATGATCAAAAATAGCTTGTCTTTTTTGATATTGATAAACAGCTTGCTTACTAATATCTATAACTTTATAAAGTTGATTCATGCTATACTTTATTTTTGATTTATTTTTTCGAAACCAGCAGATTGTAGCGTGTTGGAATTTTTTTTGATATCTACATTAAGTTCATCACTCGCAATTTCTATGGTTTTTTCTAAATAATCAATAGCAATTTGCTTACGACCAATAATTCCTTCAAGTTCTTTAACTCGATCTTCAAGTTTTTTTAGTTTATCTGAACTACTATCTTTCTTTTCTATCACTCTAAATCCTTTTTCGTTAAAGGTAGAGAATTTATAAATCCATTGGTAAATAGTTGGATTACTTACTCCATATAATTTTTCCAATTGTGATACGCTAAAACGTCCAGATTCAAAATCTTTGACGATTTCTCGTTTAAACTCTTCGGAATAAATTCTACGTTTCTTTAACTGTTTTAAATTTGCTTTCATAAGCTTACACTTTGGTTTAAGTGGTCAACCTATATCAGGGACATACA
>NZ_CANMVP010000072.1 GCF_947501385.1 uncultured Polaribacter sp.
CTGCTTACTGCTTACTGCTTACTGCTTACTGCTTACTGCTTACTGCTTACTGCTTACTGCTTACTGCTTACTGCTTATTCCTCCAATCATTGATCCAAGAAACCATCACATCTACCCAATCATCATTGTCATTCATACAAGGTATGTGTTTGTAATGCGTTCCGCCAGCTTCTATAAAATCTTCTTTTCCTTCCATGGCAATTTCCTCTAAAGTTTCTAAACAATCAGCAACAAAAGCAGGCGTAATAACCGCTAATTTTTTCTTCCCCATTTCAGGAAATTTTTCCAATTCGAAATCGGTATAAGGTTTTAACCAAGGATCTTTTAACAAACGAGATTGAAAAGAATTGCTATGATTGGTCTCATCGAAGCCTAATTCTTTGGCAATTGCTTTGGTCGTTTCAAAACATTGATGCCTGTAACAGGTGTAATGAGCCACAGAATTGCGTTCGCAACAAGAACCATCTAATTTACAATGACTATTTGTTGGGTCAGATTTTCTAATATGACGTTCAGGAATTCCGTGATACGAAAACAAAACATGATCATAGTCAAATCCTTTTAAATGATGCGCAATATTATCACTCATCGCTTTGATGTAATCTGGTTTGTTATAAAAAGGAGGCAAGGTATCTAGTTTTACATGCGGATACTTCTCAGCTAAAATTTCTTCAGCTTGTACCACAACGGTTTCATAAGAAGACATTGCATAATGCGGATATAAGGGTGCTAAAAAGATTTCTGTAACCCCTTTGTCTACCAAATTTTCGATTCCTTTTTCCATAGACATAGAACCATAACGCATTGCCAATTCAACAGGAATGTCTACTTTTTGCTTTACTTTTTCGGTAAATCTTTCTGATATGACCACCAAAGGCGAACCTTCTTTCCACCAAATTTTCTTGTAAGCAGTTCCCGATTTTTTGGGTCTAATTTGTAAGATGATTCCTTTGATAAGAATCCAGCGTTTCCAAAACGGAATGTCGATGACACGTTCGTCCATTAAAAATTCACCCAAATATTTTTTTACGTCTTTTGTTTCTGTAGAATCTGGAGATCCTAAATTGTTTAGTAATATTCCTTTCATTGTTCTGTCATTCCTGCGCAGGCAGGAATCTTTTTATTATTTATTTATCCTTTTTATTTTGAGATTCCTGCCTCTACCTGTGGTAGACAAGTACGCAGGAATGAACTGTGCTTAAAAACAAATATTTGGTTGATAATTTTCTATATATTTTTGTTTTGATGTAGCTAC
>NZ_CANMVP010000073.1 GCF_947501385.1 uncultured Polaribacter sp.
CTTTAGATTTGTAATCTTATATTTATGGAATAAAAGTATACTTAAAAACAAAGCTGATTATGATGATGAAATTTCTTTTTTTGCTTCTTTTTTTCTTTGTTAATAAGTATAATTTTGTTAATAATTTATAAAAAAAGAATGGGGTGAACTTTGCCTGCCGTTAGACTATTATTTCTATAGCCTGTATTAGTCCCCATTCTTTTCAATCCGGTTACAAAGGACCAAATAGAATTCTAGTTCTAACCTCTTAAAGGTTTTAGTCAAAGTAACCATTTTACTAATTTAAAATCAAATTTATGAAAATTTTAGACACCGTAGGTATTGATATGAGCAAATTAAATTTTGATGTTCGTATCCACTCAAGTCAATCTTATGAGCAATTTGAAAACAAAAAAAAAGGGTTCACAAAACTATTAAAGTGGACTTACAAAAACAGTAATTTTCCTAAACAAAACATACTTTTTGTTTTTGAACATACTGGATTATACTCATACGAATTATCTGTATTTTTAACTGAAAAAAAAATTCCATTTTCTTTAGTCCCAGGATTAGAGATAAAAAGATCTTTAGGGATTGCTCGAGGTAAAAATGATAAGGTAGATGCCACAAAAATAGCTTTATATGCTTATCGTTTAAGAGATGAGATTACAACCTATAAACTAGCTACAGAGCAAGTTCAGTCGATTAAACGACTCCTGTCTTTAAGAGAAAGACTTGTAAAACAAAGATCTGGATTTAAAGCAAGTTTTAAAGAGCAAAACAGGGTTCTTGTAGCAAAAGAAAATGAAACGCTATTTAGTATTCAAAAAAATATGATAAAACATTTAACAAAGCAAATAGATCAAGTGGAAAAGCAGATCAGACTGCTTATAAAAAGTGACGATAAGTTAAATGAGCAATTTAAATTAATAGTCAGTATTAAAGGCGTTGGAGAACAAACAGCTCTTTTTATGATTGCTTATACAGATGGATTTACAAAGTTTGAAACTTGGCGAAAATTTGCTTCTTATTGTGGTATTGCACCGTTTGCTAACGTTTCGGGAACCAGTATAAGAGGAAAGACAAAAGTGAGTAATTTAGCAAACAAAAAGATAAAAAGCTTGTTTGATTTATGTGCAAAGACAGCCATACAACATAGCCCAGAAATGAAAGCTTATTATCATAGAAGATTAGACGAGGGAAAAAACAAAATGAGTACTATTAATATTATTAGAAATAAACTTTT
>NZ_CANMVP010000074.1 GCF_947501385.1 uncultured Polaribacter sp.
TGTCATCCTATGTTTGCAAAAGGATATGGATTAAAGTATTTATATTAGATAGATATTAATAAAAAGGAGAAAGAGCAAGACAATTACTTGTCATTGGTTTAAAAAACAGCGCGGAATGCTTGTCCCTTTCTCCTAGTGCTTAAATTTTGAACAGTTCATTAGGTTTTGAAGCCTGCATTTAGGATTGATAAAATAAAAGCACTTTTAAAAAATACTTGTCATGTGTAAAATTATAGGAATTGATATTAGTAAACAAACTTTTGATGTAAGTTTTCGAGAAGAAGAAAAATTAGTTCATCAAATTTATAGTAACAATTTAAAAGGATTTAAGAAATTTGTAAAAGAGATAGACATCTCTTCTTTAGTAGTTATGGAAGCTTCAGGGCCTTACTATGTAAGTTTAGCAAGTTATTTGTATGATGCAGATATAAAATTATCAGTAGTGAATCCTTTAAAAGTAAAACGTTTTAGTCAGATGAAGTTTTATAGGGCTAAAACTGATAAAAAAGATGCAGGAATTATAATGGAATATGGAGAGCTGGAACAAGATTCTTTATCGCTTTGGAAACCAGAAACAAAAGGAGTTCAGTCTCTAAAACAAATGCGAACAACAACAGAGTTATTACAGAAACAATTGAGGCAAAGTAAGAATCAATTGAGTGCGTTTAAGAGTTCTGGTTCATTGAATAAAGAAGTAGCAAAAGGATTAAAAAAAGTAATAAACATAACAGAAAAATCGATAAAAGATTTAGAATATCAAATGTTAAATGTTTGTAAAGAATATTATGGAGAAAGTCTATCCTTGTTAACTTCTATACCAAGTATAGGAAACAAAACAGCAATGATGTTGATTGCAATAACAGACGATTTTAGTAAGTTTGAGCACCACAAACAGTTGATAGCTTATGTAGGTTTTGCACCACGAGTTTATCAATCTGGAACAAGCGTAAAAGGAAAAGGACATATTTGTAAAATGGGAAAGTCGCAAATAAGAAAACTCTTGTACATGTGCAGTTGGACGGCTAAATATTGCAACAAGACTTGTAGTGAGATGTATGAAAGATTAAAAAACAAAGGAAAACCAGAAAGAGTGATAAAAGTAGCGATAGCAAATAAATTATTAAAGCAAGCTTTTGCAGTAGCTACATCAAAACAAAAATATATAGAAAATTATCAACCAAATATTTGTTTTTAAGCACAGTTCAT
>NZ_CANMVP010000075.1 GCF_947501385.1 uncultured Polaribacter sp.
TTGAGTTAGTCATTTAATTTCCGTATATTTAAGTCAATAAAACTAGGATAATGGAACAATTTGAAGGACAAGATATACTAAACTTTATAAAAGAATTGCCAAATGATGAGGCTTGCAAAGCATATTTAGCAAAAATAAAATGGCAAGATGGTTTTACATGTAGTAAATGTGGACATACAAAAGGTTGTGAAAAATCAGGTTATAATTATCACTGTTATGCATGTCATCACGTTGAAAGTTCAACAGCAAATACACTCTTTCATAAAGTTAAATTTGGATTACAAAAAGCCTTTTGTGTTGCTTTTGAAATGAGTACAAGTAGCAAAAGCATATCAAGCATTCAGATGGGAAAACGTTTCAGTATCCGACAGGGTACAGCCTGGTTTTTTATGCAAAAAGTGCGTAAATCTATGAAAAGTAGCCAAAAATATCCTTTAGAAAAATTAATCCATGTTGATGAATTTACAGTTGGTGGTAAAGAAGAAGGAAAACAAGGTAGAAGTTATGATTCAAAAAAGAAAAAAGCAGTAATAGCAGTAGAATTGACCGATAATAATAAAGTGAAAAGAGTCTATATAAAGTCTATTGATGATTATTCAGCAAAATCATTAACACCAATATTTGAAGAACATATAAGTACATCTGCCAAAATAATAACGGATAAATGGAGAGGATACGAACCTTTAAAAGAAGTTTATAACATTGAACAGATATACAGTAATAATGGTGCTAATTTTAAACAATTACATATTATGATTATGCAAGTTAAATCATGGCTTAGAGCAATACCAACTCATGTAAGTAAGTGGCATATTCAAGCTTACTTTGATGAATTTTGTTTTAGGATTAATCGTTCGCAATTTAAGACCAGCATTTTTCATAAAACGATTTGTAGGATGGTTGAAGAAAAGCCAGTATATCAAAAATTAATAAAACAGAAGCTAAACGTATAACTCAAT
>NZ_CANMVP010000076.1 GCF_947501385.1 uncultured Polaribacter sp.
CTTATCTAAAAACTTCCCGGATCAGTCAACAGAATATATAGCGTTGGCCTATCGGCACGCCATATACTTAGTTATTGTGCATAGTGTTTTTATTCAGCTTTTATTTCATATGGGTTTTCTGGAAATCCAAACAAGATTGCTTTATACTCATCTATTTCCTTAATTCCGATTAGTTTTTCTCGTTTATCGTTGTCAAAAATCGATGCAAAGTAAGTTCCTTGTAAATTTTCCAAAACTAATTTGCGTCCATTTCTTTTCATTCTTTTATTCAGTTCTTGGATTACTGGACTATCTAAAATTTTGTTGAACGTTAATGGTATTTTCTCGTTATTCCATTGTGCTTTGAATTCGAGCGTCTCAATTTTTTTCGATTCAAGTTCCGTTTTGGTTCGTTCAATTCTTTCATAATCAGTCGCAAATTCCGTGTCCTCTATTTTAGATTCAGTTTCGCTCAACACAGTGTAAGTTTTTCCCATTCTGAATATTCTTATTCGATTGTCATTTACAAATTCGTATTTTGATTCAGAAAGTTTTTCGCTCCATTCAGTTCGGACTTTTGATAATTCATTTCCGCTTTTCAATTCAAGTTCAAAATGGATGATTTGGTCGTTATTAAACTCAATGAATTCAGGTTGACAGTAGTCGGCTCCTGTTTTAATTTTTAACCAAGTTCCATTCAGGTTTTTCATTGATTTTTGCGGTTTTGGTACATTATGCACAACGGGCTCGTATAAGAATAGTGCGGTTTTGTGTGCGAGGATTTTCCGCAGGAAAATCAGACGTAACAAAAGAGCACT
>NZ_CANMVP010000077.1 GCF_947501385.1 uncultured Polaribacter sp.
CAGTTCCCACTGCAAACCCTGTTACCGATTTAGAACTCTGTGATGATGTAAATGATGGTGATGGCACCAACGGAATTGTACAAAATTTCGATTTAGAAAGTCAAACAACTACCATTTTAGGCACTCAAATTTCTGCAGATTTTACAGTAACCTATCATCTTTCTGCTGCAGATGCCAATTCAGGAAATAACGCGCAAGCTTCTCCTTTTACAAATACAATTCGTGATACACAACCAATTTTTGTGAGAGTTACCAATAATGCAACGGGCTGTTTTACAGATCATACATCCTTTAACGTGGTAGTAAATCCTTTACCAATCGCCAATTTTGTAGCAGATTTAGAAATTTGCGATGACAATACTGATGGTTCTGCAAGAAACGGATTTTCACAAACCATAGATTTAGAAAGTCAAACTGCTGGTATTTTAGGCAATCAAGATCCTACAATTTATACAGTAACCTATCATAGATCTTTATCCGATGCGCAAAACGGAAATAATGCATTGATTTCTCCCTATTCAAATTTAACACCAAACCAAGAAACCATTTTTGTACGTGTTTTTAATGCAGATACACAGTGTGCAAACGGAATTTCTAATTTCGATGTTATTGTAAATCCAGAACCAACCTTTTCACCCGTTTCTAATTTGTCCTATTGTGATAATGATGCCGATGGTGACGATGCGAACGGAATTATTCAAAATATAGATTTAGACAGTCAGATTCCTGGTTTATTAGGAACCACTCAAGATCCTGATGATTTTAACGTTACTTTTCACCATACTCAAGCAGATG
>NZ_CANMVP010000078.1 GCF_947501385.1 uncultured Polaribacter sp.
GTTGGCAACAAGCTGAACAGACCAAAAAAATGAGGTACTATAAACGAAATTGGTAAGAAACCCGTGGAGATGAATTTGATAATTGGGGGAAATCGATATGGTATTTTGAAACCGAAAATTCTGGACTACCGACAAAACAAATGGAGGTTTATGAAAACGGAAAAGCATTGAAATATGACCAAAAGAAATTGGAAGATGAATATGGCGGACTTGGAGACCAAAAATTGGATTTAGATGAATTCTTTGATTTCGAAATTACGGAGCAAGAATTTAAAAAACATTGGAACGAACATTAGGTTAAAAAATGGGATATAAAAAAGTATGTTTAGATTGCAGAAAAGCATTTAATAGACCTGCCGATTTAGAAAAAGTTCATATCTCGATTTGTCCTCAATGCGAAAAACCAATGACTGAATTATATCATTTGTTTCAACAACCAAAACAAACCGATATTAAAAAGTGGGATGTTGTGAAATTTTTGGTAGAAAATGGATTTAGATATTACCATATTAGAGAAATTGAATCAATTGACAAAAGAACTGGAAAAGTTGCGGAATATCAGAATTATGCAAAATATCCAGAGTTGATGAAAGACGCAAAGGAATTTGTCAAATTATATAAAGAACAGGCAATTACGGAATAAAGCCAGTTGCCAACATTGTATAAAAATAATGCTAAATTAGTTGCTTAATCAAAGGTTAGTGCTCTTTTGTTACGTCTGATTTTCCTGCGGAAAATCCTCGCACACAAAACCGCACTATTCTTATACGAGCCCGT
>NZ_CANMVP010000079.1 GCF_947501385.1 uncultured Polaribacter sp.
AAGAAATTTCATCATCATAATCAGCTTTGTTTTTAAGTATACTTTTATTCCATAAATATAAGATTACAAATCTAAAGACGGTAGTCAGGCTAATCCCGCGGAATCGCGGGATCTCATCATCGCAGACGAGATTGCTTTCAATTGTTTTATGTCATATTTTTTCTGTTTAAATTAGGTGGTCTTCCGAAGTTTCGGAACACTCGAACTGTTTTTTTTATACTCTAAACTTCCAACTTCCAATGTTGAGATTCCTCGTCGGCTAGGCGCCTCTGTCGGAATGACATGGAAACTACCTTTTTATCTTTTGAACTGATATTCATCTTTTGTACTTTTTATATCTAATATCTAACTTCTAACCTCTAACATCCAACTTCTTGTCTCTTTCTACTTAATACTTATTACTCTATACTCTATACTCAAACTCTAAACCGTCTCACTCCCAATGTTGAGATTCCTCGTCGGCTAGGCGCCTCTGTCGGAATGACATGGGAACGATCTTTTTATGTTTTGAACTAATATTCATCTTTTGTACTTTTTATATCTTATATACCCGTTGTGCATTTTGAGTTAAATGTATTCCAAAATGTCAGTTCGAGTGATTTTTTGATAAAAAAATCGTATCGA
>NZ_CANMVP010000080.1 GCF_947501385.1 uncultured Polaribacter sp.
GCAGTAGCTACATCAAAACAAAAATATATAGAAAATTATCAACCAAATATTTGTTTTTAAGCACAGTTCATCCTGCGAAGGCAGGAATCTGTACTTCGTTCTTAAAAGAATTCTAATTTCTAGTAGCTTTTTCCTGCTTTCCGTTATATCTTTTTATGCTGAATTTATTTCAGCATCGTATATTTTAAAATAAGTAATTTCATTATTTAGAACAGAAACTTTATCAAGTTTAGCATAAAAAAAGAGCTCAAAACAGATCGTTCTCCCGAAACTTTGGTGCTGGGCTACAGCTGTTTATAAACTTTTTGCCACTTTTAAGATTTTTAATTGTTTAATTTGCCAATTCTAAAACTAAAAACCTCAAAGGTTTTTAAAACCTTTGAGGTTTAATTACTCCACTTCAAAAGAAATAGGCAAAGTATATCTTGTTTTTGCAATTTTACTCCTTTGTTTGCCAGGAATAAATTTGGGTAAATCATTTAAAATTTTTGAGTTAGTCATTTAATTTCCGTATATTTAAGTCAATAAAACTAGGATAATGGAACAATTTGAAGGACAAGAT
>NZ_CANMVP010000081.1 GCF_947501385.1 uncultured Polaribacter sp.
ACACTTCGGCATTCTTATGCCACACATTTGCTTGAAGACGGCTTGAATATTATGAGTCTCAAGGAACTCTTAGGTCATGCTCATATAGAAACTACTATTGTTTATTTGCAGGTTTCCAATGCAGGCAGTTCCATTAAATTCAGTCCGTTGGATACTTTATTTGAGAGCTAATGCAGCCCAAATACACAGTGGCAGACATTCTCAATTTAGAAGTAGAGCATCTGCAAGACATAGCATGTACAAGTTGGAATGCACGCGCTTTGCACGCCATAGGTAAATGCCGAACCCAAGCACTTGGCGGACATTTGGACTGGTGTACGGATTGCAAGAAACTACATCTGCAGTTCAATTCCTGTCGCAATAGGCATTGTCCCACTTGTCAGGGTCATAAACAGCATCAATGGATTACAGCCAGAACAAAGGAACTTCTTCCTGTACCTTATTTTCACGTAGTGTTCACAGTGCCTGATGTACTGAATCCAGTGGCAATATGCTATCCAAAAGTACTCTACAAAATACTATTTGACAGCGTATGGGAAACGCTTTGTTGTTTTGG
>NZ_CANMVP010000082.1 GCF_947501385.1 uncultured Polaribacter sp.
GGCTTGCCTCGTTAATTATTACTATTTTGTGCCTCGATGTCACAAAATAGTAAATATATCCATAAGAGTCATAATGTTACAGTTTTACTGTATCATTTTGTAAGTAGTGCGAAATATCGAAGAGTTGTAATTACGGATTCGGTAGACAAAGTTTTAATAGAAGTTTGTGATGATATTGAAAAACGATATGAAGTCAATTTTTTAGAAGTAGGCACAGATAAAGATCATGTTCATTTTTTAATTCAAAGTGTACCTTCTTATAGTATTACAAAAATTGTTACTATGATAAAAAGTATTATTGCTAGAGAAATTTTTAAGCGTTGTCCAGAAGTAAAGAAGCAATTATGGGGAGGAGAGTTCTGGGGGAAAGGCTATTTTGTAAATACGGTTGGTCAGCATGGAACAGAAAAAGTAATTGCTAACTATGTTAAAGGGCAAGGTATTGAGAAAGATTATAAAAAGTTAAAAAAGAATAATCAACTAAAATTGTTTTAATGCCTCGTGGGCTTGCCCCGAGGATTATTTACTC
>NZ_CANMVP010000083.1 GCF_947501385.1 uncultured Polaribacter sp.
CCAGTGGCAATATGCTATCCAAAAGTACTCTACAAAATACTATTTGACAGCGTATGGGAAACGCTTTGTTGTTTTGGAGATGCTCCAAAACATTTAGGAGCAAAGCTAGGGATGATCGCCGTACTTCATACTTGGGGACAAAATTTGAGTCTGCACCCCCACCTGCATTGTATTGTTCCCAAGGGTGGCGTTTCCAAAGCGGGATTTTGGAAAAAAGGCAAAGGCAAAGATAGCTTCCTGTTTTCAGTAAAAGCCATGAGCGTGAAATATAGAGGTGTATTTGTATCAAAACTGCGCAAGCAGCTCCCTGAATTACCACAAACACTTTACGATGCTTTATTCAAGAAGCGTTGGGTAGTTTATGCAAAACCCCCTTTTGGAAAACCCGCAAATGTAATTGAATATCTTGGCAGATACACACATAAAATAGCGATTAGCAATCACCGTATCTTAGCGATTGATAAAGAGAAAAGGCAGGTTACATTTC
>NZ_CANMVP010000084.1 GCF_947501385.1 uncultured Polaribacter sp.
ACTTTTACAGTGGGCAGTAAACAAAGCTACAGGAAGCAGTTTACAGTAAATCAGTTTTATTACTGTGTACTGACTGCCTACTGAAAACTAACATACTGCATACTGAAAATCTTAGGGTGGTTATAGCATTGGGGCTCACCTCTTCCCATCTCGAACAGAGAAGTTAAGCCCAATCGCGCCGATGGTACTGCATTTATGTGGGAGAGTAGGTCGCCGCCTTTCTTTAATACTGAATTTATGTTCAGTAACTATAAACCTCATATCTTACGATATGAGGTTTTTTTATGCGTACTATTTAAATTAGTGTTAGAGGTTAGATATTAGAAGTTGGAAGTTGAAGTTTCTAGAATATAAGTTCAAAACATAAAATAGAACCAAAATCACCCTGTCATTTCGAGACCCGAGAAAAATTTTTATCAAGCGGTTGGAATGACGTAATGTCTCCTCGAGCGCAGTCGAGAGGTTTTAA
>NZ_CANMVP010000085.1 GCF_947501385.1 uncultured Polaribacter sp.
ATTGGCTTTTATTTTCTCAAAATATTGGTTTGCATTTATCTCTAGATGAAACTGCTTTTTCAAATGGCGATTTATATACCATTTTAACCAATAAAAATGCGAAAGGTAAAAAAGGAGCTATTGTAGCCATGGTGAAAGGAACTAAAGCGGAAACAGTTATAAAAATACTTCATAAAATTCCTTTAAAACAGAGAAAAAGAGTAAAAGAGGTAACTCTGGATATGGCAGGTAATATGGGACTTATCGTTAAAAAGTCTTTTCCAAACGCTACCTTGGTAATAGATCGTTTTCACGTACAAAAACTAGCATTGGACGCACTACAAGAAATAAGAATAAAGCATAGATGGGAAGCAATTGATGCTGAAAACGATGCTATAGAATATGCTCGAAGTAAATCTTTAAAATATACTCCAAAGCTATTATCCAATGGAGA
>NZ_CANMVP010000086.1 GCF_947501385.1 uncultured Polaribacter sp.
GTCGGCAGTTCGAGTCTGCCCGGGACTACAAATAAGTTTAAAGTTCAAGATTCAAAGTTCAAAACCTTGAATTTAGATTTTAAAACTTTGAATTGTTTAAGTATAAGGAAATTCTAGAAGTGGTTATTCACCCTAATTAGTCGGCCAATCGACTGCAGACTGAGAACTGTGGACTGCCAACTAGAAAAAGGGGGATTAGCTCAGCTGGCTAGAGCGCTTGCCTTGCACGCAAGAGGTCATCGGTTCGACTCCGATATTCTCCACAAATCCCATCCTAGCCTTCCCAAAGGGAAGGAATGAGCACTGTTGAGTGCCAACTCCCCCTTTGGGGGAGTTGGAGGGGGAAAAGTTCATTGACATATTGGTAAAATGATATCGTAAGAATCAAAAAGATAGAGAGT
>NZ_CANMVP010000087.1 GCF_947501385.1 uncultured Polaribacter sp.
TGACCTAAGAGTTCCTTGAGACTCATAATATTCAAGCCGTCTTCAAGCAAATGTGTGGCATAAGAATGCCGAAGTGTATGGGCTGTAAAGTTCTTTTTAGTGCCCACTTTAGAACGACATTCTTTAACAAGCCATTGAATGGCTCGGGTGGTGAGCGGTTGCCCTGATCCATATTTTGAGACCTGACTATTAAAAACATATTTTATAGGATGTGCTGTTTCAAAATAGATTTTTAGACCTCGAATAAGGTGAGAGCTTAAAGGTAAATAACGGTCTACTTTTCCTTTTCCCTTTTTTATAAACACTGTTTTACGATCAAAATCTACATCAGATTGTAACAGATTGCAGAGTTCATAACTTCGCAGTCCACAGCCGTAGAGCAT
>NZ_CANMVP010000088.1 GCF_947501385.1 uncultured Polaribacter sp.
ATTGTAACGCCCAACGATTAACAAGAGAGTTTATATGTAGATACGGCAGGGATTGAGTGAAAGAAGATGCCATTACCTGGGGAGGTCTCCAAAGCTACGTGTAGTTATATGGAGAAGTCAGCAGAAGTCATAGTACCTATAGGAAACGAGTTGAGGCAACACCTCAGAAGGTCTCACAAGTAGGGAAGGACTGAACGTATTCCTTTTGGAAATTCATATAGGAGCTTTTAAAGTAGCCTATATCTAAAGTACAGAATAGTCATTATCGGTGTAAAGAGCGAAACGAAGATGGAATACGAACCGCCGTATACGAGACCCGTACGTACGGTGGTGTGAGAGGCGCACTCTGTCAGTTTCTGGCAGAGCCGTCT
>NZ_CANMVP010000089.1 GCF_947501385.1 uncultured Polaribacter sp.
TTTCTTTAACTGTTTTAAATTTGCTTTCATAAGCTTACACTTTGGTTTAAGTGGTCAACCTATATCAGGGACATACACACCTCTAACTTCTAACTTCTAATATCTAACTTCTTACCTCTTCCTACTTCAAAAGATTCAAAATTCTTAGTTTAAAATTTAAGGTCTCGACTCCGCTCGAGGAGACATTACGTCATTCCAAACGTTTGATAAAATTTTTCCTCGGGTCTACCATTGACGTGTTTGTTTAATTTATTGATTATTAGACACTTATTAGTTCTCGATTTGCTACGCAAGCTACCTTCCATCAAAATACATTTTGATTTTGGCAATGCTACCATTGACGTAGCTTGTAAGTTACTGTTTTACAAAT
>NZ_CANMVP010000090.1 GCF_947501385.1 uncultured Polaribacter sp.
TTAAACCCAAAGCTTCCTAACCCTTCCCTTTGGGAAGGGTACTCACAGAGACTTAATAAAGCGAATAATACACTGGGGATGGGCTTCACAAAGCAAAAAGTCTCCTCTGGGATGGGATCTCGGGGAAGGGCTCTCACAAACATTTCAACAAAGCGAATAATACATCGGGATGGGCTTCTAAGCCTCCTCTCCCTTCCCTTCGGGAAGGGCTCTCACAAACATTTCACAAAGCAAAAACCCAAATTTGGGATGGGCTTCACAAAGCAAATAATACATCGGCATGGGCTCTCCGCCCAGTAACCACGGGGGCTAAAAACTGTGCCTACAAAAAAGTTGATTTGTAACTACAAAATGTTC
>NZ_CANMVP010000091.1 GCF_947501385.1 uncultured Polaribacter sp.
AGTTTTGTTATCAATGGCAAAGCTAAAAGTACGTTAACCAACTATCTGCGCTGTCTCTCTCACTTAGCACTGTATTATAAATGCAGTCCAGAACTTCTCAATGAAGCGCAAATAAATGATTATTTCTACCATTGTCAAAACTTACACAATACCCCTTCAGAGAGTTTTTTCAAACACACCGTTTATGGACTTCGTGCTGCTTATAAAGTTTTGGGAATGGATAAGAAACGTATTGCACTTCCTCAAATAAAAAGACAAAACGATCTCCCTATAGTTTTAAGCAAACCAGAAGTTAGAGCACTGTTAAAAGCTCCTAAATATCTCAAACATCGTTTGATTTTAGCAATGCTCTA
>NZ_CANMVP010000092.1 GCF_947501385.1 uncultured Polaribacter sp.
ATTTTATACCAGATGCAAACACAACAATAGTGGATGCAGGAACAGGAACAGCACAAGGAACAATAACCTTTGATGGAGCTACTGGTGAGATGAGCTACATTCCAAGTCCTGGCGAAGCAGGAACTACAGTAACGGTAGATTATATTGTTTGTAATACAACAGTAAACCCATCAGTTTGTAGAACGGAAACGGTAACCATTACGGTTCAAGCAGACAATGATGGTGATGGTATTCCAGATGTAACCGATTTAGATGATGATAATGATGGGAATCCAGACACCACAGATCCAAATCCATTAACACCAACAACAGCACCGGATGTATTAATAGTATCTGAAGGTACA
>NZ_CANMVP010000093.1 GCF_947501385.1 uncultured Polaribacter sp.
GCGGAGCCATCATACTATATTTTGAACTCGTATTCATCTTTTGTACTTTTCATATCAGAGACATACAAACATCTAACATCTAACATCTAACATCTAATATCTAACCTCTAACCTCTATCATCCAACTTCATGTCTCTTTCTACTTATTACTCTATACTCTATACTCTACACCGTCTCACTCCCAATGTTGAGATTCCTCGTCGGCTAGGCGCCTCTGTCGGAATGACATGGAAACTACCTTTTTATGTTTTGAACTGATATTCATTTTTTGTACTTTTTATATCTTATATACCCGTTGTGCATTTTGAGTTAAATGTATTCCAAAATGTCAGTTCGAGTGATT
>NZ_CANMVP010000094.1 GCF_947501385.1 uncultured Polaribacter sp.
GTTTTTATGAATTCATTAAGATACTGTATTTTTACAAATAACAAAAAGCCTCCGAGGTACGAGGATTAGTTCAACAACGTGTATAAAACATAGCTAATAATTGCTAAACTTGAAGTTTAGTACTTATCTGCAAAGACCGCCAAATTTTTAATTTGGCTTTTAGAAAGAGAAAAATTAAAAACAAAATATAAAAATTCGGCTCTGTGTTAATCCGAAAAGTTAGTGTCTTTTTATACGCTACGTTTCATACACAAAGCCGTCAGACTGTCTAATAACTTCTTGATATTTTTCGTAATAATCCCAATGTCATTTTTCAAGTTTTTTGTATCTTAA
>NZ_CANMVP010000095.1 GCF_947501385.1 uncultured Polaribacter sp.
TATACTGAAATAAATTCAGTATGGTTATTCTACTCTTTGTTTACGCTGTCAATTTCAATATTTTCAATGAACTTTTAAGGTATCTCACTCATGCTTTCACACTCGGTTGAATTCTTAATTTGTAGAAATGTTAGACTCGAACTAACTAATAAATCTCGAATTGAACTTGTTTCAATTGCTTAATTACTATTCCAAAACTTCTCTGAACGTTTTTGCTATTTCTGTTAGCGGGTGCAAATCTAAAACTTATTTTCTAATTGACAAGCAAAAAATAAATAAATTTTTAAAACTTTTTACAACCCTTAAAACTTGAACTTATATACCCGATATT
>NZ_CANMVP010000096.1 GCF_947501385.1 uncultured Polaribacter sp.
TTAAGATACAAAAAACTTGAAAAATGACATTGGGATTATTACGAAAAATATCAAGAAGTTATTAGACAGTCTGACGGTCTTGTGTATGAAACGTAGCGTATAAATAGACACTAACTTTTCGGATTATGCACGAGCCGAATTTTTAATTTTTATGTTTAAATTGCTTCTCTAAATATACAAAATTAAAAATTTGGCGTACTTTGTAAATACACAAAAACCTCTTGAAAAGCCTATAATAGCTATGTTTTATACACGTTGTGTGTGCCCAGCATGGGCATCTTTTGATTTACCGAAAGGTAAATAATTAATCTAGAGGGTGCAAGTCCCTT
>NZ_CANMVP010000097.1 GCF_947501385.1 uncultured Polaribacter sp.
AGATACAAAAAACTTGAAAAATGACATTGGGATTATTACGAAAAATATCAAGAAGTTATTAGACAGTCTGACGGTCTAGTATAAGAAAAGTAGGGCAGTTGTAAGAGATACTTTTCGGATTAAGCTAAAGCCGAATTTTTAAATTTTGTTATTTATCTTTTCTCCTTTTAAATATACCAATTTTAAAAATTTGGCGACCTCGCAAATACACACAGACCTTTCGATTAAGTACTTTTTGACCTATTTTTTTTATACATTGTGTGTGCCCAGCATGGGCATCTTTTGATTTACCGAAAGGTAAATAATTAATCTAGAGGGTGCAAGTCC
>NZ_CANMVP010000098.1 GCF_947501385.1 uncultured Polaribacter sp.
TACCCCGCAATAAATACGGGGCAGGCTCTGGGGAGGTCTTCAAAACTACGAGTTGGTTATTTGGAGAAGTCAGCAGAAGTCATAGTACCTATAGGAAACGAGTTGAGGCAATACCTCCGATGAACTCACAAGTAGGGAAGGACTGAACGTAATTCTCTTCAAAATTCGCATAGGAGTACTAGTGGTAGCCTATGCCTAAATTAGAAGATAGTGCCAAGAGTGAAAAGAGCTTTGGTTTGATGATTTACGAACCGCCGTATACGAGACCCGTACGTACGGTGGTGTGAGAGGCGCACTCTGTCAGTTTCTGGCAGAGCCGTCT
>NZ_CANMVP010000099.1 GCF_947501385.1 uncultured Polaribacter sp.
TTGCGCTCGTCTTGTTTGGCTGTAGTAGCATACCATTTTTTGATACCACCACCTGCTACACCTGGTTCTCCACGTTCTAAGGCTTTAATTTTTACTGGCATTTTATTTGTTTTTAGTGAAACTCTAATTTTAAAAGCACGTAGTGTTTTAAAATTAGTTAGTTGAATTCATCCCGCGGAATCGCGGGATCTCATCTGTATATAAAGAGATCTTCTAAACAATCTCAATCGCATCCATCCCCATATGGGCAAGGTTCGTTCTTTTTATTTATTGCATTGCTATTCTTTACTGTATACCATCTCGACCTGCGAGGTT
>NZ_CANMVP010000100.1 GCF_947501385.1 uncultured Polaribacter sp.
AAGAGTAATTGACTTTTTTTAAAATTCATGTTTGTAAGTTTTTATGAATTCATTAAGATACTGTATTTTTACAAATAACAAAAAGCCTCCGAGGTACGAGGATTAGTTCAACAATGTGTATAATTCATTGCTAGTTATAGCCTACTAACGAAAGTCCTCGCGGAATTTCTATCTGTGATTTATTTGCTAACTTTAGTGCTTAAACACGCAACGAAATCATACACAAACACGTTGGCAACAAGCTGAACAGACCAAAAAAATGAGGTACTATAAACGAAATTGGTAAGAAACCCGTGGAGATGAATTT
>NZ_CANMVP010000101.1 GCF_947501385.1 uncultured Polaribacter sp.
GAATTGTGAACTGTTTTGAAGATTTTGCCTTTTTAAATAAACTGTTTGATGCTTAAAAGAATCATTAGGGTGGTGTTCTTAACACATAGAGGCATAAAAAACATAGGGGGAAATTTAAATTGGAGGTACTTTTTAATTTGAAAAATACCGATTAACTTTCATGATTACCATTTAAATGACCGGGTTAGGGATTGAAATGGCATCCTTTTTATAGGAAACTGGATACAGCATCTGTTAAAACAAATAAAAATCCTTGGTTAAAAGTAACCTGCTGAAATCAATTCAGCATAAA
>NZ_CANMVP010000102.1 GCF_947501385.1 uncultured Polaribacter sp.
ATATCTAACATCTTTTCTCTCTTTTCTTTTGTCTTGATACAAAAAGAAACAAAAAATCAAGCCTTGGATTTTCGGCGGTCAAATTAGTTCTTGATGTCTAAAAGAAATGAACTCCCCCGCTTAGGCGAGGTCAAACAGCATTTCTTTTTTACGACATCTTCAAACTTTTGACGCTCGCCTGCCAAATCCTATGGCGGAGCCATCATACTATATTTTGAACTCGTATTCATCTTTTGTACTTTTCATATCAGAGACATACAAACATCTAAC
>NZ_CANMVP010000103.1 GCF_947501385.1 uncultured Polaribacter sp.
TTTTATTTGTAATGATGTAAACGTAAAAGTTGTAAATGCCTTCTTTGTGTTCTATCATTGTTTGGTTAATTTAATTCGTTTTAAAATTTTGCAAACTTTTTTGCTTAATTATGTGAGATGCTTCCAGTATGACAAACTTGTTGCTAACAATATTTACTCTAAGTTTGCTACTCTGGAAGAGTTTTTCCCATAGTTGTGTGGGATGCTTCCAGCATGACAAAATTGGGTGGGGATTGTTTGTATACAACTTATTCGTTTAGTTTG
>NZ_CANMVP010000104.1 GCF_947501385.1 uncultured Polaribacter sp.
TTCATTAAGATACTGTATTTTTACAAATAACAAAAAGCCTCCGAGGTACGAGGATTAGTTCAACAATGTGTATAATTTATCGCTTGGGTCTTTGTGTACTCGGAAAATCCTACGGATTTCCCTAACGTTCGGTTTATTCTTACTAGATTAGTTGCGAGACTATCGCAACAAACCATACACGAACCGTTGGCAACAAGCTGAACAGACCAAAAAAATGAGGTACTATAAACGAAATTGGTAAGAAACCCGTGGAGATGAATT
>NZ_CANMVP010000105.1 GCF_947501385.1 uncultured Polaribacter sp.
TAAGATACAAAAAACTTGAAAAATGACATTGGGATTATTACGAAAAATATCAAGAAGTTATTAGACAGTCTGACGTTGTTGTGTATGATTAGTTGCGTGTTTTAAGCACTAAAGTTAGTAAATAAATCACAGATAGAAAGTCCGCGAGGACTTTCGTAAATTGGCTAAAACTAGCAATAAATTATATACGGTGTTGAACTAATCCTCGTACCTCGGAGGCTTTTCGCTATTTGTAAAAATACAGTATCTTAATGAATT
>NZ_CANMVP010000106.1 GCF_947501385.1 uncultured Polaribacter sp.
ATTTCCGTTAGCGGGTGCAAATATACAACGCATTTTTAATCTCACAACTCTTTTGTCAATTCTTTTTTTGTTTATTTCTTTACTCTCTTTTAAAGCCTTGAAATGACGGACTTTAAATGCTAAAAAAAAATGCGCTTTTTTTTAAAGTTTATCGACTTTGAGGATGCATGCTTTATAATCTTGAGATTTTACGTGGGTTCGTGATTAATACGGTTGTCTATAAAACTCGCCGAATTCGAGTTTATAGTAATGAAGCAC
>NZ_CANMVP010000107.1 GCF_947501385.1 uncultured Polaribacter sp.
TGGACTTTGGCTACACCATGAAAGCTTTGAGAAGCAAGAAGAAGGTTGGTTAGTGTTTTGGAGTCGAATATGACTTGATGTCATGTGTATGATTGAGTATAAGAACTTAAACCGCAACCCGATCTTAAAAGCCTAAGTAGTGTTTCCTTGTTAGAAGACACAAAGCCAAAGACTCATATGGACTTTGGCTACACCATGAAAGCTTTGAGAAGCAAGAAGAAGGTTGGTTAGTGTTTTGGAGTCGAATATGACTTG
>NZ_CANMVP010000108.1 GCF_947501385.1 uncultured Polaribacter sp.
AAGTGCAAAGTATGAATATGAGTACAAAAGATAAAATAATACGGAAATCAAAATGTCATTCCGAGACCCGAGAAAAAATTTTTATCAAGCGGTTGGAATGACGTTAAATAAATGATTGTAAGCATGTCTGTTCGAGCGCAGTCGAGAACTTATAAATTGCTGGAAAATAATTAATTATAAATGACGTCAATGGTAGTGGTTTTTCTGACGTTAGGAAGAAAAATTGTATCGAGAACTTTGTGGAGTTGA
>NZ_CANMVP010000109.1 GCF_947501385.1 uncultured Polaribacter sp.
GAGCTTTTAACAGTGCTCTAACTTCTGGTTTGCTTAAAACTATAGGGAGATCGTTTTGTCTTTTTATTTGAGGAAGTCCAATACGTTTCTTATCCATTCCCAAAACTTTATAGGCAGCACGAAGTCCATAAACGGTGTGTTTGAAAAAACTCTCTGAAGGGGTATTGTGTAGGTTTTGACAATGGTAGAGATAATCATTTATTTGCGCTTCATTGAGAAGTTCTGGACTGCATTTGTAAT
>NZ_CANMVP010000110.1 GCF_947501385.1 uncultured Polaribacter sp.
TCCAGCTTTCACTACTCGCTTTTTTTATTCAGAAAAAGAATAAAAAAGAGCTCAAACAGACCGTTCAATCTGGGCTAAACTTGTTTGTTTGCCAATTGTTATTCCTGTGAAAGTAGACATCTAAATTTATTTTATGGATTCCTGCTTTCGCAGGAATGAACTGTGCTTAAAAACAAATATTTGGTTGATAATTTTCTATATATTTTTGTTTTGATGTAGCTAC
>NZ_CANMVP010000111.1 GCF_947501385.1 uncultured Polaribacter sp.
CGTCAATGGTAGTGGTTTTTCTGACGTTAGGAAGAAAAATTGTATCGAGAACTTTGTGGAGTTGAAAGTTAGAAGTTAAAAGTACAAAGTTAGAAGTTGGAAGTTCAGGTAAGAAGTTGGAAGTACAGATTCCTGCCTCTACCTTCGGTAGACAAGTGCGCAGGAATGAACTGTGCTTAAAAACAAATATTTGGTTGATAATTTTCTATATATTTTTGTTTTG
>NZ_CANMVP010000112.1 GCF_947501385.1 uncultured Polaribacter sp.
GATAACCGAAGTACAAATGCGTCAGCAGAATCTTTCAACGCAAAGATCAAAGCATTTAGAACACAATTTAGAGGGGTCAGGAACGTAGGTTTTTTCCTATTTAGATTAACCAGAAGTTTTGGACTTGATCCCCTTTGTCCTACGGACATTTCCCCAAAGGGGAAAGTTGAGCTACCATCAACCATGGTATATCCTATTCGAGAAATTGGGACTTGGATTG
>NZ_CANMVP010000113.1 GCF_947501385.1 uncultured Polaribacter sp.
TCAACTACCGTTAACGCATCTGGTGCTGTTGTTGGTGTTTTAGGATTTGGATCTGTGGTGTCTGGATTCCCATCATTGTCATCATCTAAATCGGTTACATCTGGAATACCATCACCATCATTGTCTGCTTGAACCGTAATAGTTACCGATTCTGTTCTACAAACTGATGGGTTTACTGTTGTATTACAAACAATATAATCTACCGTTACTATAGTTCC
>NZ_CANMVP010000114.1 GCF_947501385.1 uncultured Polaribacter sp.
CAAAGGATATTTCCGGATAAAAGGAACTTTTCTTCTTGTTTGTTATTTTTCTCTAAAGATACTAAAATTGAATCTAACGTTTTTGAAATTTCTAATATTTGTGATTCACTTTCCTTTAAGAGATAAAAACCCATATCGTAAAGAGGTGGGTAAAAAAAATGCTATGAAAAAGTCTTAAAAAAAGACTTCTCGAAAAAGAAATTTAAAGATAATGAAAA
>NZ_CANMVP010000115.1 GCF_947501385.1 uncultured Polaribacter sp.
CCATCAAAGGTTATTGTTCCTTGTGCTGTTCCTGTTCCTGCATCCACTATTGTTGTGTTTGCATCTGGTATAAAATCGTCATTTGCTAAGACATTTACTGTTCCTAATCTACCCTCAACTACTGTTAATACATCTGTTGCTGTTGTTGGTGTTAGTGGATTTGGATCTGTGGTGTCTGGATTCCCATCATTGTCATCATCTAAATCGGTTATATCTG
>NZ_CANMVP010000116.1 GCF_947501385.1 uncultured Polaribacter sp.
AGTTTTGTTATCAATGGCAAAGCTAAAAGTACGTTAACCAACTATCTGCGCTGTCTCTCTCACTTAGCACTGTATTACAAATGCAGTCCAGAACTTCTCAATGAAGCGCAAATAAATGATTATCTCTACCATTGTCAAAACCTGCACAATACCCCTTCAGAGAGTTTTTTTAAACATACTGTGTATGGACTTCGTGCTGCCTATAA
>NZ_CANMVP010000117.1 GCF_947501385.1 uncultured Polaribacter sp.
GCTTGTTGAATCCAACCAAAATGTTCAAAATATAATAAGTAATGAACATTATATTTAGCGGTAAAACTTTTAGGGTTATTTTTTTCTCGATGTGGATGTAATCGTAGTTTTAAATTATTTGTAACGCCAGTTCGTCTAATAACTCCGTTTTATTTTTAATTTATCCAACTAAATTACAGTATTAGTTTTACACGGGCTGTATTA
>NZ_CANMVP010000118.1 GCF_947501385.1 uncultured Polaribacter sp.
GATGCTGAAAACGATGCTATAGAATATGCTCGAAGTAAATCTTTAAAATATACTCCAAAGCTATTATCCAATGGAGATACACTCAAACAATTATTAGCTAGAAGCAGGTATCTGTTATATAAATTAAGTAGTAAATGGACTAAAAATCAATCTAAAAGAGCAGAAGTTCTATTCGAAAAATATCCTGACTTAGAAGAAGCAT
>NZ_CANMVP010000119.1 GCF_947501385.1 uncultured Polaribacter sp.
GATGCTGAAAACGATGCTATAGAATATGCTCGAAGTAAATCTTTAAAATATACTCCAAAGCTATTATCCAATGGAGACACACTCAAACAATTATTAGCTAGAAGCAGGTATCTGTTATATAAATCAAGTAGTAAATGGACTAAAAATCAATCTAAAAGAGCAGAAGTTCTATTCGAAAAATATCCTGACTTAGAAGAAGCAT